>CAWIII010000036.1:0-1026805 GCA_963836065.1 uncultured Solirubrobacterales bacterium
AACGGGGGCCGCTGCGTCTGAGTCCTTATGGACGAACGCTGATGATCGTCTTCCCGTTGCGGCGGTCGGATGAGTTGAGTGTCGCGACGGCATCGTCAAGGGACGTCGTGACGCCGATGTTCGGCCGCAGTCGTCCGTCGCGCACTCGTTCGACGATCTCAGTGAGCTGGGCGCGATCGGACTCGACAACGAAGTCGACGGCCGGGCCGGCAGTCGGCCGCGCCCCGACCGGCCCGACGATCGACACCAGGACCCCTCCGGGGCGGAGCAGGGCTGCAGACCGGTCCTGGATCTCGCCGCCGATGACGTCGAAGACGAGATCGACTCCGGCGAGGTCTTCGAGGGTGTCGTTCTCCAGGTCCAGGAACTCGTGGGCGCCGAAGTCGAGAGCCTTCTCGCGGTCCGCGGCGCGTCCCGTGCCGATGACATGGGCGCCGGCCTCGCGCGCGAGCTGGGTCACCATCGTCCCGACGGCGCCGGCCGCACCGTGTGCCAGGACGGTCTGTCCCGGCTGCAGACGGCCATGCTGGAACAGTCCCTGCCACGCTGTCAGGCCAGAGATCGGCAACGACGCGGCGACCGCGAACTCGACGTCGCCTGGCAGGGGCGCGAGGTTACGCGCCTCGATCGCGACATACTCAGCCAAGCTGCCGTCGCGATGCCAGTCGGCGAGACCGACCACCCGCTGACCCACCGACACTCCCGTCGTGCCGTAGCCCAGAGCGGTGACCACTCCGGCAAGCTCATGGCCCGGAATCGAGGGCGCCCGTTCACGGCCGGCGCGATCGGTCCAGGTCGAGGGCCACTCCAGCTCACTGGAGACGAAGCCCACCGCATGAACCGCCACGAGCACGTCGTTGATCGCCGCCGTCGGCTCGGGCCGTTCCATCAACGTCATCCCGGACGTTCCCGCAGCCTGGTCGGCCACCACGATCGCTTTCATCCGGCACCTCCCGGCGTCGAGTTCTCGCCTTTACAGACTGGATCGACGGTGAGCGCCACAGAACTCTTGCGGGCTGCCCCCCCAGCGTCAAGCGCCAGATAACCCGTCGGGCGGCCAGCCCCGCATCCGCGACAGCACGGGCATCCTCGAGCGGGCTTCACGCGTCTTGGAATGCGCGGAAAGCTGGTGCGTGGCCCCGGCGCACCCGGGGGCGGCTCTTTGTTCCCCATCCACACACGGGCGATGAGTCTGCGCGAGAGGGTCGGTCTCTGCCTCCATCCGCAATGTAGAACCACGTTCGAGAGCTGGTGCCCGGTGTTGCACACATGCAACCGATAGCCCGCAGGTATGCGAGTTTGCGTCCGTCGTCGGATAGCGACGGACTGTTGTGAGGCGAGAGGCGAATGGCGTCGCGCGGGGTGGCCAACTGATGCCGCCCACGTTGTGGGTGGCAGGTCCGATTGCCTTCGAGATCTGAGCCATGGTGACCAGACTGCGCGTTCGCAAGAGCGCACCGATCGCCGCGCGGCCCAACGGGTTCCCGGAGTTGCCTCCATCAGTGTTGAGGAGGTAGCACTTCTGGTCGGCCACCTCTGCGGCCTCAGCCTCAGACGTCTCCGGCTCGGGCTCCGGCGTCTCGCCGAGCAGGACGCGGCGCACGAAGTCCGAGCGCTTCTCGCGAAGCAGGCGCGGCTCCGACGTCCAGACGCCGTCAGCGATCGTGGGCGTGGCGATCAAATGAGCGGCCATCTCGGCGGGCGGTAGCTCGCGCCAGGACGCCTTGCGGGGCTTTCTCGGCCCAGTCATCGGCGCTCATCGTACGCCGCCACCGAGAGCAACCCTCAAGCCCGGCCGCTGGATCCTCGAGTCCGTACCCGCCGTCGGCGAGCCCGCTCTCATTGAGGCCGTCGCCGGGTCGCGGAGGTAGTCGACGTCGCGCCGGTGGCCGACGGCTCTGACCTGCTCCTGGGTCTTGCCGACGAGGGTCGCCGTCGCTGATAAGGCTCTCGTCCGCATAGAGGCGCTGCGCCTCGCTCTCGGTGCCGTCCGACGACCTTGCGATTCAGCATCCTCTGGCTGGCTGTCTCGGGCGGCGACTGCTCTTCAGCGTTGACCTCGCCGCCAACGAACCGACTGCCGCAATGGACGACGATCAGCGACAGCGCGATGCTGAGCGCGGCCATGCGCAGCGGCGCTGTCGCTTCGAGGCAAAGACGGGCACCGCCGGCTTCAGGCGGGAGCGGCAGCGCGGTGTCGGATGCACTGACTGTTGCTCCGCCGAGCCCGGTCGTCGAGTCGCACCGCGACGACCGCTTGCGGAACGCTGCGGCGCTGAGGCTGAGCAAGCGCGAGGTCGCCTCGCCGCTTGCTACGGCTTCGCCCGACGGAGCGCCGGCCGCGGTCGCCCGGCGCGACGGCGTCGCGGTTCTGGCCCCGGCCGACTTGTGCAACGTGCGGCGGAGCAACGTTGCAGCCGCTGGCGATCGTGAGACCGCTCGCTGTGCCGGGTGAGCCTGGTGCTGCATGACCGTCGCCGGATCGACGCGCCGGTCGAACCGGTTTGCGCGTTTGGGCGTACTCCAGAGAAACCAACAGCGCGAGTTCGGTGCTCGTGCACGAAACGAAGGGGGCAGCATGACTACTGTTAACGAGCGAGCCGCAGACCGGCGGGATGGACTGCGCATCCACTTCCTCCGTCGCGCCGCGATCGGTATGGCCGTCGCGCTCGTGGGGCTGATGGCTGCGACTGGGCCGGCATCCGCGGCTGCGAGCGCCGACGGCACGTCGAACACGATTCAGCTCGCGGTCACCTCAGCCGTGCTCGATCAAGCTCACCACCGAGTGATTGTCACCGCGCCGGCGGCGGGTGGGCTGGCGGGGAGGCACCTCGCCCGCGTCGAGGTCGTGACGCCGCAGCTCAAGTACGTCTTCACCGACGTGATGGTGGAGAGCCTCGCCGGCACCCCGTCGGAGTCGTTGTCTCTGAACTTCACGAAGGTCGAGTACAAGGTGTCCGCCGGCGCGACCTGCATGCCCGGAGCGGACGCGTGCCTGATCGAGGGGGACGGCATCTGGCTACCCGGTGGGTAGCGTCGTACCCGGAGGCTGTCCGGGCGTGTGCCCTTCGTTCAGCTCGCCGTGGCGCGCGGCGGTCTGCTGGTGGTCGCAGTGCGATCGCTCGCGGCACACGCCCGGTCAACTGCTTCCGGTCGTCGGAGGCTGAGGATTCGTGGTTCGACCCGAGCAGGTCCCAACGCGGACGAGTCCTCTGCTCGACGCGTCGTCGTCGACCGCACAATCGAGTTGGCGACCAGGGGATGACGCGGGCCAGCGACGGCGGACGAGTGCTATCTGTCGAACTCGATCGTCAGTTCGCCGACCCAGCGGGCCGCTCCGTCGTCGCCATTGCGATGGCGCGGCCCAAGCGGGCGTGAGGACAAAAGCAGTCGCGCCGAGCCGGGGAGGCGCACGCTCGGATTTGGACGATCCGAGAGCACCCAGTGTGTTTGCTGGCCGGCGCGAAGCACGCGGTCAGCAAGCGCCGTCGCGGGCGCTGGTCGGCGTCGGCACCGCACCTGGGCTCATGCCAAACCGCAACTCCGCGCTGATCGGGAAAGGGGCAGAGCGACTGACGACGCGGCGCGTCTCGAGATTGGCGAAATCCGGGGAAGCTCCGGCCGTCTTCTGACCTCGGCCGCTTCCCTCGTGTGAGCGCGAAGCAGGGCGCGCAACGAGGCAATCTGAGGCTGACCCACCCTGCTTCGGCGAATTTGCAGGTCTTCGGCGTCGTCGGCCGCGAGGACGAGCAGATCGACCACGTGCCGGGCCTCGCTGTTGGCGAGGAGGAGGCCCGGCGACGACCCAGTCGCCGAGTTCTGCTTTTTGCTGCTAATAGGCGGTGTCGGGCTGTCGGCTGATTGCGGCTCCCGCAATATCCGGAGCTGGAGGCAGCCGACGCGACCGGATGCTTTCCACGGGAATCCTGGCAAGTCTGCGCTGCTCGCGGGCGAGCAGGCGACCGCCGGCGGCGTACCACTGCGCGAAGAACGTGACCAGTAGCGCGAGGTCGATCAGATCGCCACCGTAGTACATGATCTGAGCTCCTGTGTGTATCTCCGGCGCAGGTAGGGTGCTCGCAAGGCCGCCGCCTAGCCAGCCAGCGTAAATCAGCTTCGCCAAGGCGGCGTGGGAGCCAAGCGCGAACAGCAGCACGCCGACGCGCAGCCGTAGCGTGCCGCGGCGCGGCATAGGGTCAAGCCCCACCAACGGCCACATGAACAGGCATCCCGCGAGCAGGTAGTGCAGGTGCATCGCCTCGTGCAGCAAGGGGTGATGCACGGTCTGCGCGAACAGCGGCGTGAGGTACAGCGCCCACATGGATCCCACGTAGATCAGGGCGGCTACGGGCGGAGAGGCGAAGGCGCGAATGAATCTCGAGTGAAGGAGCCGCACGACCCAGCGGCGGACGCGGGATGAAACCGTGGCGAGCGTGAGCGTCACAGGGGCGGAGAGCGCCAGCAACAGCGGCGCCAGCATCCCCACCAGGAGGTGCTGGACCATGTGCACCGGGAAGAGTTCGTCATGCACGGCCAGCGGGGAGCAGAGCGCGAGCAGGATGACGGCGCATCCCGCGAGAAAGCTCGCGCTGCGCCTCCAGCTCCAGCGCTTACCGCGTCGGTGCAGCCTGGCGACCGCATGCCCGTAAAGCGCCGGGGCAACGACCAGTAGCGCGCATGGGACGGGCGCCAGCGTCCAGTCACTCAACCAGCCCACGCCCATGCGGGAGCTCACGCCGAGGAGCGGCCGATCACGACCGGCGGCGGCTGGCGCCGGGCGCCCAGCAGCAGCAGTACCCCGACCAGCAACGCGGTCGCCGCGAGTACGTTCCAAACCAGGTCGTAGGGCAGGATGTCGACGTGGTACCGGATCTGATGAAACCGCCACCACTTGTGCTGCACGGTCCCGTCATAGAGCTGGAATCCACCCAAGCCGAAGAAGAAGCCGGACCAGAGCCACAGAGCGCCGAGGCTTGCTCGACGGCGCAGGTCCGCGAACAGGAACAGACCACCGACAATGCACACCCAGCTCGCGGCGTGAAACATCCCGTCGGAGATCAGGCCCCACGACGGCGTTGACTTGTCGTAGAAGTGATGCCAGTGGAGGAGCTGATGAAACACCGTCTCATCGACAAAACCCGCTAGTCCGACCCCACACAGCACCCCGGAGATCAACGAGCGACGGCGATTGATCCCCTGCCCACCGGGACGCGCCGTAGGAGTGGCCGCCTCAGAGGCCTGGATCTCCTGCTCTACCGCCACACCGCTGACCTACCCGCTCGAAAGGCCGCAAAACGCGTGGCGAGTGCGATCGAAAACTGGGACCCAACCGATCGTGCACCGAGCCCCCGAGCCCCGCTTCTGCCTCGGCGCAGTACTCGGCAGCGAGTGGTACCCAAACCTCCCTTGCGCGGAACTCGAGCATCTCGAAGGGTCGTCCGGCGACGAGGCGGCGGCCGACCGCCGAGATGCGCACTTCCCGCGCGTTGCGGGGCAGCCGCTAACTGGCTCGCGATGCGCGAGGTGCGAGCGAAGCGGGTGACCGCGGTGGCCGACCAGCTTCCCGGCCATGGCTGTCGCCATAGCAGCCAAGCGCGCCGCCGAAGCCCCTGAAGGTCAGTCGGCGGAGACCCACGATTTGGCTTGGCGCTCTTCGTCGCGAGCGCCAGACCCGGATCTTGACCGGCGTGAGCCATCCGAGCAGCGTGAATGCCCTGCGAACCCATCCGGTGTCGGAGACGATCGCGCTGCGCTTCCACGCCGAGAGGTGAACGAGCCCGAGGCGGAGGTTCGTCTTGGCGTCCTCGATCCGGGCGCCGATGCTCATGTGATCGAAGCTCCTCTGCGGCGACGAGCATGAGCCGGACCTCACCGCTCGCGACGGCGTCGCGCAGCGCCGGCTCGATCACGCCGCGGTAGTCCGTCGCGAGTGAGCTTGCCCGTGACGCGCAGTCCCACCGTGCCTGGTGGCATGTCCTGGATCTCGTGGACCATCGTCGCTTCTCCTATCGATCTGCGGCCGCTGGTCTCGGGCTCGTCCGAGCATCGCGGCGTTGGCAAGGGCAAGCAGGAAAAGGCCTGTGGCGAACAGCGGGACGCCGGCCAACGCAAGGAGCGCGCAGCAGCAGCTCAGGAGCGTCAGTTCGAGGCTTGCCAAGCGGAGACCGGAAAGGCGTCGTGGCGCGCGTGGCGCCGACCAGACTCCCCAAATAGTCGCCGCCGTGAGCGGCGCCGCGATGGCGATCGACCCATTGGCCATACCGTTCGCGGTCGCTCCCGCCCCCCAGTACGCCAGCGCAGCAAGGCAGGCGAGCTCAACGGCGAGCCGGAGCGCGAGCGAACCCGCCCTCATCCGATCGCCTCCAGGGCGTTGAGCATCGATACGCTGGTTGCGACGCAGGTCGGCGGGATCCTTCAGGACGATGAACGCGACTGACATCGCCGCCACCACAAGCATCGCCCCGATGAGGAAGGCGATTTGGTAGCCGCCGACGATCGGGGATAGCGCGTGCGAGCCGTGGGCGTGACTCGATGCCGCCGACGCAAGCACCGCCAGCCCGAGCGCGCCGCCGACCTGAGCGGTCGTGCTGACGAGGCCCGAGGCGAGGCCCGCGTCGGCAGGCGTGGCGCCTGACATCGCGAGCGTCATCAGGGAGGGGAAGCAGACGCCGCAGCCGATCCCGAGCAGCACCATTGTCGGCAGGACGTCGACGACGTAGCTCCCATGCTCCGGCGCGCGGCTGAACCACAGCATCGCCGCGCCGATCATCACGATCCCGACGCGGACGGTGGGCCGTGCGCCAAAGCGGGTGATGAACTTCTCGGTGTACCGGACCGACAGCGTGCCCATCAGCACCGTCACCGGGAAGAACGCGAGCCCGATTTGAAGCGGGTTGTAGTGGAGCACGCGGCGCACGTACAGCGCGCCGAGGAAGAACACTCCGAACATCCCGGCTGCCGTCAGCGCCTGGATCAGGTTCGCGCCCGAGACGTTGCGTGAGCGGAAGATCCGCAGCGGGATCAGCGGCGTCGCGCACGTCGACTCGCGCACGAGGAACACCACCGCGAGGACGCCTGCCGCGATCCCGAGCAACGCTGCCGGTTTGACGATCGCGTAGACGTGAGCATCAGCGCGACGGTGCTGAGAACCGCCCCGGCGATATCCGCGCCAGCCGTGAGGCCGATTCCGGGGTCGGCCTCGAGCAGGCGGCGGGCCAGCACGCCGGTGCCGACGCCGATCGGGAGGTTGACGAAGAAGATCCAGTGCCAGTTGATCGCCTGGGTCAGCACGCCACCGACGAGCAGCCCGATCGCGCCGCCGGCCGAGGCAACGAATGCGAACACGCCGATCGCCTTCGCCTGCTCCCGTGGCTCCTGGAACATTGTCACGATCATCCCGAGAATCACCGAGGAGGTCATCGCGCCGCCGGCGCCTTGCGCGAACCGTGCGGCGATCAGCATTCCCTGGCTCGAGGCCAGCCCGCAGACCGTCGAAGCCGCTGTGAAGACCGCGAGGCCGCACAGGAACATCCGCCGGCGCCCGATCAGGTCACCCAGCCGCCCCGCGAGCAGCAGCAGGCCGCCGAACGTGATCAGGTAGCCGTTGACGACCCACGCGAGGCCGGACTGCGAGAAGTGAAGGTCTGACTGGATCGTCGGCAGGGCGACGTTCACGATCGTCGCGTCGAGGACGATCATCAGCATCCCGCTGCACAGCACGTACAGCGCGATCCAACGGGTGTCTGTTGTTTCTGGTGTCATCGGATTCTCCACATCAGGATTGCTTCTCACGGGTGGGAGTGTTCGCGGCCCTCCGTTTCGTTGCCGCTCGACCGACTTTGGCCGGCTTGGCCTGCCGAAGTAGGTCGTCGGCCCGGATCCTTGCGAGGTAGATAGTTACGTGCGGGTTCACTGTTCGAGAGGCCTTTCGATCTCGGCCAACGGTGCGGTGGCAACTCTTGCGAAGTGGTGCAGCAGCGACCTCACCGATGTCGCGAAAGACGGGGGCGCGGAGCTACCGGATCCGCAGAACCGGGTGGTGTCCTAAGACGAGGCGTTGCGTCCGGTCAGCCGTCGGTGCGTCACCGACCTGAAGCGGTAAGTTTCTGCCCCTCGGAGTCCTTCGCGGCTTGCAGCGCCGGCGTGATCGAGGGGTAGACTCGGTGCATGGGAGACGTGGGTGCCGATATCCGGCAGCTTGCGGCTTGGCTGGACGACAACGCGCAGTCGATCACGGATGTCGTGGATCAACGGCTCCACGACGAGGTGCCGGAGTACTTCGACGGCATCGACCCCGGCATGGCGGACGTCGAGCGGGCCAGCATCGTCGCGAACCTTCGTGCGGTGGCACACGGTTTGGGACACGGCCGCGCGATGCCTGACCGCCTGCCGCCCGGCGCGGTCGACGAGGCGCTGCTCGCGGCAGGCGAAGGGCTCCCGTGGGCGGCGCTGCATCGCACCTACTCGATCGGACATGCGAGCCTTTGGGAGCAGATGTGCGCCGAGGTGGAGCGCCGGAGACTCCCGGACGCGCGGCGGGTCGAGATGCTCCGGATCCTCTCGCGGTACCTGTTCGCGTACGTCGACCAGGTCACAGGACAACTTGCGGAGGTCTACCAGACGGAGCGTGATCGGCTGCTGCGCAGCCAGGAGCGAAGGCGCGCCTCGTTGACGCGCGAGCTGCTCGCCGGGATGCCGGTTTCCGAAGAGGAACTCGGGTACCGCTTGCGCGTGGATCACATCGGCGTGATTGCCTGGGGTCGGAGCCCGGAGACGAGCGCCACACGGCTCGCACAGGAGCTTGGCTGTGCGTCGCTGATCGCGGGGGGCGGGGGGCGCTCGGTGTGGGTCTGGCTGGGTGGACGCCCGCGGATCGGGGCTGCGGCGGCCCGGGCGCTGGAGCGGTTCTCACCCCCAGAGGGAACGTTCTTGGCCTGCGGCGATGTCGCCTACGGTGAGCACGGGTTTGTCCAGAGTCACCGGCAGGCGCTCCAGGCCTACAGGGTCGCGATGATCGGCGGCGCCCCGATGACCCGATACGACGACGTCGCGCTCGAGGCGCTCGTCGTCCAGGACGAGCGCCTCGCGAGAGAATTCGTCGCACGCGAGCTTGGACCACTGGCGGCCCCTGACGCCAAGACCGCCCGACTGCGTGAGACGCTGCGGGCGTATTTCAGCGTGGGTCAGAATGCGTCCGCGGCCGGCGCGCTGCTCAGGATTCACGAGCGAACCGTTGGTTACCGGCTGGCCACCATCGAGGAACGTATCGGGCATCCGATCACCCGCCGGCGCGATGAGCTCGGGCTGGCGCTGCGGATCCACGCGCTGATCGAGACCGACTCCGATGTGGCGATCGAGGACGAGCCGGCGGCGTCCGCGCTCCGCGAGCGCCTCGTCGTCGACGGCGGCGACTAGCTCCAGCGCGCTTCCTTTCCGGAATCCGAACAACGACACGGACTTCCTTTGCGAGGTACGCATGGTGAAGCGTGCCGGCGATCGGCACGCTGTCCCTGAGCGAACGGCAGGCTCGCCAATCGAGACGCACGGCACGTAGCGCTCGCACGCCGCCCAGTCCTCGCTCACCGACCCGCAGGTTCCGACCAGACCTCTCCTGGAGGCTCCATGACGTCCACATCCCCAAATATCAATCGCTGGCGCGCGTTCGCGTTGTTGGCGGTCTCGTACTTCATGACGATCATCGACCTGACGATCGTCAACGTCTCGCTGCCGACGATCGGACGCGACCTGCATTTGAGCGAGACGAGCCTGCAATGGGTCGTGACGGCGTACGCGATCACGTTCGGCGGCTTTCTCCTGCTCGGCGGCCGTGCGGCGGATCTGCTCGGCCGCCGCCGGATCCTGATGCTCGGGCTGGCCCTGTTCACAGCTGCGTCACTGACCTGCGGGCTCGCCACCGGCGAAGCATTCCTGATCGGGAGCCGGGCCGTTCAGGGACTCGGCGCAGCGAGCATGGTGCCCTCTGCCATGTCAATCGTGATGACCATGTTCCAGGAGGGCGCGGAGCGCAACAAGGCGCTTGGGATCTGGGGCGGGCTCGCTGCCGCCGGCGCGACCGTCGGGCTGATCGGCGGCGGGCTTCTCACCCGCTACGCCGGCTGGCAGTACATCTTCTACCTGAACATCCCGATCGGTGCAGCCGCGCTGGCACTCGCACCGCGACTCGTCCCCGACAGCCGCCCCGCCACCGCGCGCCGGAGGTTCGACGCGCTCGGCGCGATCGCCGGCACGGGCGGGCTGGTGCTGCTGGTCGACGCGATCGCCGGCGCCACGCAGTACGGCTGGGGGGCAACGAGAACGGTTGCGCTGCTCGCCGGATCCGGCGCGCTGCTCATCGCGTTCGCGGCGATCGAGGGCCGCGCCCAGGAGCCGTTGTTGCCGCTGTCGATCTTTCGGCTGCGCACGCTCGCGGCCGCGAACATCGCGGCTCTGCTCTCGGGCGGCAGCTTCTTCGGGTTCATCTTCGTCGGCACGCTGTACATGCAGCAGGTGCTGCACTACAGCGCCCTCGAGACTGGAGTCGCGTGGCTCGCCACATCGCTGAGCTCGATCGCGCTCGCCGGCCTCTCGCAGAAGCTCGTAACCCGCCGCGGAACCAAGATCGTGATGCCGATCGGAATGACGCTCATCGGCGCCGGCGTGATCTGGGCAAGCCAGGAACCCGTCCATGGGCACTTCCTGGCCGACCTCGCCGGCCCGATGCTGATCGCTGGCGCAGGGACCGCGTTCGCGTTCATCCCGATCTCGATCGCCGCGCTCGCCGGCGTCGCCGAGCCTCAGGCCGGTCTCGCGTCCGGGCTGATGAACACCTCCCGGCAGGTTGGCGGGGGGATCGGGATCGCGATCGCCTCAAGCGTCGCCACTGGCCACGCCGACACCTTGCTTCACGCGGGCGACGCGCTGCCTGTCGCTCTCACCAGTGGCTTTCGGCAGGCGCTGTGGGTGCTTGGCGCGATCGCGCTGCTCGCCCTCCCGGCGATCTTCACGCTCATCCGGGGCGACCAACGCTCGGACGCCGTCGCCACCACCGCGATCCGCGAGACGCAGGCCGCTGTTGCCAGGACGAACTGACCCGCACCAACCAAGCGCACACAGAGGAGACAGACCGATGGAGGACCTGATGCGTTCGACCCGCCATGCCGAGCACCGCTCGGCGCCTCGTTCGACACCCGGCTCGATCCCGAAGCTGCGCGCCGCGCTGCACGGTGAGGTGGTCGCGCCCGACGATCCCGGCTACGAATCAGCTCGGCTCGTGCTCAACGCCGCAGTCGACCGGCGACCCGCGCTGATCGTCCGCGCGGCCGATTCCGCCGACGTGGCGCTCGCCGTCTCGCTCGCACGCACCGAAGGGCTCGAGCTCGCAATCCGAGGCGGCGGGCACAGCTTCGCGGGTCACGGCACGACCGACGGAGGACTGCTCCTGGACATGTCCAACATGCACGCGCTGCACGTCGACCCGCAGCGGCGGATCGCGTGGGCCCAGGCCGGGCTCACCGCTGGCCACTACACCACAGAGACCGCGCGGCACGGCCTCACGACCGGATTCGGGGACACCGGATCGGTCGGGATTGCCGGGCTGACCCTCGGAGGCGGCATCGGCTGGCTCGTCCGCAAGCACGGCCTCACGGTCGACGATCTGCTCGGCGTCGAGCTCGTGACCGCAGACGGAGAACACCTCGATGTCGACGATGAGCGGCACCCCGATCTCTTCTGGGCCCTCCGTGGCGGAGGCGGGAACTTCGGGGCCGTGACGCGTCTGAAATACCGGCTCCACGAGATCGACACGATCCTGGGCGGGCTGCTGGTGCTACCCGCGAGCGCCGGGATCCTGGAGTCGTTCATCACCGCCGCGGAGGCCGCGCCGGACGAACTCTCGACAATCGCCATCCTCGCGCGGCTCCCTCCGCTGCCGTTCGTGGACGCACACCATCACGGCCAGCTGGCACTGATGGTCCGCGTGGCATATGCCGGTGATCCTGAGCGCGGTCAGCAGGCCCTCGCTCCGCTGCGCGCACTCGCGAGTCCGCTTGCCGACGCGATCGCACCTATGCCGTATCAACAGATGTATCCGGCGGAGGGCCCTGACCCAGCACGCGTCCGGATCGCCACGCGCTCGATGTTTCTCGACGAGCTGGACCCGCGCGCGGCGGCGAGGATCTTCGAGCGGATGCACGCGCAACCGTCGCCGACGGCGGCTGTGCAGATCAGGGTGCTCGGCGGCGCGATGGCGCGCGTCCCGGCGGACGCGAGCGCCTTCGCTCACCGCGACCGCTCGATGATGGTCACGTTCGTCGCGAATCACCAAGACGTCGACCAAGCCGCTTCGCACGAGGTGTGGGTCGCTGACTCGCTGGCAGCGTTGAGCCCTCCCGCCGACGGTGTCCACGTCAGCTTCCTCGGCGCCGAGGGGACGGCTCGGATCCACGACGCCTACCCGGGCCAGACCTACGAACGGCTCGCAGCGATCAAGCGACGGTACGACCCGGCGAACCTGTTCCACGTCAACCAGAACATCGCGCCCGGAACAGGGGGTGTCAGATGAGGCGAGACGGGGCGCATCATGAATCCGAGGAAACCGGTGATGAAAGGTCGGGGACTCGTCATCACGTGCTGGTCGTCGGTGGTGGCTTTGGCGGCCTGCAGGCGGCGCTGGACCTTGCCCGCCTGCCGGTCGATGTCACGCTCATCGACCGGCGCAACTTCCACTTCTTCCAACCGCTGGCCTACCAGGTTGCCGCCGGGGCGCTCTCCGTGGCGGAGATCTCGTATCCACTACGCCGTATCTTCCGGAGACGCGACAACGTTCGCGTCCTCCTCGGCGACGTCATCGATATCGACCTCGACGCTCACGAGATCACGATGCGGCGAGCCGCTGGTGACAGCGATTGTGACTCGGTCGCGTTCGACACTCTCATCGTCGCGGCCGGCTCGCACTACAGCTACTTCCACCACGATCGCTGGCAGCAGGATGCTCCGCACCTGAAGACGCCGGAGAGTGCGCTTGAGATCCGCGCCCGGGTCCTGCGTGCCTTCGAGGCGGCGGAACTCGAGAGCGACCCCGAGCTACGGGCGGCCTGGCTCACCTTCGTGGTCGTCGGGGGCGGTCCGACCGGAGTGGAAATGGCCGGTCAGATCGCCGAGACCGCACGGGATCTGCGGAGCGACTTCCAGTCGGTTGATTCCGGCCAGGCCCGGATATTGCTCGTCGAATCCGGCGACAGGATTCTGCCCGCTTTCCCACCATCGCTTTCGGCGAAGGCGCGGCGTTCGCTCGAGCGCCTCGGCGTGGCCACGCTCGTTGGACACACCGTGGTCGAGCTCAACGCTCGGTCGGTCACACTCGCGCGTGTCGGCGACGGTTCGCAACACGTTCCGGCGCGGACCGTCGTCTGGGCCGCAGGCGTGATCGCATCCCGCCTCGCCGGCGTGCTCGCCGAACGTGCCGGGCTCGAAGCTGACCATTCGGGGCGCGTTGAGGTCCTCGATGACCTGTCGCTGCCGGGTCATCCCAATGTGCTCGCGATCGGAGACATGATTCGCATCCGTGAGCGCGATGGATCTTCAATCGTGCTTCCCGGGCTCGCGCCGGTCGCGATGCAAGAGGGCCGCCACGCCGCCTGTGTCGTGCGCGACCGTCTCCAAGGGCGGCCTGGTCGGCGCTTTCGCTACCACGACAAGGGGAACCTCGCCACCATCGGACGCGCAACCGCGGTCGCTGAGGTCGGGCACATTCGCGTCAGCGGCTTGCCGGCCTGGATCACCTGGCAGACGGTTCACCTCTGGTACCTGGTCGGGTTCGAGAATCGGCTTCTCGTCGTGACCCGCTGGGCCTTCAGCCTCATCAATCGCAACCGTGGCGCCCGCCTCATCACCGACACCGCAAAGCGATCGACCGCCGGCGCTCCCGCTTCGGTTGGCCCCTGAACACATACCCACGAACCCACGTCCGGCCACCGGAGAGATCATGCAAACCAACCTGCTTCCACTCACGAAGTCATCACTCGAGAACAAGAGGCGGCTCGTCAAGCCTCAGCGAGCAGCGACCGGGACGATGTACGTGGGCCTCGCGCTCACCATCGTCGCGTTGATCGCCTTGTACGTCGACCATGCCACCGCCAATGTGCTGGCCGCCCACATCCGGGCCGGCTATCCCAGGTACAGCCAGGCGCGGATCGACACCGCCGCCACGACGTACCTGGTCTACCTGTCCGTCATCGGAGCGTTCGGCGTCATCTGCTGGCTGTGGACGATCCGGACCGTCAACGCCGGGAAGCGGTGGGCTCGCGGAGCCGCGACCGCGATGTTCGTGCTCGGAACCGGCGTCGCCCTGTTCGATCTCCTCGTCACAGACACGTCCGGCGACACCGGTCTGCCACCGCTGCTGGCCTGGATCGGCATGCTGCCGTGCCTGGCCGGGTTTCTCACGGTCATGCTGCTGTGGATGAGACCGTGACCGGTACCACTCGCGGGTTCAGCAGGCGCTCGCTGCGAGCGCAGCGTTTTGGGTGGCAGCGTAGTAGGCTCGGCGGCGCATGACGTGCATCCCGCACAGCTTCCTGTAGCGCCAGGACCTCTTCAGCTAGGTCCTCTCGTCGCGGCCGCACCGCGACGCCACCACGTTAGGAAGGAACGTCATGCGTTCACAGATGGCCGACGCGCTGGCGCCGACCGACTCACGCCCGGAGTCACATCTCCGCGCGCGCGATGTGCGCAAGGGATTCGGCGACGGCGCCGTCCTTGACGGCGTCTCGCTTACCGTCACCGCCGGGCAGCGCCTTGGTGTGATCGGCGACAACGGTGCTGGAAAGAGCACGCTGCTGCGGCTGCTCGCGGGCCGACTCGTGCCCGACAGCGGCGAAGTGACCTTGACGACCGACCGTCGCGCCCTCGTCGAGCAGGAGATAGACGCGCCAGCCGGAGTGACGGTCGCTTCGGTGCGTGCCGAGGCTCTGCGGTCACCGCGCGACGCGCTGGACGCGCTCAGCATCGCTGCGACTGGCCTCGCCGCGGGCGCCGAGGGCGCCGCCGATCGGTACGCCGCCGCGCTCGCGCACGCCGAACGGCTTGCTGCGTGGGACGCCGAACGGCGACTCGAGGCAGCGCTCGACGCCTTCGACGCACGTTTCGACTCAGAACGGTCACTCTCCAGCCTTTCGGTCGGTCAGCGCTATCGACTGCGGCTCGGCTGCGCGCTAGCCGACGCGGCCGGCACCGTGCTGCTCGATGAGCCGAGCAACCATCTCGATGACAGCTCGCTGGACCGGCTCGTGCAGTGGCTGCTCGCGTTTCCGGGGATCGCGGTGTTCGTGACACACGATCGGTGGCTCCTCGCCGCGGCCGCGACGGCGATCTTTGACGTCGACCCGTCCCTCGGCGCCGGCGGCACCCTGTTCGGCGGCGGCTTTTCCGCGTACCGCGAGGCCCGCGCAACCACACTGCGGGAATGGCGCCGACGCTATGCCGCCAGTCTTGACGCCGAACGCGAGCTCTCCAGGCGGCTGATCGCCGCTCGCGCCGCAGCTCCGGGCCACTGGCAGCCCGGCAAGGGCGCGGCCAAGCACGGACGCGAGAGCCGAGCCGCGAGTTCTGTGCGACTGCTCCAGGGCCGCCTTGACCAACTCCGACGCGGGCGCGGCCCCGCACCGCCAGACCCGCTCACCTTCACCGCCCCCGACAGCGCGCAGGCGGGCGAGGCGATCCTGCTCGAGGCCGCCGGAATCGCCGTAGACGGTCGCGTCATCCAGCCGCCAGACTCGCCCATCCGGCTCACCGCACGTGGCCGCATACTCCTGCGCGGCGCGAACGGTGCGGGGAAATCGACGCTGCTGAGCGTGCTGGCAGGCGAACTCGCACCTAACAGCGGCACGCTGACGATCGCGCCTGGTGCGCGCGTCGGGCTCCTCGCCCAAGAGGACGACTGGAATCCGAACCACACACCCGCCGACGCGCTCGGCGCGTGGGACCTCGACCAGATCCGAGCGACCGGGCTCCTGCGTGACGCCGACATCAACCGCCCGTTCGGGCAGCTCTCCGTCGGACAGCGCCGACGCGTCACTCTCGCCGTTGTCCTCCTCAGCCGGCCGTCGGTGCTGCTGCTCGACGAACCCACCAACTCTCTCTCGGTCACACTCGTCGACGAACTCTGCGACGCCCTGCTCAACACGCCAGCCGCAGTCGTTCTCGTCACCCACGACCGGACGTTATGCCGCGCCGTCGACAAGTGGCCGACGGTGATCCTGTCGCCGGTCGCACCAGCACCAGGAGCTCCTCGACGTGTCGCATAAGCTGGGCCGCATGGCTGTGCTCGTCTCGCAGGCGACGGACTTTCCTGGCTGGTACCAGGATGTCATCGCGAAGGCGGAGCTCGCGGAGACCGGGCCGGTGCGCGGCACGATGGTCATCCGCCCGTGGGGTTATGCGATCTGGGAGCGCGTGCAGGCGGAGATCGATGAACGGATTAAGGCCGCCGGCGCGGAGAACGTGTACTTCCCGCTGTTGATCCCGGCGGGGCATCTCCGTCGCGAGGCCGAGCACGTCGAGGGGTTCAGCCCCGAGCTGGCGGTCGTGACCGAGGCGGGCGGGCGCTCGCTCCAGGAGCCGGTGATCATCCGGCCCACGAGCGAGACCGTGTTCGGCGAGTATCTCGCCCGCTGGATCCAGAGCTACCGCGACCTGCCCGTGCGCCTCAACCAGTGGGCCAACGTCGTGCGCTGGGAGCTGCGCCCACGGCTGTTTCTGCGCACGAGCGAGTTCTTGTGGCAGGAGGGGCACACCGCGCACGCGAGCGAGGCCGACGCCGCCGCCTACGCCCGCCAGATCCACTCCGACGTCTACCGTTCGGTCCTCGAGGACGTCCTCGCGATCCCGGTGCTGAGCGGGCTGAAGACCAAGGCCGAGCGGTTCGCGGGCGCGAACTCGACGCTCACCTGCGAGGGAATGATGCGCGACGGCAAGGCGCTGCAGCTCGCGACCAGTCACGAGCTCGGCCAGAACTTCGCCCGGGCATTCGACATCACCTACACCGACCAGGATGATCACTCACAGCTCTGCTGGACGACGTCGTGGGGCAGCTCGACGAGGATGATCGGGGGCCTCGTCATGACCCACGGCGACGACGCCGGCCTGAGGCTGCCGCCGAAAATCGCCCCCGTTCAGGTCGTCATCGTGATCATCAAGGACGATCCGGACACGGCCGCCGCGGCCGTGCGGCTCGAGCGCGAGTTGCGGGAGACCGGCCTCCGCGTCCGCGTCGATGCACGGACGAACCTGCGGCTCGGCCGGCGGCTGACCGATTGGGAGCTCAAGGGCGTCCCCGTCCGCGTCGAGATCGGCCCTCGCGACCTGGCACAGGGGACGGTCAGCATCGTTCGCCGCGACGGCAGCGGCAGCGAGCCGACGGGTGTTCGACACGCTGCCACCGCCACCGCTGCCGCCGTGCAGTCGGTTCACGACGGGCTGCTCGCCGAGGCGACCGAGGCCCTTCGAGCCCGGACGGTCGACGTCGGCGATCTCAACGCCGCCGCCGCGGCAGCTCGTGTTGGATTCGCGCGGCTGCCATGGACCGTATGCGGCCCTGACGCCGAGGAGCACCTCAACCGCGCGGGACTTTCGGTGCGCTGCCTTATGACCGCCGACGGGTCGATGCCTGCGACCAGCGACGACGACAATCTCTACGCGATCGTTGCGCGCGCCTACTGAATGTGTGGAAGGGCGGTGCTCAGGAGCGCCGGGGATCACCTACACGCGTGACGGCAACGGGCATTTGCTGTGGCGCGCCGCAGTCCCAGAATGCGCCGAGTAGCACACGGCGACCTACAACTGGTCCACCGCCGCACCTGGAGCGAACCGTGCTGCCCTGGTACCCGCGCATTCCGGGACTGACCGCGCCAGCAGCAAGATGCCCGGCGAGTCACGAATGCAGGTGACCTCCGGGTCACGAATGGCGTTGTCGCGACGGCGAGGAACGCGACCCATTCGGTGGCGGTCTTGAAGATCACTGGGTGCGCTACATCCCGGTCGATCCCCAAGCCGCGAGCCTGATGTTCATGCTCGTCTCGCGCCGCTACGAACGCGCAGCCTATGGTCACCTCGAACAAGCCGTTCAGCGCCTGGGGCGAGATCTTCGGTGACGACTTGGCCGGCACCGCAAAGGTCGACCGGCTCATCCACCACTGCCGAGATCCTCAGCCTCAGGGGCGACAGCTACCGGCTCAAAGACCGCGACCTCGGCCCTCGCCCCGGCCGCCAGAGCGCCGACATCACCTGACCCCCCCGACCTGACGAAGGCCCAGGCGTCCGAGCGCATCGACGCGCTCCAGAGCAGACGGGGCGGGGCGCCTAGCGCGCCTCACTACGTCGCCGCGAAGCGCCACATGGCCCGGCGAGCATCACGAGACGCAGGACCGCGATCACGCTCGCCTCGAAGAGCGCGGGCAGGTGCCAGCCGAACCCTCAAAAGCTGATCAGGCCGCGACTATCACGTCGCTCAGCTGGACGATCGGCGCTTCGCTCGCATAGTTCGCCACGTCGTCCCGGACCTGCCCGGCGACCGGGCCGATCGCCTCCTGGTACGACTCGACGGAATCGAAGCGCAGATGGCACAGCACTGCGAACTCCGCCTTCGTGCCGGGATCACGGCCGCCGAGCCCCTGCTCCACGATGCAACCCTTCAGCGCGCTCCCGAGCACGCGCTTCAACATCGGGATGTGCGACGTGAGGTAGTAATCCATGTCGAACGTCGCGCCGTCTTTGTTCGGATACAACACGTTCAGGGTGATCATCGGCCTGCTCCCTTCATCGTAAGTGGGGGATATTGCGGCGCCGACGGTGCGGCAGCGAGGCTCGCTCGCGAGCTTGTCGGCACGCTGGGCGTTTGGATGCGAGACGTAGCTCATCGCCGCATCGGCAGCTTCACGGCTTACCCACTGGCTGACAACGATCAGATGGCCGGGCCGCGCGACATCTTGAACCAGCTCGTGGGTTACATACCCGTCGCAGGACTGCATGTCATGCCAGATTGCCTTTGTGACGGTTACTCCCGGGTCCACGGTCTCGGACGTTAAGTGCGATTCCCAGATCGAATAGACGTTCATTGGTGATCCTCCTGTAGCGGTGTTGGTCAATGATGCTTGTTAGTGCGCATCGCGTTTGTCGTGCGATTTGACGTGCTCGGCGACGTCGGTGAGGGGGCCCTACCGCGACTTCCGTGTCTAGCCTCTAATCGAGATGGGCGGTAGCGGTAGCCCAGCAGGCCGAAGATGATCCCGCCGGCCAGGAAGTAGCCGTCGGTGATGTCCGCTGACCAGATGGCGGACGCGGACCGATAGTTATAGTACGCCGCGCCCATCGTTTGCTTGTGTGAGAGGCCGGTGATCCCGTTGGGCAGCAGGCCCACCGCGCGCGTCAGGTCATCGATGAGCCCGGCCGCGCCGCGGAGGACGAGCACCGTGCAGGCGAGCCAGACGATGATCGCGGCGGCGCGGCGCGTCTTGCCGCGCAGCGATCCGCGGCCGATCGCCAGACACACCCATACACCGAGCGGCCAAGCCGCCCCGGTCAGCACCTCCCCGACCCAGGCGGCCACCGAATCCGGGACCACACTGGGTAGCTCGCCGCCCAGCCCGAACGATCCGCCGAGGTACCAGTAGACGTGAAAGGCGAAGAACACGACGACCCAACCGAGCGCCGTATAGGCCACGCGAACCGGCAGCCGAGCGCTGCCGTTCACCGCGGCGCGGGACGACGCGGCAACAGCGCCGGAGCTCATGTCGCCAACCCCAGTAGCGAGCTGGCGTCGGCGACGAGGCGCAACGACACGCCAGGAGGGCGCCTGCCCAGGCGGAACCAGTTGATGACGGTGCGCGCGACACGGCTGTGCGCGCGCAGCGACCGCGCGAGCGCTGGAACCTTGTCGCCGCCGTCGCCGGTCAGTGCGACGTCTGAAGCGAGCAGTGTCTCGAGGCCGGCGAGATCGCCCTGCTCGGCGGCCTCAAAGAACTCTCGTGCCAGCTCGTCGCGCTGCTCGCGCGTCGTTTCGAAGCGGGGCCGGCGCTGCTCGACATGCTTGCTGGAGCGGGTGGCGTGCGTGATCGCGCCATCCGATCTGGACGGGACGCGTGCGGCGCGCATGGGTCCCGGGCTCGCCGGCCGATCGTTCGCTTGCAAGACCCGACGGGAGACGGGGCCTATACGGCTGCGCGTGTCGAGGTGCACATCGGCCGCGTCGAGGACGGTTCTACGGACGTACCGCCGCGTGATCTGCCGGGCGTCGATCAGCGTTGACGGCATCACAGCTCCTTTCGTTGGGCGCAGCGGCGAACAGCTGCTTGATGCAGCTCGCCACGGGGACGGGGTGGGTTTCGGGCGCGAGGTGGTCGAGCCCGTCGAGGATCGTCACTGTGGCGTTCGGGATGGTCTGCACCAGCGCCTCCAGCTGGGTCGCGACCAGCGCAGGACTCTTCGATCCGCGGATCAGCCGCGTCTGCGATGCGATCTCCGTATAGCCGGCGGTGCCGCTGGCATCGAGTTGAGCCTGGTGCTCGGCAAGGTTTGCTTCCAGAAGCGCCTCTGTCCGCTGCCACTCGGAACTCCGGATCCCGGCACGCAGGACCAGCCGGACGGCTGCGAGCGGCAGCGCTGCCAGCGCTCGCGGTGCGAAGCCTGCGTGCTTGACCATCGTTGCGAACGCTCCTCGCGGGTCGCCCGCGGCCAGGAGCTCGCGATACGGTTCGATCCATACCGGTGCCGGTGAGCCGTCGAGAACGATGCCCGGTTCGTAGACCGCGAGCTGTCGAAACGCGGACGAGCGCCGGGCCGTCTGGAGCGCGACGAATCCGCCATAGCTGTGTCCGAACGCGGACTCGGCGCCAGTCTGCCCCTGCATTGCGAGGAGGTCCTCGCACTCTTTCTCGACGCTGTAGTCCGGGCCTTGGGGACCCGACATCCCGCGGCCGCGGCGATGCATGACGTGCACGGTGAAGGAGTCGGCGAGCGCTCTCGCGAGGTCCATGTAGTCCCGGGCGGCGCGCAGCACGCCGCCGACAACGATGAGCCCGTCTCCCGATCCGAGCGTCTCATAGCCGATCGTTGTCCCGTCGGAGGACGTGACGGTTGCCGTGGCGGAATGGTTCGCGTTCATGACTCTCCTTCGGTTGTTTGAGTGCGTCTTGCGGCGACCCTGCCGACGTCTCGCGACCGCTGAAACCGTGCGCGTCCGTGCATCCGCAGTGGGCGCCGGCGAGGTCCGCGGACTGTCGCCTGGCGCGCCTGCACGGGCTGACGGCGCTCCTCCGCGTCGCGGAGACGGTCGGCGATGAGCGCGCGGGCGAGTTGCATGTAAAGCGATGAGTTCATGCGGTGACGATCCTTCAGTCGGGATTGGCTCGCATCGGTGTGATCGCCGGTTCGCTCGGTCAGACGCGTGCGGTGTCGCGCCGGTACGCCAGGACGGCGAGCGCTGAGAGAGCCGCGGTCCACGCGACGACGACGACCCATCCGGCCGCGGCCCATCCGTGGCCGCGCAGCGAGATCTGCCCGGCCTGAACGAGCCAGTAGGAGGGCAGGGCCTGGCCGACGTCGTGCAGGAACCCGTGGCTGACCGGGAACCAGGTACCGCTGACAAGCGCGAGCAGAGACACGCCGCCGCCCATCGCTGGTCCGATCGCGTCGACGTCGAGCAGATGCCCCAGGGCGACACCGAGTGCCGCGAACGGCAGCAGCCCAACGACGATCAGGCCAGTCATCTCCAACCAGTCACTCGCGCGCAGGCTCACGCCGAGGATGGCTCCGGCGAGGTACAGCGATACCAGGCTGAGTGCGGCCATCGCGTACGCCGCGATCACCTTGGCGCGGAGGTAAGCCAGCGAGCTGAGCGGCGTGATCTGGAGCTGACGGATCCATCCGGCCTGGCGCTCCCCGGCGATCCGGCTGCCAGTGGAGAGCATCGAGGTCATCGTGCCGAACGAGGCCAGGCCGACCATGTAGTACAGGGCCATCGAGATGCCCGTGCCGGAGAAGTCGCGCGTGCCGCGGTTCGGCGTGGCGATCGCGAAGTACAGGATCAGCGGGAACGCGAGCGAGAAGATGAAGAACCGCCGGTTACGGAACACGCGCAGCAGCTCGTATCGGGTGTAGGTCGCGTTCGTCACCGGGCCACATCCTCGGCGTCGCGGTCGGTCGTCAATCGCAAGAAAGCCTCCTCGAGGCCCGCTCCGGAGATTTCGACGTCGCGGACGTCGTCGTAGCGGATGAACAGCGCTCGGGCGGCGTTGTCGGCGTTCGCGCAGCTGAGGATCACCGTCTCACCATGCCGGTCGGCCGCGCTCACGCCGGGCAGTCCCGCCAGCTCGTCGAGCGGTACCGACGGCAAGGTGGCCCGGATCGTTCGGGTCCCGACGCGGGCCTTGATCTCGCTCGTCGGTCCGTCGGCGACGATCCGACCGTGCGCCATCATCACCACCCGGTCTGCGTTGGCGTCGGCCTCCTCGAGATAGTGGGTGGCGAACATGACCGTGCGGCCGCGCGCGGCGAAGTTGCGCATCGCCGTCCAAAAAGCGTGACGCGCCGCGACATCCATCGCGACCGTTGGCTCGTCGAGGATCAGCAGCTCGGGATCGCTGGCGATCGCCAAGGCGAAGCGGACGCGCTGTGACTGCCCCCCGGAGAGCTTCTGCGTCCGCTGGTCGGCTGCGTCGTCCAGCCCCGCGATCGCGAGCGTCTGCGCAACCGGCAGCGGCGCCGGGTAGAGCGAGGCCATCATTGCGATCAGCTCTCGCACCGAGAGGTCGCGGATCAGCTCACCGGTCTGGAGCATCGCGCCGACCCGGCCGCGGTTGACGCTCTCGCGCGGCGGCGCACCTTTGATCGACACCGTTCCGGCGTCAGGCGCGGCGAGGCCGAGCAGCATGTCGATCGTCGTCGACTTGCCGGCGCCGTTGGGTCCGAGCAGCGCCACGATTTCACCGGTCTCGATCGACAGATTGACCCGGCGCACCGCCCGGACCGGCTGTGAACGTCCAGGCCAGGATTTCTCCAGCCCGCAGAGCTCGACGACCGGTGTCATCGCACCTTCCTGAACCAACGCAGCAACCGAGAGGGGCCGTGGAAGTCCGCGGCATCATGCTGGGCGCCGCCGAGCCTGACCTCTGGCACATCGGCGTCGCGCGACAGGCGACGGGTGCAGGCCGGGGCGTTGGCTGCGGTCAAGGTCGTGTCACAGCAGCGGGCTACGACGGCTCCTCGCGCACGCAAGCTCTTCGTGTTACTCATCTCGTCGCTCCTCGGAGGTGCAGATAGGATCGCCGACACGATCGCGCGGTTCGCCGCAGCTCGCACCGGCGACCTCGCCGGTCGTAGTCGCCGGTGGGAGGCCCGGCGATCGTCGCGGCCGATCAGCCGCCGGTTGCCTCGTCGAGCGACATGCGCGCCAGCTCGGCGCGTGAGCTGATGTCGAGCTTGACGAAAACCTTGCGCAAGTGATAATCGATCGTGCGCGGGCTGAGGAACAGCTGCGCGGCGACCTCAGGGTTTGACTTCCCGGTAGACACAAGGCGTGCGATGTGAAGCTCCTGGGGAGTGAGCTGATCGCGAGTCGAGGGTTCACGCCGGCGGGCCGTCTCGCCGCTGGCGCGCAGTTCCGAACGGGCCCGCTCCTCCCACGGTCGAGCTGCTAGCCGCTCGAACCGATCGAGTGCCGCTCGGAGGTGCGGCCGCGCGTCACTGCGCCGCCGCTTGCGTCGCAGCCATTCACCGTAAAGGAGCTCCGTCCGCCCCCGGTCAAAGACAGAGAGCGCATCACCGTCCGCCAGCGCCTGGGCAAAGTGATGCTCGCCGGCGGGATCGTCCACCAACGCCCGGCATCGCGCCAGCAACGCCAGGCGACCTCGGGTGGGACATCGCTCCACCCACGCTCGGTAGCGATCCAGATGAGCGCTCACATCGCTCAATCGGTCAGCTCGGGCTGCCGCCTCGACCGCGTCCGGCACGCCGAGCACGAACAGCGGGTTGGCCTCGGGGCGGACCGTCGCCACCACCGCCAGCAAGCGATCCAGCGCCTCGGCTGGCCTGCCCAAACCGAGTTCGAGCAGGCCCATCGCACGGTTGGCATGGCCGTCAAGCAGCGCGGCGCCACTGCCCAACACCAGCGCTTCGAGCTCGGCCGCGCGCACCCGAGCCGACTCCTCGGCACCGCGGATCGCATCGATGAGGACCAGGTTCGCCACGTTCAACCCCACCGCCCACGAGCCGACATCGACCGCCAGCCTCCATCCTTCGTCACTCGCCGAGTACGCGCCGTCGAACCTGCTCGCGGTCACCAACGCCGCGCTCTGCGTCGCAAGAGCGAAGGGCAAGCTACTCAGCAGAGACCGGTCCCGGGCGAGCTCGACCGCTCGGTCGGCGTAGGCCAGACCGGCACCCGGGCCACCCTCTCGCGTCGCGGCCATCGCCGCCCACAGCAGCGGGCTCGGATCATCCAGACGCTCGACCAGCTCGATCGCCTCCGCCGACAATGCCGCGGCGCGCTCGTGGTCGCCCGACAGCTCCGCCGCCGGAGCCATCACCACGGTGGCGTTGAACCGATCGAGGTCGGTCTCACACACGAGCTCACCCGCCGCCCGTCCGAGCGCCGCGGCCTCGTCGTACTCCGCGCTCCAAAACGCCATCGCGCACGCCTCACGCAGGATCTCAAGCGTCAGCGACGGCTTCTGGCTCACGATCGCGGCATGCTTGAGGGTCCCCACCCCGCTATGCATCCGAGTGCCCTGACCCTCGATTAACCCCTTTCGATACAGCAGCTGCGCTTGCTGAGAGCGGTCCGCCAGCGGCAGGCACCGCTCAACCAGGCCGCGCGCCCGTTCCACCTGGCCGGCGGCGTGTGCAGACGCGGCCGCCGCCTCGAGACGCCGCGCGCGCCGTCTCCCACCCTCACCGACCTGTGCAGCGCGCTCGAACACAGACGCGGCGGACGCATGACCGCCCCGCAGCTGAGACTGTCGCGCTAGCGCCTCGAGCGCGCCCGCAAGCTCCTCGTCGGTCGTCTCGGTGGCCATCGTCCGATGCCACAACGACAGATCCTCACGCCCATCCGCCGCTAGTACATCGCCGAGCGCCGCATGAACCCGCTGGCGACGACTGCGCGTCGCCGACTCGTACACGGCCGCACGCACCAGCGGGTGGCGGAACACCAGCTGCCCGCCACGGATCGTCACCAGCCCGCGATCCTCGGCGGGATCCAGCGCATCGGGCCCGAGTCCCAGCTTCGTCGCAGCCGCCTTCACAATTCGGACGTTGCCAATGTCTTCGGCCGCGGCGACCAGCAGCACAGCCCTGGCGCCTTCCGGCAGCGCCCCAATGCGTTGCATGAACGCGACCCGCAAGCGCTCGGTCAGCGGCAGCGCTACCGGCAGGGGCTGCTGCCCGGCCAACTGCTCCCGCGACAGCGCGGCGGGCAACTCCAGTAACGCGAGCGGATTTCCCGCCGCTTCCGCGAGCAACCGTTCGCGGACGTGCCGTGCGGCATCCGGCGCCGACCCCGCGAGCAGCTTCAGCGCCGGCTCTGATTCCAAGGGCGCGAGAGTAACCTGCTCCAGGCCCGGAGCGTCAAACCGCCGAGACTCGCGGTCTCGAGTTGCAAACAGGACCGCGATCCCCTCCGCGCGGAGCCGACGCGCGGTGAACACCAGCGCGTCAGCCGACGGCACATCGAGCCACTGCACATCGTCGACCACGCACAACAGCGGACCACGGTCGGCCGCTGCGGCAAACAGCGACAACACACCCGCCGCCACCAGAAATCGATCCGCCCCCCGCCCCGCCGCGATACCCAGCGCCGCTGCCACCGCTTCCCGCTGAGGCTCAGGTAACCGTCCCAGCTCGCCCGCGATCGGCTGCACGAGGGCGTGCAGCCCCGCAAAGTCGAGGTCCGACTCGACCTCCACTCCCGCCGCGGAAAGCATCAACATCCCCTCGGCCCGCTCAGTCGCATACCGCAGCAAAGCGCTCTTCCCCATCCCGGTGTCACCGCGAAGGACCAGACAGCCGCTCTGGCTCCGCTCGGCAGCAGCGATCAACTCGTCGATCGCCGCGCACTCCCGATCTCGACCGACGAGACCGCCCGTGGTTCCAATAGACGCCTGGCTCCCCATCGCAACTCATCATTGCGCACCGCCTCAGCCCCGGGCCGGCCAAGCCCGACGGACCGTGGTGCGGGCCGGACGGTCCGGACGCCACGGACCCGCGCTAACGTCAAACCAGGTCACACGGCTGGCGCTCACGGCGCTCCTCGTATTCGCCAAAGGTGCGCATCTCCGGGCGGTCGAAGCTCCCCGCGCCGTGGCCGCGCCACTGTGCCCCTGCTTTGCCGCGATTGCGGGAGCCGCGGATGTGCTTGCTGGGAGCCCGATCCGCGGCGGCTTGCAAGCGCACGTCGCTGTCGCTCCCCTGGCCCAGCAGTCAAGGGTCGCCGACGGCCGGGTTGCTGCTACAGAGACGAATGGTCGTGGCGTGCGCAGCGACCGTCGGTGCCCGTTCAGAGATGACCAAGCGCAAAGCGACGGTCCGAGTAACAACGGCATTGTGCCCCGGCCGTTCAGGCGCCGGCGAAGGCGTCGGCGCGGGCCGCCGCCCAGCTGCCGTACAGATCCGTGACAGTCGACGGTGCGGGCCATTCTGCGGTCTGTAGCCGTTTGAACGCTTCGCCGCCGCGGCGGCGTGCGTGCGTGCGTGACCAGTCATACGACGACGGCGCAGCGCCGTAGCGCGCCCGCCATGCACGCATCGCTTCGCGAACCCGCTCCCGGGTCCATTGCGGCGCGATCGCGCCCGGATGGCAGCGTTTGCAATACGCGTAAGCGTCGCCCTTGCCGTTGCGTGGCGCGGTCGGCGCTCCGCAGCCGCGACACACTCCCCGGTAGCGCGCCTTGACCGCGCGTGCCTTCTCGCCGGTTGGATCGGCTGAGGTAGGGCCTCGGCGAGGTGCCTTGTGGTCCTTTTCCGAGACCCCCCTCCCGAACCCGGCGTGACCATTTCTGATCACCGGGCTCTCCAGCGACTATTCCGTGTTTCACGGAGGACACTCAATACCGTTTCGGCGTTCTGCATTACGCATACCTCCGGGTTCTCGGATGTCCAGTCACCTGTGCCCCTTCGCCCTGTGGACGGCTCTCCCGTCCTCCCTGGTGCGGCGTGAATCGCACGACTACTATGGGCACTCCGTCACCATGGGGCTCGCGCCCCGCAGGTGATCCCGCGTTCGTCCCTGTCATACGTCCGAGCACGACGTAGGCGTCCCACTCATCCCCTTGATTGCCCTCGCTGGGCAACGCTCCACGCTCCGGAGGTTGCAGCGGCCCCTCTACGATGCCGCCGCAGAGCATGGCGCCGGTTTCGGGTGTCTTTCCGGCGGACGGGCTTTTGCGTCTTCTGGGGATTGGGATATCAGGCAATCCAGCTTTCGCCGTATCGCGCGGGTCTCG
Source organism: uncultured Solirubrobacterales bacterium (assembly GCA_963836065.1). Lineage (GTDB taxonomy): Bacteria > Actinomycetota > Thermoleophilia > Solirubrobacterales > Solirubrobacteraceae > Palsa-465. The sequence goes on from CAWIII010000036.1 coordinate 27,489, forward strand.
CGACGCGCCGCCCCTGACACCTGGGCTCGACCGCCGCTTTTCTGGCATGCGATTGTTCCGTTCACCTTTCGGATCCGGGTAAGCCATCAGACCCAAGGACCCTCCTCCGAGTCCCTCCCGGCTGCGCCGGGGATACAACAGGGCGCCTCGCGGCGCATTAGAGATACGTCTTGATGGTCGCTTCTGCGCGTCCCAGCCGACGCGCGATCTCCGCGATCGACAGATCCTCCTGGTCGCGGTAGTGGCGGGCGAGTTGCGCCGCGCGGCGCCGTTCCGCAACCCGGTCGAGCATCAGAACCCCGAGCCCACCGGAGGTGTCGCCGAGCAGACCCAAGCGGAAGCACGCGGGCTGTCCGTAGGTCCTTTGCTAGCGTGAGACGGGTCGGCTGAGGTAGGGCCTCGGCGAGGTGCCTTGTGGTCCTTTTCCGAGACCCCCCTCCCGAACCCGGCGTGACCATTTCTGATCACCGGGCTCTCCAGCGACTATTCCGTGTTTCACGGAGGACACTCAATACCGTTTCGGCGTTCTGCATTACGCATACCTCCGGGTTCTCGGATGTCCAGTCACCTGTGCCCCTTCGCCCTGTGGACGGCTCTCCCGTCCTCCCTGGTGCGGCGTGAATCGCACGACTACTATGGGCACTCCGTCACCATGGGGCTCGCGCCCCGCAGGTGATCCCGCGTTCGTCCCTGTCATACGTCCGAGCACGACGTAGGCGTCCCACTCATCCCCTTGATTGCCCTCGCTGGGCAACGCTCCACGCTCCGGAGGTTGCAGCGGCCCCTCTACGATGCCGCCGCAGAGCATGGCGCCGGTCTCGGGTGTCTTTCCGGCGGACTGGCCTTTCCGTCTTCTGGGGATTGGGATATCAGGCAATCCAGCTTTCGCCATATCGCGCGGGTCTCGCGACGCGCCGCCCCTGACACCTGGGCTCGACCGCCGCTTTTCTGGCATGCGATTGTTCCGTTCACCTTTCGGATCGCGGTAAGCCATCAGACCCAAGGACCCTCCTCCGAGTCCCTCCCGGCTGCGCCGGGGATACAACAGGGCGCCTCGCGGCGCATTAGAAGTACGCCTTGACCGTCACGGGCGAGCGACCGAGACGGTCGGCGATCTCACTGATCGAGAGGCCCTCGAACTCGCGGTAGTGGCGCGCCAAGGCCACCGCCCGGCGACGCTCGAGAACCCCGACCGGTTCCGGTGTTTGACGCCTTGGACGTCACACCGGGTCACGCTACCTCGCCTAATTGGCGTTTCCGATCAGGTCGGCGCGCACGTGCTGAGGAACCGGCTGGACTTCTACCCGCGCAACGATACTCCCGCCTGCGGGCGGCAGAACCCGCGCAGGTCAGGGCCGCGGCCGGGATGCCGGCGAAGGTCGGGATCGCGCAGAGGTTATGCAGCCTCCCTTCGCGAGTCACCTCGACGATTGGCGGTGCGCCGTCAATGCCGTCGGGATCATGCTCGGACGGCGGGAAACCGGCCACAGGATCGGTCACGAACAGCCCAGAGCCGATCAACCCTACGCCGGCCCCAAAGATCAGCGCCGGGACCACGGACGGCCCGACGGCCCGCCTCGGGCTCTGCGCAAGACCCTGCGCCGCGACGCAGTAGAGCGCGCCCACAAGCATGAAGTTCGCACGCTGGGCCCAGCCCTCAGGACCGTCCGCGAGCGAACTCACCGCGTGACGCCGCCAGTCATACCCTGCTCGCCTCGCTCCGATCGCCGTGAACGCACTGACGAACACAGGACCCACCACGACGCCGCAAGCAGTCTTCGCCCCGACCGCCACAGCTCTACCTCCCGTCACAGCGAGTTCAGCACCATGCTCGCGGAATAGCAAAACCGGGAGTCTGGCGCGTCAGCGGTTGCGTCTCCGCTCCTCGCCACGACCGGGTCCTGGTCGCGGGTGGCGACACGGGTGACGGCGGACCGCGGCGCTCTTCCCTGCTGGCCGCGCGTTGGGGGTCTGAGCTCCGGTGCGGGCAGAGTCTCGCGCCGTGTCGGAAGCAGGGAAGCTGCGTGCCGGTTGATCGACTGTTCTTGATCCCCCGCCGGTCTCCGAACGGGCGCACCGTATGTGCACCCGCTCGGTCTAGCGGCTGCTGGTCTCCGCCTCGATTACCCGCAGTTGCGAGCGCATGACCAGGCCGATGAATGGCGCCAGTGGCCGCCAGTAGCGCATGAAACCCCGGCGGGCGGTCTCGTCGGTCGCGAGCGTCCGGCATTCGTAGGTCACGAGTGTCCGGTCGGCGCCGTAGGGGCGCAGCGAGAAGTTGCAGGCGATCTTTCCGAAGCCGGGCTCGGTGAATGCTTCGAAGTCGGCGGCGTCGATCTGCGCCCAGACGGTCTCTCCGGCCCAGAAGCGTCCGACAACGCCGAACGCGATCTCGTGGGGTGGGTCCTCGCCGAGGAGTACCCAGTCACCGTGGGTTGGCATGTCGGCGAGTCGCATGGACTCCGGTGGCGGTGGATCGCGATGCTCACGCCGAGCGATCAGTGAGACGGCCCGCTCACCCAGGCCGCGGGCGGCGAACAGCAGCCGGACGGCGACGGACTCCCGCCACGCGCGGATGAAGTCGGCGCGGCGAGTCGCGGTGTATACGGTCGCGATGTCGCCCGGGACGATCCGGTGCTCGGCGCGGACAGCGTCGTAGCAGGACATCAAGCGGTCAATCAGCATCGGCTCGACCGCCGGCGGGCCGCCGCTCGTCGATCGAGCTGCCACTCCGTCGAGGGGGCTTGTTCGATCCTCGATCGCCATCCGAACCTCCCTTGGTAGCTGGAAACCCAACGCTACGACGCGGACAGCTGCTCGCCATCCGCAGTTCCCCGCCGGCCAAGGACCGAGAAGCCACGAATACGAGGTCAGGCAGCTAGTAGTACTTTGGTAGGTGGTCACTCGCGTTGTGGTGGGCGGCGGAGGGGTAAGTTGGCGAGGTCGATCGTCTGTTGGCAGGTGGAGCAGCGGCCGGTCCAGCAGCGCAGGAGGGGCTGGAACAGGTGGACTGCCTGTGGGAGGGTCAGGCCGGCCGCTGGCGATTTGGGTTCTGCCGCTCCAGGGTCAGGAAGCCGTGAGCGGCGGTGACGATCGCGCAGTGGTGATGGAACCCGAGGTAACTGCGGCCCTCGTAGTGATCCAGCCCGAGCTCGCCCTTGAGCTGGCGGTAGTCCAGCTCGATCATCCAGCGTAATCGCGCCAACCGCGCGAGCCGCTCGGGCGTCGTGTCCGCGGGCAGGTTGGAGATCCAGTAGTCGCTGGGCTGCTCGTCGCCTTCGGGCCATTCGATGATCAGCCATTCCTCGCGCGGCTGACCGCGGTCCCGCTCGACGGGGTGCGCAGCGATCACCCGCAGCATCGCGAACCGCGAGTGAACCTCCTCGCCGTCGCGAGTCGTGTAGACGAGCGTCTGGAAATCCTGCGGTCTGAGTGATGCGGCGAGCTCGGTGAGCTGGCGCGGTTCGCGGTCGGCGACCAGCGCGCTGGGCGCCGGCCCGCGCGAGCCTGGCTTGCGCGCGGGCACGCTGAAGACCGTGTTCGGCTCATACACACGGGCGTCTGAGTTGATGCTGAGCAGGTACTCGAACCCGCACTCGTGAAGACGCGCGCGCAGCTCGGTGTTCTTGCCGTACGCCTCATCGCCAAGCACCGGCGCCCTCGGAATCTCCCAGCCCGCGGCCCGCACGATCAACCCCCCAGCCAGCTCGGGCTTGGTCTGAAACTCAACGTCGTCGGGGATCTTCGCCTTGCGACGACGCTCAAGATCCGAGCACCACTCCTCCGGCAGATACAGCGCCCAGTCAAGCGGCACCGTCCCCTGCTCGCCGACCGCGTGCACCGACACCGCGATCTGACAGTTACCGATCTTCCCTAGCGTCCCGGAGTACTGGCGCTTGACCCCCGGCGAATGCTTGCCGTCCTTCGGAATCCCGGTGTCATCGATCACCCACGCCTCGACCCCGATCTCGGGAACGACCCGCTCGGCGACCGCCTGCTGGATCACCACCGGATCCCACGGGCTGTCGGCCAAGAAGTGCTGCAGCGCCTCATAGTCGCCGTCCTCTCCAAGCCTGGAGACGAGCGGCTCAAGCGACTTGCGCTGCCCGGCCTCCAACAGCCCCCGCGCGTACCGCTCCGCGCAACAACGCTGCTCGGAGCGGCCCAAGCCCTGAGCAACATCTGCCATAAACGCCGCCAAACGCTCCTTGACCTCCGGAGCAACCACGACCACGCCCGCCGCCTCGTCCTCGCGCTCCATCACGGTGCTGCCCATAACACAGCATTCGCCGCACCCCCACAGAACTCCTGCACGCAGCTACCAAAGTCCTACTAGCTAGGGATCAAGCGGGATTTCGTTGCGCCGCCAGTCGGCGAGCCACCACGAGCCCAGCGTTCCAGCCCGGAGCACGGCCACCGTCTGGTGGCTGGATCGACTCCGGATTCAAGCCACTGCTGGCGACTCGTCCCGACACCAAACTGGCGTCGGGAAGGAGGGCACCAGGTCAAGCAATCGGCGTGCACAGTCTGGGTCATCCGTCAGCCGCCGCGGGCTATCGACCGCCTCGCCGACATCCGGGATGACACCATCGCGCCAGCGACGCACCTCGTAGCGGAAGATCCGAAAGTGCCCTGCCCAGCGCGCGCCAACCGTGCCACCAGCGGCCACGCCACGCCGCGCTCCGTCACCGCCCGGGACGGGCGCTTGCTCAATCACAAAGCGTCCCTCCGGCACGCGCACCTCAAGCGCGGAGTGGTAGAGATCACACGCCGGCCGATGCTCGAGCCGCGACACTACCGCTTCGAACACGCGACCGTTGAGACGCACGGAATGGCCACCCGCCCCCAACGGCAACCAGTACAGATCGACGCCAGCAACGGACTCACCGCGGCCGGTACTCGACTGCTCGAGGTCGCTGGTCGTCATCCGAGCAAAGGTTCTCACGACCGGACCGGGTCGATACTCAGCTGCGGACGTTCTCAGGATCTCGCTCGCTCAGAGACTCGCTGTTCGCGCAATGGGAGCGTCCGGAGCAATCGTCGTCTGGTACCGCGGGGATTGAAGCGGGTCTGGGGAGAGCGGTATGCCAGCCCGCGACCGGCACGCTGGGTTTACCGGCGAGCGGCGCTCGGCGGCGAGGGCAAGGACCCGGCGGTGCTCACACACGCGGCCGCCGCCAATGCCTGTTGTATCTCGTCCAAGGTGATGGTGAGGGTTGGCATCTTTGCCGGCCGGTGAAGTTGGCTGGCCTTCGCTCGATGAACGACATCATGCCTTCGGCGCCGTCCTCGGTCCTCAGCAGAGCCACCATGTCGTCGTTCAGGCGCGCGGCGGCCGCCGCGTGCCCCTCGGCCAGGGCTCGTTGAGTTCGCGGCGAACTGGCCTGAGGGGGCGTGTGCGAGCGCCTGGTCGAGCAGGTCGCGAATGTCGAGCTCAACGGTCGCGTGATCGCGATGCTCAGCCTCAACAAGGGCGAGCGGCTCGGTGCGATTAGTCAACGCCGCGAAGTGCCGCCAGGTCTCAAACAGCTGGGCCTGGACGCCAAGCGTTCGGACGCGACGGACGATCAGCCGCTCACCGTTCGCTGTCGTGGTCTCGGCGATCTGCGCTTCCCCGGTCTTGGGGTAGTCCACCAGCGGAACCCACGCTGCTTCGGGGATCAGGGCGATCGCCGCAGCGATCGCCGTGGTCTGCCGCACCCCAATCGAGTACAGCACGCCGTTCGCGGCGAGCCGTGCGCGGAGCTTGGCGTTGTGAAAGCCGGAGTCGGCGCGCAGCAGAATCTCGCCGGTCGCGCCAGTGCGCGATACCCGCGCGAGCAGCTCGTCAACGAAGCGAATGACGCCGCGCTGCGTGTTGGCCTTGCCAGACGATCATCGTCAAAAACGACGTCGATCGCGTCCAGCGAATCCTTCACCATGTGGGTGACCTCCTGAGCGGGGCCGCGGCTGCCCAATACAGCTGCTTTTTCCCTGCTTAGGAGGTCACTTAAACACCCGCGCCGGACAGAACGAGCCCATTACGCGGTGGATTGAGGCTGAGGACAACGTCGTGCGGACGCCCAAGGGCGCGGAGCGGGTGGCGATGCGCTCGGCGAGCTCGACAGCGCGGTCCAGATGTGCGCCGAGCTCGGTGATCTCCTGGATCAGCCCGATGCGGTGCGCCTCGGGGGCGTCGTACTCGTCGCCGGTCAGCAGCCAGCGCATGGCGTTACCCCAACCCGCCTCGCGGGGCAGACGGATCGTCGCGCCGCCGAACGGGTAGATGCCGCGCTGGATCTCGAGCTGGGCGAAGCGCGCGTCGCTGCTGGCCACGCGAATGTCTGCGGCGAGCAGCAGCTCGATCCCAAGTGTCATACACCAGCCCTGGGCGGCGGCGATGACGGGGGTCGTCCAGGGCTTGCCGTCGTTACGCCAAGGGTCACGGGCGTCCTCGGGATAACTGAGGTTGCCCTCGGCCAGCGCGGGGCCAACCTCGGCCAGGTCCAAGCCGCCGGTGAAGTGATCGCCGTGGGCGAAGAGCACGCCGCAGCGCAGATCGTCATCACGCTCGAGCAGCTCGTAGGCCCGGCCGAGCTCCATGAGTAGCTCGATGTTGAACGCATTGCGCTTCTGAGGGCGGTTGAGGCCCATGAGCAGCACGTGACCGCGCCGCTCCAGCGTCAGGACACCATGGTTCTCGGTAGTACTCACAGACAGCCCCTTTCGACAACGTGGGTTCGTCTTCGCCAAACCAGGATTCTGCCTTCCGCGCTTTGCGGGACGCTCGTAGTCCGTCCCGAGACGGCCGTCGTCGAGTGAAAGCAGGTCCCACTGATGTGAGCGGCGGCGCCAACGTTGCCGGCGGTGTGGCCCCTGCAAGTAAGCCCAACGGGGCCGCGGAGCGACGCCAGGCAGGGGTGTGCGTCCGATGCGGTCATGTCATCCTGTGCGACTCCTTGGCTTGGACCTTAGGTCTGCTGCGGAAAGCATCGAGATGCGTGCGGTGATCGTTTACGAGTCGATGTTCGGAAACACACGCGCGATCGCGCGTACGATCGCCGAAGGCGTCGGACCAGATGTTCGCGTTCTTGGAGTCGCCGGAGCGGATGCCCGGGAAGCCGAGGGTGCTGACCTGATCATCGTCAGCGGTCCGACACATTGGTCGAGAATGTCGCGGCCGAAGACCCGCGCTTCCGCCGCGAAGTCCGTTCGCCAACCGGGTAGCGACCTGGTGCTTGAGCCCGGTGCCGACACCGGACCCGGCGTGGGGGGGTGGCTGGACACTCTCGACCAGTTTCACGCTGGCGCGGCCGCCTTCGATACTCGGTACAAGGCGCCCGCCGCCTTCACCGGCCGAGCGTCCAAGGGCATCGCTCGCGCACTATCGCGTCACGGGCTCACCGTCGTGGTCGCACCGGAAAGCTTCTTCGTGGACTGGAAGAGCCACCTGCTGCCGGGCGAGCCTGACCGGGCGCGCGAGTGGGGTGCACGGCTGGCGAGGACAATCGAGCGCCGGCGGGCAGCCGGCCAGTAGCACTTCAGCGCCTGGACGGCGTACTGCGGGTCGCCGCAGCTACGACGATGACGAGTACGTCGGCCGTGTGGGCGCGCGGGATCAAACCAGTGATCGCCCGCCGCGGACCGACCGCGCGCGACCGCCGGAGTCGTCCAGCCGTCGCGATGGCTCTGTTCGCATACGCGGCGATGCGTTCGTCGTCATAGACCCACGGCAATTTCGCTGGCGAACTGTGCCGCTTGGATCGAGCAGCACCAGTCTCAGCGAGGCAGCTGCATCTGACGAGGACCAGCCGTGTCCCGATCGGGCGCGGTTGCGGATCCCGCGCAAAGGGGGCTGGCCTCGAGCAGAGGCCGGATGCTCGAGACATGGCGAGAGGTCTCTGCGCTGCCGGCTGTCGGGACTGAGCGTCACTCAGGCCGGTGCTTCATTGGATCGGCGTCTCACTCTCCAACGTCAAGCGAACCACCGCCAGGCTCCCATTGCGACGGTAGGAGCGGCAGCGCCGACGCGACCCCTCCGGGGCATCGCAACAGACTGACGCCACCGCCTTGCCGGAGCGATCCCGACCGGTCGCCGGTCTGCCCCCACGCGGGACTGGCAGTACCGGGCGGTCTCGCCCCTCTACGACTTCAAGTGCGCTTCGAAGAACGCGAGAATGCGCCGACGTGCATCGCGCGCAGATTCCTCGTGGTAGCCCGATCCTGGCGAGAGGATTCCGAAGACCGGCTCCAAGACGGCGAACGGGAGCGGCGTCTTGTCTCCAGCTCCCTCATGGTCGTTGAGCAAGGAGTGCCCGGCCTCCGGGTACTCCTTGACATCGTGCTCGACCCCGATGGCCGTCAATGCCCGGTCGAGGCGATCGGCGGCCCCCCGCAGTGAACGATCCTTGCCGCCGTGGCTTCCCACGATCGGGCAAGCCCTCTCGTCGAACGACCTTCCCCGTCCAGCGCGCACGTCGCGCATGACCGAGATCAAGCAGGCCACCCTCCCCCTCCCATGAAAGAGGTCCGGCGCTACGGCGAGGTACCCTTCGCCCGCGAGCCAGTCGGCCTGGTTGCGTAAGTCCTGGCTCATCCCCATTGCGTCGTGGATGACGACGACACCCGGCCAGGGGCCCTCGCCCCCAGGTGTCGCCAGGTAGGACGGCAGCTCACCCCGAGTGGGGATCATCACCTCGGCCATCACGTCTCCTTGGACGCGGCTGGTCGTCCCGGACGGTCCGCATCGGTGCTGCCACTCGATGCGATGCTTGCCGCGAGCCGTTTGCCCATTCTTGGGCTCGGGCCTCCTCGCCCGGTTCGAGGTGATTCTTCAAACTGACGAAGAAGCTCTCGGGCTCGGCGACCACCTCGACCCGTGCTTCCCAAGCTTTCGGCTGATTGCCTTCGACGCCCTACCTCTGAGAACCGCCGGACCGTTGCAGCGGGTGTCGAAGGCAGCAACCTTGGTGTGGCCGTGGCCGAGCGACGTGAGCAGTCACGCACGCCCGGGCCTTGGGTGTCGCGATCGAGCACCAGATCGTTACTGGGCTTTTGCGCAATGGCGGCCGCCCACTTGCGGGTACGTGTGCGACTCATGCCGTGAAATTGGGTGGGGCCGCCCACCACGAGCAGGTCGGCGTCGCCCAACCGCTCGCGGCCCGCCTCAGCCATCGGAACCACGACGACTTCGAGCATCGCTTCGAGGCCCTTGCCAATGGCATCAGCGATCGCGTGCGTGTTACCGAACATCGACCCGTGGACGATCACCGCCCGCATGGGTCCACCTCCTGATTCCTTTGGGCGCGCATGCTAATTCCACTCACCGTCACAACCGCGTCACGTCGTCGCGGTGGGCGTTTCGACCTGGGACGTGACCTGTCGAAGGATCAGTCGCCGAATCAGGGCGCTGAACGGACCGATCAGCTTCCAGTAGGCGGCGAACCGGCGCCTAGCTAGTGGCGGCGTCAGTCGTCGCGGTACGTGTCTCGGTCGTGATCAGCGTTCGGTGGGTCCCGTATGGCTTGGCCCGGATGCTGAAGGCGACCTTGGCGTAACCGGGATCGCTAAACGCGACGAAGCCGTCGCGTCCGATCGCGAGTGGCTGTTCGGCACCGACCTTCCAGGGTTTGCCGACGAAACCAAAGGCGATCTCGGCAGGGCGCTCACCGAGCAGCTGAAAGCCGACCCGCGGCATGTCACCAAGGCTGAACGGAGGGGGAGCGGGTGCCGCCTGGCCGCTGTTGATCGCCCTCAGGCGCCCGGGGAGGCTGCGGAGCATGAGCAGCGAATGCACCACCGGGATGCTTGAGAGGTCTGCATTTCTGATCGCCTCCCAGGTCGTCTTCACGTCCCCGTTCACGATGCAGGCGTGAACCTCCGCCACGTCGTACTCGCCGAGGTAGCTGTCGAGTAAGCGGTTCGTCGGCCGACGTCACGAACGGCTCTTGTCCCGTCGACGTCATCGCGTGTCCGCACGGCGACTACGCGCTGGGCACCGCGGCACCCAACTCGGATGCGATGCCCGCGGCCCACGCGCGAATCTCGTCCCAGTCGCGCCGGTCGCGGTACTCAGGCGGTGTGTTCTTGACCATCGCGTGCTCGATCGGCCCGCGAGGATTGAGAGGCATGCGGCCACCAAACACAACGTGTCCCCTCGCACCAAGGCGAGCGACCTGCTCGATTATCTTTGGCGGCTCCAGCCAGGACGGGTCGGCATCGCTCTTCGGGTCTCCGACCGGACCCGAGCTGAACACCCACAACGGTCGCTGCGAAAGCTCCTTGTCGTGCTTGCGAAGAAAGTGCTTGGCATCGCCGCGCCAGCGCCTGATGTACACCGCGCTACCTAGCACAACCGCGTCGTAGGACCCAACGCTGCTGACCTTCCCAGCCTCGATGCAGTCGACGCTCAGACCGGACTGCGCCAGGCTCTCCGTGATCGCTTCCGCGATCTCCGCGGTCGAGCCGCCCTTTGAAGCGTAGGCGACCAGGACGTTCGTCACGCTCCAAGGATCGTGCGTCCCAACGCCAGCGTCATCCGGGCGATCCCGAAGGTCAACGACGACGAACTACCCACCAGCATTGCTCAGCATTGGCAATCTTCCTCCCTCTGGAACGCCCAGCGGCGGCGTGTTGCCACGTATCGGGCCGCACCCGCCTTGCCGTCCGAGCGAGCCTCTTGCCCTCCCTCGCGCGTCTCTGGATTTCGCCAGCCTCGGGTCCGGCGGCCGCCGACCGGCGTCTTCCGCGTCGCGGCGTGCCGCGAGATGCTCGAGTTCCGCGCAGGGCGTGGGCACGCCCGCTGGAGTTAGCATGCCTCGGCGCTCACGAAACCAGGGGCACCGTCGTTTGTCGGTTGCACCGGGCTGGAGCACGCTGCCTGGTGGTCGCGGCTTACACTGGGATGCGCTCTGGCTTCGGGCTGCCGCTGCTCGGCGAGGTTTGTGATCGGCCTGGTCTTGTTCACTACGGTGCTCGATTCGTGCGTGGTTGTCGTCGTGTTCCGGTGCAAATCGTTGTCGACGGTCTGCGCCTCGGATCGTCTACGTACGTCCGTCGCGTGCCGCCGGCGTGCGCCAATCCGCTGGAGACGGTCCCGTTCGGCCGGCCCGCGCGTCACGCGCGACGGCAGCCCCCACCGCTCGCCTGGTGGAGCTGTCTGGTCATCTGCCCTCCCAACAGATCGCCGACGAACCGCCGACCAGACATTCCCGGCACACCCACCACATACCGTACTCCGAGCGCAGCCAGGGTCAAGGATCGCTGCCTCCGCTGCCGAGCGCTGAGTCACCGAGGCGATCGGTCAGATCGATGAGACCCCCGCCATGGACCGACTCTCAACCTCGACGAGATGGCGCAGTCCGCGCCCAGCGGGGGCGAGGCCGTGACGATGCTGTGGGCCGAGCCACGATCACCGCGCTTGGCGGACGCATGTAATCGCGCGCCTGCCGGGTTGTGAGGGTGACAGCGACGAAATCCGGGGACACGGCGACCTTCGGCCAGGGGCGCTTGAGCGCTTCGTCGCCCCTGCTGCTCGCGGCTTGGGGTCGAGGAGCTCGGCGCCTCGCTGCTCCACCCGCGGAGTCGTGTTCCCCTTCTGGAGGATGCGATGCCGACGACCACACGGTGGCCGCCGTCGCCGTCGCATCGCCCCCAAGACCACGGCCGCAATCACGAGCCCCGCCGCGTAGGCGAGCCCGCCAAGCGCGGCGATATCGATGACGACGTTCACAACCGGCTCCCCAGCAAAGTCTCGATTAGCACCCACTGCTCGTCCGCGTTGGTCGGTGACGGCCGCCCCGCGTTCGGATCGGCGCTTGCCAGCTCGGCGGTCGCGCGTGATCGGGAGCGGCTTAACCAGGTGGATAGTGCGCATTCGGCGTGCGTGATCCGGGCGTCGACCAACCCGATGGCGTCGCCCGCGCGCACCGCCGTTCCGCAGATCCCGCAGCGGATACAGCGTCCCCTTCGTAGGCCATGAAGCGTGGACCGCCTGGGGCGCATTGTCGGTCGCCAACGTCGGGCCCTCGGGATTGGTGGAGTTGAGGCTGGCAAGGCGAATTCCTTGCCCCTCGGAACACGGGATCCAGCTCGTTGTCGCGGCGAATGACGACCAGCCCGTCAGGGAAGTGACCGATTCTTGAACTGTGTTGAATCCCGCGGTCGGTGCGTTTCGACGATCCCGTCAGGATCCAGACCGGCGCTCTGCCCGCGGCGACGGGCTTGGTGGATAGTTACCTCATGACATCAGTGCAAGCATCCTCCGTGACAGGCAGCAACCCGCCGCGCGATCGCTGCGACGGCATTGGTTCGGCCGGCCGGCGCGGCCGTCTGCGCGGCCGCGGAACGAGCAGGCACGATGAGGCGCTGATCCAGGCGGAGGTGAGGCGCCTGGCGCGGGCGCTGCGACCGTTCGGCTTGTCGCACAACCACGCGTCCGAGCCTGAGGCCACGGCTAGGGAATCGGCACATGGCGGGTTCGACTAAGCGTTTCCGCCGCAGTGAGGGCGGCTGCGTTGAGCACGTTCCGGCCAAGTTCTTCCGCCATGCTTGGGGTTGATCGTCGGCTCTGCGGCGCGAAGGCGCAGGCGGTCCCCGTTCATCGGCTCGCCACGGTCGAGCGCTCGCGTCTCGTGCGCCGCGCGAGGGTGCTGTCGTGGCTCAGTATCGGATGGATGGTGCTCGAGGCCGCCGTCGCGATCATCGCTGCGCTGGTCGCGGGTGCGGTTGCGCTGTTGGGGTTCGGTCTTGACTCGCTGATCGAGCTCGCCTCGGCAAGCGCCGTGATCTGGCGGTTCGGCGGGGTGCGTAGCCACAGCGAGGCGGCCGAGCGACGCGCACAGCAGGTGATCGCCGGGTGCTTCGCGGTGCTCGCCGGATACCTCGTCTTTGACGGCATCCGGGCGCTTGCCGAGCGTTCACATCCGCACGTCAGCTGGCCCGGTGCTGCGGTGTCGTTGGGAGCCGTCATCGTGATGCCCCTACTGGCACAAGCGAAGGGTCGCGTAGCCGCTCGGCTTGGGTCCGCGGCCACCGCGGGCGACGCGGCCCAGTCCTGGCTGTGCGCGATCGCGGCCGGTGGCGTGCTGGCGAGCATTCTCGCCAACGCGGTGCTGGGCTGGTGGTGGCTGGATCCTGTCGCTGCGCTTGGGATTGCTGCGCTGGCTGCGCGCGAATGCCGTCAGGCGTGGGCGGGCGAGGGATGCGCAGACTGCGGGGCGGTCGACCTCGGGGCACCGGCGAGCCGGGACTCCTGCGGCGACTTATCTGGGTGAGCGTCGGGCGGACGTGGATCTGTCGCCGGCGGGTTGTTCGATCCCACTGCCATGGCGCGGAGCTCCAGCAACTGCGCGGGCGGTTCGCCCGAGAGGAGCCAAGCGTCATCGACGAGGCCGACAAGGCCGCGTCTGGCGAGCTGCGCCAACGCGCTGCTGACCGTCGGCCGGCGTGCGGCTACGAGATCGGCGAGGACGGTGTGCGTGAGGTGCAGCGGCAAGACGATCCCGTCGCTGCGCACGCGGCCCCAGCGGTCGGCGAGGTGCCAGAACAACATGTGCAGTCGGACATCGACACGCGCCTGGTGGACGATCGCCATGTTGATCGCGAGGTTGCGCGAGCGCTCGAGCGCTCGTCCAACGAGGCGCCCGGTCAGCTCCGGATAACGAGCGAACCGTTGTGCAGCACGCCGGTCGAGCACCGCCATGCGGGTTGGCTCGAGCGCCTGCCAGCCCGTCATCCGCGGCAGCGTCGGCTGCGCATCCTCTCCCTGCCAGGGCCGCAAGACGTCGCCCTGACCGAGTAGCTCAGCGCCAAATCGCCCGTCGATACCGACTCGCCGGATCAGCAGCCCCTGCAGCACCAGCAGGCCGATCCCGTCTCGCATGACATCAATCCGCTGAACGCCCCAGCGGCCCCGGGGAATGCGCACGGTTGGGGCGATGCACTCGTCGATGGCCCGGTCTCTGTCGGCCGGAGCGATCGCTTCGGCCATGTCCGGATCCTCAGATAGGACCTGACAGACGGTCACCGGAGCTCGCATTGTGCTGCTGGGTCGGCGGCGATCGTCATTTCGGGTCGGGCAGTCCGTCGAGCAGCGCGCGGAGGCCGCGTTCGTAGCTGACGGTCGCGCGGTAGATGGCGAGCGCGTCGCGCGGGGTGAACCCCTGCGCGACAAGCACGCCACGGAGTAGCTCGACGGGTCGCAGGGATGCGGGCGTGTCGAGTGGTTGCAGCCCGAGCAGCTGAAAGCTTGCCGGTCGCGCGACGGCAACGTTCCGCAGGGTTGTGGCGAATTGCCTGCACGCCTCGCGCCAATCCTCGGTCGGCGGGAGCTCTTGCAGCGGTTCGAGGATCCGGTCGCCGATTGCGCTGAGCAGCTCGTCTCGGCTCCCGAAGTGGTGGTAGGGGGCCACTCCCTCGACGCCGAGCTCCGGGCCGAGGCGGCGCATGCTGAGCGCGGCGGGGCCGTCGCGTTCGATGAGGGACACGGCGGCGTCGAGGATCAAGCGCCGTTGGAGGCGACTGCGCGGTGGGGCTGGCTCAGCCATTCGCGGCATTGTCGTAGTCAACTTTACACTGTAAAAATCGGCCGCCGGCTGCGCGCCGGGTGCATGACCGGATCGGCCGCAGGACCCAGCCCTTATACGAGGATGCCGGAACGTCGCGATCATTTGAGCTGGGGGCATCCGAGGATGCGTCGTCAGCGTCACGCACGGAGAGACGGCGCCCGGAAGGCCGGTTTCGCGCACGTGCACCCTGGTCGCAATCGCGGCGCCGTCGGTACTCGGGCTGTTCGGCTTTGCCGCCGCGACGTTTATGGTGGGCCACGCACGTCGCCGGCTGGTACGGGACGACGCAGAGCCCGGCATATCTTTTCCCCTTCGCGGCGATGTTCGGCGGATTGGCCCAGTTCGCCGCCGGGATGTGGGCCTACCGCGCTCGCGACGTCGTCGCTACGGCCATGCACGGCATGTGGGGCGCGTTCTGGCTTGCCCACGGGATCCTGTTCCTGCTCGTTGCAGTGGGCGACATCGCAGTGCCTGCGGGCAAGTTCCCGGAACTCGCGTTTTGGTTCTTCCCGCTGGCGGCGATCACGGCGGCCGGTGCGATCGCGTCGATTCCTGAGAATTTGGGAGTCACGGCGACATTGGGCTCGCTGGCCGTCGGCGCAGGGCTGCTCGCGGTCGGCTATCTCGTTGGTGGCACCGGGCGAGCCGGTGAGCGGGGTACGGAGGCTTTTCTACAACGTGCGTTCGCGCGGCGATTTCATGACCGCAACGATCCAGCCGCCATTGCTCGCCTGGGCCTGGCGGATCGCTGTCGGCGACCCCGCCCCGGTCCCGGAGATCGTGCGCCACCATCACGATTGGGTCGAGGGCGAGCGGGCGCTCGACGGAGACGGCCTGTTGTGGATCCTCCAACCCGACGAGTCCGGGCTCGACGCCTCGCCAAAATTCGACTCTGCGTTCGGCTGGCACGCCGACGGACTCCCCGGGTTCCCGCTGCTCGTTCGCCGCAACCGTCGGCTCGGGTTTGACATTCGGCGGGTCGAGCGGGCCGGAGGCCCGGTCGTGTGCGGAACCTCGACGAACGTCTTGCATGGGCTCTCGCGCCTTGCGCTCGGCCGCTCATCGATCACACCGACGATCGTCGAGCGGCTCTACGACGATCGCCGCGGGCTCTTTCATCAGCTGGTGCGGCGATCGCACAGACGGCGGACCGAGCGGCACCGACCAGTCACCTGGGCCGCGCTGTCCCCGCTCGCGCTGCCGGACCTTCCTCAAGAGATCGGTCGTCGACTCGTCGAGCAGCACCTCCTCAATCCGAAGAGCTTCTGGCTGCCGGTGCCGCCGCCGTCGGTATCGGCCGACGACAGCACGTTCTCGCGCCGGGATCGCCTGCTCTTTCCTGCGCCCCTATCGGCGCGGTCCGACATGGATCAATGCCGCGTGGCTGCTGTGGCTCGGGCTCCTCAGACTGGGATACAGCGCCGAGGCTGCCGAGATGGGACGCCGGCTCGCTGGCGCAGTGTCCGCCGCGGGTCTCCGTGAGTACTACGACCCGTTCACCGGCGCGGGAATGGGCGCAACCGACTTCTCCTGGTCCGCACTCGTGATGGAGTTCCTTGATCCCGACCGGGCGCGCGAACCAGCCATGTGGATCCGGCTTTGGACACCGGCACGGCACCGGGGACGAGGTGAGCTGGCCTTGAATCTGCCCGGGCGACCCGTGCATCGTATGGCGGCTGACATTTTTCGCCCCGCCCACGATTCACCCCCCGGCGCAGCGAGCATTGCATCGAAGGAGGCGGCATTCGCTCGCCGCCGCAGCCTTCGAGCCCGAGGTTTGGGTGATGTCACCCGTTTTTCGCTCGCCGGTCAACTACACGACGAGCACGCTCTCCAGGGGC
Organism: uncultured Solirubrobacterales bacterium; assembly: GCA_963836065.1. Classification (GTDB taxonomy): domain Bacteria; phylum Actinomycetota; class Thermoleophilia; order Solirubrobacterales; family Solirubrobacteraceae; genus Palsa-465. The sequence goes on from CAWIII010000036.1 coordinate 43,876, forward strand.
AAGCACGCCTCGCGTGAAGAAGGGGTCTGCGTGATGGAGGTCGCCTCAATGATCGCGGGCGAGGCATTCGCTGACCATCCAGAATCGATGTCGCCGCCTTCCTGCGTGCATACGACGACTCGATCGACGACGGGCGCCGCCAAGATCTTTTGCTCTGCCGCCCAAGTCGTGGGCGCACGAGCGACACCCCAGGTCGAGTACAAGCGGACCATCGATGAGATCTGCGCGATCGGCTCCGAGGCGCCCAGTGACGCACCGGTCGTGCCGCCGGCCGCGTGTCGGCGAATCTGCGACGTGGCGGGGTCACGCAGAGTGAACCGCGCCGCCATGTGTTCAAGCACACCCTCACACATCGCGTTGCTGCTGCCTGGAGTGCCGGAGCGGCGGTGGCTCGTGCCTGAGGCGCGAGGACGTTGAACGTGGCCGGTTCGCAGCAGCGAGGCGATCGTGACCTTGAGCGGCGCGAGAAGACGACCATCGCGCTGCTTGGCGTGCCCGCGCTCGGGCTTGCGCTCGGGACAACGGTCGTCACGACCTATGTTCCATTGATCGCCAAGCAGTTCACGGGCTCGACGACGGTTATCGGACTCATCATCGGGATCGAGGGACTCCTCGCGATGATCCTGCCGCTCGTTTTTGGAACCTGGTCGGATCAGCTTCGCACGCGCGTGGGCGGTCGGCTGCCGTTCGTCCTCGGCGCTGCGCCCGGACTCGCGGTGGCACTGTCGATGCTCGGCTTTGCGCGCTCGCTGCTCGTCACGTCCTTGCTCGTCCTTGCGTTCTTCGCCGCGTACTTCATCGCCTACGAGCCCTACCGGGCGCTGTACCCAGATCTCGTCTCGCGCGACGCCGCCGGGCGTGCGCAGAGCGTTCAGGCACTGTGGCGCGGCGGCGGAACCGGTCTCGCGCTCGTCGGCGGTGGCCTGCTGCTCGCGTGGGCGCGGTGGTTGCCGTTCGTGACCGCCGCGAGCGTTTTCGTGGCGGCGCTCTGCGCGTTTTCGTTCGTGCTCCTGCGCCGCGGCGTCCCGGCGCACGATGAGCATGCCGCCCTGTCGTTGCGCCAGGCGCTCGGCGAGCTTCGCCGCTTGATCGCCCAGCATTCCGCGCTCCGCGCGTACATGATCGCCAACGCACTCTGGGAACTTTCGCTGGGCGCGATCAAGACTTTCGTCATCCTCTTCCTGACCGCCGGGTTGGGCAACAGCGTGACCACTGCCGCGCTGATCATCGGCGCGGTGGCGCTGATCATCCTGATCTCCGCTCCGATCAGCGGCCAGCTGGCAGACCGCCTAGGCCGGCTGCGGATCATGACCTTCGCGCTGTGGGCGTACGGGCTCGGGCTCGTCCCGCTACTCACCCAAGCGCCCTACCTGGTGCTACCAGTGATCCCGGTGATCGCGTTCGGCGGCGCGGTTGTGATGAGCCTCCCGTACGCGATCTTGATCCCGCTAATGCCGGCACGATCCCACGGCGCGCTCACAGGCTGCTACTCGCTCAGTCGCGGGATCGGAACGATGCTCGGTCCAGTTCTGGCCGGCGCGGCGGTCGAGCTCCTGCGCGGCCCGCTGCCCTCCACCCGCGGCTACGCAGCCATCTGGGGAGTGGCTGGGGCGTCGATCCTGCTCAGCATCCACTTCCTGCGCAGGCTGCGGGGAGCGGAGACCGACCGCCGCGAGCTCCGCGGACAGGCTCACGAGGCTCCAAGCCGTGCATGAAGCCAGCTGCGCCGGCGGCGCGAGGACGCGGTGAGGATGTCTCCAGCGGACCGAGCTGTTGGCGAGCAGCCGCCTCCTCACGTGCTACGCGAATACGCGCTGCTGGCTGACGGAGAGCGCGGGATCATCGTCGGCCCACACGGCGAGTTTGCGTTCATGTGCTTTCCGAGCTGGTCAGACGACGCGCTGTTCTCGACGTTGGTCGGCGGGCGGGGCGGGTATTCCGTTACGCCGGCCGGCCGGTTTGTTTGGGGCGGCCACTACGAGCCAGGCACGCTGGTGTGGCGCAGCCGCTGGGTCACGGACACGGGGATCGTCGAATGCCGCGAGGCGCTCGCGCTGCCCTCACAGCTCGGACAGGCAGTCATCCTGCGTCGGCTGATCGCCCGTCGCGGGCCCGCTCGGCTGCACGTCGCGCTCGATCCACGCGCGGGCTTCGGGACCGAGGGCCTGCGCGGGCTTCGCCTCGGTGAGGACCAGGCGTGGCGCGGACGCGTCGGCGAGCACACCATCGGCTGGAGCGGCGCACCCGAAGCCGAAGCTGTGCCCGACGGCCACGGCGGACGCGCGCTCTGCCTCGAGCTCGAGCTCGCTGCCGGCGAACAGCACGACCTGATGCTGGTCGTGACCCGCGATCGGCAGCTCGAGTCGCTGCCGGATCCGGAGGCGGCGTGGCAAGGAACCAGCGCGGAATGGCACGCACGGATCCCGCGGCTTGACGATGGCATCGCGCCCCGCGACGCCGGTCATGCCTATGCGGTGCTGAGCGGGCTGACGAGCCTCTCCGGTGGGATGGTCGCGGCCGCGACCACCTCGCTACCGGAGCGGGCCGAGCAAGGGCGCAACTACGACTACCGCTACGTCTGGATCCGCGACCAGTGCTACGTCGGCCAGGCGGTCGCACGGGCCGGACCGTATCGCCTGCTCGACGAGGCGCTGCGGTTCGTGCGCGAGCGTCTGCTCGAGCACGGAGCAGGGCTTCGACCGGCCTACACCGCAGCCGGAGGACCGGTGCCCGACGAACGGCGCCTTGAGCTGCCAGGCTACCCGGGGGGAAGCGACATCATCGCCAACTGGGTCAACCTGCAGTTCCAGCTCGACGCGTTCGGCGAGGCGCTGCTACTGCTCGCGGCCGGCGCGGCACACGATCATCTCGTGGCGGACGACTGGCGCGCAGTCGAGACCGAGATCGACGCGATCCGTTCCCGCTGGCAGGAGCCCGACGCCGGCATCTGGGAACTCGACCCGGACCACTGGACGCACAGCCGCCTGATCTGCGCGGCCGGGCCCCCGGGCGATCAGCGCTCACCGCACCGCGGGCGAGCTGGCCGCCGCCTGGCAGGCGCTCGCGGACGCAATCGTCGCCGACACAGCGCGACGCTGCATCCATCCCAGCGGGCGCTGGCAGCGCGCCGAACGCGACGAGCGTGTCGATGCGGCGCTGCTCACGCCTACGATCCGCGGTGCCCTTCCGCCCGGCGATCCAAGGTGTCTGGCCACGGTCGCCGCCGTCGTCGACGAGTTGACGGAAGACGGCTACGCCTACCGCTTTCGGCCGGACGAGCGTCCGCTCGGCCGAGCCGAGGGAGCCTTCCTGCTGTGCGGGTTCTGGTTGGCGCTCGCGTTCGCCCAGCAGGGCGATGAGCTCACTGCGATGCGATGGTTCGAGCGCAACCGCGCCGCCTGTGGGCCGTCTGGACTGTTCACAGAGGAGTTCGACGTGCGCCAACGCCAGCTCCGCGGAAACCTGCCCCAAGCGTTCGTGCACGCGCTGTTGCTCGAGTGCTCGATGACGCTGGCACCGTAGCTGGGCCAGGCGCAGTTAGAGCTCAGGCGCGCCGCTCGCGGCTCGGCCGCCCGTGTCCCGCTCTTGAGGGCACTCCGGCGACAGCGCAGGGTATCGAGCTCAGCAGAGCTGAGATCGTGACCGCCGTTGCCGTGCTCATGCTCGCTGGCGTCCCGCTCCGCCTCCTCTGCGGTGATCGGTTTGGCGATGTCCTCGAGCGCCTGCCGTTCGACCTTCACGGCGAAGAAGATGTCCGCGCGTTGCGCCAAGTGCCATCACCGCCGCGGATGAAGAAGGCGATCGCCACCTGCGAGCGGACCCGGAAAACGAAAAGCGATGGCCGCAAGCTGGCACTTGAGCATCCGTCACATCCTGCTCTTCGGCCGAAAACGAGCCTGCACGGCGTGCTCACCACGCCGCTCCGGGATGTACGGCGTAGCGCTCAGCCGTCGAGCGATTGAGCTCGAGGCCCAGGCCCGGACGAGCACGGTCAGGAGTCAACAATCTGTCGCGCGGATCGAGTGCGCCGTCGAAGAGCAGGCTCTCGATCCGGTAGTCGTCGAAGAAGTACTCGATATGGATCACCGTCTCCATCGCACAGCAGGCGTGCGCGGAGATCGCCGGAGCGCAATGAGCGGAGAACTGCACGCCTCGTGCCTTGCACAACCCGTCGATGCGGTGCATGTTGGTGATTCCCCCGCAGCGCGTCACGTCGGCCTGCAGGATGTGGACCGCGCCGGCCGCAAGCATTCGCTCGAAGTAGGGGAGGTTCCAGCCATATTCGCCGGCGGCGATGAGCAGGCCGGCGGGAGCCCGGCAGCGCACATCGGCGAGTCCCGCGAGGTCCTGCGAGGAGACGGGTTCCTCGAAGTAGCTCACGCCGAGTTCGCTGAAACGGTTCGCCCACAGGAGCGCCTCCGAGGGGGTGTAGGCGCCGTTGCCGTCGACCATCAGCTCGACGGCCGGGCCCCCGACGGAGCGAACCAGCTCCACGCGGTCGATGTCGGAGGGCTTGTCGCGCCCGACTTTGATCTTCGTGCGGTTGAGCCCCATCTCAACCCAATGGCGCATCTGGTCGGTTAGCTGCTCGGGGCTGTAGTTGGTGAACCCACCCGAGCCATAGATCGGGACGCTGTCGTGAAAGCGCGGGAGCGCATCTGCCAGGCATACCCCGAGCAGCCTGGCCTTCACGTCCCATAGCGCGATATCGACCGCCGATACGGCCATCGCCGAGATCCCCGCGTGCCCCAGCTGGCGTGCCTCGACCTGCATTCGCGTCCAGGAGCGCTCCGGCATCAGCGCATCGGCGTCCTCCAGCACGCTCGCGAACTTCGTCTCGATCACCTGTGCCGCGGCCGGGTGACAGTAGGTGTATCCGAGGCCCGTGTGTCCGCCCGCCGTGACCTCGACGACGATGACGCTCGCGGAGTCCCACACCAGCGTGCCATCCGATTCCTGTTCGGTGGCGGTCGGAACTTGATACGCGCTCACCTGGACGCCGTCGATCGTGGCGCCCACCGCTTGCGTTGAAGCGCTCATCACGGTCCGATCCGCGTTACCGGGCTCACCGAGCAGCGTGCATTGCCGCGCCGGCGCCGACGGCAGCCGCGCCGAGCCCGGCGAGGATCCGGCCGCGACGCTTGGCGAGCTCGTACTGGGGGCTCACGCTGTGCGCTTGCTCGTCGAAGGGCCCGTGGGCGCCGCGGTCCTCGTCAACCGGCTCGAACAGGTTGTCGTGTCCGCTCGGGTCGAGTGCGTGCTCGGTCATCTGCGACTTGAAGCCGAACTTCGCGAGGTAGCGATCGAGCAGCCACGGCGCGACTCGCTCCCCGATGATGTTCATCACCGTGGGCATGCCCACGTAGATCTGGCGGCGCTTGTGATGCGCGGCGTAGTGGATCGCGTCGGCGGCGACCTCCGGCTGGTAGATCGGCGGTACCGGCATCGTCTGCTTGGGCAGTTTGGTTCGCCCCCACGTGAACTGCGTGGTGTTCAGGCCGGGAAGCTGGATCATCGAGACCCGCACCTTGGAGTTGTGGTGAAGCAGCTCGGTGAGCACGCTCTCGGTGAACCCCTTGCAGGCGTGCTTGGCGCCGCAATACGGCGACTGCAGCGGGATCCCGCGATAGGACATCGCCGAGCACACCTGCACGATCGAGCCACGGTCGCGCACGGTCATCCGCTTGAGCGCCGCACGAGTGCCCCACACCATGCCGAGATAGGACACCTCGGTGGCGCGCTTGAACTCCTTCGGTTCGATGTCGAGAAACTCGGCGTAGACGGTCACCATCGCGTCGTTGACTCAGATGTCGATCGGCCCGAAGGCGTCCTCGACCGAGGCGGCAGCGGCTTCGACCTGGTCTGGATCGGCCACGTCGATCGAGAGGATCAGCGCCTCGCCGCCAGCCTGCTCGACCTCGCGCGCCGCGGCTTCCAGGTCCCGCCGCCCGCGCGCGATCAGCGCGACGCGTGCACCTTCGGCGGCGAACTTCCGCGCAGCGGCGCGGCCAACGCCGCCGGAGGCTCCGGTGATGACCACTACCTCGCCTTGTTTGGGGAAAGCGCCGGACAACCGGCATGAGAGAAGGGAATGAAAGAGTCCTACGTCGAAGATCTAGCGAGTCAGACGACCCCGACCATGCGTTGGCGACCCGTGAGGGCGCAGCGAAGCGTTGGTATCGGGGTGCGCGCAGGCGGGCTATTGAGCCTCGAAATCAGCGGTCCGGGGTGCCGACGCGGTCTCAAACGTCGGAAGGCAACACCGGTGGTGGCGTTATCGCGAGTCGCCATTGGGCCCCGCGGGGTCGGAGAACCCAGCATGCGCGTGATCTCTCCATGCTGAGAACCGGGAGGTCTCACGGTCACCTGCCCGTGGTGATGGAATGGGCGGGTCGTGCGGGGAAGGTCAAGGCCGTAATCCCGTGATGCACGATCGTGAGAAGTCGGACGGTCCCGTAGTACCTGCGAAACCGGCGAACAACGCCCAGGGCGGGGTGGCGGAGTCGGTGGAGGGAAGGGGATCGGCCAAGGGGAACGCGGCTGGCGAAACGCGTCCCGGACCCGGTGCCGGGCAGGGCGCGCTCAGTGAGCTTGGTCGCGTGCGCCGAGTGGCAGCAACGGATAAGGAAGCGCGGTTCACGGCGCTCCTGCATCATGTCGACGTCGATCGCTTGCGGGCGGCGTACTTCGCGCTTCGGCCGAAGGCCGCACCGGGGGTGGATGGCGTGACGTGGCACGAGTACGGGCAGAACCTGGAGGAAAACCTCGAGGACCTGCACGCGCGCGTGCATCGCGGGGGCTACCGGGCGAAGCCGTCTCGGAGAGTGTTCATCCCGAAGCCCGACGGGCGGCTGCGGCCGCTCGGGGTCGCCAGCTTGGAGGACAAGATCCTGCAGCGGGCGGTGGTGGAGGTGCTGAACGCGATCTACGAGCAGGATTTCGTCGGTTTCTCGTATGGGTTCCGGCCGGGGCGCAAGCCGCACGATGCGCTTGACGCGCTCGCGTACGGGATCAATCGAAAGCGCGTGAACTGGGTGCTCGACGCGGATTTCCGCGACTACTTCTCAAGCCTCGACCATCGGTGGCTTGAGCGGTTCTTGGAGCATCGGATCGCGGACCGGAGGGTCCTGCGGCTGATCCAGAAATGGTTGGCCGCGGGGGTCATCGAGGAGGGGACGTGGACGGCGTTCGAGGACGGCGTGCCGCAAGGGGCTTCAGCTTCACCGCTGCTTGCGAACGTCTACTTGCACTACGTCTTCGACCTCTGGGCGCATCAGTGGAGGACTCGGCACGCGCATGGTGATGTGGTGATCGTGCGGTTTGCCGATGACTTCGTGGTGGGTTTCGAGCACCGGGATGACGCGGAGCGGTTCTGGGCTGATCTGCGCGAACGACTCGCGCAGTTCTCCCTGGAGCTGAACGCCGAGAAGACGCGGCTGATCGAGTTCGGACGGTGCGCCGCCCGGAATCGAGAGGCGTGCGGACTCGGTAGGCCTGAGACGTTCCAGTTTCTCGGCTTCACGCACGTGTGCGCGAAGACCAAGAAGGGGCGGTTCAAGCTGAAGCGGATTACCGACTCCAAACGGGTGCGCGCGAAGCTGCGGGCCAAACGGCTCGAAATGAGGCGACGCATGCATCAGCCCATCCCCGAACAGGGGCGCTGGCTAGCCAGTGTCCTGCGCGGGCACTACCAGTACTACGCGGTGCCCGACAACAGCAAGGCGCTCTCCGCCTTCCGCGACCAGATCACCCGGAACTGGCTGTTGACGCTTCGGCGTCGCAGCCAGCACGACCGGCTTACCTGGGAGCGGATGAGGCGCCTGGCTGACCGATGGCTACCCCTGCCCCAGATCCTGCATCCCTGGCCCGAGCAGCGCTTCGCCGCTACCACCCAAGGCAGGAGCCCAGTGCCGTAGTCCCGCACGCTGGGATCTGCGCGGGGGGCAGCCCGAGGCCGGTGTGGACGAAGGTCCCGACCCGACCGAAGGGCTGTCCCTACCGCGACCATATCTTGTTCGGCTCCCGAGCTTCGATTCGCTCTCACAGCTGCTCGCGGACGCCGGCCTCGCGCTCCAGCCGCCGCGATTGCTCGGCCAAATCACCTCGCATCGCCTCAGCCCCGTGGCTGCGAGGGAACACCGGCAGAACCGTCCGCCGCTGGAGGTTCTCGACTTCGAGCGCGAGCGCGACATAAGCGGCCGCCGCAACGAGCGCCAATCCGACGATCGCCGCGGCAGTGCCCAGAGAGCTGCTGCTCCTGTTCGGCGTTCTGATCTACCACATGATCGAAACGGCGCCAACATCGGCGATCGGTCTCGGCGTCACGCTGGCGGGCAGCTTCATATTCGAGAACGTGTACCGCCGCACGAGCGGGCGAACCTTCTGGGAAATCCTCACGCAGACCGACCCTGACCGTGCGGACGCTGCTTGCCGCCGCGAACGCACGGCCAGCAGGCCAGGCGATGGCCACGCCTGAACCACCTTGGCACGCAGGCGGCAACGACCGCGGCGGCTCTCGCTGCACCCGTAGCACCCTTTGGGGACGATCGATAATCGTCGCGTGATGCCTGCTGGCGAGACAGAGCGCGTTGCCGGACACGGGGTGCGCGATCAGCGCACCGACGCTGACCTCGCTGCGGACGAGCGGCTCGGCCGCGACGGAGGGTTGAGCGGTGGGGAGGCGGCCGGGAGGCTCGAGCGATACGGCGCCAACGCGCTGGCCGAGAAAGGGCACAGCGTGGTGCTTGAGGTCCTGTCGCACTTCTGGGCGCCGATTCCGTGGATGATCGAGGCGGCCGTCGTGCTCACCGCGGTGACGGCGCGGTGGGCTGACTTCGGAATTATCCTGGCGCTGCTGTTGCTCAACGGCGTCGTCGGCTTCTGGGAAGAGCACCAGGCGGCGAACGCCATCGAAGCGCTCGAGGAGCGTCTCGCGAAGCAGGCGCGGGTCAACCGCGACGGCGAATGGATGACGGTGTCGGCGGAGCAGCTCGTGCCGGCTGATCTGATCGTCGTCGAGCGCGGAGATGTGGTCCCCGCGGACGGGCGGATCGCCGACGGGACGGTACAGGCGGACGAGTCGGTCCTGACGGGCGAGTCGTTGCCGGTCGAGAAGCAGCCGGGGGACGGCGTGTATTCGGGGACGATCGTGTCCAGGGGCTCGCCGCGCGTGCGCGTCCTGGCCACGGGCGCGAGCACGGAGTTTGGCCGCACGGCCGAGTTGACCGGCGCGGAGCCTCCACAGAGCCATTTCCAGGCGGCGATCTTCGCGATCGGCCGCTACCTGATCGTGATCGCGATGAGCCTCGTCGCCGTGATCTCGCTGCTGCGCGGCACGAGCCTGACCGCGACGCTCGAGTTCGCACTGGTGGTCACGATCGCGTCGATCCCTGTCGCGCTGCCGGCAGTGCTGTCGGTGACGATGGCCGTCGGCGCGCGCGATCTCGCCAAGCGCGAGGCGGTCGTCAGCCACCTACCCGCGATCGAGGAGATGTCGGGTGTGGACGTGCTGTGCTCGGACAAGACCGGCACGATCACCAAGAACGAGCTCGCGATCGCCGACATCGCCGTCGTGGACCACCGGTCAGACCGTGACGGCGTCCTGCGCGACGCGGTGCTGACCGCCGAGCGCGACGGGCACGACCCGATAGACGAAGCGATCATCGCAGCGCTCGGAGCACCGGTCACAGGCATCGCCGCGGTCGATTTCGAAGCCTTCGACGCCGATCGCAAGCGCGCCGAAGCAAGAGTCAGGAACGCCGACGGTTCTGAGTACCGGGTCGCGAAGGGGGCCGTGCAGGCGATCCTCGACCTGGTCGGTGACTCCCCCAGCGCAGCCGGGGGGTGTCCGAAGCGACCACGCCGTTCGCGCGCAAGGGGTACCGAGCATTGGCCGTCGCCCGGGCCGACGACGGCACCTGGCGGCTGACCGGCGTGCTCGCGATCCAGGACCCGCCGCGCGATGACGCGCACGAGACGTTGGAGCGGGCACGCGCGCTCGGGGTCGAGATCAAGATGGTCACCGGCGACCGTATCGAGATCGCCCGGCAGATCGCCAGCGAGGTCGGGATCGGCGAGCAGATCCTCGAGCCGGCCACGATCACGGATCTCGATGGGGAGCAACTCGCAGACGCCGTCGAGTCCGCCGACGGGTTCGCGCAAGTGGTGCCCGAAGACAAATACCGAATCGTCAAAGCGCTCCAGGCGCGCTGTCACATCGTCGGGATGACCGGCGACGGCGTCAATGACGCTCCCGCGCTCAAGCGCGCTGACGCCGGAATCGCGGTTTCCGGGGCGACCGACGCCGCGCGAGCCGCGGCCGACATCGTGCTGCTCTCACCCGGGCTGTCGGTGATCGTCGAAGCGATCCACCGCGCACGCGAGGTGTTCCAGCGGATGACCAACTACGCGATCTACCGGATCACCGAGACGATCCGGTCGTCCTGTTCGTGACCCTCTCGATCGTCGCCTTCAATTTCTTCCCCGTCACCCCGATCCAGATCGTGCTGCTCGCGATCCTCAACGATGGCGCGATCCTGACAATCGCCTATGACCGGGTCCGACCCCTCCCCCCGACCCTCCCGCTGGGACCTCCACGAGATCCTCACGATCGCCACCGTCCTCGGATTGGGGGGAGTGATCGAGTCATTCACGCTCGTCGGCCTCGCGATCGGACCCCTCGGCGTCAGCCACAGCGAGGTGCAGACACTGATGTATCTCAAGCTATCGGTCGCCGGACACCTGACCCTATTTGTCGCACGCACCCGCGGCCGGCTCTGGTCCCGCCCTCACCCGACCCGCATCGTGCTGATCGCCGTGATCGGCACCCAGATCATCGCCACCCTGATCGCCGCATCCGGCCTGCTGATGAAACCACTTCGCTGGGAACTGATCGCCCTCGCCTGGGGCTACGCGATTGCCTGGATCCTGGTCCTCGACCAGCTCAAGCTCGCTGCCTACCGCCGACTCGAGCGCCAAGCAGACGCCAACGCCACCGCGGCCCCGTGAACACGGAGTGGACTCGGACGCGAGCAGGCTTCTGGATCGTCGCTCGACGGGGTCCCCGGCGAGACCGCCGCTCCAAGAGATCCGCGGACCGGAAGCCGACCAGACTGCCCCGTGTCCTGGTTTCACGATCTTGCGGGTGCCTCGCTCGACGTGCTGTTCGGGCTACGTGATGTCGTTGTTGTTTGCGGTCGTGCGGAAGCGTCTTCACACCGGCGCTGCTGAACTGACGCAGTAGCGACTCGATGGCGCCTCATCCGAGGAGGCGTCGGGTGAGTGGGGTGGCGCTGATTCCGTGGACGACGATCGAGACGGCTACGCAGGCGATGGTGGTCCACACGACCTTTGTTGTGTCGGCATGTGAGAGATCGCCGGTTTCGGCGACGGTCGCGGCGTAGAAGAGCGCGGCGACGCCGCGCACACCGAAGAAACCGAGGAATAGGCGGCCGCGGATGTCGAGGAATCCTCGGCCGGTGATCGCGAGCACGAGTGCGGGGCGGATGACGATGATGATCAGCGGGGCGAGCATCCACCCGGCGAAGCCGGGTACGCCGAGCCCGTCGGTGGTGAGCATCGAGCCGAGCAGGAGGAGCACGGCGAGTTCGAGTAACCGCCCTGCCATTTCGGCGCCGTGATGAATCCGTGTGTTGATTGCGTGCTCGAATTCGTGACGCCGGAACGCGATACCGGCCGCGAACACGGCGAGCAATCCGTATGAGCCGAGCGCGTCGGCAGCGCCGTAGATGAACAACGCTGTCGCGGGAGCGAAGAAGCCGTCGAGATCCGGGGAGAGGAGCCTGCGCGCGCGTAGGCGACCGATCGCGACGGCCGTCAGCCAGCCGGTCGCGATGCCGATTAGTAACGCGAGCCCGACGGCGTACAGAACATCGCTCAACGCCCATTCGCCCAGCCAGCTCGTCCCGCCGCGTGTAGCGACGAACAGGCCGATGATCACGAAGGGCGACGCGAGGCCGTCGTTGATCCCGGCCTCGGTGTGCAGCGATAGCCGCGGTTCGCCCTGCACCGCCCCGCCCGGCGGTCCGAGGCCGACGTCTCCGGCGAGGACTGGGTCGGTCGGGGCGAGAATCGCGCCGAGCAGCAGCGCAGCGCCGAGTGACAAGCCCATGGCGAGCATCCCGAAGGCTGTGATCGCGGCGATCGTAAGTGGCATCACGATCAGCAGCAGCGCGGCGATCACGAGCGTGGAGCTTCGCGCGATGCGTTGCTCGACAGCGATCCCGGCGCCGAAGACCGCGATCGCCAGCGCGATCTCGGTCACGTGCGCAAGAAGGACGTCGTTTGTGATCGGGTCAAGGCGCGCGATCCCGAGCACCCCGAGACCGGCCGACGCTGCTGCCCCCAGGGCAAGGTAGAAGATCGACGCCGAGTAGGGACGCTCGTTCTGTCGTGATAGCGCGCCGATCCCCACGAACAGCACGAACCCCAGGAACATCAACCCAGCCGGGTAGCTCCCGCCGAGGTGAAGACCGGGAGCGAGGGGCATCAGCGGCGGATCAGTGCCAGCATCGCGTTTCAACCTATCGCGAGCGCTCCTGCGGCGACGGCTGACGTTCGTTGCAGGTCTAGACTGGGTGGCGGAGTGCCGGGAAGTCTGGTCGGCGTGCCCTGTTCAGGGGTCCGATCATGACAGCGAGCGAACTCCACATCCTGCCGCGCTTGCCTTATTGGGAAGGGTTTTGCGCGCGGGCCGGGGCGGGCTAGGGGTCTCCGATCCGCTCCTTGCGGCTGTGTTCGTGGCTTGTGCGTCCTTGAGCCTTGGGTCGAGCTTGGTGCTTGTCTTTCGGCTCGAGCGGGTTGGTGCGCGTGTTGGTATCTCTGAGGCGCTTCTTGGGATGCTCGCGCACTTGCGGCCGACGCGCCCGAGATCACATCATCCGTGACAGCGCTCGTGGGGCATCACTCGGAGATCGGCGCTGGGGTCGTAATCGGCTCGAACGTTTTCAATCTGGCAGCGCTGCTCGGTCTCGCGGCTGTCCTGGCCGGAAGGATCGCGCTCCACCGTCGCGTGATCCTCATGGAAGGCATCGTGGCGCTATGGATCGCCGGAGTGTGTGTCGTCGCCGTGCTCGGACTGTTCTCGCCCGCGATCGCGCTGATCTTTGTCCTCGGCGTCCTCGCCCCCTACCTGCTGATCCTCGGCATCCCGCATGAGTGGCTCAAGGTCTCGCGGCTCCCTCCCGCCTGGGTTAGCTGGATCACCGAAGCGATCGAGGAGGAAGAGCTCGAACTCGAGCCAGCGATCCATCCGCAGCGTGGCGGCATGCGCGACGCCGTGTTCGCCGCGATCGCAGTGGTTGTCGTGGTTGGCGCCAGTATCGCGATGGAGCAGGCCGCCTCCAGGTTCGGCAGCCGTAACGCGGTCCCGGAGATCGTCGTCGGAGGCCTCGTGCTAGCGGCTGTCACGAGCCTTCCGAACGCAGTCGCCGCCGTATACCTCGCCCGCCGTGGGAGAGGCGCCGCAACGCTGAGCACAGCAATGAACAGCAACGCGCTCAACGTGGCCGCCGGTCTCCTGCTGCCAGCGACGATCGTTGGTCTGAGCGACGGCTCAGGCCTGGCCGCGCTGATAGCCGTGTGGTATTTCGCCCTGACCGCGCTCGCTCTGGTGCTCGCGCACACCGGTCGTGGCCTTGGACGTGACCAGGGCGCGATAATCATCTGCGCGTACCTTGCATTCGGAGGTGTGCTGCTCGCAAGCGCCTACTCGTCGTCTGCCGGCATCGTGCTCAGCATCGCACTATCGGCAGCTCTGGCAGCCCTGCCCGCGGCACGGATGATCCGCAGCCACAGTCAGAGCAAAACGGCAGTCGTGCAGGCAGACAGCGGGTAGTCGGACAGACGACGATTTGGCGAGACGTACACGACTCAGCTGATGCAATCCTCGAATCACAACGGCCACCGCCCATTTGCCGCCACGAACGGGCACGCCGCGCCACCTTACGTGCGCTCGCCGGGCGAGTCATTGATCGCCGGCTGGCCGAGTGTGCGGATCTGGCGCCTGGCGCTTGCAATCAGCACGGCCATCGCCGTAGCAGATGTGATTCTCGGCTACCACGTGATCCTCATCGGAGTGCTGATCGTCGGACCGCGAGTTCGGGACCGACATGACCCGCTTCCCGACCGATAAGCACTTCACCAGCTGGGCGGCGCAATGCCCCGGCAACCACCAGTCCGCCGGCAAACGCAAGAGCGGGAAGAGCAACAAGGGCCCGAAATGGCTCGACGGGGCGCTGCACGACGCTGCGATGGGCGCGATCCGCGTCAAGGACGGCCACTTCGCTCGGAAGTACCGGCGCGTCAAGGCCCGCTCCTGCCACGGGGTCGCGCTCGGCGCTGTCAAACACTCGCTCCTGATCGCGCTGTACCACATGCTCAAGAACGGCGAGCTGTACCACCCGCCGATCGTTCACCCCGACGCCGAGCGCAAACAGAAAGAACGAGCCGCCAATCGCCTGATCGCCCAGCTCGAGAAGCTTGGGCACTCCGTCACACTCCAAACGGCAACGGCCCAGGCGGGGGTCACCCCCTGAACGGCGGTCGCGGCCCAAGCGTATTTTCCTAAGAGAGCGAGGCCGCTGCCGGCGGTCGGTCAACTGCCAGCGCCGCGTGTTGCCGCGAGGCCGCCGCGCGCGCCGCGGCCCACATTCCCAAGAGGCTGGTGACGACGCTCGACGCCGGCCACTCTCCTTGGGCGAGGCGCGCGAGCGCCTCGCCCCCACGTCGACTCGCGTGCGTGCTCGACCAGTCGTATGACGTAGGCAGCCGGCCGTAGAGGCCGCGCCAGTCGTGCATCGCAGCGAGCACCCGTTCGGGGGTCCAGCGCCGCTCGATCGCGCCTGGATGGCAGGCCGTTGCAGTACGCGTCGCCTTTGCCGTTCCGCGGCTGCGTGTACGCGCCGCAGCCGCGACAAACGCCGACGTAGCGGGCCTTGACCGCCCGCGCCTTCTCGCCGGTCGGATCCCAAGCGTTCAAAAGGCGCTAGCGTCCATCCCGGCGGAGAGGAACCAGCATGCAGAACAAGCCCAGAGACGTCGTCGTCGTGCGCGTCAGCGAGCAGGGAGACCGCGAAGACGAGAACTTCCACTCGCCCAAGGCCCAGCTCGCGAAGGCCAAGCTGTGGAGCAAAGACCAGGGCAACCGCGTAATCGACGCGTTCGAGGAAATCGACGTGAGCGGCAAGCTTCCGCTCGCCAGGCGGCCGGGGCTGCTGAGGGCGATCGAGATGGTGGAGGCCGGTGAGGCCGATCACATCGTGGTTGCCTACTTCGACCGGCTGGTGCGCTCATTGAAGGTGCAGCTTGAGGTGATCGAGCGCGTTGAGCGGGCGGGCGGCGAGATCTACGCGATCGACCACGGCAGGCTGACCAACGGTACGGCGGCGACGCGGATGAGCAACAACATGATGGGCGCGGCGTTCCAGTACTACGCCGAGGTTACCGGCGAGAAGGTCGCGGCCGCCCAGGAGCGTGTGGTGGCGCGCGGTGTGCTGCCCAACTCGAGGATTTCGCCCGGCTACGTGCGCGGCGAGGACGGCGTGCTGGTTGCGGAGCGCCCCAAGGCCCGGATCGTCGTGCAGGCGTTCAAGCGCCGTGACCGCGGCGCCTCGCTGGTGGAGATCCAGGCGTTGCTGGCCGAGAATGGGATCGAGCGCTCGATCTCCGGCGTCGCGTCGATGCTGCGCTCGCGGATGTACCTCGGCGAGATCCACTTCGGCGACCTGCACAACCTGAACGCCCACGAGCCGATCATCAAGGATCGCGCCCTGTTCGAGCGCGTGCAGCGGCGGACGGTCTCGCGCGGGCGTCAGGCGAAGTCCGAGCGGCTGCTGGCGCGTCTCGGTGTGCTGCGCTGCGGGACGTGCGGGTCGCGGATGGTGATCAACAGCTACAGCGGCAACTACCGCTGCGGCGACACGAGCGCGAACCCGTGCCAGCGACGAGCGGCGGTCAAGGCCGACCGCGTCGAGGAGATGGTGCTGGACGCGGTCCGGGCGTACTCGACCACGGCCGACGTGCATGGACGCGCCTCGCGCAGGCGGCAGATCCGCGAGGCGGACGAGGCGATCGAACGCGCGAACGCGGATCTCGATGCCACGATCCGGCAGCTCGGCGAGCTTGGATTGTTGGGCCGGCCCGCGAGCCAGGAGACCTTGGAGAAGCTGACCACGGCGCTCGATGACGCGCACACCGCCCGGGCCCGACTCGGCGATCGGGGCGAGAGCGATGTCATCGGTCCTGACGACATCGACAAGCTGCGCGAACCCGCGAAGCGGTTAGCGGCTTGGCGACGGCTGATCACCGACACCGTCGAGTCAGTTACAGTCGCGCCGGCGATGACCGCGGATGGGCGCCCCAGTCGCCTCTGGGACCCTCGCCGGATCGACATCAGGTTCCTGGGCCAGCATCCATAAGGAAGCCGCCCGCAGCGACTTCTCGCGCTTCCGTCGACACCCTCGGGTCGTACGACTCGCACAAATCTGCCGACCGTCGCGGAGTCGGACGTCGTCGTCGGGCACGACTTCCGCAACCGCGAGAACCAGCAGAAGGAGGTCGGCGTCACCGGTGTTGCGAGATTCGTCCAAACGGGCGGCCGGGGTTACCCCAATCCAGTTAGCACCGGCTCCTCCTTCGTCGACAAAGCAGAAGCCGCGCAACCCGGCCACAGCAAGCTCTCGGTGCTCGCGTCGATGGGGCCGAACGGGGCGATCGGAGGTCAAGGCACGAGCCGCCGGCGTGGCTGGGGCGCATTCGATCGTCCGCGTGGACGCGCAACACCTCAGTACCGTGACCATCCCCCTCGTCGCCATCCGAGTAGTGGCTATTCACGTCGCTGGTCCGGACTCAAGCCTGATCACCCGCATACTGGATCTCGAGCATGACGCAGCCGTCAGGGGTGGTCCACGGGCCGTGAACCATGCCCGGCGGTCGGCAGGCATAGGAGTGATCATGCGCCGCGGGCCCGCCCGGAGCGGATGGAAAAGGGCACGCCGCGACGCGTCGCTGGGGCGGCTGGCGCATCACGGGGACGACGAGTTCCCGCACCGCACTAATGAGTGAAGGGCACCTGAGCAGGCATTTTGCTCCGAAGCGGCGAGAGGCGCAAGCTATTTCCGATTCAGCCCGTGCTGAACGTCTGCTCGAGTCCAAGATCGTGCATCGAGCCGGACAGAATCAGCACTTCTTCGAAGTAGTCGTGTGCGACCGGGCCGGCACTCGAGGTATCAAGACCAGGCTCCCCGCGGATCATTCGAGTGAGCAGCCCACGGCTCGGATCTCGCGCAAGGATCCGTTCTGAGACTCCAGGCCGCAGCGTCACGGGACTCCACGGAACGGTCTCCGTGTCAAAGAACTCCATCTCGGTTTTTCCCACGTACACCAGTTCATCAGGTCTCGATTCAGACATCGTCGCGAGTCCCCGTCCCGCCAATCTCGAGGGTCGGCGGCCGCCCGCCCGGACGATCGCATTGATTCTCAGGACCGCGGGCGGCCCAGTCGCGTTGGCGACCAGGCGATCGTGGCGATCTACGCGGATCGCGCGAAGGCTGAGTGAGCCATCTGGCGGGGCCGGTTCTGGCCTGTCGGGACTTCTGCTCCGGATCTCCCGCCGGCCGGAGCGGCAGCCAACGGCTGGGTTTCGCGGCGGCGACGATGCGGAAGTCTGAGCCGCCGGGCTCAGACTGCTCCTCGTCGATCAAACCACCACTCTGCTGTCCGTGCCCGAGACCCTCGTTCGGGGAGCGCAGGAGACTGGACTGCCGGTGGCGAATGAAGGTGGGGTGAAGGGCTCGCGGCAGCGCCACGGGATGCTGCTCCTAGCGCTCGGTGCAACGTTCTTCTTCGAGGGCGTCGCGGAGCCGGGCGATCTTCAGCGGGCGGTCGGGACCGTCCTTGTCGGTGCCACGCTGATGCTCGCGCTGTACGCCGCCGAGGTCCCAAAACGGCGCCTGCGCGTCGCGGCCGCGGTCATTCTCACAATCGTGGCGGGGGTGGTGATCGCGTCTGTGGCCGGGAAGGGTACGACGGTTGCTGGCATTGCCGCTATCGCCAACGGGTTGCTGGTCGCGTTTGCGCCTCCAGCGGTTGTGATCGGGGTCGTGCGCAACCTCCGCGCGACGGGCACGGTGACCGTCACGGTGGTCGCCGGGGTCCTCTGCCTCTACCTGTTGGTGGGTTTGTTCTTCGCCTTCACGTACGGCGCCGTCCAGAATCTCGGTGGCGCTCCTTTCTTCGCTAACGGTGACGCCGCTACGTCTGCGCGCTCGGTCTACTTCAGCTTTGTGACTATGACGACGGTCGGTTACGGCGACTTCACCGCGCGCGCGAATCTCGGACACACGCTGGCGGTGACCGAGGCGCTGCTCGGTCAGATCTACCTGGTCACGGTTGTCGCGGCAATCGTCAGCCGTCTGGTCCCACGCGGGGCGCAGGCCCAATAGTCGTTGGGGGGACACTTGCCAATACTCGCCCACCGGAAGACTGCTCCTTCTCGATCATCCCTTGCTCGCGGTCGCACGGTCAGTGATGATGGGTCGATGGCGTCCGAAGAAGACCCGGCTGCGAGGTCCGGGCAAGAGTGGGTGGTCATCGCCAGCTTTGAGAACCGCCGGGCCGCGGAGCACATGCTGGTGTCGCTCGGGCATCAGTTCCGCCGCAACGCTCGCAAAGGGCATGCAGATGTTTTCGTGGTCAGCGGCAACGCCGATGGTTCCCTGGAGCTCACGGAATCCCGGGTGCTGGAAGCCAGCGGTTTTACTGCCACCATCCTCCACCTCTCACTCTCGTGGACAGTCGGATTCATGGGCTTGGTCTCGACGCTGAAGGGCGCCAAGGCCACGGCGCACGCGGCTCACAAACGCGGGTCGCACGTTGGGTCCGATGAGCAACGCGCCCACGAGATCCTTGCTCAGGCCGGACCGGGCGCAGCCATTCTGCTGGTTCGCTGCAAGGAACGAGAGACGGGGCAGATGGTCGCCGCGGGAGCGGCCGACCATGCGAGCTATAGCTGGGACGGCCAGATGTCCGACTTCCTCGCCGGCCTCGACCCGGGCAGCAAGCACGACTGGGTGCGCGCCGCTCTCGACAAGCCGACGACCTCCTCCTCGTTAAGATGAGGAGCGAGATCACGCTTTCCCGTCGGGCTTACGCTGCAGTGAGGGGCGGAATGCCTGAGATGGCTGCTCCCACGAACCAGGGGCCCTGTCGGGCGGCGACCAGGCCAGAATCTCGCTGCCCCTTCGGGTCAGCCGCCGCCCGGAGCGCGAGCCGGCGCACCATGGCTGCAGGGGCGACGATGCAGAAGCGGAGAGCGGCCGGTGGATGTTGACGCTCGCGCCCGAATCCACGCGACGCAGGCGCGCATAGCGGTAGATCACGGGTCTCTGGGCGCGAGCTTGATGGGAGGGCGCGTGCGGACACCGCCCTTGGGCTGCAGTTGGTCAACTGTTGGTGGAAGGCCGGACCTGGGTTCAAGTCTTGTTGGCCACGAACCTCCCTTGGCAGATCTTTCGCTCGTGCGCGAGCTGCTGAATGAAGCCCGTCTCCCCTCCGAGCGACTGCATGAGCTCCATGTCGAAGCCGATTCGCTTGAGCGCGTCGTAGGTCAGCTGCATGTTGAGCATGTTCAGGTAGAGGTCGACGTGCGATGCGAACCGGCCGGTGTCTTCAGCCGTCTCGACTCGGCAGCCGCAGTCCTGCAACAGTGCGCGGTAGTCATCGAGGTCCAGGACGTTGGGGAATTTCATGAACCGCAGGAAGCGCTCAGCCTCCTGGTCGCTGATCGGCTCAGGTCCAGTCAGCCAGTCGGTGAACGCGACCTTGCCGCCAGGGCGAACGATGCGAGCCGCCTCCGCGATCAGTTTGCCCTTGTCCGCGACGTAACACTACGCGTCCCCGCCCCCTACGAAGTCGGCGCTCGCATTGGGGGGACTCCTGCTCGTCTGGGGGTGACTCCGGGGTCCTTGGTCGTAATCTGATGAGTGCCGGGCTCTGCTCGGCGATCATTGCCAGATAGCGGAGCCGAAGCCCGGGTCAAGCGGCTGGATCTCCTGCATACGTTGGTGTTGGGCGGGCGGCTGGTGATCCGGGGCTGCCGCTTGACGCGCGGCGCGCGGCTTCGCTACCTCGCGCTGAGCGTGGCCCGGCGTGAAGGTCTCGCAGGTTGCGCGCGTGTGGAGCGGCCCGCCGCCGCCCTGATCCGGCAGGCTGCTGGATGTTCGAAGTTCAGCGGTCTACGAAGGAGGGCGACGTGCGGGTCACGACGGCATTGAACCGGATGCTTGGCGCTTCCGGGTGCATGGGTTAGGGATGTGGCGTTCGGGCAGGAGGCGGTGATCGTGACCGTCGTGCTGCGCGCGAAGAAGCCTGTCTGCTCGGGCTGTGGCGCGCGCGGGCTGAAGATCAAGGAGCATCGTGAGAAGCGCTGGCGGGCGCTGGATCTCGGCGGCTTGCGGTGCGTGATCGAGTGCCGGCTCAGACGCTTGTACTGCCCGGGCTGCGGGGACGTGTACGAGGCGGTGCCGTGGGCCAGGGCGGGCTCGCGCTACACGCGCGACTTCGAAGATCTCACCGCGTGGCTGGCGCAGCAGATGAGCCAGACGCAGGTCGAGCGGCTGCTGCGGATCGCGTGGCGCACGGTCGGCACGATCCTCGCGCGGGTCGTCGCCGACAAGCTCGACCGCCACCGCCTGGACGGGCTTCGGTTCATCGGCGTGGACGAGGTCTCATACGGCGCCGAGCACAAGTTCCTGACCTGCGTCGTCGATCATCAGGCCGGGTCGATCGTGTGGGCGACCGAGGGCCGCAACGCCGACAGCTTGCAGGCGTTCTTCGCCGGGCTCACGGGCGAGCAGAAAGCGTCGATCAAGGCGGTCTCGATCGACATGTCCGCCGGCTATGAGAAGGCGATCCGCGCCGAGGACGGCGTCCCGCACGCGCAGGTCGTGTTCGACCCGTTCCACGTGGTACAGCTCGCTGGCAAGGCCGCCGACCAGGTCCGCCGCGACGAGTACAACCGCCACGGACGATCCTCGACTGGCGAAGGCAAGTGGATCAAGGGCACCCGCTACTCGCTGCTGAAGGACACCGCCAAGCAGACCGCCAAGCAGCTGCTCAAGCTCGCCGAGGTCGTGCTCACCAACCAGCGCATGTACCGCGCGTTCCTGCTCTACGGCGAGCTGCGCTACCTCTACAAGCTCCCCAAGGAGCAAGCGCCCGAGCGCCTCGAGGCGTGGCTCGCATGGGCATCTCGCTCGCGGCTGAAACCGTTCATCAAGCTCGCGCGAACGATCCGAAAACACAAGGCTGGCGTGCTCGCGGCGATCGAGCTGAACTTGAGCAACGGACGCCTCGAAGCCTTAAACAGCAAGGTGAGGTTGATCTCACACCGCGCATACGGATTCCACTCCGCCGACGCGCTGATCGCGATGATCTACCTCTGCTGCGCCGGCATCCAAATCCCGCTCCCTCACCGATGATTCACCCCCAGATCAGCAGGAGAGCCGCATTGGGTAGACCGGTCTCAGTAGCGTCACCGTGGACAAACTCGATCCGGTCAGAAAGCCCCTCCTCTTCGGTCCGCAGCCGCCCGCGGTTGACGATCCGCTCTGTGGCGTCCACACCGGTCATGTGCCCGGCGTTGCGAAAGCGCACGAGGAATCGCATACCAGCACCATTGCAACACCACAGATCCACTCCCTCGCTGTTCTCGGCGATGCTGGCCTGGTCGGCGAGATCCATCGAAGCGCTCAGCCCGCCGATGTGGATCTGCTCTCCCATCACCAACTCCCAGAGCTCGCCCTCAGCTCCGTCGTACACAGCTTGTACGTCAGCCAGGCTAATTCCTGGAACCGTCTGCATGATCCACCTCCATGCTCGCGTCACCCCGGTGAAGCGTCATCCTCTGCTCAACGTGAGGGTTTGTCAATGTCAGCTGGACCATCCCGACACGGCACCTACCCACGCCTCGCGCTGATACCAGCCCGCCCGACCGGCCGATCGCGCGCGCTTTGCGCGACAAGCGAGCGTCAGGGCGGCGAGAAGCTCACTTCTCGTTTCACGAAGCCACGGGCGCGTCGCCGGGACCGTCGGCTCGGATGCGCACTTCCGCTTCGGCGGTTCGAGCTCTCGAAGGAGGAGCAGGGCCGTCGCGGCCCTGTCGGCGACATTGGAGCAGCGAGCTCTCAGCGCTGCGGACTTCTGCTCTGACCGGATCGCTAGCAGCGAGGCTGCTAGCGCTCGAACCGACGCGTGCGCGCTTGCCGTGCGTTGGGGGACCGGTCCCACTTGACCCGTCAAGCTCGTCATGTCATCAATCGAGGTCTGTGCGCGCACGGATTCGTCTTAGCGTCGGGCGCGGGTGGGTCGCGAGCCGGGAAGTGGTGGATCGGTGGCAGCGAGGCCGGCGATAAAGATTCTGGCTTGCCGGCGGGCGAGTTGGTCCCAGTCAGCTGCATGCGGGAGTGGTTGGGCGAGCATCGCTCCGGTGATGATGACGTCGATCGGGGTGGCGTCTGGCCGGATGGTCCCGTCGCAGCGTCCGCGGGCGAGGACCTGCTCGAGGAGGTTTCTGATCTCGCTCTGGAGCGCGACGATCTTCTCGTCATGGATGACGGGACCGCCGTGGAGCGGGAGGACGAACTCGTCGCGGGCCGCGATCGTCTGTTCGAGGAACCGCGTGAGGGCCGTGGGGGCCGGCTCGTCGCTCTGCGCGGCGGTACGCGCGTGTTCAAAGACGAGGTGGAAGGAGCGGAGCGTCAGCGCGGCTAGGAGGGCTGGGCGCGTCGGGTAATGGCGGTAGACGGTTCCGATCCCAACACCGGCCTCCTCGGCGATCGTTG
The DNA here is from genome assembly GCA_963836065.1 of uncultured Solirubrobacterales bacterium. GTDB lineage: Bacteria > Actinomycetota > Thermoleophilia > Solirubrobacterales > Solirubrobacteraceae > Palsa-465. The sequence goes on from CAWIII010000036.1 coordinate 66,735, forward strand.
CCATCGGGACTTTCTCGCCGTCGCGCCTGACCGCGATCGTGGCGGCGGCGAGGATGCGTTCGCGGTTGGCCGCGGCGTCACTTCGCAGTCGCTGCGCGATGGGCTGTGCCTTTGTCGGTGCTTCGGACATTCCCGGAGGTGATCGTGCCAGGTAGCGACACGGGGGTTTGCTTCTGTAGGCTCCCAGATCATAAGCGGACGATTTCGACCGCTTAGCCCACGATAGAGGAGCGCCGATGAACGACACCCCGCCCGCCCAGTCGAAGCCGCCAGGACCGGTCCCCGCCGATGACCCTGGGCGAGTCCTGACGCACGTGAGCCCCGACACCGATGACTCGCTACCTCACCTCGGCGTGGTCGGCGACACCTACACCATCCTCGTGGCCGGCGCCGACACCGCTGGGCGCTACACGTTGATCGACATGCACGTCCCGCCGGGCGGGGGACCGCCGCCCCACCGTCACGACTTCGAGGAGATGTTCACCATTCTTGACGGCGATATCGAGCTCACCTTCCGCGGCGTCAGCGCGGTTGCCAAGGAGGGCGAAACGATCAATGTGCCCGCCAACGCCCCGCACGTGTTTCGGAACGTCTCCGGACGGCCTGCGCGGCTGCTGTGTCTCTGCTCGCCGGCAGGTCAGGAGGAGTTCTTCAAGGAGGTCGGCGTTCCGGTCGCGCACCGAACCGAGGCTCCGCCGGCGCTCGACAATGCCGCCACCGGCGCGTTCATCGCCAAGGCGATCGCACTCGCCCCGAAGTACCGGACCGAGCTGCTGCTCGGCGATCCGAACCCCTGATCCGCGAAACCGAAGAGACACCGTGACCCAGCAACAGCGCGACGCCCTTGACCGACTGCTGCGAGACGCACCTCTCGATCTCGGCGGCGACGTAGCCGAGCAACGAGTCATCTTCGAGGAGATGATGGCAGCGATCCCGAGTCCGGCCGACGTCACGACATCGTCCGGGAGTCTCGGCGGGATCCCCGTCGTCAACGTCGAGGTCGCGGGCGCTGACCACGCCAGCGTCATCTTCTACCTGCACGGCGGGGCGTACGCGATCGGAACGGCCGCCTCATCCGTCGGTCTCGCATCGGACCTCGCACGTCGCGCCGGAGCCCGGCTCGTCACGGTCGACTACAGGCTGGCACCTGAACATCCGCAGCCTGCCGCGATCGATGACGCCGCCGCGGCCTACCGCGGACTGCTCGACAGCGGCGTCGCCGCGTCCGCGATCGCGATTGCTGGCGAGTCCGCCGGTGCGGGCCTAGCCGCAGCGACCCTGGTGGCGCTCAAGCACGCTGGGCTACCGCAACCGAGCGCGGCGGTGCTGATGTCCCCCTGGGCGGACCTCACCCTGTCCAGTGAGAGCATCAGCGTGAAGGCCGCGGTCGACCCCGCGCTTACCCCCGAAGGTCTCCGCCGACGAGCCGCCGACCACGTGGCCGCCGGCGACCGAACGGCGGAGCTCGTCAGCCCGATCTTCGCCGACCTGACCGGCCTGCCACCGCTGCTCATCCAGGCCGGCTCACACGAGATCCTCCTCGACGACGCCACCGGGCTCGCCGCCCGCGCCGCCGCGGCCGATGTCGCCGTCAGGCTCGAAGTTACACCGGGCGTCCCGCACGTGTTCCAAGGGTTCGCCGCGATGCTCGACGAAGCCGACGCTGCCTTGACCAGCGCCGGCGAGTTCCTGCGCGCGCACCTCGCGGGTCCGCGTCCATGAGAGCCTAACTTGGGCTGGCCTCCGCGGGCTCTTGTGTGGAGCAGGTCGCACGGGTGTCATGTGCGACGACGAATGCATTTCTCGCTTCGACGACGGCGCGCGCCCTGCTCGGTCGCCAAAATCGCGCCTCCGTGCTTGCACGCTCCCTGCTAACGGTCGGGTCGATGCAGACGTCTCAGGCGAAGTCCGCCGCGCTGCCGGATCCACGAACGCGCGGCATTCCTACCGGTGTCCGCAGCCGACCAGCAGACTTCTCCGTCAGCCGGATGAGGCGGCCAAGGAGAAGTCGGCCACTGACCGCTAACCGGGTAGATCTTCGGGGCGCTTCTTTGCGAGCTTGCCGACGAGCAGGCCGGTGGACTGGCCGACCTCGATCATGTAACCGTCGGGGTCTCGCATGTAGCAGCGGATCTCGGCGCCGCGATCGATCGGTGAGGTGACGAACTCGGCCCCCTTCGAGCTCCACTGCTCGTAGCACGCCTGGATGTCAGCGACGCGCAGGTTCAGGAAGCTCGAGACCGTGTTCCCCGACTCGTAGTTGACGACCGAGATGTCGGGCTTGTCAGGGGTAGGGCCGCCACCCGGGTTCATGATCAGCCACGAGTTCGAGAGCTTGATCACGCACGGGTTCTCCTCCAGCACGACCTGGCCGCCGAGCACCTCGGAGTAGAACGCGCGCGACTTGGCAACGCTTCGCACCGTGATGAAGTGGGTGACGAGGAAGCCCTCGGTTGGGGCCGGCAGGTTCTCGAAGTCGATGAATGGCTTGTGCTCCGTCACGGTCTGTGCTCCTCGGACGCAAGTGGCCGACGGTCGACGTCCCCAAAGGGTACGTCGCGGCAAGAGCGGCGTCATCAGATCGAGTTTCATTCCTAGACGTTCGAGTTCTCGCGGGGAGGCAATGGGGATGAACGGGTCGTCGTGGTGTGCTGCTTGCGGTCGCTGGGGTAGCGATCGCCGGTCACTTTGAGTCCAACTCGACCGAAGCGCTTTTGATGCTGCGACGGGCGGCGGATCGAGGCGGCTTCTGGCAGGGGTGTCGGGGGCTCCGCCACCTAGCGAGCGCGACCGTGAGGCCTTCGTGCCCGAGGTCCGGGCGGAGACGGGCTTTGAGGTTTCTGGATCGACGTTCTCGCTCGAGATGATGTATCGATATCGCTAGGTCCCGCCCGCAAAGATCACTGGCGACGGATCTAGGGGCCCCGACGTCTACGTCGTGGACGTCGTCTCGTTCGCCGCTGAGGTAGCGGACCGGCCGCGAGTGCTCGATCCAGTCGAGCACGACTGCTGCGCGTGGTGCACGTTTGAGACCGCTCTCGAGATGCTCGACTGGCCCGCGGAGGCCGGCGTGCTCGCCGAACGCCGAGCAGTCCTCGAGCGGCTACGCGCTCGTCGGAATCTCTCTACTGGCTAAAACACCGTGCGCGCCAACCGCTGCCGCATCCTCACGAACCACCACGCGCGTCATCGGCCTCACATGCGTCCTTCGCGGCTTCTCGTTCGGGCGACCCGAGCAGCGAAGGAGCAGTCAGGCCGGCGTAGCCCTCCTTGGCCGTTTTGGGTGTCGGTAGCGGGGGCGGTCAGGCGGCCTCGGGTAGGGGTTTGAGCACTATGACGGGAACGGCAAACACGACGAGTGGAGGACAGTAACGATGCTTGCACGTGTGACTACGTGGGAAGGCGGAACGGCCGAAGGTATCCGGGCCGCGTCCGAGGAAATGCGGTCGAACGTCTCTCAGGGGCCGCCGCCCGGCGTCAAGAGTACGGGCCTCACGATGCTCGCCGATCCCGAACGAGGGCGCGTGGTCATGATCGGACTGTTCGAAACTGAGGAAGACTTGCAAGAGAGCGAGGCCGCGCTCAAGCAGATGAACCCGCCTGACGGGCTCGGTAACCGCGGCCCGATCGACGTCTACGAGGTTGTCGCCGACGTCCGGATGTAGCGCTTAGTTAGCTGCGCCCGCTCAGACCCGTCTGCGCCGAACTTGCGCTTCGCGCGAGAGGCGAGCGAGCGGTCGATCATGAGCTCACTGCTGGATTCACGAACCACCAGGCGCGTTATCTGCCTCAAATGCGTCGTTCGCCGCTTCTCCTTCGGGCGACCCGGGCACCGGAGGAGCAGTCAGACCAGCGTAGCCCTCTCGGCGACGAAGGGGAAGCGCGTGCGGCCGTCGATGAGGGCGCCGCGATCATTCTCCGACGGAGCGGCTCAATCGGCTAGCCGAACCGTGTCTGAGGCTCTCCCTTTCCGCGCTGTGCAGTCCCCAGGCAGCATCGCCGGACACGTTCGACAAACAGCAGGCATTCTTGTCAGCGTGTGCATACGCCTGGTTCGCTCACCCGTCGACGCCTGAGGGAGATCGGTATGGAGATCGCGGTCCCGCTGTTTGACCGCTTCACGGCGCTAGACGCCGTGGGGTCCTACGAGGTCCTATCGCGCCTCCCGGGCGCCATCGTCCGTTTTCTCGGGCCAGTTGCCGGCGCTGTCCGAACCGACACACGCATGCTGACCCTCGAGACCGAGGGTGTCTGGGAGGACGTCCCCGAGCCAGATGTCCTGCTCGTGCCCGGCGGCTTTGGGACCCGTGAGCTGCTCAAAGACGAGCGCATGCTCCGATGGCTACGGCACGCCCACGAGCAGTCGTTGTGGACGACATCCGTGTGCACAGGCTCGCTTCTGCTCGCCGCCGCGGGCATCCTCGATGGCGTCGACGCGACGACGCACTGGGCCGCTCGCGATCTGCTCGGGTCGCTTGGGGCCCGGCCGCTCGCCGAGCGCGTCGTCCAGCGCGGCAAGATCATCACAGCAGCGGGAGTCACCGCGGGCATCGATATGGCCCTGGTCCTCGCCGGCCGCATCGCCGGAGACGAGGTCGGCCAGGCTATACAGCTCAGCATCGAGTATGACCCCGATCCTCCGTTTATCACCGGCTCGCTCGAGAAGGCTCCGTCTCACATTGCGGATCTGGTTCGGTCCGCTGAGGCTGCGCAGTCGACCTAGCTCGCGGCGATAGCAACGGCCACAGATCACGGCGGTCCTTCACCTTGGCCGCATTTCCGGTTTCACGAACCACCGGCCGCCTCGCTGGGCGATTCGCGCCGTGGGAATGTTCTGCTCTGGCCCGGCAGCGCGCTGAAGCAGGAGGGGCGTGCCGGGGGCTGCAGAGGCGACAATGCAGAAGTCAGGTCAGCGCATCCGCCGCGGCTCGTCGTCCATGGCCCCAGTCCTGCCGGACGTCACGGCGCTCATTGAGCAACTGCGGCTTGAGCGCCCCAAGCGCGGAGGTCATTGGTCTAGGCGTGCTTTCCACACTTCTTCGCATGGCCAGCGCTGTGCCCAGTCGAGCGTTATGAATGGTGATCGGGTCGTGGAACCGTCGGGCGGCCGGATCTCGACCAACGCCTCGACCGCGAAACCGCAATTGCGCAGGAGGGCGATCATCTCACCGTGCGGCAAGTGGAACTCGACTGACTCGTCGTCGGACCACTCAAACCGGTGCATCCCGAAATATGGGCGCAGCAGCCGATCAGCCGCCGGGACGTTCTCCTCGTCAGGGGTTGTCAGCATCGCCAGCACCCCGTTGACGAGAAAGACGAGGCGACCGCCGGGCCGCAGGAGCCGCGCGGCCTCGGGAATCCATCGGTACGGATCGCACCAAATGCTCGCTCCGTACTCCGAGATCGCCAAGTCAAACGACGCTTCCCGCGCCGGCACATCCTCGGCATTGCCGTGTATCAGCGGAAACTCGATGCCGTGCTCCCGCTGAAGTCTCCGGGCCGTCTGCAGCTGCGCCTCGGAGTTGTCGATCCCGACAGGTGTCGCCCCGCGCCGGGCAAGCCACGCCGAGACGTACCCGGTACCGCACCCGAGCTCGATCACGTCCCACCCGGACACGTCACTGGGCAACAGCTTGAGCTGCGACTCCGGCACACCCCATTCCCCCCACGATGCTTCCTTCTCAGACCAACGTCGTCGGCCAGGCTCCTCGTAGTCCCGCGCCCATCGATCCCACTGCCTGCGATTGCGGATGACGTAATCCACGTGCTCACCCATAGCCACGAGTGTTCCGGGACCAGCGGACGGACGACGGACCTACTGCCGTACACCTCAACCATCCGATAGTTCGCCAGGACAGTCGCCCTGCGCCTTGCCGAGCAGCGAGCGTGCGGGACACCGCGCCGTACCGCTCCATTCCACGCGACGAGACAGTCAGACGCCACCAGCGAGACGGCTGCTTCCACGAACTATCAGGCGTGATGTAGGGCCGGCGGAACCGTGCGATCGGTGCCGCTTTGGGTCGACGCGACCCTAGAGCAGAAGCGAGCGAACGGAGCAGTAGCGGCCGGGGGTCTCCGGACTGAAGGATTGGGGCTGGTGCGTTCTGGATTGGCCGGGACGCAGGTCAGCGAGGGGAGCCAGTCATGTCTACAGGTTCGATGGTTCGGTTGGATGCGGCAGGGCGTCGGCGGTCGCCGGCAACAGTGCCGGGGTATCTCGCGGGCCGAGCGCCTCACAACAAGGGCATGCAGTACCCGCCCGATCCGCCACGCCCGGAGGAGATCGTGCTGGTGATGCGTCAGGCCGACCACGACCGCCACGGTCTACGCCTCCGGGCGTTGGTCGCGGTGTTGTGGCGCGGCGGACTGAGGATCTCCGAGGCGTTGGCGCTCAACGAGACCGACATCGACGAGCGCCGCGGGTCGCTGCTGATCCGGCACGGCAAGGGCGACAAGCGCGCGAGGCCGGAATGGACCAATTCGGGTTCGAACAGCTCGCCGCCTGGCTGACCCACGGCGTCTCATTGCCGCCCGGACCGTTGTTCTGCGTCATCGACGGACCAACGCGGGGCCGGCGGTGGGCGGCCACCGCCGCCCGAGCCGAACTGCGCCAGCTCGCCGCCGATGCCGGCGTCAGGCGCCGCTTCGCGCCCCAACAGCTGAGGCACGCGCACGCCGTGGAGCTCGCGCGCGAAGGGGTGGCGATCAACATCATCCAGCGCCAGCTCGGCCATACCGACCTGGGGACCACGTCCACCTATCTGCAGGGGATTGATCCCAGCGAGATCATCGAAGCCGTCCGCTCACGCTGCCAACCGACCATCTCTGCCACCGCTGGCCTGACCCTCTAACCGCCGACGGCGAATTGCCGCCCGCGCCGGCCGGCGGCCGCGCCGAATCACACGAGACGACTACCGCTCTCCCTGTTGTCAGCCCACATGCGGCAGCGTCGCGGCCGCTGCTCGGTCGGCGACGAAGGGGAAGCACTCCGGCGGTGCCGTACGTTCCCGAGCGCGGGTGATCCACGATGTGCGGGCGGGTTAGCTCCGGGCCGTAAACGGGAGACTCGTCTGTGCTCGCCAGCGTTCGGCCTCGATGACGTAGAGGCTGGCGTGGGTGAGCTGGGTTCTGATCGGTAGTTGGCTGAGAACGTTGGCCTCGACGTCGCGCAGCTCTTGCTCGCTTGCGCCCTGGGCGACGGTGAGGTGGGGAATAACCTCGGCGAAGGCCCCGCCGTAAGGAGGGGTCTCAGGCCAAGCGGTGGCGATCGACGCGGTGAGTGCTGCGAGTTCGCCCGCAGGTTCGGGGTCGAGGTACAGCACGTCACCAAATCGCGAGGTACGCCTGAACTCGACCTCGAGAACCGAGACCACCGCGCACAGCTCACCTAGCCGCGCGACAATCCCGTCGGTGAGCCGTGCTCGAGGCAGGAATGGGTAGAGCGCTGTGATGTGGGCGGGCATTCCTTGCGCAGCCGAGCGGTCGAAGCGCTCCCGCCAACCGCAGACCACAGGCTCGACGTCAGGCACCGGAACAACGACTGCGGATGGATCGGCCGACACGTCTTCATGCTGCACAAAACGGCACGCTTCCGCCTCACGACGCAACGCAGCGCTTCCGTTCCCACGAGGTCTGAGTCGTCCCGGCGGCGCGGGCGGTCCGCGCCGCGGCTTCCGCTTCGACCAGGCCCAGCACGAGAGCAGGAGCCGGCGCGACTCTGCCCGAGCGGCGACAGAGCAGCACTCCGGTCCGACGCCGCGGGCGCCCGCCTCGGTAGGGCCGCAATCAGCCCGGGCTGACCGCGCCGATCGTGGGCGCGACGAAGCTCTCGCACCTTGGAGGACGTGATCGCCGCGGAACTGAGTCTCTCGGATGAGGATCCGTAGGCTGGAGGGGCTGTACCGACCGCATGCAATCGCTTGCCACCAGTGAGGAGGTTGTGGATGGAGACCTGGGATGCCATCACCGCTCGGCGCAACGTCCGCGAGTTCGCCGACCGAGTAATCCCCGACGCGGACCTCGACCGCGTGCTCGAGGCAGGCCGGATCGCGCCCTCATCGCAGAACCACCAGCCGTGGGACTTCGTCGTCGTGACCGACCGGGAGATGCTGCGTGAGCTCTCCAAGGTCTGGCGGGGTGGCGGGCATATCGCAAACGCGGCTGCCGCGATCGCGTTGGTGGTCCCCGACGAGGAGGAGCCCCGCGCCCGCGAGCGCAATCGCTTCGACGTCGGCCAGGCGACGATGCAGATGATGATCGCCGCCGCCGATCGGGGGATCGGCGCCGGTCATTCGGCCGTCGGCGATCAGGATCTAGCGAGGTCGGTGCTCCATGTTCCCGACGATAAGCTCGTCGCGTTCGTAATGGATCTCGGCTATCCGGCGGACCGGCCACTCAGGCCCGGCACCCGCTTGAAGCGTCGACCTTTCGACGAGGTCGTGCACCGCAATGGCTGGTGAGCAAGGTCGGCAACGAGCGCGCCGACCGTTCGCCTCCGCCCCATCTGAATGATCCGGCAGACGCCGTCCGCACGATCGCTCTCTTGCGCTCCCGCCCGCGTGCGGCGCACGAATCCTTCGGCGAGGAGAGAGGTACCAGCATCGTCCGTCGGCTGACCCTGCGCAGGAACAACGCGAAGCTCGGGGCGTCTCGATGCCGCACGGGTCCTTCGACCAGAGGGCAGCCATGCCGAAGCCCGACAGCGCGTGGCCGACATTGTCCGCAAGCAGCAGCGGGGGCCGCCTCGGCGCCTCGCCGGGACAAGCGCCGCGGCCGGTCGGCATGGAGAGCAGAAGTGTCTCGACGCGTCTCTCGCGGTCGTGGCCGTCGATCACGTGGCGCGGCCGTCGGCGGTAGCAGTTGTCGATTCCGCGTGCCGCTAGTCGTTCGGCGTGCGGGTGAACCCGCCGAGGTGATGGCGCTTTACAACCAGCGGCACACCCGCTCCGGCCTGCCGACTCAGGATCTGCAGGACGGCCTCGCTGGGCGTGCCGTAGACCTGGATGCTCGTGGTCGCCTCCAGCGTTTCGGCGTACGCCCGCGCAGCTCTCTCGGCAACGGTCTTCATATGAAACTCCATCGATTCGGCGTCACGGTGAACCTGGACAACACCCACTTCGGTGCCTTCTTCGTTCGCGTACTCGTTGAACGCAAGCAGTCGAGGTTCGTTCTCCTGAATGAACTCCACCAGCCCGGGCACCCGCTCGCGCTCGTCCTCGAGCTTCCCTTCCTTGAGCCTGTTCGTGGCAATGAAGATGAACGGTCCTGACATCGCGGCTCCTCGCTTGTACGGGTTCGGATCATGTCTCTGACATTCTCAGTCCCCGCAGATCCGTGGGGTCCAAGGGCTTGGAGTCCGCCGAGCGAGACTGCCGCCTCGGACGTCCGAACCGCACCGGTCGAGACGACTGCTCGAGGCGCGACGCGGTCGCCTGGCCGGGCGCGAGAAGCTGGCCGCTCTTGCCGCAACCGAGCGACGCACTCGACACGACCAGACCGCTAGCCCAGCACGCCGATCGTAGGTCCACCAGCAAACACGCTGACTACCGCTCGCGCGCACGAGCAAGCATCCACCTCGAGGCAGGCAATGCTGTCGAGTTTGAGCAGCTCCGGCCGCGCTCGAGCCAACGGCGGCACTGCTGGTCTAACGAAGCCTGGGGTGTGTCGGAGCAGGAGTCACGGCGCCATACCCGCTGAGGCGACAAAGCAGAACCGCCTCCGTGATGGCAGTGGCTGCTGCCGGTCGATCAAAGCGGGCGTGTCGGCAGTGGGTGGTCCGACGAGCCCCTGCATCCTCTGCGGGTTCTCACCGATCATCCCGGTTGCAAGCAACCCATCGGATCCTCTCCTGAATCTCCGCGGATGGCGGTACGGCGCCTCAAACTAGCTTCCAGCAGGGCTAGTTTGGTGGGACGCGGGTCCCCTGCTCAGCCCGCCGACGCCTCGTCCGCCTCGGTCCTTGCTAGGGCAGCGTCGAGCACTGCGTACTCTGCCTCCTCGATCGCGGCGTACGCGAACTCAACCGCGAACGCCGCGTCGTCCTCTCTCTTCTCGGCGATCTTCTCGGCTCGATCCGCGTCGTGCTCAGCCCGCTTCGTATCGACGTCGTCACGAACCTTTGCGACGTGCTCGTTCCATGAGCACTGCAGGTCGTTCCACCAGACTGAGAGCTTGCTCTTGTTCGCGTCGGCCGACTCGCGCAGCTTCTGAGCCTGGGCTTGAGCAGACGCTCGCGAGGTCTCGACGTCCGCCTCAAGGTCGGCCTTGGCCTTACCCTGCGCCGCTGCAGCGCGATGCTCCGCCTCCTTGGCCCGCGCGGCCAGCTCGGTCAATTGGTCTGATAAAGCCATGACAACCTCCTTCAAGGAGTGTATGGCCAACCCCGATCCCGTCGCGGCTGGACCCGAACAGACGACAGGAGCAGAAACGCTTCCGGGCTGAGGACATATCGTAATCCCCCCCGCCGCCGTGGCCCCGAAACGCGTCATGCATCGTCTTCCTTGGAGTCCTGGGTGGTCCGCTCTGAGCCCTGGCTTCCCGCCCCACCGGCTCCGGCGGCATCGCGGACCTCCTCGGTCAGGGCCAGGGTGCGCCGCGACAAGTCAAGCAACTGCTCGTTCTGCTCGTGGCCCTGCTGTACGAGGCCCGCGAAGCCGCGGATCTCTTTGGTCAGCCCGAGGATCTGTTGTGAGAGCCCGAGCAGCTGCTTGTTCTGCTCGTCCTCCTCCTTGATCGTCCTCCATTGCTGGTCGGCGATGACCTGCCGCTTGGCGTCGGCGCGGTTCTGGCTGATCATCACGAAGGTCGATAGGAAGATCGCCTCCAGTGAGACGATCATCGTCAGCAGGCCGAACGGGTACTTCTCGACGCCGAACCCGATCCAGCATCCGAACCAGAGGATGTGGATATAGACGAACGTCATCGAACCGGCGAATGTGGTGATCGCGTCCGCGATCCGGTTCTGTTCGTACTTCGCGCGCTGCTCGGCGTGCTTGACCAGGACGGGGTTGACCGGCTTAGGTGCTCTGATCGGCAGGACCCACCTATGGAAAGGACCGGCCGGGGAAGGATGCCCGTTGGACTGGGTGTTGCTGGTTGAGGTGTGTCTGGTCATTGCCGAATCATTTCGCGTCCAAGGCATCAGCATCCACCCCGCGAGCGCGGGCTCGAAAGCGGCAGCCTCGCTGCTGACGAGTGACGGGCCCCTATCGCAGGGCGGCGATCGAGATGAGGCTCACCCGAGCGCTCGCGGCGAGCCCTGCCCCGTGCCCGGAGCGCGAGCGACCGGCAGGCGGCCACCAGCCGCGCGCCGATCGAAATCGGGCCGCTGGTCGCAGTGCGCGAAAGGGGCGGTCGACGGCAGGTTCATCGGACAACTGCATCGGGCTACACGCAGAAACCACCCTCAAGCGTCTGAGACACCTGCTTCCACGAAGACGGGGACACGTCGGAGACGGGTTCGGCTGGCAGCCTCGCTTCTGCTCCGGGTCGGCGGCCAGCTGAAGCAGAAGCGGCGGTGTCGTGGCCGCGTCGGCGACAAAGGAGAACTCTCGCGGCGGTTTGGCGATGGCCCGCTTGCATACGTTGAAGATTGGGAAGCCGCGGTGCGTGGCCGGCGGCGAGAGCCCGGACCTAGTGGGCGTGGCGAAGCGTCTCGCGGCGGTGCTGGTCGCGCTCGACCAGCTTGCTGACGCGCTTGGGAAAGAGGCCGAGCTCGTTGATCATGTCGCGGCCGGCAACCCCGATCGTGAGCAGCCCGCCGAACACCGCCACCGCGTCGATCGATTTGCGCCCCTGCTTGTCCCAGTAGTCGTCGTGGAGGTCGAGCCACAGCGCGAATTCATCCAGGGTCAGCGCGGCCGCGACCCCGTAGGCGCTCGCCGTCAGCCGGGACTCCCACTCTGGCATCTTGTTCCCGACCCCGATCCGGTAGGTCCAGAGGTAGCCGATGCCGAGCAGGCCGAAGATCCCGAAGGTGCTGTGGTGGATGTGGCGCCCGCCCGCCGAGATGTTGCGAAACGGGCCGATCCCGGCACGAATCGAATGGGTGATAAGTCGCGCGGCGGTGAACGTCGACGTGAATCCGATCGCGCTGAGCAACGCCCGCTCCTGCCTGGCGGTGTGGCAATGGCGGTTGTAGACCTCGCGCAGGGACATCGCGTGAACCCTAGCTGCCCGGCAGCCGAGTAAAAGGGGAAGTCTCGGCAGGCTGTGCGGTTCAGCGGCTGGGGGATGACGATCGCCGCCCCGCCGGCATGGTGCTTGCTCTGCGATGCCGCCGCCTCGGCGCCGATGCGGCGAGCTCTCCGCTTGCGACGCCGCCCGACGTTTTCGCGATCCAACATTGTGTCCGACAACGCTGCCGCTTTTGCCCTACAGCTCGTGAAGCGGAAGCAGCTCGTTCATTACATAAGGCGACAAAGCAGAAGTGGGTCGACCTCGCCGGACACCGGTGAATCTCGGCCATCGAAGGCCCGTCACAGGCCTCGATCGGCACGCCTCCCTTTGGGCGATAGCAGCAGCCAGGTCGACCGGCGTCGCGGCGGTCGAGGACACCGGTCGTGCTAGGCACGAGGTTGGGCAACCACGATCAAAGCGCCGCTCTTCGTCTCCCACGGCGAGGAGCTCTGCGGTATGTCCGCCGGTTCGGGTCAGCCGCCTCCGGTTGTACGAATCGCACAAACCTGGCGGTCGGCCAGCACCGGCGGACGGCTCTGCCGAGTACGACTTCCGCTTCCGGGCGGAGGAGAAGCTCGCGGTCTATCTGGGCGCACGCACTTCCCCTCCGGCGACTTTGCAGAAGCGAGGAGGTGTCGTCCGGGTCGTTGTTCGCGCTCGGATTCACGCGGTAGCGAGCGCGCCGCCTGCGCTCTGCTCGAGTTCGATCAAGGCGTCGGTGCATACGCATAGGGGAGCGGGCGGAGTTGCATTCGCCGGCGTCCGGCCGTCCTCATATCCGCGGAGGAGGGACTGGCGCCGGCGCCGTCGGCATGCTTCTGTTGACAGCACCGCGGGACCGGACCGGACGCCGTGCTCGCTACGGAGCAGCTCAGCTCAGCGCCCGACATCGCTTCCTTGGAGCGGGACTTGCTGTGCACGGCAGGTCAGGCCGGTCTTGAGGCGATCCTCGAAAGCGCCGGGTTGGCGGCGGGGCGGTCTGGCGGGACGCAGACCATTCCCTCGCTGAAGCCGGCCGAGCCGATCCCGAAGGCGGCGTTGAACCGGTCGAGGTTGACGAGCGTCAGCAGTGCGGTGATCTCGACGAGCTGCTCGTCGCTGAAGTGCTCCTTGATCTGTGCGAATAGCTCGTCGGTGACCTCGACCGGCGTTCGCATCACGGCGACCGTGTAGTCGAGCGAGCTTCTCGCGTTCGGTGAACAGCTCACTCTCTCGGTAGCGCGGGAGCGCCAGCAGCTCGTCGTCGGAGAAGCCCGAGTGGCGGCAGATCTGCGAGCCGAGGTCGACGCAGAACTCGCATCCGATCATTTGCGCGCCCTTGAGCTCGATCAGGTTCTTGAGCCGCTCATCGACGGACTTTCCCTTGCGGACCGCCTGGTTGAACTTGCCCGTCCCGATCATCATCTTCGGCTGGTAGGCCCAGATCTCCATCGGCTCGATCCCGCTGCCGGTCTGCGGCTCGCGGCCGGTCAGCTTCTTCATCATCCTCGGTCCGAGCCTGTAGACGAGCCTGACCATCGGGCCGGCCTTGCTCTTCGATACTCCATTGATGCGTGCCATCACGCAGCTCCTGTCACATAGCTTCGGATTCGGGGGTCTATCCGGTATGACCCGCGAGACCCGGACGGTGTGACAGCGATGGACGAACTCGAACTGGCCAACAAGTTCGACCGCCAGGGTCCCAGCTGCGCGCGGTCGCCTACCGGATCCTCGGCTCGGTCAGCGAGGCCGACGACGCCGTGCAGGAGGCGTGGCTGCGGCTGCGCCGGACCGACGCCGAGCAGATCGACAGCCTCGAGCGGTGGCTGACGACGGTCGTCGCCCGGATCTGTTTGAACGTGCTCCGGTCCCGCCGCACCCGCGGCGAGCAGCCGCTCGACGGTTTGCGGCCGGAGCCGATCATCGACGATCCGGCGGTCGGGACCGATCCCGAGCACGAAGCGTTGCTGGCGGACTCGGTCGGGATCGCAATGCAGGTCGTCCTGGACACGCTCAGCCCGGCCGTGCGGCTCGCGTTCGTGCCGCACGACATGTTCGCGGTGCCGTTCGACGAGATCGCGGCGATGGTCGACCGCTCACCGCAGGCGACCCGCCAGCTCGCCAGCCGCGCCCGCCGCCGCGTGCGCGACGCGGCGCCGGCGCCGAACCCGGACCTGACCCGCCAGCGCGCCGTCGTCGACGCCTACTTCGCCGCCGCCCGCGAGGGCGACTCGAAGCGCTGGTGGCGGTGCTCGACCCCGACGTCGTGCTGCGCGCCCACCGCCGCGACGGCGACCCGATCGAGCTGCACGGCGCCGCGCGCGTCGCGCGCTGAGCGATGACAGCACGCCAGTTCGCGCGATACGTTCGCCCGGCGCTTGTCAACGGCGCCGCCGGCGTGGTCGCGTTCGACGGCGAGCAACCGTTCGCGGTGCTTGCGTTCACAGTCATCGGCGACCGCGCCGTGGCGATCGACGTGTTCAACGACCCCGAGCTGGTCGCCAAGCTCGACATCCACGGGATCACCGCCTGACCGGCACGCCGCCGCGCCCGCGGGAACGACAACGATGCCGACGCCGATCATCGGCCACGACCCAGACGCCAAACGAATGTTTGCATGCGGACTCGGCACCGACTCGCTCAGCGTCGCGACGCCCGCGCCGTTCCACGAGCGCTACTCGTCGACGCCTGAACCGGCCACGCCGCCGCGGCTACTGGCCCGAGCGAAGACCGGCAGCCTGGTCGAGCCTGCCGCGTGGGCGACGATGCGAGGCAGTCTCGACGGTGACGGCGGACGATCGGTTCACACGAATGAGCGGGGTGCACGTTGGCGGCGATCATCGCCAGCGCGGCGTCGCGGGCCGGAGCCGGGAGCGGATCGGTGGTGCGCGCAATTCAGCCAGACATCACCCGCGAACGGACCGAACGGTCATCGAGCGTTGCGGTCATCGCTCGAGCGCAGCGCCCGCGGCTTGCTGCGGCCCGATCTTTGGTCCGAGGTACGTGACTTCTGGGATCGGCTGCAGCGTCCACTTTGGTGGCTTGACGCCCGCTTCGTTGGCGGCGCGCCGGGCGAGTTCGCGTTCGAATCCTGGCGGGGTTAGCACTAGCAGATAGCGGGCTGGTGACTCGGTGGGGTTGGCCAGCGTGTGGGGCACGCCTCGTGGAGCGAAGATCAGCTCGCCCGCGCGAGCGGTGGTCACTTGATCGTCTAGTTGAAATGTCAGTTCGCCGTCGAGGACGTAGGAGGACTCGTCGAACGCGTGCGAGTGCAGCGGTGGTCCGGGGGCGCCGGCGGGCATCGTGTTCTCGGCGATCGCGACCGCGCCGGCGCTTTCCTCGTTGCGCAGCAGCACCTTGTTGCGGGGGGTTGTCGGCATGTTTCCTCCTTCCTGTTCCCTGGCTCTTGCCGTCATTCCAGCCATTCCGTTTCGAAGGTTGGGCTGGCGTGGATGCAGACGAGCTTTGACGGGCCCGGGCCCTGGTTGGTGAACTTGTGCGGCGCGCCGGGTGGGGCGATGACAATGTCGCCTGGTCCGGCCTGGTGGCGCTCGTCTGCGAGTTCGAACCTGAGGGTGCCTTCCTGGACGACCCACGTCTCGTCGTAGGGGTGGCGGTGCAGCCGCGGTCCCTGCCCGGGATCGCTGTGGTCCAGGATCACCGAGATCGTCGCGGCGTGGTCGGCGCCTTTCAGGTTTCCGTCTTGAGCGTGCTGGCTTTGATGACTGGCATGGTTGGTTGTCCTCTCGGGTTGGTTATCGGGTCGCGGTGGCCGGTGTGGGTGGGCTGCAGGTTGCCTCTTTTGGAGTTGCGTCCGGTTGTGGCGGCTTGCCCGCGCCGCGTAGTGGGACCTCTTTGATCGCGATCACTGCGACCATCGCGAGCAGCGCGAGCGGCGCGGTCACGAGGAACACGGTGTGCACGCCGTCGATCACGTCGGCCCGTCCGGCTGAGGAGACGCTGAGGGTTCCGGTGCCGACGGTTCCGAGGCGGGCGGCGAAGATGGCGCCGAGGATCGCGGCGCCGACCGCTCCCCCGAGCGCGCGGAAGAAGCTGGTGACGGTCATCGCGACTCCGAGCTCGCGGCGGTCGACGCCGTTTTGGACGGCGATGATCAGTACCTGGCCGACCATCCCGAACCCGAGCCCGAACAGCGCGAGCGCGAGCCCGGTGCTGACCTGGGAGGGGTGCTGGGCCACCACGGCAAGCGCGACCATGGCGGCGCTGATCATGGCCAGGCCGGTGAGCGGGAAGAGCTTGTAGCGGCCTGTGCGCTCGATCATCGGCCCGGCGAGGGTGGTCGAGAGCGTGATCCCGACCAGCATCGGGATCAGCAGCAGCCCGGCCTGGGTCGGGGTCGCGCCGGTGGTCGTCTGCAGGAACAGCGGCACGAACACGGTGATCGAGAACATCGTCGCGGTGACGAGGAACAGGGCGGTGCTCGCCAACGCGACAACGGGCCTGCGCAGAAGGGTGAGCGGTACGATCGGGTCCTCTGCGCGGCGGGTGCGCGCGACGAGCGCGATCGCGCTTATCGCTGGGGCGGCGAGCAGGGCGATGATCTCGGGCGATCCCCAGGCGTACCGTTGCCCGCCCCAGATGCAGATCAGCAGCAGCGCGGTCGTGGCGGTCGCGAGCAGCGCCGCGCCGGCCGCGTCGAGTGCTGTTTTAGGCGGCTGCGTGGGAGCTGCGGGAAGGCGCAGCCGCAGCCCCGCGAGCGCGAGCAGGCCCACTGGCAGGTTGACGTAGAACACCCAGCGCCAGCTGGCGTGGTCGACGAGCAGCCCGCCGATCAGCGGTCCGATTGCGGCTGCCGCGGCGAATGTCGCCATGATGTAGCCCTGGTAGCGGCCGCGCTCGCGCGCGGACACCAGGTCGCCAACGACGGCATAGGCGAGCGTCATCAGACCGCCCGCCGCGGCGCCCTGCACGGCTCTTGAGACGATCAGCATCGGCAGGCTCTGGGCGATGCCGCACAGCGCCGAGGCCGCAAGGAAGATCGCCAGCGAGGCCTCGAGCAGCCGTTTGCGGCCGTGACGGTCACCGAGCTTTCCCCCACAGCGGCGTCGCGGCCGCGGCGCTGACCACATAAGCGGTGATCACCCATGAGACATCCGCCAGGCGCCCCAGGTCGGTGGCGATCGTCGGCAGCGCCGTGGCCAGGATCGTCTGATCGAGCACCGCCGGCAGCATTGCCAGCACGATCGCGACGAACCCGACGCGAATCGTCCTACTGTCCCGCGATCGGCGACACTTGCGTCGGTCGATGGAGTTCGCATTCTCGATACCTCCCAATGTTTGTGTTGCATAAAACTTAGGGTCACCCTATTATTGGTGCGCCTATGAGTCAAGAGGTTGGTCTGCGGGAGCGCAAGAAGCAGCGCACCAGGGAACTGATCGCGGCCACGGCCCGGGACCTGTTCATCGAGGGCGGGTTCGAGGCAGTGCCGGTCGCCGCAATCGCACGCGCCGCGGAGGTGTCCGAGGCGACGGTGTTCAACTACTTCCCGACTAAAGAGGACCTCCTCTACAGCCGGCTGGAGGCGTTCGAGGAAGAGCTCCTATCAAGCATCCGCGAGCGCCAGCCCGGCGAATCGGTCCTCGCCGCGTTCGGCAGGTTCCTGAGCGTGCCTCGCGGGCTTATGGCCTCCGAGGACCCAGACGTTGTCGAGCAGCTCGCCGCAATCGTCCGCGTGATCGCCGAAAGCCCCTCGCTGTTGGCGCGGGAGCAGCAGGTCTATGCCCGATACACCGCGTCGCTCGCCGCGTTGCTGGCCGAGGAAACCGGCGGATCCGCGGACGACGTCCGTCCGTGGATGGTCGCCAACACGCTGATCGGGGTCCATCAAGCGCTCGTCGATTACTCCCGCGCCGAGATCCTCACGGGCACCCGCAACCCCGAGCTGGTGCGCCGAGTCCGTCGCCAGATCCGCCAGGCACTTGACCTACTCGCCAAAGGACTGGGCGAATACGGCGCCTAAACCCCGACGAGCCACGCTACTTGCTGAACTTCTCTTGACTAGATTGGATCGGGATGGCGAGGGCTCTGGCGTGGATTGGCGATGGTGCGCCCAGGATGGAGGTCGCGCACGTCGAGCGGCACGACGACGGGCTGACTGCCGTCGGGACGCAACTTGGCGCCGTCTACGAGCTGCGCTACCGGCTCGAACCGCACGTGTTGTCTTTGGAGCTTGTCGGAGAACGCTCGCTTGACGTAGAACTCGGTGATGCGGACTATTTCGACCTCGGCTGGTCCCCGCTGTTCAACTCGCTGCCGGTCGTCGGTGACGAGCTCCTCGAGCTCGGCCCGCCGCGCGAGTACAAGATGCGTTGGGTCGACGTGCCCTCGCTTGAGATCGGCATCTCCGAGCAGCGATACCAGCCGCATGGGAACGGCCGCGTTCGCTTCACAACCGGGGGCTTCACCGCAAACATCCAGTTCGATGACGACGGGTTTGTCGTTCATTACCCGGGCATCGCCAACCGACGACTAGCTTCCAATCACGACTAAGTCGTGGCTTTCTGATCATCGCTTGCATCCGACCATGCCCCGGACGCGTCAGCGACCCCCGCTTTCACTCGGCGACGAGCATTTCGCCGTGAAACAGTGAGCGGCCCCGCAAAGCGCGGAATCCGCGCATCTCGCCGGCCACTGCTTTCGCGATTGAGCGCTGCCGGACGGGACGGCTCCCATGGCGACCAGACGACCGCGCCGGGCAGCGCGCGGCGCACGATCGGATTCGCCCAAGAGCGATCGCCCACGGACCTGGGCCCGGCGCCCGCGACACTTCCCCAATCACGAAGGGGCGGAACTCACGCGCCACCCTTGATCTGCGGCAGAGGACGCCCGGATCACGCCGAGAGCGGAAGCCTGGGTGCGGGTGGGTCGCCGCTCCCCCGCCGCTCGAGGTTCGTGAGCAGCGGCCAGATGCGAGTCGGTCGGGCCCTTTTGGCATCCCGCTCCCGAGACGGTGCCGGCGATTCTCGTTTCACGCGATCGCATCGAACCGAGAGCATCCGTGGAATCAGTGTAGAACGTCGGTCGAATGACAGCGGCGGACGAGCACCGTCGGCGGCCAGCTCCGGAGCGCGCTTTCCGCGCGGTGCAGGTGCGCGCAGCGCAGCGACGAGATGCCTGCGGCGCGAGGAAGGGGGGTCTCGACCCCCTGCTGGCTTGCGGGGGCCCGAGGCGCCGCGACGGGAGGCGCTCCGAGGACATCGCCGTCGCAGTTGCCAACCCTCAACGACCAAACAACGCAGACGTCAGCGTGACTCCCGGATCGGTGTTTGGGGGCCTGTTCGCTGGCGAGGAGTGGAACGGTCGGTGGGCGGCTGATCATCATGGCTGGGATGATCGCGGCTAGGATCGCGATGAGCCTGCCGATCGCGGCGGCGGCGGGCGACGAGGATCAGTTGGTGGGAAGGCTGTAGGCGAAGATGGATGCTGCGGCGATCCCGAGCGCGGCGCCCGAACAGCTAGCCGATGCCGCCGATCCAGAGGCACCTTCTGGTCGGTCAGCTGGCGCGAGGGGCCGTCTGCTCGGCCGCTGGCTCGCGGTGCCGCGGACGACGCCCTCTCGCCGGGTCCGTCAGGACTGCAGAAAGGCCAGCAGGTCGGCGTTGATCGTTTCGGCCTGCGTGGTCGGCATGCCGTGCGGGAACCCGGTGTACGTCTTCAGCGTCCCGTTCTGCAGGAGCTTCGCCGACAGCGGCCCGGCGGCGACGTAGGGGACAATCTGGTCGTCTTCGCTGTGCATCACAAGGACCGGCACCGTGATCTTCTTGAGGTCCTCGGTGAAATCGGTCTGGGAGAAGGCAACGATGCCGTCGTAATGGGCCTTAGCGCCGCCCATCATGCCCTGGCGCCACCAGTTCTCGATGATCGCTTCTGAGGATTCCACCCCGGGGCGGTTGAAGCCGTAGAAGGGGGCCGATGGGAGGGCACGGTAGAACTCGGACCGGTTGGCGGCGAGCTGGGCTTGGAGGTCGTCGAACACGCTCTTCGGCAGCCCGCTGGGGTTCGCGTCGGTCTGCAGCATGAGGGGCGGCACCGCGCTGATGATCGCCGCTTTCGATACACGGCTCTCTCCGTGTCGGGCGATGTAGTGCACGACTTCGCCGCCACCGGTGGAGTGCCCAACGTGAATGGCGTCCTGAAGATCGAGATGGGTAGTCAGCGCAGCCAGGTCGTCGGCGTAGTGGTCCATGTCGTGACCGTCGCCGGTCTGCGTGGAGCGTCCGTGCCCGCGCCGGTCATGGGCGATGACGCGGTAGCCGTGGCCCAGGAAGAACAGCATCTGGTTGTCCCAATCGTCGGCCGACAGCGGCCAGCCATGGCTGAAAACGATCGGTTGGCCAGAACCCCAATCCTTGAAAAAGATCTCCGTGCCATCGGTCGTAGTGATCGTGCCCATGCGCTGCTGCCTCCGTTGGTCTGGACGTTGACGCCGAAACGCGCGAACCGGCAGCCTAAACCTATCTCTGGTTTGAGGCCAGTTCCAGTGGCTCGCTTATCGACATGATCGGAAGCGTGGGCCGCGCGTTGCGCGGCGCGCAGGCCGCGTTCCTGCTCGACGGGACCCTGCTCGAGATCGACCCGGACACGTTCGCGGCTGATCACGAAGCCCACGCCCGCGCGCCCGCGACCAACGCGACCGCGACGATGCTGGCAGCTACCCAGAGCCCCACCTCGCCGCGGCCGGCGCGCTCGCATCCGCAACCAGAGCGAACCCCGACCAGATCGCAGGGCTGACGCTCGCGTCGGTAGCCCGGATCGACGCGAGTTTCACGAGCGGGCACCGAATCACGCCGCCGTTCCGGGCGCTCCTGGCCGCACAAACGCTCGCGCGTCGCGCCGCCGACGCCGACGACGCCGAGCCGTTGTTCCTCGCGCCGGATAACGCGTGGCCCGCGACATCGCGTCACGTTCACAACTGGCTCGCGCGGATCGGTCGCGAGACCGGCCTGCGCTTTGAGGCCACCTCCGGATGGAACCGCTACGCAACCTCGCCCTGGGCGACCTTTCACGAGCTCGCTGCCGCCGCGTTGATCGCGCGCTGAGCGGCCCAGCCGTGGAACCAACCGCACGCTCTGGCCGCGCGCCTTCCCGCGAGCGCGTCAATCGTGCGTTCGGCGGCCAATACTCCGATAGCCCCGGCCCCCAGTCGCATCTCGAAGAGCACTCTGATGACCAGATCGCTCTCGCAGATGCGATGCTTCGTGGCGGAAGGGTTCGTCAGCGCAACGAGGCGATGCCGCCGACGTCGACAATCGCGCGGCGGCCGATGCTGGGGCGGCCGTGGTTGGCCTCAAGCCAGGCGCGGATGTGCCGGACGTAGGCGCGCTCGTCGTCGTGGCGGTTGGCGTGCAGCTGCATCAGCATCAGCATCCGGTTGGTGCGCTCGCGGTTCTTCAGCCCGTAGGCGCGCGGCTTGATCGAGGCGCGGATCGGGTTGATGAACGCGTCCAGCGGCGAGGTTGACAGCGGCATGTCGGCGGGCCGCTTCCAGCGGAGTCCGCGTCGGTTGAACTGGTCCTCGACGATCTGGCCGGTGGTGTTCAGCCACTCGCTCAGTCGGGGGATGCCGGCGGCGTGGCACCGCTCTTGAAACGGCGTCCAGAACGAGGGGCCGGTGAACGCCGCCTCGGCGTCGGGGAGCAGCTCGTCGATCGCCTCCTGGTGCTGGGGCTCTTCGGTCCGGAGCTTGCCCATCAGCCGCTCCAGCGCGTGGCGCAGATGCCACTCGCACAGGTGCAGCTCGGCGTCGGGGAAGCGCGCACCAACCGCGTTCGTGAGGCCGTGGTCGTTGTCGCACACGACCCGCGGCGGCGCCCCGTCGAGGGCACCGAGGAACGCCTCCCAGTCAGCCTGGGACTTGCTCGTGAACGCCTCCACGCGCCACAGCTTCGGGCGGCCGCCCTCATACCCCAGCGCGGAGAAGATCCGGAACGCGATCCGGTGGCGGCCGGTGTCAGGGTCCCGGACCCTGAACGGCAAGTCATCCAGCAGCAGCGACCCGCTGGCGGGCCACGCGCGCAGGCGGTAAGGCTCGAACACCACCGGCGCGAACACCTCGACCCAGTCAGACACCAGCGACCCATGCCGCGAGAACCGCAGCTCCCCGCTACCAGGGTCCGACCGCAGCCGCTTCGCGCGCTCCCGCGCCACCAGCGCCGCGTCCCGGTAGGTCGAGCCGGCCCCGACCATCTGCAACGCCTCGGCGATCCCCAGCGCGACGAACTGATACTTGCGCGCCGCGTGCGGACCCTCGTGGAGGTCGACGTCGCGCTCGCACATCTCGCACGCGTCCGCCCAGGACTCCTCGCGCGGCAGCATCTCGGTGAAGCGATGCGGGGGATCGCCGTTGGCCGGCAGACACCTGTAGTACTGCCGCCGGTGCTCCGGCGGGCCGTAGTGGCCGTCGAACCGCACCCGCGACCCAGCATGCTCCGGCCTCGGGCAGACCGCCCTCGCGCTACTCCAGCTCATGCCCTGCGACGACATCTGGCGCGCCAACATAGACGGCACGCCGGACGGGCATCGCATCTAAGAGAGCAATCTCCCTCTCAAAGTGCTCTCGGAGATGCGACTGGGGGGCCCCGGCTATCCCGGACGCGGCCCTGTCTACGACCTCGACGGGCACCGCACCGCGGATGACCGCGCCGTCGAGGCGCTGCTTACGAGCGTCAGAGAGCCGTGCACCGCCCAGCAGCTGGCGAGCGGTCTGGGATGGACGCTGACCCGAACCATCGAGTGCCTCCCGAACGGCAGGCAGCCACGAGCTGCGAAAGCCGCGACATTCGCGCGTTCGCCGATCAGCGCGGTCCGGGAGGCGCACCGACGCGCGGACGCGATCGTGACCATCGTCCGATACGAGTAGGAGGAACCGTGCCGACAGTTGAGAGCATCGAGAGCTGGCGGGGGCAGGATGTTCTGGACAGCCCCGGTGAGAAGGCCGGCCGTCTGGAGGAGGTGTATTACGACGCTGCCGGGGACGAGCCGGTGCTGATCTCGATCAAACACGGATGGCTTGGCCATCAGGTCAAGCTGGCGCCGCTCTCTGATGCGGCGGTGAGTCGGGACTACGTTCGCCTTCCCTTCACCGGCGAGCAGCTCGGCGGGGCCCCTGACGTCACGGTCGGGGACGAGCTGACCGCCGAGCAGTGCGCCGCGGTGTGTGCCCTTTTCGCAGTGCCCTGCCGGTCGAGCGGGCCGCTGGTTGCCGCGAGCCTGCGGGCGCGCCGGAACGACGAGGCCGAGCAGGCTCGGCGCCGCGCAGACGAGTTAGAGCTCACGGCCGAGGACCGCAAGCGGGAGGCCGAGGAGGCGCGCCACCGGGCGGGCGCCGCATCAGAGGAAGCCCACGCCGCTCAGCGCGCCCGCGAGCAGGCCGAGGCGGCCGCGGCAGACCCTGGCGGCAGGATGCAAGGCTCGGACTAGCGGGGCGGGTTCGGCGTAGGCGGTCGTCCCAGATCGGGCGAGGGACTGTATTTTCTTAACCGATCGGCCGGCGTCCGTCCCAGAGGGCCATCGACCGTCGGCGCCGGAAATGCTGGCCCGAAGCGACCGATTCGCGCAGACTTGGGAAGGCGACCACCCCTACTGCAGTAACCGGGCGGCGATAGTGTCACCCGCCTCATCGTTCGCAGCTACGGTAACGGATGCCAGCACCGACCTCCAAGCAGCCGGGAGCCGGGCGAGGTCGCTCTCGGGAATCGCCGTTCTCTTGTCAGGCGATCACAACCTCGCGCTCATCAGATCCGAGCGCTCGGCTGCTGCTCACGTAGGCGTCGCAGAAGGCAGTGCCAAACCCTGACCCGGGTGTCGCTGCTGACGAATCTGGGAAGCGGCCGGCCGCCGCCGATGGACAACAGCCCGGGCGCCGACACTCCCATCACGAGCGCTGCTCTCGCAATCGCCCCAGATCCGACCGTCCGACAGAGCACTGCGACCGCAACCGCTCACTTCTTGTTTAACGAAGCCGCGTGCTGCCACGAGCGCGACCGCCCGGCTGCGAGGCTTCCGCTTCGGGTCCACGAACCTCGGATCCAGTCGCCGCGCGGTCGCAGCCCCGTCGGCGACAAAGCAGTTATGTGCTGCAGCGCATAAGCGCTTCTATGTGTTGCTTCCGGTTATGCGCTGTGGCGGACCCTGACCACGCGTTTTCCGCGCCGGCGTAGCGAAACGCAGCACATAATCGACCGCCTCCACGCGGCGCTCGCAGGCGCGCTCGTCTGAGATAGCGACGGAGGCCAACAGGAGCCCAGCTGGCCGCCCGACGCGGCCTTTGCAAGCGTGACCCTGTAATCCGCGGCGTTTCGCAACATGCGATCCGATCGCCACGATGGTTTGACGGCAGTCGCCTGTATCGCATATCAGCTATCCGACCGAACAGGGGTCGCGTGGCGCGCGTGGCGATTATGTGCTGTAGCTCGACCCGTGATTTTGGGCTGAGCAGGGAAAAAGTGACCGCCGAGCTGCTGAGAGCACATAAGCAGACGCAGCGCATAGAAGGGGAAGTGGCGCCGGCTGTCCTGACAGCGATCGTCGCGGTTTGATTGGAGGGGATTGCGACGTGGGGTGCGAGGTCGTCGCAGCCGTCGTTGGGACACGGCCTTGCCTAGGTATCAGGTCGGGCATCGGCGAGTCGCTTCGCACCGTTGAGATCCGTCCAATCGGGCAGAGATCGGAGCTGTCGAGCTGGCGCCTGCTGGGCCGAGAGAGCCGACAGCAATCGTGGGACCTCATCAGGCCACAAGGGCGGGGAGGAACTCGGGCGTCTCGGAGAACTCGTCGATCTCCGTCTTAACCTGCGGGCCAAGCGCGTCGTAACCGGTGAACTCGTGGCTGATGGTTCGACGGGTGAGCTGGAGCGGACGCAGTTTGCGTCTCATCAGTTCACCAAGCTGCGCGTCGTGCGTGGAGAGTACGACCTCGCGGCCGGCCGAGATGGATCGAAGCAGGTCCAGCAGGCCCAGGACATTGAAGTCGTCCATGTTCTGGATCGGGTCGTCAAGGAGTGCGAACCGTGCATCTCCAGCGGAAAGGTTGATCGCGAGGAAGATGCAGATCGCGACCGCGTTCAGTTGCGCACTACTGAAGATCGCGCTCACGTTCGCTCGCGTCTCGTGAGCCATAGCTTCGAAGTAGACCTCACCGCGCTGGCTGAACTGCCCGAACTCAACATCGAGCTGGTCGAGAACGGGATGTGGCCGCAGGCGTTGGTAGAGGGCGTTCAATAGCGGCTTCTGCTCGAGCATGAGCCGCTCGACGATTTCGAGTTCGGACTCCTTGGCGGCTGCCGTGACGCCTTGAAGAAGGGTGCGGCTCGCCTGCGCCCGCTGGGCAGAAGCAAGAACCGCCTGCTGCTCGGCGTGAAGGCGCTGTTGCTCATCCGCGAGCCACGAGCGCCGGTCCTCGGATGCGAGGTAACGCGCTCTGGCGAGCAGAGCATCGACGTCATTCATCCACTGCTCGCCCTGCGCTGCCCGCGTCGCCTCGACTTGGTGCTGGGACGACACTTCCTCCGGATCGGGATCGCCAGGAAGACCCGCCGAGGCGAGAGCGGCCTGCCACTCGGCTTCGCTTGCCTCGAGGCGCCGCTGCTCGTCTTGCAATGCGACAATCCGCTCGCGAAGGCCAGCCAGCGATACCCGAGGTCGTGCGACCTGCTCATCAAGCCGGTGCTCACCGTCCTCCAACGCGCGACGCTCCTGTTCGAGCGACCGAAGCGAATCCGGGATCTGGACGGCGCGCTCTCGCAGACGGGTCCTCACCTGGTCAGGCAAGATCGGCTGCTCGCACACCGGGCACTGGTCAGCCTGAACAAACTCCTCGGCGCTCAGCAGGAAACCTGCGAACTCATCGGCCGTCGCGTTGGCCGCGCCGATCGCTGCCCGCACCTCAGCCAGCCGCGTCCTCACCGACTCACGCTCCTCGCTCGCCGAAGCAAGGCTTGTCTCGACCGTCTCGGCGGCCGCTCGCTGGTCGATCAACTCCTCGTCCAGAGCAATCCGCCGACCGCGACGCCGAAGTGCCTCTGGAAGTTCGGTTTCGATTCGCTGCAGGGCGCGAACACGGCCGCGAGCTGCTTCGACGAAGGACGTCAGGACGCTCGCAACTCCTGTCCAGCGGACAGCACGTCGCCGGCGATGAGCGCGTCCGGACCTGGGAGAAAGACCGCAATACCCAACGATGTCGCGTGCGCGGCGATAGCCTGCAGTTCCGCTAAGAGTCGCTCGACCGTAGGCGACGTGCCCTCAGGCGCACCGGCCTCGAGCCGGCTTTGCTCGACCCGGATCTCCTCGAGACGTTGGCTGATTGCCTGTGTGTTGAGCGTCACTTGAGTTCGGCATCCGGGCATCGTTTTCCGTCACTGAGGTTCGGCATCAGCCCTGCGTTCACGGTGACAGGTGCTTCGGCGTCTGATAGTGATTCCAACACGAACGCCCCCTTCCCGGCTGCGGGCGGGGGTGAGAGGCTTTCGGTCGTGCGTGAAGGAGTGCCATCGAGTGTCGGTGTCCGTTGTGGCAAATCCGAATGTGCTGGAGGCTGCGTTGGCGTCATAAGAGATGATCACGGTGGCGCTCATAGGTCAACGAATTCCTCGCGCCCCAGTATCGCGCAGGCAGCGGCCGCACGGATCGTGATCGTGCCGCGGGTCGCGAACCACTCCAGGTCGCGTCCTTCGTTGTGCGCGGAAGACAGGCCATGTCGCTGACGCCGTCGATCTGCGCCACACCGAAGGGTCTGCGAACACTTCGCCGGATCTGGCTCCGTGCGGTGTTTGGAGCGAACTGCACGCTGTGTGCGCGGTCGCCGCGAGCCCGCTCCGGCATGGGGTGCGGGTGCGCTGACCAGGGGTGCAGGCCACGCGTACCCGCCAACCCTTGCAAGAAATCGGTTCAGACTGGCGTTTTTCGGTTAAGCGCCCGGTGAGCGCGCAGCGTCAACAGCGGGCCGAAAGGTACCGCCACTGCCCGCCCACCGGGCCGTCAAATCGACAATCACGATCCGGTGACGGGATCGCGAGCCGTTGCCGACAGAAGATCCCTGTGGGTGTGGGAGCGGTCAACCGGAGACGAGCCGCGCCATGCCTCAGAGGCACGACCCTGCCCCTAAGAACCTGCGCGTGACCTTTCTCCGCGCAAGACGTCCCACCTGTGAGAGCGGTGCTCCTCTCGCCTGATGGGAGCGATGCTCTTGGCGCGGGTGGGCGGGTGGGGGCGCTCGCCCCGCCGGTCTCTCAAGCGATCCTGCCCCCGCCTCTTTTTGCTCCCAAGAGAGAGCAGCAGCTCGTCGGCGTCGCGGACCACGACCCACCTGCGGGTCGAAGTCGGTCTAGTGTCGGCGGTGCTGCCGGCCTGAACAACAACAAGCGCTTGGTAGCGGATATTCACGTGGCGAGCGGACGAGTCCGGGCGAGGCGAATGGCCACCTGCAGTGGCCAGGCGAGGTGCGAAGGCGCGCCGCATGCCCCTCTGTTGCCAATCCGTCCGACTATCGCTGACTGCGACGGATCAGATGCCGAGACGGACCCTCGAGGACGACGTCGAAGGGCGTCGCAATCGGCGAAGGTCTCGCGGACGGTTCGGACGTGCCCACGGCCGCACGCTCAGGTCGGCAAACTAGGAACCATGAACGAACGCTTCAACCGAGTGGCTCGACGCCGAGCTGGAGGGCTACGCCTGGCTTCCGCGGATGCTCGACAAGGCGCGCGCCACGCTGGCGGGAACTGCAGGCAGCTATCTGTTCGGCTGCCCCGTTGACCACACATGCATGGCCCGGCTCGGGATTGCGCCGGCCCTCGTGCTCGACCTCGCGGCGCGCCACAGCGACGATCACGCCGTGCTGGAGGCGCTACGAGCGCACGGAATTCCATCCGCAGCGGACGCGTGGTTCGATGGTCAGGCGGTCGAGGATGAGTTGCAGGAGACCGGGAACTACCTCCGCGTGCGTGCCCGTGAGGCGCTGCCGGAGGCCGACGGCGGCCGCGTGTTCGCTGGCGCCGAGCACGGCGCCGCGGTGAGCGTCGTGCTCGTCGACGCCGCGCCGGGCGACGATGAGCAAGAGGCGCACATGCACCCGGTCGAGGAGGTCGTTGTCGTACAGCAGGGTGCGGCCACGTTCTTCCTCGGCGCGCACCAGGCGCGCATCGTGGGGGCGGGCGAGGTCGTACGGATCCCCGCCGGCGTCCCGCACCGCTGGGTCGTCGCGGGCACCAGCCGGCTGCAGGCGGTCGCCGTGCACGGCTCCGCCGAGATCGTCATCTCCCTGGCGTAAGCGCTTACACGTCGCCACCAGGTTCGCTGAGGATCGCTGGCCGAGTTATCGGGGAGCTCGCAGACGAGCCAGCAGCCGTCGGTCGTCGACGTCTCAGTCACGAACGGCCTACGGAATCGCCGCGGTCGCCGGTGGACTGCCCGCGCGGGCACGGATGCGGCGCAGACGCTTCAGTCGGGGATGGCGGCTCCGTCGGGGACGACGATGGCGAACAGGTCCCCGAGGGCGGCCAGGCTGGCGGCCTGCAGAGCCGCCGGGGACACGACGGCGGTGGTGCCCGGCAGGGCCCGGGTCGCCGTGGCATTGGCGACGACGGTGGGCGCGTAGCCGAGGTTGAACGCGCCTCGTGCCGTGGAGTTGACGCACATGTGCGTCATGAAGCCGGCGAGCACGAGATGGTGCGCTGAGGCGGCCTTGAGCCGATCGTCAAGGTCGGTGTGCACAAAGGAGTTCGGAAACTGCTTGACGATCACCGTCTCGCCATCGCGTGGCGCCACCCGGTCCACGATCTGGCCGATCTCGGCCCGTATGTCGTACGGCGACCCTTCGCCGGCGTCGTGCTGGAAATGGATGATGGGGATACCGGCCCAACGTGCCCGCTCCAGCAGCGCCGCCGCCTCATCGAGAGCGGCAGCAACCCCGTCGAGCGCCATGACCCCGTCGACATACGTGTTCTGACAGTCGATCATGATCAGCGTCGAGTCGGCGAGGCTCGCCGGCGTCGAGGGCAAACCGCTGAGGGCGCGTAAGGTTGTCGGCTCGGGCATCAACAGTCCTCTCGGGGCGCGTTGTCGTGGCAAAACAACATACTGCTCCACCCCTCCCGGACAGCCCGCACTCACGCGAGCTCCTGAGCCCGAATGACCCCAGGCCCATCCAAACGCTGATCGCGCCTCTGACCACCATCCATAGGTCGGCACACGGCCGATGCAGCCGCGATCCCTGACCGCGACGACCTGAACACCTCAACGAACGTCCAGATCAACCGGGCGGAGGCGAGGACGCGCGCGTATTCGTTCGTTCGCACTTCACGAGCTGCAGGACGTGCCACAGGGGCGGCCGTCGCAGAAGTCCTGATCGAGTCAGACGCGCTGCTCCCGTCGGCTTCCTAGGGCGTCTCCCCCAAACCCATCTCCGTGTGCACTCTGAGCCGAGAATGCACACGTGGATGCGTTCTTGTCCCGTGCGGGGGATATGTTGGCGTGCCGGATGTCGTCGCACGGCAAGAGTTGGAGCAAGGCGGAGGCGGTGTGTCCGAGGCCCGATCACGCCGGGTCGCGGGTCCGGTTCGACGGGCGTTATGGTCCGTCGGGCCATCGCCGCCAGGTATCGCTGTGTCCCGGCCAACGGCGATCGTCCGCACCGCTTCACCGAGCCGCTGCCGCGCGAGGAGTCGTGGTCGGGGGCGTGCGAGCAGTGTGAGCGCGACGTCCACTTCCACGAGGGGCCGCACGCCGCTCGCAGCTACCAGTACGTCGCGCGGGGGATCGCCGAGGCGCTGGTGATGGTCGGCGCCGGCTCGACCTACCGTGACGCGGCGCTGGTCGCTCGCGAGCGAGCGACCAGCGGCTGCGGGCCGGGTCCGATGGGGAGCCACGGTTCTCGCGGCATGGGTCGCTAGTGATGGACTGGGTCGAGGCGTTCGCGCCGGTCGTGTTCGAGCCCTACCGGCCGCACGCCTGGCCGGCCGAGGGGTCGCTGCTGCTCGACGATCTGCCGTTCCGGGTACGCGACCCTGACACCGGACGAACGCGGGTCGCCTTCCGGATCTTCGCGGCGATGGGATACGAGCGCGGACGCCCGAAGCTCTGGCGCCTGGAGGCGTTCACGACGAAGTCCCAGGCGCGCTGGGAGGCGTTCCTCGGCGCGCTGCCCGGCGCGCCGCTGCGGGTCGTATGCGACAACGACTCCGGGCTCACGAACGCCCTCGGGACTCGCCTCCCGGACGCGGAGCTGTACCTGTGCGAGTGGCACCTGCGCCATGCGCTCGAGCGGCTGATGGGCAACGTCCGCAACCAGCAGCCCGAGCACCGAGAGGCGGTGGATGAGCTGCTGGCCGATACCGAGGCGGCGTTCACCGGCCCGTCGTTCTGGGCGCCGTTTACCGAACGCTGCCACGCGGTCGGCATCCCGCGCGTGAGCGAGTGGCTCAACACCACCGGGCAGATCGTCGCCGATCAGTTCAAGCGCCGCGGGCCGCGCGCCAGCCGGCCGGCGGACACGCCGCTGTCGACCTCGCCGCTCGACGGGTTCACCAACCCGATCCGTGCCGCGATCGGCCCGCGCGCGTACGGGCTGAAGAACCGCGAGCGCACCAACAGGATGCTGATGCTCATGCAACTGCACGCCAACCGCCGGGACGACGTGAACGCCTACGTCCGGTACATCCGCGACTGCCTCCAGATCAGCGGAGGCCGCCCATGAGCGTCGTTCGCCGCGCCGTCGCCGATTCACGAGGCGGCGCGTCGCTGCGATGAGAGCAGCACACGCCGACACAACGCATCCTCGTGTGCACTCTGAGCTGAGATTGCACCCGCAGATGCGTTTGGGGGGCGTCTTAGTGGGGATCCACCACCGCACGCCGACGTCGCCGGCGCGCGATCGCCAGCCCGCAGGCCACGACCGTCGCACACACCGTGTACGCATAGTTTTCGCACCAACGGGGGCTATACGCACGCCAGGATCGATCGGCTGCGCACCGCGGCAACAACCAGGCGTATGGGAGCCGCCACGACATCCCGTTCGATCAGGCGGAGCGGCTCGGTTGGCCCTGTGCGCTCGCTTCGCACGGCGATGATCGGCCCGGCAGCCGCACAGGCCAGTGCCCAAAGCCCACCAGGACCATCGGGTGCTTGCAAGCACCCACCGCTAACCGGAAGTTTTTGAGCGTCTGAGGCTCGATCGCCAGCCTCTACGGGCGATCGGGTCTTTTCAGACTGGGATTGGTAGACACTAAAATGCTTGACAGAGCGGGCTCCGTGTGAGATGATTCTCGCGTGGCTAAGCGCGGCGGCAAGGTTCATGTGGCGGTCACGCGTCGCCACTACAAGGGGACTGAGTACAAGACCACGCTGCTGCGCCGTTCCTACCGCGAGGACGGCCGGGTGAAGAACGAGACGGTCGGGAACCTCTCGCATCTGGAGGAGTGGATGGTCGACGGGTTGCGGGCGATGCTCGCCGGCCGGCGGCTGCTCGACCTCGACGAGGAGTTCGCGATCCTCCGCTCGTTGCCGCATCGGCACGTCGCCCTGCTGCTGGGGGTGCTGCGGGCGCTGGATCTGGAGCGGCTGATCTCGCGTGATCGTTGCCGCGAGCGGGATCTAGTGGTCGCGATGATCTGCCAGCGGCTGCTGGCGCCGTGCTCGAAGCTCTCGACGACGAGGCTGGTGGCGCAGACGACGCTCGCGCAGGAGCTCTCACTCGAGCAGCTCAGCGAGGCTGAGCTGCTCGGAGCGATGGACTGGCTGCTTGAGCGTCAGGAGCGGATCGAGAAGGCACTCGCGCGCCGCCACCTCGCTGGCGAGGGGTTCGTGCTGTATGACCTGTCCTCGAGCTATCTGGAGGGCCGCCATTGCGAACTCGGTGCGGTTGGCTACTCGCGTGACGGTAAGCCGGGCAAGCCGCAGATCAGCTACGGGCTCGTGTGCGCGCCGGAGGGGCAGCCCGTCTCGATCGAGGTGCACAAGGGCAACACCGGGGACCCGACCACCCTCGGCCCGTCAGCAAGCAGCAACGCGAATTCAGTCGGCTTCCGCAATCGCCCACCAGCGGTCGTCAGACCCGCCGCAGCGGGACGACTGCTATGCCTCGATCTGGATCGTCAGGGCCAGCCCGGCCGCGCGATCGCCTTCGCCCACGAGCAGCCGCCAGCCTCAGCCGAGCCCGCGCAGATGCTTTGCGAGGGATTACGAGCGCGTGGGTCGTCGTTGTCCGAGCTGCTCGGGACGAATCTCGCAACACCGGTGAAGCCGATCTCGAGCTGCTGCTTCTCGCGGTTGCGGAAGTCCAGCCCGAGGACGACGGCCGACTCTGCGAGCGGTCGGCAGATTTGTGCGATTCGCACAACCGGAGGCGTTCAGCTCGACTAGAAGCCGGCGAGTGAGTGTGTCGAGCCGACACTGCCCGCCGGTGCCCTGGACGCGCGCGCCTCGTAGCGCCGGGAAGCCCGAGCGTCCGGGGGCCCAGACGCCAGCCTACAGGCGGCGCTATCGGCCTGAGCGTGCCATACCGGAGCGGCGCCGGGGTGCCGCGACCCGTACGCGCGCATGTAGCGCCCCCTGGCGTACGCTCGAGCGCCGGCCGGGATCGGGCGCAGCGGTGCGCCGCCACGCCATGGCGACGTGCGTTCTGCCCTGCTGAGGCCCGGGGCGACCTTGTGTTCCGGGGAGACGCCGTACTCGGCGCGCGTCGCGCCGAGGCTGGCGTTAGCGCGTGGGGCTATCCGCAGGTCTTTTGTTAGCCTAAGAAGGGTTGGCTGAGGTAGGGCCTCGGCGAGGTGCCTTGTGGTCCTTTTCCGAGACCCCCCTCCCGAACCCGGCGTGACCATTTCTGATCACCGGGCTCTCCAGCGACTATTCCGTGTTTCACGGAGGACACTCAATACCGTTTCGGCGTTCTGCATTACGCATACCTCCGGGTTCTCGGATGTCCAGTCACCTGTGCCCCTTCGCCCTGTGGACGGCTCTCCCGTCCTCCCTGGTGCGGCGTGAATCGCACGACTACTATGGGCACTCCGTCACCATGGGGCTCGCGCCCCGCAGGTGATCCCGCGTTCGTCCCTGTCATACGTCCGAGCACGACGTAGGCGTCCCACTCATCCCCTTGATTGCCCTCGCTGGGCAACGCTCCACGCTCCGGAGGTTGCAGCGGCCCCTCTACGATGCCGCCGCAGAGCATGGCGCCGGTTTCGGGTGTCTTTCCGGCGGACGGGCTTTTGCGTCTTCTGGGGATTGGGATATCAGGCAATCCAGCTTTCGCCGTATCGCGCGGGTCTCGCGACGCGCCGCCCCTGACACCTGGGCTCGACCGCCGCTTTTCTGGCATGCGATTGTTCCGTTCACCTTTCGGATCCGGGTAAGCCATCAGACCCAAGGACCCTCCTCCGAGTCCCTCCCGGCTGCGCCGGGGATACAACAGGGCGCCTCGCGGCGCATTAGAAGTATGCCTTGACTGTTGCCGGAGAGCGGCCGAGACGGTCGGCGATCTGCCTGATCGAGAGGCCCTCGAACTCGCGGTAGTGGCGCGCCAAGGCCACCGCCCGTCGACGCTCGAGAACCCGACCCGCTCCCACGGTTGACGCCTTGCCCGTCACACCGGGTCACGCTACCTCGCTCAATTGGCGTCTCCGGCGAGGTCGGCACGCACGTGCTGAGGCACCGGCTGGACCTCCTACCCGCGCGGAGGAGGACGTCGGCGACATCGGCTCGATGCTCGTCCGCGGTGAATGGAGGAGCGAACCTTCGACGATCGCGCCGGCGGCTGTGGTTAGGACTCGCGTCCTCGTAGGGCCTGCAGGGTGTTGTGTGGCGGCGCGATGCGATCATGGGTCCGAAAGCGCGTCCTGACGAGCGATCGGCGTGGCTGGTCCGGCCGGGTGTCCGCTCGGGACTAGCGGTCGCGCGGCGCATCGTTCTTGTCGCGCGAAGCCGCGGCAGGCCTGGGGTGCTGGCCCCGATCCGACAACCCCGGCGCCCGGCCACGGCCGACCTCGGCGAGCGCGAGCTGGAGCGCGACGGCTGGCCGCTCGTCGACAACCCTCTTGCCGCGTCCGAGCATCCGGACGCTATTCCGATTGCCTCCTCGCTGCTGGACCGCTATCTGGAGACACCTGCAATGGCCGCAGTACCTCGAGCGCACAACAGACCGTACGGACACGCTCGAGGACGGCATCGGCTGTCACTGGGGCAGGAGCGTCGCGGCGAGTCGGCAGAGCCAACAGCTGGTCCCGTCCCGGTCACCGCTGTCCGGGTCGTCGCTGCCCGCTGTGCCCACCTTCGGTCGCACCCCAGACGACACCGCGAAACAAAATCCTGTCTGATCTGAAATGCGCGGGCGTCAGCGACGTCGGGTTTCGGACGTCGGAGGCCACCAATCAATCGATCCTGCGCGCGAGTGCGGCACCAAGAAGGGCAAAGGTGCTGGCGGAGGCGACGTTGATGGTCGCGAGGCGAGGGTGGTGTCGGGTCTTGACGAGTGCGACCGCGCTGGCGGCGTGGATCGCGTCCACGGCGGCCCCTGTGCGCACGACGGTGGGTGTGGTCCATCGCCACAGAATCGCTGCCTCGCCGAGGTGGCGGGCTCCGAGGACGCGCGCGTAGACAATCACGTTCTCATTGGGGTCTTGACGCGAGACGGCCACGAGCAGGCCACGAGGCCGCGCCACCAGCGCGCCACCCACGAGGGCCCGCGCGCCGATCAGGGCCACGGAGTACCAGTTATGACCGGTCACGGCTCGATCCCGGTCTTTCTGCTGCAGCAGGATGGCGTGCTCTGCGCGGAGGACGAGTGCATGATCGGCCCGTTTCGATCAGGTGGTCTCGCGCACGCCCGGTTCAGTGACGAGACGGTGACGGTCGCTTCCTTCGCCATCGCGTATCGCTGCTGCAGCTCGCCCGCGCCGGAATGTGGGTAGCACCGCCCGCTCGCGTTGGCCCTCGAGTTCGAAGGCCAGTCCCGCGTAGGCGGCGACCGCGGTGACGAGCAGGCCCAGTAGTCCGGCGGCGTGGCCCCAGAAGGTGACCGTGCTCAGCTGGTAGACGCCGGCCATCGCGAACCGCAGCGCCGCCGCAGCGGAGATCGCTCCGGGCAGCGGTTTCGTCGAGGCGATAGCTGACGCTGACGCGAAGAGCACTCCACCCGCCGCGACCAGCAGCAGTCCCAACGTCCCGCTCGTTGCTCCGGGCTTGGCGGCGATGTGGATCAGTCCGATGGCCAGCCAGCTGGTGGCCAGCACACCGACCGCGGCGCCGGTCGCCCCGTCCCGGGCCATGTAGCTGAGGATGCAGGCGAGCAGTTGCAGCACGAACGGCACCGCGATGAGGATCAGCCCGGCCTGGACCGTCTGATCAAGCGGCGTCCAGTGCAGCTCGACGCCGCTTTGCACCAGCGACGCGATCGCCAGCCCCGACATCCCAAGGGCCAAGGGAGAGCCGAGCGGCCGAAGGAAGATCCGCGCCGACGGTGGCTCGCTCATCCCGTTCCTGCTGGCATCCGAGGGGCTCAAACGGGGCTCACCGCTGCCCGGGAGCGGCGAGGGCGCCCGCCAGCGCGGTGGCGCCGATTCCCGAGAGGATGGCGCGGCGATGCATCGAGAGCCAGGTGACGGGGTCGCTTGAATGCGCCTTGTCGTCGGACGGGCCGTGTGCGCCCTGATCGGTCTCGTCGTCACGGGGCTGTCCGACGTTGGACCCGAGTCGTGGGAGGTTCTCGTCGGTCTGCTGGCCGCTGACCCCAGTACGCGCCAGGTAGAAGTCAGCGACCTTCGGCGCGATCCGCTCGCCGAGGATGGTATAGGCGGTGGAGATGCCGATCCACATGTTGCGCCGGGGATGCTCGGCGAGGAACACGATCCCCTTCGCCGGCAGCTCGGGCTGGAAGATCGGTGCGACCGGCATCGGGTGCTTGGGCATCTTGTTGAGGTTCCAGTTGAACTGCGGCGTGTTGAGCCCAGGCAGCTGGATCATGCACACCTTGACCTTGCTCTTCTCGTGCATGAGCTCGGTGATGACCGACTCAGTGAAGCCCTTGACGGCGTGCTTGGCCCCGCAGTACGCGGACTGAAGAGGAATTGAGCGGTAGGACATGGCCGAGCAGACGTTGACGATGACCCCCCGATCGCGCGGCCGCATCCGGGCCAGCGCTGCGCGGCTGCCATTGACCTGCCCCATGTAGGTGATGTCGGTCATCGTGCGGTACTCCTCCGGGGTCGTGTCCCAGAAGAACGCAAGCGCACGACGAAGGCGACATTGACCCACACGTCGACCTCGCCGAGCTCGAGTTCGACGCGCTCGGCGGCCGACTCCACGGCATCGTGATCGGCGACATCGGTCGCGATGCCCACAGCCTGGCCGCCCGCCTCCTGCACGTCCCTGACGGCCCCGTCGAGCCCCGCTTGGCCGCGGGCGAGCACGGCGACGTCATGGCCGCGCTTGGCGAACTCTCGCACGGTGGCCCGCCCGACGCCCGCGGTTCCGCCCGTGACCACCGCAACTTTGCGCCCGCCCGGTGATGCCATTTTTCGTTCACGCTCCTTTTGGTGACGCTCAGTTGACCTGGTGTAACTCGTCGGTTGTCGCTACCCAAGCGGCTTCGCTGAAAACGGCGGCCGTGCGAGCGCTGACGAACGGCGCCCGCCATTGCGGCTTCTGCGGGTAGGCTCGGGTTCATGACGACCATTCACCGCGTGGATGGGTTTGCTCCGCTCCGCGGCTACGCGCTCCTGGGCGATCTCCGAGCGGCCGCACTGGTAGCAGACGACGGCGCCGTCGACTGGCTTGCCGTGCCCACGATGGACAGCCCGCCAGTCTGCGCAGCGTTGCTCGACCCCGCTCGCGGCGGATCTATCGCACTCGCACCGACGATCCCTTACCAGGTCGCGCGACGCTATGTGCCCGGGACCATGGTGCTCGAGACGACCTTCACCACCGCGAGCGGGGTGCTCCGCGTCACGGACGCTCTCACCTTCGGTGCGCTCGGGACGCTCCCCTGGGCCGAGCTTGCCCGCGTCATCGAGGTCGACGACGGAGAGGTGCCGCTGGCCTGGGAAGTACGACCGGGGCACTGCCTGTCGGCCGGCCAGAGTCCCTGGGCGCACGTCAGGCGCGAGATTCCGGTGTTGCTCGTCGGCGACTCCCACCTGGCCGTAGTGGCCGAAGGGGTTGGCGAGCCGGAGGTCCAAAGCGACAGGGTCTCAGGGCAGGCGCTGGTGGCCGCTGGGCGATCCGCGCTGCTGGCGGTGGTCGGCACCGAAGCCCAGCCAGTGCATGTGCCCCGTGCTGCCGAGATCCGCGTACGCATGCAGCGGACCGTCGAGGCGTGGCAGCACTGGTCGAGGCTGACCGTCTATGACGGCCGGTGGCGCGACCTGGTGCTGCGCAGCGCCCTGGCGCTCAAGGCTCTGACCATGAAGGCGACCGGCGCGATCGCCGCCGCGGCGACCACGTCGCTGCCTGAGCAGCTCGGTGGCGAACGCAACTACGACTACCGCTACGCCTGGGTCCGGGACTCCTCCTTCGCGCTCGACGCGATGAGCCGCCTCGGCCTGCCTGAGGAACTCCACGCCGGGGTGTCCTGGCTGCTCGAGGCCGTCAGCCACGACGCTCCGGCGCTGCGCGTCTTCTACGCGCTCAGCGGCGAGCCCGTGTCGGGCGACATGACCAAGGTCCAAAACGTTCCTGGCTACCGGCATTCGCTGCCGGTGAATATCGGCAACGGCGCCGCCAGCCAGACGCAGCTGGATGCCTACGGCCACCTGCTTGATGCCGTCTGGCACTACACCACGCATGGTGGGGTCCTCTCCTCAACGACGGCGACGATGCTCGGGGGCATCACCGACCACGTTTGCGACATCTGGAGGTCGACCGATGCGGGGTTGTGGGAGCTGGGTACCCGGGAGCAGTACACCAGCTCGAAGCTTGGCTGCTGGATGGCGCTGGATCGGGCTGTTCGCTTGGGCGAAGGCGACCAGATCAGCCGCCCTCACCTCCCTCGCTGGCGCTCCGAACGCGAGGGGATCCGCGCCTGGACCGAGGAGAGCTGCTGGTCGGAGGTCAAGCAGTCCTACACCTTCTACGCCGGAAGCCACGAGCTCGACGCCGCCGTCCTGCTCGCGGCGCGTTTTGGATTTTCCGAGCCCGCGGACCGAAGGCTGAACACTACGATTGACGCGATCGTGGCCGAACTGGGCGCCGGGAGTGCCCTGCTGTACCGCTACAGCGGCCAGCAGGGCAAAGAGGGCGCTTTCCTGGCGTGCTCGTGCTGGCTGGTCGAGGCTCTCGTCCACGCGGGGCGCACACCCGAAGCCGAGCATTGGTTCACCGAGTTCGTCAAGCACGTCAACGACGTGGGCCTGCTCACCGAGGAGATCGATCCGGCCACCGGTGACCTCCTGGGGAACCTGCCCCAGGCCCTCACCCATCTGGCCCTGATCAACGCCGCCACAACCCTTGACGCCGCGCTTGACGGCGACTCCTGAGCTAAGCGGCGGCCGTATCCGGATAGCGCGCCTACGCACGCTCGAGAAGGCGCCGGGCGACCGCGGCATCAGCACCCGGAGTCCGAGGCTGACTCCGGCGCGCCGCGCCGAGCTGAGATCCGCGCGAGCAGGCGTAGGGAGCCGAGGATGGCGGCCGAGGCGACCAGCCACATCGCGGCGTATCCGTGCGTACCAGAGAGAGGACCGGATCCGAGTTGGACTGCGGCGGGCCGAGCATGATGCCGACGCCGCGGCTGATGCTGTAGAGGCCGGTCACCGACCCGTGCTGCTCGGGCGGCATCATCGGCATCAGCAACGCGTAGGGCAACGTCACACGAGCAGCCCCACCCCGTAGACCCACAGGGCGATGCGGATGATTCGAACCCGGCCATAGCGGTCGGCCAGCTTGCCGCTCAGCGCGGCGGCCACGAGAATGACCAGCGCGACTGCGCCGATGATCGCCGAGGTCTCGGAGAGCGAATATCCAAGCCCGGCGGTGAGCCAGAGGACGACGAAGGACTTGATGGCGGCGAGCGCCAGCTCCCACAGGGCGTTGGCGGCCAGAAAGGCGCACAGGGCCGGATGCTCGGAAAGGAGGCCGCGCATACGAGCGACCGCCTCCCGGAACGTCCCCGACTGCCGTTGATCCTGGTCCGGCACGCCACGGCGGCGCAGCAGCAGGATGCTGAAGCTCGCGCTACAGGCAACCAGCACCCCTGCGGCAGCCGCGAACGGCACGGTGTGCCCGACGTCGAGCAAGACTCCGCCGCCGCCGAGCGCAAGACCGGTTCCGGCGCCGCGAGCAACCGCCTGTACGCTCTGCGCGCGGCCGGCAATCTGGTCCTCCACGAGGTCGGGGTACAGCGCCCGGTATGGCTCGTAGGCGACGAAGTACGCGGCGAAGAACACCATGACACCCGCCACGATCACGAACAGCGATGATGCGACTCCGATCGTGACCAGCGCGATCGCGACCACGGGCGTGGCCGCGAGTACGAACGGCAGCCGGCCGCCGAGCTGGGTGTGCAGCTGATCTGACCACGTCCC
This sequence comes from uncultured Solirubrobacterales bacterium, assembly GCA_963836065.1. GTDB lineage: Bacteria > Actinomycetota > Thermoleophilia > Solirubrobacterales > Solirubrobacteraceae > Palsa-465. The sequence goes on from CAWIII010000036.1 coordinate 106,412, forward strand.
CACGAGTACTGGGAGGATCACGGCAGCCAACCCCTCCGTGCCGACGATCAGGCCGATGATGATGCTGGAGCTGACGAAGTGCCGCGCCAGGACCGGCACGTAGGTGGAGACCACCGTGATCGAGAGGGCCAAGCCGAGCGTCGGCAGCGCCAACACCGCCAAGGAGCGCCGCTCTCCTACTCGGAGATCCCGCCCGCTCCGGGTCTGCGGCGCGACTTGGGAGGATTCCGAGGCTAAGTGGTCAGTCATGGGGCCGGTCTCGCGGCGCTTCGGAGGCGGTGGCGGTCGCGACGTCACGTGGGTATGTGCGCCGGGCGCGCAATGTCAACAGCCCACCGCCCCCAGCGTCACGAGGAGGGTCAGCAACGCGGCGTGGAGTCCGACCCGGGCTGGCGTTGGCGCCAAACCCGTGCTGCCCCGCCGTGGGCTGGCGTCGTCCGGCGTTGACGGTGTCCGCGAGCAACCCGAAGAGCAGGGGGGCGCTCGCCACCCCGGCGCGGCGGAGAACCGTGCGGACGGCTTCGGCTCGTCCCCAGAGCCGCGAGTGCATGACGTCGAGTCGGGCGGCGTCCAGCGGAGGATTGCGGGCCGCGAGCGCCGCCGCGGCGACCAGGAACAGCGGAAGCGAGAGCACCAGCGAATGGCTCACGAGCGCCGGGACGAAGCAGACGGTGGCCAGGATGTAACTCCAACCGCCTACGACGATGCGCCCGTCGAGGCGTCCTGCACGGACCATTCGATCGGCGAGCCGTCCCCCGCTCAGCACGCCCAGAATCGCTCCCGCGGCGAGAACCGTGACCAGGAGCGTGGCCGCCGAGTGGCTCACCCCATACCAGCCGCGGAAGTAGACGATCCCGAACGTCTGAACGCCGGCGAAGTAGAAGTAGCCCAGTGCCGAGGCGATGATCAGGATGACGTTGGTCGGGATCCGCAGCGTGTACCGGAACGCATCCCAAAGCGACATGCCGGCTGGGTCCTCGGTGAGCACGAGTTCCTCCCGCGGCCGGACCCCTAGCTCGCGAACCTTGGCTCGCGCCAGGCTGTCCTCGCGTGGCCCGTCGCGACCGGGCGCGGGCCGATCCGTTCGTGGCCGGTGAGCGCCGAACTGGCTCGCGCCCGGCTCCAGTCGGCTCTCGCCGCCGCGGGCGGGTTCGGGCAACAGTCGCCAGATCGCGATCGCCAGAGCGCGGCTCGGGATCGCCAGGATCAAGAACGCTGCCGGCCACGACAGCGCGGCCGCTGCCTCTCCGCTGACCAGGAACCCAAAGCCGGCACCGAGCAGCTCCCCGCTGAGAATGAAGCCGTAGATCCGTGCACGTTCGCGGGCGGGGATGAAATCGCTGATGAGCGACGAGACCGTCGGCCCGGCGGTGGCGGTCACCGCCCCTAGCGCGACTCGGGTGAGCAGCAGCATCGCGAACGAGCTCGCCAGGCCGCTGAGCATCATGGCCATGCTTCAGACGAGGACGCTCCCAGCGAGCAGCGGTATGCGCGTGACCCGGTCGGTGAGGATCCCCACTCGAACCGTCGCCATCGCCCCAACCAGCGACGGCAGCGATACCAGCAGCCCAAGCTACACGTCGGAGATGTGAAGGCCACGCTCGAGCTCTCCAGCGACCGACCCGACCGTGGCCAGGTCCGCGGTGTCGAGCGCCAGCACGCAGGCCAGCAACACCACGACCCGTCGGCGAACACGTCCGCCCAATCGCTTCGCCAGCGCATCCGAGATCGGTCGCGCCAACCCCAACCCGCGCGCCATCCAGCCGGAACTAGAGATGGCTGCTCGCGCTGTCAGGGTCTCGATTCACGAACTCCATCACCAGCGCGGACCACGAGAATTCCCGAGCCCCCATACCCGCACCCGGTGTGCGGGTCGTGGTACTCGCGAAGCCCGGCGCTCGCCACGGTGGAGCTGAGCCTGGCTCCCATCAGCTTGCCCGGTGCGCTCGCGACCGGCCGCGAGGCCCAGACGGCCGAATCAGCTGATGGAACAGGCCGGTGCGCTCGTCGTAAAGCCGCTCGACCATCGTTTGCGTGATCGAGGGCCGGCCGAGCGCGAGGCGCGACAGGTTATGCAGCACATTCGTGGCCGTGCCACACACGACGGTTCCCCCGGCCCCCTGCACGCGGGCGATATCGAAGTTCAAGCGCCGGTTGCGCCGCACCAGCAGCGGAAAGCCGGTAGACCGTCCGCCCGCCAGCCCCACGCCGAGTCGAATTCCGGCGAGGCGTCGAGCCCCGACTCATCGGGCTGGAGGATCCAGATCAGTCCGTTGCCGTCGAGGTCGCGCTGACGCTCGACGCATGCGTGATGCCGGAGGATCGCCGGCTCCTCTCCCGGATCGCCGACCGCGATCCGCCACGCCCACGCCAGCAGGGGCGGCTGGATCGTGCTGGTCATGAAGTCAGACCGGGAGCTCACGTTGTAAACCAGGCCGCGCACCCGATCGACGGGCTTCCCCCAGAAGATCGTGTGGCCGATGAACTCGTCCGGTCGCGCCGCTGCGAGCAGGCTTGACAGCTCCGCCCGCGCGCCCGCGATCAAAATGCCGCCAGGCGATCGCCGCGAAGAACGAATCCCAATACCACTGCCAGGGATACCGACCGGGGCTCGGCGCCGTATACGAAAACGGTGTGTCGCCCCGCCGACCGTCGCGCCAGTTGGCGCTGAGGACCGACCGGCACAACCCACTCAGATCGCGCCCGTCCGAGGCCGAGCCCCAGCAATCTGCTAGCCGCGGAGCGGGTTCGCAACTCACAAGCGAGAACGGTTCACGAGCAAAAAGATCTGACGGGCGTCTACCCGCCGAGCACAGCGCTGATCAGCACCCCGGGGCTCTCAATCGCGATTCGTTTCAGCTCTGACGTAACCCGGCCGTTGCCGGTTGCCGCGAGATCAGGGGGGGTAGCACACCGGCGGACCCGACCACTAAGGAGACTTCATGCCTGACACTGCCCAATTCATCTTGAACCGGCTGAGTGAGTGGGGCGTCAAGCGCGTCTACGGGTATCCCGGGGATGGCATCAACGGGCTGATCGGGGCGTTTCACGAGGTGGGCGACAGGATCGAGTTCATCCAGACCCGCCACGAGGAGATCGCCTCGTTTGCAGCGTGCGCACACGCCAAGTTCACGGGTGAGGTCGGTGTCTGCATGGCGACGTCTGGCCCGGGCGCAATCCATCTGCTCAACGGCGTCTATGACGCCAAGCTCGACCATCAGCCCGTGGTGGCGATCATCGGCCAGCAGAAGCGCATGTCGCTGGGGGCCAACTAATCAGCAGGAGGTCGATCTCAACTCGCTGTTCAAGGACGTGGCCAGTGAGTACCTGATGACGATCATGGATCCGACACAGGCGCGTCACGTGATTGACCGGGCAATCCGGATCGCGAAGGATTCCCGCCATCCGACCGCCGTGATCGTGCCTGAGGACGTCCAAGAGGCAGAGCATCAGGAGGCGCCGCGCGCTCATGGCGCCGTGTTCTCCTCCCTCGGCTTCAGCAGGCCGCTGATCCGACCCCGTGACGAGGACCTTCGGCGCGCTGCCGAGGTCCTCAACGCCGGTGAGAAGGTGGCGATCCTGATCGGCCAAGGCGCGGCGCACGCCGCCGACGAGGTCGTGCAGGTGGCTGAGCTGTTGGGGGCCGGCGTCGCCAAGGCGCTCAACGGCCGGGCCGCGCTGCCGGACGATCTGCCCTTCGTCACCGGTTCGATCGGCCTGCTGGGCACCAAGCCCAGCTACGACATGATGATGGGCTGCGACACGCTGCTGATGATCGGCACGAGCTTCCCCTACGCCGAGTGGCTGCCCGAGGAGGGATCGTGCCGGGCGGTGCAGATCGACATCGAACGGGCGGCTGCTGGGGATGCGCTACGCGCCGACCGAGTGCAACCTGGTCGAGGATGCCCAGGACACCCTGTCGGCGTTGATCCCGCTGCTGGAGCGCAAGCACGACCGCTCCTGGCGTGAGGAGCTCGAAGGCGAGACCGAGCGCTGATGGCGGCTGATGGACGAGCGTGCGCACCTCGACGCGCAACCGATAAACCCGCAGCTGATCTTCGCCGAGCTGAGCCCCGGCTGCCGGACAACTGCATCCTGACCTCCGACTCGGGCTCGGCGACCAACTGGTGGGCGCGACATCTGCGGATGCGCCAGGGGATGCAATCCGCGCTGTCGGGAACTCTGGCGACGATGTGCCCGGCGGTCCCGTACGCGTTGGCGGCCAAGTTCGCCTATCCCGAGCGGCCGGTGATCGCGTCGATCGGCGACGGCGCGATGCAGATGCTCGGCAACGCCCGACTGATCGATCTCGCGCATTACGCGCCGCGGTGGAGCAACCCGCAGTGCATCGTTGTGGTGTTGCACAACAACGATCTGAATCAGGTGACGTGGGAGCAGCGGGTGATGGCCGGCGATCCCAAGCTGCAGGCCTCTCAGGTGCTGCCCGACTTTCCGTTCGCCCGGTACGCCGAGGTGCTCGGGCTGAAGGGGATCCGAGTGGATCGTCCCGAGGACGTCGGGCCCGCGTGGGACGAGGCGCTGGCTCACACCGCCGGTCCGGTCGTCTACGAGGCGATCACCGATCCCGAGGTGCCGCCGCTGCCGCCGCACATCAAATTCGAGCAGGCCAAGAAGCTCGCCCAGGCGCTCCCCGGCGACCCTCATACCGGCCGGATCATCAAGGAATCGATCAAGGGCAAGGTCGAGGGGTTCATCACCCGCTGAGCAATTGAGTGACCGATGGCTCCCGCGAACCACCCTGACGGCGCTCGCATCGATTCGGTCGACATGAGCGCCTACTCCATCCCCACCTCAACTGATGAGGAGTCCGACGGCACGCTCGTATGGGACTCGACGACGCTGGTCCTCGTACAGCTACGATGCGGAACGGACACCGGGCTCGGCTACAGCTACTGCCATCCGGCGGCCGGGCAGATCATCCAGTCCGAGCTGGCGAGCATCCTGCGCGACGCCGACCCGCTGATGCCCCAGAAAGTGTGGGCGCAGATGCAGATGCAGACGCGCCAGCTGGGCCACACGGGGCTTGCCGCGATGGCGATCTCCGCCGTCGATGTGGCGCTGTGGGACCTGAAGGCCAAGCTGCTCGGCGTATGCCTCGCCGACCTCCTGCCGCGCTTTCGCGAACGGGTCCCGATCTACGGCTCCGGGGGTTTCTGCAACCTCACCGCCGGACAGCTACGCGACCAGGTGCAGGGATGGGTCGAAGACGGCTTTCAGAGCGTCAAGATCAAGGTCGGCCGTGACGCGGACGCCGACCTGGAGCGGGTCGAGCTCGTTCGCTCGGTCGCCGGCGACGGCGTCGAGATCATGGTCGACGCCAACGGGGCGAACAATCCGCAGGACGCCGTGCAGTGGGCCGAGCGCTATCGGGAGCTCGGCGTCACCTACTTCGAGGAGCCGGTGTCCTCCCAGGACCTGCACGGCCTGGCCTACGTGCGGGAGCGCGCTCCCGCCGGCCTCGCCATCGCCGCCGGCGAGTACGGCTGGAACCTCGCCTACTTCCAGAGGATGCTCGAGGCCAGCGCGGTGCACATCCTGCAGGCCGACGTCACCCGCTGCGGCGGCATCACCAATCTGCTGCGGCTCGACGGGCTGTGCAAGGCCCGCTTTCTCGGCGCACTGCGCGCCAGCCATCTCCGCGCACGCCTGCTGCGCGATGGAGACCGTCGTGCATGTCGAGTACTTCCACGACCACTACCGCATCGAGAGCCTCCTGTTCGACGGGACGCTCGACCCTCGGGAAGGGCTGCTGGAGCCGGACCGGTCCCGACCGGGACTGGGTCTGGAGCTCAAGCACGAGGACGCCCGCCGGTACGAGATCTAGACAGGAGCCGCCTCATGACCACCCAGACCATCCCTGCGCATGTCGATCCCCGCTTCAAGGGCGGGATGCAAGCCGCCGCGTCGATTGATGTGCGTGCGCTGCGCCGCCGTCTCGAGCAGGAGGTCGAGGGCGAGGTCCGTTTCGACACCCAGTCCAAGGCGCTGTACCACACCGACGCCTCCAACTATCGCCAGGTCCCGATCGGGGTTGTGATCCCCAGGACGTTGGAGGATGTGGTGGCCACGCATCGCGTGTGCCATGAGCTCGGAGCGCCAATTGTGTGCCGCGGCGGCGGTACCAGTCTGTCGGGGGAAACGGTCAACTTCGCCGTGGTGATCGACTTCACCAAGTATCTGCATGACATCGGCGACGCCGACGCCGAAACAGGGACCGTCGTCTGCCAGCCGGGCGCGATCAACGAACAGGTCAACAAGAAGACGGGACCGCAGATCGGCATGATTTTCGGCCCCGACCCCTCGCCTCACTCCCGCTGCGCCATCGGCGGCAACATCGGCAACAACTCGTGCGGCATCCACTCGGTCCAGGCCCAGCTCTACGGTCCCGGACCGCGGACCTCGGACAACGTCGAAGCGATGGAGATCGTCACCCACGACGGCGCTCGCTTCTGGGTGGGGGTGGGCGAGGAGGAGAGCCTCGAGGAGATCATCGCTGCCGGCGGCCGCAAGGGCGAGATCTACGCGCACCTGCGCGAGCTGCGTGACCGCTACGCCGATCTGATCCGGGAGCGCTACCAGCCGGTCGACCAGCTGCCCCGCCGCGTGTCCGGCTACAACCTGGACGAGCTGCTACCCGAGCGCGGGTTCAACGTCGCCCGTGCCCTGGTGGGCACCGAGAGCACGTGCGCGACGACCCTGCAGGTCGAGCTCAAGCTGACCCCCGCGCTGCTACAGCGCACTCTGGTGGTCGTCGAGTACGACCAGATCCCCGACGCCGCCGAGCACGTCATGGAAATCATCCAATGGAAGCCGATTGGCCTCGAGGCGCTCGATCACCGGCTGATCGAGAACGAAACGGGGCTGGGCAAGCACGTCTCCGAGCTGGAGGAACTCCCGCGGCGTGACCGCCCGCACGCATCATGGCTAATGGTCCAGTTCGGAGCTGATACGGCCGGGGAGTCCGAGTCGACCGCGGAGCGCTTCCGCGACTGGCTGGTTGAGGAGAAGGGCTATGACCCGGTACGCATCAAGATCCTGTACTCAGACCAGGAGGGAGGCCACAGCGGGGACCTGTGGCAGGTGCGCGAGGGCGGCCTAGGCGCTACGGCATTTCCGCCCGACGGCAAGGATCACTGGCCGGGTTGGGAGGACTCCGCGGCGCCGCCGGAGCGGCTCGGTCCCTACCTGCGAGACCTGATGGCCCTGTATGACAAGTACGGCTATCACGGTGCGTTCTACGGACACTTCGGCCAGGGCTGCATCCACAGCCGGATCGACTTCGACCTGCGCACCGCACACGGGATCACCAAGTACCGCGCATTCCTGGAGGAGGCGGCAGACCTGTGCGTCAGCTACGGCGGCTCGCTCTCTGGCGAGCACGGGGATGGCCAACAGCGCGCGGAGCTGCTGACCAAGCAGTACGGCGAGGAGCTGCTGGAGGCAATGCGGGAGTTCAAGCGCATCTGGGACCCAGACTGGAAGATGAACCCCGGCAAGGTGATCGATCCTTATCGACTCGATGAGCATCTCAAGCTCGGCACCGACTACAACCCCTGGCGTCCCGCGGTGCGTTTCTCCTATCAGCAGGATCACGGGGATTTCGCTCACGCCGCGCTGCGCTGCGTCGGGATCGGCAAGTGCCGCGTCCCCGACGCCAGCAGCGTCATGTGCCCGAGCTACATGGTCACGCGCGAGGAGAAGGATTCCACCCGAGGTCGCGCGCGTCTCTTGTTCGAGATGCTCGAGGGCGACGTGATCACCGACGGCTGGCAGAGCGAGGAGGTTTGCGACGCGCTCGATCTCTGTCTGGCCTGCAAGGGATGCACCAGCGACTGCCCGGTGCAGGTCGACATGCCGACCTACAAGTCGGAGTTCTGGCACCACCACTTCAAGAGCCTGCGCCGGTGGCGACCCCGGTACGCTTACGCCTTCGGCCTGATCGACCTAGCCTCCCGGGTCGCCTCACGGATGCCCGAACTCGTCAACTTCGTGACCCAGACACCCGGGCTGGCCCACGTGGCCAAGCTCGCCGCCGGAATGGCGCCCCAGCGGGCCATCCCCGAGTTCGCCCCGCTGACCCTCCAGCAATGGTGGCAGCGCCGCGGCGGGACGCAACACCCCAGCGGCCGCCGCGTCGTGCTGTGGCCGGACACGTTCAACAACCACTTCCACACCGACGTAGGCGTGGCCTGCGTCGAAGCGATCGAGGACGCCGGATGGCAAGTCGTCATGCCGCAGGGGCACGTCTGCTGCGGCCGACCGCTCTACGACTACGGCTTCCCGGACCTCGCCCAGAGCTACCTGAAAAACACGTTGTCGGTGCTACGCGACGAGATCCGCCAGGGAACCCCGATCGTCGGGATGGAGCCGAGCTGCCTCGCCGTGTTCAAGGACGAACTGACCGGCATGATGCCCCACGACGACGACGCCCAGCGCCTGGCAAAGAACGCGATGCACTTCGCCGGGTTCTTCGAACGCTACGAGATCGCGGTCCCGAAACTCGATCGCAAGGCGCTGGTCTGGGGCCACTGCCACCACAAGGCCACCGGCGGCATGGACCCCGAACACAAGCTGCTGCAGCGCATGGGAATGGAGATCGAGCCGGTCAGCGGCTGCTGCTGCGGCTTGGCAGGCTCCTGGGGATTCGAACGAGGTCACTTCGACGTTTCGATGAAGTCGGGTGAGCTGGCCCTGCTGCCGGCCGTGCGCGACGCCGACGAGGAGACGATCATCGTCGCCAACGGTTTCTCCTGCAAGACCCAGATCCAGCAATCCGACGTCAGACGACGAGCCCTGCACGTGGCGCAGGTGATCAAGATGGCGCGTGAGCACGGACCCGAGGGAGTGTCGACCGGCAAACCAGAGACGCCCTACTATTATACGGGGCCAAGCCCCAGCCAGCGGGGCGAGTCCGCACCGCCCGCGTGGCCGCGACTGGGGCGGGAATCTTGACCGCCGCGGCAGCCGTCGCGGCCGTGACCCGGCAAGGTACCCGTCGCTGATCACCGACCCCTATGGCAGACCGCGATGAACTCGAGTTCACCTACTCGCTGATCGATCGGGTCTTTCGCATCAGCCTTGGTGAACTGGCGGACTTCAGCGGGGCCAACTATGACGGCGACTTCTCACAGAGCCTTGAAGCGGCGCAGCGACGCAAGCATGAGTACGTTGCGGAGCAGATCGGGGTCGCTCCGGGCCGGCGCGTGCTCGACTTGGGGTGCGGCTGGGGTCCGCTGCTCGACTACGTCCGCCGCCGGGCCGCGATCGGGGTCGGCGTCACGCTCTCGACCGCGCAGGTCGCGGCTTGCCGCCGCCACGGTCTCGACGTCCACCTTCGGGACGCGCGAGAGGTCACCGCCGACACCTTCGGCGCGTTCGATGCAGTCGCCAGCCTCGGCGCGTTCGAGCACTTTTGCTCCCCTGCCGAATATCGGGCCGGGCGTCAGGAAGGGGTCTATCGCGGCCTGTTCGAACACGTCGCCGGCATGCTGCCCGGCCGGGGCCGGTTCTATCTGCAAACGATGGTGTTCGGCCGCCGGATGATCCCGCTCGAGACGATCGACATCAATGCTCCGCGAGACTCCGACGCGTGGTACCTCGCGCTGATGGGACGCCAATTCCCGGGTTCCTGGCTCCCGCTGAGTGAGCAACAGATCGTCGGCTGCGCCGCACCCCACTTCAGATTGGTCTCCAGCATCAGCGGCCGACTCGACTACATCGAGACGATCGCCCAGTGGCGCAAGCGGTTCGCCCAACCGAGCCTGCGCAAGGCGCTGCTCAAGCTCGCGCTTGTGCCGCGATGGCTCACAAGCGCGGAGTTCCGACTTGCTTTCACCTCCGGCGTGAGCGCGAACAGCGTCTGCTTTCAGCGTGAGCTGTTGGACCATTACCGTCTCGTGTTCGAGAAGACCTGATGCTTCCTCGCTCACGGGACTACATGGCTTCTTTGATGCCGCGGCGGATGAGCCAGATGTTGACGGGGTAGGCCGTGGCGAAGCCGAGCACCATGCCGATCTGCATGAGGAGCCAATAGGCGGCGTGGTCGGGCGCCAGGTGAGGCGCAGTGAAGAACACAAGCTGCATCAGCGCCATCCAACCGAACAGCCCGATCTCGAAGCTCGTCAGGGAGAGCGTGTCGGCCTTGAGGGCGGCGACGATGCCATCGCGCACCCCCAAGCCGCGCATCGGGGCGATGGCGAAGTACTGAAAGGCGATCCCGAGCGCGAATGCCAGGGTGAAATCGGCGAAGTATTCCGCCGGAAGGGCAAGCCCCAGGAGCGTCCAGCCCGCGATGAACACCACCCAGGCGCCGATGATGTCGCCGAGCGTGGTCAGCCTGGCGACGGTGCTCGCCATTGCCGCGGTTGCGCACCTGCTGATCGGGCTGCCGTGGCCCGCGTCCTTCGTGCTCGGCGGGATCCTCGGCGCCACCGATCCCGTATCGGCGACGGCGATCATCCGGCGCCTGGGCGCCCCGCAGCGGATCGCCACGCTGCTCGAGGGCGAGGCGCTGATCAACGACGGGACCGCGCTGTCAGCTTTCAAGGTGGCCTTTGTCGGCGGCCGGCGCAAGTTCTTTCTCGCTCGGACACGGCGTGCTCGAGTTCGTCGCGGTAAGCGCGGGGGGAATCGCGGTCGGCCTCGCCGTCCTGATCGGATTGCGGCTGATGTGGATGTTCGTCGTGCCTACAGCGGTCAGGGCGATCGGCGGGCGCCTGATCGGTCGTCGGCGGAGCTTCGACTGGCCCGAGCAGATCGTCCTGGGATGGAGTGGCATGCGAGGTGCCCTTTCGATCGCAGCGGCGCTTTCGTTGCCGTTCTCACAATTCGGGTCCGGCCACCGGGGGGTCCGGTCGCTGGTGATCTTCCTCGCGTTCGCCGCCACGTTCGTATGGTTGGTGCTCCCGGTCCTCACCCTGGCGCAGCTGATCCGCGTCCTCGGTCTCGGCCAGAGCCAACGTCGCCTCCGCGCCACGCTCAAGGCGCGACTCCGCGTGGTCCGGGCGGCGCTGTCGGAGCTGGACAAGATGGCCGAAGAAGGGGGTGTCTCAGAGCGAACGCTGACCCGGATGCGCGAGCTCTACGAGACCCGGTCAAGCGCCCTCGAAGCACGTCTGGGCGAGCAGGAGGGCCGCGACGGTGCCGCGGCGCTGGAGGAGGAGCGACGCGTTCATCGGGTCCTGCTTGGAGCGCAACGCAGCGCGCTCAGGCGTCTGCGCGTTGAGCGCGCCGCTCCCGTTGAGTCGCTGCATGAGATCGAGCGGGATCTAGACCTGGAAGCGTCGCGACTCGGGGCCGGCGAGTAGCAAACCAACGTCGTCACAGCGGTGACGGTCGTCGCTGCGAAGCCACTGGCACGAGGTAGCGACGAGGCAGATGAATTTCCTGCGAGAGGCCTTCTCGGGTAACAATCGCTTCGTCCTGCGGCTGGCCGTCATCGCTGCCCTGGGCGGCTTCCTGTTCGGCTGCGACACCGGGGTGATCTCCGGGGCGCTGCTGTACATCAACAAGGCGCTGCACGCCACCAAGTTCGAGCAGCAGGCGTTCGTCGGTTCGCTGTTGATTGGGGCGGTCGTCGGGGCGATCCTCTCAAGGTTCTCAGCGGACGCGCTCGCCCGGCGCCGCACGAAGATCATCTCGGGAACGATCTATGTGCTCGGAGCGCTCGGGTCGGCGTTCTCGCAGGACGCGACACAGCTGATCGTCGCCCGGTTCGTACTCGGCGTCGCCGTGGGTGCGGCCTCGTTCGTCTCGCCGATGTACATCTCCGAGCTTTCAACCAGCTGATGGTGGTGCTCGGGATCTTCGGCGCATACATCATCAACTGGGCGCTCAAGGGCGTCGCTCACGAGTGGCGCTGGAAGCTCGGACTCGGCGCGGTCCCGGGGCTTGCGCTGGCGATCGGGATGTACTTTCGGCCGTTTTCACCGCGGTGGCTCGTCCAACAAGGCCGTGCCGATGAGGCTCGAGATGTTCTCTCCCGGGCGCGCTCGTCCGAAGATGATGTCGACGCCGAGCTCGACCAGGTCAAGCAGGAGGCCCAGCGGGAGGGTGGCGACGATCCTCAAGTTCACCGGACTGAGCACGGGCAGCGCGATCCTCGTGCTGGACCGTGTCGGCCGCCGCTTTCTGCTGATCGCCGGTACGGTCGGCTGCATCGTCTCCCTGGGAGTGCTCGCGGCGTTCTTCGCCAGCGGCTCGATTCAGCAGCACGTGCCGTGGCTGGCCCTGGTCTGCCTGATCGTCTACATCGCCTCGTTCGCGGTCGGTCTCGGACCGGTGTTCTGGCTGATGATCTCCGAGATCTTTCCGCTGCGCGTGCGAAGTCCCGCCATGAGCATCTCGACCGTCGCGAACTGGGGTTCGAACTTCGTGGTTCGAGCTTCTTCCTGTCGTTGGTAGGAGCGATCACCCGCGAGGGAACCTTCTGGCTCTACGGCGCGTTCGGGATGCTTGCGCTCGTCTTCTTCATCTTCAGGCTGCCCGAGACCAAGGATCGGTCCCTCGAGGAGATCGCGCAGGAGCTCTCAGCGGACTCGAGCAGGCAGGCAGCGTAGATTTGAGCGGCGGTGAGGCCGCAGCCTTCTCGGTCTGATCGGGCGCCCGCTGAATTGGAGAGGACCCCGGCGAGCGACGCGTTGAGCTCCTCAGGTCGCCAGGACTGCACAGGGGGGCCTACACGCTGGGACTTTTCTTGCTCTGGACGAACCGGTTCCGGGAGCAGCCGCTGCTCGAGCGTTCTGCCGCTGGTCGGTTCCCGGCATTTCCAGACACAATCACCGTGCCAGGGCAAGGCACCGAGGCGGCGATCAGGGCGATTTCCTTTCCCCGGCCTAGCGTCCCCATGTGAGGGGTATCTAGGGACCATGAATGGGCCCCTGTCTGCGAACCGGAACGGAGCCCTCGACGGTGCGGTCCGCCGACGTGATCTCGCGGGCCCAGCGAGGGGGCTTTTCGTTGGCTACGGCTTGGCGGTCATGCTGGGCGGCCTGGCGGTGCTGTCGGGCTGGGAGTTCGGTGTCGAGCGGCTGAAGAACCTGTCTCCTGGCACCGTGTCGATGAAGCCCAACGCCGCCGCTGCGTTCGTCCTGTGTGGGCTGGCGCTCCTGCTCTGCGGAAGCGGAAGCGGACGCGCCTCACGCGTGCGTTTGGCGGCGATCACGGTGTTCGAAGGGGTCGCAGCAGCGGTGGGCGGACTGACGCTCGTCGAGTACGCAACGGGGACCAACCTGGGGATCGACCAGGTGCTCTTTCACGAGCCCGCGCACTCCGTCGGAACCGCCTCGCCTGGCCGGATGGCGCTGGCGACGGGCCTGGGACTTGTTCTGTCGGGTTGCGCGCTCGCGTGTCTGGCGCGGAGGAAGGCCGTGGTCGAGCAGGCGCTGGCAGCGGTGGTGCTGCTGATCGCTCTGAGCGGCGCGTTGGGCTACCTCTACGGGGCTGACCTGACCAGACCTTGGGGGTCGACGCAGGTGTCGGCCGACACGGTGGCCGTACTGACGATCCTTGGCCTCGGGCTGGTGATCGCGACCCCGGATGCCGGCCTGGTGGCTGCCCTGCTGCGCAACGACCCGGGGGGGTTGATGGCGCGGTGGCTGTTGTTGGCGGCCACGATCGCGTTGCCAACCCTCGGGATGTTGCGTCTGGCTGGTCAGCATGCCGGCCTGTACGACGCGGGTGCCGGCGTGGGCATCATGGTGCTCGCTTCGCTGTTGGTTGTCCTCGTAACGGTTGGCGTGACCGCGACCAAGATCAACGCGCTAGGCCGCCAACGCCGGCTCGCGCTCGAGGACCTCGCCGCGAGCGACCGCCAGCTGCGAAAGAGCTTGGATCACCTGCTCCACGTACAGGAGAACGAGCGCCGAGGACTGGCCATCGACCTCCATGACGATGCCCTGCCTGCGTTGAGCGCGATCGGCTTGCAGCTCGAGCTGGCCCGCGAGCGGTGTCAGGATCCAGATGTCTGGGAGCGGCTGAGCCAGGCGGAGGCGGAGCTGCGCGCCACGCGCGTACGGCTGCGCCATCTCATGCTTGACCTGGTGCCCGAAGCGCTGCGGCAGGAAGGGCTCGGGTACGTCCTACGCCACAGGCTCGAACAGATGCAGGGCCTGAGCGGACTTGACTACGAGCTTATCGACGGTGTGGGCAAGCAACCGTCGCCGCACGCCACAGCCATCCTCTACCGGATCGCGCTCGAGGCGTTACATAACGTGGCCCGGCACTCCGACGCGAACCGCGTCCGAGTCGAGCTCGAGCAGCGCGACGGCCGCGTGCAGCTCACCGTTGCGGACGACGGTATCGGCTTTCGGCCCTCCTCACCGAAGCCCGGGCACCTCGGGCTGTCGATCATGGCCGAGCGGGCAGAGCTGGCCGGCGGAGGCATTCAGATCGACTCGCAGCCCGGCGAAGGCACCGCCGTACTCGCCTGGGTTCCCGCGGGGGTGGTCCGGTTTCTGGAAACAGGCTCCGCGCCGCTACTCGAGGAGGCCGCTGCGCATCGCCCGGGCCACGGCGGCGGCTCGATCTGACACCTCGAGCTTTTCGTACAGGTGGCGCAGGTGGCTCTTGACGGTGGTCCCGCTCACCGCCAGCTGTTGGGCAATCTCTCCGCTCGACAGGCCCTCGGCCAGCAGCGCCAGGATCTGTGCTTCCCGCTCGCTCAGACGAGGTCCGTCCACCGGCGCGTGCAGGCGAAGCTCGCCCGCGAGCACCGACTGCATCTCCGGCCCGAGCACCACCTCGCCCCGCGCCACGATCGCCACGGCCTCACAGACCCGAGCCCCGGAGCTCTCATTGGAGAGAAAACCCGTCGCGCCCCGGCTCAATGCCTGGTGCACCAGCTCTCCGTCGATGAACGCGGAGAGGAGAATGATCCGGGTACTCAGCGCGTCGCGCTGGATGGCGTGCAGCACCTGCACACCGTCCAGCTTGGGCATCTTGACGTCCAGCACCGCGACGTCGGGGCAGTGCTCGCGAATCTGGTCCAGCGCGGCGCGTCCGTCACCCGCCTCGGCGACGAGCGACAGCTCGGCCCGCTCGCGGATCGCTTCTGTGAGGCCCTTCCGGTATAGCGGATGGTCTTCGGCGACAGTCACGCGGATCAGCGCTGCAGGCATCCACCCCTTTTAGCGCCTCCGCGGCCAACGCGCATCCTCCGATCGGACGATGGCCCGGACGATGCCGCTTGCGCACAGACCCACCGCGCGGACGATTGGCAGCGCTGGGGCCACGCGAGACGATCCAGACCTGTCCAGCCCCGAGCAGCATCCGGAAGCACCACTCGGAGCGCCGTTGGCGAACGGGGCTTTGACCCCCAGGGCCAGCCTCATTCGAGGCGGCGACGTCGGCTCCGCCCGTGAGACCTCCGCTGGACTGCGGGACGGACAGCGGCCCGAGCCTCCCCGAGCCCGGCGTCGGCTTGATCGCCTCCGGCAGCCGCTCGGATCGGTCGCGCAGCTGGACCCGCAGCTACGGGAGCGCCGACCGCCGTTTGGAACCGAGCTCGGCCGTCGGCTCATAGCTCGCGTGACGCACATTCCGCGAGGAACCTTTGACCCCACCGCGATCGTTGAGGATGCGGAGGGGTGGATCGGCCTGCTGGTTCTCGAGGGACTGGTCGCGGTCGCCCTCGATGCCGGTCCCGCGCAGATCGGCTGGCTGGTCGGCGACAACGATCTGATCCGGCCATGGGACATGGGCGAGATCTCGCTCACCCAACAGTCGAGCTGGCACGCGTTGAGCATCACCCGCGTGGCCCTGCTCGACGGCGACTTCAGCCGGCGCGTAGGGGGCGCTCCGGCTGCCGTCGTCGCCCGCACCGCGCAGACCACCCACTGGTTGCTTGCCAAGTCTCTGATCGTCAGCGCGCCGGTGATCGAGGACCGCCTGCTGCTGCTGTTCGCCCTGCTGGCCGAGAGGTGGGGACGCGTCAGACCGGAGGGAGTGTGGCTTGAGCTGCCGCTGACCCACGACTGGCTGGCAAGGTTGTGTGGAGCTCGCCGCCCGTCAGTTAGCACCGCGCTGGGCTCTCTCGGCGAGGAAGGGCTCGTTGAATGCACTCATCGCGGCTGCTGGCTGCTACACGGGAGTCCATCTCCGCGTCGAGCCCGGGCATGGGCTGAGAACCCATGCTGGCGGCGATACGCGGCCGCCATCGGATTCAGTGCTGGCGGCGACGTGGGCGACCAGGGCACGCCCGGCAGCGCCCGCGACTCGGTCCGAATGCTGAGGCCCCTCCGCGCATCGGGTCGCTGACGTGCCCGCACGGACACCGCATGTCCGCAGCTGGCGGCATCGCGCCGTGTGGCCACGACGCAGGGCACCACAGGCCTGCGGAGGGGCAGCAACAGACCTGTGACGCTCCTGCTGCCCGGCTCCCGCGTGCTGCATCTGCTCGATGGGGCGCTCGCCCTGTGGGTGGCCGCCTGGATCGCCTTGGGCGTGGCGATCGGAGTGAACGTCAGCCATCTCACGGCGCTCAGCGAGACCGTCGCCAAGGACGGCCAGGCGGTGGAGACGGTCGCCGGGTCGCTGCACTCACTCGGGAGCGTGCCGCTGATCGGCGGTCAGATCTCCAAGGATGCCGAGCAAGTCCGGCAGGCGGGCGCGAGGGCGGCGGTGAGCGGGCAGCGCAGCGTCTCCTCGATCCGCGTCCTCAGCGTGCTGCTCGCCATCGCGGTGGCATTTTTTTCAAGCGTTTCTGGCCAGGCGGGCGATCGAGGCGCTCGGCTACCACCGCCTGCGCCGGGTGTCCGCGGCGCCGTGGGCCGATGTGGAGGACGGGCATTGCGCTGTGCTGGCCGCCGCGGAGCTGCGACGGCTGGGCCTTGACCCTCGCCTGCTGGGTCCCGCGCAGCGGAGCCACTGGTGAGCGGGCTTGGCGGCCTCGTCGCTCGCGGGTTCGTCAGCCTGAGGTGGGCCGTGATCGCAGCGTGGGCCGGCGGCGCGGTTTGCGCGGCGATCATGCTCCCGTCGACGGGCACCGCCGGAGCCGGCTCGCTCGGAGCGCTGGTACCCAAGGATGCCCCTGCGCTCACCGCCGAGCAGATCTCGGCGCAGCGATTCGCCTTCCCGCTCCTCAGCCGCACATTGGTGGTAGTCCGCAACCCGCACGGGCTGTCGCTGCGCCGCCAAGCCGAGCTCCTGCGGCTGGCCCAGCGCCTGTCGCTCGGCCACGTCAAGGACTTCGGGACGATCGCCGGCGCGCTGCCGCTCCTGAACACGCTCGGCGCCGCCCCGTTCTCTCGGGAGCATGGAACGACGGCGCTGCTCTACCTGTACTTCCGTCCCAGCGCGAACGCCTACCGGCGCGCGCAGGTAGCCGAGCGCCTGGTGGCCCGCGTGATCGGCCATCGTCCGGGCGAGGTCGAAGGGGTGACCGGGGAGTCTCCGGCCCGGGTCACGCGGACGAGCCTGATCACTGGGCACCTGAAGTGGTTGGAGCTGGCGACGATCCTCTTGGTGGCGGCGGCAATCGCGGTTCACTTCCGAGCACTCGCAGCGGCGGGGGTGACAATCGGCGCCGTCGCGGTCGCCTACCTCATCGCCGACCGCCTCGACGTCCAGCTCGGCGAGCTTCTGGGCGTCTCGGTACCGGCGGAGGTGCAGCCGGTGCTCGTCGTGCTCGTGTTCGGCGTGGTGACCGACTACTCGGTGTTCTTTCTCTCGCGTTTTCGTACGCTGCTGGCGGCCGGCGCGCACCCTCGCGCCGCGGCGGGTCAGGCGATGCGGGAGATCGCGCCGATCGTTGCCGTGGCCGGGACCACCGTCGCCGCGGGTACGGCTGGTCTGCTCGCCGCCCAGCTCGAGTTCCTGCGCGCCTTCGGGCCGGGGCTTGGCAATCGCGGTCGTGATCGCGATGCTCGTTGCGGTCACGCTGGTCCGCGCCCTGCTTGCCGTGGGCGGCCGGCGCCTCTTCTGGCCCCACTGCCCCGCCCCCGAGGACGACGATTCGAGCCCGCATGGGGCCACCCCGGCGGTGGCAAGGCGTCGGCTGCGGACGGTTCGGCTGGCGGTAAGGCACCCGATCATCGCTGCCGTGATCGCTTGCGCTTTGGTGCTCGGCCCGGCCACCGGCTTGCTGCACATCGCCCTGGGCAACGAGCTGATCCTCGGCCTTCCCGCCGGTTCGAGCGTCCATGAGGCCTACAACGAGGCCAAGGCCGGATTCGCCCCCGGGGCGCTCGCCCCTGCGGTCGTGGTCGTCACGGGACCGACCGTCGGACAGCGTCGCGAGGCACTGGACCGGTTGCAGAACCTCCTTGCCGGCCAAGACGACGTCGCGCGGGTGCTCGGTCCGCGTCAGCAGCCGATCGCGCATCGCTTCGCTGTGACCGTCTCGCAGGCGGGCCATGCCGCCCGGTACGCGCTGTTCCCGGGCAGCGATCCGCTCGGCGCGCGAGCCATCTTCGTGGTGATGGCGATGTTCCTGCGGGCGCTCGTCGCCCCAGCGTACCTGGTGCTGACCAGCGTGCTTGCGGCACTGGCATCGCTCGGGCTCACCGTGTACGTGCTTCAAATGCTGCTCGGCGCCGGCCAGCTCACCTACTACGTCATCTTCACGGTGGCCGTCCTGCTGGTCTCGCTCGGCTCCGATTACAACGTGTTCCTGGTCGGCCGGATCTGGCAGGAGGGCCGCCGCCGTCCCCTCCGCGACGCCGTCGAGGTCGCGGGCACGCATGCGGCGCGCCCCATCACGGTGGCCGGGCTGGTCCTCGCGCTGTCCTTCGCCCTCCTGGCGCTCGTACCGGCGCGGTCGTTTCGGGAGATCGCGTTCGCGATGGCCGTCGGCCTCCTGATCGACGCCTTTGTCGTGCGGACGGTCCTGGTCCCGGCACTGATCACGATCGTCGGCCCCCGCAGCGGCTGGCCCGGGCGCGCGCTCCACTCCAAGCAGCCGAAGCCTGCGCAGAACCGCCACGCCCGCGAGCAGCCCCCCGCGCCCTGTGCCTCGTCTCACTCCTCCTCGGCGCAAGGATGACAACAGCCGTCCAGGCACTACGCGCGCGTGCACACAACCTTCGCTACGGGCTGCTGCTCGTTCCGGGCACGCTCGCGTTCGCGCTGACCCCGCTGGGCGCCGCGCTGGGCACTGCGGAGCACCATGTCGGCCCGCGAGGACTTGGCCTGACCTTCACCGGCGACGCCGCGGCGGCACGATCGACGCTGACCGTGCTCGGAGAGGGGATCGCGACGATCGTCGGGATCTCGTTCTCGATCACGATCGTCGCCCTGCAACTGGTCTCCCAGCAGTTCTCGTCTCGGGCGCTGCGCAATTTCCTCGCCGACCGCGGTCGATGCGGCGCAGCGTGCGGTTGGGCTGGCGGACCAGCTCGGCGATGACCGTCGACGGGGTCGGGCGCTGATGGCGCTGTCCTACGCATGGTGGTCGTTGGAGCGGGTGGTTGAGGCCCGCGCGGCGGCCGAGCAGGCGACCGCCGTGTTCCAGCCGACCGGCGACATCGCTTCGCTGGCATGGGCGTACGCGGCGCTGGTTCCGGATGGACGCGACCTCGTTTGATCCGGCCGCAGCGATCGAGACCGCCGCCCGCGCGCGCGCACTCGCCGAGCGTGCCGGTCTCGAGGAGATCCGCGTCGACGTGGCGATCAGCGTCGGGCTCGCGCGCGGCCACCTCGGAGACCGCGAGGCACTCGAGATCCTCACCGGCGCATTGCAGGCGGCGAGGGATGGCGGGTTCACGATCCGGATGGTGCGAAGCTACGTGAACCTGACGACGGTGGCCGTCGCGCTGCGCGAGCACGAGCGCGTCGATCAGGTGGCCGCCGAGGCGCTCCCGCTGCTCGAGGAGCTGGGCGTGTCGAAGCTGCCGACCATGGCCATCCGGTTCTCCCGGGCCCGCAGCCTGCTGGACCGGGGCCGGTGGGACGAGGCACTCGCGATCGCCGCGCAGCGCGAGCGCTGGTGGCAGGGCGAGTTTCCCGTCGCCGGCGCAATCGAGGGCCTGATCAAGGTCAGACGCGGCGAGCCCGGCGCCGACGGCCTGCTCCAGCAGGGGTGGCAGGAGATCGCCGAGCTGGTGGCCGCCGAGAGCACGCGACACGGGATGATCCGGCTGGCCCGGGTCGAGGCCGCGTGGCTGCGGGGTGACGGCGCGGCTGCCGTGGCCGAGCTGGAGGCGGCGCGGGGCTCCGCGGCGGTAGCGCGCTTCGCCCGTTCGAGCGGCGAGCTGGCGCTGTGGGGCTCGCGGCTGGGGGTGGAGCTGGACCTTCCCGCGGGCGCGCCCGTGCCGGTGCTGCTCGAGCTCGTGGGCCAGAACGACTTCCAGGCTCAGGCGCGCCAGGTGTTCAACAACCTAGGCACTGTGCTCGAACAGTCCGGTGCGAGCTTCGACTCGGTCGTCAAGCTGACCGTGTACCTCACCGACGTGACCACCCTCCGCGAGTACGCGCCCGTCAACGCTGATCTCATCGCGGTGCCAAAGTTCGCCTCGACCGCCATCGGCGTTATCTCGCTCGCGATGCCGCGATGATGATCGAGCTCGACGCCACCGCGGTGCTGTAGCAACTCGGAAGGGAGCGCGGGGCCGCGGTCTCACGTTGGGCGCGTCCTCGGCTTCGACGCCCCGAAATCCCCGCCGGATGAACCGCCCGATGCCCGCCGAGGAGGCGACGAACGAGAGGTCCGAAGTGCGTCACCATGGGCGAGACTTGCCCTGCTGCCAGATCTCGGACGCGACGCGCGTGAGAACGCGAGCAGGTCTAGAGCTGGTCTAGAGCGCGCTCGTCGCCGGTCACCTGCTCATCGCCACCAGCATGGAAGCCGGAGCACGAGGGTGCGCACTTCCTCGCACACGAACGGAGGGCTGCCGCAATGGGGTCAGGGGCCGCGGCGTGTCATAACAGGCCAAACGAGGCCGTCGCGACGCCGGAGCAGACCGCATCGCCGGACGGACGATTGCGGACGGACGACGATCGGGATCTCACTGCCAACAGGGACGAGGAGCTCGCTGCCTGCGATGCGAGACCGCGTATTCGTCTGCCTCGCGCGGGTCGCCTCCTACCGTACGCGCTGGATCGACTCCCTGGGCAAAAAAACTCCGGCACCGTCCCCCCGCGCGGGCCGACCCTGAGCCCGAGCGGGAGGACTGATTTCCCGAACAGTCTTACGCGGCCTCTCCGTCCGGCTCACCCAGCTCGAGTTCATCCAGGGTGGATGCGGCGCGATGGCCGGCGAGGTCCACGGTTGTCGATATTACGCTCATGCGCTTCTCCTTCTCAGAGGTTGGGCGGACGTGCACGAGCGCCCGCCTTACCCCGGGCGCTCGCGTCAGGTGGTGCTCGTGGTTGTGCGCGGTGGGGCTAGGTGCGCATTCCGCGCGGCGGCACGGGCGCGGCGAGAATCCGCTCGGTGCCTTCAATCGGCTGAACCCCGGTGAAACCGTCGCCGGAACCGAACGCGCACACGCACAGGCCGGCCGGCCGTGCGCTGGAGCGGAACAGCACGCCGTCGAAACCGTCGGCCGCGAGCAGCGCGCCGGCTGCCTGGAACGCCGGCCACTGCGACCGCTCCGGCCTGGGGTCCGGCAGGCCAAGCGC
This sequence comes from uncultured Solirubrobacterales bacterium, assembly GCA_963836065.1. GTDB lineage: Bacteria > Actinomycetota > Thermoleophilia > Solirubrobacterales > Solirubrobacteraceae > Palsa-465. The sequence goes on from CAWIII010000036.1 coordinate 127,988, forward strand.
TCTCAGCGCCGGGCGCCGCGACACGTCGGCGACCCGGGGCAGGTTCAGTGAGAAGCGCCAAAGGTCACGGGGGAGCCACAGGTCTGGCGGCTCGCCGAGCTCGGCAAGCGCGCGATACCACTCGGCCCACGCCGTGTCGGGGTCCTGGGCGAGGTACAGACCGGCGAGCTGCTGGCCGTGCTGCCAGCGCCCGTCCGGCGCCGGGTGTCCGGGCATCGGCGGCGCACCGGCGCGCACGTGCCGAAACCAGACCCCGGTCGTCGAGACCGCGGGAATGTTCTCCGGCATCGCGCTAGCCGAAGGTCGGCGACTCGAGCTCTGCGACCACGCGCGAGACCTGCTCGTAGCCACCCGCGGCGATCACGTCCAGCGGCTTGCGGTGCTCGAGCGCGGGAATCGGCTTGTTCAGCCAGACCGGCACCCGCTCTGCGCCGAGCACGACCGCGAGCCGGTCGGCGATCGCCGACAGCTCGACGAGCCGCTCGGCGCGTCGCCCGCGCGGCGCGCGCTCGCGCCGCAGCCACGCGGACACCGTGCTCACACCGGAGCCGGTAGCGCGCGCGATGTCACGGTCGCTGAGCGACGCGGTCTCGCGCAGATGGATCGCCTCATCGGCGTATGCAAGCGACATACGCCTCAGTGTAGACGAAAGCGAGCGAAATACGAGCATATAACGAGCCTCCAATCGTAGTCGTGGTGGTTCAGTTGCCGAACACGCTGGCTGCGACCCTCAGCCGGGCGGCGGTCGCTGCGTAGCCGGCACGAGCACGTCGAGGTGCTCGGCGCTCTTGCCGCGCGGCGTCGCGGTCAACAGCCAGCAATCGCAATCGGCTGCAGGTCGCCCGGGTAGCGGTCGAGCACGCTGCTCGCCGCCAGTACCACGCCCGGACAGTCGCCGAGCTCTCGGTCGAACCGGCGGATCTGACCGGCGATCTGCCGATCGTCGCAGACGACGAGCAGCTCGAGGTTCGGCGCCAACGGCGGCAGTCCCCGGCCAGGGGCACCGCGGCTGAGCTCCTCGCGCCACGGGCCGAGCAGCCGGCCCTCGGCGACGACCAGCCCGCGGAACCTCGGCTGCGTCGACGCGCGGTGCGCGAGCGCCCGGCCGGATGAGATCGTCTTCCCGGTGCCGACCGCGGAGGCGTCGACGCCGGAGCCGACGACCTTCAAGGCCGCCATCTCGCGCTGGCGGCCGAGAAGCACCGGATCGTCGGCCAGTGGCCGCGCCAGCGTCATCCGCACCACCTGCCGAGCCCCGGCAGCGAGGCGAGCGACAGCCAGCTGTCCGAGCCGATCCGCCAGCAGCGCAGATCCCCGGCGTCGAACTGGTCGGGGTGAGCGAGCACCCACCGCGACAGATCGTCTGCGCGATCGTCCTCAAGCCCGAGCGGGCGGGCGAGCGCGCGCCGCTGGTCGAGGTGATACGCCCAAACCGTTGGATCCTCGAGGCTGACCGGCAGCTGGGCGTGGGCGTGGCGCAACCGCTCGGCTAGCGCGCTCGCCGGAACGGTCATCCTGCTCCAATCGAGGCCTGCGTCGCGGTCGGCCAGCGCCTGCCCGTCGATCAGCGCGGCACCGGCCCCCTCTGTGCGTGACCGTCGACGGTCAGCCGTCAGCGGCCGTGCGCGACGCCGGCCTGGGGCCGGCAGGGCTGATGGTGATCAGCCGCGGTCGCGGATCAGCCCCGCAGTCCGAGTCCAGGACCGATTCCTGACCATTAGAAAAGCCCTGCATTAGCAGGGCTTTTCTTCAATCGGGGCGCCCGGATTTGAACCGGGGACCTCACCGACCCGAACGGTGCGCGCTACCAGGCTGCGCCACGCCCCGATGAGTCCAGTATTCCACAGCTGCGGAGGTTCCAGAGCGCCGAGCCGTGGCCCGCTGTCATGCTGGGGATATGACTCGGGTGGAGCTAGCAGCGCACGACGTGATCGGCATCCGCGCCGCCAATTCGGGGCCGTTCAGCCTCACCGGCACAAATTCTTGGATCGTTGGTCGGGATCCGGCATGGCTGGTGGATCCCGGGCCGGCGCTGGAGGAGCACATTGAGGCACTGACTACTGAGCTCGAGGCGAGGGGAGGCCTCGGGGGAATCGCGCTGACGCACGATCACCCGGATCATGCAGAGGCTGTACCGGCGCTACGCGACCGATTTCCACGGGCCCCGGTGGGTGCAGCGCGGGGGAGGATCGACCTCCAGCTCTCGGACGGGATCACGTTCGGGCCGCTGAGGGCGCTTGCGACTCCCGGCCATTCCCCCGATCATTTGGCGTTCATGACCGGCAAGATCGCCCTTACCGGCGATGCCGTGCTCGGGGAGGGGAGTGTCTTCATCTCGCCCGACCCGGGTGCGCTGGCCGGATATCTCGATGCCCTGGGGCGGTTACGCGAACTCGAGCTGGAGTTGTTGTGTCCCGGCCACGGACCGGTCGTCGATGATCCGGCCGCCAAGCTCGACGAATACATCGCCCACCGGCTCGAGCGGGAGCGGCGACTGCTGGCCGCGCTCGCAGCCGGCAAGCGCACCACGCAGGAGCTGCTGGACTGCGTTTGGGCCGATGCGCCGGATGCGCTTCGGCTCGCGGCGGCGGTGACGCTCGCGGCGCACCTGGACAAGCTCGCCGACGAGAGACGGCTACCGGACGAGGTGGAGCGGCCCGAGGGCTGGGTGCTGTAGCGCGCCCTATGGGGTTGGAATGGCGGAAGTGCCGCCGGTCGAGCTCGAGGATCCGGATCCACCCGAGCTGCTGGGCGCGGCCGGCTCGGCGGGCGCGCTCACGGGCGAGGAGCCCGCGGGTGCGCTCATTCCGGTAGCGCTGGTGGGCTTGCTCGTGCTCGGAGCCGAGCTGCCGGTGCTCGATACGGTCGAGCTGCTCGATCCCGCCGCCGCTTCTGTGGTCGTGGTCCCGTCGATGCCAGAGGCGGTGCCCGCGGCGCCCCCGGCGTCGGTTCCCCGGCCAGAGGTACCGGTTGCCGGGAGGCTCGCGCTGCCAGTGGTCGACTGACTCGGGCCGGTGGTCGTGGTGGTTCCGTTCTGCGACAGCGAGCCATCCAGCCCACTGGCGCGGCCGGCGGAAGGCTGTTTATGGGTGCTTCGCCGTGCTGCCGTCTTGGCGCGCGAGGTCGGCACCGCGACGGCTCGGGCAGCAACGACGGCTGTCGGCGTCGAGACCGCGTCATCCGCTGTGGAGTGAATGCTCGCCGAGATGCTCGGCCCGGGATCTGCCGCGGGCGCGGAGGCGGCAGCGACAGTGCTGCTCGTAACCGTCCTGGCGTGCTGGTGTGCGCGATGGTGAGCCGCTGGCGTAATCGTGTGTTGCAGCTCCACCGCTCCGGCGGCGGCGAACACAGCCGCCGCGAGGAGGGGAGCGACGTGACCAGCCCCGGTGGCCAGGACGCCGATCGATGCGGCTGCCCCACCGGTGCTGACGGCACCGCCGCTAACGGCTGCCCCGCCGCCCGCTGCCGCCCCGCCGCCGCCGCCCAGACCGAACTTGGCCAGGACGCCGAGTGGACCAAGCGCTGGAGTCAGCGCCGCGAACTGACGGCTGACACCACGGACCTGCCGGCGGAACCGCCGGCAACCCTCGCAATCGCGCAGATGACGCCTGACCATGCCGTTGGGACGCACTCCGCGGTCGTGGGCGCCGATCAGCTCCTCGCGGATCTCCGAGCATGCCGTGTCACGCGCCTCGATTGATTGTGCGAGGCCAATCCGGGCCCGCACAAGCAGAGATTTCACGGCTGGAACTGAGACTCCGAGCGCTGTGGCCACGTCGGCATAGGTCATTCCGGCGAGCTCGCGCATCAACAGTGCCGAACGCTGCTGCTCGGGTAGCCGGCGCACGTCGGCGACCAGCCGCCTCAGGGATTCACGCTGCTCGGCCTCGGCGGTCGGATCGTGGATCGGCGCTCGCACGAGCTCGAGTACATCGGGCGGAGGCGGGGTGGGGCGCCGAAGCTCATCGATGCAGCGGTTGTGCGCGACCCGGTAGAGCCACGCTCGCAGGGCGAGCTTGCGATCACTGGCGCGCAGGCCCGAATAGGCCCGAACGAAGATGTCCTGCAATGCGTCCTCGGCATCGTGGCGCGACGCGGGCAGCATCTGGCGCGTATAGGCGAACAGGCGCTGGCGGTAGCGATCGTAAATGACACGAAACGCCTCGTCATGGCCGGCACGAAACAGCTCCACCAGCTGCTCATCGGAGCGCAGCCGGAGCAATGGCGCCCCGATCGAGATCCGATGGGCCAGTCCGATCCGTGCTTGGAGGGCTGAGGCTTCCACGTGAACCCTGTGATCACTGTAAAGGAGTGATCAAGGGGGAAGGTTGTTTCTACCTCAGGACAAGGACACCATCACGTGCTTGATCTCGCAGTAGTCCTCGACCGCGTACATGCTGAGGTCCTTGCCGTACCCCGACTGGTTGAAGCCGCCGTGAGGCATCTCGGAGGCGAGGGGGATGTGGTCGTTGACCCAGACGCAGCCGAACCGGAGCGCGTTCGAGACCCGCATCGCCCGCGCGACATCCCGCGTCCACACCGAGGCGGCCAGGCCATAGGGGGTCCCGTTGGCCCACGCGATCGCCTCGGCCTCATCCGAGAATGGCTGCACGGTGATCACCGGTCCGAAGATCTCCCGTTGGATCATCTCATCGTCCTGCTTGAGGCCGGCGACTACTGTGGGCTCGAGGAAGAAGCCGGGCCGATCGGGCTCGCTGCCGCCGGTTGCGACCTCGGCATGGCTCGGACGGCGCGACAGGAACCCCTCCACCCGCTCACGTTGGCGCGCCGAGTTCAGCGGCCCCAGCGTCGTGTCGGGTGAACGGGTATCGCCCAGCACCAACCCCCTCGCCTGCTCGACGAGCCCGCCGACTACGTCGTCGTGCAGCTTCGCGCTGGTCAGCACGCGCGTCGCCGCCGTGCAGTCCTGCCCGGCGTTGTAGTAGCCCGTCCCGGCGATCGTCTCCAGCGCCGTCGCGAGATCTACGTCGTCGAACACCACCACCGGGGCCTTGCCGCCGAGCTCCAGATGCACCCGCTTCAGGGTGTCCGAAGCGGCACGCGCGATCCACTTGCCGGTGTCGACTGAGCCGGTCAGCGAGACCATATTCACGTCGGGGTGGGTGACCAGCGCCTGCCCGGCCGGATTGCCGTGGCCCGTGATCACGTTCAGCACGCCCTTGGGCAGGATCTCGGCGGCGAGCCCAGCCATCTTCAGCGTGCTCAGCGGCGTTGTTTCCGCCGGCTTCAGGACGATCGCGTTGCCCGCGGCGAGCGCTGGACCGATCTTCCACACGGCCATCATCAGTGGGTAGTTCCACGGCGCAATTTGGCCGATCACGCCGATCGGCTCGCGGCGGATGATCGACGTGTAACCGCTCATGTACTCGCCAGCGGCACGGCCTTCCAGGCATCGCGCGGCGCCCGCGAAAAAGCGGAGGTTGTCGACCATGAACGGGATCTCGTCCTCACGGAATGCGCCGATCGGCTTGCCGGCGTTGTCGGATTCGAGCTCCGCGATCTCGTCGGCGTGTTCCTCGATCGCATCCGCGAGCTTCAACAGCGCGTACGCGCGCTCGCCCGGCGTCGTCGTGGCCCAGCCGGGGAACGCCTCGCGCGCGGCGCGGACGGCGCGGTCGACATCCTCGGCACTCGACACCGGGGCGTAAGCGATCACTTCGCCGGTGGCAGGATTGAGGATCGGCTCGGTCTGTCCCTCGGCGGGGTCGACGGGCTCGGAGCCGATGAAGTTCTGGAGAATAGAAGCAGTAGTAGCCATGGTGTGCTCGACGCTACCACCGCGGGCGCAAGCCGGCCAGGCGCATTCGAGCGTCGGGGGTTCTACGCTTCGGCGTGCATGGAACCAGCAACAGCGACCGGCTCACACGGCATTAGCTTGCCACGGGGTTACGGCACGGTCGGCGGGTAGCGATGGATCCTGCCTCGGGGATTGGGATTCCGGTGGCGTTCGGAGCGGGGCTGATCTCGTTCCTCTCGCCGTGCGTGCTACCGCTCGTGCCGGGTTATATCTCGGCCGTCGCCGGGGTTGCTCCCGGCGAGATCCGGGCGCGGCGAGTGATCGGGCCGAGCATGGCTTTTGTCGCGAGTTTCTCGGTGATCTTCATCGCGCTCGGGTTACTCGGACAACAGGCGCTCCACGGCGTCCTCACTGGGCCCACCGCCCTGAAGGTCAGCGGTGCGGTGATCGTGGCGATGGGAGTGCTGTTCATCCTGGCGCCGTTCGTGCCGTCCCTGTCGCGCGAGTGGCACGTCGACAGGCTGATGCAGAAGGCCGGGCGTAGTGGCCCGATTCTGACCGGGGCGGCTTTCGCGCTGGCTTGGACGCCGTGCACCGGCCCTACCCTGGGGGCGATCGTGACGGCCGCCGGAACGTCGGGCTCGGCCGCCCACGGCGCATTCTTACTTGCGGTCTACTGCGCCGGTTTGGGGGTTCCGTTTCTGGTAACCGGACTCGCGTTCGCTTCTGCTACCTCGGCATTCACGGTCATCAAGCGCCACTACGCCGTCGTGATCGGGGTAGGTGGCCTCGTGCTGATCGGGATGGGCGTGCTGATCTGGACCGGCGAATTCACCCAGCTGAACCTCACCGTTAACCGCTGGCTGCAGGATTTGGGCCTTCCGGACTTGAATTCCGACACCTAACCTAATTCGGCGCACAACTCCGACCGTACGAGTTGGTGTTAGCCCGCGACATCGTGATACGCTGCGGCGCGAACCACATTAGGGTTCCCTAATCGTCAATCGGTTCTGCTTTGTCCTTCGCCCAAACAGTCGCGCTTGGAGCGCTCGCCGGGTTCACGATCTACCTCGGTCTCCCGGTCGGACGGCTCCAGCTGCTGGGGACCCGGTCGCGCGTCGCGCTGGCGATGTTCTCGGTCGGCGTGCTGGCGTTCATCTTCGTCGACGTGCTCTCGAGCGGCATCTCGATCCTCGATTCGGCCCTTGATGCCGCCAAGCACCATCACGGTTCCGTCGGTTACGTGGTCTGGCTGGTCGTCCTGCTGGCCGGCGGGTTCACGGCGGGCAGTGCCGGCCTCGCGGTGCTCGAGCGGCGGCTGCGCCCGCTGGGAGCGCTGAAGCCGCCGATCGCCGGCGGCGCCAAAGGCGCTGCCCTGGCCGCCGGCGAAGTCGATGCGCTCGGCCTTGAGCTCGACGCCGCCCGCCGGAGGGCGCTCCGCACCGGGCTGACGATCGCGGCGGCGATCGGGGTACACAACTTCGCCGAAGGTCTGGCGATCGGTGTTTCCGCACGGGCGGGCGCGATCAGCCTCGCGACCGTGCTGATCATTGGGTTTGCGCTGCACAACGCGACCGAGGGCTTCGGCATCGTGGGGCCGCTCGGCGACGTGCGGCCGTCGTGGCGGTGGCTCGCACTTGCCGGGCTGGTAGGCGGAGGGCCTACGTTCCTGGGCTCGATCGTTGGTTACGCGGTCACCAGTCATCCGCTCGAGGTGGCCTTCTACGCGGTTGCCGGGGGAGCGATCCTGTACGTGATTGGCGAGGTCTGGAACGGCATGCGACGCTACGGCCACCGTGAGCTAGCGCTGCTGATGCTGAGCGCCGGGTTCATCGTTGGCGTCCTCACCGACCTGGTCGTCGCGTACGGCGGAGCCTGAGCTCCCGGCAGGCGTGTGAGCGCGCCGTCCCCCTCGCGGTGGAATCTCCTCGGTCAGCAGCGGCGGATTCTGATCGATATCGCCGGTCGGCCCGGTGACTGCAACCGTGAGCCGGTGTACGTCTGCGGCCGGCATTCAGGGGCCTAGCTCCGCCGCGCGAGCTCTCGCTTGGCGGTGCGCCGGAAGCGGCGCGCCTTGGCGGCATTCGCCCTCAAAGCGGCCAGGCGGGAGCGCGGGCGCTCGAAGCCGCCAACCAGCCGGTGGGGAATCACTGCCCAGCCACCCTCCATGAACACGAGATCGCCGCGGACTTGGAAGTTCTGTTGCCAGGTGAACTGCTCGGAATGATCATGGGCGGTCAGGCAGGCGAGTCCAGGCTGAAGCGGAGCGTCGCTCGGTGCGCTCGCGATGCGGATCCAGCGATTTGCCTCATCGACCGCAATCGGTGTCCGGATCGCGAACGGGAACCCGTCTGGTGAGACGATCGACAGAACCGCGGTTGGATAGCGCGTGCCAAGCTCGGCGATCCGAGGATCCCAAGTGCTGGCGCCACCGATGGGAGTCGCGTGAAAGCGCTCAGGCTCCTCGGAATGACCCGAGCGGACCTCCTCCATGTGCGCGTCATAAAGCTGGGGCCGACTCGTCAAGTTTTCGCGGGGCCAGACGTAGACCCGTTCCGGACGGACGTGAATGTAGATCCGGGTGTAGTACCAGGTCAGGAACCGCATGAGCTGGTCGGGCGGGTGGAGCGTCGCAGTCCCCGGCAGCTTTTCGATCGACTCTCGTTCGTAACGCTCGCGGTTCGCATGGAGATCACGGTCATCGACCTGGGCCGATCCCTGCACGAGCACCATCGACGCCTCCGGCAGGCCGCTCCCGGTCGGATCCGAAAACAACAGCGCGACCAGCGGATTGGCCCCGGCGTCGTTGGCCTTCTTCGGATGACCAAGGGCGGTGGTGACATCGATGCACGGCGCGCCGGGGGTGTAATACGGCGTCACCGGCCACGTGATCGGCTGCCCGCGCTGGTCGATCGTCGTGAACTCGGTGGTGATGAAGCGATCGAAGACCGCTTGGACGTCGCTCGGGAGAGAGGCCGTCACGGGGCGAGTATATGCGGGAGCGCGGCTGCGGGATCGAGAGGCCTAGTCGTCGTAGCCGGGCTCGCCGGGTAGCACGATCCGAGCAGACTCGCCCGAGGTCACGACTCGGGGCTGGATCGGCCGTACTCGCTGATCCCGAGCGTGGTGGATCAGGGCCCGCGCGGATGGAAAGCCGGCGAGCTGCTCGAGCTGCTTGATCGTCGGAAAGACGAGCAGTAGCTCGCCGTTGCGGGCCGCCGTGAGCGCTGAACCGGGTTGATACCAGCGGGCGTCGACGATCTCGCCGCCATCAACCGTCGGCTGAACGTCAGGTGGGGCCGGGGCGAGGAAGAACCAGGTGTCAAATCGAATTTTGACCTCTGCCGGAGTGATCCAGCGCGCGAACGGCACCAGCGCATCGGGTCTCGAGATCGTGATGCCGGCCTCCTCGGCCAGTTCGCGAATCGCGGCGGCGCGTAACGAGGCCTCGCCTTCGCCCTCATGACGATCGACCGCTCCGCCCGGGAACACCCATGCCCCGCCCATGAATCGCGCCTGCGGGTTGCGCCGCACGAGCAAAACCTCCAGCTGATCGGAACCGCCCCGGAGAAGGATCACAGTCGCGGCGGGGCGCGGAACCGTGACCTGCCCGGGGTTGAGCTCCTCTCCGGGCGCGGGACGGTCGGCCTCCATCGCACGACCCTAGCGCTACGCTTCCGGCCGTGAAGTGGATGTGCGAATCGTGCGGGTTCATCTATGACCCGGCAGAAGGCGATCCCGACGGCGGCATACCGCCCGGGACCGCGTTCGAGGATATTCCCGAAAACTGGTTCTGTCCGGTGTGTGGGGCCCGCAAGCGGGATTTCACGCCATACGAGGAGTAGTCCCCGTCAGCCGATCTTGTAGGTGACGAGGGCTTTGGCGATCAGCGTCTCGGCTAAGTCTGTGACCGTGACGTCGAGGAAGTGGAGGCTCGCCCCGCGGCGCAGGAGATGGGCTCTCACGCGCAGGTCGCCACGGCCGGCTGCGACAAACTGAAGCGAGAGCGAGACGGTGGCGCCACGAGGGGTGGAGACGGCCTCGATCGTCGACCACGCCGCCGCCGTCGCGGCCACGTCGACCAGCGTGCTGATCGCTCCGCCGTGGATGATGTCGGCTTGTGTCGTGTGGGCCGGGTCGAACGGCATCACCAGCTCCGCACCGTCGGGACGTGAGCTCCACAATTCGCAATCCGAGCTGGCGCGTGAAGGGCGAGTGTTCAAACCAGGCCCGGACCAGCTCCGTGCCGCTGACGGTCGCCGGTGGAACCTGCTCGTCGGCCATCGCCCGGGCGACAGACCTCGCTACGCCGCGGCCTGCAAACGCCCGGAGGTGGCCTCGGAGATCGCGGACGCTGTGATCGCGATCAGGCGTCCTAGGTCGGCCTCGGAGATCGAAAGCGGCGGCACTAACACCACCACGTCGCCGAGCGGACGGACGATCGCGCCGCGCTTGCGCGCGGCGAGTGCCACTTGATGGCCGAGCCGGGCCTCCGGAGGCTGCTCGGCGAGTTCGATTCCGACCATGAAGCCGCGCTGACGAACCTCGGCGACACCAGGCAGTGAGCCGATCCGATGATCGAGCAGCCGGGTGAGCAGCTCGATCTTGGGCTGTAGCCGCTCGAGTGTCCGTTCGCGCTCAAATGTCTCGAGCGTCGCAACGCCGGCCGCGCAGGCGAGCGGATTACCCGTATAGGTATGACCATGGAAGAAAGTCCGGAACTCCTCAAACCGTCCCAGGAATCCCTCATATACGCGTTCGGTCGCCACTGTGGCGGCGAGCGGCATGTAGCCCCCGGTCAGCCCCTTGCCGATGCACAGCAGGTCGGGTGTCACGTCCTCGTGCTCGCAAGCGAACATCCTCCCGGTGCGGCCAAACCCGGTCGCAACCTCGTCACAGATCAGCAGCACGCCGTGCGCGTCACAAAGCTCACGCACTTGACGCAAGTAGCCGTCGGGCGCCATCAGCATTCCCGCGGCCCCCTGCACGAGCGGCTCAACGATCACGGCCGCGACCGCGTGTCCGTGCTCAGTCAGCAGCTGTTGGAGCTGCGTCGCGTCGCCTGATCTGGTCTGCCAGGAATCGAATAGCAGCGGACGGTAGAGCGAATGAAACATTTCGATGCCGCCGACCGAGACCGCGCCGATCGTGTCGCCGTGGTAGGCGTTCTGCAGATAAATGAAACCGGTCCGCTGTGGTTCGCCTCGTTGCGCCCACCATTGGAAGGCCATTTTCAGCGCGATCTCGACGGCTGTGGAGCCGCTGTCGGAGTAGAACACGCGCGACATGCCTGCGGGGGCGATGGCAACCAACCCCTCGGCGAGCTCGATTGCCGACTGGTGTGAGAGCCCGAGCATCGTCGAGTGCGCGACCCGGTCGAGCTGCGCGCGGACCGCGGCGTCGATTGCTGGATGGCGGTGGCCGTGGACATTGCACCACAGAGATGAGACGCCGTCGATGTAGACGTTTCCGTCGGTGTCATAGAGGTTGGTGCCCTCCGCCTGCTCGATCACCACCGGCGGCTCCTCACACCAGCCCTGCTGCTGGGTGAACGGGTGCCAGAGGTACCGGCGATCGGCGGCGGCAAGGTCGGCGGTTGTGCGCATGAACGGGACGCTAACTCTCCGGGCGGTCGGAACGGCCACCGCTACGGCTAGCCGAGCCCTGCGCCTGCCAGCTGCGCCTCGAGCCTCTCCAGCGCCTCGGGCATGTTCTGGCGACCGAACCCGACGCGCACGTGCTCCGGCTGGTCGTACACCGACCCCGGCAGCAGTAGGACCCCTGCCTCTGCGACCCGCTCGCAGAATTGATCAACGTTCGAGATGCCCTTGATTCGGGGGAATCCGATCGGACTTGCGTTCGGCCGGACCCATTCGAAGGTCTCGGCGTGGCGCGCCACGAAGGCTTCGAGCATGGGCAGGTTTCGCCGCACGATCTGGAGGTTGCGAGCGATCAAAGCCGCTCGATTTCTCAGCGCCAGGGCGGTGAGAAGCTCCGAAGGGCCGCTCGAGCAGATCGTGGTGTAGTCCTTGATCTGCATGACCGCGTCGCGGACCGTCGGATCGTGCGTTGCCAGCCAGCCGATCCGCAGGCCGGGAAGTCCATAGGTTTTGGAGATGCTTCCCAGCGACACGGCCCTGGCGTAGCGGTCGCAGGCCGCCGGCAGGCGATCGGCCGGGTGATGCTCGAGCTCCCGGTAGACCTCGTCGCTGAACAGGAGCAGGCGATGCGCGCTGGCCACGGCGAGAACTCGCTCCCAGGTGGAGCGGTCCATGACCGTGCCCGTTGGATTGTGCGGCTGATTGACGTACAAGATCCGTGTGTTCGGGCGAATCAACTGCTCGAGCGCGTCGACGTCGTGCGCCCAGCCGTCCTCGTAACGGCGTCGCCACGGGCTCACTTCGGCGCCGGTGCTGCGGGCCAGCTGGAGCGCCGACTCGTAGCAAGGCGTCTCGACGATCGCATGATCCTCCGCTCGGAGCAGCGCGTGGTAGACCAGGAAGATCGCTTCCTCGGCGCAGGACGTGACCACGATGTCATCGGGGTCACTCGCGTCATACAGGGCTGCGATCGCTTGCCGGAGGTCGGCCGAGCCCGGTGATTCGGTATACCCGCACCACTGATCCAGCAGGCGGTCTTGCGCGTCGGGCTCGAACGCCAGCAACTCGCGAATCGTCCGCGACTCGCAGTCACTGCTCGAGAGCATGTAGCGGGTCGTGAACTCGTAGCGCGCGTAGTAGCGCTCGATGCGAAACGGGCTCAGGTCCACGGGGCGGTCCCGTTGACGTTACCCGAGCCAGTCCTGCACAGGGAGCGAGCGCCCCGCGGCCGCGAGCAGTTGGGGATCGGCTCGGGCGATACGCGGCAGCGTTGCCACCGAAACACCGCCCAGGCGCTCGATCGTCTCTCGGTTGGAGCGTTCCAGTGCGTGGGGCTCGGCCGGCCATGGTGTCATCACCACGCCGAGAACTTGCAATCCGACCGCGCGGGCCGCCTCCAGCGTCAATCGCGTGTGGTTGATCGTGCCGAGACCGGGGCGCGCCGCGATGACCGTCGGCAGCCCGATATCGCGGGCGAAGTCGCGCACGTCATAGGTTTCGCTCAGCGGCACCAGCAGGCCGCCGACTCCCTCCACGACCAACGCATCGACCGCACCGGCCGCGGCCTTCACTGCGGAGCGCAGCTCGTCGACATCGACGGGTCGGTCGGCCAGCGCGGCCGCCAGATGCGGGGAGACCGCCGGGCCGTAGGCGATCAGATTGACCTCGTCCGAAGAGCAGCCGGCGGCGCGCGCCAGCAACTCGTGGTCCGGTGGCCAGTCGGGATCGCTTGGCTCATCGAGTCCGGTGATGACGGGCTTCAGCGCCCGCGCCGAGACACCGCGGGCTCGTAGCGAGGCGACGATCGCAGCGGCGACGACGGTCTTGCCGACGCCGGTGTCGGTGCCCGTGACGAAGCAGCCGCGCAAACCCTCAGGCCGCGCGCGGCCTGAGCTCTGACGCCGGGAGCCGGCGTGGGTTGAACCCAGCCTCACGTGCCGCCTGCGCAATCGTCCGGGCGGCAAACCGCAGCTCCTCCTCGCGGTGCGACGCCATCACCGCAAGCCGAAGTCGCGAGCTTCCTGGAGCAACCGTAGGTGGCCGGATTGCCTGGGCGAATACGCCGCGCGCCAGCGCCGTCTCGCAAATCCGTACCGCAAGCTCGGCTTCGCCGACCACCAGCGGCACGATCTGGGTCCGCGAGCCGCCGAGATCGAAGCCCTCGCTCGCGAGCTCAGTGCGCAGCAGGGCGGAGTTCGAGGCGAGCTTTTGGACGCGGTCAGGGCGTTCCGCGAGCAGCTCGAGCGCGGCGAGCGCGCCGGCGACAGCCGGTGGCGGCAGCGCAGTCGAGAAGATGAAAGTGCGCGCTGCGTTCAACAGGTAGCGCGCCATCGAGCGGTCACAGACGACGTACGCGCCATATGAGCCGAGCGCCTTGCCGAGCGTCCCGACTACCACGTCCACGCGTTCGGCGAGTCCGGCCTCGGCGACCGCGCCCCGGCCACCCGGCCCGAGCGCTCCCATCCCGTGGGCCTCATCGACGAGCATTCGCAGGCGATGACGATCTGCGAGCCCCGCGATCTCCGCGAGCGGCGCCACGTCGCCGTCCATCGAGAAGACACTGTCGGTGACGATCAGTGCCCCGCGACCCTCCGCGCGTTCGATCCCCCACTCCAGGTGCTCGAAGTCGCAATGGTTGTAGACGAACCGGTCGGCTCGTGAGAGCCGGCAGCCGTCGATGATCGATGCGTGATTGAGCTCGTCAGAGAAGACCACATCCCCGGGACGGGCCAAAGCGGCGATCGTGCCGACGTTGGCGAGATACCCGGAGCCGAACAGCAATGCCGCCTCACGACCCTTGAACGCAGCCAGCCGCTCCTCGAGGCGCCGGTGGACGGTCATCGTTCCCGAAATTAGCCGCGACGCCCCGGCGCCGGCGCCCCATTGCATCGCCGCGTCGGCGGCCGCACGGCGAACGCGCGGATGGTCGGCGATCCCGAGGTAGTTGTTCGAGCACAGCAGCAGCACAGGCTTCCCATCCAGCACCACGTGCGGGCCTTGGGGGCCGCTGATCAGGCGAGTCCGGCGCTGTAGGCCCATGGTCTCCAGCTCGTCCAGACGGGCCTCGATCTCGATCATTGGGTCAAGTCGCTCGCCCGCGACGGGCGACCGCTTCGCGCGTCGCGCGACCCTGGCCGGTGTTCTGGGCGCCGTCGGGCCGCGGGGGGACGGCGCGCTTAGCGGCGAAGCGCAGCTGCGAGGCCGGATCCCACAGCCGCACATCGAGCACCGGCTCGGGGTCCGAGAGCGCCTGGGCGATCACATCCGGCGTCTCGCCCTCGAGCCAGCCCGTGCGGTTGTCGGGTCTGGGGTTGGCACCGTTGTCCGGCTGGCGGGCGACGTTCAGTCCGAGCTCCTCGAACATCGCCCGATCCTCGTCGGGGGTGTTCCCGAGCGTGGTCAGGAAGTTGCCCATCATCACCCCGTTGAGGCCTGCCTTGATCGCCAGCGCCTGGAGGTCGCCGAGGTTCTCGACCCGTCCGCCGCAGAGGCGGAAGAGCGCCTCGGGGAGGATCAGGCGAAAGATCGCGATCCACTTCACGACCTCCCACGGATCCATCAGATCCCGGTCGCCGAATTTTGTACCCGGACGTGGATTCAGCAGGTTTATCGGCACGCTGGTGGGATTGAGCTCGGCTAGTTGAAAGGCCATTTCGACCCGCTGCTCACGGCTCTCCCCGAGATTCAAGATCCCGCCCACGCAGGTCTCCAACCCGGCGGTTCGCACGGCGTCGATCGTCCGCAGGCGCCCTTCGTAGCGCACCGTGCTCGAGACCTCCGGGTAATAGGACTCCGCCGTCTCGACGTTGTGATGCACCCGCTGAATGCCGGCCGCCTTCAGCGCCGTGGCGCGCTCCACCGACATGTGACCGATCGAGACGCAGCGCTTGAGGTTCGTGTGCTCGGCAACTAGGCGCGCGCCCGTCAGCACCTTCTCGAAGTCGCGCTTGGAGAGACCCTGCCCCTGGGCCACCATGCAGAAGCGGTGTGCTCCGGCTGCCTCCGCGGCGCGGGCATGCTCGAGGATCTGCTCCGGCTCCATCATCGCGTGCATCGGCGTATCCGCCTCCGCGTAACGGGACTGCGCGCAAAATCCGCAGTCCTCGGCGCATCCGCCGGATTTGGCGTTGACCAGCGAGCACATGTCGGTGGCATCGGCAAAGCGCTCGGTCCGCGCACGCCAGGCGCGCTCGACCAAGGCCTCGATCGCGGCCGGGTCGTCGAGTTCGCCGAGCCTTAGCGCATCCTCAGGGATGATCAGGGGTGGCATGGGAGAGAAGATAAGCGGGGGGTCGGACGGCTCAGCGCCCGCGCCACCGCGGCGGGCGCTTCTCTACGAAGGCTCGCACGCCCTCGCGGAAATCCTCGGAGGAGAAGCAGGCGCGGCGCAGCTCGTTGAGCTCGCGCTCGACGTCGGCGGCAAGCTCGCCCTGCGCGTCGAGTACCGCGCGGATCACGCGTTTGTTGCCACGCTGGGCGAGCGGGGCGTTGGCGGCGATCTCCGCCGCCAGGTCGAGCGCCTCTTCGGCCAGTCGCCCTGATTCGGCAACCGCGTTCACGAGACCCCAGTCGCGCGCGGTGCGGGCGTCGATCCGGCGACCGACGAGGAACAGCTCGCGGGTACGTGGCGCGCCAATCGTGTCGATGAACTTGCGGATCCCAGTGTGCGAGTAGATCAGCCCGAGCTTCGCCGGCGGCATCCCGAGCGCAACCGTACCGGCGGCAATCCGGAGGTCGCAGGAGAGCGCGATCTCCAGCCCGCCGCCGATCGCGTGACCGTTGAGCGCCGCGACGGTCGGGTACGGGTATGCCTCGATCGCATCGATCGCCGGCGCGACCGGATGGGCAACCAGCCTTTCCGCCTGATCCGCCAACACGGCGTCAGGCAGGTCGCCGATGTCGTAGCCGGCGGAGAACGTGTTCTCCTGGCCGGTGACGATCACGCAGCGGGCGTCCAACCGCGGCATCGTGGAGGCGAACTCGTCCAGGATCGCGTGATCGAGGGCGCCGCGCTTGTCGGGATTGGAGATCGTCAGCCGCGCGACGCCGGGCGCCGGCTCGTCGACGAATAACTGCCCCGCCGAACTACTCGAGGACAACGAGCGTGTCGCCCTCCGATACCGATTGGCCCTCCTCGCAGCGGATCTCCTTGACCACTCCGGGGTCCTCAGCCTCGACCGGCATCTCCATCTTCATCGATTCGAGGACCACGACCGTGTCGCCCTCATCCACGTTGTCGCCGACGGCGACCTCGATCTTCCACACGGTTCCCGTGATGTGGGCCTCGACCTCGGGCAAAAACGCCTCCTGTGCTCGTGGGACGGGAGATCAGAATAGTCGTGGGGGCCGACGGGATCAGTAGCGGTCGTGGCCCGGCTGGCGAGGGGGGAGCGGGAGCGGCCTTGGCTCCGGCTGGCGCTGGGGAGCGGGAGCGGCCACGGCCCGGGCGATTTTCCCCGCTCAGTCCGGACAGGGCGAGGTGATCTGCGTAGCGGCACCCTCTGGGTGCCGTCGTTCGAACACCAGCGCGATGTGAGTGAACGCCTTGTGGCTGTGCTTGGGACAGCTCTTCGGCTTCGACAGCGTGACCTCGATCGGGTAGCTACGGAAATGCCCGTTGACACAGCTGGGGCTGCAGTCGTTGATGGCGTACTGGCCCTCCCCCGTCGCGTGCGCCGATGTCCACGTCGACCACTTGAGTTTCCGCAGGAGGACGCCGCCGTCGCCACAGGCAATCCAGATCGACGCCGGCCTGTACTGCTCGCTGTTGCAGCTGATGACGAGCACGCGAGGAGAGCTGGTTGCGGCTGCCAACGCGGCAGTGGGAGCGATCAGGACCGTCCCCACCGCCGCGATCCGCAGAAACCCCCGCACGTCGCGAAGGCTTCCATACCTGTCAAACATCATCTCCACCACGGACGCTGCGATCGCGGTAGCGGCGCGCGTGCCGCCGGAACCGTCGCAGCTCGGCCGCCACCAACGCCCCCACCGGGCGGCTGGTGGCCAATTCGTAGCGACGCTCGGCGGTCGCGCCCTTCTGGGCCCAGCCGTACCACTCGTCCTCGCGAATGAAGTGGGTGAACGACGGATGCTGCTTGACGATCAGCTCGAAAACCGCCAGTAGGTGCGGCTCCGTGCGTTCGCTGTCGGACATCGGCCCCAGGGGCCGTCCATCCTCGTGGGGTGCAATCCACCGGTTGTCCTGGTAGGTCCATTCGAGGTCGTCCATCAGCAGCCAGCCGTCTGGACGCAGCAACTTCTCGACCAGCAGCACCGCAAGGCCATCGATGTTCCAGTTCTTGGAGCCATCGAGGTAACAGAAGTCGTAGCGGGGGGTGCAGTTGCCGGCCGCGTCACTGGCCTGCTCGATCTGCTGTTTGAGAAACCAGTTGTAAGAGCTGTGTGCGCGCACGATCGTCACGCGATGGCTGAGGCCGGCGCGAGCGAGCAACTGCTCAGGAGGGGGCTCATAAGCGGCGCCGCCATGATCGACGGTCGTCAGATGCCCGTCGCCGTTGGCCTCGAGCGCGCCCGCGATATAGGCTGCGGACACGCCGTGGGCGGTGCCAAGCTCGAGCGCCTGTTCAGGCCGGGCTCGACGGATGTGGTCATAGACGCGCCGCCCGAGCGCGGGTGTCATGAACGGGGTCCCCTCGACCGACGCGGCCACAGCTTCGAACTGCATGACCGGATCTTGTCATTACCGGGTGGGGAGGGGCTGAGGACTGGCGGGTCCGCCGACGCCGATCGAGTGCGCGCGGCCATCGGCCTTGAGCTCGGTCAGCGTCTGCCACGTCTCGACGTACAGGTCCTGTGAGGGGATCGGCCAGTGGATCAGGTACAGGTCCACGTAGTTGAAGCAGAGCCGATCGAGGCTGCTCTCGAACGCGCGCAATGCTGCGTCACGGCCGTGGTCACCGCTAGCCAGCTTCGTGGTGACGAACGGCTCCTCGCGGGCCAGCTCGCTGGCGCGAATCGCGTCACCGAGCTGGGGAATGCGATTGCTGTCGTTCAGCTGTCGTTCAGCTCCAGTTGCGGAACTGCTGTTGTGCGTGCGTGAGTGGTCATGAGTTCGATCTTCCCGCGCGGCTGGGTCGCGAATCGGCGAGCACAAAACGCAAGCGGAAGGCGTACGCTCTCAAAGAGGTGATGGAGCGTGCAGCGTTTGACATTGACCTGCTCGCCGCCTCGCTGCGAGCCGACTCGAGCGATGTCGGCGCCTTCGTCGAGGGTTTGGCAGCCAAGCTCGAGGATTTGCTGCCAGGTAGGGTGAAGGTCCAGCGCGGCCGGCGCGGCATGTTTGGCCCGAAGCTGGTCAAGCGGATCGCGCTTGACGCCGGCGGTGAGCGGCTCGAACTTGTTCGTACCGAGGGCGACGCGGTCGAGACCAGGCTCGCGCGAATCTCGGGCGGAATCGTGTTGAAGACCGAGCCGCTGGGGACCGATGCCTGGCTGGTTGCGCTCGGCGAAGCGCTGAGCCAGGAAGCCGCGCGCAGCGGACAAATACGGCAGGCGCTCGAGCGCCTGCTCCTCAACTAGGAGGCCACGATGGGGTTCCTGAAGCGTGATGACGATGGGGGCTCGCAGCAGGCCTCGCCGGCCGAGCAGGAGCTCGCGCCGGAAAACACAGCCGAGGCTCCGCACGCGGGCGCATATCAAGCCGGCTCGCTCGCCGGAATCCCGGAGTCGGGGCGGGAGCGTATCGAGCGGATGAAGAAGGATCTCAAGCGGGGCTTCTTCACCAGCGACTTGTCGATCAACGAGTTTCTGCTCGTCAAGCAATCGGGGTTCGAGCCGCTCGGCCTAGTCCTCGGTAGTTCGATCTACCACATCGGATTCCAGCAGGCCAACTGGAGTCGGAATCAGGAAATGGGGATCCTTACGCAGGCGATGTACCATGCTCGCGAGCTGGCGATGACCCGGATGGAAGAGGAAGCCGACCAGCTGGGGGCGGACGGGGTGGTTGGGGTGCGGCTTGACATCGGTCGGTACGAATGGGGCGCCGACCTGGCCGAGTTCATTGCCGTTGGCACGGCGGTCAAGCACCGCGGCGGCGAGCTTCATCGTGCGCCGAACGGCCGTCCTTTCACCTCTGACCTGAGCGGGCAGGACTTCTCCACGCTCCTGCGCGCCGGTTACCGCCCCGTCGGCTTGGTGATGGGCAACTGCGTCTACCACGTCGCCCACCAGGGTCTACGCGCCGCGTGGAAGCAGGTCGGTCGTAACCAGGAGATGCCCAACTACACGCAGGCACTGTACGAGGCGCGCGAGCTGGCGATGGAACGGATGCAGAACGAAGCCGATGAGCTGCAAGCCGCTGGGATCGTCGGCGCGCAGATCATCGAGCGCAGCCACGGCTGGGGCTCGCACGTGATCGAATTCTTCGCGGTCGGCACCGGGGTCGTCCCCATCAGTGTCGAGCACGAGATTGAGAAGCCCGAGCTGGTTCTGCCGTTGCTGGGCTGACCCGGGTCACCGGGGACGCCCGCTGGGGTATCAATCATCGATGGCCGACGTCGAGCTCAAGCCGCAGGTCTACAAGGACCCTCGGCCGAAGGAGTACTTCGATCCTTTTCACGAACGGGTTCGCACCCGCGAGCCCGAGGCGAAGGTCTATGAGATCACGCGGACAGTGACGGTTGCCTGCGCGTTGATCGCCTTTAGAGCGCGTGGCTACGGCACTGAGCAGGTGCCCAACGGACCGGTGATCCTGGCGCCCAACCACGCGTCGTTCATGGACCATTTCTTCGCCGGTGCGTTCATTCGCAGGCGAGTGCAGTTCATGGGCAAGTCGCAGCTGTTCAAGGGCGTTGGCGAATGGATCTTCAGCCATGGAGGCGTGTTCCCGGTCCGGCGCGGTCATCACGACGAGGAGGCGTTCATCACGGCGTTCAGGATCCTCGATCGGGGTGGCGCCGTGGTGATGTACTGCGAAGGAGGCCGCTCGCGGACGGGCAAGCTCGCCGACGAAGCCAGGCCTGGGATCGGTCGGCTCGCGCTTGAGTCTGGAGCCCCCGTTGTCCCGGTTGCCATCCTGGGCTCCTATCAGGTGCGCAACTGGAAGCGACGCCAGTTCCCCCGCGTGACGGTGCAGTTCGGAGCGCCGTTCAAGTTCGAGGCGATCGCCGAGACCACTCGAGAGCAGCAGCAGCAAGCAGCCGACTACATCTTCGACAGGATCCGGAAGCTCCACGCCCAGCTGGAGCGTGTCGGGCACAAGGGCGCGTTGCGGGCGGCGCGCGCGCAGCGCCGCGGCCAAGCGATCGCGTAGCGCGCTATCCGTAGACGGCTTTCAGCCGCGGCCAGAGGTCTGGGTCGTGCCCGCCGATCACAGTCGCGGCCGGCGTCTGATCCTTGTACAGCTGAATCTGCCTCAGCGAGCGTCGATACAGATGCTCGTCCGCGGTCATGAACGGGATTCCTCGGCCGGGCAGAGTATTCTCGCCGAGCGCGGCATCTCCGGCGATCAGGACCTCGCCGGCGCGAGTACGCAGCAACACGGACTGGTGTCCGAGCGTGTGGCCGGGGGTCGAGACGAGACGTACCGATCCATCGCCGAACACGTCGAGCGTGTGAGCGAAGCCTGCGAACGACTCGACTTGCTCACCGCCGTAAGCGACGGTCCGCCAATCGAACGCGTGGTCGAATTGACGCTCGTGATATCCCTGCAGGATTCCTCCGTCGGCTGCGGCCGCCCACTCGCGACGATCGAT
This sequence comes from uncultured Solirubrobacterales bacterium, assembly GCA_963836065.1. Taxonomy (GTDB): domain Bacteria; phylum Actinomycetota; class Thermoleophilia; order Solirubrobacterales; family Solirubrobacteraceae; genus Palsa-465. Next base: position 149,059 of record CAWIII010000036.1, read on the forward strand.
CAGGAAAGTGGCCTGGGGAAATTCTGAGACCGCGCTCGCGCGATCGATGTGGAGGTGAGTGATGATCACGATGCGCACGCGAGTTGCCTGCACTCCGAGAGCAGGAAGCTGGAAGCGAAGCGCTTGGTCATGCTCCATCCGCACGTGGTACAGGAGCCCGCCGGCACGGCCCATGTTCCGGGTGCTATCGGTCGCGCAGCTGGGATGAAGCCCGGTGTCGATCAACACCGGTCCGGCGGCCGGATGCTCGACCAGGAACGCGGGCACCGGCAGCCAGTTCCAACGCCTGCGCGCGCCCAAGGTTTGGGCGGCGAGCCGCGCCAGCGCCAACCGCCCGCGCTGATTTTCGATGTCAACCGACGGGGCCTGGAACTCGCCCGTGAGAATCGGGAGAACTCGGACCGCTGCGCCGAGCTCGCCCCCCGCCAGCGGCAGCACCGCCGGCCGTGGCTCAGTGACCAAAGGCATGGCTATTACCAGGCTATACCGTGTCCCGGCGGTGACTCTGTTTCGGGACGAGCTGCTGCACGGGAGTGCGATCGCGCTTGCGGGTGGGGTTCCCATCGCCGTCCGCGACTTGCTCGGTGAGTTGGGAGCGGGCCTGGCGACGTTTCCCGACCAGGCGGCGAAGGAGCAGGCGCAGGCTGTCGATCGAGTGGGCGCGCCACGCGATCACTACGACGGCGATCGCGTCAGGTGTGGCAACCAGCGAAAGTGAGCTGGCAACGCTGGTCGCGTATCTGCTGTCGTCGGTGCCACCGAATTTCCGACTCGCGACATTAGGCCTTCTTCGCACAGCTCTGCTCGCGACCCCGCCTCATACACAGTTCTTAGCGGTTCCTCACTGCAGTGCGACGGAGGCAGGCGACGCTAGGGACGGTGGATGGCACTCCGAAGCGAAACCGAGGACCAAAGATGACTCCCGACACACAAAGCCTCGCCTCCGCGGGAGGTGCGGCCGGTTCAGATCCCCGTGGAGGTGCGGCGGGTCCAGATCCCCGCGAACGTGGGGCAGCGATCCGTAGCGCGCGCGCGGCGCGCGTGCACGCGATCCGTCGCCGCGTCGTCGGGGGTGGGGTGGCCCTGTTCGTGGCCGTGTGGCTGCTGATCGCCGTTGTGCTCGTCAGCGGCCACGATCCTGCCCTGGCGGCGCGTAAGACCGCAAGGGTGTCCAGCCCGAGCACTAACGTCTCCAGCTCGAGCGGGATCACGACAACGAGCAGCGGCGCCGCGGCGAGCGGTGGCGCCACAACGAGCTCAAACCGCGCAACCACGGGGACGGGCGCGAGCTCGAGCGGTGGCGCCGCCTCCAGCGTGACGACGCGACAGTCGTGACCGGCACTGCGTACGCCACTCCGGTAAGCGCCGAGCACCGCGAGACGTTTCCCTGTTTTGGCTCAGATTGCACAGTGATCGTCGGCGACGGCCGCGACGGCCCCGCCGCGTCCGGCGTGTCGCTGGCGAAGCGGCGGCTGCTCGAGTGGCACTCGCAGTTCTCGCGCTTTCAGCCCGACAGCGAGCTTTCGCGTCTGAACGCCGATCTCCGGGAGACCGTGCCGGTCACCCCGATGTTGCGGAGGGTCGTCGAGGTTGGCATTCGAGCCGCACAGGCAACCGGCGGCTTGGTCGATCCCACGCTCGGCGTCGAGATCGAGCAGGCCGGGTACGCAGCGGACCTAGCGGTCGACTCGGTGCCGCTCGAGGTCGGTCTGGCACTGGCGCCGCCGAGAGCGCCTGCCGGAGCAGGTGCTTGCGCGGCCTGGCGTCGCGTGATCGCTGACCGGGGGGCCGGGACAATCACCCGGCCCCCCGGGATCAAGCTCGACCCGGGCGGGATCGCCAAGGGTGTGTTCGCCGATGAGCTTGCGGCAAGGCTGAAGGGCTATGGCACATTCGCAATCGACTGCGCCGGCGACATCAGGTTGGGCGGGACTGACGAGACACTGCGCGAGGTCCACGTTGCCAGCCCGTTCGACGGCTCCAGTTTGCACACATTCACGCTCGCCTCCGGCGCGCTCGCGACCAGCGGAATCGGTAAGCGCAGCTGGCGAGCGCCGGACGGCCGCCCGGCTCACCACCTGCTGGATCCACGCACTGGTGCACCCGCGTTCACCGGCGTCGTTCAGGTCACCGCGCTGGCTCCGACTGCCGCCGAGGCCGAGGTGCTGGCCAAGGCCGCGCTCCTGAGCGGTCCGCGGGAGGCGCCGCAATTGCTGGCGCATGGCGGGGTGATCGTGTTTGAGGACCGCAGCTTCGAGCTCGTGCAGTCGCTGTGATCAGGGCGCAGCGTGGCGCCGCGGCGCGCCGCCGGACTCCTCAGCCCACGGTACGACGACCGCGTCCTCTTGAGGCGAGTCGCGCGAGGCCACGTACTCCGCCGGCTCGGTGTCCGACAGGTTCTCGAGCAGATGCGTCTCGCGCGGCGGGACATAGACCAGATCGCCCGGCTCCAGGGTCAGCTCGCGCTCGAGCTGATCGCCCCAACGCACCCTCAACCTTCCTGAGAGCATGTAGACGGCGCTCTCGCAAAATTCGTGGTAGTGCGGGCGCGAACGGGCGCCAGGCGGGACGCGGAACACTCCCATGTAGATGTTCTGCGCACCGGCGGTCGTCTGCGAGATCTCGGCGCCGCCGAGAACTCCGCGGGGAACTACCCGATCGGGGCCGGGTTTGACGACCCTCATGTGGGCAGTCTACCCCGCCGACCGTGCCCGCGAGTACGCCGGATATCGGCTCCCTACCGGGCGGCGCGGGAATCGTCGGGCTGGTTGACCTCGATCTGCAGCGGGGGTTGCGAGGCGGCTTCGTGATCGACCTGCAGCGTGGTGTGGTGAAGGTGAAAGCGCTCCTCGAGCATCTGTTGCAGGCCGCGTCGGAGCTCGTGGCAGTCCGCGCCAGCGCCCACCACTACGTGGGCCGAGAGCGCCGGGAAGCCTGAGGTGACCTCCCAGACGTGTAGGTCGTGGACTTCGACCACGCCCGGCTGGGCGGCCAGCGAGAGTCCGATCTGCTCGGGGTCCAACCCGGCGGGCGCCGCCTCCATGAACACCCGACCCGAGGCCTTGAGCAGCCCGTAGGACGCGTACAGCATCAAGGCGGCAATCAGCAACGACGCCACGGCGTCGGCCCGCGAGAAACCGGTGATGAGGATCACAGCGCCGGCGATCGCGGTCGCGATGAAGCCGTAAAGGTCGGTGAGGATGTGGCGATAGGAACCCTCGACATTGAGGCTGCGACCGCCGTGGTCCGAGGGCCCGCGGAGGATCCGCTCGGCGAACACGTTGACCACCACTCCGGCAAGGGCGACCGCGAGAACGACCCCACCGTCGACGGACGGGGGGGAGGCCAGACGGCTGATCGCGTCGTAGACGATCAGCAATCCGAGGACCAGCAGCGTCACACCGTTTGCCTGAGCGCTCAGGATCTCGGCCCGCCCGAGTCCGTAAGTCATCGAGCCGCCGACGGGCTTGGCGGCAATCCGCGCGGCGGCCAGCGAGAGGGCGAGCGCCGCGGCGTCGGTCAGCATGTGGGCGGCGTCGGACAGCAACGCCAGCGAAGAGGCGAGGATCCCCGCGACTAATTCCACCGCCATGAAGGCCAGGATCAGCGCCAGTGCCCCCTTCAGCGCGCGCCGCTCGGTATCCCGCGAGGGGGCGTGCACGTGGTCGCGCGCCATGAACGGATCGTACGACGGTTGGCGCCCGGCTCTAGTTCACGGATGGATCGGGCGGCATGCGAGCGACAAGCGCGTAGCTACCCCCTTTGCGCGTCAGCACTTCTGACCACAGATCCCGCGACGCGTCGGAGAAGACATCCTCCTGCCGGGCGGGCTCGAGAATCCAGTCACCCCGCTCGAGCTCATTGTCCAGTTGACCGGGACCCCAGCCGGCGTGCCCGACGAACGCCCGTCCGCGGCGAACGCCGGCGACGGCTTCGCTTGGAGCGGAACCGGTGCCGAGCACACCAATGTCGGCGAATGCCATCAACGCCGCGTCGCTCGGGTCCTCGAACTGCGCCAGGACGATGACTGCCGACGGCTGGACCGGGCCGCCGATGAACAGCGACTGCTCGGAATCGATCAGCTCCTCGAGCTCCGGGACCGCTTCGGCGACCGTGGTCTCCGAAGGGCGGTTGAGGACCAATCCCAGCGCTCCCTCCTCGCTGTGTTCGACGACCAAGACGATCGTGCGCCAGAAGTTCGGGTCGACAAGGGGTGGGCCTGCGATCAGAACCTGTCCGCGCGCGGAGACCATCAGGCCAGCTGCACTTGCGCGCCGGTCGTTCCTAGCCTTGGTCGGACTGGGCCTCGGCGGACCATTTGTCGTCGGGATCGTCGCCTGGAATCGACGCCAGCCGCCGTTGCGCCTCGTTGGCGAGCTGGGTCGCCTCGATCGCTCCGCCTTCGGTCTCAAGATTGAGATCCGCGAGCTCGGCGATCACCTCGAACAGGTCGACGCCGAGGCAGATCTGAGCGTCACCCACGGTATCCGCCCGCCGGGCGTAAAACTCTTGATCCTTGCACCAGACGAGAATCTGCGTGCCCGATTTTGCCCGGAGTGTGACTTTCATGCGAACGGATGCGGCCGAACTGCCAGACCGACCACCCACAGCTGCCATACCCACAGCGGTGCGGTGCGAAAACCATTGACAAATAAGAAGTCTCTCATAATCCCAGTGACCTACCGAGGATCTCGTTCATGATCTCGTCCGTCCCGCCGCCGATCGGACCGAGTCGAGCATCTCGGGCGGCGCGCTCGAGCTCGTATTCGGCGATGTAGCCGGCGCCCCCGTGGATCTGCAGGCAGCTGTCGATAACCGAGCAGGTTCTCTTCGGGAGCGAACACGTCGTCGAAGCTTATGCGCGCCGTGTCCGACGCGTGCCAGCCGAGTTTCTTCATGGACTCGAGATGGCGCCCGGCCCGCGGTCGACGATCAGGAAGGAAGGCCCCGATGCCCGCCTTGCTCGGTCGTCCTGACCGCCGTGACGATGGTGTCAGCGCGAACTCCGTGGTGATGAACGTCTTTGCGCCGTTGACGAGATAGCCACCCCGGGTCTTGCGCGCGCGTCCGGATCGAAGCGACGTCCGATCCCGTATCCGGCTCGGTGATCGCGAGCGCGACGATCTTCTCGCCGCGGATGCCCGGCACCAGGTAGCGCTGTTTCTGCTCCTCGGTCCCGAACCGCCAGATCGGGGGTAGCGCAAGAACTTCAACCCGAGGTAGCCGAGCTCACCCAGTCGCGCAAAGACGTCGTTCGGAAACCAGCGGGCGTCCTCCCATTCCTGGGCAAGCGGATACCGCTCGGTGGCTACGAACCGGCTGACAGCGGCGCGGAACTCCTCGTGCTCCTCGGTGAACGGTGGGACCGGGCGCCGGATGTTGATCGGTCCGGCGCCGGCTTTCGCGGCGAGTTCGGTCGCGCTGATCACAATCCGTAAGAGCGCCCGATCACGTCGAGCATGATCTCGTCGGTGCCGGCGCCGATCCGGTTAAGGCGCAGATCTCGCCAAGCGCGCTCGATCCCATACTCCTGCATGTAGCCGGCGCCGCCGTGGATCTGGATGCACTCGTCCGCGACCTCGCACGCGATCCGGGCGCAGTAAAGCTTCGCCATCGTGATCTCGCGTACCGGATACTCGCCGTTCTGAAAACGCCAGGCGGTCGTGTACACCATTTGTCGGCCGGTTTCGATCTTGGTCGCCATCTCGGCGATCTTGTGACGAATCGCTTGGAAGCGCCCGATCGGGCGGCCGAACGCCGTGCGCTCCTTGGCGTACTCCACCGTGCGATCGAACACGTGCTGGGCGCCCGCGACCGATCCTGCCGCGCCGATCAGGCGCTCTCCCTGAAGCTCCCACATGATGTGGTAGAAGCCCTTGCCGACCTGGCCAAGGACGGCAGACTCGGGCACGCGCACGTCCTGAAAGGCGAGCAGCGCCGTGTCGGAGGCATGCATGCCGAGCTTCTTCAGGCGCTTCTCTCGGATCACTCCGGGCGCGTCCATCGGCACGAGAAACAGCGTGAAGCCGTCGTACCCGGCGTCGGGTTCGGTCTTGGTCACGAGCACGATCCCGTGCGCGCGGTGGCCATTGGTGATGTACGTCTTGGCGCCGTTGATCACGTACTCGCCGGTGGCCTCGTCACGTGCGGCTCGGGTCTTGATCCCCGCCACATCTGACCCCGCGTCGGGCTCGGTGATCCCGATGCAGAGGATCTTGGTGCCTGCAATCGCCGGAGCGGCCCACTCCTGTTTCTGCTCCTCGGTGCCGAACGCCAGAATCGGCGGCATCGCCATGTCGGTCTGTACGGCAATGCCCATCCCGAGGCCTCCGCAGTCGGCGTGCACCATCTCTTCGGCGAGCACCAGCGCGGTGTAGTAGTCGCCTCCCTGTCCGCCATAGCGCTCGGGTTTGTCGAGTCCGAGGAACCCGAGCTCGCCCATCCGCTCGAACACCCAGTCGGGGAACGTTGTCTCCTCCCACTCCTCCGCGTGAGGCTGTAGCTCCTTGATCACAAAGCGGCGAATCGAGTCCCGCAGCTGCTCGTGCTCATCGGTGAAGATGAAGTGCGTGCGGTGCGCTGCGAAGTCGGGCTTGAGGACGTCGGCGGTGGCCACGGTGATCAGTCTCCTCGTGTCGGGCGGCGCTCAGGGACGGTAGCGGAGGCCATGCGCAAAGTAAACAGTAGGACTTCTTACTTGCTACATCGCGCGCTGGCGGCTGGACCGTGCGCTAGCTTGCGCGCACCATGGCCTACACCACTCTCCGCTACGACGTAGCCGCGACAGGCATCGCCACGATCGCGCTCGATCAGCCTGAGACCCGCAACGCGCTCTCTGACGAGCTGCTCGACGAACTGATTGCGGCGCTCCGGTCAGCGCGAGACAATCAGACCGTGCGCTGCGTGGTGCTGACTTCCACGCACGAAAAGGTCTTCTCCGCAGGTGCGAACCTGGGAGGGTTTGCGGCCGAGGTACCGCTGGTGCACAAGCACTTCGGGACCGAGCGGTTTCCGCGCTTGTTCCGGCTGCTGGGTGAGCTCGGCAAGCCGTCGATCTGCGCCGCCAATGGGCACGTGCTGGCGGGGGCACTCGGGATCGCTCTGGCCTGCGACCTGGTGGTCGCCAAGGAAGGCGCTCGCTTCGGCACACCGGAGATCAACGTGGGGCTCTTCCCATTCATGATCATGGCGCTGGTGTTCCGCAACGTCCCGCGCAAGAAGGCGAATGAGCTGCTACTGCTGGGCGAGCAGATCTCGGCCGAAGCGGCGGAGCAGATCGGGATCGTCAACCACGTTGCGCCCGCCGCGGAGTTCGACGGAGTGGTGCGCGAACTTGCCGAGAAGCTTGCCCGCAAGTCGCCCGTGATGATGAAGCTGGGGAAGGATGCGATGTTCCGCCAGCTCGACATGGCGTTCGCCGACGCGATCGACTTCCTTCGCTCGCAGCTGACGATCGCGTTCTCGACCGAAGACGTTCAGGAGGGCGTGAAGGCGTTCTTCGAGAAGCGCGAGCCGGAGTGGAAGGGGCGTTAGGCAGGCCGCGGCGGAGCCTTGACGCCGCCGGCCGCGACCTGACAAAGTAAGAAGTAGAACGTCCCACTTCTTGCTTTGGCCACCGGCGCTCCCTCTACCAGCCTGCTCCGCCCGCTTGCCGAGGATCTGCGCGAGCGGCGGGCCAAGATTATGGAGGGGGGCGGAGCGGAGAAGATTGCCGCGCAACACGCTCAGCAGAAGCTCACGGCGCGCGAGCGACTGGCGCTGCTGATCGACGACGGCACATTTGTAGAGCTCGGTGTTCATGGACGGCCGCACTTCTCCCAACGGGCAATGGACGGCAAGGAGGCGCCCGCGGATGGAGTGATCACCGGTTACGGCAAGCTCGACGGCCGACTGGTTGCCGTGGCCGCCTATGACTTCACCGTGATGGCAGGCTCGATGGGGATGACCGGCGAGCTCAAGGTGACGCGGCTCCGCGAGCTCGCGCTGAGCAAGCGGATACCGATGGTCTGGTTGCTCGATTCGGCCGGCGCTCGAATTCAGGAGGCGGTCGGATCGCTGTTCGCCGGAAGCGGGCATCTGTTCCGCGAGGAGGTGATCAACTCCGGCGTGATCCCGCAGGTCGCGGCATTGATGGGCCCGTGCGCGGCCGGGACGGCGTACATCCCCGGCCTGGCGGACTTCGTGCCGATGGTCAAGGGGCGGGGTTCGATGGCGTTGGCGGGTCCGCATCTCGTGCGGGCCGCGGTCGGCGAGGACGTCAGCCAGGAAGAGCTCGGCGGATCGCGGGTGCACTGCCGCAAATCAGGCGTCGGCGATCTGGAGGTGAGTGACGACCGGGAGTGCATTGCGAGCATCAGGCAGTTCCTCAGCTACTTCCCCTCGAACTGTGAGGAGCCGCCGCCGATCCTCGCGAGCGAGGATCCGATCGATCGCGGCGACGAGCAACTGCTCGATGTCCTGCCGGAGTCAAATCGCAAGCCGTACGACATGTACGAGGTGATCCGCAGGATCGTCGATCACGGCAGCTACTTCGATCTGAAGCCGCAGTTCGCCAAGACGATCATCACCTGCCTGGCCCGGTTCGGTGGACGCCCGGCGGGCATCGTCGCCAACCAGCCAAGGCAGCTCGGCGGAATTCTCGACAACGACTCGGCCGACAAGGCGGCGCGGTTCATCAACCTCTGTAACGCGTACGGGATTGCGCTCGTTTACCTAATGGACGTCCCTGGCTTCATGGTCGGAACGAAGGTCGAGCAGGCCGGCATCATCCGCCACGGCGCGAAGATGCTGTACGCGACCGCCAACGCCACGGTCCCCAAGATCACCGTCGTCCTGCGCAAGGCATACGGCGCCGGCTACTACGTCATGTGCGGCCGCGCGTACGAGCCGGACCTGATCGTCGCGTGGCCGTCGGCCGAGATCAGCGTGATGGGTGCGGAAGGCGCGGTCGAGATCATCTTCCGCAAGCAGCTCGAGGCCGCTGAGGATCCCGCCGCCAAGCGTCAGGAGCTGATCGACAACTTCCGGCAGATCATCGACGTGTACGTCGCCGCCGGCAACGACATGATCGACGATGTGATCGACCCGCGGGAGACGCGGCCGACGATCTGCCGCGCGCTCGTGATGGCTCAGGGCAAGAAGCTGGAGCGGCCATGGAAGCGAGGCGGGGTAGTGCCCGTATGAGCCTCGACGATCCGGCGATCATCACCGGCGCGATTTCCGGCGCGATCGCCAACCGCGAGCAGTGTCCGGCGATTCCGTATACGCCTGCGGAGTACGCCGCTGAGGCACGCCGGATCGTGGACCAGGGCGCCGTACACATCCACATCCACGCGCGCAAGCCAGACGGCACTCCCAGCTATGAAGTGGAGGACTTCATGGCGATCCGCGACTCGATCCGAGCCGAGGTTGCCGACGCCGCGATCATCAACTTCTCGACCGGCGCGGTCGGCGTTCCCGTCGCCAAGCGGATCGCGTATCTGGAGGCCTGCCGTCCGGCCGTCGCCGCGCTGAACATGGGCTCGATGAACTACGCGAAGTACTCGCGCTCGCGTAAGGACTTCGTGTTCAAGTTCGTGTTCGCCAACCCGTTCGAGGAGATCATCGAGCTGCTCGAGGCGATGGGGAGACTGCACATCAAGCCCGAGCACGAGTGCTTCGACCTTGGTCACGTCGGGTCTCTGGAGCCGCTCGTCGACATGGGACTGCTCCAGGCGCCGCTGCACGCCGACTTTGTGATGGGCGTCGTCGGCGGCGCTGCGCCGACGGCCCGGAACCTGGCTGCGATGGCCGAGAACATGCCGGCCGGCCGGCATCACTGGGGAGTGATCGGGATCGGCCGCGCCCAGTGGATGCTGGTGGCGGCGGCGCTCACGCTCGGCGGCTCGATCCGGGTTGGGCTGGAGGACAACTTCTATCTTCCGGACGGCTCGATGGCGCGATCCAACGGCGAGCTGATCGCCAAGGCGCGGCAGATGACAGAGGACGCGGGTCGGCGGCCGGCGACCGTCCAGGAAGCTCGCGAACTGCTGGCGATCAGGCCCCGGGCGCAGGGATGACGCTCCCGCTCGAGGGGATCAAGGTGCTCGACCTGACCCGGCTGTTGCCCGGCGGTTTCTGCTCGCTGGTGCTGGCGGATTTCGGCGCGGACGTGATCAAGGTCGAGGACACCGGCATGGGCGACTACGTGCGCTGGTCCCCGCCGTACTACGACGGGGCGCACGAGAGCGCCCGGGGCGCGCTGTTCCTGGCGCTTAATCGCTGCAAGCGATCAATGCGCCTGGATCTCAAGACGGACGCGGGCAAGCGGGTGCTGCTGGCGCTCGCACGCGAGGCCGATGTCCTCCTGGAATCGTTCCGGCCGGGCGTGCTCGACCGTCTCGGCGTCGGATACGAGCGCCTGCGCGAGCAGAACCCACGCCTGGTGTACTGCGCGATCACCGGCTACGGCCAGGATGGACCGAACCGCGATCGCTCTGGCCACGACATCAACTACCTCGGCCTGAACGGGCTGCTCGGCTTGACCGGCGATGCCGACGGTGCGCCGGTTCAGGCGGCCGGCCAGATCGCGGACATCGGCGGCGGCGCGCTGATGGCCGCGATCGGGGTGCTGATGGCCCTGCGCGAGCGCGATCGCTCGGGCCAGGGCCAGCTGGTGGACTGCTCGATGTTCGACGGAGCCCTGTCGTGGCTCGTGCTTCTGGCAGCGGAGGCGTTCGCTGGCAAGCGGGTGCCACGACGCGGCCAGTTGCAGCTCGCCGGCGCGCTCACGTGCTACCGGCCCTACCGCTGCGTGGACGGCTACGTCACGCTCGGTGCGCTGGAGCCGAAGTTCTGGAGCGCGTTCTGCTCCGGCGTCGGGCGCGAGGATCTGCTCAGCAATGCCTTCGATCCCCCCGGCTCGGACGCGCACCAGGCGGTGTCCGAGATCTTCGCCGGCCGCACTCGTGAACAGTGGCGGGCGTTCGCCTCCGATCACGACTGCTGTCTCGAGCCGGTAATGGAGCTCGACGAGGTCCTCGCGTCAGAGCTGGTAGCCGCGCGGGAGACGGTCGTGGAGCTGGTGCAGCCTGGCGTCGAGCGGCCGGTCAAGCTGGTGGGGGCACCTTTCAAGCTCAGCCGCACCCCGGCGGCACCGACCCGCCGGCCGGCGCCCGCGCTGGGCGAGCACACGGATGAAATCCTCGCGGAGGCGGGATTCGGGTCGGAGGAGATCGCTGCGCTGCACGAGTCCGGCGCGGTCGCCGGACTGGCCAGCGACGTCCGGGGCTCATTCTTGCGGGCATGACCGCCGGAACGCTCAAGATGTCCGAGCTCGCCGAGCGCTCGGGTGTGAGTGCCGGGACGATCAAGCATTACCTTCGCGAGGGGCTGCTCGGCTCCGACGAGGGAGTCGTGCGGACGTCCCGGAACATGGCGTATTACCCGGTCGAGTTCGTAGAGCGCGTACGGCTGATCAAACGATTGCAGGAGGAGCGGTTCATGCCATTGCGCGTGATCCGTGAGCTGATCACAGAGGACCCTGCGCGCGCGGCACGGATGATCGAGCTCGAGGATCGGATCCTCGAGCGGGCGATCGAAGTGCGAGAGAGAGGGCGTGTCTCGCGCGCGAAGGTCAGGGAGACCTACCGAGTTCCGCAAAACGTGCTCGACCGGCTCGAGGAGTTGGAGGTCTTGACGCCCACCGCTCGCGGTTACGACGCCGATGACACCGCGATCATCGAGGCGATCTCGCGCTTTCGGGCCGGGGGCTATGAAGAGGCGCTTGGCTTCACCGTCTACGACACGCTCCGTTACCGCAAGGCGCTCGAGCCGCTCGTGGAGGAGGAGGTTCGCGTCCTGCTCGACAACCTGGCGGGCAAGATCGATGTCGAGCGTGCGGTACAGATCATCGCGTCGGGCACCGAGCCGCTGCGCGAGCTGATCGGCGCGATGCATTCCAAGCTGCTGCTCGCGGCTCTGCGGCGCCAGCGTGGGACCGGGCAGTAGGCGCGAGTTCAGCGATGCTCTCGGAGATGAGGCGGGACGGGGATCGTGTCGATCCCCGGAGGGCTCTGCGCCCACGCGAGCAGCACCGTGCAGGGAGCATGATCGACGACGAACCCCGCTCGCGGTCCCAGGCTCTTGGGTCCCAGCCGCGTTTCGCCGTCGCGCGCCAACACCAGCAGATCGGCGTTCGCGCATGCCGCCACCACCTCCCGCTCCACTCGGCCCCGGCGCGCGACGGTCTCGGCGGGTCGTCCCAGCCGGGCCTTGGCCGCCGCGAGCAGCCCCTCAGCTTCCTCCTCCGCGATCGCTCGCAAAGCGGGGACGGGGCGCGGCCGGCGCCGGCCCAGCAGCCCCTCGCGCCCGCCCGTCGCGAGTTCCTCGACATCGCTTGGAGCGACGTGCAGGAACGTCACCTCCGCCGTCGCCGGAACCAACGCCGTGGCCTGCTCGACGCAGGCCTCCCATGTGCCCTCGGAGATCCAGACCAGTGCGCGCATCAAACCACGTGCAGAGCCAACCACAAAGTGATCGTCGAGGCCACAATAACCGGTGGGACCGTCAGCGCCCGAGGCGCAGGAACTCGCCGATGTCGACCGTCTCGTCGTGCGCATGGACGATCCGCCGCCACAGAAGCGTCGCCGGCGAGCCCACGTAGGTGATGTTGGGGCCGACGTTGACGCCGATCAACATCGCCAGCACGGCCCCCGGTCCGCTGGCCGCGACGACCGGCACGATGATCAGCGTTGCCGGCAGGTTGTTCACGAGGTTGGCCAGCACGGCGCTGACGGCGGCGATCGCGAGCAGAGCGGGGAGCTCGCTGCCGTGCGGAAGCAGCGCATCGACCGCCGAGGAGAGTCCGTGATCGCCTGCGGCGCGTACGATGATCCCGAGGGCGAGCACGAACAGCAAGAACGCCGGCTCAGCGGCGCGGACGAGCTCGCCCGGGGCGGTGCGCTCGCGTGCCGTCATTACCACCGCCGCGATCGCGGCAACCCATACTGGTGCGATCCTGATCAACGAGCTGAGCGCAAAGCCGACCAGGGTCGCCGCGACCAAGGCGAGCGCGAACGCGGGCAGCTGCGGCCGCTGACCGGGAGGTTGCGAGGTGCCCCGCGAGCGCCCCAGCTCGCCGGCGAACGCGCGGCTGAGAACGATCCACTCGATCACAAGCGCGGCCAGCCAAGGGAGCACCATCAGCGCGCCGAAGCGGGTGAAGGAAAGGCCGCTGGCCTGGAATGCGAGCAGGTTCGTAAGGTTCGAGACCGGCAGCAGCAGTGACGCGCTGTTGGCAAGGTGAGAGCACGCATAGATGTGCGGACGGGGGCTGGTTCGCAGCTTCGCCGCGGTCGCGAACACGATCGGCGTCAACAGCACAACCGTCGCGTCGAGGCTTAGGACGGCGGTCGTGCCCGCGGCGACGATGAACACCATTCCCAGCAACCGGCGCGGGCGATGTTTGGCGCTGATCGCCATCGTCGCGCCGAGGGCGTCGAACAGTCCCGCGCGCCGGCAGCCGTCGGCAAGCACAAGCAGTGCCGCCAGGAAGCCGACCGTTGGGCCAAATCGAGCCAGCGCATCGCGCGCATCGCTGAGGCTGAGGACTCCAAATGCGATCAGCAGCACCGCGCCGACGGTCGCGACCGCCCAGTCAGGTGCCCACCGGGGCCGGGTAATCGCCGCGCCGAGGCTCGCGGCGAGCACTACCAGGGCAGCGGCCTCGCTCACCCGAGATCTGACCCGTCGTGCACGGAGGCATCATGACGACGGCCGTCGCTTTCAGGCCCCGGGGGCCCGCTCGGTCAAGCCCCCGCGGCAACGCTGCAGCGCGGGCAGGTCACCGTTATCCTAAGTTGACTGACCGGTCAATCGGATCGAAGAGAGGACTCTCAGTGCTTGCCGGCGCCATCCAGCTGAACGCGACCGAGGACACTGGCCGCAATCTCGAGACCGCGGATCGCCTCGTGCGCGAGGCGGCGGCGATGGGGGCGAAACTCGTTGTGCTGCCGGAGAAGTGGAGCACGCTCGGGAGACCCGAGGCGATGCTGGCCGCGGCGGAGCCGCTGGACGGCCGCTGCATTTCCTGGGCCCGCTCAACCGCGCGCGAACTGGGAATCGACCTCGTCGCCGGCTCGATCTCCGAGCGCGTCCCCGGCCAGGCCAAGTCTTCGAACACGAGCGTTCACGTCGGACCCGACGGGGAGCTTAAGGCCTCCTACCGCAAGTTGCACATGTTCGATGTCGAGGTCGACGGGGTGCGCTACGCGGAGTCAGAGAGCGAGCAGCCTGGCGACGAGATCGTGCTCTCAGACCTCGATAGCGGCGCCCGGCTCGGACTCAGCATCTGCTACGACGTTCGTTTCCCGGAGCTCTACAGAGCACTGGCCGTCGGTGGCGCCGAGATCATCACGGTCCCGAGTGCGTTCACGCTCGCGACCACGCGCGACCACTGGGAGGTGCTCGTACGAGCTCGCGCGATCGAGAATCAGTGCTTCGTGATCGCCGCCAACCAGATCGGCGCCCATCCGCCTGGTCACCGCTCGGGCGGGCGATCGCTGATCGTCGACCCGTGGGGCGTCGTGCTCGCGACCGCGCCGGACACGGAGACGGCTGTCGTTGCTGATCTCGACCTAGACCTGCTTGCCGATGTCAGACGACGTCTCCCGTCGCTCGCCAACCGCCGGTCCGGGATCTACGGACCGTGAGGGCAACCGCGCCGGTCGACAAGCGCCGGGTGATCCTCGACGCGGCGGTGCGGGTGTTTGCTCGCCAGGGCTTCCACACTTGTCGGGTGTCGGACATCGCCGACGAGGCGCGCGTCGCCTACGGTCTTGTCTATCACTACTTCTCCTCCAAGGAGGAGATCCTGGACACGCTGTTTCTCGAGCGCTGGGACATCATGTTGGCGGCGATCAGGGAGGTCGACGCATCCGAGCGCACTCCCCGACAGAAGCTGCAGGCGATCGCCGCCTTCATCATCGACTCCTACCGCCATGACCCCGAGGTGATGAAGGTGATCATCGTCGAAGTCACGCGGGCGGCGAACACCTTCGGCCGCACCCATCTCGGCAAGATCAGAGACGCCTATACGCAGATCGCGGCGATCGTGGCCCGGGCCCAGGCCGACGGTGCATTCCGGTCGGAGATCACCCCTGAGTTCGCCGCGCTGGCGTTCTACGGGTGCATCGAACAGGTGCTGAGCGGTTGGATCTTCGACTCCGAGCCGGTCGGGGAGCACGAGCTCGAGCTCGCCAAGACGCTGATCATCGAAACGATCTGTCGAGGACTCGAGAGCTGAACACTGTTTCGCGCAACCTCCCTACGGGCAAACGCTCAGCACCTGGTGCCTCTGCGTCTGATTGAATCCAAGCCGATGACCGAGAGTCCGTTGGTCAAACGCCTCATCTGGTCGGGGCTGCTCGCGGGGATAGGTGCGCTCGCCAGCCTCGCCGCGGCTCGTCTTGCTGCGCTGATCTGGACACGCGTCTTCGGCGAAGAGCCGCCCGAGTGACCGAGCAGCCTCAGGGTCCAGAGCGCGGCGAGGACCCGACGCGGGTGAGCGATGCCCCAGTGCAAGGGGAGGCCGTGGCGGGCTCGCCGGCGGTCGAGCCCGCTTCCTCGGAGCCTGCTCCCCTGGCCCCGGAGCCCGCTCCGACATCCGAACAGCCGACTGTGGTGCGACCCGCGCCCCCGCTCACTCCGGCACCGCCGGCGCTGCCGCCCTTGCCCCCTGCACCTGAACCGGCGCCTACTCCTCTGGACCGAGCCTCTGCGCTGGCCACCGAGCGGCCCGAGATCGCTGTCGGGGCGGCTTTCGCCGGTGGCTTCGTGCTTGCCATGATCCTCAAACGTCTTGGCCGCTGAGAACCCCGTGGCCGCTGAGAACCCCAACACCGAGAACTTCGCCACCACGGTGACCGAGGTCTCCGATCGGGTCAGCACGCTGATTCGGGAGGAGATCGAGCTGGCGAAGGCGGAGGTGACGGACAAGGCAACGAGCATCGCCCGTGGCGCGGCCGCCGTCGCCGTCGGCGCCGTGTTCGGGATCTTCGCGCTGATAATCGGGCTGGGGACGCTCGCGTGGGGACTGAATTCGCTCTTCAGCAGCCTCTGGCTTGGGTTCCTGGTCGTGTTCGGACTGTTGATCCTCCTCACGGCGGGCGCGATGCTGTTTGCCTGGCGGAAATTGAAGGTCGGCGCACCGATGCCGAACATGGCGATCGACGAGGCCAAGAAGATACGCGCCACGGTGACCGCGAAAGCTGAGGGCGAGCGCTGATGGCGACGCGCACTCCCGAGGAGATCCGCGCCTCGATCGAGCAGAACCGCCACGACCTTGGCACCTCGATCGAGAAGCTGCGCGTCGAGGTGGTGCAGCTCGCCGATTGGCGGGCTCAGCTACGTCGCCATCAGGCGCCGGTGACGATCGGCGCGGCTGTCGCCGGCTTCGTGCTCGGCGGCGGCGTCGCGGCGTTGGGCGCGCTGACCTTCGGTCGTCGCCGCCGGCGCGAGCTCAAAGGCTGAAGCTACAAAAGCGCACCCGGTAGTCCGCCGGCACCAAGGAGCCCCGGCCCCACATGGGTCCCGATCACCGGGCCGATCTCGGACACGATCCGCGGGGGGCAACCGATTACCTCGCCCCCGCGCGACGCCAGCTCCGCCGCCTCATCGGGGGCTTGGATGTGCTGGACCATCCAGCCGTCTGCTCCTGCATCCTTGCAGGTCCGCAACAGCTCGACCATCCGTTCGAAGGCCCGGCGCGAGGTCCGCACCCGCTCCACCGGCGTGATCTCGGACTCGACGGTCAAGATCGGCTTGATCTTCAGGGCCGAGCCAAGCCACGCCTGAGCGCCGGCGATCCGTCCGCCCTTGCGCAGGTACTCGAGCGTGTCGATTGCGAACCACATCTTCAGCCCCGCGCGGGCCTCTCGGGCTCGCGCGGCGACGAGCTGACCGTCGGATCCCTGGCGAGCCGCCGCGGCGGCGGCCAGCACCACCAGCCCTTCTCCTCCGCAGGCCGTGGCCGAGTCGACCACGTGGACACGGTCCGCGCGCTCTCCAAGTTGCTCCCGCGCTTGCTCGGCGGCCCGGACGGTCCCCGACATTCCGCCGGCCAAGTGGATCGAGACGATCTCATTCCCGGCTTGCAACAGCGGCTCGTACACCTCTAGGAAATCCCCGATCGAAGGCTGAGAGGTAGTCGGCAGTGACGCGGCCGAGCGCAGCCGCGCGTAGTAGGCGTTGTAGTCCACGATCTCGCTCTCCCGCTGGGTGGCGTCGGGCCAGTGGATGTACAGGCTCACCTCGCGGATCCCGTTGTCGGCGAGCAGGTCGCGGGGGAGGTAGTGGCAGGTATCGGTGACGATCGCGACGGCCATGACGGCGGCACCCTAGCAGCGGTGCTGGCGCCCGCTGCCTGAACTTCTCACCGGTGCAGACGCTGCGGACATACACTGACCGCCCTGACGTGGCCCGCACGCTCGTAACCGGCGCGAGTGGTTTCATCGGCTCGCACGTCGCCCGGCTCCTCATCGAGCGGGGCGACGACGTGCGCGTGACCGTACGGGCGAGTTCCGATCCGGTCGCGCTCGCGGGTCTCGAGCTAGAGAGCGTCCGAGCGGACGTCTGCGACCGCGGCTCGATCCGTCGGGCGATGCGAGGAGTCGAGCGTGTGTTTCACCTCGCCGGCACAACCAGCTTTGCGATGCCCCGCGCGCGGTTGTTCGCGCTGATCTTCGAGGGGACCAGAATCGTCCTGGAAGAAGCTTTGCGCGCCGAGGTTGGACGCGTCGTCTACACGTCTTCGACGGCCGCGATCGGTCCAGCAGCCAAGGGATCCGTCGCCGACGAATCCAACATCTGGGAAGCCGGAAGGTATGCGATCCCCTACGTGGACGCCAAGCACGAAGCCGAGAGCGCGGCACTCCGCCTGCTCGGGCGCGGCCTGCCGCTGGTGATCGTGAACCCCACCGTGGTGATGGGCGCGGGCGATCCTGGCCGCTCCTCGACCACACTCGTACGCAGGTTCATGCGTCGCCAGATTCCTGCCTATGTCGACGGCACACTCAATATTGTCGCCGTCGAGGACGTGGCGCGGGGCCATCTGCTGGCCGACGAGCGCGGCAGGCTGGGCGAGCGTTACATCCTTGGCAACCGGAACTTCACGCTCGATCGTCTGTTCGCCGATCTCTCCCGGCTCTCGGGTATCGAGCCGCCGGCGGTGAAGCTGCCGCTGGCGGTCGCGCTGGCGCTGGCGAGCGCCGCTCAGCGAATCCCGGGGATGGCGATGCCAGGGCCCGCTGAGGTACGCGCGGCGTCTCTGAACTGGGCGTTCGTGAATACCAAGGCAAAGCGCGAGCTCGGGTGGCGTACTTCACCCCACGAGGACTGCCTCGAGGCGACGATCGCCTGGTACCGCGAACGCGACGGCGAGCGGACTGCGCCGCCCGGGGCGCGCCAGCCGCTCCCGCTGCGTGCCGCCGGCGACTTGCTGAGGCGAGCGGGAATCGGTTGACGGCGTCCTATCGTCGAGGGCGATGCCGACGCTGTACCGCTGCACCACGCCGACGAACTGGCTCTGCCCCTGCGGCAGGATTGCGCGGGCGCTGGCGCGGGACCGGCTTGCCTTCGAGCAAGTGACCGTGCCGCAACGCCGCTCGCGCCGATCCGAGATAGAGGCACTCACCGGCCAGCGACGGGTTCCGGTCCTGGTGATCGACGGCCAGGCGATCTGCGACTCGCGACGGATCATCGAGTACCTGGCCTCCCGGCGCGCGCGGGGCTAAGCGGAAGTGGGCGCGCCAGGTAGCCAGCTCATCGCAGCGTGGCGATCGAGTCACGGTCGACCGGTCGCACGACGGCGTGCTCCGTGACGAGCGCCGTCACCAAGGGCGCCGGCGTGACGTCGAACGCGGGATTGCGGCAGCTCGTGCCCGGCAGCGTGAGCAGGGTCTGGTTTGCCAGGCACCGCACCTCCGCTTGATCGCGCTCCTCGATCACGATCTCGGCTCCCGTCGCGCAGCAATGATCGATTGTCGAGGTGGGACCGACGACCACAAACGGGATTCCGGCTGCCTGGGCGGCGAGGGCAAGACCATACGTGCCGACCTTGTTGGCGACGTCTCCGTTGGCCGCCACGCGGTCGCAACCGACGATCACGGCGTCGATCGTGCCGGCCGCGATCAGCCCGGGCGCGGCCGCATCGACGATCAGTTCGTGGGGTATGCCAAGTTGCGACAGCTCATAGATGGTGAGACGGGCACCTTGGAGGAGCGGGCGGGACTCGGTGGCGGTGACCCCGATCAGTGACCCTCTATGCGCGAGCTCCGCGATCACGGCGAGAGCCGTGCCGCGGCCCGGCGCCGCGAGCGCGCCCGTATTGCAGTGAGTCAGGATCCGGCCGGCGCCGGACAGTAGGTCGGCGCCGTTTCCCGCCATCGCGGCGCTCGCGGCCTTCTCCTCAGCGTGGATCGCGTGCGCCTGGGCAAGTGCGGCGGCGGCCATCGCGTGGGGGGCAGCGGCGAGCGTGGCTGTGCGGACTCGCTCCACGGCCCCAGAGAGGTTGACGGCCGTCGGGCGGGACTCGCGCAACCTGCTACAGGCGCTCTCGAGTCCGCTGGAGTCCTCGCGCGCGAGCTCGAGAGCCACACCGTAGGCGGCGGCCACCCCGATCATGGGCGCACCCCGGATTGCCAGCCGCCGGATCGCTGCGGCGACCTCTGCGGCGCTGCGCAGCGGAAGCTCGAGCTCGCGGAACGGAAGCAGCGTCTGGTCGAGCGCCCACAACGTCCCTCGCTCGAAGCGCAGCGCTACAGTCGGCCCTGTCCGCGGCGGTGGAGTCGCGGTCACGCGCTGATGCTAACCGTCCGTCGCGCCCCAGGCGCGCGCGACTGCTGAGGGCGCGATGCGCCGGCCGCTAGAGCCGGTTCTCGATCGACATCGGCGCCGACTGCGTCGGCGCGACATCGGGAGCTTCCTCGGTCGGAGCGGATTGCAACCCCAGCACTTCGTGCAGCTCGCCTGACTGGTACATCTCCATCACGATGTCGCAGCCCCCGACGAGCTCTCCGTCGATGAACAGTTGCGGGACCGTCGGCCACTTCGACAGCGCCGAGAGCTCCTGGCGAATCCGCGGATCCGGCAGGATGTCGACCGCCGCAAACGGCTGGTCGAGCGATTGCAGCACCGCTACGGTGCGCGCTGAGAAGCCGCAGGCGGGTTGATCGGGAGTGCCCTTCATGAACAGGATCACGCGGTTCTCGGAGATCGCGCCCTGAATCGCCTCGCGCATCGGGTTCTGGGTTTCGTCGCTCATGCTCACTCAGCTTTCGTATGGATAGAGAGGGCGTGGATCCGGTCCCCCACCTCGGAGCCGAAGACGTCGTAGACGAGCCGGTGCTGGGCGATCCGGCTGAGGCCCTTGAACGCGGAGGAAGCGATGACGGCGTTGAAGTGATGGCCGTCGCCGTAGACTTCGGCTCGGGCACCTGGAATGCCCGCTTCGATCCGTTCTTTCAGCTCCTCGGGAGTTGCAGACACGTCCCCAAGAGTAGCGAGCCTCTATCGCTATACTCAATGAAGCAATGATCACTCTCACTGACAAGGGTGCCGAGAAGGTCCGTGATTTTCTCTCTTCCCAGGCGACGGTGGTTGACACGGCCGGGCTCCGCGTCGGCGTTCGCGGTGGCGGGTGCTCAGGCTTCCAGTACGCGCTCGCCTTCGACGAGCAGCGTGACGGCGACACCGTGTTCGAGGACAAGGGGATCCGGCTACTGGTCGACCGAGCGAGCATGCCCTACGTGCACGGCTCGACGATCGACTTCGTCGAGGGTCTCCAAGGCGCGGGCTTCAAGGTCGATAACCCGAACGTGATCGCGGCCTGCGGCTGCGGGTCCTCGTTCCGAGTAGCCGAAGAAGAAGAAGTCTCGGCGGTTTAGCCGACTGGGCGGGACGGCGAGTCCCGACCTGATTCATAAACCGAAGCCGATTCACACCGGCGTTGCGTCGAGCGAGCGCCACAAGAATCGGCACGCCAGCGTGCGATGCGGGCGCCACGGCTCGGCGATGCGTCCGATTTCCGGGGTGCTCGGGAGTCTCGACAGCCCATAGCGGAGCATCACCGCTCGGCGGATCCCCAGATCGCCGACCGCCAGCACGTCCGGTCGCTGTAGGTGGAACATCAAAAACATGTGGGCGCTCCAGAGGCCCAAGCCCCGGACGGCGGTCAACTCGGCGACCACCTCGTCATCGGGCAGCTGATCGAGGCGCTCGAGCTCCAGGGACCGGTCGTGCACGTGCTCGGCGAGCGAGCGCAGGTAGAGGATCTTCGCGTGACTGAGGCCGGCAGCTACCCGCAGCTCCTCGGGGTCATCGGCCAGCACCTCCTCGGGGGTGGGCGTTCGTCCGCCGAAGCGCTCGATCAGCCGCCCGTAGATGGCACGCGCTGCCTGGGTCGAGAGCTGCTGAGAGACGATCGAGCGCACCAGCGCGCCGTAGTGGTCCTGAGGGCGACCCGCGCGCGGGTCACCGAAGCCGTCCGGCCCTACTTGGTCGATGACTGCACGCAGGACGGGATCGGCGCCGCGCAGGAACGCAACCGCGTCGCGCTGCTTACGGTTGGCCGGCAAGTGCCCCGGTCAGGCCGGCGCCGTCCAGCGCGCCGAGCGCGCGCTCGACCGAGCACGCAATGCAGGTGAAAGTCGGGGTATCGCGCAGCGTGTAGGAGCTCGACTCGGTTGTGCGCAGCCGCTGCACGAGGTCCAGGAAATCTGCCGGATTGTCGGTCTCGAAGGCGACCACGAACTCCTGATCGTCGAGACCGAACGAGTAGCTCGTGTTGAGATCGACAGATGGATATTCCCGACCGACCTTGATGTGCTCCTGCATGATCCGCCACCGTTCCTCCGCCGTGAGCGCGTACCACGCGCGCGTCTTGACAAACGGATAGACGAACAGGTACTTACCGTGAGCGGGTCGAATCTCCAGGCGTGATTCATCCGAGTACTCCGAGGACTTGGTCAGCGCCAGGAACGAGTAGGGCACCTCGCACCACTTCATCAGTCCGCTTTGGGCGAGCACGACGTGAAACTCGTGAATCCGCTCCAGATTCTGGGCTTGGGAGAGCAGCATCATGTCGGCATCTCCGCGTGTCCCGACGAGCGAGAAGGCCCGCAGGAGATGGCCGTCCGCGAAGTCTTCACAAGCGGCGAGGAACTCGTGCTTGTCCGAGGCTCGACGGTCGTCGTCCAGGCGTCGCCAAGCCGGGTCGATCTTCAAAAAGGTGTATTTGACGAAATGGCGTTGAGGCATGATCGAACCGATTCGAACAGGTGCCGACCGGGCACGCTGAGAATGATGATACGCGGCCCGCGCCGTTGCGCTGAGCGCCTCATGGGGCGTGCTGGAGTGGCTCTGAGCGGGTCAAAACCCAACCTCGGGCCGGTTTAGGCACTACCATGCAAACAATGCGGATCGCCCTCGTTTCCCCCTACTCGTGGACGTATCCGGGGGGCGTGACCCGGCACATCGAAGCGCTCACGGAGCAGTTCTTGGTTGAGGGCCACGACGTCCGCGTGCTCGCGCCCGTCGACCCGCCGGGGCGCTTTTCGACGGCGCTGCACCGCGGCGCGCGACCCCAGCCGGTGACGCCGCCGGATTACGTGGTCTCGCTCGGTCGCACTGTCGGCGTCAAGGCCAACGGGGCGGTCTCGAATCTGTCGATGACTCCTCATGGTCTAGCGACAATGCACAAGGAGCTGCGGACCGGTGGTTTCGACGTCGTCCACGTGCACGAGCCGATCGCGCCGCTGACAAGCTGGATTGCCACCGATAGCACGCGGCTGCCGCTCGTCGGCACGTTTCACACCTACAACGAGAATCGGCTCTCGAACGGGATCGCGAACGTGATTGGCGCTCGCCGGATGATGAACCATCTCCACGTGCGGATCGCCGTGTCCGAAGCTGCTGCCTGGACCGCGCGGCGCTTCTTTGGCGGGCATTACCGCGTGGTTCCCAACGGCGTTCGCCTCGATCCGGCCCGCGCGCAAGCGGCCGCCGCTCGTCCGAGCGGCGAGACGCTACGAATCGTGTTCGTCGGCCAGGCAGTGGAGCGCAAGGGCCTGCCCTGGCTGCTGCGGGCGTTTGAGGCGCTCCAGGAGCACATTCCCACCGAGCTGACCGTGATCGGGCCGTCCGAGGAGGAGCTTGCGCCGATGCTGCTCGATTCCCAGGGCGTCCGGGTGCTGGGCAAGGTCGACGATGCGGTCAAGCAGGTGGAGCTCGAGCGGGCCGATGTGCTGTGCGCTCCCTCGTTGGGTGGCGAGAGCTTTGGGATGGTGTTGACCGAGGCGTTCGCGGCTGGGACGCCGGTGGTGGCGTCGAACATCGCCGGCTATCGCGACGTCGTGCGTGACGGAATCACCGGAATGCTGGTACCGGCGGGTGACGGGCAATCACTCGCCGAAGCGCTCGTAGACCTCTACGAAGAGCCCGAGCGCCGTACCGAGATGGCGCGCGCCGCCGCCGCCGACGTCGAGCGCTTCGCGTGGCCGCATGTCGCCGCCGAGGTAATGGAAGCCTACGAGGACGCGATCGCGACTCCCGAGCCGGTGGGCTCGCTGACCCGGGCGGCGGTCCGCGTGGGGGCGCGGGCCGCGGACCTCAAGCCGCACGCTCCGGCAAAGCGACTTCCCAGCTTGGAGCCCAAGGTTGGCGCGAGTCGTGGCGGCGCGGCGATGGCGTTCGCGCGGCGGGCCGGATTGGTCGCGGTCACAGCCGCGGGTGCGGTGCTCGCCTGGCTGGCGCTCCAGAAGATCGGCCTCGGTCACATCGCTGCCGCTTTGCTCAACTCGAGCCCGGCGCTCGTCGTGCTCGGCCTGGGAATCATGTGCAGCGCGATGGCCGTGCGGGCCGTCTCTTGGTACGCGATCCTCCGTGCGGCGCTACCGGATGCTCGCATTCGCCTATCTGACGCAATGCAGGGAACTTTCATCGGCGTGCTGATGTCCTCGACCTTGCCCGCCCGGCTCGGTGAGCCCTCGCGGGCGCTTACGGTCGCCCGACGAACGGGTCGACCACGCGAGAATCTCCCCGTCGTGCTCGGAACGCTCGTGTCGCAGACGATCCTGAACATCGTTGCGCTGGTGATTCTGGGCGCCGTGATGTTCTCGTCCGTCGATCTGTTCAACGGTCATCAGAACGCGCTCCTGTTCGCGGCGATCGCGCCGATCGCGTTGCTGCTGATTGTTCTCCTCTCGCCGGTATTGCTGCCCGAACGTGAGGGACCTCGGCGCTTCGCTCGAGTCCACGCTGTCGTCGCGCAGATACGCCGCGCGATGATGCGGGTTCGCGCGGGGCTACTGGTCTTTCGCCATCCGCGGCTCGGTGCGACCGCAACCGCCGCCCAGCTTGGCGCATGGGCGCTGCAGTGGCTGTCTTGCTATGTGCTCCTGTGCGCGCTCGGGCTCGGGCATCAGACCGGGTTCGCGGCTGCGGCGGCGGTCCTGTTTGCGGTCAACATCACCGCGGTGCTGCCGGCCACGCCCGCGAATCTGGGCGTCTTTCAGGCCGCCTGCGCGGCGGTGCTCCACACCGGCTGGCACGTCGGTTACGGCACGGGCGTGGCCTACGGGGTGATCTTGCAAGCGGTCGAAGTGACCACGGCCATCGTGATGGGAATGCCCGCCCTATTGAAGGAGGGCATGTCGTGGCGGGAGGTCAGGCTGCGCGCGATGCACGCGGCGCCGGTCAAGCTCCCGGCCCGGCCCAAACGTTCGGAGCGCCGCCGTGGCGGCGGGGCGGTCAAGGCAGAGGGCTGATAGGCACCGCATGCGGCCGAGGATCTAAATACCGGCCAGTCCACTGCGAGTATCGTCCGCGTATGGTCGACGAGTCGAATTACCCGCCGCTTGGGCAATCGCTTCAGGAGATCGCCGAGGAGCTCGCTGCCCGCAGCGAGGCACGTGGGCAGCGCTGCGTCGATCTATCCGAGTTGAGCGACGTCGTGCAGGAGTCCGAGCTGAGCGAGGACGACGTTCAGACGCTGCAGGAGATGCTCGAGGAGCGGGGACTCGAGCTACGCGACGATTGCGGGCGTCGGATTGCGGAGCAAACCAGCTACGTGAACGTCGATCTCGCCGAGCGCACCACAGACGCGCTATCGCTGTTCCTCCAGGAAGTCGGCCGCCACCCGTTGCTCACGGCGGCGGAGGAGGTCGAGCTGGCCCAGCGGATCGAGCGGGGCGACCTGCGCGCAAAGGAGCAGATGGTCAACTCGAACCTGCGGCTGGTGGTGTCGATTGCCCGCAAGTACCAGGGCGCTGAGATGCCGCTGCTCGACCTGATCCAAGAGGGCATCCTCGGCCTGATCCGCGCGACTGAGAAGTTCGACTACCGCAAAGGTTTCAAGTTCTCGACGTACGCGACATTCTGGATTCGCGAGTCGATCCAGCGTGCGATCGCCAACCGCGCACGGACGATCCGGATCCCCGTTCATATCGGGCAGCGTGAGCGGAAGATCGGGCGAGCGGCGCGGGAACTGATCGCGCGGCTGGGGCGCGAGCCCACCGATGACGAGCTGGCGGCCGCGGCCGAGCTCGACGTCCGCGAGATTCGCGAAGCGCGCGCTGCCGCGCGCGTTGTCACCAGCCTCGACCGGCCTGTGGGCGAGGAGGAGAACACCACGCTTGGCGCGCTGCTCCCAAGCGACGAACGCGGACCGGCCGAGGATGTAGAGATCGCGTTGCGCAGAGAGGCACTTAGAAATGCGCTCGACCGGCTACCGGAGCCCGAGCGCGAGGTGGTCAAGCTTCGTTACGGGATCGACGGGGATGACCCGACGCCGCTGACCGAGGCAGGACGGCGGCTGGGCATGTCCGCCGACAAGGTCCGTCAGCTCGAAAGACGGGCGCTGGCGGAGCTGGCCGAAAGCCGCGAGCTCGACGCGCTGCGGCCCGCGGCGTAGCGGCTAGGCCGAACTTCGGGCTAGGACTCGATCTCGTCGGGCACCTGCTCGCGCAGCTCGGCCAGCCATGCCGCGGCGGTGCTGTCACTCGGGGCGCGCCAGTCGCCTCGTGGCGAGAGCGATCCTCCAGTCCCAACTTTCGGCGCATTCGGGATTGCCGAGCGCTTGAACTGACTGGTATGGAAAAAGCGCTCGAGGAACACGCCCAGCCAGCGCTTGATCTCGGCGAGGGAGTACTGGCGGCGCCGATCCGAGGGGATCAGGTCGGGCCATGCGCCTCGTGTCCGATCGCCCCAGGCGTGATCGGCGATGAATGCCACCTTACTTGGCCCGTATCCGAAGCGAACCACGTAATAGAGGAAGAAGTCCTGCAGCTCGTAGGGGCCGACGATGCTCTCGCTGTGCTGGCCTGGGATGTTGGCGTCCGGATCGTCGTGCGGGATCAGCTCGGGCGAGATCTCGGTGTCGAGCACCGATCCGAGCACCTCGTTCGCTTGCTCACTGAACTGGCGCGTATCGATCGCCCACCGGATCAGGAACTGGATCAGCGTCTTGGGCACGGACGCGTTGACGTTGTAATGAGACATCTGGTCACCAACGCCGTACGTGCTCCAGCCGAGGGCGAGCTCGGAGAGATCGCCGGTCCCGACCACGATCGCCCGGTGGTAGTTCGCCAGGCGGAACAGGTGAGAGGTGCGCTCGCCCGCCTGCACATTCTCATAGGTGATGTCGTACTGGGCCTGACCCTCCGCGGCCGGGTGGCCGAGGTCCCGCAACATCTGGGTTGAGGAGGGCCGGATGTCGATCTCGTGGGAACTCACTCCCAGCGAATCCATCAGGCGGCGGGCGTTCGTGAGCGTCAGCTTGCTGGTCGCGAAACCGGGCAGCGTATAAGCGAGGACGTTCTCGCGCGGCAATCCGAGCCGGTCGATCGCGCGGACCGCGACGATCAAGGCGTGGGTCGAGTCCAGGCCGCCGGAGATGCCGATCACCAGCTTCTCGATCCCGGTCGCGCGCAAACGCGTCTCCAGGCCGCGCACCTGGATGTTGTAGACCTCCTCGCAGCGCTCGTTGCGTCGGGCGGGATCCGCCGGCACGTACGGAAACCGTGCCACCTCCCGCTGGAGCAGGATCGTCCCCTCTGAAGCCGGTAGTGCGTCCTCGAACTCGACGGTCCGCATCCTGGCCAGGGCTTCGCGGTGATCGTGGATCGAGTCGCCGTAGCTGCTCGTGCTGGCGCGGTCCGAGACGATCCGGTCGAGGTCGATGTCGGCGCAGATCAGCTGCTCCCCCGGGGCGAACCGCTCGGCCTCCGCCAGCAAATCCCCGTTCTCGTGAATCATCGCCTGCCCGTCCCAGGCAAGGTCGGTCGTCGACTCGCCCAATCCGGCCGCGGTGTAGATATGGGCGGCGATCGCGCGAGCCGACTGGGAAGACGACAGCAGGTGACGGTAGTCGGACTTCCCAACCGTGATATTGCTGGCCGACAGGTTGGCGAGCACCGTGGCACCGGCAAGCGCGCCATAGCTGCTTGGCGGGATCGGAACCCAGAGGTCCTCGCAGAGCTCGACATGAACGATCAAGCTCGGCTGATTGCGGCTGGCGAACAGCAGATCCGCTCCGAGCGGCACGCGCTCGCCCAGCAGCGAGATCGTGCCGTAGGCGGCGTCGCGGGCGGCGCGGAACTGACGCTTCTCGTAGTACTCGCGGTACTCGGGCAGGTAGCTCTTCGGAATCACGCCGAGCACGCGTCCGCGGTGGATCACCACCCCCGTGTTGAACAGCCCGTGCTCGGATTCAAGCGGCGCGCCGACCACGATCAGCGGCGTCAGCGAGACGCTCTCGGCGACGATCTGCTCAATTGCCCTCAACACCCCGGTCCTCAGCGCGTGCTGGTGCAGCAGATCGTCGATTGCGTACGAGGACAGCCCTAGTTCGGGGAACACCACCAGCGCCGCGCCGGCCTGGGAGGCCTCCCGCGCGAGCACGAGTGTGCGCTGCGCGTTGAACTGCGGATCGGCGACACGCACTTGCGGCACAGCGGCGGCCACGCGGACGAATCCATGGTTGTAAAGCGAGCCGAATGGTCCGGTGTGACGCTCGCGCACGAGACGGGCGGCGTCGCTAGGCCTCGGCCATTGCCGGCTGTCCCTGTTCGGAGCCGGGGGCCTCGCCCGGATCGGCGTCAGTGAGCTTGTCCAACCGGGTTGGGTCCTTCTCGGTGCCGGCGATAAGCTCGTCGGCCGCCTGCCGGGCGTTCTTGGGAAGGAACCCGGACTTCATCCCGAAGTAGACGGCCTGCGGGTGGTGAGCGATGATCGCGAGCGTTGACTGCTCCGGCTCGACCGCGTAGCCACCGGACAGGCGCAGGCCGATCGCAGGCGCGTCAAGCAGAGCGAACACCTTCTCGTGCTCGGATTGCTCCGGACAGGCCGGGTAGCCCCACGAGTAGCGGCGGCCCTGGGTGGACGGGAGCCCCAGCTCGCCGCGGACCCGCGCGTGCAGCCACTCGGCCATTCCCTCAGCCGTCTGGACGCCGAGACCGTGGACGAACAGCTGCTGCGCGAATTCTCCGTCCGCCTCCAGTTGCGCCATTAGCTCAGTCACCTGATCACCAGCAGTGACTGCTTGCAGCGCCACCACATCGGGCTCACCCGAAGTGAGGGGACGGTAGAAGTCAGCCAGACAGATCCGGTCGTGGCGCGGCTGGCGGGGGAACACGAGACGATCGAGCTCCCGCTGGCCGGGGGCCGCAGGATCCCACAGGACGAGCTCGTTGCCGTCCGAGTTGCACGGGAAGTACCCGAGCACCGCCCGGGGATGGAGGTAGGTCTGCTCGCGCCACATGCGCTCCAAGCGGGGCTGGAAGTCTTCGCGCAAAAGTCGCGTCCACGCCTCGCCTTTGACGCCGCGCCCGCCCCAGTGGAGCTTGAACAGCACGTGCGTATCGAGGTGAGGGTAGACCGCGTCCATGTCCACTTCGACCTCGCGAGCGCCCCAGAACGGAGGCTCCGGGATTGGGTTGTCGGTCCGGGCAGCGCTGCGAACCGAGGCGTCCGTGACCGCCGGCGCGTCGTCGGGCGGGGCCTCAGGCTGCTCGCGCAGCCGCCGAGCCGCGTCCCTGGTGTTGGTGAGCAGTGCCTCGCGTGCACTGGGTTCGATCAGCTGATCCATCTTCGCCAGGCCTTCGAACGCGTCCTTGCAGTAGAAGACCCCGGGATCGTAGACGTCGTCCGATTCGGTTCCGTTCGGATACAGGATCCGCAGCCCGAAGTTTCGATTGATCGCGGCGCCACCGATGAGCACCGGGAAAGGCAACCGGCGCTGATGGAGCTCTGCAATACATGTCGGCATCTGCCTGGAGGTCGAGACCAGCAGCGCGGACAGGCCGATTGCCGTCGCCTGATGCTCGACGGCAGCGTCGAGGATCGTCGAGATTGGTACCTGCTTGCCGAGATCTACGACCGTGTAGCCGTTGTTGGTGAGGATCGTGTTGACCAACGATTTGCCGATGTCGTGCACATCGCCAAATACGGTTGCCAGAACCACCGTGCCCTTGGTGTAGCCCTCGAGCTTGTCGAGGTAGCGCTCGAGCCGAGCAACCGCGCGCTTCATCACCTCCGCGGACTGGAGCACGAACGGCAGAATCAGCTCACCGGCGCCGAACTTGTCACCGACTTCCTTCATCGCGGGAAGCAAGACATCGTTGAGGGTCGGGACGGCGCCGATCTTCTCGACGCTGCGGTCGATCCAATCCTCAACGCCCTCTTTCTTGCGGCGGAGGATATGGAAATGCAGCGCCTCCTCTGGCTCCATTCCCTCGGTCGGATCCGCCCGGCCGGCGTCGGCGTCAGCCGGTCCCTTGGCCTCGAAGTGGGCGATGAACCGCTCGAGCGCGTCCTCGCGTCGGTCGAATACCAAGTCGTCGGCGAGCTCGCGCTCAGTGTCCGGGATCTCGCCGTAGGGCGTGATGTGGTTGGGATTCACCATCGCCAGATCGAGTCCGGCCTCCACGCAGTGGTGCAGGAAAACGCTGTTGAGGGTGCTTCGCGCCGGCACGCCGACCCCGAAGCTCACATTCGACACGCCAAGTGAGGTCTTCACGCCGGGAATCTCCGCCTTGATCGCCCGGATCCCATCGATCGTCGCGATGGCGCTCGGCCGCCACTCTTCATCGCCGGTCGTGAGGGTGAACGTCAGGCAGTCGAAGATCAGCACCTGGGGGTCCAGTCCGTGCTGCTCGCAGCAGAGCTCCGTGATGCGTTTGGCGATCTCGAGCTTGCGCTCGGCGGTCTTAGCCATTCCGACCTCGTCGATCGTCAGCGCGATCAGCGCGGCGCCGTGGGCCCGGGCGATCGGAACGACCCGGTCCAACTTGGCGCGCCCGGCCTCGAGGTTGATCGAATTGACGATCGCCCGCCCGGGGATCTGCTCGAGCGCGGTCTCGATCACCTCGGGTTCGGTCGAGTCAACCTGGATCGGCGCGGGCTGCGTGAGCGAGATCCGCTTGACCACCTGACGCATCTGCTCGTCCTCATCCTGGCGCTCGGTCAGCGCCACGCACACGTCGAGCAAATGGGCGCCACCCGCGACCTGATCCTCGGCCACAGTCAGCAGTCCGTCGTAGTCGTCCGCGAGCAGCAGTTCCTTGGCCTTGCGTGAGCCTTGAGAGTTGACGCGCTCGCCGACGAGCGTGGGACGCGGGTCCTGGACCAGCGGCGTGGCGGCGATCATGCTCGACACGTGCGGTGGCCTGACGGCCGGACGCTGACCGGGCTGGCGTCCGTTGACCCGTTCAGCGATCGCTTCGATGTGGGCCGGGGTGGTTCCGCAGCAGCCGCCGACGATGCTCACGCCGTAACGATCGACGAACTCACCGAGCACAGCCGCGAGCGGAGCGGGTTCCTCGGGGAAGATGGTTTCGCCGTTCGGACCTTGTAGGGGGAGGCCGGCGTTGGGGATGCAATGGACAGGAACTCCGCAGTTCTCACCGAGGAAGCGGATCGCGTCGCGCATATCCTCCGGGCCGGTGGAGCAATTGAGGCCAATCAGGTCCACACCGAGCGCCTCGAGTGTCGCCAGCACCGCGGAGATGTCGGTCCCGAGCAGCATCTTGCCGCCCTGCGGGAGCAGCGACACGCTGATCTGGATCGGAAGACGCTTACCCGTCTCCTTGAATGCCTCGCGCGCGCCAAGAATCGCCGCTTTGACCTCGAGGATGTCCTGCGCGGTCTCGATGATGATCAGATCGACGTTGCCCGCGGCCAGCGCGCGGGCCTGCTCGCTGAACACCTCGACGAGCTGCCTGAAGCCAACCTGGCCGAGGGTCGGGTCATCGCTCGCCGGGAGAAAGCCGGTTGGCCCGATCGAGCCGGCGACAAAGCGATGCTCGCCGGCGACCCGGCGGGCAATCTCGGCGGCCTTGAAGTTGATCTCGCTCGTGTAATCCTCTAGACCCCATTCGGCCAGCTTCAATCGCGAGCCCTGGAACGTGTCGGTCTCGAGTACCTCGGCGCCGGCGTCCAGCATCGAGGCGTGCACGCTCTCGATCACGTCGGGACGATTCAGGACCAGCACCTCGTGGCAGCGACCGGGGAGCCGATAGTCCTGTTCGAGGCTCAGTTCGAACTGCTCGAGGGTGGCCCCCATGCCGCCGTCATAGACAAGGACCCGGTCTCGGGTGACCCCCAGGAAGTCGCGCATCCGGCCATGCTACCAATGTTTGCGCCAACCTTGACATAGTTGTGGCAAGGTTGAACCGGCTCCCGGTCGAGAGGGCGGGATCAGCGGTGGACCAGGCGCGAGAGCACTACCTGTGAGCGCGTACGCTGCACCAACCCGTCTCGCTGCAGCTCCATGATCAGGCGCTCGAGGTCGCCGTTGTCGTGCGTGCGGACGCGGGCGATCGCGTCGGCCTCGCCGGTGACACTCCAGGCATCGACTACCTCCGGGTGGCGCCGGAGCGTTCGGGCGACGGAATCGAGCAGTGTCCCGGGAGCGAAGAACAGCTCGATCAGCGCCTCGGTGTGGTCTCCGAGCGCGGCGTGGTCGATGACTGCGGTGAAGCCTTGCAGGGCGCCCGCCCCGCGAAGCCTGTCGATGCGCCGTTTGACGGCCGGCGCGGAGAGCACCACGCGCCCGGCGATGTCGTCGTACGTGCGGCGGCCATCCGCCACCAGCAACGCAAGAATCTGACGGTCGACGTCATCCATACGTTGATCTCTTGCGCAGACTACATCCATTTCAGCATCGACATCCGCCGTGGGGCTAGATAGGCTGCTTGCATGACCGCCGCTCGTGTGCTGTTCGACGAGGCGCATTGCGAGGCATGGACGATTCGCGCGGAGCTCGCCCGCCAGATGCAACCGGCGCATCCCGCTGATTCGTCCTACGGCCGCGCCGCTGCGCTGCTGGGCGACCGCGACTTCGTGGTCGAAGCGAATGCCGAGCGGGCGCTCACCGTGGCGCTCAGTGACTGCGACTTGCTGGTGATCGCGCACCCGTCCGCACCGGCCTGGGAGCGGACGACCGGCCTCGGCTCGCCGCGGCTGAGCGCGGAGGAGCTCGATGCGATCGAGGCGTTCGTTCGCGGCGGCGGCGGACTGATCGTGCTGGGGGAAACCGAGCAGGAGAAGTACGGCAACAACCTCAACGAGCTGCTCGGGCGCTTCGGGCTGCGGCTGGAGAACGAGACCGTGCAGGACTACGAGCACTGCCTGACGGCGCCATCGTGGATCCTCGCGGAGCTGGGAGACGGGGGCCGTGGCCGCGAGGGCGATCTGCTCGCGCGTGTCCATGCGGCGTGCCTGTATCGCGCGACCACGATCGCCGTGAGCGACGGCGCGCGGGTGCTGGCCCGTACCCATGCCAGCGCCTCGGCGCCCTCAGCGCCGCTGATCGTCGCCACCGGACACGGCGCCGGCCGCGTCGTGGTGCTGGCGGATTCCGATCTGTTCGGCGATGACTGCATCGATGAGCTCGATCACCTGGCGTTGTGGCTGAACATCGCGTATTGGGCGCGAGGCGGGAACGGAAGCGCCGCGGAGTCGCGCTTGCGGCGTAGCGACGCGAAGACCGAACACGGATGGGCTCAACTCCGCGACGAGACGAACGCGCTGGCGCTGCTGCAGGCTCCCGACGGGTCGCTGAGCGGTGATCCCCACACCGCCCAGCTGCACGTGGATCGGATCGTCGACGCGCTCGCGGCGCTCGCGCCGCGGTTCCCGCACCAGGCCGAGTACATCGATGCCGCGATCGCCGATCTCCGCGCCTGGGTCGAGGCGCGGTTTCCCAAGCCCGACTTCACCCGGGCACTAAACGTCTTCCGACCGGAGCGCAAGCGCGAGGATGCAGTCGAGCACCTCGTTTTCTTCCCGATGTACAAGCAGAACGGCTCCCGGGACACCTGCTTCGAGGCACTGATCATCCGCGTACCGTGGCCGGATTGGATTGCCGCCCTGGAGCGCACCCGCTATGACAATCCGAAGTTCGTTCCGATTGAGCTGGTCGACGGCACGCGCGGCTACGACAGCGACTGCGCGACCCTGTTTCCGGAGACCGTCTCGGTGGCGGACCGGCCAGTCAATAACTTCGGCGCGATCTTCTGCGACCGCGAGGCGCGGCGACTGCGGGAGCTGGGGCGTGCCGCTGCCGACCTGCTGGCGCTCAATCTCCCGCCTGATGCGGCCTGCATGCTCGCCAGCCCCGACCTCTCGCAGCAGGCGTACATCCTCTGGGACCTGATTCACGACCGCGCGCACAGCCACGGCGACCTCCCGTTCGACCCCTTTATGATCCGTCAGCGTGCGCCGTACTGGATGTACTCGCTCGAAGAGCTCCGCTGCGATCTCACCGCATTCACACAGGCGATCGAGCTCGAGCAGAGTGGAGTGGCCTTCGCGCGCCACGTCCAGTACGCGATCCTGCTCGACCGGCTGCTGCGCTTCCCGATCGCCGGGGGGCGGGTTCGCAACTACGACGGGCTGGGCGGCCAGCTGCTGTTCGCCTACCTGCACCGCCATGGATATCTCCGCTGGACCGACAACCAGCTGACGATCGACTGGGAGCAAGTCGCGGAGGGGGTGGGGGCGCTTCACGACGAAGTGCATGAGCTCTACCGCACCGGTATCGATCGCACCAAGCTCCAGCACTGGGCAGCGGCACACGACCTGGTGGCGGCCAGCGTCCCTCCGGCCGCGGGGTCGCGATGGGCGGCCTCGGTGCGCGAGCTCGAGGACGTGGAAGACCCGCGGCCATACGTCGACCTGGTACTCGACGACGAATTCCCACTGTCGATCTTCTATACGGCGCTGAAGGCGAAACTGTGCCGACCGCTGGCGGCTAAGCTCGCCTGAATGTGAATTCTCCGCGCGGGTTCGCCTCAGACAACGCTGCCACGATCCACCCCGAGGTGCTGGCGGCGATCGCGCGGGCGAACGTTGGGCACGCCTTCGGGTACGGCCACGACCAGTACACGCGGCGAGTCCAGACGCTGTTCGCCGAGCAGTTCGGCGAGCGGGCACAAGCGTTCTTCGTGTTCAACGGGACCGGGGCGAACGTCCTGGCGCTGCGCGCGAGCTGCCGGCGCTTCGAAGCGGCGATCTGCGCTTCAACCGCCCATATCAACGTCGACGAGTGCGGCGCGCCGGAGGCGATCGCCGGCGTGAAGCTCCTGACCACCGAGACCGAGCACGGCAAGCTGACGCCGGAGCGCGTGACGGAGCTGATCGCGAGGGCCGGAGACGAGCACGCGGTGCAGCCGCGCGTTGTGTCCGTCTCTCAGTGCACCGAGCTCGGCACGCTGTACACGGTGGCCGAGCTGGGCGCGCTCGCGCAGCTCGCGCACGCCCGAGGTCTGCTGGTGCACATGGATGGCGCCCGGCTAGCCAATGCCGCCGCCTCGCTGGGAGTCCCGTTGCGCTCGCTGACCGCCGAAGTCGGCGTGGACATCCTGGCGTTCGGCGGCACCAAGAACGGGCTGCTCGGCGGCGAGGCAGTGGTGATCCTGACGCCCGAGCTGGCTGACGGGTTCCAATACCTGCGAAAGCAATCGCTCCAGCTCCCGTCGAAGATGCGGTTCCTCGCCGCCCAGTTCGAGGCGCTGCTGGCGGACGAGCTGTGGCGGCGCTCCGCGAGTCAGGCCAACGCGATGGCGTTGCGACTCGCGGATGCCGTGCGGGAGCTGCCGGACCTCACCGTCACGCGACCTGTGCAGACAAACGCGGTGTTCGCGACCCTGCCGGCCGAGGCCACCGCGGCGCTCCAGGACGAGTTCGACTTCTACGTCTGGGACGCGGCCCGCGGAGAGGTCCGCTGGATGTGCTCCTGGGATACCACCGAGGAGGACGTGGACGTGTTTGCCCGGGCAGTTGGCGACGCCCTGGGGTAGGGACCGCCGGGCGGCCCGGGCTACCGGGCGGTCCAACCCTGATCGAGCGTCACCGGCGCGCCGGTGAAGGCGCGGCCGGAAGGGCCGGCGAGGAAGGCAACGACCTCAGCGACGTCGGATGGCTCAATCAGCTCCTTGACGACGTGTGGCGCCAGGATCACCTGCTCGAGCACCTCGTCCTCGGACAAGCCGTGGACGCGCGCCTGGTCGCCAATCTGCTTCTCGACCAGAGGTGTGCGCACGTATCCGGGGCACACGGCGGTGGCGGTGATCCCGTCGGCCGCGCCCTCGAGCGCGAGCGTCTTCACCAGCCCGAGCACGCCGTGCTTACTCGAGACGTAGGCCGCCTTGTAGGGCGACGCGACCAGGCCGTGTACCGAGGCGATGGCGATGAATCGCCCCGCGCCGGACTCGCGCAAAGCGGGCCAGGCATATTTGGCGAGCAGGAACGGGCTCGTCAACAGCAACGCCACGATCGTCTCCCAGCGCTCAATCGGGAACTCCTCGACCGGCGAGACATGCTGCACCCCGGCGTTCGCGACGACGATGTCGAGCCGTCCGAAGCGCTCGAGCGCGGTGGTCACCGCCTCGGAGTTGGCCTCCGCAGATGTCAGGTCCGCCTCGAACGGGACGCCGGGCCCTTCGGGATCGGGCCTCACGTCCACCGCCAGGACATCGATGCCTTCGTCTGAGAGCCGCGCCGCTACGGCACGTCCGATACCGCTCGCCGCTCCGGTGACGAGCGCCGCGCGCCGCTCGCTCATCGCCGTCACTCCGGGGCCGAAGCCGATCGGCATGCGCTTCGCATCCCCGTTCAGGATATATGCATGCGAACGGTTAGTGGATTCTCACCTTCGGGGGCGAGGACTCGACCGGTGAGCGTGGAACGGCGCAAGCAGCATGTCACCCACCACGGACTCGGCAGTTGGGCAATATGAGGACCGGATCCTTGATTATGAGCGACGCCTGGCCTCGCAGGCGGGCGCGAGCCCTGGGCCTCGCGCCCGCCCCGGTCCGCAATCTCGCAGTCGGCCATCGGGCTTCGTGCGAGCTCGCCGCATCGTCGTGCTGTGTGCTCTGCTGCTGCTGGCCGACGCATGCATGTCGTTCGTGAGCGCGATGGCCAAGCCCTCGAATGTCGGGTTCGGCGTACGCAGCGTCGAGTGGCTGCGCGACAATGGTGCGGCGTGGCTGGTCTCGGATGTCGAGAGCATCTACTACTCCTTCAGCGCTCCCGCGACGGGCGGACCCGCGCTCAGGACACTGCCGAAGGTTGGCGTCGGGAGAGCCGCTCTGCTCGCCGTCTACAGGCCGCCGGCGATCGCACCGGTGATCTACCCGCCCCTTCCCGGCGAGGGAGTGTGGCACGGTACGGGACCCTTCGTTCGTGGAGCGCCTCCCGTGCTGGTGACGACGTTTCGGCCGGATCCCGGATACCCGCAGATGATCGCCGGTGTCGCCTGGATCGACTCTTCACGCACCTGGATCCAGCTCTACCCCGGCCGCTACGAGCCCCCCAACTCAGGCAACGCGCTCGCAGAAGTTCCCCGACAGTTGCGCGCGGGGTTGCTTGCGACGTTCAACAGCGGCTTCAAACTCGAGGACGACAGCGGTGGGTTTGTAGCGTTCGGACACATCTACGCGCCGCTGCGAAACGGACAGGCCACCTTGGTCCGCTACCGCAATGGGACCGCCAACCTGATCACCTGGACGGGTGGCCCGGATCCAGGGCCCAGCGTCGAGTTCGCGCGTCAGAACCTGCCGCTGATCGTCTCAGATGGTCGGCTCAACCCGACCATCGGCGACGGCTCCCAGTGGGGCGCGACGCTCGGGAACGCCGTACGGGTCTGGCGATCCGGGGTGGGGATTGACGCCCACGGGAACTTGATCTATGCCGCTGCGAATGATCAGACCGCCGGCAGCCTGGCGCAGATCCTGAGGCGCGCAGGGGCGGTGCGCGCGATGGAGCTGGACATCAATTCCGAATGGGTGACGTTGAACTTCTATGGATCCCCGGGCGCCGGCGATCCGCAGAAGCTGCTCCCCGACATGATCCGCGATTCAACGCGTTACCTCTCGCCCGATGACCGCGACTTCTTCGCGGTATTCGTGCGTCACGGGTGACGCCTTCGTGGGGCGGCATTCACGTGCGCGCCGACTCGCGGCGCTCGCGCATGCGGGATTTGGCAACGTCAGGCGAGGGAACGACCATCACCGCGATGTCGGCGTGCTGAATGACCGCGTGCGATACGCTGCCGAGCAATAGTGACTTCAGTCCGGTGAGCCCCCGAGACCCCATCACGATCGCGCTTGCCCCCAACTCGTCGGCTTCCGAGAGGATCGTGTTGGCGACGGTGATTTTCTGCATAGAGGCTCTTGGTTGTGCGTTGAGGCCCGCCTTGCGCGCGAGCTCGGCGCCTTCCTGAGCTCGCTCCTCGGCGCCTTTTCGGGATGCCCCGTCGATCTCATCGGTGGCGGGCATCCCCATCGTCATTCCGAAACCAGCGGGGGTGCGGGCGACCACATCGACGAATGGCTCCCAGATCGTTAGGACGGTCACGGGCTCATCGCCGAGCAGCTCGGCGGCGTACTCGATTGCCGACCGCGCGTCGGCGGAACCGTCGTAACAGATCAGGACCATGTCGCTGCTCCCCGTTCGGTGGCATGACTTACGGCTCGCAGTGTCCCGCGATCACGACGGCGATGTCGAGGGTCGAGACGATGCCGACCGGGTAGCCGCCGGCAGAGTCGATCACGACCAAGTGGGAGACACCGTGCTCTGTCATCAGCTGGGCGGCCCGGTCCAGCGGCGCGTTCGCCGAGATCGCTAGTGGCTCGGTGGCCGCAGCGTGGCGGGCGATTACCTCCTCGCCGGCCGCGGCGGCGGCGACGACGTCGAGGTCTGATACCACGCCGATTGGCCGCGGTACCCCGGCAGTGGTCACCGCGACAGCATGGACACGGTGCTTGACCATGATTCCGGCGACCTCGCTCAGCGAAGCGTCGGCCTCGCAAGTGTGGATTCCCGGATGCATGCAGTCGCGCACCCGGATGTGCTCTAACTGGGGCGGGTGAGTTGATCTAAGGGGCATGTACCCAGGTTCGTCGCCCGGCCGATCGCGTGCATCCGGGGCATCCCCTTTTCTATAGACAGGGGCTACTACGGATCGCTCATCCGCGGATTCAGGTGTTTTGGTACTGAGGACATGTTTTCGCGCGCCGCGCGTTCCTCGACGGCCGCGTCCGGACGATCGCGTTCGCATACGTATTCGCGGGGCGGCGCGACTGTTCTACGGCAAGCCCTTTGATCTCCTCACTGTCGGCGGCTACAGCGCTTGGCGAGTGGGCGGGATCCTGACGATCTTCGCGGCGGTTTTCGGCTTGCTGGCGGCGGTGCGGGCTCTACGCGATGAGGAGGAAGCGGGGCGGATCGAGGTAGTGCTGGCGGGGGTCGCCGGGCGGCGCACGGTCTTTCTCGGTTCTCTCGAGCGCCGCTGTGTTCGCCGGCGTGGGCGCGCTCGCCAGCCAGCTCGCGCCGACGCGCCGGCTGGCGCTTGAGCTCGGCGGGGGGATGGTCGGTCTGGCCTTGCTGCTTCGGGTGCTTGCCGACACCTCGAGTGGAGTCGGCTGGCTACGGTGGATGACACCGCTTGGTTGGGCCGAGGAGCTGCGTCCGTTTACGGGTGCGCATCCGGCGGCGTTGTTGTTGGTGCTGGCCGCCAGCGGTCTGCTCATGTTGATCTCAGCAAGGATCGCCGAGTGCTGGGATCGCCTACGGCCTGGCGACGGTGGCGTTCCTCTGGCAGCTCTTCGGCTCGCTGCTGGGCGCCCCGAGGTGGCTTGTGAACGTGACTCCGTTCGCTCACGTCGGATTGGTTCCCGCGCAGCCTTTTCGCGTCGTGGCCGCGGTGGTGATGGTTGCGATCGGCCTCGTGATGGCGGGCGCGGCGGTCTGGCTGTTCGAGCGGCGGGACGTGACGGGCGCCTGGTGTCCCCGCCGCTGACGCCGGCTGTGCTCTCGCGCTCGCGCGTGCCCCCTAGCCACTATCGCGACCACCTCAGCCGGTGAGCTGACGTTGTGTAGCAGCGACAGGTCGCGCTCGTCGATCCGATGGTCGGCGAGCGCCTCGGTCCGCAGCCGGGCCAGCAGTCCGTCCCATTCTCCATCGCCCACGAGCACGACGGGAAAGTGCCTGATCGTCGCGGTTTGAATCAGTGTCAGCGCCTCGAACACCTCATCCATGGTGCCGAAGCCGCCCGGACCGATAACGAACGCGCAGGCGTAGCGAATGAACATCACCTTGCGCGCAAAGAAATGACGGAAGCGCAAGCGGACGTCGACGTAAGGGTTGATGCGCTGCTCGCGCGGCAACTCGATGTTGCAACCGACCGAAACCGCGCCCGCGTCCTGGGCGCCGCGGTTGGCCGCCTCCATCAGACCCGCACCTCCGCCGGTGATGACCGCGTAGCCGGCCCGCCCGTGCTCGGCGCCCACCTCACGCATCAGCAAGTAGTGGCGATGCTCTGGAGCGGTGCGCGCGGATCCGAACACACTCACGGCCGGCCCGACCGTGGCGAGCGCATCAAACCCAACGGCAAACTCGGTGGCGATTTCACGGATCCGCGCAGCATCGGCGACGCGAACCTCCGGGAGCTCGTCGCCTAGCCACAGCAACAACTCCTCGTCGAAGGTGCGCTCGTTCGTGGCCATCTGGGAAAGCGTAAGCCGCCGGCGCGCGGTTTCAATAACAGCCGGGCGCCGCTGGGCGGCTAAGCTGCGGGCATGAGCAGTTCGTCGAGCCATTCCGAGCCGTTCGGCGTGTTGATCGTCGGCGGCGGTGTGGCGGGTCTCGAGGCCGGCCTCGCGTTGCGCGATCTGGCGGGCGATCGCGTGAGCTTGAGGCTGCTCGCGCCCGGTCCCGAGTTCGTGTACCGGCCGATGAGCGTGCAAGAGCCGTTCTCATTCGGCGGTGCGCAGCGATACCCGCTGCCGGAGATCGCTGAGGAGCTCGGCGCAGAACTAATTTCGGACAGCATCGCCAGCGTCGACACCGACAAGCGCATCGTGCACTCCGCGTCCGGGGCGGAGCTCGGCTACGACGCGCTGATGATCGGGCTGGGGGCGAAGCTCCACGCGCGCTACGAGCACGCCCTGACGATCGACGACGCCCGGATGGACGAGTTGCTCCACGGGCTGGTCCAGGACGTCGAGGGTGGTTACGTCAAGCGGCTGGCGTTCGTGATGCCTTCTCCCGTGGCCTGGCCGCTGCCCGTGTACGAGCTCGCGCTGATGACCTCCAGACGGGCACGTGACATGAACGTCGAGGTGGCGATCACAATCATCACTCCGGAGGACGCTCCGCTGGCGCTCTTCGGCCAGGGAGCCAGCGCCGCCGTCGCAGACCTGCTCGCCGAGAACCAGATCGACGTGATCACCTCGTCCTACTGCGAGGTTCCGCAGTCGCGACAGATCGAGATCAGTCCCGGTGATCGCCGGCTCGAGGTCGACCAAATCGTCGCGCTGCCAGAGCTCCACGGTCCGTCTCTGCCCGGTCTTCCCGAAGACGATCACGGCTTCATCCCGATCGATGCCGGTTGCCAGGTTCGTGACACCGAGCGCGTCTACGCGGCCGGCGATGCGACCGATTTTCCGGTCAAGTTCGGCGGAGTGGCGGCGCAGCAGGCAGACACGGCGGCACAAGCGATCGCCGCACTGGCGGGCGCGCCGGTCGAGCCGCAGCCGTTCACGCCAGAGGTGCACGGGGTACTGCTGACCGGCGAGAAGCCCCGCTATTTACGTGCCCACATCACCGGAGGCCACGGCGCCAGCTCCGAGCTGACCGACGAGCCGACCTCCTCAGCCCCCGCCAAGATCGACGCGAAATACCTCGCGCCCTATCTGGCCGGGCGCCAGGGCGGCGCCGGCCGGTCGTAGTCGTCGTTACGTGGGCGGGCGGGGCGTTGTGCCCAGGGTGGGATATTTGTGGCCAATATGGCGGCAAATATCCCAGCTCCCGTCTCCCGTCTCCCGTCTCCCCGCGCAAGCCCATGACCGCCGCCCCGCGAAGGCCCACGCCCAGCCGTCGCCCCTACAGCGCCCAGTAGTGCCCCACGCCCGCGGCGACCCGCGAGGTCACGATCGGGTCGGGGGCGATCGACTCCGCCTCGCCCTCGCCATTGAGGGCCGCGATCGTCGCCAGCACGCTGTCCGCCAGTGCGCGCTCGTTGTAGCCACCCTCGAGCACGGCGCCGACGGGCGCGTTGACCTCGGCGGCCATCTCTCGCACTTGACAGGCCATCTGCGCGAACGACGCGGCGTCGAGCAGGCATCCGCCGAGCGGGTCGGCGTGATGGGCGTCGAATCCGGCCGAGATCAAGACGAGCTGCGGGCGGAACTCGAGTGCCGCCGGAATCAGCACGTGCTCGAGTACCGACAACCACACCTCCTCATCGGAACCGATGGACACGGGAACGTTGATCGTGTAACCGAGACCCTCGCCAGAGCCCACATCGGACAGCGCTCCTGTGCCGGGAAACAGGGGGGACTGGTGAATGCTGGCAAACAGAACATCGGCGCGGCGGCGGAAGATCTCCGCGGTGCCGTTGCCGTGATGGACGTCCCAGTCGAGCACGAACACTCGCGCGACGCCGAGCTCGCTGATCGCGAGCTCGGCGGCGATCGCCACATTGTTGAACAGGCAGAAGCCCATCGCGCGATCGTGCTCGGCGTGGTGGCCGGACGGGCGCATACCACTGAATCCCGCACTGAACACACCGGTGGTCAGAGCGCGAACCATCGCGCACGCCCCGCCGGCAGCGTGGAGTGCGGCACGGTAGGACGCCTCGGCAACGAACGTGTCGTTGTCGATCTGGCCGCCGCCGGCAAGGCAGAGCTCGCGAATCGACTGCACGTGAGCTGGCGTGTGGACGAGCTGAAGCTCCGATTCGAGTGCCGCCGGCGCCGCCATACGCTCACAGCCGGGCCACCCGGCCGCGTCCATCGCTGCTTCGATTGCCTCGATTCGCGCCGGCGTGTCGGGATGGTAGGGAGCGCGAACCGACAGGTCGTGTTCAAGCGATGACGGGTGGTGAACGTAGAGCACCACCTCCTACCCTATCCTCGCTGTCGTTCGCCACCAATGCGGTGAACTACGAGACCTGAGGCGTAGTCGCTCCGGTCCCCTGCGCCCGCCGTCGACCTTAGCCTCGTGTATGTGACGAGGCTCCATCAGCTTCATGATCGTCCCCGAATCCTGATCGCCGGCGGCGGAGTCGCCGCTCTTGAGGCGATGATGGCGTTGAGGGCGATGGTCGGCAGCCTGGTGCACGTCGAGCTGGTGGCGCCGGAGGTGGAGTTCAGCTATCGGCCGGTTGCGGTCGCTGCGCCGTTTGGGATGGGTGAGGTACGGCGCTTCGAGCTGGCGAAGATCGCCGCCGATCATGACGCGCACCACCGGCAGGATTCAGTTGCCGAGGTCGATCGACGCGCTTCGGTCGCGGTCACCGAGAGTGGGGAGCGGCTCGTATATGACTACCTCGTGCTGGCGACCGGGGCCCATCGGAACGCGGCGATCGAAGGAGCGCTGACCTTCGGCGGGGAGCCCGACCGTCAAATAATCGAGGGACTGCTGCAAGAGGTTCAGAAAGGCACCGTAAGGCGGCTCGTGTTTGCCGCCCCGCCTGACTGCACGTGGCCGCTTCCACTGTATGAGCTGGGGCTGTTCACCGCTGCCTGGGCACAAAAGCAAAAGCTGATCGGCCTCGAGCTCTCGATCGTGACTCCAGAGAACGTCCCGCTGGAGGCGTTCGGCAGCGCTGCCGGCGAAGCGGTCGCCGAGCTCTTAGCTGCGTCGAATATCGCCCTGCACGCGCAGTGCGTGGGCGTGGCATTCGACGGCGATCGCCTGAGTGTGCGTAACGGCACCGCGATCGCCGCCGATGCGGTGATTGCCTTGCCAAGGCTTAGCGGCCGGCAAATCCGCGGCGTACCGCACGACCGCGAAGGCTTCATTCCCACCAATCGGCACGGCGGCGTGCGAGGGATCCGCCACGTATACGCGGCCGGCGACGGGACCACCTTCCCGATCAAGCAGGGAGGGCTGGCCGCCCAGCAGGCCGACGCCGTCGCCGAGGCGATCGCGGCCGACGTTGGTGCGCTCCAACGGGCCCAGCCGTTTCGCCCGGTGCTCCGCGGATTGCTGCTGACAGGCGCAGAGCCGCGCTATCTGCGTGCCAAACAGGATCCGGATGTCTCGGAGATCGCGTTCACGCCGTTGTGGTGGCCTCCGAGCAAGATCGCCGGTCGCTACCTGGCTCCTTACCTAGCGCGCTCGACGGATCCCGCTTTGGCGCGCGAACCGTTCGCTGACCGTGGCGCCCCGGTCGAGCCCGAGTCGCTCGCCGAGGTAAGCGCGGATGAACGCGAAGCCGTCGAGGTGCTGCTAGAGCTAGCGGAGGCGAACGCCCGTCGCGAGTCGTTCGACTTCGCGCTGAAGTGTCTCGACGCCGCCGAGGACGTAGGGGGACCACTCCCCGCACCATGGCCACGTGAGCGCCGGGCATGGGAGCAGCGCCGGTAGCGATGCCGCCGGTCGAGTCGAGCTTCGAGCACCTGCATACCGGGGTCGCCTCTGGCTCTGTTAGATACACGTCCGGCCCAAATGTCATGCAGACGCGTTAGGAGAGGCTCCCATGTCGATTACACGAATTGCTGTTGGGGTCGATGGGTATCCGGAAGGCCGCGATGCCGTCGTTCTCGGTGTGGCGCTGGCCGGCGCGACGCACGCTGAGCTGATGCTCGTCTCCGTGCACCCTGACCCGCTGGTCGTGCTGCCGCAGGGGATGAACTGGAAGAGCCTCAGGGGCCAGGCCGAGGAGATCCTCCACG
Organism: uncultured Solirubrobacterales bacterium; assembly: GCA_963836065.1. Taxonomy (GTDB): domain Bacteria; phylum Actinomycetota; class Thermoleophilia; order Solirubrobacterales; family Solirubrobacteraceae; genus Palsa-465. The sequence continues at coordinate 193,279 of CAWIII010000036.1, forward strand.
AGATTCGGAACTCGCTGGCCCCAGGGTCGCGAACGGCCGTGGAGACCGACTTCTCGGTCGCGCGAGCGTTGCAGCGCGTCGTGGATCGCGAGCGGCGCGAACTACTCGTCGTCGGCTCGAGCCGTCACGCGCCCGACGGTCATGTTCGGATCGGAAAGCGCACGCGCCAACTGCTGTGCCACTCTGAGTCTGCACTTGCGATCGCGCCTCGGGGGATGCATGAGCAGACAGATGTGCAGATCCAGAGTGTGGGCGTCGGATATGACGGAGGCCCCGAGGCCCAGGCCGCGCTGGCGCTGGCGGCCGAGATCGCCGGCGGATGCGGCGCGAAGCTGCTCGTCCGAGGCGTCGTCGATGACCGGATCCACGAACTTGGCTGGTCGCGACTTGGGACTGGCGCGGTGATCGACCCCACTCCAGGATGGTCGGCGGTTGGAAGTGATGGCGTGACCGCGGACTGGGATGAGCTGGTGCAAGCCACCGAGAAGTCGCTTCGCGCCCGAGTAGATGAATCGCTCGTTGAGATCGGCGCGACCGCGGAGAGCGAAGTCGTGCAGGGCCGTCCCGCGACTGCGCTGCTCGAGCTCTCCGAGCAAGTCGATCTGCTCGTGATCGGCTCTCGGCGCTGGGGACCGGTTGCGCGCCTGGTGCTCGGCAGCACGGGCGAAGCCGTGTTGCACGACGCGACCTGCTCAGTTCTCGTTGTTCCGCGGCCTCCAGAGTGATCAGGCCAGCAGCTGGTCCAGTATCGCCGCCAGCTCGCCGGCGGAAGGGCATTGTCAGTCCGCGCCACGGAAGCTGTGAGAGTATCCGTGCATGGTTTCGCTCGAAGATGTAGACCTGACGAAGAAGCTCTCAAAGAGCGAGGGCCTAAAGCGGCTGCAGACCAAACAGCGGCGGTTGCTGGCGCTTCGACTGCAGGCCGGGGGCCTGATCGGCGACGGAAGCCTGGGTCCTCCGGTTACCGTCGTGTTCGAGGGCTGGGACGCGTCTGGCAAGGGCGGCGCGATCCGGCGCCTGACCGGGCCGCTCGATCCGCGGCACGTGCACGTGGCGCAGTTCGCGGCGCCCAGCGAGCGCGAGAAGCGCCACCACTTCCTTTGGCGGTTCTGGCCGGCGCTTCCCGGTTGGGGCGGAATGACCGTATTCGACCGCTCGTGGTACGGACGGGTGCTCGTAGAGCGGGTGGAAGGGTTTGCGACCAAGCGCGAATGGCGGCGAGCCTATGACGAGATCGTTGCCTTTGAGCGAATGCTGACCGACGAGGGAATGGTGCTGATCAAGTTCTGGCTGCACCTGACCGAGGCCGAGCAGCTGCAGCGGTTTCGCTCGCGCGAAAACGATCCGTTGAAGCGCTGGAAGCTGACCGACGAGGATTGGCGAAACCTGGCCAAGCGTCCGGCATACGAGCAGGCGGTGAGCGACATGCTGGGTCACACCGATCACAAGGCTGCTCCATGGCGGCTGATCGCCGCCGAGAACAAGCCCTACGCACGGGTCGCGGTGCTGAGCGCTGTTGTGGAGGCGGTCGAACAGGGTCTGCGCGACTCCGGCCAGGAGCCACTCGACGCCGAGGCCGCGCTGTAGCGCGTCCACTGAGATGGCCTTTCCGGCTGACACCGCATACCCGCGTGAGCAGGAGGCCAACGTTGTCCTGCGGGACGGCTCGACGGTTCACGTGCGACCGGTCCGCGCCGATGATGGACCGGCGATCCGGGCGTTCCTGGAGGCGATCTCCTCCGAGTCGATTGGCTTTCGCTTCTTCGGCGTCCCCAACCTCGACTGGGCCACCGCCTGGTCGGTCGACGTGGACTACGCCAACCGCGTCGCGCTTGTCGTGGAGAGCGGGACGCCACGCACCGTCATCGCCCACGCCGCCTACATTCGGATCGATTCAGACCACGCCGAGGTTGCCTTCCTGGTAGCCGATGAATGGCAGGGACACGGGATCTCGACGATCCTGCTCGCTCATCTGGCCGGGATCGCTGAGCAACACGGGATCTCAACCTTCACGGCCGAGGTGCTCCCCGTCAACCACCGCATGATCCAGGTGTTCCGGGAGAGCGGCTTTCCGGTCGATATGCACTCGACCCCCGACGCGATTGCGATCGAGCTTCCCACATCCCTGTCCGACGACGCGCTCGCCCGATTCGATGAGCGCGACCGGATCGCCGCCGTCGCTGCCGTGCGCAGCTTCCTCGAGCCGGCCTCAGTGGCGGTTGTCGGCGCCTCGCGCCGCCGCGGAACGATTGGCGGCGAGGTGCTTCACAACCTGCTGAGCGCCGAGTTCAGCGGCGTGGTGTACGCGGTCAACGAGCACGCGGACGTCGTCCAGTCACTCGCCGCCTACCGCTCGATAACCGAGATCCCGACGCCGGTCGAGCTGGCGGTGATCGTGGTCCCGGCCGAACGGGTCCTTGGGGTTGCGCGCGAGTGCGTCGCGGCCGGTGTCCGCGCACTGCTGGTGATCTCTGCGGGCTTCGCGGAGACAGGCGAGGGGGGTGCTCGCCGACAGGCCGAATTGCTCGAGATATGTCGTGATGCCGGCACTCGGATCATCGGGCCAAACTGCCTCGGGTTGCTCAACACATCGTCAAGCGTTCGCCTCAACGCCACGTTCGCGCCGCATGCCGCCGTTGCCGGGCGGGTTGGGTTCATGTCCCAAAGCGGTGGCGTAGGGATCGCGATCATCGAGGCGGCAGGACGGCTGGGGGTTGGGCTGTCGTCGTTTGTGTCGGTTGGCAACAAGGCCGACCTGTCGGGCAACGACTTCCTGCAGTACTGGGAGCAGGACCCGGAGACCGACGTCGCGCTCATGTATCTGGAATCGTTCGGCAATCCGCGGAAGTTCGCGCGCGTCGCGCCGCGGTTTGCGCGTGGCAAGCCGTTGCTTGCCGTCAAGAGCGGGAGGTCCGTTGCCGGCGCGCGAGCAACCTCCTCGCACACCGGCGCGCTGCTGTCGGCATCTGACGTGACCGTCGACGCTCTGTTCGAACAGGCAGGCGTGATCCGCACCGACACCCTCCATGACCTATTCGGGGTTGCGGAACTCTTGAGCTCGCAACCGGTGCCGCGCGGTGACCGCATCGCGATCGTCACCAACGCCGGTGGTCCCGGCATCATGTCCGCCGACGCGGGCCAAGCCGAAGGCGTCAAGGTCCCGGAGCTGGCGTCCGAGGTGCAAGCGAAGCTCGCCGAGTTTCTTGCGCCGGTGGCGTCCCTCGCCAATCCGATCGACATGATCGCGACCGCGTCTGCGGCCGATTACCGAAGGACGATCGAGACCCTGATCGACGCCGACGCGTGCGACGCGATCCTGGCGATCTTCGTGCCGGCGCTCGTGACCGAGGCGGTCGACGTCGCGACGGTGATCCGGGAGGTGGCCGAGACCTCACCGCCGGTACCAATCTCAGGCGTGTTCATGACCACCGAGGGGCCTCCACCCGAGCTCGCCTCCAAAGGAACGCGAGTCCCCGGGTATGAGTTCCCGGAGGACGCGGTGCGAGCACTCGCCCTGGCCGCGCGCCACGGCCGGTGGCGCGCGCGGCCACGGGGGAAGGTGTGGCAGGTCTCCGGAACCTCACAGAGCCTGGCCGCCGCGATCATCAGTGAGGAGCTCGCCCGCGGGTCCGATTGGCTGGCACCTAACCGGGTGGCGGAGTTGCTCGAGTGCTATGGCTTGCCGCTGATCGCAACTCGCGTGGTCGCCGATGCCGAGCAAGCAGTTGCGGCAGCGGCCGAGCTCGGCCGACCGGTCGCGCTCAAGGCGATCGCGACCGGGCTGGTGCACAAGAGCGACGCCGGGGGCGTGCTGCTCAACCTTCCGGGAGCAGGAGAGGTTCGCGACGGCGCCGGGCAGATCGAGGCCGCCGTAACGCGTGCCGGCCACGCGCTCGAGGGCTTGGTCGTGCAACCGATGGCAAGCCCCGGTGTCGAGCTGATCGTCGGCGTGGTCAATGACCCCAGCTTCGGTCCAGTGCTCGCCTGTGGGGCTGGTGGTACCGCTGCGGAGCTGATCAAGGACGTTGCCGTGCGCCTCACTCCTGTCACTGACGTCGATGCGCGGGAGATGCTGCGGTCGTTGCAGACCTTCCCGCTACTCGACGGTTACCGGGGCGCGCCCCGCACGGACCTGGCGGCGATCGAGGATGTGCTGCTCCGGGTGGGCGCAATGGTCGAGGCTCATCCCGCGATCGTCGAGCTCGACTGCAACCCGCTGATCGCAGGACCGGACCGCGCGGTGATCGTCGATGCTCGCATGCGTGTCGAGGCCCCTCCGCCCCCTGCCCCGGTGGCGTCGCTGCGCGCCTAAGCGCGGAGAAATACGGACCGCATTCCCGCCCGTGCCCCGATTACAAGGGCCGCAGTTATGCGTAGCTTGAGCAGTATGAGTAACAGCCTGTCCGCCTTGGACGCGTCGTTCCTCGAGCTCGAGCAGCTCGACGAGGGCGCGCTGATGGCGATCGGCGGGACGATGGTCTTCGATCCCCCACCGGGTGCTCGCGCGCCGACGATCGATGAACTCCGCGAGATCCTCGTCGCGCGTCTGGACGCGCTTCCTCGCTACTCGCAGCGACTCTCGAGCGCCCGCACCGGAAGCCTCTCATGGCCTCATTGGGAGGATGACGAGCGGTTCGACATCGCCAATCACGTTCGGCGGGTGTCCCTGCCGGCTCCCGGTGACGAGGCCCAACTGTGTAGCTGGACGGCCGAGCTGTTCTCCCACCCGCTGGACCGGCGGCGCCCACTGTGGGAGATCGCGCTGATCGAGGGGCTCGAGGGCGGCCGGTGGGGGCTCGGCTGGAAGACTCACCATTGTTTGGTCGACGGCATGGGGTCGGTGGACGTCGTGAACCTGCTGCTCGACAGCGAACGGGAGCCGAGCGAGCGGCTGACGGACACTTCGAAGAACGGTTCCAGTGCACTCCACGCTCCCGAGCCGATCGCTCAGGCGGCGCATCGCGGGGTGAATGCGGCTACCAGCACGATCCACGCCACGCTGCACCCGCGGCAGACGCTGGCGCGTTCCCGAGCGCTGGCGGAGCTGATCGTTCGCGACGAGCTGATCGCCGCGCCGCCCACATCGCTGAACCTGGCGATTGGGCAAGGCCGCCGGTTCGCCGTCGTCCGGTCCTCGGTCTCAGAGCTGAAGGCGATTGGGAGCCGGTTTGACGGTTCGCTCAACGACGCGGCACTTGCCGCCTGCACGAGCGGCCTTCGGCGTCTGCTTGCCAGCCGTGGCGAAGAGCTGCCAGACGGCGGGCTGCGCGCAATGGTGCCGGTGAACCTTCGCGACGCATCGCGCGAGGAGACGCTTGGCAATCGGGTCAGCTCGCTGTTCGTGGAGCTGCCGGTCGGAGTGCCAGACCCCGAGCAACGCGCGCATCAGATCGTCCGTTCGACCCGCCATCTGAAGAACAGCGGCGCGGCTGAGGGGCCAGCGGTGCTGATCGATCTCGCCGCGCTCTCGCCTCCCGCCGCCGTGCACCTCGCGCTCGCCCGCACGACGTTAACCACTCGCCTGTTCAACTTGACGATTACCAACGTTCGCGGTTCAGATCGGCCCCTGTATGCATTCGGAGCGCCGATGCGTGAGCTCTACCCCGTCGTCCCGCTGGCGGCAGAACATGCCGTCGGAATCGCGATCTTCTCCTACAACGGCCTCGTCACGTTCGGCATCAACGCCGACTGCGAATCGGTGGCCGACATCGAGGTGCTCGCGCTGGGAATCGAGGAAGGACTCGAGGAGCTGCGGGCCCTGTCAGAACCACCCATCAAGAAATAGAGAGGTCCTCATGCCTGTACGCGTAGCAATTAACGGATTCGGTCGTGTCGGGCGCTGCATGTTGCGCTCCGCTCACGAACGCGAGGCGGATGTAAAGGTCGTTGCCGTCAACGACCTGGTCGAGGCGGGAACGCTCGCGCACCTACTGAAGTACGACTCAGTCTTCGGGCGATTTCCCGGCAAGGTGGCGGTCGCCGACGGTGGCTTCACGGTCGACGGGTCCCTCGTGCAAGCGTATGCCGAGACCGACCCGACGAAGCTTCCCTGGGAGGAGCTTGGTGTCGATGTCGTGATCGAATCCACAGGTCGTTTTCGCACCCGTGCGGCCGCCGCCCAGCACCTCGAGGCGGGTGCTCGCAAGGTGATCATCTCGGCGCCGGCAAAGGGCGAGGAGCCGCCGGACGCAACGGTGGTGCTAGGGGTCAATTTCGAGGAGAGCTACGACCCTGACGCTCATCATGTGATCTCGAACGCCTCCTGCACGACGAACTGCCTGGCGCCGGTCGCCAAGGTGCTACACGAGACGGTCGGCATCAGGCACGGTCTGATGACCACTGTCCACGCCTACACCTCCGATCAGCTTCTCCTCGACGGCCCGCACACGGATCTGCGCCGGGCGCGCTCCGCCGCGATCAACATCATCCCGAGCTCGACCGGCGCTGCGAAGGCGCTCGGCCTGGTGATTCCCGAGCTCAATGGTCGGCTGAACGGCTTTGCCGTCCGTGTACCCACGCCGACCGGATCGCTCGTGGACCTGACCATCGAGACCGAGCACGCGACCAGCAAGGAAGAGATCAACGCGGCCTTCGAGGCCGTCGCCGATCGCGGGACCTTCGAAGGGATCCTCGCCTACACCGATGAACCGATCGTCTCCTCGGATGTCGTCAAGTCCTCCTACTCCTCGATCTTCGACTCCGCGCTCACCACGGTGCTCGACGGTACGCAGGTGAAAGTCGTGGCCTGGTACGACAACGAATGGGGTTACTCGAGCCGGTTGGTCGATCTCGCCCAGCGAGTGCTGGTCCCCGTTGCCACGAGCGCATAGCGGTCGAAGGAGAAAACGATGACGGTCCATCCCAAGAGCCACAAGGATCTGCTGCTTGCTCCAGTCGCCGTAGAAATCGACCTGAACTAGCGCATGCGGGACTGCTTGCCCCGCGAGGTGGAGGCCGAACTGGAGCTCGAGCTTGATCGTCCGGCGATGTCCGGTGAACGTGAGGAGCGCGCCGAGCTGGTTCTGCGCCAGGCGCTGCGCAACGTCGACATGCACGGGTGGTCGATCACCGACGACGGTTGTCGACTGCGCCTCGAGGGAGGCTCGGTGTCGCTCGATCTCGGACTGAGTGGCGGCATCACGCAGTACGTCGAGCAGGGCGTCGGCGGTCAGAGGCTCACGACCCGCCCGGTGTCGGCGGCCTCGTAAAGGGCCTCGATCGTGCGGGCTTGGCCGAGCGCGTCGCTGCGACCCAGCAGCGGCTCGGCCTGGCCCCGGATCGCGGCCGACAGGTTCTCCGCCTCCAGCGTGTACGAGTCGGTCGGCTCGAGCTCGATCCGCTCGATCTCACCGTCACGCCTAAGCTCGATCACCGGAGTGCGGCAATGCCAGGGGTCGTCGAGGAACAGGACTCCCTCCTCGCCGATCACTTCCAGCTCGTCACGCGCGGCGAGCGCGAGTCCGGCGTCGAAGTGCGCGAGGACGTCGCCGGGAAAGCGCAAAGTGCCGGTGAAGGCGACGTCAACCCCGTCGCCGCCGAGTGCCTGCTCTGCGCTCACGCGCTCGGGCTCGCCGCCCAGCAGCCGTGCGCCACTCACGCAGTAGCAGCCGACGTCCATCAGCGCGCCGCCGTCGAGCGCGGCCGTCAAGCGGACGTCTCCCGGGTCGTCCGCCAGGAAGCTGAAGGCTGCGCGAATCATCCGGACGCGGCCGATCGAACCGCGGTCGATCAGCTCCCGCAGGCGATGGGTCTGCGGGTTGTGGCGATACATGAAAGCTTCCATCAACAACCGCTGGTGCTGCTCGGCGAGGTCGAATGCCCGGGCCACTTCGTCGGCGTGGCGGCTCAGCGGCTTCTCGCAGAGCACGTGCTTGCCGGCTCGGAGGGCCTGCTCCGTCCACTCGATATGCAGCGAATTCGGCAACGAGATGTAGACCGCCTCGATCTCGGGATCAGCCAGCAGTGCCTCGTAGCTGCCATGCGCCCGCGCGATCTGGTGCTCGCTCGCGTACCGCTCTGCGGATGCCCGCTCACGGCTGGCGACGGCGGCGAGCTCGACATTGCTCGCCTGGCCGGCGCCCGCCAGGAACAGGCGGTTGATCCGCGCGGTCGACATGATTCCCCACTTCACGGCCACATCCACCACACTAATGTACGTTGCCTGACCACGTCACCGCGTTCGGTCCCGGTCGAGTCAATCTGATCGGCGAGCACACCGACTACAACGAAGGCCTCGCACTCCCGTTTGCGATCAGCGATGGCGTCACCGTCCGGGCCACGGCGCTGGCGGACCGACAGATCGAAGCGATCGCCGTTGACTTGGGCGAGCGCGACGGCTTCGGGCTGGGAGAGCCTGACAACGCTCCCGGCTGGCGTGGGTTCGTGCGGGGGGCAGCGGGGGAATTGCAGCGCGCCGGAGTGTCGTTGTGCGGTGCCCGCCTGGAGATCAGCGGCACTGTGCCGCGCGGCGCCGGCCTCTCCTCGTCGGCGGCGCTCGAGGTCGCTCTGGCGCTAGCGTTGATCGGACTGAGCGAAGCGTCGGCGCCGGACCGGCTGGAGCTGGCCGAGCTCTGCTCGCGGATCGAGAACGACTGGGTCGGGGCCCGTACCGGGTTGCTCGACCAGATCGCTTCGCTGTTCGGCGAGGACGATCGCGCCCTGCGAATCGATTTCCGCTCGCTCGAGGTGCGACCGGTGCGCCTCGAGCTGAGTGGCTACAAGCTCGTCACGGTCGATTCCGGTGAGCGTCACGCGAACGTGGCGTCCGGTTATAACGAGCGTCGCGCCGAGTGCGGGCGGGCCTGTGAGGAGTTGGGGATCGCCACCCTCCGCGATGCCAAGCGCGAGATGATCGAGAGCTTGCCTTCGCCGCTGGCGGAGCGGGCGAGGCACGTGCTGACCGAGAACGAACGCGTCGAGGAAACCGTGCGGGCACTGGAGCAGCGGGACCTGGAGGCGCTCGGTCGCCTGCTGAACGCCTCGCATAAGAGCTTGCGCGACGATTACGAGATCTCCACCCCGGCGGTGGAGAAGGCGGCGCAGCGGCTGCACGACTCAGGTGCGATCGGAGCGCGGATCATCGGCGGGGGCTTCGGAGGAAACGTGCTCGGGCTACTACCGCCTGACGTGCCGGTGCCCGACGCGGCGACTCGCGTGACACCGGGGCCGGGCGCGCGGCTGCTGGACTAGCCCGCTAGTCCCCCGACGCTATGATTGGCGGCAGCTCGCGCAGCGCCGGATACAGTGCGCGGTAGCGCTCGCGAGCCTGGCGATAGACCTCCACCCATTCCGGCACTGGTTCGATGCGGTCGCCGGGGCGCACGGTTGCGGCGACCGCCGCGTGGACGTCAGGCCACACGCCGGCCGCCACGCCGGCGAGAATCGCGGCGCCGAACGCCGCGCCTTCGTCGACGGCGACTCGCTCGAGCGGCAGCTCGAGCACGGACGCGACAATCTCCAGCCACAGTTTGCTGCGAGCGCCCCCGCCCGACACGCGCCCAAGCTCCGGCCGGCCCCCGAGCTCGGAGATCAACTCGAGCGAGTCGCGCAAGCCGAAGGCGACTCCCTCCAGCACCGCTCGGACCAGTGCCCCGCGATCGTGTCGGACCCCCAGGCCGGCGAACGCCGCCCGAGCGTCGGGGTCGGCGTGCGGCGTGCGCTCGCCGACGAGATACGGCAGGAACGTAAGGCCTTCGGTGCCGGCCGGCCAGCCGGTCGCCTCGCCGAGCAGCTCGTCGTAGCTGACCCCGGGCGCGACGATGTCCCGCAACCAGCGCAATGAGCCGGCGGCGGACAGCATCACGCCCATCGCGTGCCAGGAACCCGGCACGGCGTGGCAGAACGCGTGCACGCGCGCTTGTGGATCGGCGGCGAACGTCTCCAGCGCGGCGAACACCACGCCGGAGGTGCCCAGCACCACCGACGCCGGGCCCGGGCGGTCGACTCCGACCCCGAGCGCGCCCGCTGCCTGATCGCCGCCGCCGGCCGCGATCGGTACCCCGTCCTCTGTCATGCCGGTGACCGACGGGCTCTCGAGCGCGGGCGGCAGCCATTGGTGCGGAACCTCCAGGGCCTCGAGCACCGCCTCGCTCCAGCGGCGCTCGGCGACGTCCAGCAGCAATGTTCCGGACGCGTCGGACACGTCGGTGGCGTGCTCGCCGCACAATCGCAGGCGAACGTAGTCCTTAGGGAGCGCGATGCGCGCGATTTGCGCATAGACGTCGGGCTCGTGTCGGCGCAACCACAGCAGCTTGGGCGCTGTAAACCCCGGGAGTGCCCGGTTGCCGGTCAGCGCGATCAGCCGCTCGAGTCCCACCGCCCGCTCGATCGCGTGGCATTCCTGCGCCGTGCGTTGGTCGTTCCAGAGGATCGCCGGCCGCAGCACGCGGTCGTGAGCGTCGAGCGCGACGAGTCCATGCATCTGACCCGAGAGCCCGACTGCGGCCGGGGCGCCGACCGCTGCCCGCAGCTCCGCCAGTACCGACTCCGTCGCTTGCCGCCAATCTTCGGGATCCTGCTCTGCCCAGCCGTTGCGCGGGGTGGAGAGCGGGTAAGTCGCCTCGGCGCTGGCCAAGACCGATCCCTCGTCGTCGATCGCGACTCCTTTGGTACCCGAGGTCCCGACGTCGACGCCGACGAGTGGGGCGCTCACGCCCCGAGCGCCGCATAAACGAGCTCGTAGGCTCGCACGGCGTCCTTTCGCTGCTGGGCCTCGCGCAACGCCGCGTCGTCGATCTTCCCCGCGACCTGGTCGATGAAGCGCCACTGGAGTACCGAGCGTTTTACTGCCGCCACCTGGTCCTCGGTGTATGGGTAGAGGTCGAAACCGAGGCGCTCGCCGCTCGCGCCGTATCCGCAGCGGCGAAACTCGAGCGCCAGCTCGAGCGTCTCCATGAAAGCCGTCGTACCGACCATGTTGTCGTCGTCGAACGTGCCCCAACCAGAGTTGGCGTGCTGGTGGCCGAGCAGGCCCTCAGAGGCGAGCAGCGCGGCGTACTCCGGAAGGTGCTCGTCATTCATCAGCAGGTGCTGCCAGTCCATGTTGATCTGTACGTTGCCGATTCCCTGCTCACGCAGCTTGTGCACCACGTACAGGCACATGCCCATGTTCCGCATCAAGATCTTCATCGCCGGCTCTGAGTTCTTGTGTTCGAGGAACAGCTTGACCCCGTGGCGCCCGCAGATCTCGGCTGCCTCGCCCAGCCCCTCGATCAACCATCGCCAGGAGTCCACGTAAGGCGTCTGGAAGGGGTAGTTGTAGCCCTCGCCTCCGGGCCAGATGATCAGATGGGCGCCCAGCGAGCCGGCGAACTCAGCGCCGTCGCGGACTATCCGCCGTGCTTCCCCGCGGAGCTGCGGGTCTGGGTTGACGAGCCCACCGCGACCGAAGCGGGGATCGAGGTGGAGGCCTCCGGCGATGCAGTAGATGTCGTGGTCTCCGAGAGCCGCCTTCACCTCGTCGAGGTTCTCCGGCGAGAGCTCGTTCGGGTAGTGAAACTCGTAGCCATCGATGAGATCACCGAGCCCCTCCACCGCGCGATGGACCTTCGCGGCTACCGGCTCGGGGTCATAGCCGTGCTCGGGCTGGTACCCGATGGGTACAAACCGCGTGATCATCGGACCGAAGGCCCAGATACCGAGGCTGGTCTTCATTACTCCCTCCTTCGACGCTGCGGGCGCACGCCGGCGAGGATCTTAGCGGTCTCAATGCCGATACCTCGTTAGCGCTAACATGCGCCGCCCCCTCGAAGGCTCGGAGACACGTTCGCTGATGGAGGCGATCGATGACACAACCCGCGGTCGCCGATCTCGCAGGATCATCATGGCCGATGTCGGACGTCTGGCCGGCGTCTCACACCAGACCGTCTCGCGGGTCATCAACGGCAGCCCCCGCGTCCGCTCCGAGACCCGTCAGCGGGTGCTTGCGGCAATGGAGGAACTCGGCTACCAGCCGAACTCCGTGGCGCGCGCGCTCGCGACCGGTCGCTCGAAGACGCTCGGGGTGGTCAGCTTCGATACGACGCTCTACGGCCCGGCCTCGACCCTCTACGGGATCGAGCGCGCTGCCCACGAAGCCGGCTACTTCATCATCGTCGCCAGCCTGAAGGTGCTCGAGCGCGCCGCGGTGATGGATGCGGTCAACCGGTTGCGCGTTCGCGGCGTCGACGGGATCCTCGTGATCGCTCCCCAGGAGGACGCCGTCGAGGCGCTGCGCCACGCGCCACCCGAGGTTCCGCTGGTGGCGGTCGAGGCGGGACCGGAAGGCGCGGTTCCGGTGGTCGCCGTGGACCAATTCGCGGGCGCCGTGCTCGCGACGCGCCATCTGTTGGACCTAGATCACCGGACGGTGTGGCACCTCGCCGGGCCGAAGGACTTCATCGAGGCACAGCAGCGGCTGGAGGGTTGGCGCAACGCGCTTGCGGGGGCAGGCATCGAACCGCCCCCGCCGCTGTTCGGTGACTGGAGCGCGCGGGCCGGTTACGAGCTCGGCTGCCGACTGAGCAAGGATCCGACACTCACGGCGATCTTCGCCGCCAACGATCAAATGGCGCTCGGCGTGCTGCGGGCGATGCAGGAGGCAGGACGAGAGATCCCGGCTCAAGTCAGCGTTGTCGGGTTCGACGACATCCCGGAAGCGGCGTACTTGATGCCACCGCTTACGACGATCCGCCAGGACTTCGACGAGGTGGGGAGCCGCAGCCTCCGCTTGCTTCTCACGGCGATTGAAACCGGCGAGCGGGCTAGCGCCGGTTCACGTGTGCAACCGCAACTTATCGTGCGCGCGAGCACAAGCGCCCGTGTACGTTGACACTGCCAAGATGTGATCGCTAACATGCCGCCACCAGAGGTGCGTGAGAGGAGAAGAGAAAGCTGGGAGCGGAGCCGGCAACCCTGTGCCCTCCGCGCTGCAAGGGTCGAGTTGCTGGTCACGCTCCGTCCCCAAGGCGTCACGATGTCGTGCGCACGCAGGACGGTTTAGGCCGCGTTAAGGCCGGTGGACACGGGCGTCCGAGTCTGAGAGCGTACGCGCGGGTCATCCGAGAAGAGGAGGAGCAGGAATGGCAGACGAAGACAGCATCCATGACGCCGTTGAGCGGCTCGAATTCGACGAGCGTAAGGAGAACGACGATCCGCTGAAGCGCTGGAAGCAGCTCACCCGGCGGACCGCGCTGACTGGTGGGGCGGCCGGAATCGCCGCGATGGCCCTCGAAGCGTGCGGCAGCAGCTCGAGCTCGAGCTCGGCCGCCAGCGGCAGCTCCGCCGCGAGCATCTTCGGGACGAGCGGGTCGTACAAGTTCACGATGGTCAACCACGTGACCACCAACCCGTTCTTCGCTCCGACGCAGACCGGCGCGTCCGACGCCTGCAAGCTGCTCGGCTGCAGCTACCAGTGGACCGGTTCGCAGACGAGCAACGTCCCCCAGATGGTCAACGCCCTCAACAGCGCGGTCAGCGCGGGGGTCAGCGGGATCGCCGTCTCGCTGATCTCCCAGACGGCGTTCAACGCGCCGGTGTCGAAGGCGCTCAGCGCCGGGATCCCGGTTGTCGCCTACAACGCCGACGCGACCGGAAACCCGCGGCTGTCGTACATCGGTCAGGACCTGTACAGGTCTGGCCAGCTGCTAGGAGCGCGAATCGCCACGCTGGTGCCTTCGGGCGACGTCGCTCTCTTTATCGCGACGCCGGGCACGCTCAACATCCAGACGCGGATCAATGGTGCCCTGGCGACGCTGAAGAGCCACCCGTCGATCAAGACCCACGTGGTCGCGACGGGCGCGGCCACGCCGACCGAGCTCACCACGATTCAGTCGTACGCCAAGGGCCACCCGAGCACCAAGGGCATGTTCGCCGTCGACGCGGGCAGCACGCAGAGCACGGCGCAGACGATCCAGCAGCAGGGCCTGAAGGGAAAGGTCAAGGGCGGGGGATACGACCTGCTCGGGCCGACGGCGACGCTGCTCAACAGCGGCTACATCCAGGTCACGATCGACCAGCAGCCATACCTGCAGGGCTTCCTGCCAATCCTGCAGCTGTACATGTATAAGGCGTCGAACGGGCTGACCGGCATTGCCGACGTCAACACCGGGCTGAAGTTGGTAGACGCGACGAACATCAAGCCGTACGTGTCAGCGTCGGCCGCCAAGTACGAGGGGTGATGATGGAGAGCGGGCATGGGGGCACCGCGACATGGGTCGGGTCGCGAGCGCACAGTAGGACCGCTCGCATGACCCCGAGGAGGCGCCGCCAGCAATGGCGGTAACGCCCGCTCCCGCAGGCACTACCCCGTCGGGCCCGGCGGCGCGCCGGGCCCCGGGGGACACGGCGCTCGGTCTCGCGAAGCGGTTCCTGACGCTGCGCGAGGGCAGCATCATCATCGTCACGCTGATCACGGCGATCTACTTCGCGACGAGCACCAGCAGCTTCCTGACCGGCAGCAACTTCAAGACGCTGCTGCCGTACTTCGCCCCGTACGCGATCATGGCGGCCGGCCAGGTGTTCGTGATGATCAACGGCGAGATCGACCTGTCGATCGGCGCCGTCTACCTGTTCACTCCGTTTTGGTTCCACGAGGTCCACCACTGGGGGCTGCCGATCGTCCCGGCGCTGATCGTCGCGCTGATCACCTCGATGGTGATTGGCGGGATCAACGGCTTCTTCGTTTCGTTCGTCGGAATCTCGTCGTTTGTCGCCACCTTGGGCGTGCTGTTCGTGCTCGACGGGATCACGCTCGTCATGTCCCATGCGACGCCCGTCTCCATGCCGGGCACCTCGGTCACGAAGGTGGGCACGTTCGCGCAGATATTCGGCGCCGGAACCTATTCGGAGTTCATCTGGGCGATCGGGGTTGTGGTGATCCTGCAGCTGGTTCTGTCATTTACCCGTTGGGGGATCTACTCGGTGTCGGTCGGGGGAAACAGGCTCGGTTCGGCCGAGGCCGGGATCAGCGTGCGGCTGGTGCTGATTCGCAACTTCGTCCTGTGCGCCACCTGCGCCGGGTTTGTCGGCATCCTCGAGGCGATCCGGGTGACAACCGCGACGCCGGACCCGTCGGCCTCCAACGACATCCTGTTTCAGGCGATCTCGGCGGCGGTGATCGGCGGGACGCTGCTGCGCGGCGGCTCGGGCACCGTGGTCGGAGCGCTGATCGGCGCCCTGTTCCTCGGGATCCTGCACGATGGGCTAGTCCTCAAGGGTGTCAATGCCAATTACCTGGACCTGTACCTCGGTCTGGCGATCCTGCTTGCGATGACGGTCAACACGTACGTAGCCCGCGTGCGAACGGGGTCTGGTCGTGGCTGACCAGGCTTTCGCCGACGAGAAGGTCGTTGGCCCCACCTCGGCGGCGGACGATGTGCTCCGCGTAGAGCACATCGCCAAGAGCTTCGGCCCGACGACCGCGCTGCGGGATGTAAACCTCCACCTCCGCAAGGGAGAGGTACTCGGGCTGCTCGGGGATAACGGCGCCGGGAAATCGACGCTGATCAAGATCTTGTGCGGATTCCAGAAGCCGGACAGCGGCACGATGTGGCTCAAGGGCGAGCCCTTTGTGCCCAAGAGTGTTGACGATGCTCGGGCGCACGGGGTCGACACCGTTTTCCAAGACCTGGCCCTGATCGACGAGCTTACGGTCTACCACAACCTGTTCCTTCGCCGGGAGCGGGTACACCGGCCGATCCCGTTCCTCTCGAATGCCCTGATGCGGCGCGACGCGCGTAAGGCGCTCGATGAGATCGGCATCAACATTCCCCGTATCGACGTCCCCGCGGCGCGCCTTTCGGGAGGTCAGCGCCAGGCGATCGCGGTTGCGCGAACGATCTCCGGCGACGCGGACATCATCCTGCTCGACGAGCCGCTGGCCGCGATGGGCGCCAAAGAGGGCGCGATGATCCTCGATCTGATTGCGCGGCTGAAGGCTGAGGGAAACGTCTCGATCATCATGATCCTCCACAACTACGTCCACGTGTTCGCGGCGTGCGACCGTGTAAGCCTGATCCAGGACGGTGTGATCGCCCTCGACAAGCCGACCGCCGAGACGTCGGTAGACGAGCTGACAGAGATCGTCGTTGAGGAGTACCGTCGGGCGCGGCTGGCCGCGCGCATCGGCCTAGGGCCCACAGCGGGCGAGACTGCCTCCAGCGCTCAACCGGCAGACGGCGCGGCGTGAGCATCGCCCGGCCCCCCAGATCGTGAGCGACTACGCGATCGGGGTCGACTTCGGCACCGAATCGGGTCGCGTGCTATTGCTCGACCTGGGCACAGGCAAAGAAGTGGCGGTCAGCGTCGTTCGCTACCCCAGTACGGTGATCGACCGCACGCTGCCTTCGACCGGCGAACAGTTGCCGCATGATTGGGCGCTCCAGGATCCGAGCGACTGGGTGACGGTGCTCGAGAAAGGGATTCCTGAGACGATCTCCCAGGCAGGCGTGTCGAAGGACGACGTCTGTGGCCTGGGGATCGACGTCACGTCATGCACGGTCTTGCCGGTCAGCAGCGAGGGAGTAGCGCTGTGCACGCTCGAGCAATGGCGCGATCGCCGTCACGCATGGCCAAAGCTGTGGAAGCATCACGCGGCGCAGGCGGTCGCTGACCGGTTGACCGACGTGGCGCTCGAGCGGGAGGAGGAGTTCCTCTCGCGGTACGGCGGCCGGATCTCATCGGAGTGGTACTACCCGAAGGTGATCGAGCTGTGGCTCGAGGATCGCGAGATCTACGATGCCGCGCACGGGTTCATCGAGGCGACCGATTGGATCGTCTGGTACCTGACCGGGGTCGAGTGCCGCCAAACCTGCACCGCGGGCTACAAGGCGATGTGGTCTCCGACGGACGGCCTGCCCTCGAGCGAGTTCTTCGAAGCTGCCTACCCGGGGTTCGCGCAGCCAGAGGAGAAGCTTGGGACCTCGTTCGCGCCGCTGGGGACGTGCGCGGGAAACCTGCTTGCCGACGTGGCTGAGCGACTGGGGCTGGCCGAGTCAGTCGCGGTGGCGGTCGGGAACGTCGACTCGTTCGTGTCGGTTCCCGGCGCCGGGGTCGAGCATCCGGGGGCGTTCGTGATGGTCGTCGGGACCTCGATCTGCGACATGGTCGTCGATCAACGAGAGATCCGTCTCCCCGGGATCACCGGGGTTCTGAAAGACGGCATCCTGCCGGGTCTCTACGGCTACGAGGCCGGTCAGGTTGCCGTGGGGGACATGCTCGCCTGGTTCATCGAAACGATCGCACCCGAGCGGAGCTACGAGCAGCTCGAGCGGGCCGCCGGCGAGATTGAGCCCGGCGCAACCGGGCTCGTGGCACTCGACTGGTGGAACGGGAATCGCACGACGCTCGCGGACGCCGACCTGACCGGCGTGATCTGCGGCCTGACTCTGCAGTCAACAGTCGAGCAGATCTACCGCGCCCTGCTGGAGTCGATCGCCTTCGGCAATCGACGGATCATGGAGAACTTCGAGGAGCACGGCCTCGAGCTGTCGGAGATCGTGGCGTGTGGTGGGATCGCCGAGCGCAGCCCGTTGATGATGCAGCTGCTGGCCGATTCGAGCGGCCTGGAGGTGCAGGTCCCGGCTTCGACCGAGGTCCCGGCACGCGGCGCAGCCCTGTTCGGGGCGGTTGCCGCCGGGGTATTCGAGGACATTGCCAGCGCGGTCGCGGCGATGCGTCCCGGGATCGCTCGCACCTATCGCCCGGAACCGGCGGCGAAGCAGACCTACGATCAGGTGTACGCCATCTATCGCCGCTTGTACGAGACGCTCGGTCGCACCCAGAACGAACTGCTGCACGAGCTCAAGCGCATTCGCACCGAAAGGCAAGGCGGATGAGCCAGCAGCCTCGGATTGGCCTGCTCGGGATCATGCAGGAGCTCTATGACGAGATGATCCCCGGGATCACCGATCACCAGGCTCGGTACGCCGCGAGTGTCGCGGACCGTCTCGGGTCGGTGGCAGATGTCCTCTTCACCCGACCGGCCCGCAGCCGCGAGGACGTCGAGGCGGTCACCCGGGAGCTGGTCGCCGAGGGCGTCGACGGGATCGCGATCGTGATGCTGACCTATGGCCCCGCAATGCGAACCGTGAGGGCATTGCAGGAGGCGCCGGTGCCCCTGCTGCTCGCCAACATCCAGCCGGAGCGGTCGGTGAGCGCGGAGTGGGACATGTCGGATCTAACCTACAACCAGGGCATTCACGGCGCTCAGGACCAGGCCAACGCGCTGGTGCGTATCGGCACGCCATTCTCGGTGATCACCGGCGATTGGCAGTCATCCCGATTCGAGCTTGCGTTTGGCGACTGGGCGCGCGCCGCCAAGGCGGTAACTGAGCTGAAGCGGACGCGGATCGCGCTGCTGGGATACCCGATGAACGGGATGGGGGACATTCGCTATGACCCGCCGGCGCTACTGAGGCGGCTCGGAGCCACAGTCGTCAGCGAGGACCTGGGTCCGATGGTCACTCGGCTGGAGAGCGTACCCAGTTCGGCAATCGACTCGGTGCTCGATCGCCACGCCGAGCTGTTTGAGGTGGCCGCCGATTTACCGCGCGAGCGCCATGCTTATGCGGCGCGGTTCGAGCTGGCGATCCGCGGCATGCTGGAGGACGGCGGTTACCAGGGGTTCTCGTTCCATTTCGACTCGATCGGCGGCGATGGGCGCTTTCAACAGCTGCCGCTGCTGGCGGCCTCGGATGTGATGGCCGACGGCTACGGATTCGCCGCGGAAGGCGACACGAACACCGCGACGCTCATGTGCGCGGCCCAGACCCTGATCGGCGATACCCACTTCAGCGAGATGTACGCGATGGACTGGGAGCTTGACTCGGTGCTGATCAGTCACATGGGAGAGGGCAACTGGAAGATCGCCCGCCACGATCGACCGGTGAGACTGATCGACCGTCCACTAGGCATCGGAGGGCTCGACAATCCGCCCACGCCGGTCTTCTCGGCCCAGCCAGGAGTCGCGACGACCGCGGCGCTCGTGCCGATCGAGGGCGAGTACTACCGGCTGCTCGTCGGCCGCGGCGAGGTGCTCGACACACCAGAGCTGCCGAAGGTCGAGATGCACTACTTTCATTTCCGGCCCGAGCAGGGGATGGAGTCATTCATGGACGCCTGGCTGCGATTCGGCGCCCCGCACCACTTCGTGACGAACCTCGGCGATCACGCCGGCCGTTGGCGGCGGTTTGCCGAACTCATCGATCTCGAGTACGCGGAGATCTAGTTGCTCGTTGCGTTGCGCGAGCAGATCCTGGCAGCGAACCTCGCGCTCCCCGAGCACAAGCTGGTGAGGTTGACTTGGGGCAACGTCAGCGGGATCGAGCGGTCGAGCGGTCTGGTTGCGATCAAGCCCAGCGGGGTGGCGTATGAGGCGATGACCGTCGAGGACATCGTGATCGTTGACCTCGACGGGAACGTCGTCTGGGGAGAGCGACGGCCGTCGAGCGACACGGCGACGCACGTGGCGCTGTATCGGGCGTTCGAGGAGATCGGAGGCGTGGTTCACACGCACTCGACGTGGGCGACGGCGTGGGCGCAGGCCCAGCGCGAGATCCCCCTGCTCGGCACAACGCACGCCGATCTGTGCGCCGCGCCGATTCCCTTAACCCGGTCGCTGACCACCGATGAGATCGCGGCCGATTACGAAGGTGCGACCGGGACGGTGCTGATCGAGTCGGTCGGAGCGCGCAGCGCGCTCGAGGCGCCATGCGTCCTGGTTCGCGGCCATGCGCCGTTCTGCTGGGGGGAGACTCCGGGGAAGGCAATCGAGAATGCGGTGACGCTCGAGGAGGTGGCGCGCATCGCCCACCTGACGACGTTGCTGGCGCCGGAAGCTCCACCGCTCGACGCCGCGGTTCGCGAGAAGCACTTCCAGCGCAAGCACGGACCGCGGGCGTACTACGGGCAGCCGTGAGCCGAGGTTCTTGCGCGAGCGATCGCTCCAAGCCAGAGTGATCCCCATCGTGCACGTCTACGACCTGTCCGTGTCGGGCAGAATGGAGGCTCGGTGAGAACCCAGGGAGCACAAGCGGCAGAGGAAAAGATGCGCGCGGCCGGCCAGCCCGAGGAAGCGATCCGGAGCTTCCGCAGCGCCTATGAACGACTGGTGGGCGGCCAGCCAGCCGAGCTCCGCAGTGCCGACCTCGGGCCCGCCGGCGACGTGGCGTCGCTGGATCGGTTGCCTGAGGTGGACGCGGCCGACGCGCTCGAGCGAGTCGCGGTGATCAAGCTCAACGGAGGTCTGGCGACGACGATGGGGTTGCGATCTCCGAAGTCGCTGGTGGAGGCGCGCGACGGCCGCTCGTTCCTGGACATCATCATCGGCCAAACGCTTTCGCTGCGACGCCGGCACGGCATCCGTTTGCCGCTCGTTCTGATGAACAGCGAGGCAACCCGGAAGGAGACGCTGGCGGCGCTCGAGCATCACGATCAGCTCGGCGACGAGCTGGCGCCGGACTTTCTCCAGAGCATGATCCCGAAGCTCGACGCGGAGCAGCTGACCCCCGTGAGCTGGCCGGAGGAACCGTCGCTTGAATGGTGCCCGCCGGGCCATGGTGATGTCTACAGCTCGCTGCGCGCTTCTGGGATGCTGGACGCGCTGCTGGAGCGCGGCTTCGAGCACGCAATGCTTTCCAACGCCGACAACCTCGGGGCGACCGTGGACGCGCGGATCGCGGCGTACATTGCCTCCGAGGAGATCCCGTTCGTGATGGAGGTCGTCGAAGGGACCGAGGCTGACCGCAAGGGCGGCCACATCGCCCGCCGCCGCGCCGACGAGCAGCTGGTATTGCGGGAGACCGCGCAGACGCCGCCCGAAGACGAGGAGTCCTTCCGGGACTTCCGCCGCTGGCGCTACTACAACACCAACAACCTCTGGATCGATCTGCGAACGCTCGCGGAAACGCTGGAGCGCCGCGATGGTGTGCTCGAGCTGCCGCTGATCATCAATCGCAAGACCGTCGATCCTCGCGATCCTGACTCGCCTGATGTGCTGCAACTCGAGAGCGCGATGGGCGCGGCGATCGAAAGCTTCTCAGGGGCCCAGGTGCTCTGCGTACCGCGGACGAGATTCGTGCCGGTGAAGAGCACCGACGACCTGCTCGTAATGCGCTCTGATGTCTACCGGCTGACCGATCAGATGATGGTAGAGCCGCTGCCCGAGCGGGCCGCAAGCCTTCCCTACGTGGAGCTTGATAAGCGCTACTACAAGCTTCTGGATCGGTTCGAGAAGCGCTTCCCGGCCGGGCCGCCATCGCTGCGCGAGGCGGAGCGTCTCGTGGTCCGGGGTGATGTGACGTTCGCGGCCAACGTAGTTGTCCGCGGCGCGGTCGAGCTCGAAACCAAGGAGCCCCGGCGACTCGCGCCCGGTACCGTGCTGAGCGGCTGAGAGCTAGCAGGACCTGCTAGCCGCCAAATCCCGCTTCGAGCAGCGCGGCGACCTCGCGGATCAGGGGAATGCGTGGGTTGGTCCGGATACTGGGGTCGCCGAAGGCTGTTCTGATCAGGTCGGGGAAGGCCGCCTCGAACTGATCGCGTGGAACGCCGGCGGCGGCCAGCGAGCGGGGCTCCTGGACCTCGTCGAGGAGCTCGTCGACCCGCGTGAACAGCCGCTCGCGTCGCTCCTCCTCGGATTTGCCGCCAAGCCCGAGGATCCAAGCGATCTGCGCGTACTTCTCGGGTGCCACGTATGTGGAGTAACCCGGTGCCGGCATGAACTTGCTCGGCAGCGAAGCGTTGTAGCGCAGCACATGGGGGAGGAAGATCGCGTTGGCGCGACCGTGGGCGATCCCGAAGCGGGCGCCAACGGCGTGGGCCAAGGCGTGGTTCAGACCGACAAACGCGTTGGAGAAGGCGAGTCCGGCGATCGTGGCCGCGTTGGCCATCGCCGTGCGCGCCCCGAGGTCGGTACCGGTGTGGTACGCCCGCGGCAGCGCGTCGAGGATCAGATTGACCGCCTGCATGCAGAAGGCGTCGGTGAACGGGGAGGCGAAGATCGAGACGGCCGCCTCGAGCGCGTGGGTGAGCGCGTCAATGCCGGTGTCGGCCGTAATCACCGGTGGCATCGTGATTGTCAGGTTCGGGTCGACGATCGCCATATCGGGAACGAGCGTGTAATCGACGAGCGTCACCTTGCGCTCACCGACGCTGATCACGGCGGCCGGTGAGACCTCAGAACCCGTGCCGGACGTGGTCGGGACGGCTATCAGGCGCAGATCGTGAGCGATCTGTGGGAAGGAAGCGATTCGCTTGCGTGCGTCCAGGAATGGGAGCGAGAGCTCGCGCACGCTCAGATCGGGGCTCTCGTGGAACAGGCGCATCGCCTTGGCCGCGTCCAACACAGAGCCGCCGCCGACCGCGATGATCGTGTCGGCGTTTACCCGCTGGAGCTCGCTGATGCCTGCCCGGATCTGCTCCTCGGTCGGTTCGGGCTCGACGCCGGAGTAGACGTGGACCGAGTCGGTCTCGAGGTGCCGGCGGAGCTCGTCGACGACCCCGCGCGCCTCACTGTCGGCGTCGGTGACGATCATCGGCTGCATCGCTCCGAGCTGCCGAAGGTTCTCGAGCGCGCCTGGATTGAAGTAGGTGTCGGACGGGACACGGAACCACTGAGGTGGCGTTTGCCGGCGCGAGACCGCCTTGATGTTCAAGAGGTTTCGGTAGTTGACGTTGTCGGTGGTGTTCGAGCCGCCCCAGGTACCGCATCCAAGCGAGAACGTCGGCGTCATCGAGTTGTAGATCCCGCCGAGGGCACCCACGGCGGTCGGCGCATTGACCAGGATGCGTCCGGTTCGGATCGCCAGCGCGAACCGGTTGATGACCTCCTCGTCGTTCGCGTAGACCGCGGACGTGTGCCCCAGGCCGCCGTGCTCGGTTACGAGCTCACAGGCTCTGATCCCGTGCTCCACCGATGGCGAGGAGACGACGCCGAGCACCGGCATCAGCTTCTCGGCGATGAACGGATGGGCCGCGAGCTCGTCGAGGTCGGACGGCAGCGGAGCTAGCAGCACCTTGTCGCTCTCGGCGGCCTCGAAACCGGCCATCGCGCCGAGGTTTGCGCACGACTGGCCAAGTACCTGTAGGTCAACCCGTCCATCGGGATCGAATGACTTGCCGGCAAGAGCTTGCGTCTCCCCCTCGCTCAGTAGCCGCGCGCCCATCCGCTGGAACTCGGCGATCATGGAGTCATAGATCTCGGCATCGATTACGCAGGTCTGCTCGGCCGGGCAGATCACCGAGGAGTCGAACGTCTTTGAGACCAGCATGTCGACGACCGCCATCCCGATGTCGGCGCTGCGGTGCACGTAGACGGGCGCGTTGCCGGAGCCGACGCTGAGGCAGGGCTTGCCGGCGGAGTTGGCTGCGGCGACCGCCTTCGGTCCGCCGGTAGTCCAGATGAAGTCGACGCCCGGGTGATGGAAGAGGTACTGAGACACGTCGAGTGACGGGTCGGGAATCACCTGGATCGCATTCGGGGGCAGCCCGGCCTCCTCGCCCGCCTTCTGCACCAGGTCGGCCGCCTGGATTGCGCAGCGTCGGGCATGGACCGATGGCCGCATGATCATTGCGTTCCGAGTCTTGGCGGCGACGATCGACTTGAACAGCGCCGTCGAGGTCGGGTTGGTGACCGGAAGCAGCGCCAGCACGACTCCGATCGGCTCGGCCACGTACTGGATCCCACGACCGCGGTCCTCATCGATCACGCCGACTGACTTCTTGTCCTTGAGGTAGTCGTAGAGGAACTCGGTCGCGACATAGTTCTTGAGCACCTTGTCCTCGAGCACGCCGAAATGGGTTTCCTCCATCGCGACCTCGGCCAGCTCGACGGCGTTCTCGAGTCCGGCGACGGTCATCGCCCAAACGATTCGGTCAACGGTCTCCTGGTCGAGCTCTCGCAGGGCCCTCGCGGCTTCGCGAGCACGCTCTACGTAGCCGTCGAGGCGGGCCGTGCCGTCGTCTTCGCCGGAAGTGGTGGTGGGGTCTTCGATGGTGATCGCCATCGCCCCAGAGTTACAGAGGCGTCCGATCAGAGCATCCGGGGATCCCCCGGACACGGGGTCGTGTTTCTCCGCAGTGAGGGCTTCAGATCGTCTGCCAAAACGGTAGTTGTTGCCGATCCGAGGGGCAACATGGCAAGCTTGTGGCTGTGGGGCTGCATGTCTTCCAGCGGATCGGGCACGGCGGCGCGAGCGCGCTTGCGCCAGCCAACACGCTGGCGTCGTTCGATGCGGCACACGAGATTGGGATCGACATGGTCGAGTTTGACCTGCGGGCGTGGAGCGGTGAGCTGGTGCTCGCGCACACCCCGCTTCACGCCCGACGCGGTCGCAGCGTGCTGCTGCGCGACGCTTTCGCGCATCTCGCGGCAAAGCGATTTCACGAGACCGCGCTGAACGTGGACGTCAAGCACCTGGGTTGTGAGTCCGCGCTGCTGGACGCGCTGCATCGCTGGAACCTGCTCGAGCGCGCGCTCGTCTCCTCGCAGGTTCCCGCCGTACTCGATCGAGTGCGGGCGCTCGAGCCGCGGGCGCGCACCGGCATCTCAGTCGGCGGATTGATCGCCCGGGCCAGCCGGCGATGGGGGGACTGGCGCCACCAGGTGCTGAACGGACTGGCCACCCACCGTTGGGACGCGTTGATGGCCCAGCACCGGTTGATCGGCCGGGCGCTGCTCGAGGAAGTCTCCTCGCGCGATTCTCAGTTGTACGCGTGGACGGTCAACGAGCGGGGGGCGATCGAGGAGCTGCGTGCGCTCGGCGTCCATGGAATCGCCACCGCCGATCCGCGACTGTTCGCCTAGAAACACGGTGAGCTGGCGCTTTCAGTAGTTCTGGCGGCTCGGTGCGGGGAAAGGTCCCGATGTACCACGGCTTTGCCGGCGCCAGGCTGGTGCGTAACAGCGTTACAGGCGCATTGCCGATCTCGAAAAGAGGACGAGTCATGAACGCGATCGTGGTATACGAATCGGTCTACGGGAACACGCGGGCGATCGCGGAGGCGGTAGCCGATGGACTCGGCGGCGCTCGCCTAAGCCCGGTGCAAC
This sequence comes from uncultured Solirubrobacterales bacterium, assembly GCA_963836065.1. Classification (GTDB taxonomy): domain Bacteria; phylum Actinomycetota; class Thermoleophilia; order Solirubrobacterales; family Solirubrobacteraceae; genus Palsa-465. The sequence goes on from CAWIII010000036.1 coordinate 218,300, forward strand.
TGGCGCCTGAGGTAGGCGATGCCGAGTTGCTCGTTGTCGGCGGCCCGACACACATGCACGGCCTTTCGACGGAGGCGAGTCGCAAGAACGGAGCGCAAGCCGCGGCCGAGGACGGGGTACCGATTGAGCCGGGCGCCACCGACAAGCCTGGGCTACGAGAGTGGCTTCGTGACCTACCACAGGTTCGCCAGGGAAACGCGGCCGCCTTCGACACCCGCCTCGATCGTTCCCGCTGGCTGACGGGTGTCGCCGCGCGCGGGATCGTCCGGCGCCTGCGTCGCCGCGGTTACGACATCAGCGGCGCTGAGAGCTTCTTGGTGGCCGACTCCGAAGGCCCGCTGGAAGAAGGTGAGCTCGAACGTGCGCGGGCTTGGGGCCTGCGTCTGGCTAGCGCGCTCGCGCCTGAGGACGCGGTCGTTACGTCGGGACGATAAACGCGTCGAGGCGGGGCGGGTCGCGACCCGCCCCCAACGCCCTCCCCGCCCGCTTCAGCTCACGTCATCGGCTTGCCCGGTGGGAGCCGGTGCGGCTCCGGGCCAAGTCCAAAGACGGACCTCCGGGAGGTCGTCACCGACCTCACGCGTGTAGGCGCGGGCGCGGAGGCGAGTGTCGGTCATCTCCTGCCGCAGCCACGCGTAGCGTTCGCCCAGATCCGGCACGCGGTCGATCACGTCGATCACGATGTGATAGCGGTCGAGATCGTTGAGCATCACCATGTCGAACGGCGTCGTGGTCGTGCCCTCCTCCTTGTAGCCGCGGACGTGGATGTTCCGGTGGTTGGTGCGCCGGTAAGTGAGCCGGTGGATCAGCCAGGGGTATCCGTGGTAGGCGAAGATCACCGGTCTGCTGGAGGTGAAGAATGCGTCGAACTCGCGATCAGAGAGCCCGTGCGGATGCTCGAGCTCGGGCTCCAGCCGCATCAGGTCGACCACGTTGACCACGCGCACTTTCAGCTCGGGCAGTCGTTCGCGCAGGATCGAGGCGGCGGCCACGACCTCGAGCGTGGGGATGTCCCCGGCGCACGCGAGCACGACATCCGGCTCCTGTCCGTCACCGTCGCTCGAGGCCCATTCCCAAATACCGATGCCGCGCGTGCAGTGGGTGATCGCCTCGTCCATCGTCAGGTAGTCGAGCGCCGGCTGCTTGCCCGCGACGATCACGTTGACGTAGTCGCGGCTTCGCAGGCAGTGATCGGCGACCGACAACAAGGAGTTGGCATCGGGCGGCAAGTACACGCGCACGACCTCCGCCTTCTTGTTGAGGACGTGATCGATGAAGCCGGGGTCCTGATGGGAGAGGCCGTTGTGGTCTTGGCGCCATACGTGAGACGAGAGCAAGTAGTTGAGCGAGGCAATCGGCCGCCGCCACGGAATCCCGCGGCTTACTTTGAGCCACTTGGCGTGCTGGTTGAACATCGAGTCGACGATGTGGATGAACGCCTCGTAGCAATTGAACAGACCGTGGCGACCCGTCAGCAGGTAGCCCTCGAGCCACCCTTGGCAGAGGTGCTCGCTCAGCACCTCCATCACGCGCCCATCGGGGGACAGGTGGTCATCGCCCTCGATCCGCTCAGCGTCCCAGGCAGTGCCCAAGCAGTCGCGGCTTGATGTGCTCGGCGCGCAGCGGTTCTCGGAGCAGCGGATTGTCGAGCAGATAGATCTGTCCGACCGATAGGTAGTTGGCCGCACGCCAGTAGGCGTCGATCAGTTGCAGTTCGTCGGGCATCAGCGTCGTCCTAGCTCAGTCGTGGGGCACGGAGCTTGTCGCATCCGTAGCTCTACGGTGTCAAAGAGCCGTTAGCGGTGTGCCTTGCGCCTGCTTGGTGCCGCGGCGCCTTGCCGCCGTGTTTGTCTGGGCCGTCGCTTGGATGGCAGATCGAGGCTGCCGAGCACGTCGAGCTCGTGCTCGAGCTGGGTGACAATCTGGCTCGGGTCGGGAATCAGAGCGGCGTCGACCATCAGGCCGACGGTTACCTCACCGCGATAGCTGAAGATGCTGACGCTCATACCGATGTGCCCCGAGGTCGGCGCCCACACGAGCACCGTGCGGATCGGTGTGCCTGCCATGTAGACGGGCTCGCTCGGGCCCGGCACGTTGGTTATCACTGCGGTGCCCTTGGCCGTGAATACGTCGATGATGCGCCGCTCGACCGTTTCCGGGGTCATCCCGGTGACGCTCAGCAGCCCGTAGGAGACCGATGCGTCCCGCGACTGTTTGACCTGCTGCATGCGCTTGTGAACTTCAAGCAGCCGACGATAGCTCCCACTGGTGCCGACCGGGAGCGGGAGGAATACCAGCCCGAACTTGTTCCCAAGGTCGGTCGGAACCGGCTGGTCGAGCGGCCGCAGGTTGAACGGCACCATCGCTTGAATCTCGGCTACGGGACTGTCGCGGCCTTGCAGGTAGTGCCGCAGGGCGCCGCTGACGGCCGCCAGTAGCACGTCGTTGACCGTTGCCTGATGAGCGTGAGCGATTCGCTTGACTTCCCCGAGCGATAGCGGAGCCGTCCAGGCGACGCGCCGGCTGACCCCTGGATCGCCCTTGATCGCGCTCGCGGCGTCGGCCGGGGTGAGCAGCAGCCGCAGAAGCGTGCTGCCGTCACGCGCGACTGCGCCCGCGAGGCTTGCCGCGTGCGAAGGTGAGGTCGCGATGCGAGCAGCATGCCGGACGGCGAACGAGCCCGCCTGGACCGCGGTCACCCCCAAGTCGGTGACGCCCGCTAGCGGCCCCGTTCGCGCGGAGCGTTGGCTGGGCGGCGGCGGCCTCTCCGCATCCGGTGAGGGGTCGGTGAGCGACAACATCACCTGGGCGAGCGCGATCCCGTCGGCGATGCAGTGATGCATCCGGATGATTACGGCGACGCCCTCACCGTAACCGTCGATCATGTACGTATGCCACAGCGGCCGGTTGCGGTCCAGCGGCATCGTCATCAGGTCTCCGACCAGCTCCTGCAAGGCGGCGGTGTCACCCGGCGCAGGGAGCGCCAGATGGTGAATGTGGTGCTCGAGCGAGAAGTCGGGATCGTCCTCCCACTTCGGAGGCCGTAGGGGGAGCCGGCTCTCCACGACGCGTTGGCGGAAACGCGGGTAACGGTCCACGAGGCGCTCCTGCGTGATCCGCCTGTAGAGGGTCCAGTCGACCGGCTCATCGAACAGCTGCACCGAATTGATCACCATCAGATTCGTCGGTCGATCCATGTGCAGCCATGCGGTGTCGGCGTTCGAAAGATGGGCGCTCATGCTGCACTTCCCTCGGTGTAGAGGCGGGCGAACGCGTCCGCGTAGGTGTCGTAGACCACCGCGCGCTTGACCTTTAGCGTCGGCGTCAGCTCGCCCGCGGCCTGCGTCAGATCGTGATCGAGGATCCCGAACCGCTTGATCTGCTCGATCCGCGCCAGATTCTTGTTAACAGCGTCGATCTCGATCTGGAGCTCGGCCCGTACTCGCGGGTCATGCGCGATCGTGCTCGGATCGGACGCGATGCCCAGCCGTGCCGCGAGCTTCCGGGACTCGTCGCGGTCGAGCGTCAGGATCGCGACCAGATAGGGACGGTTATCGCCGAACACGACCGCCTCGGTGATGTAGCGGCTCTCCCGCAGCTCGCTTTCGATCATGACCGGGGCGATGTTCTTGCCGCTCGAGGTGATGATCAGGTCCTTCTTGCGGCCGGTGACCTGGAGAAAGCCATCGCCGGTGAGAGCACCCAGGTCACCCGTCCGCAGCCAGCCGTCAGCAGTGATCGCCACCTTCGTGGCCTCCGGGTCGCGGTAGTAGCCCTTGAAGACATGCGGACCGCGGATCAGGATCTCGCCGTCGGGTGCGGTCGATACTTCGGTCCCGGGCAGTGGCTTTCCGACGGTCCCAAAGCGGGTGGCCCGCGGAGTGTTGAGCGTGGCCGCTGCGCAGCTCTCCGTCAAGCCATAACCCTCGAGTACGACCACGCCGCAGGCGTCGAAGAACCGTAGTAGCTCGGGTGCGATCGGGGCTGCGCCGACGAGCGCCACCTGCAGTCCGCGCCCGAAGATGGTTCGCACCTTGGCGAGCACAAGGCGATCCGCCAGCCGGTACTCCAACTTCTGCAGCGTGCCGAGTCGCTTACCGGCGCGCAGCCGCTCTCGTGCCCGTGCGCCACACGCGAGTGCCCAATGAAACAGGGTGCGCTGGAGCCAGGGACCGTCGCCAATCCGTCCGATGAGCGCACCGTGGATCTTCTCGTAGAGTCGTGGGACGGCGGGGAAGTGCGTGGGTGCCAGCTCGGTGAGCTCATCGACGATTCGCGCTGAGTCGCCACTCCAGAACACCGCGCACGCGCCCGCCTGGAGGACGACCGCCTGCGCGACGCGCGCGAGCACGTGCGCCAGGGGCAGGAACTGGTACAGCGTGTGGGTGTCATTGATCCCCAGCTCCCCGACGTACATCCGCACCGTCTGGAGCAGGTTCGCGTGGCTGAGCATGCAGCCCTTCGGCGGCCCGGTCGTCCCTGATGTGTACACGAGCGTTGCGAGATCATCGGGCGCGGTCGCCTCGATGCGCAACATGACCGAGCGCGCCGTCACCTCGGATCCCCGCCCGCGTAGCTGCGCCATCGAGATCGCACCCGCTTGCTCGCCGTCGAGCAGCACAACGTGCTCAAGCTCCGGACAGCGGTTGCGGACTTCGGCGACCTTTGCCGCTTGCGCGTCGTCCTCGCAAAACACGAGTCGCGCGTCGGAGTGCTCGAGCACGTACGCGCACTCCTCGGGCGAGTTGGTGTGGTAGATCGGTGTCACCACGGCTCCGGCGCAAAACGCCCCGTAGTCAGCCAGCGTCCAATCAGCGGAAGTGGACCCGAGGATCGCGACCCGATCGCCTTGTTCGATTCCGAGCGCGATCAATCCTCGGGCAATCTCGATGACGGCGTCGCCCAGCTCCGGGTAGGAAGTCGTGATCGTGCGCCCGTTCCGTTCGTAGCGCAACGCAATTCCCCGGTACCTCTTGGCGGCTTGCAGCACCATCTCGCCGAGATTGCGCGGATGATTTGGGGCCGTAGTTCGGCTGACGGGTGTCGGTGCCGGTGTTGCCGTAACGGTGAGCATCTCCACACAAACTAGGTCGCAGAACCCGCCAGCGCCCGGCGGGGGCGATCATCTCGCTGTATCTGACCCTACGAGGTGACATCGGTGGCTACATCCGGGCGGGCAGCGAATCGCGATCAGTAGTTATGCGCAGCGTTCGCGCTACGTAGGCCCACCGGCACCACGGTATCGGGCGAGCGCCGCTGATTTGATCTCACGGACCTGCTCTCTCGCGGCGGCGTTCTTTGAGCACGTAGCCGCTCGCGCCGGCGTCGAGCGCATCGCGCATGAAGGCGCGATCCGCCTCCATCGTGAGGACCACCACGAGCCTCCGGGCATGTTCAGATCGAGCACCAGCACCGTCGGACGCGGCATCAGCGCTCACCGACGAGTGCTGCGAAGCTCAGCGTCCGTGACGCACTTTGCGCTCGCGCTGCAACTGCACGATGCGCTCAATGTCACTGAAGCGCTTGCGGCGTGCTTCGAGCATCTGCGCAATGCGTGCGCGGCGCTCGTTGCGCTTGCGCAGTCGGCTGTACGGCTGGGGCTGGGCCGGTCGCGGCGAAGGAGTGTCATGTTGTTCCTTCCAAGCATCCATGTACCTGACGCTAACCGCCTCGCCGCGCTCCGGCATCCCGTGTGGTCCCCTAACGGAGTCCGTACTTCCTCGCAATCCTGAGCTGCCCCACCCGGCGTTTGAGGGCGAGCTTGACCGTGGAAAACCCGGTTCGGTGCGCGGCCGGGTACGGATGCTGGTCATCCTGCGGGCACCTATGGTGGCAACTCTTGATGATTACCGATCCGCAGACCGACCCGGATTCTCGTGGCACCGGATCCGGTACTACGATCGTGATCGCCGACGACCACCCGATCGTGCGCGCCGGGTTGCGAATGGTGCTCGAGGAGCAGGAAGACTTTCATGTCGTGGCTGAGGCGGGCGACGTACCGCAGACCCTGCGCAAGGTCCTCGCGTACAAGCCCACGGTATTGCTGCTCGATCTGAGCATGCCGGGAGGTCCGAGCCTGAGCGCGATCCCAGCCTTGATCAAGGTCTCCCCGGGCACCGCGATCGTGATCCTGACGATGCAAGACGACCCTGGTTTTGCACGGGCCGCGATGCGCGACGGCGCGCTCGGGTTCGTACTCAAGGAGTCCGCCGACGACGAACTGGTGGAGGCGGTGCGCGCCGCATCCCGCGGTCATAAGTATCTCAATCCGCGGCTCGGCGCTCTGATCGCGACTGAGCCCGACGTACCCGGCACCGATCTGACTAGGCGTGAACGTGAGGTTTTGAAGCTGATTTCGCTTGGGTACACGAACGCCGAAATCGGCGCGACGCTTTACCTGAGCGTACGCACAGTCGAATCACATCGGACTCACATTCAGCGCAAGACTGGACGCACGACGCGTTCTGAGCTAGTTGCATATGCACGCGAACACGGGCTCGTCGATCGTGGCTAGCGGTCAGTGCGTTTACACGAGCTCTTGCAAGTCACGCCAACGCGGTTGCATCCCGACCACTGCCACGCGTAAGCTGGCCAGGCTAAAGCCATTGGAAAGCAGGCTAAAGCCATTGGAAAGCCTGCTCCCACCGTTCATCGCTCCAGGTCCTAACTTCAACGAAGGAGTACATCCATGCCCCCAGCCAAGAGACCGGCTGCACGCACCACTCGCAGTGGATCGACCAAAAAGGCGTCCACCGCGAGCACCAGACGCGAAGTGGAGCGCGCGATCAAGCGCTTCGAAAAGGCGCTCGAGGATGCCAACTCAGCGCTGCAGGCACTAGGGAAGGATGCGAGCAAGGGAGCCAAGAGCGCCTACCGGGATATGACGAAGGCACTCACGGCGCTGCGCCGCGACGCGGTGAAGACCAACAAGGCGCTGATGAAGGACCTCGAGAAGCTGGGGGCGGCCGCGGTGGCTCCAGCAAGAACCGCCAGCTCACGAACGACGACTAAGAAGCCGACCGCTTCCCGCTCCAGCTCCCGCGCGACGACGAAGCGCTCAACGGCTTCGCGGCGTGCGTCCTAGCATCAGCACTGCCAACCAGAGGTCACGTCGCTCGCTGCGTGATCCTGCTGCATTCTGCGCGGGGCGCCCCTGAGTCTTACCGTGCGTCACCGAGCATAGGCCCGGCCCCGTACTTTGCCGAACCGCGTGCAGGCACTTAGTGCGGTGGCCGATGCCCACCCGGCGGCTACCGTCGAGGGATGAGCAGGAGGCTCTATCTCGTGGGATCTGCGCCGGGCGCTCCGCCCAGTTCACCAATTCGTGTTGTTCTCGCTGACGGTCATCGGACGATGCGGCGCAGCCTCCGGCTGCTGTTGGAGGGCGAGCATGACATCGAGGTGCTGGCGGAGGCTCACAATCTCGCCGAAGCCACGCGCCAGGTTCTCGACCGCCGGCCGCAGGTACTCGTGCTGAGCTCCCGGCTGGTCGGCGACTCGGGCGCTGCCGCGATCGAGACGCTGAGCAAGCAGTCGCCGGCCACGCAGATCGTGGTCGTGACGATGGAGGACAGCCCGGATCTTGCCAGGCGAGTTCTCGACGCGGGTGCGCTCGGGTTCGTGCTTAAGGACACGGCCGACGTCGAACTGCCGCCCGCCATCCGACAGGCGGCCCGCGGCGCGCTCTACACCAGCCCGCGCCTGATCGAGGGAAAACGCGGACAACCGCGCGCGCTGAATCTGGCGAGCAGTCGGTAGCAACCCCGCCCGACGCTCGCGGTCGTACACGGATGGAACGCGCATGCACCTCGCGTACGGTCGCCTACGGTCGAATTCCCAGAAAGGAACTTCCGAGGAGAACCCGATGTTCGACACCATTCGGGTCGCTGACACTCGCGATGGCCGCCGAAGCCGAAGTGCACCTCAACGCTGTCGTGGATGATCGGGTCCCGATACTCCTGCGGTCGGCGCTGAGCGGGTTGGTGAGTACGGAGTGGAGGGACGCGGTCCAGGATGAGTCCGAACGCCTCCATCAGCGAGCCGTCGCCGCTGCAAAACCAACTGGTGCGGTGGTCGATATCGACATTGTCTGCGGCCGTCCGGCCGACGCGCTGGTCGCCCTGTCTGGGCGGGTAGATCTTCTCGTGATTGGTTCGCGGCGTTGGGGGCCCGCGGCGCGCGTGCTGTTGGGAAGCACCGGCGAGGCGCTTCTGGACGACGGCGCCTGCCCCGTGCTAGCCGTACCGCGGCCCGCGACTTGATGAGTAGGCGTGTTCGACGCTACGCCGGGCCTGAATGACCCCCGGCATCCGTCCAGCTACGCATCGGGGATCCGTGGTTTACCGAACCCCCCTGCCGAAATAGCAGCTGATGCGGGATCCGGGGTTCGGTGGTGGAATTACGTAAGAACCCCTGTCGAGCGCAAGGAGATCGCGATGTCGATCGTCGAGTCAACGACCTACGAGGCGCCGGGTAAGCCCGGTAGCCCGGTCGAGTTGCAGGACCGTTATGAGAACTTCATCGGTGGTGAGTGGATCGCACCGACGACCGGCGAGTATCGCGAAAACGTGACGCCCTCGACGGGAGAGCCCTTCTGCGAGGTCTCCGAATCCGGCGCGCAGGACATCGAGCTGGCGCTGGACGCAGCCCACGCCGCCAAGGACGAGTGGGGGCGCCGTTCCCCGGCTGAAAGAGCAGCGGTCCTGAACGCGGTCGCGGACGCGATCGACGAGAACCTCGAGATGCTCGCGGTCGCGGAGAGCTACGAGAACGGCAAGCCGGTGCGCGAGACGCTGGCCGCCGATGTTCCGCTCGCGGCCGACCACTTCCGGTACTTCGCGGGCGCGGTCCGCTCCGAGGAGGGGCGGATCTCCGAGATCGACGAGCAGACCTACGCCTACCACTTCCAGGAGCCGCTCGGTGTGGTCGGTCAGATCATCCCGTTCAACTTCCCGCTGCTGATGGCCGCGTGGAAGATCGCGCCGGCGCTGGCGGCGGGCAACTGTACGGTGCTCAAGCCCGCCAGCCCGACCCCGTGGTCGATCCTGAAGCTCGCCGAGGTGCTCGGAGAGATTCTGCCACCGGGCGTGCTGAACATCGTCAACGGTCCCGGCGCGGAGATCGGCAAGGCGCTGGCGTCGAACAAGCGGATCGCGAAGGTCGCTTTTACGGGCGAGACGGTGACGGGACGCTTAATCATGTCCTATGCGGCGCAGAACCTGATTCCCTCAACGACCGAGCTCGGTGGCAAGTCGCCGAACATCTTCTTCGAGGACGTGATGGCGGCCGACGATGCGTTCCTGGACAAAGCGATCGAGGGCTTGGTGCTGTATGCCTTCAACAAGGGTGAGGTTTGCACCTGCCCGTCGCGCGCGCTGATTCACGAGTCGATCTATGAGGAGTTCATGGAGCGCTGTCTGCAGCGCATCGCCGCGATCAAGCAGGGCGACCCGCTCGATCGTGAGACGATGCTCGGACCCCAGGTCTCAAGGGCCCAGCTGGAGAAGATCGAGGGGTACGTCAAGATCGGTCGCGATGAGGGTGCCGAGCTCCTGATCGGCGGTCATCGGCCGGGGCTGAACGGGCGTCTCACCGGTGGCTACTACTTCGAGCCGACGGTGCTCAAGGGCCACAACAAGATGCGGGTCTTCCAGGAGGAGATCTTCGGCCCGGTGCTCGCGGTCACGACGTTCCGCGATGAGCAGGAGGCCCTGGAGCTGGCAAATGACACGCTATACGGGCTGGGAGCGGGGGTCTGGACGCGCGACGGGAGCCGTGCATTCAGGATGGGCCGCGCGATCAAGGCCGGCCGGGTGTGGACCAACTGCTTCCACCAGTATCCCGCGCACGCGGCGTTCGGTGGCTACAAGAGCTCCGGTGTCGGTCGCGAGAACCACCGGATGATGCTCGAGCACTACTCGCAGACGAAGTGCCTGCTGGTCAGCTACGACCAGAACCCGATGGGCTTCTTCTAGGCCGGAAATGGCGGTTTCCGTTCAGGCAACCACGGCGGCGCTCGAGGTGATCGCTCACCTCGAGGCCGCCCATGGCCCGCTCGTGCTGTTCCAGTCGGGGGGGTGCTGTGATGGCACCGCCCCGATTTGCCTCAAGGACGGCGAGCTGCCGCCCGGGCCGTATGACCTGCGACTCGGGGATGTCGGCGGCGCGCCGTTCTACATCGACGGCGACCAGTACGAGCGGTGGGGCAAGCCGGCGTTCCTCGTGGATGTTTCGCCCGGTGCTGCCGAGGGATTCTCACTGGAAGGGCTCGAAGGGGTGCATTTCGTGACGCGCACCGCATAGGTGCCGGCACGCGGTTGCGGAAAGCCCGCGAAGCCCATCGGCGCTTCTCCGGCGTGAATCCCGTGAGTTCCCTGATGGCGGAGAGGGCCTCCGTTGGGAGACTGCACGTCGACGCACTTAACGACAGGGGGCACTCATGGCCGATCAACTCAACACAACGATGTGCGAACTCGACAGCCGGTTGAGCGACGGTATCCTCGTCCGTCTGATGTATTGCCGGCGTGCGGAGCGGGCGGCGGTTGCCGTGACGGATCGCCGGACCGGGGAGTCGTTCAACGTGGAGGTGCGAGACGACGAGCGGGCGCTCGACGTGTTCCACCACCCCTACGCCTATGCCGGTTGGCACGGCGTCGAGACCTCGCCGCCCATGGAGATGCCGCAGTCACGCGACTTGCTCGCGGCATGAGCAGCAGCTGACCGTGGCAGGCTATTGCTGGTCGCCGGCGAGCAGCTCCATCAACAGCCCGTCGTGCCAGCCGTCACCGGCGACGTCGCGCTCGTAGCGACGCATCACCCCGACGACCTTGAAGCCGACCTTCTCATAGCAGCGGATCGCAGCGGCGTTCGCGGCCGCCGGATCGATTGTGATGCGGTGATGGCCACGGTCGATTAGCCGGCTAACGACGAGTCTGATCGCCTGGGTGCCAAGCCCGAGCCCATGAACCGCCGGATCAAGGAACAGGTCGATCGCCGCATGGTGGTACCTGGGCTCTGGCTCCTCCCAGTACTGGATCAAGCCGGCGACTCTGCCGTCGACCTCGATCGTCAGACGGGTGCAGTAAGGCTCGTCCCACGGAAACGTGGCCGCCGGAAGGTCCCACCATTGCGCGACCGCGGGCAGTAGATGAATGCGAATCAGCTCGTCCTCGTCGCCTTCGGCCAGCGGGCGGAGAACCAGGCAGCGGTCGGACCGATCGTGGGACATGGGCTGATTCTGGCGCGCAGTCGAGCGCCACGACGCGGTTCAATTGCCGGCAACGCTTCCCGGGTTCGGCGTCAAGCAGGAGTCCGCGCGTAACCGCGATCCCGAGCCGGGCGTGCGCGCGGGCTGTCCCGCATCCGCGCGGGACGGGCCTTGCTCGGAAAGGTCCCTCCCTCAGTTGCGCCGCGCGGTTAGAATCAAAACCAGCGAGCATGAAATGGGTTCTACACGAGACACGCGACCGCAGCTAGACGAAAGCCGGTTGCGGCAGTTGTTGGATGCCGGTCGGTCGTTGGTGGCCGAGCGCGAGCTCGAAGATGTCTTTCAGCGCCTGCTTGACGTGGCGCGGGACCTGACCGGCGCACGCTACGCGGCGATCGGAATCCTCGACGAGGCTCGGGAGAACCTGGCCGACTTCATCACCGCCGGGATCGAACCGGAGGCGCGTAGCACTATCGGTGACCTCCCTCGGGGCCGTGGCGTGCTCGGCCTGTTGATCTTGCATCCGGAGCCGCTGCGGATGAAGGACGTCGGTGAGCACGTCCGCTCATACGGCTTCCCGGCTGGTCATCCGGCGATGAGCAGCTTCCTCGGCGTGCCGATCCTGATTCGCAACGAGGCTTGGGGCAATCTCTATCTGACCAACAAGCCGGAGGGCGAGTTCGATGAGGCAGATGAGGAGTCGGCCGTCGTGCTAGCCGCCTGGGCGGCGATCGCGGTCGAGAACGCGCGCCTGTACCGGCAGACCGATCAGCGCCGGGCGGAGCTCGAGCGCTCGGTGCTCGCGCTGGAGGCCACGTTCGAGATTGCCCGCTCGGTGGGCGGAGAGACCAGCCTCGATCGGGTGCTCGAGCTGATCGCCAAGCGTTCGCGGGCGCTTGTTGAGGCGTCGGGGGCGGCGATCCTGCTGAACGACGGCGATGACTTCGTCGTTGCGGCGACGGCCGGGGAGGTTCCGCGCTCGATCGTCGGGCGTCGCGTCAAGGGAGCTGACTCGGTCGCGGGGCGTGTGATCGCCTCGGGACGACCGGAGCGGGTCGGCGACGTCACGTCTTCGCTGCGGTTCGCGCTTGGTGACCTTGGCCTGGAGGTGCAATCGGGGATGTTCGTGCCGCTCCAGTTCCGAGGCGTCACGCTGGGTGTGATCGAGGCCTTTGATCGGGTTGACGGACCGGAGTTTCGAGCTGAAGACGAGCGGATGTTGCTCTCGGCGGCCGCGAGTGCAGCAACCGCCGTTGCCACCGCCCAGAGCGTCGAACGCGATCGGCTGCGACGGAGCCTGAAGGCAGCTGAGGAGGAGCGTCGCCGGTGGGCGCGCGAACTACATGACGAGACCTTGCAAGGCTTGGGAGGACTGCGGGTGTTGCTCTCCTCGGCGCGGCGCAGCAACGAGCTGGGGATCTTGCAGCAGGCGGTCGAATCTGCAGTCGAACAGCTCAGTGATGAGATCGCGAATCTGCGCTCGTTGATCACGGAGCTTCGGCCAGCGTCGCTTGATGAGCTCGGGCTGGGAGCGGCGCTGGACGCGTTGCTGGAGCGCACCCGCGCGGCGAACGGATTAGAGATCTCAGCAAAGATCGATCTCAGTAACGAGGGTGGCCGCTCGCCCAAGCGCCTGGATGCGGAGATTGAGACAGCCGTGTATCGGATCGTGCAGGAGTCATTAACGAATGCTGCGCGCCACGCGGAGCCGCAACTGATTGAGGTGGAAGTAGCCCAGGTCGAGCACGACTTGCGGCTGGTCATAAGCGATGACGGCAAAGGCTTTGATCCCGCCATCCCCGGCTCGGGGTTCGGCTTGACCGGCATGCGCGAACGGGTATCACTCGTCGGCGGAACACTGGAGATCGTCAGCTCCAGCGCCGGGACGACGATCAGTGTCGTCGTACCAACGGCAACGGCCGCCCGCCAGATCGCCTAACCGGCGCGGATGGACGCACTCGAGCTCGAGCGCAAGTTTCTCGTCACGACGCCGCCCGCCGACCTCGAACGCCATCCGGCCAGCCGGATCTTGCAGGGCTATCTCGTGATCGCGGAAGACGGCTCCGAAGTCCGCGTGCGACGGCGCGCGGGGCGGACCTGGCTTACGGTCAAGCGCGGCCGTGGGCTCGTCCGGCGCGAGGAGGAGGTCGAGATCACTGCGGCACAGTTTGATCGATTGTGGCCACTTACCGAGGCTCGCCGGATCGAGAAGATCCGCTACGAGATCGATCTCGCCAATGGTCCTGTGATCGAACTCGACGTCTACGAGGGAGCGCTGAGTGGGCTGCTCGTGGCCGAGGTTGAGTTCCCGAGCGTTGCCGCCGCCGGGCGCTTCGTGCCTCCATCCTGGTTCGGCGAGGACGTGACGAATGATGACGCGTACAAGAACCGACAGCTCGCGCTCGATGGACCGCCGAAGCACTAACCGGGTGGGATGCCCGCCTTCACGCCGCTGATTGTCGTCGCGGGGGGCGGACCCGCGGCAATTGAGGCGCTGCTCGCCGTCCGGGCGCTCGCCGGTGAACGCGTTCAGTTGGAGCTGATCGCCCCGGACACGGAGCTGGTTGTGCGGGCCTACGAAGTCCTGGCGCCATTTCGTGAAGGCCACGAGCACCGGTATCCGCTCGCGCCGATCGCGGCCGACCTTGGAGTGCGCTTTACGCGCGACGCCGTCGCCGCCGTCGACCCACAGGCGCGCACGGTGACGCTCCGCTCCGGCGAGCAGCGGAGCTACGCGGAACTCGTGGTGGCAGTCGGGGGCCGACACGTCGACGCGGTGGCGGGCGCGGTTCCGTTTCGAGGGGCACGTGATGCGAGTCGGCTCAAGACGCTGCTGGCCGAGTCACGCTCGGGTCACCATCGCAGCGTGGCGTTCGTGGTGCCGGGCGGCCACACGTGGCCGCTGCCGATGTACGAGCTCGCGCTGCACACTTCCGCGTGGCTGGCGGAGCGAGGCGTTGGCGGTGTCCCGCTGATGCTCGTCAGCCCGGAGCGTGAGCCACTATCGGCCTTCGGCTCCCGGGCGAGCGAGGCGGTGGCGGCGTTGGTGCGCTCGCACGGGATCGAGTTCATCAGCGCCCGCCCGATCCGGCTCGATGCGGGTCGCCTGTTGCTGACCGGTGCACGCGAGCTCAGCGTTGAGGTGGCGATCGCCCTCCCGCGGCTGGAGGGACCCGCGATCCGAGGGCTACCCAGCGACCGGGAAGGATTCCTGCCGGTCGATCCGTTTGGGCGAGTCAGAAACGCCCGGCACGTGTTCGCGGCGGGCGACGCGACGACATTTCCCGTCAAGCAGGGTGGACTCGCCACCCAGCAGGCCGACGCGATCGCGCAGCAGCTGGCCGCAGACGCAGGAGCTTCCGTCCAACCAGAACTCCCGCGTCCCGTGCTGCGCGCCGTGCTGTTCGCAGGACGAGAGCGCCGTTACCTGCACGCGGAGCTCGGTGACAGGCTGGAGGAGACATCAAGGGCCTCAGCGGCTCCGCTGTGGCCGGAGCCCGGCAAACTCATCGGCCGCTATCTGGCGCCCTATCTGGACTCGCTCGATGAGAAGCCGTAGGTAACAAAGGAGACGATCGGCGGCTATGCACGGTCACGGGCCTGGAATTGCGGTACAATCCGTGGTGAGCGTTATCTTAGGCAGGAGATGACGGAGGGCAATTCTCAAAATGGGCCGGTCACGATCGTGATCGCCGACGATCATCAGGTCGTCCGAGCCGGTCTCAGGTTGCTGCTCGAAGCCGAAGACGACTTCGAGGTAGTGGCCGAGGCCGGCGACGTGGCGACGACCGAGCGCCGCGTGGCCGCCTATCACCCGCAAGTACTGATTCTCGATCTGAACATGCCGGGCGAATCCAGCCTCCCAGCGATCCCCCGACTGCGTGACACCGCGTCGGACACCCAGATCGTCGTGCTGACGATGCAGAATGATCCCGCGTTCGCGCGCGAGGCGCTGCGCGCAGGGGCGACCGGCTATGTGCTCAAGGAAGCCGCCGACACGGAGCTCGTGCAAGCGATTCGGCTCGCGGCTGACGGTCGCACCTACCTCAATCCCGAGCTTGGCGCCCGCCTGGCGGCTGAACCTTCCACACCGAGCGGGCCTCCCGACGATCTGAGCGCCCGCGAGTTGGAGGTGCTCAGGCTGATCGCGCTAGGTCACACGAACGGCGAGATCGCACAGACGCTGTTCCTGAGCGTACGCACGGTCGAATCACATCGCGCCCATATCCAGCAGAAGACACGCCGGACCACCCGTGCCGAGCTCGTGGCCTACGCGCGCGAGCACGACCTCCTATAGGAGCATCGGTGCGCTCAGTGACGCGCCGGCTTGCCGGCACCGCCCGCTCCCGCGACGTCGTCGCGCTTGGCCCGTAGCCGCGCGGAGGCAGGCACGGGCATCGTCAGTGGGGAGCGCGAGGCGGAGGCGATGGTTGCGCCGGGTTTCGTCCAGCGGACTCTCGCCGGCGCGTAGCGGAGCAGCGCGGCCCACGTCGCGGAACCGACCAAGCCATCCGGGGTCAACCCGTGCGCGGTCTGGAAGTTCTCTACTGCGGTCTGGGTGCTCGGACCGAAGCCGCCGTCGACCGGGATCGAGTCACCGGCGCTGATCAGGTGCTCCTGCGCCCACACCACCAGGTCCCCCCGGGAGCCGCGCGAGATTGCGGCTAGGAGCGGGCTGGCCGCATACGGGCTCAGAGATCCCGTCCGATGCGCCACCGCGCTCCAGGCTGCTTGACCCGCCTCCTGCCAATCCCACCAGCTCAGGTTGGGTGCGCCGTAGGCCCTGGAGATCTGCCGAAAGCGGATGATTTGTCCGGGCGGGGGGCTGCTGGAAATCTGCCCGAGGGGATAGATCTGTCGCTGGTACGGGCGGTTATACGCGTACGTGTGCGAGTAGACGGCGTCAACGGTGGTGCCGATGTCCTTCCAGTACATCTGCGGGACGTTGTATTGAGCGCCTCCCGGCCCCAGAAAGATCGAATACGGGAACGCCGGGTGGAAGTCGATGTACGGGAAACCGGCGAGGGCTACCGGGAAGTTGGCGCCGATCAGCTTGCGTAGCTGGGTGATGTATGTCTGAGCCTGCACGTACTTGCCCTCGTACTGGCTCTCGGCGTCGATAACGAGGCAATCCGCGCCGGACTTGACGGTGGCGGCACCAACCTGGGCTTCCTGAGTTGGACTATTGCCGTAGACGTACTGCCATCCACACACCCGCAGACCCGCCGCGTGCAGCGCAGAGACGAGCTGGGGAGTGAATTGAGACCACGTCCCCGTGCCGTCTCCGCTCTTGATCATCAGCGTGCCGATGCCGTACTGATGGGCTCGGGAGATGATCCCTGAGACATTTCCCCCGTTCGAGGAACCGAGTATCCAGATCCACATGCCGCGCAACGCAAACGGATTAGCCCGCGCCTTGCGCGCGGTTTGCTTGCGGGGCGCCCGCTTATGGGGCGACCCGGTGCGCACGCCAGCGCCGCCGGACGGGCCGCGCGAGGCCGCGCTCGCCGAGCCGACGAGCGCGGCCACGAACACGAGCGCAAGCCCGGCAAACCCGAATTGGCGCAGTCGGCCATGCCCCAGAATCCGACAACCGCGTGCCAAGCGGCCATCCACCATACGACGTCTCACCGTAGCGAAGAACCGTCAAAGAGCTGCAAAGTTGCGGTATAGGTAGCAATTAGTCCAGCGAAAGCCGGGCGAATAAACGCTGCCAAGAGGGTCGCCACCCGCCGGGATGTACCTCGCGGAACCCTCGACACCAGCCGGCCTGAGAGGGCCCGCACGGTACGCCCCGGCGGTGTGTGACCCGACCGCTATTTGATGAACAGAATCTCCGAATACTTCGGCAGCGGCCAAAGGTCATCGGCGACGACCTTCTCGAGCGTGTCGGCTACACCGCGTACCGCTGCCATCGCCGGGGTCACCGTGTCACGGATGTACTCAGCGTGCTCGAGCGCCCCGCCGTGAGGCTGGTTCTCGGCCAGGTTCGCGGTCTCGAGCGCCTTGATCGCATCGGTGAATGCGCCGATCAACTCCGACGTCTCTTCCGCCAGGTCGGTGAGTTGCGCCAGCAGCAGTAGCGACAGATGGTTTGCGGCCGCGGGCAGCAACATCGTCCGCGCGATTGCGGCGGCGGTCTCCGCCTCGATGTTGATCTTCGTGACGTACTGCTCGGCGAACACCTCGTAGAGGGCCTCGAGCTCGCGCTCCGAGAGCACGCCGTAGTTGGAGAAGATCGCGACCGTGTCATCGGCGACGATGTACGGAAGCGCATCTGGCGTCGCGCGGAGGTTCAGCAGTCCGCGCTGCTCGGCTTCGGCGTACCAATCCTCGGAATAGTTGTCACCTCCGAACACGATCTGCTTGTTCTCGCTGTAGCTGTGCTGCAGGATCGGCCGGAGCGCCACCTCGAGTTCGGCGCCGGCCTGAAGCGCATCCTCGAGCTCCTCGGCGAGGTCGTCGATCGCCTGGGCGACGATCGTGTTCAAGACCGTGTTGGGGAGCGATGGGGACATGCTCGAGCCGAGCGCGCGGAACTCGAATTTGTTGCCGGTGAACGCGAACGGGCTCGTGCGGTTGCGGTCGCCCCCGTGCATCGGCAGTGGCGGCAGCACCGGCGTGCCGTGGCCGAGGAACGACTCGGGCGTCGACTCGCCCGCCTCGCCGCGTTCGATAGCTTCGAACACCTTCTCGAGCTCCGCGCCCAGGAAGATAGAGATGATCGCCGGAGGAGCCTCGTTCGCGCCAAGTCGATGATCTTGACCAGGCGACGCGATCGAAGCGCGCAAGAGGCCTTGGTGGGTGTTGACAGCCTGGAGCACGGCGGTGCAGAAGAACAGGAACTGAAGGTTCTCGTGCGGGGTATCGCCTGGATCGAGCAGGTTGTTGCCGGTATCAGTGCTCATCGACCAGTTGTTGTGCTTGCCCGATCCATTGACGCCGGCGAACGGCTTCTCGTGCAGCAGACACACCAGCCCGTAGCGGCGCGCCACGTTCTGCATCACCTGCATCGTCAGCTGCTGGTGATCGGCGCCGACGTTGGTGTTCTCGAACACCGGGGCGATCTCGTACTGGTTCGGTGCAACCTCGTTGTGGCGCGTCTTCACCGGAATGCCGAGCTTGGCGAGCTCGCGCTCGGTCTCGAGCATGTAGGCGAGGATTCGCTCGGGGATCGAGCCGAAATAGTGGTCGTCGAGCTCGTGCCCCTTTGGCGGCTTGGCGCCAAACAGGGTCCGGCCGGTCGTGTACAGATCTGGACGCTCGAAGTAGTACTGCTCGTCGATCAGGAAGTACTCCTGCTCCGGTCCGATCGTCGTAAAGACACGCTGGGCGCTCGTATCGCCGAACAGCTTCAGGGCGTGAACCGCCGACTTCGACAGCGCGTCCATCGAGCGCAGGAGCGGGATCTTGTGGTCCAGTGCCTCACCGGTCCAGGATGCGAACGCGGTGGGGATGCACAGGAACGCGCCATTGGGGTTCTCGAGGATGAATGCCGGGCTCGTGGGGTCCCAGGCCGTGTAACCACGGGCCTCAAACGTAGCCCGGATACCGCCGGTGGGAAAGCTCGAGGCGTCGGGCTCGCCCTGGATCAGCTCTTTGCCGGAGAACTCGGCGAGCGCCGTGCCTTCACCGGTGGGGGCGTAAAAGCTGTCGTGCTTCTCGGCGGTCGATCCGGTCAGCGGCTGAAACCAGTGCGTGTAATGCGTGGCACCCTTCTCGAGCGCCCATTCCTTCATCGCCAGTGCGACCGCATCGGCGAGCGAAGTGTCGAGCGCCTCGCCGCGGGCGAGCGTCTGCTGCAGGCGACGGAAGACATCTCTCGGAAGTCGTTGGCGCTGGACAGCGGGGCTGAAGACGTTGGCGCCGAAGATCTGGTTATCAGGCGCGGTCAGATCAGGGGCGCCAAGTGCGCCACCGTTCGGTGCCCACTGCGCTGCCAGGACGTTCTGCTGACGGATGCGTGCCACGTGTAGTGTTCCTTCCTGAGGGCGCCTCGGCGGCGGAGGCGCACATGAGTAATCCGGGTCTCGGCGAGACGTAGGCGGCAAGCGTAGGGGATCGCCCATAGCCGGTCACTATCCAGGTGGCCAAACCGGAGCGCGACCGATACGCCGGACGCCGGACGTCGAATGCCGGCGCCGGACCGATCGAGCGCCGGGCGCGCGTGGATGCGATACTTGCGCCGTGCCGTTCGATCCAAAGCTCGGTCCGAGAAAGTACGTCCCGGGCGAGGATCGCTACGAACAGATGGCTTATCGCCGATGCGGTCGCAGTGGTCTGAAGCTGCCGGCGGTTTCGCTGGGGCTGTGGCAGAACTTCGGCGACGACCGGCCGCTGGCGGCGAGCCGGGAGATCCTGCGGCGCGCGTTCGATCTCGGGATCACCCACTTCGACCTCGCCAATAACTACGGGCCGCCGTACGGCAGTTCGGAAATCAACTTCGGACGGATCTTCGTCGAGGACTTCAAGCCCTACCGAGACGAGATCCTGATCTCGACGAAGGCCGGGTACGACATGTGGCCGGGCCCATACGGTGAGTGGGGCTCACGCAAGTACCTGCTGGCGAGCCTCGACCAGAGCCTCCAGCGCTTGGGCCTCGAGTATGTCGACATCTTCTACTCGCACCGCTTCGATCCCGAGACGCCGCTCGATGAGACGATGGGCGCGCTCGATACCGCGGTCCGTGCCGGCAAGGCACGGTACGTGGGGATCTCCTCATACGGGCCGCGGCGGACCGAAGAGGCGGTTCGCATCCTGCGCGGATTGGGTACGCCGCTGCTGATCCATCAACCGTCGTACTCGATGCTCAACCGGTGGATCGAAGATGAGCTGCTCGATGTGCTCGGACGCGAAGGCGTGGGCAGCATCGTCTTCTCGCCGCTCGCCCAGGGGCTGCTGACCAATAAGTATCTTGGTGGCGTACCGGAAGATTCGCGCGTCCGGCGGGGCAACTACTTCTCATCCGATCTGATCAGCGACGACAACCTGGCGCGGATCAGAGCGCTTGGGGAGATCGCCCAGCGCCGCTCGCAAACGCTGGCTCAACTGGCGATTGCCTGGGTGCTCCGCGATTCCCGCGTCAGCTCCGCGCTTCTCGGCGCCAGCAGCGTCGGTCAGCTCGAGCAGAACGTCGCCGCGCTCGACTCTCTGGAGTTTGACGCCGACGAACTCGAGGAGATCGACCGCTACGCGGAAGAGGGCGCCGTCAACATCTGGGCCGCTTCGAGCGAGGCATGAGCCCGCTCGGCTGCGGCTGTGCCGGGCGCCGGCCCACTACCCCTTCTTTATGACCTGCCCGTTGCCGTTGACGTACACCCGGGCGGGCGCGCGCCGGATCTGAGCCGTGAACGTGCCGCGGGGTTCGGAGCCGTCGGCAAGTATCGCCTGCGCGTTGCCGTTAAGACCAGCGGCGATCTGGTAGGAGACCTTGTAGGTTCCCGGTATGACCGCCGTCACCCCCCAGACGAACTTGGCGCTCGCGCCCGGCCTCAGCGTGCCGAGCGCCCAGGTGTGCGGGTCGGCAGTCACGGCGGCGCCCGGGCCCCCCAGCTTGCAGCTGTAGCCGCACCGTCCCGGGGGCCGCTGGACGATCCAAACCGGACGCGAGTGACTCGCGAGGTTTGGCAAATTCAGGAATGTCGCGAACGGCTGGACGGTTGTGCCGTAGCGGGGGTTGGTGATCGTCACGGCAATGTTGGGGATCGTCCGGCGGCCGGCGTTTCGCACGGCGACCACCAGCTCGGTCTGCTCTCCCAAGCGCTGGATGCTCGGAAAACTGGCGGCGCTCACGCGCACCGGGAAACGGCCCGAGGGCTCGTTGGCGTCCTGTCGCTCTCCGGCACCGCAGGCCGCCAGCGCGAGCACCGCAACGCCGAACGTGATCGCCCAACTCGTCGTTCTCCACCCGCTCACCGGGGGCTGAACATACCATGGCCTCTCCCCAGGACGCGACGGTTCGGAGTTGGTCTTTACCAGACCGTTCCCGTAGCCTTATCGCCTCAGCC
The DNA here is from genome assembly GCA_963836065.1 of uncultured Solirubrobacterales bacterium. Classification (GTDB taxonomy): domain Bacteria; phylum Actinomycetota; class Thermoleophilia; order Solirubrobacterales; family Solirubrobacteraceae; genus Palsa-465. The sequence continues at coordinate 239,513 of CAWIII010000036.1, forward strand.
GCCCGGGCGGCGTCGCTTAATCAGGGAGGAACCGGAAGAGTTGATTCGAGCAGTCGCCGATCGAGCGTTCCTGCCGACGAAAAGCGTGCTCGAAGAGGTCGGGAACATGATGATCCTGACCGGCAAGACGCTCGTCTCGGCGGTGCGGCCGCCCTATCCGTACGGGAGCGAGTTCGTCGGGCAGTTCCTGTTCGCGATGAAGCTGTGCTGGTTTCCGCTGCTGATCTCGACGGTCGCCTTCGGCTACGAGGCGCCAGGACTGCAAGCGGCCAACTTCCTGGTCCTGTTCGGAGCGCTCGACAGGCTCGGCGGTTTCTTCGTGCTGGCGTCGATCAGGGAGTTCGCCCCGTTCGTCGACGCGATCGTGGTCGCCGGCGTCGCGGGGACCGCGATCACGGCTGACCTTGGGGCGCGCAAAATCCGCGAGGAACTCGATGCGCTCCAAGTGCTGGGCGTCGATCCGATCAAGAATCTGGTCGTGCCCCGATTTCTGGCGCTGATGATCGTTACCGGGCTGTTCGACATCTACGCGCTGCTGTTCGGCGTCTTCGGCGGCATCCTCGCGACGCTCATCAATCACGCCCCACTGGGACCGTTCTGGGCGACGTTCTTCAACAATGCCTCGACGACCGACTTGTGGGGCTCGGTCGTCAAGACGACGATGTTCGGCGCGATCATCGCGATCGTCTGTTGCTACAAGGGCATGACGGCGTCCGGCGGTGCCGAGGGAGTCGGGCGGGCTGTCAACCAGGCCGTCGTGATCGCGTTCCTGGGCGTGTTCGCGTTCAACTACGTGTTCACGCAGTCGCTGCTGGCCACGCATCCCGAGATCACGACGGTGGTCAAGTAGTGCAGGACCTGATCGCCACCCCGAAGGACTGGCTCGAGTCCTTCGGGGAGATCGTGAAGTTCGCCTCCCAGATCGTCGGGGAGGTATTCCGGCTGCGCGTGTTTCGCTTCTTCGGCGAGACGCTGCGTCAGGCAGGCATCCTGATTGTCTCCTCGACACTGGTGATCTGGGGTCTGGTGTTCATCATTGGCCTGCAGTGCGGGATCGAGGGCGCCTACTTCAATCGATCGGTCGGCACGCCCGCGTTCTCCGGCGTGTTTGCGGCTTGGTGTGACCTGCGCGAGCTGGTCCCGCTGGTGTTCGGATACATGATGGCGGCGAAGGTGGGTACCGGAATCGTCGCCGAGCTGGGATCGATGCGGATCTCCGACGAGATCGACGCGCTCGAAGTGATGGGAATCAGCGGCGTGACGTTCTTGTGTGCGACCCGGCTGCTGGCGTCCTGGCTGGTGCTGCCGTTTGTCTACATCTGCTCGATCGGCGCCGGATTCTTCGCCAGCTATCTGGCGGTCGTGCAGCAGATCGGGGATGTGTCATCGGGTGGCTTCTTCCTTATCTTCTGGCTGTTCCAGAGCCCACCGGACCTCTTGTTTAGCCTGATCAAGGCGATGGCAATGGCCACGATGATCGTGCTGGTCGGCTGCTACTACGGATACAACGCGAGCGGCGGGCCCGTTGGCGTCGGCACCGCGACCGCGAAATCAATGGTCTTGAACATCGTCGGCGTACATATCCTAGGAATGCTTGGTACACAGCTCTTCTGGGGCGCGAACCCGAGGGCCCCAATCGGAGGGTGACAATGGAACGTCCTGAGTTTGACTCGTCGTTGGGCGATCGTGTCGGTGAGCCGTCGCCCGCCGGTCCGCCGCGACCGGAGCCGGAGCTGGACAGCGACGAGCGGGCACCGGCGCGCGAGCCCATCTCGCGAGTTTCGGTCGTCGATGAGCAGCCCCCGCGTCCCGCGCCGCCGTCCGGCACGTCCGACGAGGAGTACCGCTGGCACAGCTACAAGGTGTATCCGTCCGGGCGCCCGGACGCCGTCGAGTTCATCGACTGCTACAAGTCATTCGGCCGGGCCCACATCCTCCGCGGGCTGAATATGGGCCTTCCCGAGGGGATGGTTTCGATGATTCTCGGACCGTCGGGTACGGGAAAGTCGGTGTGCATCAAGCACATGGTCGGATTGCTGTATCCCGACCAAGGCGACGTGCTCGTGCACGGCGAGTCGGTGCCCAATATGCCCGACGATGACCTCTTCGAGATGCGCAAGAAGTTCGGGTTGCTGTTTCAGGACGGCGCCCTGTTCGGCTCGATGGACCTGTTCGACAACGTTGCCTTCCCGTTGCGCCAGCACACCGAGAAGAGCGAGGACGAGGTCGAGGACATCGTGATGCGGCGGCTGAACGAGGTCGGCCTCGGCCACTCGCGTGACAAGATGCCCAACGAGCTCTCCGGTGGCATGAGAAAGCGTGCCGGGTTCGCCCGAGCGCTTGTCCTCGAGCCCGATCTCGTGCTGTTCGACGAGCCAGACTCGGGCCTGGACCCTGTGCGGACGGCGCTGCTGGGGGAGCTGATTCTGGAGATTCACCGCGACATGATGGAAGAGGCGAAGGCCAAGCAGAGGCCGCATCTGCCGACCTTCTGCGTGATCACCCACGACATCATGAGCGCCCGACGGGTCGCGGACTTCATCAATGTGCTGTGGAGGGGGAGGATCGTCGAGGCCGGTCCGGCCGAGGACATGCTCAACTCCGAGAACCCGTTCATCCGCCAGTTCCTCTCAGGGGAGTCGCAAGGCCCGCTGACGATGGACTGACGCTCGACCAGAGCGTCCGTCGCTAGCCTCCCGGACCCGATGGCGGTGAAGGAGACGATCGAGCGCCTGGTCGGGCTGGCCGCCCGCAGACCTGGTCCCACGATCGCGGTCGTGCTGGCTCTGGCGGTGACCGGGGGCCTGCTGGCGACCCGCCTCGCACCGTCGGCCGGCTCAGACACATTCGTCTCTCGCTCGTCCTCGAGCTTCCGGGCGACGGAGGACAACTACCGCCATTTCGGTGGCGACCCGGTCGTGATCTTGGTCAGGGAACCGCTCCCGAAGCTAGTGGAGACCACGGATCTGGACGCGGTGACCTTCCTGGAGGCGTGCCTGGCCGGCGAGTACGCGGTTCCGAGTCAGCAGCTGCGGTCGTACACGCCCGCTCCTGCCGGCGCGCACGCCCCGTACGGCGGTTGGGGCAGTCCCTGCGGAAAGCTGATGAGGGCCAGGCCGGTGCAGGTCGTGTACGGACCGGGCACGTTCCTCAATCGTGCTGTAGCCGCCGTCAACATCCAGGTCTCGGCACTCGTCAAGCGCGCTCAGCAGAGCGTCACGAACGCCAGTCGGTCGGCCTACCGGCGGGCGCTCGCTCGCCACAACAGCCCCACGCAGGCCCGCGCGCAGGCGAAGGCCGCTGCGCAGCTCGCCGGCCAGCAGGAAGAGCAGCAGCTGGCAACGCTCTACGTCGGCTCGGGGATCTCCGGTTATCCGCAGATCGGCGACAAGCAGTTCATCGCCCAGGTGGTGTTCGACCCCGCCCGCGGCGCAGGTCAACCCAAGGCCAGGTTCGCGTACCTGTTTCCCACCGCGAGCTCCGCCTTGATCCAAGTGCGTCTGAAGGCGGGGCTCAGCGACGCCCAGCAGGCGAGGGCGATCTCCTGGATCCGCCAGGCGGTGAGGATGCCGATGTTCCGCTCCGCCTATGGCGGCACCTATACGGTGACCGGCGAACCGGTCGTCGTGAACGACCTCGCATCCGCGATCACGGGTGCGATCGCCAAGCTGCTGATTGCGGCGGTGCTGGCGATGGCGGCCGTGCTGCTGATCGTGTTTCGCTCGCGTCTACGCCTGCTGCCGCTCGCAATCGCGCTCGTCACCGTCGCGATCACCTTCGGCGCGATCTCGCTCACCGGGGCGTCGCTGACGATGGCGAGCATCGCCGTGTTCCCGGTGCTGATCGGCCTGGCTGTCGACTACGCGATTCAGTTTCAGTCACGCACGCAGGACGCGCGAGAAGCCGGCGATCACGGCGCCGCGAAGGCGATCGCCCGTGCCGCCGGCGCCGGTGCGCCAACGATCGCTTGCGCGGCGCTGGCCACAGCAACCGGCTTTCTCGTGTTGCTGCTCTCGCCGGTGCCGATGGTGCGCGGCTTCGGGGTGCAGCTGGTGATCGGAATAGCGGTTGCGCTGGTGTGCGCCCTGACGGCCGGCTCGGCGGCGATCGTGCTCGCTGATCGGGACGGAGGCGCACTTGGCGCCTCGCTACGGGGAGCGGCGGATATCCTCGATGAGGCGAGGGAAAGACTGCTCAGACCGCTCGCCGGAGTCGGTGCGCGGCCGCGGCGCGCCCTTCGCCGGGTCGGCGCCGGTGTCGTCGCCGGGGCGCAGAGAAGCTTCTCAGCAGTGGCGCGTCGACCCCTCCAGGTGCTTGCTGCCGGGCTGGTGCTGGCCGTGGGCGGCTGGATCGCCGACACCCAGACCCCCGTGCAATCGGACGTCACGAAGCTGGTTCCGGCCAGCATGCCGGCCTTGCGAGACCTTCACTCACTCGAGCGGCTCACCGGCGTCTCGGGCGAGATCGACGTGACGATTCGCAGCGATGACGTCACCAAGCTGGGGACGGTTCGCTGGATGCTGGGCTACCAGCAGGCGCTCCTGAAGCACTATGGCTACCTCAACAATCGGGGGTGTGCGCGGGCGACGCTGTGCCCCGCCCTGTCGCTTCCCGATCTCCTCTCGGCCGGTCAGCAGAACGCGCAGCAGTCACTGAACCAGAGCTCGATTCGTAGCCTGGTGGCGGCGGTGCCAACCTATTTCTCGCAGGCCGTGCTGACGCCAGATCACCACGAGGCCACGCTCGCCTTCGGTATCCGGCTGATGCCCCTCGCGCGACAGCAGCGGGTGATCACGTACATGACCTCGCGACTGCATCCGCCCCCGGGCGTCAGTGCCAATCTCACCGGTTTGCCGGTACTGGCGGCGAGGGCAAATGCCGCTCTGTCGTCCTCGAGCCGTCGGCTGCTGACGCTGCTCGCGGGCCTGCTCGCCGTCGGGCTTGTTCTGTTCGCGGTCTTCAGGCGCGCGGGGCGGGCGCTCGTGCCGCTGGTCCCGATCGCGTTGGCGACTGGCTGGTCGGCGCTGATCCTGTTCGCGATCGGGATTCCACTGAATCCGATGTCCGCGACGCTCGGCACGCTCGTGATCGCGATCTCGACCGAGTTCAGCGTGCTGCTCTCAGAGCGCTTCCGCCAAGAACGCGCCGCCGGACATGACCACGGCCAGGCGCTCGCCCAAACCTATCGGAGCACCGGCATGGCGGTTCTGGCATCGGGGATCACGGCGATCGCCGGCTTCGGGGTGCTGGTGTTCTCCGAGATCACGATGCTGCGCGACTTTGGCTTCGTCACGCTGATCGATCTGAGCGTGTCGCTGGCAGGCGTGCTGCTCGTGCTTCCCGCGGTGCTGGCGCTCTCAGAGCGTAAGCATCCGCTGCGTGGAGCCATCGGATCGGTGCGGCGCGGAGACCGCGCCCGGCCTCGGCCCCGGCGGCGGCTCCGCAGCCAGCGCGTCGCGTGAGCGAGCCTCGATCCGAGCCGTCGGAGCCGGCGCTGCCACAGGTAATCGACACCCGTCGCTACCGATCGGCGATCGGCATCTTCGGTGTGCTGCTGGTCCTCGCGTTCTCCGTCTATCTGTTCGTGAACCATGGGAGCGAGAGCCCGGGTGTGGCGCCGGGGAAGCGGATTCCACTGTTCGTCGCCCCGTTGGCGACGAGCGCTCTGAACCGCGATGCCAACGCCAGCCCTCGCTGTGATCCCGCCCGTCCCAACCCGGATGGTCTCAACGTGTGTGGGCGCTCGCCGCTGGTACTGGGGTTGTTCGTCACCGGGTCAGTTTCGTGCGAGCGCCAGATCGACACGATTCAGGCCGTTTCCCGCCAGTTCGCCGGCCGCGATGTCCAGTTCGGGGCGGTCGCGGTGAACGCCAGCCACGCCCGGGCAGCGGGCCTCGTCCGCTCGCACCGGTGGACGATTCCGGTCGCGTATGACCGCGACGGCGTCATCGGCAGTGTGTACGACGTCGCGCTCTGCCCGATGGTCGAGCTGGCGTATCGTGGGGGCGTGGTGGCGTACCGGCTGATCGGTAACCACTGGCTGAGCGAGGCTGCGCTCGCCGCGCGGGTCAGGGTGCTGCTGCGGAGCTCGCATGGCCCATGAGCTCGGGCTCTCGCCTGCGCCAGGCGTCATCGCGCCGACGCTGCGCGCCGAGTTCCCCAACCTGCGGCTCGACTGGCTGATTGTCGACGGGCGGCTGCGAGCGAGTCCGCCCGCGCTGCGACGGCGTCTGGCTCAGCTCTCCAACCGCTATCGCGGCGCAAACGTCGTCGCCATGCGCACACAGCCGATCCCGCACGCATACCGTGCCTTCTTCCGGCAAATCGGACTCGACCCCGACGTGAACAGGATCCCCAGCGAGCAGGCCGCCGTCGAACGCCTCCTGCACGGCGGGTTTCGCTCGTGCAACCTGGTTGCCGATGCGCTGCTGGTGGCGCTGGTCGAGACTGGCGTTCCGGTCTGGGCGCTCGACGCCGACCTCCTCGACGCCGGTGGCCTCGGGATCCGCCCTTCGCTCGCCGGAGACCGGTTGGGTTCCTCAGCGGAGGGGAACAGGATGTCACCAGGGCGGCTCGTCGTCGCCGATCCGCGTCATGTGCACGCGCTGTTGTTCGGGGAGGTGGCTCCCGGCCACCAGGTCAGTTCACGTACCGCCCGGATCGCGCTATTCGCGGTCGCGGTGGAAGGGGTTCCCTCAATCCACGTCGAGGAGGCGCTGTGGGCGTGCGTCGAGACGCTCGGCGCCGAGTAGAAGCAATGCTCGGTGGGAGCGGCCGGTGGTAATCTGCCCTCGGTGGAGCTCCGCGAGCAGCCAAACAGCGCTCCGCAAATCGCGTTTGCGTCCTCGGCGGCGATTACCGAGGACGACCGGCGGGCCGCCCGGCGCGCGTTACGAGCCCAGATCGAGCGGCTCGAGCGGCAGCTTGCCGGCGCTTTCGTCACCGCCTTTCCGATGGGTGGCCTCGAGCTCCCCACCTGCCGCCGCCGGGAGCCGCGCCTGCTTGATCTCGGTGAGCTCGAGCAGGTCAGGGACGAGCTTGCCGACCGGTTGCTCGGGGCACGGATCGCGATCGCCGAGCAAGCGGAGCTTCAAGAGGCCAGTCGACTGCACCTTGAGCGGATGCTGATGGAGCCGGCCAAGCACCGCTTCGCTCGCGTGTCCTGCCGGGACCTCGGCCACGAGGGCTGCGGCGTTTGGCAGGTCAGGCCCCGGCTCGGTCTGATCGGCATGTTGATGGGCTGGTGGCAAGTCAAGCTTTCCTCCGGCTGTCCCTTAGCCGGGGGCCGTGACCGCGTGTCGCGGCCCTGAGCACTCACACCGAAGGTATGCTGGGCCGGGGATGCGCGAGCTGCTGAGGACGGGCGCGGGAGCAGTCCTGGTTGTTCTGATCATGTTCACTGGGAGCCTGGTCCTCTGGATTGGAACGCCGCTGTTGTGGTTGTGGATCGGTTCCCAGATCCAAGGTGCGACCGCGTCGCTCGGAACCGCGCTCAGCGTGATGTTCATCGGGGTCGTTGCGTCAGTCGTAATGCTGGCGCTTGTGCTCTCCAAGCTCAGCAACGTGTACCGCGCCAACTGCCGCGCACGTGGACTGGACGACCCCGGGCACTTCGTGCTAGAGGGCGTGCTGGTCGTCAGCGCGGGCTTCACGCTGGCGGCGTTTGTGGTCTGGTTTCTGTTCTTCGCGGGGACGAGCCCGGTGCCGATCGGAATCCAGTTGTAGGGCTGGCGGCGTGCCGAACGGTGCCCGGACGTCCCTCGCGCGACCAGCCAGTGACGTCCGGGGTGGCACCGGACAGTTCGAATGTCTACGCCCCGACCAGGGCCATCTCGTGGCGTGCCGCCACCGAGTCCAGCTCCATCAGCTCGAGCTCGCGCGACACATAGCCGCCGAGCTGAGCTGCGAGCAGGCGTCGCTGGCGCTCAGTGAGTTTCTCCAATGGCTTTGTCTCGTTTACCTGGTTGCGCACGAGAAACTTCCGACACCTGGTGGTCCCCCAACGCCGTTGACTGAGCAGCAGATCCCCAACTGCCCAGCTTTGCGCCTCCTTTGGAGGGGCCAGGATGACATCTGCGGCGGAAACGTCACCGTCGGCAATTCGTCGCTTCAGCTCCGCACGCGCGAGCCGTACCTGATTGGCTCGCTCCAGCGCCCGCAGCCGCTGCGGCTCCGGCTCCGGCTCCATCGTCGCGGTCTGATCCATGTTGCTCGTTTCTCCCTGCTGGTTGAGTCCGCGGAAGCGGTTGTCGTATTGGCGATTTACCTACCGGCGCGAGCTCTCGAGCCGCTCGACGCAGATAGGCCGTTCCTTCTGTATTTGAGCCGTCCGAGTTGTGTGTCCAGCCCTTGCCGCGCTGGTCACCGTCCCCTCGTGATCCTTGCGCCGCTCGGGCCAACACCCTGACGGTGATTTGAAAGCTACGTCAACCGCTCGGTCACAGCAACGACACAACTCAAACACCATGCGCTTAGAGCGCACTTTTTCGCGTGTAACGGGCTTGTGCAGGAGCGGACAAGCCGTTGGGGTCCTCGCCGCCGGTTTGCGATGCCCGGACGCGCGATCAGACGGGCGCCGGCAGCGGACCGTGATCGGCCTCGAAGGACCGCTTGGCCTCGCCGAACGCTTCGAGCGCGCGGTCGAGCGTGCGGCGATCATGAGTCGCCATCACGCTCGTGCGCAGCAACGCACCGGCGGGGGGCACGGCCGGGTGGATCGCGACGTTGACGTACACGCCGGCCTCGTAAAGCGCCTTCCACAAGAACACGGCCTTCCAGTCATCGCCGACGAGCACCGGCACGACCGGCGTGGCGATCTCCGTCCCGTCGGGCGCGCGCGAGCGCTCGAGCACCCGGAAGCCGAGCGCGGCCAGACCTCCGCGCAGGTAGCGCGCGTTCTCGAGCACCCTCGCAAACAGCTCGCGGCCCTCCTCGGAGCGGCAGATTCGCACCGCCGCGAGCGTCGCTCCGATCGCCGCGGGCACGCCCGAGGCAGTGAAGATGAACGGCCGCGATGAGATTCGCAAGAACTCGATCACGTCGGCCGGTCCCGCGATCACCCCCCCGCAGGAGGCGAGCGACTTCGAGAAGGTGGCCATCCGCAGGTCGACGCGATCCTCGACTCCGAGCAACTCACAGGTTCCGGCTCCTCGCGCTCCGAGCACGCCGAGCGCGTGGGCCTCATCGACCATCAGCCGGGCGCCGTACCGGTCGCACCTCTCGATGATCTCCGGGAGCGGCGCAACGTCGCCCTCCATCGAGAAGACCCCGTCCACCACCACCAGAATCCCGCCGCCATCCGCGCTCGCTTTCTCGAGCGTGTGCTCCAGACGGTCCATCCGATTGTGCGGGAACACCCGCAGCTTCGCGCGGGAAAGAATGCAACCGTCGAGGATCGAGGCATGGTCGCCCTTGTCGGCGACTACCGTGTCGCCCGGGGCCAGAATCGTCCCGAGTGCGCCGAGGTTGGCCTGGTGCCCGGTCGTGAACACCAGCGCCGCCTCGGTCTGGAGCCACTCGGCGAGCTCGCGCTCGAGTTCCACGTGAAGGTCGATTGTGCCGTTCAAGAACCGCGACCCGGTGAGTCCAGTTCCGTACCGGTGCAGCGCGTCGAGCGCGCCCTGCGTGACTCGCTCGTCACCCGTGAGCCCGAGGTAGTTGTTGGACCCGAGCATCACCCGCGGCTTGCCCTCCATCTCGACGATCGGCAGCGTGGGGCCCTCGAGAACCCGGAAGTAGGGAAGCGCGTCGAGTTCTCTGGCGGCTCTCAGCTGCTCGAGCCGCTCGTGCTCGCGAGCCTTGGCGAAGACGTCTAGTGAGGTTGGCATGCCTTGGCGGTTGTATCGTAACGAGCCGCGTCTTGTCCTCGCTGCCGCGGGAAGCGTTAGCATCAGCTGGCGATGGCTGATGAGGTGATCGACGTCGAGCTGCAAGGGGATGCCGAGGAGGAGACGGTCGACGGCATGCCCGTCTTGGCGGAGGTGCGTGCGATCCAGCGTACTTCGCCCACGGTTCTCCCGGCGGTACAGGCCGCGGCCGCAGCCGCGACCGGGTTTGTGGCCGGTGCCGCCACCCTCGCGCTCGTCAGGCGCCACAGCACGCGAAAGCTGGCCCGCGCCCAGCGAAACATGCCGCGGCGAGCGATCGACGTGCTGCCAATCGTCGGCAGCAGGACATTTCTGGTCGACGTTCACCTGGTCGCGAAGCCTGGCGAGTGAACCTCCGGCGGGAGGTGCGGCCGCGGTGGCCGTTCCGTCTGCCGCGCCGGACTGGACTAGACGGGCTGACACGGGTCCGGGGGGGAGTGCTCCAGCGCCTGCTGCACGCCGGGGAGGAAGCGGTGCTGGTGCGCGTCGCGCAGCCCACCCGCGACCGCGTGCTGTTCGCCGCCCAGGCCAGTGACCGAGCAACAGCCGAGTGGGGAATCGAGCGGCTGCGACTCGCACTCGGGGTCGATCAGGATCTACAGGCGTTCCACGAGCGGTTCCGTTTCGACCCCTTGATCGGAGCGGCGGTGCGGTCCGACCCCGGACTACGGGTGTCAGGGAGGCCGGATCCGTTCGAGGCGCTGACGTGGGCGATCTGCGAGCAGCTGATCGAGTACGAACGTGCCGCGACGATTCAGCGCCGGCTGACCGGACGGCTCGGCCGGCGCTGCCCGGTTTCCGGGATGCGAGATGCCCCGACGGCGCAGGTCCTGGCGCGGGAAGCTCCGGCCAGGCTCGAGTCATTGGGCTTGTCGGCGAGCCGAGCGGTCGCGTTGATGCGGGTCTCGCGGGAGGTGGCCGCCGGCCGCATCGATCTACACGATCCCGACCACGAGCGCGGCTGGAGGCGGCTGCGCGCGATCCGCGGCATCGGCAGCTGGACGGTCCAGACGCTCGCGCTCACCGGGCAGGGACGGCTGGACCAGCTGCCGGCAGGAGACCTCGCGTACTTGAAGCTCGTCGGTCGTCTGCGCTCCGGCGACCCCCGGGCGAGGGTGTCCGAGGAGGTAGTGGAAGAGTTCTTCGCACCGTATGCCCCATGGGCAGGGCTCGCAGGTGTGTACGCCCTGCGCGCTCGCGGCAGCGCCGCCGCGCTACGGCTCGCGAGCTGAGAGTTCGAACACCACCGTCTCCGATCGCGCCCTGGCGAGCGCTTCGCGCATCGCCTCGTCGGTTTCCGAGCGTCGGGTCAGCCGGCGGCCCTCGCATCGCACGACCACCTCGGCGCGACAGAACGGCCACGGCTCGAGTCCTAGCCGACGGTGACCGGGTTGCCCGCTGAGCTCGAGGTCGGCCGGTCCCGTGGCGCTCGGAACCGCGCGCAGGGTGCACGGGGCCCAATCGAGGCAGAGGGCAAGCGAGAGATAGTCCCAGGTCCAGATCAGCTGGCTGTTGCGGGCCACCAGCTCTGGCGTTGCCGAGCCCGCCACTGCCGGGTCGGACCGGAGCGACGCGAGCACCTCCTGCTGAAAGCTTCGCTGTTCTTTGAAGTAAGCGCGGACGGCCCGCGCCTCGGAGGGGCGGAGCCGGTCGAGGTCGCGCATCTCGTACAGGCGACAGCCGTGCATCGACACCAGCAAAGCGGCGTAACGGGATTGGGTCAGCAGCCGCTGCGGGGCCGCGCTCCAGAGCCGCAGATGGGTGTCGAGCGCCATCTCCATGAACGACTGGGGAAAGCCCGTGCTCGGGTTGCGACTCGGGGACAGATCCCACAGGCTCATCCCGATGTCGTGCTGCTCGGCGGCGAGCGACACCTCCTCGTAGGGCTCCACACCGCCGAAGCGGGGATTGCCCCAGGCTCGGGCGAGCTGGCCGGAGATCCACGAGTGCGAGGACTGGCCGATCGCGATCAGATCGCCGTCTTGCTTGCGGAGCAACAAGCTTGCCGGCTAGATGCCCTTGCCGGCCAGGACCTCATTCGTCGAGGCCTCGACCGGGGCGTTGGGGTTCGTGAGCAGGTGATGGTCCATCATCCATTGACCGTAGAGGTTCCATTGCAGGGGATTCTGGTATCCCCACGGCTGGGCGGGCTCGGCCGGGAAGAAGGCAGGTAGCGTCGCCCGCACGCTCGCGAGCGCGAGCTTCGGATTCACCCCGGGATTTAGATGCACCAGGTTGTGCACCGCCGCCGCCGGGTCCCGGCGCGCGGATTCGTAGCCTCGCGCCAGCGCCTGAACAAAGCGCCGGACGACGTCTGGCCGTTGGGTCAGCGTCGCCGTGCGGACCACAAGGACCAGCTCGTCGTAGGTGGGGATGCCGACCTGCTCCATGTGGACCACGTTTGGGTGCTTACCCATCTGCCGGAGCTGGAGCGCCTCAACGTTCCAGTAAGCCCCGATCGTGGCGTCGACCCGTCCGGAGAGCATCGCCGGCACCAGATCCTGGCCGACGTTGACCTCCTTGACCGACTTCGGCCGGACCCGAGCGCCACCCAGGATCGTGGTCAGGTAGTCATGCTGGTAGGCGAGGCCGGCGTCGCCGACCCGCTTGCCGCGCAGCAGGCTCACCCGCGTGATGTGCTTGGAGCCAAGCGAGACGATCGAGGTCAGCGGCTTCTGCACGAGCGCGGCGACCGACACCAACGGCTCGTTCTGATTGCGAGCGAGCAACAGCTCGGGCTCGTAGGAGATCGCAAAGTCGACCTTGCCGGCGGCGAGCTGCTTGAGCGGAGTCGCTGGATCGGAGGGCACCTGGACGTGGACATTCAGACCCGCCTGCGAGAAGCTTCCGGCAGCGATCGCCTGATACAGCCCGACATGGTCGGGGTTGGGCTGCCAGTCGAGCATCAGCGTCACGTTCTGCGCGCTTGTCGCGGAGGCGGTCAGGGTGTCGCTCTTCTCCCCGCAGGCCGAGAGCCCCCAGCAGGCGAGCACTGCCCCGACGACGAACAAGCGTTTCCTCACAAATGTCCTCCTCTGCACAGGATCAAGACCGCAGCGTACGCGTGTGCGGTCAGCGATGAAGCGCGCGAGGCTCGCGCGCACGAGCCTCGATCGTTGTGCCGCCGCTTCCTTCGCTGGCCCGGACGATGCTATCGCGTGCGATAACGTCCCTGCGGACGCGGTTCCCCGAGGCGCGCCGCATGGCCCGCGAACGCGACGAAATTCCGACAGGCAAGGTCAGCCGGGCCACGAGCACCGGGGCCGCGTTGGGTCCCAGTAGCGCCAAGCTCGCCGGCAGCCTGATCGCGAACCTCGCGCGCTCACCGGAACGCGCGCGCGAGATCCTCGAGGAGCGCCACGTCGAGGTGGCCGACCAGGCGATGGCGGTGCTCGGCACGCTGCGCGGCGGGGCGATGAAGATCGGCCAGCTCGCATCATTCGTTGACGTCGATTTCCTTCCGCCCGAGTTTCGGGCGATTTACCAGGAGCGGCTCGGTCAGCTGCGCGACAACGCACCGACGATGAGCTGGGAGAAGGTTCGTGGGGTGCTCGAGCGCGAATGGGAGCAGCCGGTCGAATCGCTGCTGGCGGAGATCGAGCCCGACGCCGTCGCGGCCGCCTCGATCGGGCAGGTGCACCGCGGCGTACTGGTGGACGGCCGTCGGGTGGCGATCAAGGTCCAGTACCCGGAGGTTGCCGACGCGCTGGTCGCCGACCTCGATATGGCGTCCGTGGTGATCCGCCTCGGCAAGGCGCTCGCGCCGGGGCTCGACCCGGAGCTCGTCGCCGCCGAGCTGCGGGAGCGGGTGCTCGAGGAGCTTGATTTCGAACTCGAGGCCCAGCAGCAGCGGACGTTCGCACGCGCGTACCGGGGCCACCCGTTCATCCACGTGCCCCAAGTCGTGACCGCGCTCTCGCGCCGCCGCGTGCTCGTCTCGGAGTGGGTGGAGGGGCTGCGGTTCAAAGACATCCTGCGCCTCGATCAGGATCAGCGCGACCGTGTCGGGGAGATCGTGGTGCGGTTCTTCCTCGGCTCGGGCGTCCGTGTGGGAAGGTTCAACACCGATCCGCACCCGGGCAATTATCTACTGCTCCAGGACGGCCGGATGGCGTTCCTGGACTTCGGCAATACGGCCGAGGTCAGCGATGACGGGCTCGCGTTGGTGCGTCGGGCTCTCGTGGCAGCGATCGATGGCGACCAGGAGCGCTTCACGGCCACCGCCGTCGAGCTTGGATACGTTCGCAACCGGGCGAAGATCGACCGCGGACTGCTGCTCGGCCAAGCGCTCGTGGTCGGCGACTGGTACCTGCGCGATCGAGAGCTCCGGATCGACCCCGAGTACGTTGCCGCGATCGTCGAGAAACTGATCGACCCGCGCGCGATGGAAGGCGCACTTCGGCTCGTGCGCCAGATGAAGGTCCCGCCGGAGGAGATCTGGTTGCGCCGCGTCGAGACGAGTGTGCTGGCAGTACTCGGTCAGCTGCACGCTCGGCGCAACTGGCACCGGATCATGCGCGAGCTCCAGCTCGGCGAGGAGCCGGTGACCGAGCTCGGAGAGCAAGAAGCCGAATTCTGGCGGACCCGCGGCCGGGTCAGGCGACGATCGGCCGAGTCCCGGCCTTAGGTCGCCCGTCCACCTCGAGACAGGACCTTGACGAACTCCTCTAGCTGATCGGTTCGCCAGCACTCGAACGCGGTGCAGTGCTCTTCGTAGGCGGCGATCACGCTGTCCCCGTAGTTCCAGTACAGGCGCGGCTCGGGGTTCAGCCAGAACGTGCGGCCCGCTTTGGCGGTGATCGCCGCGAACACGTCATCGCGGGGCGGCCGGCCATTGGTGCGGGCGTCGCCGAGCACGATCACGGTCGCGCGCGGATGCAGTTCGTCCTCGATCAGCGCCAGGAACTCCGTCCACACCCGGCCGTAGTCGGTGTAGCCGGAGACGTCCGCGACCCCAGCGTCTCGCGAGACGGCTTCACTGGCAGCGCGGAAGTCGCGCTCACGCTCGAACACCTCGGTCACCTCGGAGATCCGCTCGATGAACACGAACGAACGCAGCTTGCGAAACGTGTCGTGCAGCGCGTGCAAGACGCTGAGGAAGAACGTGCTGGCGCTGGTGACCGAGGTGGAGACATCGCAAAGTATGTAGATCTCGGGCCTTCTCGGACGCCGGGGGCGGTACTTCAGGGTTACGGGAACGCCGCCGGTCTCCAGGGAGGCGCGCATCGTGCGTCTGACGTCGACGTGGGCATGGCGGTTGCGGCCCCGTTGCTCGTGGCCCTGGGTCGCCAGGCGACGCTTGAGTTGCGCGACTACCCGGTGAACCTGCGCCAGATCCTGGATCGGGCCAGTGGGAAGAGCCCGATCGAGCTCGGTCAACGGACGCTTGGGCGGCAGGCTCGCCGTGCGCTCGATCAAGCCGCGCTCCAGCTCACGGCGCAGGTGCTGCTCGAAGCGACGCAGCTGCTCGCGGGGAACGCCTTGCCGTCTGGGATCGTCGTCGGGGAGGTCCGGCTGGGGTTCGGCGCGCAAGCCGAGTGCGCGACGAATCCGCTGGACGTCCACGCCGAGCACGCCTGATCCCTCTCCGCGACCAAACGCGGCAATCGCCAGCCGCGCCAGGTCGCGCAGCGCCGCGTCGGAGCCGTCCCTGAGCGCGGCGGCGATCTGCCGGCGCAGCGTGTCGAGATCGATCTCGTCCTCGGCAACCCCGACACCCTGGCCTTCCGTTACCCGCCGCCTGGCCGCCTCAGCCTCGGCGGCGCGGAAGAAGAAGCGCTCGAAGACGAGCTCGAACACCCGCCGATCCTCGGGCGACTTGGCCAGCGTCGCCGCCAGGGCCTCCTTGAACGCGGTCTGCTCGGTCCACGCCACGTGGCCAAGGGCTTGGAACGCGTCAAGGATCTCCGAGGTCCCGATTGCGACTCCCTCGTTTCTCAGGTCCTCCGCAAAGGCCAGCAGCTGCCCGTCGAAGCGGTCTGGGCCGCTGCCGTGAACGGGGGCGTACCTCGGGCCGCCGGGCGGCGGGTTAGGCGGCGGGGCGGGCATCCGCAGCTGGCTCGAGCTTGACCCCAACGCGGGCCGCGACGGTATCCAGGTCGGTGCGGTGCTTGACGATGACGCTCATCGTCTGCCTAAAGGTCTCGCCGTCGATGTCATCGGCGCCCAGCAGCAGCAGCGCCCGAGCCCAGTCGATCGACTCGGCAATGCTCGGCGGTTTCTTCAGGTCGAGTTCCCGAACCTGGTGGACAATCTCGACCAGCTTCCTCGCGATCCGTTCGTCCAGCTCCGGGGAGTGGAGCCTGACGATCTCGAGCTCATGCTCAAGATTTGGGTAATCGAGCCACAGGTAAAGGCAGCGGCGCTTGAGCGCCTCGGTCAGCTCACGGGTGTTGTTCGAGGTCAGCAGCACCACCGGCTGGGATTTGCCCTCAACTCGTCCCAACTCCGGAATCGAGATCTGGAAGTCGCTCAGCAGCTCGAGGAGCATCGCCTCGAACTCCTGGTCGGTCTTATCGATCTCGTCGATCAGCAGGACGACGGGCTGCTCTGAGGCGATCGCGGTCATCAACGGCCGCTGGAGGAGGAACTCCTCGCCGAAGATGTCGTCCTGGACGCTGTCCCAACCGGTGCCGTCGGCCTCGGTCTGGATTCGCAGCAGCTGCTTGCGGTAGTTCCACTCGTACAGGGCCTTGGCCTCGTCCAGGCCCTCGTAACACTGGAGCCGCACCAGGGTCCGCTCCAGGTACTTGGCCAGCGCCTTCGCCAGCTCGGTCTTTCCCACGCCCGCCGGGCCCTCGACAAGCACCGGCTTGTCGAGCTTGGTTGCCAGGAATGAGACGAGCGCGGTGGAGCCGTCCGGCAAATACCCGACCCGTCTTAGCCCGCTCGCGACCTCGTCGATCGACGTGGGGTTCCGTGCCATGCTCCAAATATAGGGTTCGCCCGTGGTCGTGCTCGTCCCAGCTGCCTCTCAGCCTCATCTGGGGCTGTTCATCGCAGCGCTCGTGATCGGGCTCGCGATCGGAGTCTTTGGCCACATCATCAAGTCACGGACGCTGATCATCACGGGCATCCTGATCATCGGACTCCTCAGCGCGTACTTCTCGTTCGTGTTGCAGCCCGGGTCGCGATAGGGATGGGTGGCGGGGCGCGGGGGCCGGAGGTAGATAGCCAACGTTCGGATCGAGGGCCCGCGGCGACCGCGCCCCCTGGCCCATCAGTCGTCGGGTCGGTGCTCCTCGAGCGGAATCGTGAGCTGCTCGTCGGGTCGGACAGGCCGCTGCTCGGGCGTGCTGGCGCGTCGTCGAGATGTGGGGGGAGAGCCGATCTGCAGCGTCGGGGGGTCGTCGGGCTCCGGCACCGGCAGGTCGAGGCCGCGGGAGGAGTCCGTAAATCGCGGCGGGTCCTCGGGACCAGCAGATCGCGGCGCCTTCGTAGACCGTGGCGGGCCCTCGGCGCGCACCGGCCGGGGAGCGCGCACCGGCCGCGCCTCGGCTCGCCGGCGGCGAACGGGTCGGTCCCCGGCGGGGCCTGGGGGAGAGGGAACCCCAGCGACCGCCTCCTCGCCCGGCAATGGCGGCTCGGGACGGTGAGCCGCCCGGATTCGGGAACCGGCGTACGCGAGGCACGCGGCCACCGCGAGCGCGATGAAGATCCCCCACTCGATGCCCGAGGTGGTGGCGAACTGATTGTGGCTGCTGGTGTCCTGCTTGTCGAAGATCCTCCACACGATCAACACGCACGTCCATAGGCCGGCCGCGGTGATCACCGAACCATCGCCGCCGGGAAGGTGGAAGGCGCGACCCTCGGCACGCTGGAACAAAAGCGTCAGCACGCCGGCGGCGACCAGCAGTACCGCGGCCTCCACGAACGAGAACGCCCCCCAGCCGGTGAGCGTCGCGCTCGCCGACTGGAGGTGTGTCGCCTTGCCCGGAGCGATCACCGTCTCTTGATACCAAGGCAAGAACAGCGTCAGGAACAGCCCGACCGCGGCGTAGGCGGCCAGCCGGCGCTCGTGCGGCAAGGCTCGCCAGGCCCGCATCACGCGTCTGGCGCCGGTACTCAGGCGCTGAGCAGCCCCCGTCGCGGGGCGGCTCTGGTTCACGCCCGTGCGCCGGCGGTGGCGCTCATTCGGTCGATCACGGTGAAGCCGTGCTCGCGGGTCGCCGCGCGGTTGGCGACCCGGTAAGGATCCAGGTGCGGGCCACGCCCCGATTGTAAGCACCTGACCAGGCGCCTACAGGATCGGGATGTCCTGCACCTCGGTGGGCTCGGCTTCTCGTCTGTCCAGGCGGTCGACGTACCAGTCGATCAGCGCGCGCACCGCGAGCAGCAGCTCGCGCAGCGCTTCGACCAGTCGACGCTGCAATTCAGGGGGGATCAGCTCTCGCAGCGACTGGAACACCTGCCCCAGCAGGTCGAGCTCGCTGCGGGCCGGGCGATCGTCTTCCTCTGGCACCTGCCAGCCGGCCGGCGGTGGCTTCAGGCCGTCAGCGGCGGTGCCGGCGGCACGGGCCGCCGACTGCGCGGCCTCGACAATCAGCCGCTCGGCGGCGTCGGAGGCTCGGTCCAGGCGCTCCTCGAGGCGACGGAGCGCGTCGCGGGATTCAGGATCGCTTGATTCCATTGAAGCTCACCTCGAGCGACCCGTTCTCGAAAGTTGCCCCTGACGGCTCGAAGCCGGCGAACGAGGGCGGCAGGATGATGTTTCGTTTGTGGCCATCAACACCGACGATCAGCTCGAGGCCGATCTTCTTGAGCGAGATCTCGCCCTTGTGGGCGAACGGCAGCGCCAGGCGCAGGCGCGCCCCATGCTCGGTGAGCTCCAGCTCCTGGGTGATCCCGTCATGCAGGACCGCGGCGGGGTCCAGCGGCACGGAGGCGAACAACGCCGCCGCGAGACGGTCGAGCATCTGCGCTCCCAGCACCTCTTGGTCGAAGTACGGCGCCGACAGCACGGGGACGGGCGAGAAGGCTGAGCGAACTAGCTCGAGGTGCTCCTCCTGAAGCCGCCTCCATTGCGAGAAGTAGTCGCCGACCTCGGACGGAAAGATCCGGTTGACGATCACCGCGTCGGTCAGATATCCGTACAGATTCAGGTAGGTGAAGGTGCGCATCGCCTCGCCGATCACCATCTTGTCCGGGTTTATCACCAGGCGAATGGTCGAGCGCTCGCGATCGCGCAGGATCTCGTTCATCGCGATCAGGCTCTCCGACAACCGCTGGATATCGGCGAACACGGCCGGAGTCGGGAGGGGAATGTCGAGCAGCGAGCGCGCGAGCGGCCGTGCCGCCGCTAGGATCTGGCGTTCCCTCGGGAAGACTTTCTCGATCCACCAGCGCGCGACGTCCGGAAACGAGAGCAGCCGTAGCGTCTCACCGGTGGGCGCGCAGTCGACGACAATCGCGTCCCATTCGCCCCGCTGGTGCTGGGTGCGCAGCGTCAGCAGCGAGAACAGCTCGTCCATCCCCGGCGGCACGGTCAGCTCCTCGGCCGAGATCCGGTCCAGTCCGCGCTCGATGAACAGCTCGCCCAGCCAATCCTGCACGCCGGACCAGTGGCGCTCCATCTCCTGCTGCGCGTGAACCTCTTGGCCCCACAACCGGTCCCCCGCCGGCTCCGGCGTTGCCGAAAGCTCCACCTCGAGTGACTCAGCCAAGCTGTGTGCCGGGTCGGTCGAGATCACCAGCGTTCTCATGCCCGCGGCAGCGCAGCGCCGGGCGGTGCTCGCCGCGACAGAGGTCTTACCCACCCCACCCTTGCCGGTGTAGAGGATCGTACGCGGGCTCATAGACCGGCCGAGTCTAGGCTAGAAGGTCCGTCGCGACGCCTGGATTGCGCGATCCGAGGTGGCGCCCCAGCGCGAAGGCGCTGCTACATTCGCGCCTGAACCCGCGCCATCGTCGAGGAGAAAGGGCTCATGCACGATCGGATCAGGGGATTGCGCTCGGCGGCCGCGCTCGTGCTGATCGCGGCGATGGGCGCTGCCGTCAGCGCCTGCGGCGGCAGCAGCAGCAGCGCCAGCTCCGGGGATGCCAACGCGCTCTTGCGAGAGACCTTCGGCGGGACCCATTCCGTCACCAGCGGGAACCTCAGTTTCGTCGTGACCGTCCGGCCCTCGGGGTCGCGGACGGTCACGCAGCCGGTCAGCTTCAGCTTCGGTGGTCCCTTCCAAAGCCGTGGCAAGGGTGAGCTTCCGGCGTCGAATTTCGACATCTCTCTCAGCGCGCAGGGCACGCGGGGCTCGTTGGGGATCCTCTCGACTGGAACCAATGGATATGTGACGCTCGATGGCACGAGCTACCAGCTTCCGGCGGCGACCTTCAAGCGGCTCGAGTCGAGCTTCGCGCAACTCTCCTCGCCGGCAAATGGCGGTTCGGGATCGAGCGCGCTGTCGAAGCTCGGTATTGATCCGTTGCACTGGCTCGTCCATCCGTTCGTGGTGGGTACCGAAAGCGTCGGGGATGCCGGGACGACGCATATTCGCGCCGGCGTCAACGTTCCCGCGCTGCTGGACGACCTGAACACGTTCCTTCAGAAGACGTCCTCACTAGGCGTCTCAGGCGCCAGCCAGATCCCGAAAGGGATCTCCGCGACGGCACGCAGTCAGATTGCCGGCAAGGTCAAGACGCCCAGCTTCGATGTCTGGACCGGCAACGGCGACAGGACCGTCCGCAGGCTGGCGATCAACGTCACGCTGCCGGTATCGGGGCAGTACGCGGCTGATCTCGGCGGGTTGCGGGCGGCGGGAATCGGCGTCGTGATGCAGTACACGAACTTGAATCAGCCGCAGACGATCGCGGTGCCGAGTGGCGTTCGGCCGTACAGCGAGTTCACTGCCAAGGTGGGGCCGATCTTGCAGCAGATCGAGACCGCGCTCGCCGGCGGCCTCTCCGGCGCGAAGTCCTCCGCCCCGAGTTCCTCGGGCGGCTCCGGGTCCGCCACGAGCGTGCAGAGCTACAGCCAATGCATTAGCGCCGCCGGGAACGATGTCGCGAAGATGCAGCACTGCGCGTCGCTGCTAAACGGCGGGTAGGGCAGCTACTCCCGGCCGACGTCCTCTTCTTGTTCCTCGTACTCCTCTGAGTACTCATCATCGTCCTCCGCGACGGCGGGCTGCGAATGGACTTGGAATCGCTCGAGTAGCTCATCGCGGCGGTTCTCATCGACTGGCGTCTCGTCGGAGACAAGCACCCAGTCCGCTCCTTCGTACTCCTCCATGTTGAAGATCTCGGAGTCGAGCTCGGGTGAGTCGTCGACGATTACGAGAACCTCGGTCTGCGGGTTGAAGTAGGTACCGGGGCGGTTGACCAGCTCGTCGAGCTCGAATTTGCGGGGGTCGGCCATCTGCGCCGCAGCGTAGCGCGTGGCGATTCGCGGGGAGCTCCAGGTCGGCTCAAAGGCACCCCAGCTCGGCGATCTGGCGGTCGATCTCGGTTTCCACGTCCAGCGGCGCCTGGCCGCGGCGTAGCCGGCGGTGATTTCGGCCCAGCACCAGATCGCGGATCTCGGCTCGCAGCGCCGGATCGACTGGCACAGCGGTGAGCTGGGCGAGCTCCTGCTCGACGTCAATCGGTGCTTCTCCGCGCTGCAGCCGCCTCGCGTTCCGTGCCTCGAGAAGCTCTCGGATTTCGGCGTCGCGCTCACGCGCCGCGACTGCGCCCCAATCCGCAGACGATCCAGACAACGGTGCCGAACGCGGCCTGCATGGCCCGTAAGTGTTGCGCATCGACGACTTGCGCTCGCAAGCCAATCCGGCTATCCTGTGATAACAGATATTGACTGACTAGTCAATCTACTTTGCCCAGGAAGCGGGAAGCTGCCCGGTCGAGGCCGGCGCCGGCCCGCGACGCCCCGAGGCCGACTTTCAAGGAGAAGTCCACCGTGGTTGATTTCACGCTTACCGACGAACAGAAGAGCATGCGCGAGATGTCGCACGAGTTCGCGGAGAAGGAGATCCGTCCCGTCGCGTGGGAGTACGACCGAGACGGAACGTGGCCGCAGGAGATCATCGATAAGGCCTGGGAGCTGGGCTTGATGAACGGCCACCTGCCGACCGAATACGGCGGCGCAGGCCTTGGATCCCTCGACAGCGTCGTTATCGAGGAGGAGATCGCCTGGGGTTGCTCGGGGATCGGCACTTCCCTGACCTGCAATTCGCTGGCGACGGCGCCGGTGATACTCGCCGCGTCAGCGGAGCTCAAGAAGGAGTACCTCGGCCGACTCAGCGAGGGGCCGCTGCTGGCCTCGTTCTGCCTGACCGAGCCCGACGCCGGCTCGGACGTCTCCGGGATGAAGACCAACGCCGTCCGCAAGGGCGACAAGTGGGTCGTCAACGGCTCAAAGTGCTTCATCACCAACGGCGAGTACGCCGACTGGTACACGGTTTACGCGAAGACCGACAAGGAAGCCGGACATCGCGGGATCTCTTGCTTCATCATCCCCCGCGACGCGGGCGTGGTCGTCGACAAGCACGAGGACAAGATGGGTCAGCGGGCTTCGAACACCGCCACGATCTCCTTCAACGACGTGGAGATTCCGCTCGACCATCTGGTCGGCGAAGAGAACAAGGGCTTCAAGATCGCGATGATGACCCTCGACCGGACGCGTCCCGGCGTGGCGGCGATGGCGACCGGCGTCGCCCGCGCGGCGATGGAGTTCGCGATCGATTACTCCAAGGAGCGCGTCCAGTTCGGCGTCCCGATCGCGATGCACCAGGCGATTCAGTTCATCGTCGCTGACATGGCGACCAAGGTGCACCTGGCGCGGCTGGCGACTTGGCATTCGGCGGTCCTGCTCGATCAGGGCAAGCGCAACACGCTCGAGTCCTCGCACGCCAAGCGGTTTGCCGCCGACACCGCGATGGAGGTCACGACCGACGCCGTCCAGGTCTACGGCGGCTACGGGTTCATCAAGGACTACCCGGTCGAGAAGCTGATGCGCGACGCCAAGATTCTGCAGCTCTACGAAGGCACCGCACAAATCCAGCGGCTCGTGATCGCTCGCGAGACACTGCTCCCGCGCCGGGTCGAAGAGCCGGCGCCGGCGTCCGCCGAGCTAGGGGTTTGATTTAATTAAGAGGCCGCCATTCGGCGGCCCTTTATTCGGTCGCGCTGAACTCCCAGATCGCGACTGCGAGCATCACCAGCCCGAGGGCTAGGACGACGCCTGCCTCCAACAGCGCTGGGACATGCCAGCCCCACCACGTGACGCCGGGATCGAGGGCCTGCCGGGCGGCGGGCGAGATCGAGAGGTGGTTGAACACCAATCGTCGCATCGGATCGACCGCGTAGGTAAGCGGGTCGATCCGGTTGAGCACGGCCAGCCAGGCGGGGAGGCCCGCGACCGGAAACAGGGCTCCTGAGATGAAGAACATCGGCATCACGACCATCTGCATCACGCCCATGAACGACTGCATCTGCTTGATCCGGACGGCGACCATCACGCCAAACGCCGTGATCGTGAAGGCGAGCAGCAGCTGAAGACAAAAGATCCCGAGGATCAGCAGCGGGTCATAGGGGACGTTTACCAATCCCGCGAGGCAGATCACGATCACGCCCTGAAAGCAAGCCACGGTGGCACCGCCCAGGCACTTGCCGATCACGATCGAGCTACGCCTTACGGGAGCGACCATCATCTCGCGCAGAAAGCCGAATTCCCTGTCCCAGACGATCGAGGCCGCCGAGAACATCGCCGTGAACATCACGGCGATGCAGAGGATGCCGGGGTAGATGAACGTCTTCAGGTCGACACCGTGGGTGCCGGCGCTCGCGATCTGCTGAAGACCCGAGCCGAGCACGAACAGGAACAGCAGCGGCTGGACGAGCGCGGTCACGATCCGGATCCGGTCACTGCGGAACCGGATCAGCTCGCGCCGCCACACGACCCTGATTGCGCGGAGCTCCGAGGCGAGGCTGCGCTTAGGAACGGTGACCCTGACGACCTCGTGGGTCGGCGGAGCAGTGGTGGCTTCCGTGCCCGGATGATCGGCGGTCGTGCTCATCGCCTACCTCCCGTCATCATCTGCATCATCACGCGGTTGCGGTGCTTGGACTGATCCTCCTCGGCGTCGCGGATCGTTGTGCCCGTGTAGGACATGAAGACGTCATCGAGCGTGGGTCGCGAAACGCTGACCGCCTTGATCGGTATGCCGAGCTCGGCGAACAGCCGGGGCACGAACTGCTCGCCGCCGGGGACGCCAAACGTCACCGCAGCATCCTCTGAGATCCGCGCCTCAATCTCGAACCGCTGGGCAAGCGCCGCGATCGTCGCCTGATCGTCGTCGGTGTGGATCGTGACCCGGTCGGTTCCGATCCCGGCCTTGAGCGTCTCCGGGCTATCAAGCGCCACGATCTGACCGTGGTCCATGATCGCGATCCGGTCACACCACTCGGCCTCGTCCATGTAGTGAGTGGTCATGAAGATCGTGATCTCCTCGCGCTCCTTGAGCTCGCGGATGTAGCTCCAGATCGAGCGGCGCGTCTGCGGGTCAAGTCCGATTGTCGGCTCGTCGAGGAACAGCACGCGGGGCGAGTGCATCAGTCCACGCGCGATCTCCAGGCGCCGACGCATCCCGCCGGAGAAGGTGGCCACCGGACCGTCCTTGCGCTCCCACAGCCCAACCATCTCGAGCACCTGCCGCATCCGGGGCGCCACCAGCTCGGATTTCACGCCGTACAGCTCGGCGTGCAGGCGGAGGTTCTGGGCCGCGGTCAGGTAACCGTCGAGTGTTGGGTCCTGGAAGACCAGTCCGATGTTCCGTCGCACGTCGTCGCGCTCGCGCACCACATCGTGGCCGGCGACGGACGCCGCGCCGGCCGTCGGCTTGGCAAGCGTGCACAGCATGTTGATCGTGGTCGTCTTGCCGGCGCCGTTGGGACCGAGGAATCCGAACACCTCGCCGAGAGCGACCTCAAAGTCGACGCCGCGGACCGCTTGGACGTCACCAAAGTTCTTGGTGAGGCCGCGCACAACGATCGCGGGTGCGGGTGCCAGGCCGGTGCCGTTGGTGGACGTTGCCATGGACTGGAGTAAACGTTACGCGGTCAGGCTTCCCCGTCGTCGGCGCCGCGGGCCCGCCCGCGGCCACCACCGAGTCGAACCCGCTGTCCGCAGCCGGCAACAGGCCCAAATCACGGCTGGGCTAGGAGCGCGTTAGCCCGGCGTCAGCCCGGTGGCGGCTCAGCCGTCGCTGCCGCCGGAACCGCCGCCGCGGGTACGGATCCAGCCGGCGACTTGCTCGGCGACGCCGCCGACCTGTGATCCGACATTGGCGATGTTGTCGCCGGCCTCCTGGAAGATCGTGCGAAACCGCTCGACGTAGAACTCCATCGCGTCGGTGGCCTCCTCACGCACGTCGGCTTCCTGATCGCGCGTGCGGTACTCACCGCGCACGATCCGGTCGTACTCGCCACTCTGCACCCACTTCAGCACCTCGGAGACTCGCCGGACGGCATGGGTGTGGGTCTGGCCGATCTCGTTGAAGAACCGCCTCACCCGGTCGCTGGCGTCATCCCAACTCTCGTACTCCATCGCCTGGGCCATGAAGGCGTCGAGGCTGAGCTTGTCGGCGGGCATCGCACCGGCCGTCACCATCAACGTGCGGCAGACGATCTGCGGATCGCGGACCGCCAGCGTCGCGGCCCGGTCGCAGCTCAGCTCGGTGGCGCGGTACCACTCGAGCAGCACAGCTTTGACGGCCCGGAACGGAATCCCGAAGAAGAAAGGAAGTCCGTTGGTGACGCTCAGCAGTATGTTCAGCGCGGTGACGTACAGAACGTGGTCGGAGAGGATGTGTCCGAGCTCATGCGCGAGCACCACGCGGTGCTCGCCCGTACCGAGCTGCTGCGCCAACATCGAGTCGAACACGATCATCGGTGTCCCCGATCCGATTGCCTGAGCACCACCAGGGACGGGAGAGGTCACGTACAGGTCGTAGACGTCGGGCATGTCCAGGATCGCGCACACGCCCCGGTGCGCTGCCCACAGCTCCGGCAGTTGCTGCTCGCCGACCTTCACCGAGTTGCCGAGATAGAACTGGCGCAGGGCACGCTCGTAGCGCCACTCGATCAGCTTGCGCACGACGGTGTCCAGCATCGGCACGGCTTGCAGCGCCGCGGTTGCCGCACGATCCGCAGGATGCTCGTAGGCCTTCGACGAGATATTCGCGTACGGCTCGATCTGATCCGGAAGCATCTCTGACATCGCTGATCGCCAGCGTAGTGGCCCGTTCGCACGATCGCCAGCGATAATCGACCGCGATGGCGATCGCGCGTGCGTCGCTGATCCTTCCGGCGTCCGTGGGCGAGGTGCAGTCCTGCTGGTATGACACAACCCGCTGGCCGGCGTGGGTCGACGGTCTCTCGCGGATCGTCGGCGTCGACGGCGACTGGCCGCGCGCCGGCGCGCGCGTTACCTGGGAGTCAGGTCCCGCTGGCCGCGGCCGCGTCGTCGAAAGGGTCGTGGAATACGAGTCGCTCGCTGGCCAGACACTCGAGATAGAGGACAGCTCGATCTCGGGACGCCAGCAAGTCGTCTTCACGGCGCTCGACGGGAACATCGAGCTCGCGCTTAGCCTCGACTATCAGGTCAGGCGGCGCTCGCCACTGACGCCGCTGATCGATCTGCTGTTCATCAGGCCAGCGATGAAGCGGTCGCTGCAAACGACACTCGCCCGGTTCGGCGTCGAGTTGGCGGCGGCACGTCGCGCGGACGTTGGATAGCGTTGGGCCAATGTTCGTCTTCAGAGCTGCGGTAGTTGGCGCCGGCACGATGGGCGGAGAGATCGCCCAGACGATCGCCAGCGCCGAAATTCCGGTTGTGCTCAAGGACGTGGACCAGGAGTTGGTGGATCAGGGCATCGAAAAAGCCCGCGCGCTGTGGCGCCAGCGCGTCGACGCCGGGAAGATGGAGGCCCGTGAGCTCGACCAGAAGCTGGCGCTGATCACCGGCACTACCGGCTACGAAGCGCTCTGCGACGTCGACTTCGTCATCGAGGCGGTGCCCGAGCGCATGGACATCAAGCAGGCCGTGTTCTCTGAGCTCGACGAGGTCACCCCTGGCCACGCGATCCTGTCCTCGAACACGTCCTCGCTGTCGATTGCCGAGATGGGGGAGGCGACCAGTCGCCCGGACAAGGTGGTCGGATTTCACTTCTTCTATCCTGCCTCCGTGATGCGGCTGATCGAGGTGATCGAAAGTGAGGAGACCTCGCCGGAGACCGCGCAGGCGGCAAACAACTTCGCGCTGGCGATCCGAAAGGCGCCGATCCGCTGCGGCGAGGTCCCGGGCGTCGTGGTGAACCGGATCCTCAACTCGGGCCTCTCCGAACTGTGGCGGTTCCAGGAGGAGACAGGAGCCGATATCAAGAAGCTGGACGAGGTCGTCTCGGAGTCCAAGGTTGCGCCGATCGGGCCGTTCTTCCTCTGCGACCTACTTGGACTAGACACCGTGTTGCACGTCGCTGAGCATCTGACGGAGTCATACGGAGATCGCTTCTACGTTCACAAGCAGCTGCGAGAGCTCGTCGCCGCCGGAGACCTCGGCGCCAAGACCGGGAAGGGCTTCTATGAGCACTCCGGATAAGCCCTTCGACACCGGCGCGCTGCTAGACCGCTTCACGCTCAAGGCGCTCGTCGAGAGCTGCCTGGTGCTCGAGGAAGGGGTGGCGTCGATGAAGGACATCGACCTTGGCATGATGGCCGGCGCTGGGATCATCCCGCCGCCGTTTGCGCGCGCCGACCAGATCGGCCTCGACGAGGTGCTCACGAAGCTCGACCGTGCCGCCCAGGAGTGGGGCGAGAACTTCGAGTCGCCAATGATCCTGCGGCGCCTGGTAGCCCAGGGCCGGCACGGGGTCAAGAGCGGTCAGGGCTTCTTCCCGTACGCGCGTCCGGACGCGGGATGGGAGGAGAGCGAAATCAAGCTCGAGACCCGCGAGGAGGTGGCAATCGCCTGGCTGGATCGGCCGCCCGCGAACTCGATCTCGCCAGAGGTGGTGCAGGGCCTTCAGAAGGTTTGGGAGGCAGTGAAAGGCAGCGTGCGGGTCCTCGTCCTCGCCTCCGCGAACCCGATGCTGTTCTGCGCCGGCGCCGATATCAAGGCTTTCAGCACCATGGATGCCGACGCCGGCAAGCGGCTGCTCGATCAGATGCACGGACTGTTGCGCCAAATGGAGACTTCGAGCGTCGCGACGATCGCGGCGGTGAACGCGCTGGCGTTCGGCGGCGGTTGCGAACTGGCGATGGCCTGCGACTTCCGGATCGCGGCCGAGTCGGCCTCCTTCGGCCAGCCGGAGATCAACCTCGGGATCATTCCCGGGTTCGGCGGGACCCAGCGGCTGTCCCGGCTGGTCGGCGAGGCCAAGGCGCTCGAGATGAACCTCACAGGCGATCCGATCTCGGCATACGAAGCCTACGAGCTCGGCCTCGCCACTCGGGTGGTGCCCGACCACGAGCTGCTGGACACCGCCCTGGCGTGGGCGCGCAAGCTCGCCTCGCAACCTCCGCTCGCCGTCGAGCAGATCAAGACGGTGTCCGCGGCGGGCGACCTCGATGCCGGAATCGACGCCGAGAAGCGGGGCTTTACGGCGGTGTTTGCCTCCGAGGACGCTGGCGAGGGAATCTCGGCGTTCCTGCACAAGCGCGCCGCGCGCTTCCAGGGCAAATGAGCGCTGTCGACACGACGGCCGCGCGTCTGGCGCAGCTGATCCGGGAAGCGCGCTCGGTCGTCGCGCTCACCGGCGCGGGAATCTCGGTGCCTTCGGGGATTCCGGACTTCCGCTCGCCCGGCACCGGCCTGTGGAGGAACGTCGATCCGATGGAGGTCGCCCATATCGACGTCTTCGAGCGCGATCCGGCGCGCTTCTGGCATTTCTACGGCGATCGGTTTCACGCGCTCGCGCACAAGCGCCCGAACCGGGCCCATGAAGTGCTTGCCGTGCTCGAGCAGGCTGGACTGCTCGCCGCCGTGATCACGCAGAACATCGACCAGCTCCACGCCCGCGCCGGTACGCGCGAGCTGGTCGAGATACACGGCACGATCGCGTACTCCTCCTGCCTGCGGTGCGGTGAGCGGTACCCGCTCGCCGATGTGCGTGCTCGGCAGGCCGCGGATGCGCACGGAGTGCCGCGCTGCGAATGCGGGACTCCGCTGAAGCCGGACGTGGTGCTGTTCGGCGAATATCTGCCGACCGACGCGCTCGCTCGCGCCGAGCAGCTCGCCGCGGGCGCTGAGCTGATGCTGTGTATCGGCTCCTCACTCGAGGTGTATCCCGTCGCCCAGCTGCCCGCGGTGACGCTTGCCGCCGGCGGCCGGATCGCGATCCTCACCCACGGCGCCACGTCGCTCGACGCGCGCGCGAGCATCCGGATGGGCGGCGACGTCGTCGACGAGCTGGAGGCGGTGCTCGCGGCGCTGGAGCTCGCCGGCTAGCGAGTGGACACGAGCGCCCGCGCCCGTAGCGCAGCCTCGATCCGCCCGAGTGTGAACGCCACAGTCTCGCGGTCGCTGTCGGCGAGTTGACCGGTGAGCGCGGCCTGGGCGGCCGCGACCATCCGGTCGCGCTGGGCGCCTAGCTCGGTCAGTCGATCCTGCAGTGTCAGGCCAACCGGGTCGTTGGCAAGCTCGGCGAGCGTGGCATCAAGCGCCACGAGCAGCTGGAGCGCGGCTTCCCGGAAGCGGCTCTGGTCGAGATCGAGCCGCGCGCGGAGGGTCAGCTCTTCACACGCCAGCACGGGCTCGCGACCGCCGAGGACGGCGGCGAGCCGCGCTTGGGGCTGCAGGAGCTTGGTCCGGCGCTGCTGCGTGGATCTCGGAATCAGCTCGATCGCCTCGCTCCACAATCCCTCGGCAACCTGTTCGCCAGCTCCGTAGCCGAGCCGCGCCACCAGCAGCTGGTGGCGGCCGACCGGCTGGAGGTACGGGTCGGCAGCGATCAGGCGAAAGGCATGCAAGCTGCGGCCGAGCACCGAGAGTCCTGCGCGAAGGTTCGGTTCGCCGGCCCCAGCCAGCCAGCGCCGGGCCTCGGCAGCGCTGCCCAGCGGCTCAGCGACGTCGACCAGGGTGGCCCGTCCCGTTGCCACCGGAGTCGGCTCAGGCTCAGGTTCAGCTTTATGTCTGCCTCGTCGTGGCCCCCAACGACGGCGTTCCAGGGCCCCAAGGGTGGCGATCACGAGCACGTGGGTCGGCGCCGCGTCCGGCGAGTCGCCGGGATGACGCAGGAGGTATCGGCCGTCCGGAGGGCCGAGCGTCCAGGGAGCCTCGACCTGGATGAATCTAAACAGAGATGCGATGGTCCGTCAGCCGCCGCGCGTGCGGACGGCGTACTTGCTGGGCGCGATCGGGACCACGGGCTCTGGGATCTCGCTGATTCGATTGATCAGCTGCGTCCATTCACCCGGCTGGAGGATCGCCTTGATCTCGGCGGAGAGCTTCTTGTTGGCCCCGTACTCGGGCGTATAGGTGACCTGGATGCGGTTGGCGTGGTCGGGGAGCGACAGCGTGTTGCTCTGGCCCTTGTAGGTCATCGTGCTGATGATCTGGTCGGGGGCCATCGCTCCCTGGAGGGTCAGCAGGCGGCGGATTGTGAGATCGGTGACCGAGCCGGAGCCTTGATGGCCCGCGATCGGAGTGCCATTGATCTTCGAGATGTCAACGCTTGCGCCGCTCGCGCCCGCCGAGTCGACCCTGTTCGATCCCGTGAAGGAGTGCCCGCAGGCCAGCCCGGAGACGAATGGGTCAAGGCCCGATGACGAGAGGAACTCGATCACCGCGAGGACCCGCCGATCGATCAGCCCGGCCTCGATGTCCCGGCGGCCGCAGCTGTAGATCTGGACGTGGGGATCTGACAGGACGCGGGTCGTGAGCTGCTCCTTGCTCATCAGCAGGATCTGCCCGATGGACGGATTCTTGGCGTTCGCACCGACGAATGGGTTCATCCCAGAGGCCCGATACACGGCGGTGGCGCCGAGCAGCTTCCAGCCGTCGAGGATCGGCTTCGGATCGATCGCCGGCGCGTTTTTGCCGGCGGGATGGATCATAAACGTCACGTGCGCCGCGGTGCCCTGTGTTGCCGGCCCGATCCGACCAAGGACCGTGCCGGCGAGCACGATCGCGCCGGTCTTCAGCGGCTCCAGCGTGTACTGGTTCTTTGCCAGATGCAAGACGTCGGAGAAATAGTTGTTGAAGCTCGCCAGCTGGGCGGTGGTGTTCCTGACCTGCAGCGATCCGCCGGCCGCGTAGGAAGCCGGTCGGTAGGGATCGGCGAATAGGCGCTCCTTGACCAGCGGCGCGGCCGCCGTGGTGGTGGTCTGACGGGCGGGTTTGCTCGTGGTCGGCAGCGTGATCGAGTGGCGCTTGGCGTCGTTTGTGGCGTTCGCGCTGGTGACGTTCGGTGTCGATTGCTGGGTGCCGGCCGTCGCGGGAGTCTGGGGTGCGGTCGGCGTAGCCGGCGCCGAGAGCTGCTGGGCGAGGTCCGCGGCGGTCAGGTGGACAGGCTTCGGAACCGGATAGCGCTGCTGTAGCTGACCGAGCTGGGCGTACGTATAGATGTTGCCGGTGGAGTCCTGCAGCTCGACGTACTTGCCGAGCTGCGCTGAATCTCCGACCTTGACGATCTTGCCGTCGTTGACGGCGATCACCGGAGAGCCTTGCTTGGCGAGGATTGCCGTGCTGGTGCTGTTTGGGTCGGATCCAATCGCGATCGCCGCATTCGTTCCCTTCACCCTGCGCTTGGCGAGCGTCTCGACGCCCCCGTCCGCATACTTGGCAGGGGCGGCGACCGGGAAATGCCCCTCGACTAGACCGGTCAGCGCACCGATCAACCGGCTGGGCATGCCGCTGATCAGCTTTGCCCGTAGAAGCACCGACTGGACGTACCAGTCCGCGTGGTTGTAGGCGAGGATTGCGTTCTGAAGGCTGCTTGAAGCGCCCGCCGCGTGCAGATATCGGGCGGCCGAGAAGATCGCGTCCACCGGGTTGTACGGATCGGCGACCCCGTCACCGTTCGCGTCCACGCCCCACGTCTTCCAGGTGGACGGTAAGAATTGCATCCATCCGACTGCGCCGGCACTCGAGACCGAGAGGTTGCGGCCGTAATCGGTCTCGATCTCGTTGATCGCCGCCAGTACAGGCCACGGGATGTTGTATTGGATTCCGGCGGCCTGATAGATCGGCAGTAGGAACGGAGGGATCCGGAAGCTGTCGATGAAGAAGTTGGGGACCCCGATCGGCTCCGCGCCTGGCAGCGAGAATGAGAACGGGGAACCAGTCCCGGTGGTGACGGTGGACGACGTCGTCGTTGGCGTGCTCGTGCTCGTGCTCGTGCTCGACGAGCTCAACGAGCTGCTGGTCGTGGTGGTCTTCTTCTTCTTTTTCTTGGCGTTCGTCTTCGTCTTCGTCCTTGTCTTCGCCTTCCCGCCGGACTTGCCCTTGCTCGCCGGCAGCGTCGAACCGCCCGAGCCCTTCGGCTTCGAGGGACGGCTGTGTGACGAGGGCTGCGGCACCGTGCCGCGTCCCTTCGAAGTCGGACGGTGCTGCGAGGAAGTCGTCGAACTCGAACTCGAGCTCGAACTCGAACTCGAACTCGAACTCGAGGACGAACTCGAAGATGAGGACGAGGAAGAGGACGAGGGGCTGCTCGTACTGGTGCTCGACGCGCTGGAGGTCGTGGACGGCGAAGTGCAAGACTCGGTTTCGTTCACGATCTGCGCGCCGGCCGGCAGCAGGTTCGCTGGCACGGCGATCGCGGAGACCGGCGTTCCGGCGGGTACGTCGGCGGTGAAGTTGAATGTTCGCCCGCCTTGGATCGTTACCGTGACCAGGCAGACGTCAGCGGAAGCGCTTGGCACCGCCACGACGGCGCCCACGGCGAGCATCATGCTCACCGAGGCGAACGCAATCCTCAGCTTCCGGCTTCTCAACACTATTGCCTGCTTCTTCCCGCCAGTCCCGCGCGCAACGCTACAGTGCCGCAAGCACCTGGCGGCGAGAGCCTGACGCTACTGACTGCGCTGGAGCTTTGCAACGACAAACCGTCGGATGGGTGAAAGGCTCGGCAATTGAGCCGGGCGCGTGACACGTATATCGGCCGTTCGCCTGAAAACTGTACCCGGCAAGGGGGGCCGATGAACGTACTAACCCTCCAGCTGAGAATTAGTTGTCCTTCGGCGCAAGCTGCGCGCTAAAGTGGCCGCCATCGATGAATGAGGATAAACCGCTGCGGGAGCGCGTCGTGCGACAAGGCGAGGAGGCGATCGGCAAACTGGCGCAGGAGTTGCTCGAGAACTCGCTGGTCAGCAGCGCGCTGTCGGCAGCGGTCGAGACGCGCGAACGCGCGGTGCGCGCCCAAGAGGCTGCGATGGGGGCTCTGAATCTGCCATCGGCGAGCGATCTCGAACGACTGACGCGCCGCCTGCGGGGTGTCTCGCAACGGCTCGAAGGGCTCGAGGACGGGCTCGACCGGGTCGAGCAGCGGATCGACGGGCTGGGCGGCACGAGGATGCTGGAGCAGCGACTCACTGCGATCGAAGAGGCGCTCGCCCGGGTCGAGGGTGCCCTCGCCGACCAGGCGTCGCGCCCGAGCTAGTGTCGCGGCTGGAGTCGTAGAGCCCTCAGCACCAGCTCCCCCATCTTGCGCTCGGCGTCGCGCAAGGCCTCGGGGTCGATCCGCGCTCGATTTGGGAGGAGCAGATCGGAAACGACCAGTACTGCCGCCGCCTGCAGTCCGCGTCCAGCGGGAGCCCGTCCAGCAGAGTCTGCGCGAGCAGCAGCGCCCGGCCGGGATCACCGGGCAACAGGACCCGCTCAGCGAGCTCGGCAGTCGCGTGGAGATGGATCGGAGTGGTCACGCAGCGCGAGGTTAGACTTCGCCGCCGTATGAGGCGCGACGGGACCACGGCGGCGCTGCGATGACCTGCTTCAAGTCTGTTGGAGAGTTCCGCGAGGTGATGGACCGGACCTTCGCGCTGATGAGCGACGACCCCGATATGGGGCCGCACCTGCGGGAGGCAGACACGGCGCAGCGGTTCGAGTTCACCGATTTGAAGATGGTCGTGAATATCCGCGCCGGTGGACCGGAGGAGCCCAACCTCGCCTGGGAATGGTCAGATGACGTCGACTGGGAGCCGAAAGTCAAAATGGAGATGAGCTCCGAGACCGCCAATAGATACTTCCAGGGCCGGGAGAACATCGCGATTGCGATCGCACGGCGGCGGATCAAGGCCGGCGGTGACGTGAAAGCCGCATTTACGATCATCCCGATCACAAAGCCGCTATTTGCGCGCTACAGGGCAATGATCGCCTCTGAATATCCACATCTCGAGATCTGATTCGAACGCGTGGATTGACAGACGGCGCCTGGGCGAGTAGACCTACAGAGTCAAGTTGGCAATAGGCCGGATCGTGGGTCGTCCCCTTGAGGAGATCCGCGAGGCGCCGCCGGAAACGTGACGAGCGCCTACGGCCGACGCAGCGGGCCGTTACGTCCGCGGGCGGCGGGACCTCGTTCTCATCGGGGCCCCGCCGCTGGACCGTTCAGGGCGGACGGGATCGTGCGCGACACTGTGGGCGATGCCGAGCCAGCCGGACGAAATCTCTCCCGACCGAGTGATCCTCGAGCGTGTCATCGAAGGCGGCTTACTGGCGCCGGGACGTCGAGTGATCGTGCTGCTCTCTGGCGGGCGCGATTCGACCTGCCTGCTCGACCTCGCTCTGCGGATCGCCGGTGACGGTATGGTCACCGCTCTGCACGTGAATTACGGGCTACGGGACGCCGCCGATGAGGACGAGCGTCACTGTGAGGCGCTGTGCGACGGGCTGGGCGTGCGACTCGAGGTCCGCCGGCCCCGGCGACCCGAGTCCGGAAACCTTCAAGCGTGGGCGCGTGACGAGCGCTACGGGGCCGCCGCGCAGCTGGCGCTCGGGCGTCGAGAGGACGTGGCGGCCGGCCATACGGCGACCGATCAAGTCGAAACGATCCTGTACCGGCTCGCGTCCTCGCCGAGCCGCCGCGCGCTTCTCGGGATGCGTCCGCGAGATGGCTTGCTGGTGCGGCCGTTGCTTCAGTACACGCGCGCGCAGACCGCGGCGTACTGTCGTGAGCGAGGGCTGGGATGGCGCGAGGACGAGAGCAACGACGAAGACATGTACGCGCGTAACCGGATCCGAGCGGCGCTCGTGCCCGCCTTGCGATCGATTCATCCCGCTGCCGAGGAGAACGTGCTGGCGCTCGCGCAGCTGCTGCAGGATGAGGGCGATGTGCTGGACGGACTCGTCAATGAGGTGTTGAACGGCTCGCAGGAGATCTCGCTATCCCGGCTCCAGGACCTCCCGGTGGCGGTGCAAAGGCTCGTCGTCCAACGGCTCGCCGACGCCGCGGTCGGGCGGCCGGCTCCGGGCGCGGGGCGGCGCGCTGAGGAGATCGCGGCCCTGTGCGCCAAGGGTGCCGCGGCGCTCGATCTTCCTCACGGGGTGCGGGCCCTCGCGGACGGGGGCATGCTCCGTTTCGTGCGGACCCCGCCGGTACGTACCCCGGCCGGCCCGCGGCTCCGGCCGCCCATAAACTAATTCTCCGTGGAAAGCGACGACGCGATCGGCGAGGTCCTCGTCCCGGCCGAGGATCTCTCGCGCCGAGTACGCGAGCTCGCCGGCGAGGTCTCGCGCGACTACGCCGGCAAAGATCTCGTCCTGGTCGGTGTCCTGAAAGGGGCGGTGTTCTTCCTCTCGGACCTGATGCGCCACCTAGAGGTCCCGTGCGAAGTCGACTTCATGGCGGTCGCCTCGTATGGCTCGGCGACGAAATCCTCAGGCGTGGTGAGGATCCTCAAGGACCTCGACGCCGTGATCGAAGGCAGAGACGTGTTGATCGTCGAGGACATCGTCGATTCGGGCCTGACGCTGCAGTACCTGCTGCGCAATCTGGCCGGCCGCAACCCCAGATCGTTGGAAGTCTGCGCGCTGCTGATCAAGCCCGAGCGGCGCAAGGTCGATCTACAGACTAGGTACGTGGGGTTCGAGATTCCCAACCGATTCGCGATCGGCTATGGCCTCGACCACCTCGAGCGCTACCGCAACTTGCCCTACGTTGCCGCGTTGAACGAACAATGAGCGCTCGCCGGCAAGGGTCATCGACGCTCCAAACCTAGGTGCTACGCTTGCCTCTCTCCGGAATCCAGCCGTTGGGCCACAGGTCTGGAACTAACTTATGAGCAGGTTTTTCAAGAGCGCCGCCTTCCCGATCCTGATCGTGGTGGTGCTCGCGTTCTTCGCGCAGAAGCTGATCGGCAATTCGAGCCACTCGCCGCACTACTCGTTCGGCGACTTGCTCACGCAGCTCGACAACCGCCAGGTCAAGAGCATGTCGATCCACACGAAGGACAACACCGTCAATGTCACGACGACCGGCAACCAGAAGTACACGGTCGGCTATCCGGACGGTTATGCGCAGACGCTCGTAAACGATGCCAAGCAGAACGTCAGCGCCAACAACTTCGACGTTCAGGGCAAGACGAGCAACGGCTGGCTCTCGCTGCTGACCTACATCCTGCCGTTCGTGATCTTCATCGGCTTCTGGATCTTCCTGATGAACCAGGTTCAGGGCGGCGGTTCAAAGGTGATGTCGTTCGGCAAGTCGCGTGCCAAGCGAATGTCGGTCGACTCGCCAAAGATCACCTTCCGCGACGTCGCCGGCGTGGACGAGGCGGTCGAGGAGCTGCACGAGATCAAGGAGTTCCTGGAGAATCCCAAGAAGTTCCAGGCACTGGGCGCGAGGATCCCCAAGGGCGTACTGCTGTACGGGCCGCCGGGCACCGGTAAGACGCTGCTGGCGCGCGCGGTGGCGGGCGAGGCCGGGGTGCCGTTCTTCTCGATCTCCGGCTCTGACTTCGTCGAGATGTTCGTTGGCGTCGGCGCCTCGCGCGTGCGTGACCTGTTCGAGCAGGCCAAGCAGAATTCTCCCTGCATCATCTTCATGGACGAGATCGACGCCGTTGGCCGCCATCGCGGAGCGGGTCTGGGCGGCGGTCACGACGAACGCGAGCAGACGCTCAACCAGCTGCTTGTCGAGATGGACGGCTTTGAGATGAAGGACAACATCATCTTGATCGCCGCCACCAACCGTCCCGACATCCTCGATCCCGCGCTGCTCCGGCCCGGGCGCTTCGACCGCCAGATCGTCGTCGACCGCCCTGATCGCCTCGGGCGCAAGAAGATCCTCGAGGTTCATACGCGCGGCAAGCCGCTGGCGCGGGAGATCGACGTCGACGCTCTGGCCGGTCAGACTCCCGGGTTCACCGGTGCCGATCTGTCAAACCTCGTCAACGAGGCGGCGCTGCTCGCGGCGCGCAACGGTAAACGCGAGATCACCCAACTCGAGCTCGAGGAAGGGATCATGCGGGTAATCGCGGGTCCCGAGAAGAAGACCCGGGTGATGAGCGACAAGGAGCGACGGATCACCGCTTACCACGAGATGGGCCACGCGATCGTCGGGCATTTCCTGCCGAACTCAGATCCGGTTCACAAGATCTCGGTCATCTCTCGCGGTCAGGCGCTGGGCTACACGATCTCGCTCCCGACCGAGGACAAGTTCCTGACCACGCGGGCCGAGTTGCTCGACACGATGGCGATGACGCTCGGTGGCCGGGCCGCCGAGGAAATCGTGTTCGGCGAGATCACCACCGGGGCCGCCAACGATCTCGAGAAGGTGACCGCGACCGCCAAGCAAATGGTGATGCGCTTCGGAATGTCCGAAAAGCTCGGACCCCGAGTGTTCGGCCACGATCACGGGCAGCCATTTCTCGGGCGCGAATTCAGCGCCGAGCCGGACTACTCCGATGAGATTGCGCGCGAGATCGACGACGAGATCCGCAGGATCGTCGAGTCGGCCCACATCCAAGCCAAGGACATCCTCACCAGGTACCGTGAGGAGATCGACAAGCTCTCGGAGATCCTGATCAAGCGTGAGACGATCGAGAAGGAGCAGTTCGAGGCGCTGCTCGAGGGCGGGACCGAGGAAGGCGTCTTCGGCGCGCTGGCCCCGCCTCCACCCGAAGTCCCACTTCCCCCGGCGTCGGCAGAGCGGCCCGGGCTCCCGGCGCCGCGCCCGCTACCACGGCCAGGGCTGGCCGGCGGCACCGCCGAGTAGTCGCGGCGCGGGGCAGTTCCGACGGGCCGTGCGCGCGCTTTCGCGCTCAGCGTGCGGTTGAAGCGTGGTAGACCTCGACCCGTGGATCAGAAACAGGGCAAGCCGGTGCGCACGCTGCTGGCGGCCACGCGTGTATGGCTTCCGCTGTCCATCGCCGCGGCCGGTGTGGTGGCCATCGCCCTCGGCCACGGCGAGGACAACTCGCTCGCCGGTGCCGGCGTTTCCTTGGTGATCGTCGCGCTGATCGTATGGATGGTCAACTGGATGTTCCGGATGAGCGTCGAGAGCAACCGGGAGCGGGAGGAGGAGGAGAGGGCACGTGAGTACTTCGATCGGCACGGGCGTTGGCCGGGTGAGTGACTTCCGCGTAGTCGGCATCGTCAACGTGACCCCGGATTCGTTCTCCGACGGTGGCCGGTACCTGGACCGGGGCGCCGCGATCGAGCACGGACTCGAACTCGAAGCCGAAGGTGCCGCGATCCTTGACATCGGCGGTGAGTCGACCCGGCCCGGCGCGGAGCCGGTGCCGGCGAGCGTCGAGCTGGGACGCGTGGTGCCCGTGATCGAGGGGCTCGTCGCGGCCGGGGCGCGCGCCCAGATCTCGATCGACACGTCCAAAGCCTCGGTCGCCGCGGCTGCGCTTGCCGCCGGCGCGACGCTGGTAAACGACGTGACCGCTTTTCGCCACGATCCCGAGATCGCCGCCGTGGTCGCGCGCGGCGGCGCTGATTGCTGCCTGATGCACATGCTGGGGGAGCCGCGCACGATGCAGGATGATCCGCGCTACGAGGACGTCGTCGCCGAGGTCAGAGCGTTTCTGGGGGCGCGGGTGGCGTTCGCTCGCGCTGCGGGTGTTCCCGAGCAGCGGATCATCGTCGATCCCGGGATCGGATTCGGCAAAACCGCCGCCCACAACCTGGAGCTGCTCGCCCGGCTGGACGAGCTGGTCACGATCGGAAGGCCGGTGATGATCGGGACCTCGCGCAAGTCGTTCCTCGGGCGCCTGACAGAACGGGAGGCCGACCAGCGGCTGGCGGGGACGATCGCCACCAACGTGCTCGCGTACGAGCGCGGGGCGAGCATATTCCGCGTCCACGACGTCGCGCCTGTGTATGACGCGTTGAAGGTGGCGGCTGCTACGGTCAGGGGCGAATGGGCGAGCACGACGCCGACGAGTTCGACGACGTAGACGACGACGAGAACCGCTCCGAACCGGAAGTCACGATTGAAGTCAGCGGGCTGTCCCTGTTCACGCACGTTGGCGTGACCGCCGCCGAGCGAGAGGTTGGGCAGCGATTGTTACTCGACTTGCGCATCGACGTTGGCGAGTGCGACGCGACCGTAACCGACCGGATTGAGGACACCGTCGATTACGGGGCGGTGTGCGAGATGGCAAACCTTGTTGCCCAGCAGCGGTCGTACAAGACGCTCGAGCGCCTGTGCGCCGCGATCGCCGACCGGCTCCTGGACCAGTACGAGGCCGACGCGGTGTGGGTCAAAGCGGCCAAGCCTGAGCCCCCGCTCCCACTCCCGGTGAACGAGGTGTCGGTCGAAGTGTGGCGCGAAGCTTCGGGATGAGGCAGGGCTACCTCGGGCTGGGATCGAATCTCGGCGACCGGCGCGCCCATCTGCTCGGGGCGGTCAGGGAGTTGCCGCGTCACGGCGTGCGGGTTCGCAACTCCTCGTCGGTTTACGAGACCGAGCCGGTCGGGCTGGTGCTCGACCAGCGCAGCTTCTTCAATGCGGCCCTGCGCGTCGAGACCGCCCACGATCCCGAGGGGCTGCTCGACGCCTGCAAGTACGTGGAGCAAACGGTCGGGCGGGCGCCGGGAGGCGTCCGCCACGGCCCGCGGGTGATCGACGTCGACGTGCTACTGCTGGATCAGATCGAGTACGCCTCCGGTCGGCTGGTGCTCCCGCACACGGAAGTACGTTCTCGGCGGTTCGTGCTGGTGCCGCTGCTGGAGCTCGATCCGGAACTGACGCTGCCCGGATCCGAGCTTCGGCTCGCCGACGCGCTGGCGGCGCTCGGAGCGGGCCAGGAAGTGAGGCGGGTGGGACCGCCGCTAGCGTCCAGGGCATAATCCCGCGCCATGCTGCTGGTCGTCGATGTCGGCAACACCCAGACTCATTTCGGCGTCTTTCCCGACGATCACGAACAGCTGGCCCAGCACTGGCGGTTCGCGACCGTGCGGGAATCGACCCGCGACGAGCTCGGGGCGGCGCTGGCGAACCTGCTTGGCCTGCGCGGAATGGGTTTCGACGCGATCACCGCCTCGATTGTTTCCTCGACGGTGCCGCAGCTGTCGGTCGAGTGGACCGCGATGGCGGACAGGTACCTCGGCCACGAGATGGTCGTGGTTGGCCCGTCGATCCGAACCGGGATGCCGATCCGGATCGACAACCCGCATGAGGTTGGGGCTGATCGGCTGGTCAACTCGGTGGCCGCCTACGACCGGGTGCGCGGCACCTGCGTCGTCGTCGACTTCGGCACGGCGATCACCTACGACGCCGTCTCCGCGTCCGGTGAGTACCTCGGCGGGATCATCACTCCGGGCGCGGAGATCTCGATCGAGGCTCTCTACGAACGAGCCGCCAAGTTGCCGAAGGTCGAGCTCGCGACCCCTCGATCGCTGATCGGCAAGTCGACCGTCGACGCGATCCGCAGCGGGATCGTGTTCGGGTTCGCCGGCCAGGTGGAGGGGATCGTGCGCCGTCTCCGCGCCGAGCTCGGGCCGGCGACGGTGGTGATTGCCACCGGAGGCCTGGCCCAGGCGCTGGTGCCGTACGTGGAGGAAACGATCGACGAGGTCGACGAGCTCCTGACCTTGATCGGGTTGCGGCTGATCTGGCTGCGCAACCGCTAGGGCTTGACTAGGCAACGGGCTCGAGCTGCGGGACCGGCACGTCCGGCGTCCTCGCCGCCGTCGCCGCCAGGATCAGAAATACCAGCCGCTGGCGATCGGTCGGGTTCTCCGCGGCCATCTGATCGTGGGTGTCGAGCAACGAGCGGATCGCGGCAAATACCGGCGCGTCGTCGATCTCGTCGGGCACGTCACAGGCGAGCCGCGCCAGCGCCAGCATCTCGGTTCCGTCGCCGCCACGCATCGTGGCGATCGCGCCGAGCAGAACGAACTCGGAGACTCTGTCGAGCAGCACGTGGGGAGCCCGCTCGCGCTCTCCGATTGCCGGCCCGGCGGGTTGTAGTGGCTGCCCGGCGGCGATCCGCAGCGATTGGCCGAAGGCAATCGAGCGGATCTGGTCGGCCGAGAGCCCGAGCTGAAGCGGCCACCGCATCTGAAACGCGGCCGAGGTCGCGGTGTGACCGTAAGGCGCGTCGCTCGCGAACAGGATCTGACCCGGAGGCACGAGTGAGAACAGCGCCATCATGTCCGACGGGATCCACCACGCGGTGTCGAACAGCAGCTGCGGGTAATCGGCCGCCACCCGCCAGATCCAGGACAGGTCGCAGATGGCGGCGTGCGCGAGGATCAGACGAGCGTTCGGGAACTCCTCGGCGAGATCGACGGCATGCAGTCCCAGGGCGGGGATTCCGCGGCCGGCGTGGATCAGCACCGGCAGCGTCCGCTCGTGGGCGAGCGCGACCAACGACCTGACCGCCGGATGATCGAGCGTGAATTGCTCGGCCCGGGGATGAAGCTTGATTCCCTTAGCGCCCGCGGCAAGCGCACGCTCCGCTTCGGCCACGGCGTCGTCGTGCGGGTCTACCCGGCAGAACGGGACGAGTCGTCCGTCTGAGGCTCGGACCGCTGCGAGCACCGCGTCGTTGGCCGGCGGGTACCCCGCTGGCTCATGCATCGGGAACACGAACGCGCCGCGGGCGTGGGCGTGGGCCAGCACCGCGAGCAGCTCGTCACGGGTCTGATGCATCCCGTCGGGATCGTTCTGGCCGAGGTGCGTGTGGGCGTCGAACAGCTCGAGACCGGGGACCTGATCGAGAACGACCTCGACCCAGGGTTGCAGGTGAGCACCGACGTCCATGATTGGGATTCGTACCATGAATCTGTGCTCGACACGCTGACTGAACGTAAGCCGCCCACCCAAGGCCCGCGCTCGCTGACCGACCCCTGGACCGTGGGCGGCGTCGAGATCGCCAATCGCGTTGTACTGGCTCCGCTGGCGGGAATCGGCAACTGGTTCGTGCGCTTGCAGGCCAAGCGTCACGGCGCAGGATTGGTCGTCTCGGAAATGGTTTCGAGCTTCGCCGTGCACTACCGCAACGAGCGCACGTGCCGGGAGTTGCTGCGGATTCATCCCGATGAGCATCCCGTCTCCGTACAGCTGTTCGGCCACGATCCAGACGTGATGGCGTCCGCCGCCGAGCGGGTCGCCGCGGCCGGCGCGGACCTCATCGACCTCAACATGGGCTGCCCAGTACCGAAAGTCTGCAAGACCGGCGCCGGCGCCGCCCTGCTTCAGGACCCAGATCGCGCGGTGGCCGTTGCCCGCGCCGCTGCCCGCGGCAGCGGCTTGCCGGTGACGGTCAAGCTTCGCGCCGGTCAGCGCCCGGGCGACCGCAGCGGCGTGGAGCTCTCCTACCGGCTCGTGGAGGAGGCCGAGATCGCCGGGCTCTGCATCCACCCGCGACACGCCTCGCAGCGCCACACCGGAGCGCCCGACTATGCGCTTGCCAGGGCGATGACCGACGGG
Organism: uncultured Solirubrobacterales bacterium; assembly: GCA_963836065.1. Lineage (GTDB taxonomy): Bacteria > Actinomycetota > Thermoleophilia > Solirubrobacterales > Solirubrobacteraceae > Palsa-465. The sequence goes on from CAWIII010000036.1 coordinate 282,192, forward strand.
CTGCCGGTCCCGGTCTTGATCTCGGGCGGCCTGCAGACCGCCGAGCAGGCGCGCAAAGCATTCGACCAGACGGGCGCTACGGCCGTGCTCCTGGCGCGTGGCTCGCTCGGGAATCCGTGGCTGTTCGAGCAGCTGCTGGGCACGCGTGAGGGCGAGCCGACGCGGGAGGAGGTCCTGGCCGAGCTCGACTGGGTGATCGAGCGCGCCTGCGAGCACCTGGACGGAGCCCGCGCCGAACGCTACCTGCGCAAGTTCTATCCCTGGTACGTCGAGCGGATAGGTGGTACCCGCGAGCTCCAGGCCGCGCTACAGAGCGCGCCGGGTGTCGAGGCAGCACGAGCGCTGTTCGGAGCGGCCGGTTGAGGCGCGCCGGCGCTCGCACCTGGCCGCCGTAGTAGCCTCGCGCGCTGTGAGAGAGGTGCGCGTTTCGGACGGCCGTCGTCCGGCTTGGCGCTGGCCTTGCTGCTCATGGCTCCCGTTGCCGCAAGCGCCCATGTTCAGCCGTACGGCACCAACGACTTCGGCGACTTTCGCAACGTGCTGCCGCCCGGTACGAACGGATTCGACAACCTGGCGCAGCTTCTACAGTGCGAAGCTGATGTTCGGGATCGGCTGGGCCACCGCGGAGGACAGGCTGTTCTTCATCGACGCGCTGCGTCACGCGGGACAGGGAGACCTTGCGCAGTTCGCCGGCGGGGCAAACGTGGCGATGGACGAAGGAGTGTGGGCGAACGAGCCCTACACCCAAGGGGCGCTGGTCGGGGGGATCTTCGGCCAAGGGGGAGGCGGCCAGCTGCAGAACGCGGTCTTGTACGAGGATCTCAAGCGGCTCTTCGGTAACGAGCGCTACGCGGTCCCTGGAGCTCCGGTGGCCGTCTCTCGCCGGCGGGGACGCGCGGCACGCGACCTGGTCGGCTACCTCTGCAGGCCAGAACATCACGGACACGTTCGCGGTGCCGCTATGCAATCCGGCCAGCGGCAAGTCCTCGATCCACTCCGACTACTACCGGTTGCGCGGCCACTGCGTAGCGATCGAGACGCTCACCCGCCAAGAGTCATGGCGGCCCAGCCTCGCTGACTCGACCCGGGCTGGGTCGATCACGCTGCGGACTCAGCGGACCGCCTACGGAATCGTGATCGCGCGGGCGAGGATCCACACCCGGCCGGTCATCTACACCAATCTGCGCTCGACCTACATGCACGAGCTCGACTCGGTCGCCGGCTTCTACCTGTTCAACGACCCGAGCAAGATTCGCACGCCGCAGGATTGCTTCAAGGCGGCCTACCGGATCAAGTACACCTTCAACTGGTTCGCTAGATCTCTGCGCGAGGCGCTGGCGAAGACGCCGGCCCAGGTGTACCCGGCCGACGGTGTTTGCCCCGCCGGCAACCAGATGTGCTCGGATTCGATCCAGTTCAGGGCGCTAGGGGCGATCACCCAGCCGCTGATCGAGTGGGTCAATCGTCCGACCCTTTCAGCAGGCCGACAAGATCTCGGGTCACGGGCCGCGTTAGAGCGCGGTTCCAAGCTCCCGAACGAGGTGTCTATACTCATCCGCCCACGCGAGCCGGAGGCGTGCGAGTCCCGCCGAAAGCGCGGGTTTTTTCTGTCCCGGACCGCCGGCGTGGCCGGCGTGAGCCCGCAACCGATCCCCCCTTTACGTTATGCCGAAGGACGTCATTCTCACCCCGGAAGGTCTTACCAATCTCAAAGCCGAGTTGGATCACCTTGCCACCACCCGCCGTCGCGAAGTCGCCGCGCGGATCAAGGAAGCCCGCGAGTTCGGAGACATTTCCGAGAACGCCGAGTACGACGACGCCAAGAACGAGCAGGCGATGCTCGAGGCGCGGATCGCCCAGCTGGAGGAGCGGTTGCGCTCGGCGACCGTAATCGATGCGACCGATCTCGGGACCGACCTCGTCCGCGTGGGCTCCGTGGTCCACGTCAAGGATGACGCCGGCAAGTCGACGAAGTACACGATCGTGGGCTCGGCCGAGGCCCAGCCGGCAGAGATGAAGCTCTCAAACGAGTCCCCTGTCGGTAAGGCGCTGCTCGGTCGTAAGCGGGGCGAGGAGGTCTTGATCTCCACTCCCAAGGGCGAGCGCCGACTGAAGATCACCAAGATCGACGTCGCGTCGAAGTGAGCTCGAGCGCGAAGGCGGGCTGATGGGCGAAGCGCCCTCAGACCTCTTCGCCGTTCGACGCCAGAAGCTCGAGGCGTTGCGCGCAGAGGGAGTCGAGCCGTTCCCCCACCAATTCGATCGTGTCGAGGCGATCGCGTCGATTCGCGAGGCCCATGCCGGGCTCGGCGTTGGGGAGGAGACCGATGTCGTGCATCGCGCCGCCGGTCGGATCGCCGCTCGTCGCGGCCAGGGCAAGATGGCGTTCCTCGATCTCGTCGGTCGCTCCGGAAGGATTCAACTCCAGGCGCGCGTCGATGAGCTCGGCGCTTCGGGAATGGAGCGGCTGCTGGGCTTCGATCTCGGCGACCTGATCGGGGTCGATGGTGTGGTGTTCCGCACCCGGCGCGGCGAGCTGACGCTACGGGTCACCGCGGTCGCGCTGCTGGCAAAGTCCCTGCGGCCGCCGCCCGAGAAGCACCACGGCCTTCAGGACGTGGAGACGCGCTTTCGCCACCGGGAGCTCGACCTGATTGCCAACGAGGAGACCCGCGAGCTGTTCATGTTCAGGGCGCGCGTGATCAGCGCGGTGCGCCGGTTCCTCGATTCCGAGGGCTTCATCGAGGTCGAGACTCCCGTGCTGCAGCCACTCTACGGCGGTGCTCTGGCGCGTCCTTTCACCACACACCACAACGCCCTGGACCGCGAGCTCTACCTTCGGATCGCGACCGAGCTGTACCTGAAGCGACTCATCGTGGGCGGACTCGAGCGGGTGTATGAACTCGGCAAGGACTTCCGCAACGAGGGACTCTCGCCCAAGCACAACCCGGAGTTCACGATGCTCGAGTGGTATGAGGCTTACGCGGACTATCTCGATGTAGCGGACCGGTTCGAGCGTCTGGTGGCGTTCGTCTGCGCTGAGGCAGGCGTCGAGCTGCCCGGTTTCCGCCGCGAAACGCTGACGAGCGCGATCATGGCTCGGACCGGGATCGACGTGCTCCGGTTTCGCGATCGCGCGTCGCTGGCCGCAGAGATGCGCGCCCGGGGCTTTGCGGTGTCCGAAAACGACACCTGGCCACAATTCGTCGATGAGCTGCTTTCAAAGCACGTCGAACCAACGCTGACCGAGCCGACGATCCTGTTCGACTACCCGGTTGAGATGTCGCCGTTCGCCAAACGTCACCGGTCAGCCGAGGGGCTGGTGGAACGCTTTGAGGCCTACGTCGGAGGGCTCGAGATCGCCAACGCGTTCACCGAGCTCAACGACCCCGACGAGCAGCGCCGGCGGTTTCTCGATCAGGCGGCGCTGGCGGGCGCAGGTGACGAGGAGGCGCAGCCCTACGACGAGTCGTTCGTCCAAGCACTCGAGCACGGCATGCCGCCCACCGGTGGGATCGGGATCGGGATCGATCGGCTGGTGATGGTGCTGAGCGGGACGCGCTCGATCCGCGAGGTCGTGCTGTTCCCGGCGATGCGGGACTAAACGCGCACAGAGCGCTGCTACGCTCGTAGGACGGTCCGGGTATGAACGCCATGTGAACTTGCGCACGGAGCGGGAACGGGCCTCCCCAGGGCCCCGAGGACGGTTGGTAGACTGGGGTATGGCCCGAAAGCGAGACCGTTCACTCATCCAATCTGGCCTTGCGGCCGAATATGGTAGAACGGAATCTTCGGTGTCCCCGCATCCGGATTCAGGCACTTGACGGATCTGGCAGCGTAGGAAACGAGACCCAGGAAAACACCGCCACCGACCAACGCACGAGTACCGCCCTAGCTAAAGAGAAGGACGCATGTTCGAGCGATTTACAGAGCGAGCCCGCCAGGTGGTCGTCCTGGCGCAGGAAGAGGCGCGGACGCTCAAGCACAACTACATCGGGACCGAGCACATCCTGCTCGGGCTCTTGCGCGAAGAGGAGGGACTTGCGGCCCGCGTGCTGGAGTCGCTTGACATCACCGTCGAGCGTGTCCGGGCGCAGGTCGTGCGGATCGTCGGCTCCGGTGAAGAGGTCACCTCAGGTCAGATCCCGTTCACGCCTCGCGCTAAGAAGGTGCTCGAGCTCGCGCTCCGCGAGGCGCTGAGCCTAGGCCACAACTACATCGGCACCGAGCACATCCTGCTCGGGCTGGTGCGTGAGAACGAAGGCGTGGCCGCCCGCATCCTGCTCGATTTCGATGCCGACTCGGAGAAGATCCGCAACGAGGTGATCCGGATGCTGTCTGGTCCGGGCAGTCGTCAGCGCGGCTCGAGTGGCGCCGGTGCCGCTGGTACCGCCGCCCAAGGCGAGAGCAAGAAATCCTCGAAGCTGCTCGACCAGTTCGGTCGCAACCTCACCAAGCTCGCCGCCGAGGGCAAGCTGGATCCGGTCGTCGGTCGGGAGACCGAGATCGAGCGGATCATGCAGATCCTCTCGAGGCGCACGAAGAACAATCCCGTGCTCGTCGGCGAGCCGGGCGTCGGCAAGACCGCGGTCGTCGAGGGCCTCGCGCAGCGGATCACGAACGCTGACGTGCCCGAGCTCCTGAAGGGCAAGCAGATCTACACGCTTGACCTGGCGGCGCTGGTTGCCGGCTCCAAGTACCGCGGAGAGTTCGAGGAGCGTCTGAAGAAGGTGATGAAGGAGATCACCCAGCGCGGCGACATCATCCTGTTTATCGACGAGCTCCACAACCTGGTGGGAGCCGGAGCGGCTGAGGGTGCAATCGACGCCGCCTCGATCCTGAAGCCGGCGCTGGCCCGCGGAGAGCTGCAGACGGTCGGCGCGACGACGCTGGAGGAGTACCGCAAATATCTCGAGCGGGACTCTGCGCTGGAGCGCCGCTTCCAGAAGATCACCGTTGACCAGCCCACTACCGAGGAGACCGTGCAGATCCTCAAGGGCCTGCGCGATCGCTATGAGCAGCACCACAAGGTGAACATCACCGACGAGGCGCTCGAGGCGGCCGCAGATCTGGCCGACCGTTACATCTCAGACCGATTCCTGCCCGATAAGGCGATCGATCTGATCGACGAGGCCGCATCCCGGATGCGGATCAAGTCGATGACCTCTCCGCCCGTGTACCGCGAGCTCGAGGACGAGATCGAGGAGACGCGTCGCGCCAAGGAGGAGGCGATCGAGTCGCAGGAGTTCGAGAAGGCCGCCAATCTTCGCGACAAAGAGCGGCGCTTGACGCAACGCAAGCGCGAGCTGGCGGAACAGTGGGAGGCCGGCGATTCGACCGAGCGCCCGTCGATCGGCGAGGAGGAGATCGCCGACATCGTCTCGATGTGGACCGGCATCCCCGTGTTCAAGCTGACCGAAGCCGAGACGCAGAAGTTGATGCGGATGGAGGACGAGCTCCACAAGCGCGTGATCGGCCAGCATCCAGCAATCGAAGTCGTCTCGAAGGCGATCCGCCGCTCGCGGGCGGGGCTCAAGGATCCAAAGCGGCCGACGGGTTCGTTCATCTTCCTCGGACCGTCCGGCGTCGGCAAGACCGAGTTGGCGCGGACGCTCGCTGAGTTCCTGTTCGGCGACGAGGACACGATGATCAGGATCGACATGTCGGAGTACATGGAGAAGCACGCCGTGTCCCGGCTCGTCGGTTCGCCTCCGGGCTACATCGGCTACGACGAGGGTGGCCAGCTGACGGAGGCGGTGCGGCGCAAGCCCTACAGCGTGCTGCTGCTCGATGAGATCGAGAAGGCCCATCCGGACGTGTTCAACATCCTGCTGCAGATCCTTGAGGACGGCAGGCTGACCGACGCTCAGGGTCGAACGGTCGACTTCCGTCACTGCATCGTGATCATGACCTCGAACATCGGCGCATCGGAGATCGCGCGCAACACGCCGCTCGGCTTCGCAGTGTCCGACGATGAGACCGGGATCACCTATGACGACATGAAGAATCGGATCACCGGCGAGCTGAAGAAGGTCTTCCGGCCCGAGTTCCTCAACCGGATCGACGAGGTCATCGTCTTCCACAAGCTAGCCAAGGACGAGATCAAGCAGATCGTCGACCTGCTGCTGAGGCGAATCCGCCAGTCGATGGCCGAGCGCGAGCTTCAGTTGGAGCTCTCCGAAGACGCGAAGGAGATGCTGGTTGACAAGGGTTGGGACCCGGCGATGGGAGCCAGGCCATTGCGGCGGGCGATTCAACGCTACGTCGAGGACCCGCTGGCGGACTTCGTACTCCGCTCGCAGGTTCCCGAAGGATCTACGGTCCTGGTCGAGACCACCGCTCCCCAAGACTCGGAGGAAAGCGACGTCAAGCTGACGGTCATCGAGCCTGCTCCGAAGCCGACCCCGGTGGGCGTCGGCGCGGAGGGTGGCGGCGGCGAGGACGATGCGGAGGATTCCTCCCATCCTGAGCCGCCGGCCCCGGAGACGCCCTCAGAAGCGGGATAAGGTTTCGCGCTGGCTACCGCGCCCGCCGGACCGGCGGACGCGGTCGCCGGCTGATCCGTCACATCTCGGCAAAATTGCCGGACTTACGGCGATGCCGTCGGCGACAGCGCGTAGCCTGGCTGGCGATGGCCCGTTCTCCCTTGGTCCACGTGTGCTCTGCCTGCGGTCACGAGAGTCCCCGCTGGGCGGGTCGCTGTCCCTCATGTGGCGAGTGGAACACGCTCCTCGAGGAGGCACGCCCACGGCCAGGAGCGGTTGCCCACAGCGCTGGTCGGCGCGCCGCGGCGGCGGTTGTTCCTGTCGCCCTCGGCGAGGTGGCAGCGCCCGAGCACGACCGTCTCAGCACTGGTATCGGCGAGCTTGACAACGTGCTCGGCGGCGGCGTCGTTCCGGGCTCGATGGTGCTGATCGGCGGCGCCCCTGGGATCGGCAAATCGACGCTGACGACGATGGCGCTCGCGAACCTTCACGGCTTCGGGCAGCGGACGCTCTATGTCTCGGCAGAAGAGTCGGCAGCCCAGATCCGGCTGCGCGCCGAGCGACTCGCGGTCAACGCGGCGCTCCAGATCCCGGTGATTGCCGAGACATCGCTCGAGACGGTGCTGGCAACGCTCGAGCAGGAGCGGCCCGCTGTGTGCGTGATCGACTCCGTGCAGACGCTGCACTCAGCAGAGCTCTCGAGCGCGGCCGGCTCCGTCGCCCAGGTACGTGAGGTGGCGGGGGAGGTGATGCGCGTCGCCAAGTCGCTCCAGATCGCGGTCTTGCTGGTGGGACACGTCACCAAGGAGGGCGCGCTTGCCGGCCCTCGCGTGCTCGAGCATCTCGTCGACTGCGTGTTGCAGTTCGAAGGTGAGCGCGAGCGCACCTACCGAACCGTGCGAGCGATCAAGAACCGCTTCGGCTCAACCAACGAGGCGGGCGTGTTCGAGATGCGCGACGACGGTCTGGTCGAAGTGTTGGATGCCTCCGCGCGGTTTGTCGGCGAGGCGACCCGTGCCCCCGGGAGCGTTGTCCTGTGCGCGATGGAGGGCTCGCGGCCGTTGCTCGTGGAGGTCCAGGCTCTCGCGTCCCCGTCCGAGCTCGTCCCGCCGCGCCGCGTCGTCGCGGGACTCGACCGCAACCGGGTTGCGCTCGTGCTGGCTGTCCTGGCCCGTCATGCCGGAATCGGTCTCGGAGCCGCGGACGTGTTCGTCAATGTTGTCGGCGGCGTACGCGTCGAGGAACCTGGCGCCGATCTCGCAATCGCGCTCGCGGTCGCTAGCGCCGCCAAGCGCGTGTCGTTACTGGACACCGGCGAGCGCCCGCTGGCATGCTTCGGCGAACTGGGGTTGACCGGCGAGCTTCGGACCGTGGGCCACGCGGACCGCCGACTCGCCGAGGCGGCGAAGTTCGGACTGGCCCCGGTCATAGAGCCCGATGGCCACAAGACGCTTCGAGCTGCGCTGAGCACCGCACTCGGATTACGGCGATCGGACGCTCGCGCGGCGTGAGCGCGACGGGTGCCTTCGCGAGGTAGAATGAGGTTTGATGCCGCGTTCCGGGGAAGAGCTCAAAGAGGAGCTCGAGTCTCGACAAGAGTCCCGGATGGTCAGGGCGCTTGAGATGGTTGCGCCCGGGACGGCGCTCAGGGAGGGGATCGACAACATCGTCTACGCGCACACGGGTGCGCTGATCGTGATTGGCGATGCGGACGAGCTCTCGTTTATGTTCTCCGGCGGCATCAAGCTCGAGCTCGATTACTCGCCCGCCCTGCTGTATGAGCTGGCCAAGATGGACGGCGCGATCGCCTTGAGCTTGAACGCGACCAAGATCGCGCACGTCAACGTCCAGCTCACTCCCGACCCGACGATCTTCACGCTCGAGACCGGCACTCGGCACCGGACCGCCGAGCGGGTCTCTAAGCAGACGGACGCGATCGTGATCGCGGTCTCCGAGCGCCGTGAGGTTGTCTCGCTGTACGTAGATGGAACGAAGTACGTGCTCGAAAATATTCCCGTCGTGCTCGCCAAGGCCAACCAGGCGCTGGCGACACTCGACAAGTACCGCAGCCGCCTCGACCAGGTCTCGACGCGCCTCACCGCGCTCGAGTTCGAAGGCGGCTCGACGCTCCACGATGTGCTGACTGTGCTGCAGCGCGCCGAGCTGGTTACTCGGATGGCGGTCGAGATCGAGCGCTACATCGTTGAGCTCGGTACCGAAGGCCGGTTGATCGAGATGCAGCTCGACGAGACGATGGTCGGGGTGTCCGCCGACAAAGCGGCGCTCGTACACGACTATCTCACCGCGGACACTGACGACGGTTTCACGACGGCGTTCGATCAGCTGGTTCGACTGCCTCATCAAGATCTCTTGGACTTCGGTCGGCTTGCCGAATCGCTCGGCCACGATCGAAAGCTGAACACCCTCGACTATCCCGTCTCGCCACGCGGCTTCCGCATCCTTGGGCGCATACCACGCTTGCCCAGGCTGGTCGTTCAGCGGATCGTCGCCGAGTTCGGCGGCCTCGAGGATCTGCTCGCCGCAACGGATGGCGAGCTGGAGACCGTCGACGGTGTCGGCGAGATCCGGGCGAAGGACATCCGCGAGGGCCTTCGCCGCCAGCAGGAAATCAACCTGGTTGACAGGTACCTGCAAACGTAGTGCAAAGCGCCTGCGGGCTCTGCCCGACCGGCCCGGACTGAGGAGGACACCATCACAGAGCTAATGGAAGCGCAGTTGGAGGATCTCGAGCCCGTTGAGCCCCTGGCGCACATCGAGTTTGAGGTCGGCGACAACGTCGTGTACCCACACCATGGGGCCGGCAAGGTGATGCGCAAGGAAGCCAAGGAGATTCTCGGCGAGAAGCGCGAGTACCTCACAATCAAGATCCTCCACAACGACATGACGGTGATGGTCCCGACGGAGAACGCGGCGCTCGCTGGTTTGCGCCGCGTGATCGACGAAGAGACCGTGAAGAAGGTACTCGCGGTGCTCCAGGACGAGTGCTCGGAGATGCCGAAGAACTGGAACCGTCGGTTCAAGCACAACCGTGACAAGATCAAGACTGGCGACATCTATGAGCTCGCTGAGGTTGTGCGGAATCTCGCGATCCGCGAAGCCGAGAAGGGCCTCTCGACAGGAGAGAAGCAGATGTTCACCAGGGCGAAGAAAATCCTGGCGTCGGAATTGATGTACGCGCTTGAGATGGATGAGGAAGAGGTCGAAGAACACCTTTACGCGCTGCTCGCGGAGTCGGGTCAGGCGAACGGAAACGGCAAGCTGGCCGCAGCCACGAAGTAGATCGCGACTGGCATGGCGGTCGCGTTGATCGTGGCCGCGGGACGTGGCGAGCGCCTTGGGTCCTGCCGCCCCAAGGCGCTCGTCTCACTTTCCGGTAGGCCGATGCTGGAATGGAGCGTGCGGGCGCTGCAGGCGGTTGCCAGCGTGGAGCGGATCGTGATCGCGCTGCCGCCCGACTGTCTCGGGGAAGCCCCAGCCGGGACCGTCCCGGTCGTGGGTGGTGCCGTTCGCTCGCAGTCCGTTCGCGAGGCGCTAGGCGCCTCGGGCGTGGGTGATCCCGTGATCGTCCACGACGCCGCGCGGCCGCTGGCGTCGCCGGCGCTGTTCAGTCAGGCACTTGCCGAGCTCGCGGACAGCGGGGCCGACGCGGTGATCGCCGCGGTTCCGGTGTCCGACACGATCAAGGAAGTGGGTGAGGGTGGCCACGCGGTGACGCGCACGCTGGCGCGAGCGCGGCTGTGGGCCGTGCAGACTCCGCAGGTCTTTCGCCGCGCGGCTCTCGAGAGCGCGCTGCTCGACGCATCCGAGGAGCTGCTCGCCGCGGCAACCGACGACGCGTGGCTGATCGAGCGCGCCGGCGGCGCGGTACGCGTAGTGGAGTCCAGCCCCGCGAACCTCAAGGTCACGACCTCAACCGATCTCAAAGTCGCCGAGCTGTTGCTTCAGGAGCGCTCGACGTGAGCGCCACGACCGGCCTTGGATACGACTGCCATCGCTTCGCCGACGGGCGGCGCCTCGTGCTCGGCGGCGTGGAGGTCCCGCACGATCGCGGGCTCGCCGGTCACTCCGACGCCGACGTCCTCACCCACGCGATTATCGATGCTCTACTTGGCGCGGCAGCGCTCGAAGATATCGGTCAGCACTTTCCGGATACCGATCCCCGGTATCTGAACGCCGACTCGATCGAGCTCCTGCGCAGCACGATGGCGATGCTCGGCGAACGCGGCTTTACTGCCCGGCATGTGGACGCGACGATCGTGATCGAGCATCCGCACGTCGCGCCCGTGCGTGAGCGGATACGGAGCACCTTGGCAGAGGCGATGGGCCTGGCAATTGAGCACGTGAACGTCAAAGCCACACGCGGTGAGGGGATCGGCTTCGTCGGTCGCCAGGAGGGAGTGGCGGCGCTGGCGATCGCCACGATCGACCGATGAACCGGGCCCACAACGCGCTCTGTGCATCGGGCTGGTGGAGCACTCGCGTCGAGCGCGAGCTGCTCCCATGGGGGCTGGACGGGGTCCAGCTCGGAGATGATCTGCTGGAGATCGGCCCGGGCTTCGGCGCGAGCACCAGCGTGCTCGCTCGGCGGCCAGGAAAGCTGAACGTGATCGAGCTCGACGAGCGCTACTGCCGGCGCCTGAGCGCCGAGCTCGGCGAGCGCGTCATCGTGTCGCAGGGTGACGCAACGGAGCGTCCGGGCTGACGTAGCGTGTGTCAGCGGCGCCGGCTAGGTCTCGACCGGTTCGAGCAACCGGTGGGGGGCTCGCAGAGCGACTGTCACCGGATCGTCTCGGAGCTTGCCGCGGCCACGGCGCAGCTCCATCACGATGTCTTCGGGCCGGGTGTCAATTCGCACTTGGGGCAGTAGCCGTTGTCCTCGAGCTTGGTGGCGCACGCGGCATGCCTGAACACCCGGCTGTTGGGATTGCGGTGGCGCCCGCCCCACATCAGTAGCGCATTCAACGCGGTCCACAGCTCACGCCCGGCGGCCGTGAGCTCGTACAGATGCCGGCCGGCGTGTTGGGGATCGGGTCGGCGATGCTGGTGCCGTGCGCGATCGTACTCGGCAGCGCCTACGGCCTCTGCCTGGTTGCCGGCCTGGTGGAGATTCAGCGCCTGGCCGATCAGGGGGCGCTGGCGCGCTTGACGGCCGCCTACTACGCGCTGACCTACCTGGGCTTCGCCGCTCCGTATCTGCTTGCGGTGGGAGCGCGACTGATCAGCTACTCGATCCTGCTGACGATCACCGCGGCGCTGGCGCTCAGCACCGCGGCGTATGCCACGCGTCGGTCATCGCAGCCGGTCGGCGACGCCCGACAAGCGGCCGGATGACGCTAGGGTTGGCGCGAGCTTGCGCGAGATCCTCCTGCACGACACGCGAACCGGCGACACCAGAGCCCTGGAGCCCCGTGCTCCGGGGCGCGTGGGGATCTACGCCTGCGGACCCACGGTCTACGGGCGGATTCACGTGGGGAACGCCCGGCCGTTCGTGGTCTTCTCGTTGCTGAAGCGCTTCCTCGTCCACGAGGGCTATGACGTCACCTTCGTGGCCAACATCACGGACGTCAACGACAAGATCTACGACGCGGCTCGCGCTGCCGGCAAGCCCAGCGCGCAGCTGGCCCGGGAGATGACCGACGCTTACATAGCCGATACGGAAGACCTGGAGCTGGGACGCCCCGACCACGAGCCCCGGGCAAGCGACACGATCCTGGGGATAGTTGATTTGATCTCGCAGCTGATCGAGCGCGGCCATGCCTATCAGGCGAACGGCGACGTGTACTTCTCGGTCCGCTCGTACCCTCGCTACGGCGAGATCTCCCACCAGTTGATCGAGCAGATGGACCAGGGCGACGATGTCGAGGGCGCGGGTGTCAAGCACGATCCGTTGGACTTCGCGCTCTGGAAAGGGCAGAAATCCGGCGAGGACACGGCCTGGGGCTCGCCATGGGGTCCGGGCAGGCCGGGGTGGCACATCGAATGCTCGGCGATGGCGGAGTCGCTACTCGGGGTCGACTTCGAGATCCACGGCGGCGGCTCGGATCTGATCTTTCCCCACCATGAAAACGAGGCGGCGCAAACCTTCGCGGCTCACGACGCTCCGCTCGCGCGGTTGTGGGTGCACAACGGAATGGTGCGCCTCCAGCAGCAGAAGATGGCCAAGTCGGTGGGGAACATCTTCGTCGTGCACGAGGCACTCTCGAGCTACGGACGAGATGCGCTGATCATGTACTTCTGCGGAGGTCACTACCGACAACCGATCGAGTTCGACGACGATCGCCTCGAACAGGCGGCCGCAAGTGTGCGCCGGATCCGTGAAGCGGCGCGCAGGCTCGAGCACGGGCCTTCACCGGGTTGGTCAGCGCCGCTGCGGGAGCGGTGCTTTGCGGCGCTCGCCGAGGATTTCAACACCCCTCGCGCACTGGCGGCGGTGTTCGAGTGGGTCAGCGAAGCCAACCGATCCGAGGGGAGGACCGGGGACGCCGACCTGCGCGAGATGCTTGACGTCCTCGGCCTTGCCAATCTGCTCGATCCCGACGATGCGGAGATACCGTCCGAGGTGACCGAGCTCCGCGACGCGCGGGAACGGGCCCGTGCCGCTCGTGACTACGCCGCGGCCGACCGGCTCCGCGAGGAGCTCCACGCCCACGGCTGGGAGGTTCGCGACGGGCCCGGCGGACCGGAGCTGCTGCCGCGCCAATGATCGTCTACGGGCGCAACCCGGTCCGCGAGGCGGTCCGGGGACCGCGAACCGTCGAGCGGGTATGGGCGACGAAGAACGCCGCGCGTGAGCCGTGGCTGTCAGGCCTCCAGTCGTTCGTCGCCTCGGCGTCGGCGGAGGAGATCGAGCAACGGTGCGGCTCGTCTGATCACCAGGGTCTCTGTGCCGAGGTCTCGGCGTTCGCCTACGCAGACCCAAACGCGTTGCTGGCCGGGTCCGGGCAGCTCCTGTTGGCGCTCGACCAGGTGCAAGATCCGCAGAACCTCGGCGCGATTTGCCGGTCCGCGGAATGCGCCGGAGTGACCGGGATCGTGATACCCGAACGGCGCGCCGCGGAGGTCACGCCCGCCGTCTGCAAGGCCTCGGCGGGAGCCGTCGAGCATCTCGCCATTGCCCGCGTCCGCAACCTCGCCGATTTCCTCAGCGACGCCAAGCGGGAAGGGATGTGGTGCTACGGAGCCGACTCGGCAGGCGCGGTCGACTACCAGAGCGTCGACTACGGGGACGCCGTGGTGCTCGTGCTCGGGTCCGAGGGCCGTGGTTTACGGCCGCGGGTCGCCGCCGCCTGTGATGCCCTGGTGGCGATCCCATTGTGCGGGAGGATCGAGTCGCTGAGCGTGAGCGCCGCCGCTGCCGTCCTGCTGTTTTCCGCCGCCGGGAAGCGACGAAACCGAGCGGTCGACCCGACGACTTGACAGGAAAGCGGTCCTATGTCAAGCTCGCGCCGGGAGATAACGATCAACTCGAGCTTGAGTCTAGAGATGGTCGTATGGGTCCGGGCGTACAAATCCGTATCCAGAGACGTGAAACGGTGCGGCGCCAGGGGAGGTAGCGCGCCACGGATTCCTACTGGTTCGCCCACGTGGGCGGATCACAGAAGGGACTACAGTGGCTCGACTTTCGGCTTCTCCTCAGGGTCAACCTCAGGTTGATGACACCTATCTGATCGCGCTCGCCAAGCAGGGGCACGCCGACGCGTACGACCGAATCGTGCGCCGCTACTACGGTTTCGTCCGTCTCAAGGCCTCGTCGTACTTCCTCGCCGGGGGCGACGCCGATGACCTGATCCAAGAAGGCCTGGTCGGGCTCTACAAGGCGGTGCGCGACTACCGCAGCGACCGCGAGTCGAGCTTTCGCAACTTTGCCGAGCTCTGCATCACCCGCCAGATCATCACCGCGGTCAAGACCGCCACCCGCAACAAGCACACGCCGCTGAACCAGTACATCTCTTTCTCGAGCACTCCTTCGGCGGCCGGGGGCGACAACGATCCAACCCTCGATGAGATGCTTCCCGGCTCGGCGATTCACGACCCGGTCAACCAGGTCATCTCCTCCGAGGAGCTGCGGGCGCTGATCGCCTGCATCTCGACCTCGCTCTCCGAGCTCGAGTCACGGGTCCTATCGCTATACCTCGACGGCCACTCCTACGAGGAGGTCGGCAGGCGCCTGGGCTGCGACTGCAAGACGGTCGACAACGCCCTGCAGCGCGTCAAGCGCAAGGTCGGCCAGCACCTGACGGAGCGGAGCGTGCCGGCTTAGGGGGTTCTGGTTGGCTGTCGCGGGGCGGGGGCTTTTGCGGGGTGGGGCGGGGCGGTTGGCTTTTGCGGGGCGGGGCGGAGCGGTTGGCTTTCGCGGGGCGGGGCGGGGCTCCCTCGGCCCGCACGCGCTCGTCCCGCCCCGACCGCACGCGCCCCCAGATCCGCTGGAACAGATCATTCCGTTCTGCTATCTGTGCACAAGCAGACCGCATAACGAGACGCGGACAGAACCGTTCGTCCCATGAACAGTCCGCCCACCCGAAAGGAACCCTCACATGGATTGGAAGCTCGAGCTCATAGCCGTCCCGGTATCCGATGTCGATCGCGCGAAGGCGTTCTACACCGAGCGGGTTGGCTTCAATGCCGATTGCGGCCGATGCGTTTTCTTCAACGATCCCGATGGCAACGGCTGGGCCGTGCAGGAAGTTCCAGCGCGCCCGTGAATGCGCGCGAGACCTGGGCCGAAACGCCGCGCCTCCCGCGAGCAACAAGCCGAATGGCCGACCACGCAGTCGCAGCCTCTGTTCGGCTCTCCTCCATGCTCTCATCGATAAATCACCGTTCGGGTTGTCCGCCAGCGACAATCCGTCATAGAACCCCAGATCCTCTGGGAGTCGAGTAGACCAGGTCCTAGCGGGCCGACCGAGCCACGATCCGACGATGGCTGCAGCGTGGTGACTGAGGCTCGGCACCCTCAGCGGTGGGGGCGATGTGAGATGAAGCTCGTATCCGTGAGTCACACCAATGTCTGAACCGAGCAATCGGCCGGACGTGAGCCGCGCCCGCTTAATGGCGCTCTTCTTCGCGCTGGGCTCCGCATGCTTCGTGGTTGCCCCGATTTCTGCCTACGCCCACCTCGTTGGAGAACATGCCGACGAGCTCACGTTCTTTATTGGCTCGGTCCTGTTCACGATCGGCGGCGGGATGCAGAGCTGGCTCGCTTGGGCCGAGCGGACTTCGCCGGGCGCCGGCCGCGCCGCGTGGTGGACCGCCTCGATCCAGTCCGCGGGCACGCTGTTCTTCAACGTGACGACCTTCCAGGCGATCCACTCCACCGTGTCTAACCCTCAATACGACAGACTCGTCTGGAGACCGGACGCGTTCGGCTCCGTCTGCTTCCTGGTCTCCGGCGCGATTGCCTACCACGCCTCGCCTCGGCACGGATGGCTTCCGCGGCGCGGTCACCGGGGATGGTGGGAGGCGTCGGTCAACCTGCTCGGGTGCATCTTTTTCGGCATTTCGGCGATCGCCGGCTACGTCGTTCCCACGACCGGCTCGATCCTCGACCTGGCCGCGGCGAACTGGAACACTTCGCTGGGGGCATTGTGCTTCCTCGTCTGCGCGGTCGCGACCTTGAAAACCGGGCGGACGTTCAAGGTGGCCAGGCTGAGGCGTCTGCGGACGCTCGAGCACGCCGTCGAGCGCGACCTGGAGCAGATCGCGCGCTGGCCGCGGACCTAGGCGCTCGGGGCTCGGTAGCGCAGTCCGTAGGTCGGCGAGGTCAGCGGCTGACCGGCACAACTCCGTGACCTCGTCGATGTAGACGGCCTCAAGTAGCGCTTGTCGAGTCGGAAAGTGGCGGTAGAGCGTGCCGATCCCAACCTGCGCGCGGCGCGCGATTTCCTCCAGCGACGTCGACGCTCCGCCATCTGCGAAGGCGTCTCGCGCCGCGCCCTAAGGACCTTCTGATAGTTGCGCGTAGAGGCGTTCATGAGAGATCCGCCTCTGGAGGCAACCTCCATTTAGTTCTGGAGGACAACTCCACTTTACCACCATCGCCTTATCCGACTCAACAGCACGTGCTCCACTACAGCGCGCTGCAGACCGGCCTGGCGTTTATGCCCTGGACCGTGACCGTCGGCATCCTGTTAGTGGGCGTCACCGCCCGCCTGGTAACCCGCTTCGGCTCGATGCGCGTGCTGGTCCTCGGCATGGTCACAGTGATCATCGGCCTCGCGCTGCTCTGCACCGCTGGGATCCACACGAGCTTCTTTCCCACGATCTTCCTCGCCTACTTCGCCATCGGACTGGGAATAGGCAGTGCGTTCATGCCACTCCTCACGATCGCAATGGCTGACGTCCCCGCCAGCGACGCTGGGCTGGGCTCAGGGATCACCAATGTCTCCCAGCAGGTCGCCGGGGCGCTCGGCCTCGCCGTGCTCGGCACGATCGCCACCAACCACTCCAAGGCACTCGAGGCGCAGGGCCACACACTCGCCAGCTCGCTCGTCAGCGGCTACCACCTTGCCTTCGCGATCGGCGTGGCGAGCATCGTGGTCGGAATCGTGACGGCGCTTGCCGTCCTGCAAGGCCCCGACGTCCCGGCGGACGCCCAGCCCGCAGCAGACTCGGAGCCGGCCCGCAACATCGCGGCCGAGCCCGAGCCACAGATCGAACACCAAGCCGCCTAATCGCGGCGTGCTTACGCTGGGCAGCCGAGCTCGTCCTCGATGACGAGCTCGTCGCCGGGAAGGAACCGGCGGGCGAACGTGAACGCGAATGGAGTTGGACCGTGCTCGCAGAGATGCTCGATTCGCTCCTCGGCCTCAGCTACGGTCGGGATGTGACCGGCCGGAACACCCACCAGAGCGTCATGTGGAAGCGGAGCTGCTGGAACCATTCCCGGCGCCGGCGCATCACGTCGACGTGTGCGCTGCGGTAGACGAAGTCTGATAGCGCATCGATCGATTGCCAAACCGACAGGTTGACGATCAGTCGATCGTCGTCGAAGACCCGCATCGCGGTCGCGTTGCCAGCCTCGGTCTGCAGCCGCCAGACGAAGCCGGGCGACCGGTCTGCGAGCGCGTTGATCGGACCGAGCAAGGCGACGAACTGGGCCAGCAGCGGCGCGTGCAGCGGCTCGCGGGGGAGGGCGATGTTGACCTGGGCGACTTGCGAAACTGGCGCGGCGATTTGCAGAGAGTAATGACTCGGGTCAAGATCTCTAGAGTTCGCGCATGGTGCCAACATCGCACTTGCTCGAGTTCCTGGTAACGGTCTACGTTGTGATTCTGATCCCGGGCCCGAGCGTGCTGTTCGTCGTCAGCCGGGGTGTGTCGTTGGGGCGGCGGGCCGCGCTGGCCACGGTGGCCGGGAACACGGGCGGCCTGACGCTGCAGCTCGTCCTGGTCGCCGTCGGGGTCGGCTCGATCGTCGCGCGCTCGGACGCCGTGTTCACGGGGCTGAAGTTCGTGGGTGCAGCCTATCTCGTGCTGCTCGGCGTGCGAAAGATCCGTGACCGCGAGGCGCTGGCGGCGATGTTCGGGCCGACCGCGATCGGACCGAGGAGCTTGCGCAAGACGATTCGCGAGGGTTTCTTAGTCGGTGCCACGAACCCGAAGGGCATCGTCATGTTTACCGTTATCCTGCCCCAGTTCATCGACCGCTCCCGCGGACAGGTGACGTTGCAACTCGCGCTGCTCGGAATGATCTGCGTGGTGATCGGGTTGCTCTCCGACTGCGCCTGGGCGATCGCGGCCGGAACCGCACGCCAGTGGCTGGGAAGCTCGTCGCGTCGCCTCGAGCGGCTCAGTGCGGTGGGCGGGGTGATGCTGATCGGACTAGGGGTGGGACTGGTGGTGACCGGCAGAAGGACTTAGAGCCTTTGGCCGCGATCGCTGCCTACGCGCATTGGTGTGGATGTTGATCTTCGTTTTCGCGGCCATCGGCCCAGTGCCGTCCAGATCGGCGGTGGTGTCCGCGGTCACGCGTTGTTCGAGGTCGACCGGCTGATCGGTTGCTTGACGTTGTGCTGCGTGGCGTTCCAGCCCGAGGCGACGGCATAGCTGCCCCCGCTGAGCGCGAGCACCAAGGCAAGCGTGCCAACTACACGTCGAGTGGATGTTCAGAAATGACCCGACGCGGCTTTAGACTTCGAGTCGGGGCATTCCCAGCGATTTGCCGGGGCGGCCGTGGACCAGTCGGTTGGTCACCTACCGAGGTGCATCCGGGCGAGCCGGCCAACGATCCAGCGCCGGCGGCGCTGGCGCGGCAGTTCGCCGAGTCATCTTTGCTGGTGTTGGACAACTGTGAGCAGGTCGTCGACGGCTGTGCGGAGCTGGTCATCAGTTTGCTGGGGGCAACGCAGTCGTTGCGGGTTATCGCCGCCAGCCGCCAGCCGCTGGGCGTTCCCGGAGAGCAGGTTTGGGCTGTGCCGGGATTGCCGGTCCACGAGCCTCTCCCCGGCGGGGGGCGCTCTGGCCGGGTGGAGGATCTGGCTGAGACGGCCCACATCCTCCTAGCACTGCCAGCGTGCACGTGTCGAACATTTTTGCGCAAGCTGGGCGCCAAGCGACGAGTCGACGCCGCTGGCCTGGCCCACGCGCTCGGGCTGCTAGCGACCGGTTAATGCCGCGGCTCGGTGTCGCGGTGAAACGCCCTAATCCGGCCGATTGGGGCGAAGCCGATCTCGCCATAGAGTTGCTTTGGCCAGTCGTCGTCATCGGCCACGATGAAGATCAGCTCGTGCTCCTCGGCCTGCGCGAGTCCAGCCGCGTGCGCGACAAGCGTCCGCGCGAACCCGCGACCGCGTGCCTCCGGCACCGTGTACACGTCCTCGACCTGGGCAGTGTTTCCGTCTGACCGCAGCTTGGTGATCGCGGCGGGATGGCCGTCGTCACCGGCGACAGTGAATCGGCGCTCGTTCCAGGCGCGACCTTCGCGGCGGCTCGACTCGACCAGTTGATCGCTACCCGACCGGAGCTCTTCGGCGCCCCAGCGTCTCATCAGCGCCAGCATCTCCGCTTCGCTCGGGTGGACCACAGCGGCGGGAGTCACGGGCGGCTGCGGTGCGCCGGCAAGGGCCATCAACAGATCGCGCTCGACCTTCCACCCGCCGGTGCTGAAAGGTCTCTCCAGCTGCGCGCCAGTGGGATCGTGCTCGAGCACGATGTGCCTGTAGGGCAGATCGCCCAGGTGCCGATTGGCGACTGTGAGAGCAGCGCCGAGTGGAGTCGGTCCGGCGATCCGGACGTGGTTGAGGTTCCAGACGTCGGGCAGCGACGGCGTGCGGAGGACCCATCCGCCATCGATCGGATGAACCTCGTCGGCAGCCAGCTCGATCGTGCGGCGTATGAAGGCTCGCGCCCGGACGGCCTGACCGGCGCCACTTGATGCGTGCGGGGACGTGGAAGGAGCGGGGTCCACTTGCCGCCATGTTGCCAGCAGGTCCGGCCCGGACGCGGATCTTGCCCGTAGGATCTGCTTGATTTGCCCCCTAAACCGGCGGAGTCGAAATCGAGCTGGCTGACGGAACCGTTTCGGGTCGATGAGCTGCGCGGGCTCGCACTCGAGGCATTTGCTGTTCACGAGCGCGGGTTCGACCTTCGCTCCGGGCTCGCCGGGGCGATCGCCACCGCTGGACCGGTGGCGGTTGGGGTGGCGGTGGGCGATCGCGCCGCGGGACTGGCCGCGGCGATCGGCGGCCTCAACACCGCGCTGGGCGTACCCCGGGCGGGCTTGCGCTCGCGGTTGTGGTGGGGGACGATCGGCGCCGCCGGCGGTTGCGGTGCGGTCGCCGTAGCCGATCTGGCGGCCGCGCACACCTGGCTGCTTGCGGTGGTGACGGTCGCCTGGGTGGGGCTCTGGGCGTTGCTGCGCGCCGCCGGATCTCCGGGCGCGCTAGTCGGCTTCGCGACGAGCGCGGTATTCGTGATCTTTGGCGGCTTCCCGACGAATGAGCCGCCGTTGAGCAGTCGGGAGCTGTGGTTCGCCGTCGGTGCGGCCGCCGGCCTGGCACTGATGGTGGCGGCTCGGCGGGGGCCCGAAGCCCGGGAGCCGCTGGCGAGAGCGACACTCGCCGCGGTCCGACGGGGCGCCCTTCACGACGCGGCGCTCCGTGCTCACACGGTGCGGCTAGCGCTCGCGGTTGCGCTCGCCACCATCATCGAGAGAGTCCTGAAGATGCCGCACGGCTACTGGGTACCGCTGACGGTGCTCGCGATCGTCCAGCCGGGCGAGCGGGCCACCGAGGTGCGCTGCCTCCAACGCGCCGCGGGGACGCTGGTGGGGGTCGTCGTGATCGTGGTGGTGACCGCGATAACCGACCAGGCGGGGGTGTTGGTCGCGTGCACCGCGATCGCCAGTCTCGGCTTGTTCGGATTGGACGAACGTGGCTACTTCTGGTTGGTTGTGATGCTCACGCCGACAGCGCTGCTGATGCTCAGCATCGCTGACTTCCAGGGTTTCGAGGTCGGCGTTCAGCGCACGCTCGACAGCGGTCTCGGGATCATCCTGGGGCTCGTGATTGGAGAGACCGCCTGGAGGGTCGGGAGGCGGCTGCCGATGGTCGAGTCGTAATCACTGTTCGTCCGACCCGGGTGCGAACATATGTTCGCCTTGGCGGACGCGACCATCTTGCACGCTGACCTGGATGCGTTCTACGCATCGGTCGAGCAGCGAGATGATTCGCGCCTTCGCGGACGGCCCGTAATCGTCGGCGCGGGGGTGGTTCTCGCTGCCAGCTACGAAGCCAAGGCATTTGGCGTTCGCACGGCGATGGGCGTTGCCCGCGCTCGGGCGGTGTGCCCGCGAGCGGTCGTCGTTCCGCCGCGGATGTCGGCCTACAGCGAGGCAAGCAGAGCCGTGTTCAAGGTCTTCGAGCAAACAGCGCCGCTAGTGGAGGGCCTATCGATCGACGAAGCGTTCCTCGACGTTCGCGGCCTAGGCCGAATTCTCGGCACGCCGTATGAGATCGCTGTGCGGTTGCGAGTCCAGATCCGTGAGCTAGTCGGTTTGCCGATCACCGTCGGCGTCGCCCGCACCAAGTTCTTGGCCAAGGTGGCCAGCGGGGTGGCAAAACCCGACGGCCTGCTCGTCGTGCCGCCCGATAACGAGCTCGGGTTTCTCCATCCGCTCCCGGTCGAGCGACTGTGGGGTGTTGGCAGGGTCACCGCCAAGAAGCTTCGGGACCGAGGGCTAAGCACGGTTGGCGAGGTGGCGGCACTTACCGAGACGACGCTCGTCTCGATGCTTGGCCGGGTGTCCGGACGACATCTCCACGCGTTGGCCCACAACCGAGATCCCCGGCCCGTCCAGAGGCGCCGGCGGCGGCGGTCGATCGGCGCGCAGCGCGCACTGGGTTCGCGGCCGCGGTCCCAAGCGGAGCTGGCCACCGCGTTGATCGGCCTGGTCGACCGGGTGGCTCGTCGGCTGCGCGCGGCGGCACGGATGTGCCGCACGGTTGTGCTCCGGTTGCGCTTCACGGACTACTCGCGCGCGACTCGTTCATACACGATGGCCGAGCCGACGGCACAGACTCACACGATCCTGCAGACGGCGAGCGGCCTGCTCACCATGTCGACGGCGCTGATCGAGCGACGAGGCCTGACCCTGATCGGGATCGCGCTCGCCAATCTCGTTGACCGAGGAGCGGTCCAGCTATCACTGCCATTTGACCGTGCCCGCGAACTCGACGCGGCGGTCGACCGCGTGCGGGACCGATTCGGTTCTGCGGCGATCACCCGCGGTGTGCTGGTCGGTCGCGACCCCGGGTTGACGGTACCGATGCTCCCCGACTAAGAAAGGCGACGCGTAATCTTGACCAACCGGAGCGAAGTTGTGGAGCGAATCCAGGTAACCACCTGCGCACAGCCGGCCAGGCGCAGGCACGCTGCAAGGTACAGCGAGGCCTGGGCGTTGAGCATTGTCATCAGTCCCAGGGCTGGGGTGAGTAAGCTCGCGGCGAGTATGCCGATGGCTTGACCGGCTTTTCCCGCGAGGCGGAGCGCACCGAATATCCGGCCGCGCCGGCGTTCAGCGCCAGCGACTTGGAGCGCGCTGATGACGCTCGTATCGATCAGGACCCGGGTACAGCGATGCCTGGACGAGGATTACGCCGTAGATGATTGGCAGCCCGCCGCGACCGTGCACGATCGCGAGCGGCAGCAGGGAGACGGCTTGGAGCAGCGTGAGAACGAGCAGCAATCGGCGTCGATCCGATCGGTCGGCAAGCCACCCCGCCACGGGAGCGAGCACAATGCCTGGTGCAAGCTCGATCAGAAAGGCGACGGAGGTCCCGAGCGCCGACCCTGTCTCGGTGTAGACGAGGATCGGCTAGGCGACGGCTAGGCGATGAACAGCAGCCAGTCACCGCCATCGCTGATCAGGCCAGCGAGCCACAGGGAGCGAAAGTCCGCATGCTTCAGGGAGGGCGGGCGTCTCACTGCTGCCAAGAGCGAGGGAAGGCGTACAGCCCAAGGTGCACAAGTTCGGCGCTGTCTGGCGGGTGCTCGCGAGTCGCGGCGATCAGCGGCCGAATCAGGCCGTCGACGCGCTCGATGAGCTCGTGGAGCTCGGTGGGGGTTACGCGGAGCGCGTAGGTCGAATAGGCATCGGACTCGCGCCAGGTGGCTGAGACTCGATCGCGATGGGTCAGGTACTCACGGGTCAGGGGCTGGTCGAGCTGCAGCGAGGCGGCCATCAGCGCGGCGGCGCCGCGAGCCTCAGGCGCATCGGCATCTACGGCTGCGGTGTGAAGCTCGAATCCGGTGATGGTCGCCCGCCACGGGCGTTCTCTCGCATCAGTGGATTCTTCGGCTTCCACCAGGCGATGCCGCGCCAGCACCCGCAAGTGGTAGCTGCAGTTCGATGGCGTGTCCCCGGCGCACGGGCACAGACCGAGGCGGTCGCCGGACCATCGGACATCAGGAAGCCGAGGACGTCCAGCCGCACCGGGTGCGCCAGGGCATCGAGGACGGCAGGGTCTGTGAGTAAGGGCCTCGAGGGCTTCATTGGACCCCGATCTGAAAATGTCCGGCGATCGCCTCCGCCCCCTCCGCTAGTATTGAAAGAGGGCTTTGACTGTCTATGAACGCGAAGAGCAAGACGCTCGGGCACGGACCCGATGCGCTGAACAGCGAGGCGCACCGCCCGATTCGAGTCGTCGCCGCTGAGGACTCGTATGTCGTGCGGGAGTTCCTCGCGTCGACACTCGGTTTGGCACCGGAAGTGGAGCTGATCGCGGTGTGCTCGAACGGCAAGGAGCTCGACGCGGCGCTCGCCGCCGAGCGGCCAGACGTGGTGATCACCGATATTCGGATGCCGCCGTCGGGAGGCGAAGAGGGCATTCGTGTAGCTACTCGCCTTCGCGAGACCGATCCCGATATCGGTGTCGTGGTGCTTAGCCAGTACGCTGAGCCCGCATACGCGATCGCGCTCTTGGGCTCAGGTTCAAGTGGCCGCGCCTACCTGCTCAAAGAGCGAATCCGCAACCGGGAGGAGCTGATCGGCGCGATCGAGGCAGTCGCAAGGCGTGGCTCGGTAATCGATCCCAAGATCGTCGATGTGCTTATCGAGGCCCGCACCCGCCCCGCCCGCTCGCCGCTCGCCGAACTAACTCCGCGCGAGCTTGAACTGCTCGGAGAAATCGCCGCCGGGAAAAGCAACGGTGCGATCGCCAAGTCGTTGGTCCTGACCAAGCGGGCTGTCGAGAAACACGTCAACTCGATTTTCGCGAAGCTCGGGCTGCCCGAGGACCAAGACGTGAGCAGGCGGGTCAAGGCGACTTTGATGTACCTCGCCGACGAGGACGGCCAGGCCGACGGGTGGGGGATGGGCCCGCAGTGGCGGGGCTGACCAAGGCGTCCGTGTGAGGCTGGAGGTTTCCGCTGTACCGCAATTGGGAAGCGCGCACGCATGAGCTGGCATGCCTGCACGCGTGCGTTTAGCGGCCCGCGTGGAACACTCGAAAGAACCGTGGTGGTTGCACCCGGGCGATCGTCCGGGAGCCCGAGGTGTTAGTGAATTCCAATATGGTGGCCAACGGGCAGTCAGTTCACGTCGTGCCGTCCCGCGTCGGGGAAGTGACGACCTTGGCGGTCGACGACCACGCCGCTTTCCGCGACGTGCTGCGGGACCTGATCGACGCGGCGCCGGGATTCTTCCTCGTCGGCGAGGCGCGCTCAGGGGAGGAGGCGACCCGTGCAGTCGACGTGCTCGCGCCCCAGTTTGTCCTGATGGATGTGACTATGCCCGGGATGGGGGGGATCGCGGCGGCGCGAGAAATCGTGAGCCGGCATCCAGAAGTGGTCGTCGTGTTGATCTCGGTCAATGATCCATCGCTTCATCCCGAGGTCAACGCCCTCGGCGGTGCTGTCGCGTGCGCGCGCAAACAGGACCTCCGACCGCGGAGGCTGCGGGAGTTTTGGGAGATGCACCACAACTGAGTGCGAGCGCGAAACCGTGGATAGACCGAACCTACCCTGGCCGATTCGTAGCGTGCTCGCGGGCACGGGAGGTACGGCCGCGATGACACTCGCGTATGCCTCCGAGCGTCGGCTGCGCCCCGATGTGCGTAAGCCGCTCGATTACGACGACAGCCTGGTGCCAGGTCAGATCGTCGCCCACATCATGCACCTAGGAGACGTGACGAATCGGGAGGAGAACGACCTGGGGTTGATGCTGCGCTGGGGCTACGGCTCCGCATTCGGTGTATGGCACGGTCTGTTGCGACAGAAGCTTCGGGAGCCGTGGGCGAGCGCCGCGTTCGGGGCGACGCTCATGACCGCAACCCTGACGTTGTTTCCGGTGCTCGGCCGCACCCCACCACCGTGGCGCTGGCCGCTGTCGGTGACCGCGACCGCGTTCGCCACTCACGCGGCTTACGTGGCGGCGGTTGCCGCCGTTGATGACCGGCTGCGGACGCGGAGATGACGTGGTTAGTCAGCTCAGCACGGTGATCAGGCCACGGATGATCAACAGGGATCCGATGACCGCCAATCCGATCACGGCGATCTGGTGACCGTGGCGGGAGAATGAGGCCTTGGCGCGGTCCACTGCGGCTGGGGTCCAGTCCGGCGCGATCGCGTAGCTGAGTAGTGGAGCCTCGATCAGCGTAAGCATGATCACGTTGACCAGAAGCACCAACAGCACCGTGTCCAGCGTGTTGTATTTCAGCTTCGTGATGTGGTCCAGAGCGGCAAGGTAGGAAGCACCCGGGAGGGTCAGCACAGCGCCGACGGCGAACGTGATCTTGGGATCGCCTTTGCTCAGTGCCCCCCGCCACCGCGGCTCCTTCTTCTCTTCGCGAGGCTTGTGCCGGCCCCGCCGTCCTTTGTACCGTCCGTAGCGACCGGTAGCGAGCACGAACGAGATCACCAGCAGGAGCGCGCCAAGAGCAAAGTCCACGGCCGGGTTGATCGTGTTCTTGGCGCTGCTCACCGCACTCGAGTCTTGGAGGGCGAACACGATCACGAGCCCGAGCGTCACGCTCGTCATCAACGCGCCGAGCAGGTAGCCGAGCATCAGCCTCTTGGGGTTCGGAAGGATCAGCAACACCGTTGTCGCCGCGACCAGCGTCGGGTTCACCATCGCGGTGAGCGAGAACAGCAGAACTTGCCTCATGGCGCAGGACGGCTCCGACGGCTCGCGGCCTGGGAATACCCTCGCCGGTCGGCAAGCGGGCTCACGGCGGGGCCGCGGCTCTCTGGGTGGTATCGCCGGCCGTCGCGGCGGGAGAGCTCGGCGCGCCTTGAGGAGCCGGTGCAGCGGCTCAGCTCGGCGACCCGGTCAAGCGCGCGGACACCAGCAGGGTTACCACGTACGAGACGACGGCCGCGACGATGATCAGCGGCCCGACGGCATCGCCCGACTTCGCCGTCAATACCGTCCCGATCACGACAGCCGTCAGCGGCAGCCTCAGTACCCCCACAACCGCGGCGGCCATGCCGACCCCTACCGCCGCGGTGAGCGGAAATCCGGGCAGCCGGGAGGCCATGATGCCCCCGGCAGCCCCGAGGAACATCGCCGGAAACGTGGGGCCGCCCCGAAAGCTGCCGAGCGACAGTGTGTAGGCGAGGCCTTTACAGACCAGCAGCAGTGCCAGCGCCCCCAGCGAGTACGTCGTCGCATGGGAGACGAGCCCGGGAAGCTGATCCTGACCGGAGAACAGCACCTCGTCGATGCCCTTGCCGGTGGCCTGGGAGAAGGCGATTGCGAGCCCGGCGATGATCAGCCCGACAGGTGCCAGCAACAGCAGCGCTCGATGGCGCACGACCGCGTAAGTCTTGAGGCCGCCCCACATGATGATCTGAGTTGCCACGGCAATGACGGCCGCCAGGGCGATCGTCCAGCCGAAGTTGGCGATGTGCACGGGACCGAATTTGGGCAGCGGCAGCGCGCCGAGCGCATAGGCGCTGGTGCTCAGCCCGCTGAACGACCCGATGCCGATCGAGACGAGCGTTCCGATTCCGGCGGCCAGCAATCCCGGGAGCAGCACCAGCGGCAGCCGGGGGCCGCCGATCCCCGTTGCCTCGATCAGAATCACCGCCGCGATCAGTGGTGAGGTAAAGACGAACGACAGTGCGGCGAAACTTCCGGCTGCCGCAACCACGACCACAACTTGATCGGGCGCGTCTTTGCGCGCCATCCGGATCGCGAGTACCCCCAGACCCGCGCCGAGCGCGATCAGCGGGGTCTCCGGCCCCAACACCAGTCCGAGGCCGAGCGTCGCGATCCCGGCGAGCAGGATGCCCGGTAAGTCCGCGGGCCGAGGTGCACCTCCGGCGGCAAGTCCCCGGGCCGGTATATGTCCTCCCTCCCCCGGGAGGCGCACGATCGTCAGCGCGACGATCAGCCCGGCGATCGCCAGGATCGGAAGCGGCCACCACACCGGGGGACCGTTGGGATAGCCGAGGGCGTGCGGGAGGTGGGTGAAGAGCTCCTGCTGGATCTGGTAGACGAGCTCGAGGAAGCACCACGCGGCCACCGAGACGACGATCCCCACGAACGCCGTGAGTACGAGTAGAACCACGTACTGCTTGCTGCGCATCGTTGCGCTCGCCTGCTCGGCCGAAACCCCGGTGTCTGCCATGAACAGTTTCTATGGGTTGCGTGCGAGCCGCGCATCACCCCGTTTGGATGAGCCGCGGGCCAGAGCGATCTCCTACCGTGCAACCGGAGATGAGCTGCAGCGAGGTGAGAACTCCAGGCAACCACGTGGTGTTGATCGGAATGATGGGAGCGGGGAAGACCACCGTGGGTCGGCTGCTCGCCCACCGGCTGGGGTGGGATTTCTGGGACAACGACGAGGCACTTCGTCGAGCCACCGGAAGGACGGCGGCCGAGGAGCAGCGCCTAGGCGGCGCCGACGGGCTGCACGCTACCGAGAATCGGCTGTTGCGCGAGGCGCTCACGGGCGAGAAGCCGACAGTATTCGCCGCGGCGGCCAGCGTGGTGCTCGATCCGGAGACGCTGTGGGGGGTGTTTACGGTCTGGCTACGTGCGAGCGCTACCCGAGAAGCGGAGAACATCGCGCACAGCCGCCAGCATCACCGGCCGCTGCCCGCCGACGCCGCTTCTGCCCTCGAACGCCTCAGCGAGGCCCGTCTGCCGCTGTATGTGCGCTTGGCGGACATCACCGTCGACGTGGCGGCGGAGGCCACGGAGACGTGCGAACGGGTGATCGAGGCGCTCGCCTCGCGCGAGAAAAACCGTCATTCACCTCCCGCCCAATCATCCGATTTGCATGATGTGGACTAAGGCGACGTCGCCTTAGATTCCTACGGTGCCGAAGAAACGGCCGTCCGAGCCTGCCCGGCGGGGCACTGTGGACCCGCGACTGATGCGCTATGCCCGAGCGACCCGCACATTCATCGGCGTCTCGATCGGGCTCGGATGCACGAGCGCGGTGTTGATCATCGCGCAGGCGTGGCTGCTCGCGTACGTAGTTGCGAGTGCTTTCGGGGACGGCAAGAGCCTCGGGCAGTTGCGCTTGCCGCTGGCGGCGCTGCTCGGAGTGGTGCTTGGCCGCGCCGCGATCGCCTGGATTGCCGAGGTGATCGCCAATCGCTCCTCGGCACTCGCGAAGCGGCAGCTGCGGGCGTCGTTGCTCAGGCATGTTGCCGGGCTCGGGTCCTCGCGCCTGAGCGAGGACCGCACCGGCGAGATCGCCGTCCTGGCGACACGAGGGATCGACGCGCTCGACGCCTATTTCTCGCTGTATCTTCCGCAATTGCTACTCGCCGTGATCGTGCCCATCGCCGTGCTCGCGGTCGTACTCGCACAGGACTGGATCACGGCGCTAATCATCCTCGTCACGCTTCCCCTGATTCCGCTGTTCATGGCGCTCGTGGGCGCTTCGACGCGCGATCGGACGGAACTGCAGCTCCGCACCTTGCAGCGGTTGGCCGGCCACTTCCTCGACGTCGTCGCGGGTCTGCCCACGCTGAAGGTATTCGGTCGGGGTAAGGCGCAGATTCGCGTAATTCGCGAGGTCTCCGACCGCTATCGCACGACGGCCGTCTCAACGCTACGGGTCACGTTCTTGTCCTCCCTGATCCTCGAGCTGTTAGCAACGATCTCCGTGGCGCTGGTCGCGGTCGCCGTAGGTCTGCGGCTGCTCGGCGGTCAGCTCAATCTGCGCACTGCGCTGCTGGTGCTCGTGCTCGCTCCGGAGGCATACCTTCCGCTGAGGCAGCTGGGCGCGAACTATCACGCCAGCGCGGAGGGGGTGAGCGCGGCCGAGCAGGTGTTCGCGGTGCTCGAGATGCCGCTGCCGGCCCGAGGCGGCGTTACGGAAGTCCCGGATCCAGCGACGGCCGCCATCTCCGTCGAGGAGCTGACGGTCAGCTATCCCGGACGTGAGGGCCACGCGCTCGACGCAATCTCACTGACCGTCGAGCCCGGGGAGGTCCTGGCGTTGACCGGTCCCAGCGGGTGCGGGAAGTCAACCCTACTCAGCGTGCTGCTCGGATTCACCACCCCCGACGGCGGATCGGTTCGAATCGGGCACGCGGAGCTCGCCGACCTTGACCCGGACGCCTGGCGTGAGCGTCTGTCCTGGGTGCCGCAAAAACCGCATCTGTTCGCGGCCTCGATCGGCGAGAACATTCGCCTCGGCCGTCCCGACGCGGCCGAGGAGCAGGTGTGGCAGGCGGTCGATGCGGCCGGGCTGGGCGACGTGGTGGCCAGCCGGGCGGAGGGCCTCGATGCGATGCTCGGCGATCGCGGCATTGGTCTCTCAGCAGGCGAGCGCCAGCGTGTCGCACTCGCCCGCGCGTTCCTCCGCGGCGCGCCGTTGCTGCTGCTCGACGAGCCGACGGCCAACCTCGACGGAGAAACCGAAGAGCAGGTGCTCGCGGCCGTCCGCCGGCTGATCCGAGGTCGTACCGTGGTGCTGGTGGCACACCGGCCGGCATTAGTCGCGGTGGCCGATCGAGTCTGCGACCTAGGCCGGTCACCGGTGCCGGCGTGAGTGCTCACGTCGCAACGGGTGAGCGCAGCGTTGACGCTGCCGGGTCCGAGGCGACGGTACGTGAGACACTCGGCCTGGCGCGGCCGGCAGGGCGAAGACTCGTGCTGGCAAGCTTGCTGGGCGCCGGTGCGATCGGTGCGGGCATCGGTCTGCTGGCCACTTCGGCGTGGCTGATCTCACGCGCGTCACAGCACCCCCCTGAGTCGGCGTTGGCGCTGGCGGTCGTTGCGGTGCAGTTCTTCGGCCTGTCGAGGGGACTGTTTCGTTATGGCCAGCGGCTGGTCGGCCACGACGCTGCGTTTCAGGCGTTGGCGGATTTGCGTGTGCACGTGTACACGCGACTCGAGTCGCTCGCTCCGGCCGGGCTGCCGGCGCTGCGCAGCGGGGATCTGTTGGCGCGATTCGTCCATGACGTGGATTCACTGCAAGACTTGCTGGTGCGGGTGATCCAGCCGTTCGCGATCGCGGTTCTGGTCGGCGTAGCTACCGTGTCGCTCGTCTGGTGGATTCTGCCGGCGGCCGGATTGATCCTGCTTCTCGCGCTGGTGATTGCCGCCACGCTGCTGCCGTGGCTGACTGGAAGCCTCGCTCGCCGCACCGAAGCTAGGCAGGCGACGGCGCGGGGGGAGCTGACCGCGGCCGTGGTCGACCTGGTGCGAGGTGCGCGTGAGCTGAGCGCCTACGGAGCGATCGACGATCAGCTGATGCACACCGGTGCGATCGATGCCGAGCTCGCGCGCGTCGAGCGGTCCAGCGCGCGCACGGCCGGGGTCGGCCAGGGTCTGGCGACACTGCTTCCGGGGCTCGCGATGGTGGGCGCGTTATTGGTCGGAGTTAGCGCCGTCCGCGCCGGACGGCTCGACGGAGTGCTGCTCGCCGTAATCGCCTTGGTCCCGCTGGCGGCGTTCGAGCTGGCTACGGGGCTTCCGGCGGCAACGCAGGTGCTCCAGCGAGTACGCCGCTCGCTGGGGCGCACACTTGCCGTCCTGCACGCCGATCCGTTGGTGAAGGAGCCGGCCAACGCGGTGCCTCTCCCTTGCGCGCCGCATACGCTGCGGGTCCGGGGATTGCGCTTCCGCTACGGAGACGAGGGACCGTGGGCGCTCGATGGGGTCGACCTCGACTTGTCGCCCGGCCGCCGCATAGCCCTAGTCGGGCGCAGTGGTGCCGGCAAGTCAACGCTCGCGGACGTGCTGTTGCGGTTCCTGCCCTACGAGGTCGGATCGGCGATGATCGATGGCGTCGAGCTCAGGGAGATGAGCGGCGAGGACTGCCGGCGGGTCATCGGTCTCGTCGCCCAGGACGCCCACATCTTCAACGCCTCCGTAGAGGAGAACCTGCGCCTAGCCCGCCGCGACGCGACTGCCGAGGAGCTCCGCTCGGCATTGCAGCGCGCGCGGCTGCTCGAGTGGACCGAGGAGCTCCCGGACGGGCTCGGCACCGAAGTTGGCGAGTTTGGCAGCCGCATGTCCGGCGGCCAGCGGCAGCGACTGGCGATCGCCCGGGCGTTGCTTGCCGACTTCCCGATGCTCGTTCTCGACGAGCCCGGTGAGCACCTCGACACGGCGACCGCCGACGCACTCGTGAGTGACGTCTTAGAGGCCACCTCAGAGCAGTCGGTGTTGCTGATCACCCATCGCCTGGCTGGGCTCGAGGCGGTCGACGAGGTGATCGTGCTGGATGCCGGGCGCGCCGTCGAACGTGGGACGCACGCCCAGCTGCTGACGCGCCGCGGGAGTTATGCGGCGATGTGGCAGCGGGAGGTGAGCGAGCGGTGAGCTGGTCTACCGGCTTCCGGATTCGTCAGTACCTGAGGGGAAGCCTGTGGGTGTTGCCGCTCCTCGGCGGTGTGCTCGGGGCGGTGCTGGGCTCGCTGGCTGAGCTGGTCGACAAGGCTGTCCATCTGCCCGAGATTTGGACCTACTCCGCCTCGACGGCCAGCACAGTGCTCGCCGCCATCGTGGGCGCAATGGCCGCGCTGACCGGGTTCGTGGTGACGGTCACGGTGCTCGTCGTCCAGATGGCCACGGGAACATTCTCAGCTCGCTACATGCGGCTGTGGTACCGCGACCGCATGCTGAAGGCGCTGCTGGCGCTGCTGGTCGGCACGCTCTCGTTCGCGTTCGCGCTGTTACGTCGCGTCGAGAGCAGCTTCGTCCCAGGTCTCGGGGTGACGATCGCCGGCCTGCTGCTCGTGGCATGTCTGCTGTTGTTCCTGATCTTCGTCGATCGGTTCCTGCATCGCTTGCGGCCGGTGGCGGTGGCGGTGCTGGTCGCCGACTACGTACGGCGGGACTTCGAGCGACAGGAAGCTGCTCTGGCCGCCCAGCCCGACATCTTCTGGGGTACATACGAGGCCGGTCCTGACCCGCCCTCGCTGGTGGTGCGGAGCGCGAGCGCGGGAGCCATCCAGGCGATCGACGTCGGTGGGCTGATCAGCTGGGCACGGGAGCATGAGTGTCTGGTCGTGGTC
Organism: uncultured Solirubrobacterales bacterium; assembly: GCA_963836065.1. Classification (GTDB taxonomy): domain Bacteria; phylum Actinomycetota; class Thermoleophilia; order Solirubrobacterales; family Solirubrobacteraceae; genus Palsa-465. Next base: position 314,620 of record CAWIII010000036.1, read on the forward strand.
TGTCGCATGATCGGCGATTTCGTGCCCGCAGGGGCCAAGCTGATCGAGAGCTATGGCGCCCCCGCGCCCGACTCTCGAACCGCGACCCGGCTCCGCGGAATGGTCGTGCTCGGGGCTGAGCGCACAATCGAGCAAGACCCGGCGTTCGGGGTACGGATCATGGTCGACATCGCGGATAAAGCATTGTCGGCGGCAATCAACGATCCCATTACCGCGGTCCAGGTGCTGAACCACCTGGGTGATGTTCTGGGAGTGATCGGAAGGCTCGACCTCTCCCGGTCACGTTGGGACCCCACCCAGGGGACGCAAACTGGCCTCGTGATTCCGGCTCGCTCGTGGGAGGACTACCTCACCCTCGGTCTAACCGAGATCCGGGAGTACGGCTCCTCGTCGATTCAGGTGATGCGCCGCATGCGTGCGATGCTCGAGGAGCTGCGTGAGCAGGTGCGCCCCGACCATCGCCCCGCAGTCGAGGACGAGCTGGCGGCTGGACGCCGCGGTCGCGCGTGCCTTCGGCGACTCGGTCGATTTGGATCGGGCCGGCACCGCCGATGCGCAGGGCATCGGCGGACGGACCGAGCCTCGGGGCCGCCGCGCGCTATCGCACTGACGGGGAGAGCAGCGCCCGAGTAACGATGTCGACGAACCAGATCCTTCTCGGGCTCGGGCTGGTGATCGTTTTGGCACTGGCTTGTGAGCTCGTGGCGAGCCGGACGCGACTGCCAGCGATCGTGCTGCTGCTTCCGGTCGGTTTCATCGCCGGCGCGGCGACAAACGACGTCCACCCCGAGGCCCTGTTCGGGGCCACGTTTCAGCCGCTCGTGTCACTGGCGGTGGGCCTGATCCTGTTCGAGGCCGGCCTGAGACTGCGGCTGGATGAGCTCCGGGGCGGCGTGCGCAAAGTCGTCCTGCGGCTGATATCGGTGGGCACCGCGGCAACGGCGGTCGGGATCACACTCGCGGTAAAGCTGCTGTTCGGGATCGGGTGGGGATCATCGGTCGTGCTGGGCGCGATCCTCGTGGTCTCAGGGCCGACGGTGGTACTCCCGCTGCTCGAGTTCGTGCGGCCCCCAGATCGGGTGCGGTCGATCCTCAAGTGGGAGGGCGTACTGATCGACCCGATCGGCGCACTGCTGGGCGTGGTTGCCTTTACGGCCGTGAAGGAGGGCGCGGGCGGCCACCGGGGCTTTCACTTTGGCGGAATGCTCGTGAGTTTGGGGACTGGTCTGATCGTCGGGGCGATCGCGGCCGGCGTCCTCTGGTTGCTGCTGAGCGGCATCCAGCGGGCCGGGCCGCGGCAGAGCGTCGCCGCGGCGCTTCTGAGCGTCACCGCCGCGATTGTGGCGGCCGACCTGATCCGCGAGGACGCGGGCTTCGTGGCCGCGAGCACAATGGGAATTGTGCTGGCGAACCAGGAGCGCCTCGATGTGTCGAGGGTGCTCGAGTTCCAAGGCACCGTCGTGAAGCTACTGATCGGAGTGCTGTTCGTGCTCATCTCGGCGTCGGTGAAACCGTCAACCGTCAGCTCTCTGCTCCCGGAAGGCATCGCTCTGATCGCGATCATGGTGATCGTCATTCGTCCGCTCGTGGTCGCATGGGCGACGCACGTCTCGCAATTGCGTCGGCCCGAGCGGGCGTTCATGGCGTGGCTCGCCCCCCGGGGCATCGTCGCCGCCGCGACGGCATCGGCATTTGGCCCCGCGCTGGCCCAGGACGGCATCAGCGGGGCGAGCAAGATCCTGCCGATCGCCTTCATCGCGATCTTCGGCACGGTGGTTGTCTACGGCCTGACGAGTGCCCCGCTCGCCCGTCGCCTCGGCCTCGTCGGGGCGGGCTCGATCGTCGTGCTCGTCGTCGGCGGTCACCAATGGGCTCGAGCGATCGCTTCGACACTGAAGGAGGCCGGCCTGGGGGTACGGTTGTGGACCGGGCAGGCCGACGAGCAGGCGTCGGCCCGCGAGGAGGGCCTCGACGCGCGAAATGCCCGTCTGGGCGTGGACCTGGCCACCCGCGAGGCCGAACTAGACGACGTCACCGATGCGCTGCTCCTGACCGCTAGCGACAATTTCAACGCGCTCGCCGCGTTCGAGCTGCGCCAGGAGCTCGGCAACGATCACGTATACCGGCTCGCGCCGGAGAGCGACTTGCTCGATCTCGTCCCGAGGTACGCTGAAGGGCACATCTTGTTCGGTCCCGAACTGACGTTCGCCGAACTGACTCGGCGCTTCGACGGCGGTGCCACGCTGCTCAGCGCGCCCGCGGATCGGCGCAGGTCTTCTGAGCTCGCGATGACCCTGCTGTTCGTCGTCGCCCGCACCGGACGGCTGAAGATCGTGACGCCGTCGTTCAACGGACGGCCGACTGCCGGCGAGACATCGATCTGGCTTGCCGACGGACCGCGAGCAATGCCCCGCCGAGCTCGCCGCTGATCGCCAGCCTTATGACTCCGAGCGGCACGTGACCCGGAACGTGGCGCTGCGTGAATCCCCTGCCGCCACCCATCCAAGTCCCTCATCAGGGCCGGTCAGCGAGTTGGCGGGGGCGGTCATCGGCTCGATGCAGAGGTATTCCTCTCCTGGTGGCGCGAAGATCTGGGCTATCGGATAGCCGTCGGTGTACTGCACCGAGATCGTGCGGCCGCTGGCGTAAAGCTCAAACCGACTGCGGGTCTCGACGCGGTCAAAACCGTCGTCCCACGTGCGTTCACCGATCGCTCCGGTGATCGGCTGAACCGTTTGCGTGGCGCCCGTCGGTATCAGCCGCTCGTCGAGCGCCAAGCGGCGGTGAACCGGGAACGAGACCTCCCAATCCGCCCGCGAGGCTCCGGGAATACGCAGGTAAGGATGAAATCCGAAGGCCACCGGCACCGGTTCCGGGCCGGTAGCGGTGAGCGTCGTCCGCAGCTGCAACGTGCCGCCGCCGAGCTCGACTTCCATCTCCACGCGATGGGGGAAGGGGAACGCCGCGAGCAGCTCGGGACGATCGAAATCCAGCACAGCGGCCAGCCGTGCGCACTCATTGTCGGCGGCGAGTTCCCGTACCGACCAGCGGCGGCTCGCCGTCAGCACACCGTGGATCGGCAGGCCGTTGTCGTCGAGCAGCAGCAACGGCGAGGACGGGTCGAGCACCACTTCGTGCCCGCCGGCGCAGTAGGCAAAGGCGGCCAGCCGGTTGGCCCACGGGTGCAGGAAGGGAATGCCCATGAACGCGCGGTCGCGGGCATATGCCCGCACGCCGCGGCCCGTCCACAGCAGCTCTTCTCCTTCATGGATCAGCGACGCCCCAAGCATCCCGGCGCCCGGGACCCACGTCGCGTGGAGGTCGGCCGCGTCGTCGTGAAGCACGCACGCCCGAAAACCGGCGACGCCGCCCAGCTCGATGCGATGCTCGGCTCTCATCAGAAGATCGCTGTCGGGTTCAGTGGTGAGCCGGTTCCACCGGTAACGCGAAGGGGGGAGGCGGTGAACAGGAACTCCCAGCGGCCGGTGGTCCGGCACGCTTCGCAGAGGTCCTCGAACTGCAGATAATCCAGCAGATGGAGTCCCATGGCCACGATCGCCAGCGCATGGATCGGGAAGCCAACGCCCTCGGTGCTGCTTGGCGCAGTGTCGTTGTTGCCGTCAGAGCCCAGAGCGGCGACGCGGCGTTGCGCGACGAACGGCATCGCCGTCGGATGTAGCCCGGCCTTGGCCTCGGGTGTGTTCCAGGGCCCAAGCTCGGCGAGTCGTCGCGCATGGCCCGTGCGCACCAACAGAATGTCGCCAGTTTGCACGGTGACGCCCTGTTCGCGTTCGGCCGCCTCCAGATCGTCGGGGAAGACGTGCTCCCCTGGCTCGAGCCACGGCACGCCGCGCCGACTCGGGATGTCCAGCAACACACCGCGGCCGACGAGACCGTCCTTGAGGACCTCGATCGTGTTGACCGTCGCACCCTGCATGTTCACAGCGTCAGCTGGCCTGTCGTTGTACAAACTGCCCTCGTAGGCGACGTGGCACAGTGCGTCGATGTGGGTGTGACCGTCGTTGTGGTAGTCGACCCCGACGTAGTCCTTGATGAAGTGCAGCGATCCCGATGCCGGCTCGCGTGGGTCCAGCTCCGTCATGTGGTGATCTGCCGGCATCGGGTTGTGGACCGCGGGCTCCGTGTTCAGCGGCAAGCTCAACGTGACACTGATGCCATCGCGCACCAGGCGTGTGGCCGCCGCAACGCGCTCAGGCGTCAGATAGTGAAGCGCGCCGCGCTCGTCTTCCGCTCCCCATCGACCCCAGTTGCTGAGCGCGTCAAATAGTTTGCGGAACTCCGCCGCGCTGACCTTCTCCTCGCGCACCTCAGAGCACCGCCGCCGACGGTTCGCGTCCTTCCAGAACCGCGATCACGTTCTCGGCACACAGACGCGCCATCGCGTCCCTGGTTGCGACCGTGGCGGAGCCGATGTGGGGCAGAAGCACCGTGCCGGGCAACTCGCGGAGCTCGGCCGGCACGTGCGGCTCATTTTCGTAGACGTCCAGACCGACCGCCGCGAGCCGTCCGGAGCGGAGCGCCGCGATCAATGCCGTCGTGTCGAGGACTGCTCCGCGGCTCGTGTTCACCAGGACCGCCCCCGGTTTCATCTGCTCCAGCGCCGGCGCGTCGATCAAGTGCCTGGTTTCCGGCGTGAGCGGTACGTGGAGACTGACGAAGTCTGAGGCGGCGAGCAGGTCGGCCAGCTCGCGACGCTCGGCTCCGTGGCGGGGCGGCACGATGCCGCGTGAGGTGAACAGCAGCTGCCCACCGAAGCCGCGCAGCAGCTCCGCGACTCGCTGGCCGATGCGCCCGAACCCGACCAGTCCGATGGTTGCGCCGACCAGCTCGCGCCCGAGAAACTCCCCCGGGCCCCAACCGGTCCACTTGCCGTCGCGGACGATCGCGTCACCCTCGGCAATTCGGCGGCCGGCCGCCAGCATCAGCGCGACGGCGAGCTCCGCGGTCGCGTCGGTGAGGACGCCGGGGGTGTTCGTGACGCGCACTCCGCGCATGGCAGCAACCTTGAGATCGACGTTGTCGTACCCCACGCCGAAGTTCGCGACCACCCGCAGAGAATCCCCGGCGGCGTCGAACAGCTCGGCGTCTACCGGGATCGACGGGTTGGCCACGATCGCGGAGGCGCCTGCCACCCGCTCGAGCAGGCCGCCGTCCGCGGCTCGGCCGGCGGACTCGACAACGAACCGCGCCCGCAGCAGGTCACGCCCGGCTGCCGGCAGCGTTCCAGAAACCACAACCCGCGGACGTTTGCTCATCCCGCGCGACCGTAACTACCAAGTCAGCGGCGTAGTTCACCCGAACAGGGTGATGATTGCGGAACGATCGAGCCTTAGCGTCTCGAAAACGATTGACTTGCCGAGGATCCGCTCGGCCTCGACAAGGAGATTCCCATGGCAGTGGCCACACCCCAACAGTCGACCGGCCAACAGAGCTCAGCTGATGGCAGTCAGGCTGCGGACGCCCTCGTGGTCTTCGGGATCACGGGGGATCTCGCGAAGGTAATGACGTTCCGCTCGCTCTACAGGCTCGAGGAGCGTGGACTGATCAACTGCCCGATCGTCGGCGTGGCGGCCAACGACTGGTCCGCCGATCAGCTGCGCGATCACGCCCGCGAGGCGATCGAGAACACCGGAGAGCGGATCGACGAAGGCGTGTTCAAGCGCTTTGCCGATCGTCTTTCCTACGTGCAAGGCGACTTCGGCGACGCGGCGACCTTCGCACGTGTGGGTGCGGCGATCGCGGACGCGCGCCGGCCCGTGTTCTACCTGGAGATCCCGCCGTTCCTGTTCGCGACAGTGATCAAAGGGCTCTCAGAGGCCGGCCTCACGGCGAATGCGCGGGTCATGGTCGAGAAGCCCTTCGGCCACGACCTCGAGTCGGCTCGTGCCCTGGCTGCGGACATTCACCAGTACATCGATGAGTCGCAGCTGTACCGGATCGATCATTTCCTGGGGAAGATGGGACTGGAGGAGTTTCTCTACCTGCGGTTCGCGAACTCGATCCTCGAGCCGGTCTGGAATCGCAGCCACGTCGCCAGCGTGCAGATCACGATGGCGGAGAGCTTCGGAGTCGAGGACCGCGGACACTTTTACGATCCTGTCGGAGCGCTGCGAGACGTGGTCGTCAACCATCTCATGCAACTCGTCGCGAGCGTCGCGATGGAGGCACCGGCCGGCGCCGATGCCGCCACGCTCAAGGATGCGAAGTTTGCCGTGTTCCGGTCGATACCCGAGGCGGATCCGAAGCATTACGTCCGCGGCCAGTACGACGGCTATCTCGACATCGACGGGGTAGCCGCCGGATCGACCACCGAGACCTACGCGGCCCTTCGGTTGGAGATCGACAACTGGCGATGGGCCGGCGTGCCGTGGTTCATCCGCACCGGAAAGCGCCTGCCCGTCACCCAGACCGAAGTGAGGCTCGTGTTTCACCGGCCTCCGCGCTTGGGATTCATCTCGGCGGAGGGGCGACGGCCGCCGATTGAGAGCCAGCTCGTGATCAAGCTCGACCCGATGACCGGCATCAGGTTGATCATCGACGCTCACCGGGCCGACCTGGGTGGTCCGCAGGAGATCACGCTCGATATGGAGTTCGCACAGGAGGGCGGCGAGGGACCGACCCCGTATGAGGTGCTCCTGCATGCTGCGATCGAGGGGAACAGTGCCCCATTTACCCGTCAGGACAGCATCGAGGAGGCGTGGCGAATCATGCGCCCGCTGATCGACCATCCGCCGCCAGTGCACCCCTACGCGCCTGATTCTTGGGGACCGAAGGAAGGCGAGCAGCTACTCGCTGGAGTCGATCGTTGGCACGGCCCGTGGGTGGCGTCATGACAACCACCCCCGCAAAGGAGAAGCAAGGCGTGAGCGCCACCGCTAAGAAGAAGCCGACCCGGGCCGACCATCGCGGTAAGGCCGCCACCGCGCCGGCCGAGCCGCCGGTTCAGAGCGCCGCCGCGCCCTCTCCGTTCCCCCCGATCGCCGACTACGCGTTCCTGTCCGACTGCCACACCGGGGCGCTCGTGGCGCCCGACGGGTCGATCGACTGGCTCTGCGTTCCGCGCTTCGACGCTCCGAGCGTATTCGGCTCGTTGCTGGATCGTGAGGCGGGGTCCTTTCGGCTGGCGCCGTTCGGAACGACGGTCCCGTCTGGTCGCCGCTACGAGGCCGGGACCAATCTGCTGGTCACGACCTGGAAGACCTCGCAGGGATGGGTCGCCGTCCGCGACGCCCTGACGCTCGGTCCGACCGCTCGCGAGGACACGATCACGCCCCACACCCGGCCCCCGGCGGACGAGGATGCCGACCACATGATGGTGCGCGCGGTTATCTGCCTCGAGGGGGAGGTGGAGATCGAGCTGGTGTGCGAGCCGGCGTTCGACTATGGGCGCACGCCGGCGGAGTGGGCGCTCGTGGACGGCAGCCGCCACGTCGCGGACGCAACCGGCGCCGGGCAGACAATCAGGCTGTACACGGATCTCGAGCTCGGGATTGAAGCCAACCGCATCCGAGCCCGGCACACTCTCGGACCGGGCGAGCACGCGTTCGTGGCCCTGTCTTGGGGCGAAGAGCTCCACGGCCCGACCACCTTCGAAGACGCCACCCGTCAGCTCGATGCCACAGTCGGTTTCTGGCGTCGCTGGCTGGGGCGGGCGCGGCCGTTTCCCGACCATCGCTGGCGCGAGATGATTCAGCGCTCGGCGTTGACGATCAAGGGCCTGACCTATATGCCGACCGGAGCGACGGTCGCGGCGCTGACCACATCGCTTCCGGAGACGCCCGGGGGCGAGCGCAATTGGGACTACCGCTTCACCTGGATGCGGGATTCGACGTTCACTCTCCAGGCGCTGCACCTGCTCGGGCTGGAGTGGGAGGCGGATGAGTTCATGCAGTTCGTGGCCGACATCGAACCCAACAGCGATGGGGCTCTGCAGATCATGTACGGGATCGACGGCCGGCGCGATCTGACCGAATCATTCCGAGAGGATCTCTCGGGGTACTCGGGCGCGCGTCCGGTGCGGATCGGCAACGGCGCCTTTGACCAGCGCCAGAACGACGTCTACGGAGCGGTGCTCGACTCGATTCACAAGCACACGATGCACAGCCAGCGGCTCCCCCGGCGGTTGTGGCCAATCGTTCAGGCTCAAGCGGAGTGCGCGACCAACGTGTGGCGCCAACCTGACCAGGGGATCTGGGAGGCTCGGGGCGCGCCTCAGCACTACGTCTCTTCGAAGCTGATGTGCTGGGTCGCGATGGACCGCGCCGCGAGGCTGGCCGAGATTCGCGACGACCGCGAGGCCCAGTCCAAGTGGCGGGCGACCGCGGGGGAGATTCATGCTGACATCCTCGCCAACGGAGTCAGCGCGGAGGGCGTGCTGCGTCAGCATTACGCCACCGACGCGCTCGATGCCTCCACGCTGCTGGCGGCGCTGTTCGGCTTTCTCCCCGGCGATGACGAGCGTCTGCACAACACGGTGATCGCGATTGCGGAGGACTTGACCGAGAACGGGTACGTGCTGCGCTACCTCACGACCGAGACCGACGACGGCATGGCCGGTAAGGAGGGGACGTTCCTGATTTGCTCGTTCTGGCTCGTGTCCGGGCTGTCGATCGTCGGGGAAGCCCAGCGGGCGCACGATCTGATGGAGCGCCTGCTACGCATCTCGTCTCCGCTCGGCCTGTACGCCGAGGAGTTCGACGCCGCCACGGATCGTCACCTGGGCAACTTCCCCCAGGCGTTCTCGCACCTGGCAATGATCGAGGCATCCGCACGCATCATTCTGGCCGAGCGACTGGCGCTCGAGGGGCTCGGACCACCCAGCTCCGGCGCCCTGGCTCGCTCAATACCCCCGGCGCGATAGGAGATGGGCACCGTGCCCCACTACGACGTGATCATCATCGGTACCGGCGCCGGTGGCGGTACGCTGGCTCGCCACCTTGCCCCGTCGGGTAAGCGCGTGTTGCTCCTGGAACGAGGCGGGTGGCTCCCGCGCGAGCCGGCGAACGTCTCCGCCGAGGAGGTGTTCGTAAACGGCCGCTACGTGACCTCCGATGAGTGGCGCTACGAGAACGGCGAAGTGTTTCAGCCGGACGTGCACTACTTCGTCGGCGGTGCCACGAAGATGTACGGAGCGGCGTTGTACCGCCTGCGCGAGCAGGACTTCGGTGAGCTTCGCCATCACGATGGCATCTCCCCGGCCTGGCCAATCGACTACCGGGCGATGGAGCCCTACTACACCTTGGCCGAGCAGTACTACCAAGTTCATGGCACGCACGGCGAGGATCCGACTGAGCCGCCCGCCAGTGCTCCCTATCCATACCCAGCGGTTTCCCATGAGCCACGGATCCAGAAACTCTCGGACGACCTGGCGGCCCTCGGTCACCATCCGTTCCACGCTCCGTGCGGAGTGATGTTGCAAGAGCAAAACATGCCTTTCAGCACGTGCATGCGGTGTGACTGTTGCGACGGCTTCCCGTGCATCGCGCACGCCAAGTCCGACGCGGAGGTGCTCGGTGTACGACCCGCACTCGAGCATCCGAGTGTCGAGCTATGGACCAATGCGCAAGCAATCCGGCTGATCACGAGCTCATCCGGAACTGAGGTCACAGGTGTCGTTGTTGACCATGATGGAAGCGAGGAGACGGTGAGCGCGGACATAGTCGTGGTCTCCTGCGGAGCGGCCAACTCCGCCAGGTTGCTCCTGTCCTCAGCGAGCGAGCAGCATCCTGACGGGCTGGCGAACGGCTCCGGCCAGGTCGGTCGTAATTACATGTTTCACAACAGTCAGGCGGTGCTGGCGCTCTCGCGAGAAGAGAATCCGACGATCTTCCAGAAAACGCTGGGCATCAACGACTTCTACTTCGGTGGCCCCGAGTTCGAGTTTCCGATGGGCAACATTCAGATGGTTGGGAAGTCTCAGGCGCCGATGTTCCGCGGTGAGAAGCCCGGAGAGACCGCGCTGGCGCCAACCTGGACGCTGAAGGACGTCGCCAAGCACGCCGTCGACTTCTGGCTCTCGACCGAGGATCTCCCGCGGCCGGAGAACCGCGTGACCGTCGATGGCAAGGGCAAGATCACGATTGCCTACCACGCCACGAACGAGGTTCCGAAGAAGCGGCTCTACGAGCAGCTCAAGTCGATGCTCGGCGACCTCGACATGCATCATCATCATTTGCTTCCTCATCACGCGTACCTGAAGAACGAGATCCCCGTGGCCGGGGTGGCTCACCAGGCGGGCACCTGCCGCTTCGGCAATGACTCGAGCACGTCGGTGCTGGATAGCGGCTGCAAAGCCCACGAACTCGACAATCTGTACGTGGTCGATACCAGCTTCTTCCCGAGTATCGGAGCGGTGAACCCGGCCCTGACCGCGATGGCAAATGCGCTGCGCGTGGGCGACCACCTGCTCGGACGGATGGGAGTCAGCTCGGCTCCGGCCGCTGCATCTCCGGTGCAGTCATGAGCTCGGCGAACGGCAAGCGCCATGTGGTGATCATTGGTGGGGGTTTTGCGGGTCTCGGCTGCGCGCGGGAACTCGCCGAGCATGACGACGTCAGGATCACGCTGATCGACCGCAACAACTATCACCAATTCCAGCCACTCCTCTACCAGGTGGCCACCTCGCAGCTCGCTCCCAGTGACATCGCCAATTCGCTCCGAGCCGTGTTTGCCGATCAGCCGGGCGTGGACGTGAAGCTCGCCGAGGTCTCCGACCTGGACACCGCGACCCGAACCGTCACGACCACGGACGGTGACGAGTGGAGCGCAGATGTGCTGGTGCTGGCGGCCGGCTCGCAGCCGAACTTCTTCAACACGCCGGGCGCCGCCGAGAATTCCTTTCCGCTCTACTCGCTGGACGACGCGACCCGCTTGCGGTCGCGCATCCTTGGACTGTTCGAGCAGGCCGACCGAAATTCAGCGCTGGTGGCGCGCGGCGCGCTCAACCTCGTGGTGGTGGGTGGCGGTCCGACCGGCGTCGAGGTGGCGGGCGCACTCGGCGACATGGTTGCCGAGACGCTTCCCGCGGAATACCGCGACCTTGACGCTACGGCGGCTCACATCGACCTGCTCGATTACGGCGACGCGCTCCTGAAGCCATTCTCGGACAAGGCCCACGGTTACGTCGCCAAGGTTCTAGACGAAAAAGGGGTTGAGATTCACCTCGGTACTGGGGTCAAGGAGGTCGCGACCGGCCACGCGTTGCTTTCGGACGGCACGATCATCCCGACCCGGTGCGTGGTCTGGGGCGGCGGCATCATGGCTGCTCCGATCGCAGCGGACGGCGGCCTCGCGCAGGGTCGCGGCGGGCGAGTCGACGTCCAGCCCGACCTGACGCTGGCGGGCAGCCCAGACGTGTACGTCGTCGGAGACGTCGCCAACATTCCCGGTCCGGACAAGCAGCCACTGCCGCAACTGGGATCCGTCGCGCTGCAGAGCGGAATCTGGGCCGCGAAGAACATCCTTGCCACCTTCGAGGGCAAGCCGCGGAAGGACTTCGCCTACCACGACAAGGGAATCATGGCGATGATCGGCCGCGGCGCCGCGATCGCCGAGGTCGGTAAGCACCACCACGAGATACGCGGAGAGCTCGCCCACATGGCGTGGCTGGGCGTGCACGCCAGCTTGATGTCGGGAACGCGGTCCAAGATCGAGGCATTCGTCGAATGGGCCTGGGATGGTTTCTCGAAGACGGGCGGCCCGCACGTCCTCGACCGCGGCGACGCGGCCGAGATCGACTGGGAGGACGACGCGGTGGTCAGGTCGCCCGATCCCAACGCGGCGCCAAAGCAGGGCTAGGCGGGCTGCCAGCGCGGGCGGGGTGCGGGCGCGGGCGCGCTTGGCCGGCGCCGCCGGTCAGTTAGGTCACCGGTCGAGCGGGAGTTGAGTCTGAAGCAGGCTCAGGTTCCGTGCGGACCCGCGCGCGGAACACGTGGTAGGACCATCCCTGGTAGAGCAGGACGACCGGCAGGAAGAGCACCGCCACGACGGTCATCACTTTCAGCGCGTAGGCGGCCGAGGCCGAGTCGGACACGGTCAGGCTGAACGCCTTGTTGGTGCTCGACACCATCACGTTGGGGTAAAGGCCGACAAAGATCGACACGACCGCCGTGGCGATTGTGGTCGCCGAAGCGGCGAAGGCCCAGCCGTCCTGACCGGCGTAAACGAGGTACGCGGTGCCGAGCACGGCGAACACGGCGAGGGCAATCAGCGGAGTGGAGAAACCGGGACCTACGACGACCCGCGTCCAGATCATGAAACCCACCACCGCTGCCGCTGACACCCACACCAGCCAGCGGGCGACTGCGTTGGCGCGCTGGCGGATCGCTCCGGTGGTCTTCAGCATTAAGAATGTCGCCCCGTGGAGCACCGATAGGAGCAGGAACGTGACCCCGGTCCACAGGCCGTAAGGGGTGAGGAGGTCGAAGAAGTCACCGGTGTAGTTGTGGCTCTGGTTGATCGGCAAGCCGTGCAGCAGGTCGCCGAGGCCGACGCCGAGCAGCAGCGGGACGAGCGCGCTGCCCAGAATCGTCGCCCACTTCCACGACCGCCGCCAGCGCGGATCGCTCAGCTTGCTGCGGAACTCCAACGACACGCCGCGCACCATCAAGGCCGCGAGGACGAGCAGCAGCGCGAGGTACAAGCTCGAGAACGCCGTGGCGTACCAGTCCGGGAAGGCGGCGAACATGCCGGCGCCGGCCACGATCAGCCACACCTCGTTGCCATCCCAGAACGGTCCGATCGCGTCGATCGCCGCGGCGCGCTCGCGATCGGTGCGCCCGACCACGGCGTGCAGCACTCCGACCCCGAAGTCGAACCCTTCCAGCACGAAGAAGCCCGTCCAGAAGAAGGCGATGACCACAAACCAGAGCGTGTGCAGATGCAGCATCTAATAGGCCAGTTTTGGAACGACCGCGTCGGCGCCTAACCCTGGCGACGGTTGCGGTGTCCCGTCGTCGTCGTCGTCCGGTAAGCCCCGGCGCGCGTAGCGCAGCATCAAGAACAGGTCGGCGGCGCCGAGCACCAGATAGATCAGGACAAACACGATCAGGCTTATCCAGATCTCGGTGGCGCTCACCGTTGGCGAGACGCCCACTGTGGTCTTCATCAAACCCTGCACGATCCAGGGCTGGCGCCCGTTCTCGGTGAGCATCCAGCCGGCGGTGTTCATCAAGAACGGGGTCACCACCGCCCACCCGGCCAAGCGGAGGAACCACCGTGAATGCTCGAGTTTCTTGCGGTGGAGCAGCCACCCACCCCAAAGCGCGAACAGGAATACGGCGGCAGCCAGATAGGCCATGATCCGCATCGACCAGTATTGGATGAACACATTGGGGATGTAGTTCCCGGGGCCGTATTGCTTGGTGTACTGCTGCTGGAGTTCGTTGAGGCCCACGACCTTGCCCTTGAAGGAGTTGGTGGCGAGGAACGAGAGCAGGTAGGGGATCGCGATTACCTTTGTCGGCGTCATGTCTTTGTTGCCGCCGCCGACCTGAAAGGCCGAGAACGAGCACGGCTGACACGTGGTCCACTGCGCCTCGGCGGCCGCGATCTTGACCGGCTGATACTTGGCCTCGACCACCCCGAGCTCGCTGCCGACGAACAGGGCCAGACCGAGGCTCGGAATCAGCACCACCAGCGCTAAACGGGCGCTTCTCTTGAACGGTTCCACCTCGATGTTGCGGCGCAGGTACCACGCTGCGACCGCCAGCATCACCAGCGACCCAGTAACCAGCGAGGCGAGGATCACGTGGACATAGCCCCACAAAAAGGTCGGATTGGTGAACAGCGCCAGGACGTTGTTCAGCTGAGGTTGCTTGGTGGTGTGGTTGATCGCATAACCGACGGGATGCTGCATCCACGAGTTGGCCGCGAGGATGAACGCCGCCGAGAGCATCGATCCGATCGCCACCAGCCAAATACACGCGAGGTGCACCCGCTTGGGCAGCCTGTCCCAGCCGAACAGCCACAGGCCCAGGAACGTCGATTCGAGGAAGAACGCCGCCAACCCCTCCATCGCCAGCGGCGCTCCGAATACGTCGCCGACGAAGCGCGAGTAGGCCGACCAATTCATCCCGAACTCGAATTCCTGCACCAGCCCGGTCACCACGCCGACGGCAACGTTGATCAGCAGCAAGACGCCGAAGAAACGGGTCAGCCGCCGCAGCTCGGGATTTCCGGACCGGTACCAGGATGTCTGGAGGATCGCGGTCAGGAACGCCAGCCCGATCGTCACCGGCACGAATAGGAAGTGGTAGATGCTCGTCGTAGCGAATTGCCAACGCGCGAGGTCGGTGCTCATCGCGCCTGATCCAAGCGGAAACGCGCGCGCCGCTCATCACCCCAAAGGGGTGACTCGCGCTCGGGTCGAAAGGCGCTATTGCCTCGCGATCGCAATGCGCACCTCGGCTTCGCTGTCCTTGACCCTCAACCCCACCCCACACCGCTCCCTAATCGATGACCGCTGGACGATGTCCCACGCTGGGCCCACAGCAGTCGCCGGCCATCCTACAAATGTCAGCATGGCTGAACCGCCGCGATTAGAGTCCAGCGCGTGAGGCGCCTGTTCGGACCGGTATTCATGTTCGCGGGGACCATGCATTTCGTGATCCCGCGCGTCTACGAGTCAATCGTTCCGGACTATCTCCCGGCGCACCGTGCGCTCGTGTACGCCAGTGGGGTCGCGGAAATCGCAGGTGGAGCCGCGGTGCTGCAACGGCGCACCCGTCGGATGGGGAGCTGGTGGAGCATCGGAACACTGATCGCGGTGTTTCCCGCCAACGTCCATATGGCGTGGCACGCGGAGCGTTACCGAAGGGTGCCCGGGGGCCGCCCGGCGCTGATCGCGCGCCTGCCGCTCCAGGGCGTGTTGATCGCCTGGGCGCGCGCGGCGGGAACGTAACGCCGCCAGTTTGGACCTGTCACCTGCGTTAGATGGCAGGTGAGGAGCCACCACGGAGGTGTTGGCGAAACCACCCCTAGGGTCTCTGGCAGGGGCGCGCTTCCGGCCATACCTTGGCGATATTGCTCAACGATCTCAAGGAGTCAAATGTCATCCATCATGAACATAATCGCCCGCCGATCTCGCCTCCTAACGAGCCTCGTCGCCGTGCTGAGCGCTGCCGCGCTCGTTCCCGCCGCAGCGTCGGCATCCACTTCAACGTTCGGCTCGAGCCTCAACCACACCCCGGCGAACGCCGGCTCGACGTGCGCTGAGGACGGGGTCGGCAACCCCGGCGACATCTGCACCCACATCGGCTCCTTCTACCCCGGCTTCTCGGGTCACGCGCAGTCGCCGGCGACGGGAACGATCACCGCGCTGAAG
Source organism: uncultured Solirubrobacterales bacterium (assembly GCA_963836065.1). Taxonomy (GTDB): domain Bacteria; phylum Actinomycetota; class Thermoleophilia; order Solirubrobacterales; family Solirubrobacteraceae; genus Palsa-465. The sequence goes on from CAWIII010000036.1 coordinate 329,963, forward strand.
CTGCGCCCGGAAGGGCCGATGACGTTCACCGCCAAGGTCGTCAACGTCCGCCGCCTCTCTGCCAACCACGAGAAAGGCCAGGCCCAGGCCGTCGTCCGCAGCCGCCGGATCACCACTCCTGGCCCGACCCAGGACCAGATGGACAACGGCACGTATCCCGTCGAGACGTTCAAAGTCAGCCTCAAGGTCAAGAAGGGCCAGGAGATTGCGATCGACACCGCGAGCAACACCGCGGAGTACTGCTCAGACGGCACCCCCGGACAGCTGCTGTTCGACCCGATCCTGTCAGTCGGTCATTCGTTCGCCACCAGCAATGGGGTCGATGACTGTCTGATGCTCGTCCAAGCAGTCGTCAAGCACTGACTCAACCAGCGACAACCCCTCTCCCGCGGGCCTCGAGCAATCGGGGCCCGCGGTCGTAGTGCCCCTAACCGCCAACGCCGGCGTGCGGAGCGTCGGCTGCCGACGCGATGTCAAGCCTTCCTGGCGTCGCCGGCACGACCCCCGGGCTCACCCGCCTTCCTCCCCAGGTTCTAGAACGCTGATCTCGCGATCGCGGAAGATCGAGATCTTGTGCATATGCTCCAGCGCCCGTTGCTCTGACTGAGGCCTGTTAGCTTGGGCCGCCGTGGCGATTCGCCACGGCGTATGCGCTTCCCGCTCCCTTTTACCCGTGCCTCAGCGAAGTTCGGTGCCCTGATCGTCCTCGGCGCGCTTGCCGTCCCCGCCACCGCCTTCGGTGCGCCGACACCGCAGCGCAGCCGTCCGCCGGTCACGCCAGTCGGGTCGCTCGTGCAGCTGCCTGGGCGGAGTGGATGCCTCCTCGACCGCTCCAAGCACCGCGCCGGATGCGCGTTCGTGCGCGCGCTGCGCGGGCCGGCTCCGTTTCTCGGTTCCGACGCTGTCGCGATCAGCCCGGACGGTAAGAACGTCTATGTCGCGTCCTCGAAGAGCAATGCGATCGCGGTCTTCAGACGCAACGCCAGCACGGGCAAGCTGACCCAAGGCTCGGGCACCGCGGGCTGCATCGCCGCCGGCGGCGCCGGCGGCTGCGCGAAGGGCCTCGGGTTGGACGGCCCCAACTCGGTTGCGGTCAGCGCCGACGGGAACAGCGTGTACGCCACATCCTTGACCAGTAACGCCGTCGCGATTTTGCGCCGCAACCGATCGACCGGTGCCCTCACCCAGGCGCGCAATGGCGGCGGCTGCATCGCCAATGCCCCGACCACCGGCTGCGCCACCGGACGCGCGCTCGATGGTCCCGACGTCGTCGCCGTCAGTCCCGACGGCCGCAATGTCTACGTGGGCTCATTCAAGGGCAACGCGCTCGCCGTTTTCTCCCGCCAGCGCTCGACGGGTGCGCTGTCGCAGCCGACTGGCACGACCGGGTGTATCACCAACACTCCGATCTCCGGCTGCTCCACCGGCCTCGCGCTGGCCGCTCCGGAAGGTATGGCGATCAGCGGCGATGGCGAGGACGTTTATGTCGCCGCCGCGATCAGCAACGCCCTCGACGTGCTCACTCGCAACCCGTCGACGGGCGCGCTGACCCAGGCGACCGACGGCACCGGCTGCATCGTCGAGAGTGCGCTTGCCGGCTGCACGACAGGCACGCAGCTCGGTGGAGCGGACGCGGTGGCGGTCAGTCACAACGACGGCGACGTGTATGTGACATCGCTACTCAGCAACAGCGTGACGGCGTTCACTCGCGCGCCGTCGACGGGCCAGCTCACACAGCAGGCCGGCACGTCCGCCTGCGTGATCTACGTGTTAGCCGTCGGCTGCTCACTTGGCCGCACGCTCAGCGCTCCCGAGGGCCTGGCGGTTTCGCCCGACGACGCGAACGTCTACGCGGCGGCGTTCGGCTCAGGTGCGATCGACGTCTTCAACCGCAACGCCGATTCCGGGGCCGTGACCCAGAAGCCGCGCGCTCCAGGCTGCGTCGTCAGCCGGGCCACGCCGGACTGCACGCACGGGCGAGCGCTGCTCGGGGTCAGCTCGCTGGCCGTTAGCCCCGATGGGAGGTACGCCTACTCGGCAGCGTTCGCGAGCAACGCCGTCGACGTATTCAAGCGGGTCACCAGAGCGACGGGGCGTGGACGCGGGTGACATGGAAAGGAACTGGGATGGACAAATCTGAAGACGACAGCGGGAATCAGGGGATCACTCGTGGCGATCTGCTGAAGACCGCGGCCACGGTCGCACCTGGAGTCCTGTTGGCGGGACGCAGTTCCGGGGCCGCAGCGCGGACGCGTCCGCGACCACACCGCGCACCCGCGGCGCGTGAGGTCGCCGGCATGAACGTGCTCGTCTTCCTCACCGATCAGGAGCGGGCGATCCAGCACTTCCCGCCTGGTTGGACCAAACGCAACATGCCCGGCCTAACCCACCTTCAGCAACACGGCCTGACATTCGAGCACGCCTTCACTAACGCTTGCATGTGCTCGCCGGCACGCTCGACTCTGATGTCGGGCTATTTCCCAGCACAGCACGGCGTCAAGTACACGCTGGAGACGGACATGGACGCTCCGCAGTACCCACAGGTCGAGCTTGCTACCACGTTCAAGAACCCCGCGACTGTAGTGGCGGCCGCCGGCTACAACCCCGTCTACAAGGGCAAGTTCCACTGCACCAAGCCCGCGAACGGGTCGACCTGGGTCCCCTCCGACGTAAACCAGTATGGCTTCACCCGCTGGGATCCGCCAGACGCGGGCGCCAACCAGGACGTCTCGGAGGAAGGAGGCGGGATCTACGACAACGACGGTCGGTTCATGAACTCACAGGGCACGCCCGCGGCCGGCACCGAGGGTGCCGTCGAGTACCTGCGCACGACAGCAGCGCAGAGCCAGCCGTTCTTCATGATCGTCTCGCTGGTCAACCCGCACGACGTGCTGTTCTACCCGAAGACGTATACGAGCGGCGGGTATGACGCCAGTTGGCTGCAAGGCGAGATCAATGCGCCCGCGACGGCAAACGAGGATCTTTCCACCAAACCGAGGGTGCAGGAGCAGTTCCTGCGGCTGTTCAACGCCTCAGGACCAATCCCGACGCTGCAGATGAAGCGCAATTACCTGAACTTCTACGGCAACCTGATCAAGTCCTCGGATGCCTACCTCGTGAAGATCCTCGAGACGCTGGCCAGGACCGGCCTGCTCGAGAACACCCTGGTGATCGCGACCGCCGATCATGGTGAGATGGGCACTAGCCACGGCGGACTGCGGCAGAAGAACTTCAACTTCTACGAGGAATCGATCCGCGTCCCGCTGGTGTATTCGAACCCTCGCCTGTTCAAGAAGCCCGAGACGAGCGATGCCCTCGTCTCGCACGTCGACTTCCTGCCGACGCTCGCTAGCCTCGTCGGCGCACCGGCTGACGCCCGCGACGATTCCTGGCAGGGGGTCGATTATTCAGATCAGATCCTGCGCCGCGCGTCCAAGCCGCCGCAGGACTACACCGTGTTCACGTATGACGACTGGCAATCCGGACAGTCACGCGGTCCGTACCCGCAACCGCCGAACCACATCGCCAGCATCCGCGAGCAGCGCTACAAGCTCGCGCGATACTACGACGCCGACGGCAACGTGCCCGAGCAGTGGGAGATGTACGACCTCAAGAGCGACCCGCTCGAGCGCAAGAACCTGGCCTACAAGCACTACAAGCGCAGTCCCGCGCAGGAACGGGAGTACCGGCGACTCCGGGCGAAGCTCGCCGAGGTCGAGAAGACGCGCCTGCGGCCGCTGAGCTGAACCGCCCTTTCAGGTCGCGGTCGGGCCCAACGGTCATTGGCTCAGCCAATCGCCTCTGGGCGCCAAGATAGCCATCCGGCTCCACCGGCGAGGACCGGCAAGCGGCGAGGCGTCACATCGCCCGGCCGCCGTCGCGGTATCATCGGCACGTCTTTCCAGCGGCGAAGGGATTTCGGCTTTGCCAGGTGTTGGCGTTGCGCGCCGGGCCGTCGGTCTTGCCGACTTACTCTGACGTCTGCCTCGCTAATCGCTAGCTCGATGCGGGCCGAGGGCCGGTTGCCAACCGACCGTCGCGAGCTAGGCGCCATTTTTGCCGGCGGGGCCCTGGGAGGATCGCTCCGGACCGGGGTCTCCGAGCTAGGGCTGACGCAACCGGGACACTGGCCGTGGACGACCTTCGCGGTCAATCTGATCGGATGCTTTCTCCTCGGGTATTTCGTCACCCGCCTTCAGGAGCGGCTGCCAATCACCGCCTACCGGCGGCCACTGCTCGGTACCGGCATCTGCGGGGGGCTCACGACGTTCTCGACCTTTCAACTGGAGCTGCTGCGGATGCTCGATCGCGACGAGGTGGCGCTCGCGGTGCTGTATGGCGGGGCAAGCGTGGGGGCAGGCTTCCTCGGGGTGGCGCTGGGTACTGCGCTCGTGCGGCGGGCGAGGGTGACGTGGTGATCACGGTACTGCTCGTGGTGGCATGCGGTGGAGTCGGCGCCGTCGCCCGGTTCATCGTCGATGGACTGGTGCAAAGTCGCCGCCTCGGCGAATTTCCACTGGGAACCCTACTTCAGCGAGCGTGACCGAAGCGGGGACCGCTCCTCGCCGACGCGATGTTCGACGTGTACGAGCACCACCAGATGCACACGAGCGTGTTGTTGCGAGGCACGGAGGGCTTCGGTCAGCATCACCGGCCGCACTCCGACCGGCTGCTGACGCTCTCCGAGAACCTGCCGGCGGTCTCGATTGCGGTGGATACCTACGAGCGGGTGGAGCGCGCGCTGCCAGAAGTTCTGCGGGCGGTCACTCACGGCCTGATCAGCTTGGAGCGCGCCCAGCTTGTCACCGGGGAGGACTTGAACAGGCTGGAACTGTCTGATAACCCGAACCGGGCGATCAAGCTCACGGTTTACGGTGGCCGCTCGGTTAGGTCCGATGGCCGAACCGGCTACGTCACCGCGGTCGATTTGCTGCGGCGCTCCGGCGCCGCGGGCGCGTCGGTGCTGCTTGCAGTCGACGGCACGCTGCACGGCGAGCGCCAGCGTGCGCGGTTCTTTGCGCGCAACGCCAATGTCCCGCTGATGCTGCTGGCAATGGGTGATGCCACGAGCATCAGCTCTGCTCTGCCCGGCCTGGCCGATCTGTTCGATGACCCCGTGGCTACGATCGAGCGCGTGCAGATCTGCAAGTCCGACGGGACGACCTTCTCCGAACCGCACGCGGTTCCTGAGAAGGATGCTTTCGGGCTCCCCATTTGGCAGAAGCTGATGATCCATGTCGAGGAGCAGGCGAAGATCGGTCGGCACCCGCTCTACCGCGAGCTCGTGCGCCGGTGCCGAGAAGCCCGTGCGGTGGGGGCGACGGTGCTGCGGGGCATTCGCGGGTACTACGCGGACCACGAGCCGTTTGCCGATCGTCTGTTCTCACTGGCGCGAAATGTGCCAGTCCACGTCGTCATCGTCGACACTCCGGCAAACGTGCAGCGCTGGTGGCCGATGGTGGACGAGGCCACCCGCGAGGACGGACTCGTGACTAGCGAGCTGGTGCCGGCGTGCCACGCGTTCGCTGCGGGCCACGGTCCGCGGCTCAGGCTGGCGGCTACGCCGAGTGCACCCCCGGGCGGCGGCTAGCGACGAGCGCCCGCTCGGGCCGCGGGTCAGAGTGCCACGGTGTCGATCTCGAGGAAGTCTTCCACCTCCGACGCCCACCGCGCGCTGACGAAACCGGCGTGGTCCACTCTGCGGGGCGAGAAGACCACGGCGACGAAAGCCTAGCGGCGAGCGCACCCGCCCCGCGACCGCGACCGCGACCCGCCGCAAACCGAGACCCGCACGCCGCTCCCACCGACCTGGTCGGTTTAGTACACGGTATAGGTGCATAAAACCGACCAGGTGGTGTTCGTCTCGCTGCCCGCGGCGTAACCCGCGTTAGCTGCTGCCGTTCTTGCGATCGGCCTTGGTGCGACTGGCGGCGTCGCGTAGGCGGCCGGCCTCCTCGCCAGCGCTCAGCGCTTGCTCCTTAGCGCTAAGCGCATCGGTCTTGGCCTCGAGCGCGCCCAGCCGTTCCCTCGTCGCCCGCTCGGCGACCGCCTCCTCAGCCCGCGCGGTCGACTTGCGGCTTGCCTGCATGCGCCGGCGTTCGGTTTGGGCCGCGGTGCTCGTCCTCTTGTCACGCTTGCGCTTGGCTTGCTCGCGCTGGTTCGTCGCACGCTGCTTGGCCTGCTCACGCTGGCGTTCTGCCTGCTGTCCGCGCTGCTCCAGGCGAGCATCGGCCTGCTCGGTCTTGCGCTCGGCTGCGTCTCGCAACTCCAACGCCTGCGCGCGCTTCTCCGCGGCAGTCCGGCGTCTCAGCGCGTCCTCACGCAGCGATCGATCGCGCAAGACGGAGGCGAGCAGCCCGCGCAGCGAAGCGTCGGCGCGATCGACTACGAGCCGGGCCGTGGGCGCTGCACCTGTGCCGTTCCCGGGTAGCCGGTCAATGGCGGCGTCGAGCGGGAAGCGAAGGAGGCGCAAATAACTGTCTGCCGCCGTTGCGGGGATGTCGCGTACCTTCACTGGTTCTCCTTCGGGTCAATGGTGTTGGCTTCTGTCTCCGCCTTGCGGGCCTGCTGCTCCAGCCGGATCGCCTCCTCCGCCGCAGCGACCCGCTCGCGCTCGGCGCGCCGCTCGGCCTTGGTCGCAGCGGACTCCCGACCCTCCCGCTGACTCGCTGCGCGCGCCTGCTCGCGCTGTGCGCCGGCGTGTGCTTCGCGCTCGGCTTCACGACGGTCACGCTCGATGCGTTCCTCGCGGTTCTGCGCTGCGACTTCATTCTGCAAGCGGTCGCGCTCAGTCTCCGTCTCAGCCTTCTCCGCTTCTAGCGACGCCTCGGCGTCGCGCCGCTTCGCCTCGGCGGCCTCGGCGCGAGCTTCCGCTTCAGCTTCGACCTGAGCCTGCTGGACCCGACCTTCGCGAGCGAGTCCGTCATTTCCAACGAGCGAGCCGGCGGCTTCCTTCGCCTTACCAGCGAGCTTTCCGGTCAGCCCGCCGGCTGTCTGCTCAGAAACATTTTGATCAGTCAAATCGTCAGTTCTCCTTCATGGTTCTGGTGAAACTGTCGTGCGCAAAATCCCTCGGGGTGAGGTTCGATGTCGGTGGCCCCCGCCTCGGGGTCGTGCTTACCGGACGATTTCTCGTCACGGACGCGGGGTAGCGGTACACGACATGCTCGCGTGCCTGATCAAAGCTCGGCTGCTCAGCGCTCTGTACGGCTCGGTCGAGCGGCGGGCTTGCGTCGCGTGACGCGCGACAGTCGCGTCGCGGCGGTCGTGCCATAGAGGACGACACCGGCAAGCAGCTGGGCGGAGCGGCGGAGGCGGCGAGCTGGCGGGACGGGGGCAATCAGGCGGCGGATCACGGCGTGGAGTGCCCGGGTTGGCACGGTTTCAACGGGGCCGATCGACCGCGGGCGGGCGTTCCGCGCAGCCGAGGGGTGGGCCCCGAGCGCAGCTTGGAACTTCAGGTTAGGATGAGACCGTGATTGGCGGGGCGACTGCACTCGCGGCGGCGCTAGCGCCTGTGCACCAGCGCTATTTGCTGGAGGCCCGCCAGATGCAGGCACTTTCGTTCGCCGTTCACATCCCGCTCGTGTGTTTCGGGATCGCGTTTCCGGCGATCGTGCTGTTCGTCGAATGGCGCTACATCCGAACGGGAGACCGCCTGTACGCTGCGCTCGCGCGACGCTGGACGAAGGTGATGGTCGCACTGTTTGCCGTCGGCGTAATCACCGGGACGATCCTCAGCTTCGAGATGGGGCTCCTGTGGCCAAACTTCACGGCCACCTTCGGGCCTGTGTTCGGACTTGGTTTCGCGATCGAAGGCTTCTCCTTCTTCATGGAGGCGATTTTCATCGGGATCTACGTGTACGGGTGGGAGCGCCTGTCCCTACGAGCGCATTTGCTGAGCGGAATCCCGATCGTGATCACCGGCTTCACAGGCTCGCTGATGGTGATCGCGGTCAATGCCTGGATGCAGCATCCGTCGGGCTTCCGATTGCAGAACGGACAGGTGACCCACATCAATCCGCTTGCGGCGCTGTTCGGCAACTCGTTCCTGTGGCACGAGCTGGTCCACATGTATGTCGCCGGTTACATCGTCGCCGGGTTCTTGATCGCCGCGGCCTACGCGGTCGCGCGGCTCCGAGGCCGCTGGGGGCGCTACGAGCGCACCGCGCTCGCGGTGCCGTTGACGATCGCCGCTCTCGCCTCACCCGTCCAGCTGCTCGTCGGCGATTGGGCCGGTCGCGAGGTCGCCAACGCGCAGCCGACGAAGCTCGCCGCGATCGAGGGTTTGGCCACCACGACCCGCGGCGCCCCCCTGCACCTCCTGGGGTGGTACACGAACGGCCAGATCAAGTTCGGGATTGCGATCCCGCACGGCCTCTCGCTGCTTGCGTTTCACAGCTGGAACGCGACCGTGCAGGGACTTGACGCCGTGCCCGCCGCTGACCGCCCGCCGGCGGAGAACCTGATCCGGATCGCGTTCCAGACGATGGTCGGGATTGGGACGCTGCTCGCGCTACTCGCCGTGGTCTTCCTGTTCGTCCGTCTGCGTAAGAAGCGGCTGCCCGACTCGGTCTGGTTCTACCGAGCCGTGGTGCTCGCGGGGCCGGCATCGCTGGTCGCCTTGATCTGCGGCTGGGTCGTGACCGAGGTCGGCCGGCAGCCGTGGGTTGTCTACGGAGTGATGCGAACCTCCCAGGCGGTCACTGGCGCCCGCGGCCTCCCCGTCGGCTACGGCACGCTGGTCGTCGTGTACCTGGGCGTGGCGATCGCCGTCGTGTGGATCCTGCGGCGGCTCGCTAGCGCGCCGCTCGAGCTTCTGGGCGGGGCGAATCCGGCTGCCGGCTCATCGCCACCTTCGACCGCCACCGAGGCCTGAGCCATGCACCTGTACGAGCTGCCTCTGATCTTCGTGCTGATCGGGCTGGCGCTGTACACGGTCCTGGCCGGGGCGGACTTCGGCGCCGGCATGTGGCAGCTCGGAGCGGGGCGCGGGCCAGATGCGCAACGGATCCGCGATCACGCGCACGATTCGATGGCACCGGTTTGGGAGGCCAACCACGTGTGGCTCGTGTTTGTGCTCACCGTCTTCTGGACGGCGTACGCGACGGCGTTCGGTTCGATTGCCTCGACGCTGTCGATCCCGCTGTTCATCGCCGCGATCGGGATCGTCTTTCGCGGGGCCGCCTATGCGCTGCGTGCCGGGACGAGAACCGCCGGCGAGCTGCGCGTGATCGACACGGTGTTTGCGATCTCGTGCATCCTGACGCCGTTCGCGCTTGGGGCGGCGGTCGGCGGGATCGCCTCGGGACGGGTCCCTGTCGGCAACGCTGCCGGCCATCTGTTCTCGAGCTGGCTCAATCCGACCTCGATCCTGATCGGCGTGCTCGCGGTCTGCTCCGCCGCATATCTGGCCGCGGTCTTTCTATCGGCGGACGCCGTCCGGCTTGGCGAGGGCGATCTGGGGCAGGCGTTTCGCCGCCGCGCTCTCGCCGCGGGCCTGGTCGCCGGCGCGGTGGCGATCGGCGGACTCGTCGTGCTGCACTCCGACGTGCCGCGTCTTTACCATCGCCTGCTCAGCGGCCCGGGCCTGCCGGGCCTGGTCGTGTCCGCGATCGCCGGCCTCGGGACGCTCGCGCTCGTGTTCAAGGGTCGTTTTGAGCTCGCCCGCTATACCGCTGCGCTGGCGGTCGCGGCCATCATTGCCGGCTGGGCGCTCGCGCAGCAGCCGATCCTCCTGCCGGGCCTCACTGTCAAGGACGCCGCTGCGCCGCACGACACGCTGGTGACGATCGTGGTGGCGGTGATCGCGGGCGGAGCGCTCCTGTTCCCTTCGTTGGCCCTGCTGTTTCGGCTCGTCCTCGGTGGCCGGCTCGGCCACGGGGAGCCAGCATTCGCGGACGACCAGCCACCGGTCAAGGCGATCATCTCTGCGTCTGCGCCCGGGCTGCTCGAGCGATCGGCAGGCGCGTGCTTCCTCGGAGCGCTCGGATTCCTCACGATCGCGGACGCAGGCTGGGCGCACGCCATCGGCGTGGCCTGCCTGGCCGGCTTCGTGGTGCTCGGATTCGCCGCCGTACGGCCCGACGAGCTGGCTGCCGGTGAGCCGGAAGAGCCCGCTGCGCCAGGCGCGGGGACGAGCGGCGGACATTGATCGCTGGGCTCATCTAAGCCGCAGCGACTGACAGCAAATCTCAGACCGAAGGGGCGCGCATTCGCGCTCCAAACGCGAACGTCGCTCACGGGGCGGTGACCGCCCAGGTGCCGGCGCTAGAGAAGAGTCCGGAGGCGTTGGCGTCGATCTGGACTCGAAAGCCCAGCTTGCCTTCTGCCGTATTCAGTGGATCGACGAATACGTGAGGGTCATCGACATCTGTTGCCGCTGCCCGGTCGGGAACACGTCCTCGATGAGCTAAACGCTTGATGAGCGGCACCGCGCTCCTATCGGTCGTTAGTAACGGAGGTAGGTCGATGGCCTCGGGGCCACGGCGGGAGCTGCCCGACCCGCGAATCATCAGACGTCTGACAACAATGATGCACACTTCTCGAAGAGGCCGGCGAGGAGCGGATCCTCCCCAGGTTTGTGGCCATGCGGGATTGGCTGCCGGAAATCGGATCCGGCGCGGAGCGAGTACTACCGTTCTGCCACGCGCCCCGCTGCGGGCTGTGCCTTGGTCTCGGGTCGCAGCTCGGCGGCACGCATCGGTACTCCGGCGGCGTGGTAGGCGTCGATCGCGTCGAGTGTTTCGGCCTCGAGCAGCGCGTGGGTGAGGTTGTCCAGCTGCTCGCGGTGGTCGTTGAGTAATTGCGTTACCTCGGCGTGGGCTTCGTCGACGAGACGGCGCACCTCGTCGTCGATCAGCCGCTGCGTATCCCAGGAGGTCTCGCTGACGCCCGGCAGCAGCGGTCCGGCGCCGTCGCTTGGTAGTACGGCGATTGGTCCGACCTTCTCGCTCATTCCCCAGCGGCCGACCATCTGGCGAGCGATCTGGGTCAGCTGCCGGATGTCTGACTCGGCTCCGGTCGTGATCTGGCGGTAGACGACCTCCTCCGCCGTGCGGCCCCCCAGCGCCACTCTGATCTTCGCTTCAAGTTCCTCGAATGAGTACGAGACCCGGTCTGAGTCGGGTGTTGAGAGCGTCACGCCGAGCGCCATTCCGCGGGGGATGATCGAGACCTTGCGCACCGGGTCAGCTTCGGGTGAGAGCATTCCCACCAATGCGTGCCCCGATTCGTGGTAGGCGGTGCGCTCGCGATCAGCGGGGCTGAGCACGATCCCGCGTGGGGCGCCGAGCAAGATCTTCTCAAGCGATTCGGTGAAGTCCGCCATCTGCACCTTGTCGTGATTGCGGCGTGCGCCAAGCAGCGCCGCCTCGTTGGCCAGGTTGGCGAGATCCGCGCCGACCATCCCCGGCGTCGAAGCGGCAATCGCATCCAGATCGACGTCCTCGGCGAGCGGTATCGAGCGGGTGTGAACCTCGAGAATCTTCCGCCGTCCGGCTCGGTCGGGCGGCTGCACAGCCACCCGGCGGTCAAAGCGCCCGGCCCGGAGCAGCGCGGGGTCAAGAATCTCAGGCCGATTGGTGGCGCCGAGCACGACGACCGCGAGGTTGCTCTCAAAGCCGTCCATCTCGGTAAGGATCTGATCGAGCGTCTGCTCGCGCTCGTCGTTGGCGCCGGTCACCGCCGCCGAGCCCTGACGGGAGCGACCGATCGCGTCGAGCTCGTCGATGAAGATGATCGCCGGCGCCGCCTCTTTCGCCTTCGCGAACAGGTCCCGCACGCGCGAGGCGCCGACCCCGACGATCGCCTCGATGAACTCCGATGCCGCGATCGAGAAGAACGCCGCGTGTGCCTCACCGGCGACCGCACGCGCCAGCAGCGTCTTACCGGTCCCTGGCGGGCCGGATAGCAGCACCCCATGGGGCATCCGCCCACCAAGACGCTCATAGCGCTCGGGCGTGCGCAGGAAATCAACGATCTCCGTCAACTCGGCCTTCGCCTCATCGATCCCGGCGACATCGGCGAACGTGACGCGGATCTTCTCGGGATCAACCCGCCGCGCCTGCGAACGGCCGAAATTACCGAGCGCGCCCATCCCTCCGCCAGCCTGCGCGCGCCGCGCGAGCAGCACGAACAGCCCGACAAGCAGCAGCGTCGGACCGAACCCGAGCAGAATCTCGGCCAGCAACGAGGTGCTGTTCGAGGTCGACCGCGCATTGACCTGAACGCCCTCGGACCGCAACAACGTCGTCAACGCCCCGCTATTCCAGAACGTCGGCACCTCGGTCGAGAACAACGTCGTCGGCGTTGCCTTCGTGTCGTTTGGCGGATACCGAAGCTTGGCCTTGAACGTGCCCTGGATCGTGTCGCCCTTCGAGGAGATCGACTTCACCTCGCCCCCCTCGAGCTGATTGAGGAAGTACGGGCTGAACGGCACCGTCACCCGCGGCTGCCCCGAGGACTGGAAAGCGAGCACCATGACCCAATTCACCGCCAGCAGCACCACGAAGAAGATCCAGAAACCCCGCAGTCGATGCGGCGGGGGCGGCTTGTGCTGCTCCGGCGTCCCACGGCCATCCGGCGCCGGCGCCACCCGCCAACCACCCTCGTCTCGCGGCATCCGCGCCGGCGGAACCCCGTCCTGGACCCGAGCGGCTAGGAGATGGACCTTAGGCCGCACTAGAGTCGTCTCCGGCTCATCCGCCGCCGGCGGGGCTGGTAGCGAGTTGGGCAACTTGAAGCCGTGGAGCCTCGATTGTAGACCGAGAGCTCGGCGATCTGCGCGGTGGTTCCGGACCTACGGCAAAGCTCTAGGGAATGCTCTGGCCTGCCGGGGGTGGGCTGGTCATGACTGACCTCCAGGGTTGACTGCCGCGGGTAGTGCCTGGGCAGGGGGGAGATCGCGGCGACCGCTGTCTCGCCGCGTCTGGGGCCCCTCGTGGATCCCGAGCCGCTGGTGGAGGCGGCGCAGGGGTGCCGGTGACCACCAGTTGCGGGCGCCGAGCAGCGCCATCAGTGATGGGACCAGCGCGGTGCGGACGATGAATGCGTCGATCAGGACGGCGGCGGCGGTTCCAAGGCCGACTTCTTTGAGGAACACGACCTTGGAAGTGGCGAATGCGCCGATCGCGACCGCGAGCAGGATCGCGGCGGCGGTCACGAGCCTGCCGGTGTTCTCGAGCCCGACAGCGACCGCGTCGCGATCGCTCAGTCCGCTGTCGCGTGCCTCTTTGATCCGGGTGAGCAGCAGTACGCCATAGTCGGTAGAAAGCGCGAACACCAGCGCCGCCAGCACGAGGAAGTCGGTTTGCTCGATCCCACCCTGGCTGGTGTACGCGAGCAGGCCGGTGAGGCGCCCGTGCTGGAAGATGAACACGAGCAGCCCGGTCGCGGCGGCGGTGGTGAGCGCGTTCATCACCAGCGCCTTGATGGGGAGCACGACCGATCCGGTCATTAGCCACAGGATCAGGAGCGTCAGTGCGGCGAGCACGGCGAGGGCAAGCGGCAGCGAGCTCGCGATCGATGCTCGCTGGTCGTGGAAGTCGGCGGCCTGCCCGCCGACCGCGATTGGGACCGGCGCGGGTGTGGACCGGATCTGCTGGATTGTGCGCTGGGCCGCGGTGGAGATCCGGTCGCCACTGGCGCCGAGCGTCAGCTGCCATACCTGGCGGCCGAGATATACCGGCGGTCGTGTGCTGAGCACCCCGGGGATCTGCCGAAGGTCGCTGATCGCCTGATTCACCGCAGCGCAAGGGTGCTTCGGCACCGCGTGCTGGACGCTCGATGCTAGCCATTTGGCTCGAAGCGGTAGTCCACGACGATTTCGAGCCGACACCCCCGGACGGATCGGCCGCGCGAACGTGATGATCGGTCTGCTGGCTGCTGCTCGGTCGGGGATCCGGGCATGAGGCCAGTGGTGCCGGCGTTGCGGCGCGAGGCGCGTCATCGGTCGTAGGCGCGTCCACGTGGCAGTACGCGCAGGACGATGATTTCGCGCGAGTGGGCGTCGCGGCGGAACCGAACGCGCCAGTCGCCGGCTCGTAGGCGGTGCTCGTCGGAGCCGGTGAGCTTGCGGACGTCGACGCGGGGATCGTTGGCGGCGAGTTGCTCGAGGGCGGTGATGACGCGCGCGCGGATTTGAGCGTCGAGTCGACGGAGGTCGCGGCGGGCGGGCGGCGTGTAGCCGATCCGCCACGGAGCGTGGGTCACGTGATCCCGAACTCGCGCCTGATCTCCTCGTGGGAGATCAGCTCCGCGCCGGCGGCGAGCTCGTCGCGGGCCTCCTGGACAGCGGTTTCTTCCTCAGGCGAGATCTCCTCGTCTTCCAGCGGCGCGTCATCGAGCCGCCGGTTCAGCGGGTCCTGGCGAGCGTCGAGCAGACGCAGCGCTTCAGCTGCCTCGGCCTCGGAGAGTCCGCGCACGCGCGCCAGCAGTTGCTCCTTCGCGGTCACGAGCCAGATGGTAGTCCGGTCCCGACCCGTTCCAGATCGACGGTTCCCTGACGTGAGATCGCCATCCCGAGCCGACACTCAGACGGATAGCGGCGTTCATTCGCATCTCTCCCGGCTCCTACGAGCCCTCACGGCAACGGCCCTTGTTGCCGCTCAGGCTAGACCCTATGGAGGATGATTCGCCGGGACGTTGAAGGCCGGACCTCGGTCGCATTATGCGGGGGTTTGACTGGCCGGAGATGGGCTCCGGCTGACCCCATACGAAGGAGGTCCGGCCGTGACTGGAACGATGACATGGGCCGCGATGGATGTCCACGCGCGCTCGACCTACGCGGCGTCGCTGGACGTCATGACCGGCGAGCTGTCGCGCCAACGATTCGATACCGGGGCGATCGAGCCGGTCGTTGGGTGGCTGACCGGGTTGCGTGGGCCGGTGCGCGCCTGCTACGAGGCGGGCCCGACCGGGTTTGGCCTGTACCGGGCGGCGGTCGCTGCCGGTGTCGATTGTCAGGTGATCGCACCGTCAAAGACGCCGCGTCCGTCCGGGGATCGCCACAAGTCCGATCGCCGCGACACCGACCTGTTGTTGCGGCAGTTGATGGCCGGCGCGTTGACAGCGGTCGCGGTCCCGTCGGCGACGTTCGAGGCGGCGAGGGACCTGGCCCGCGCGCGCGAGCAGGTCCGGGTCGATCTGATGCGTTGCCGGCACCGGCTGTCCAAGCTGCTGCTACGTCACGGCCGGGTGTGGGATCGCAGCACGTGGACCAAGGTGCACCGCCAGTGGCTTCACGCGCAGCGCTTCGAGCAGCAGAACACCGAGCTGGCGTTCATCGACAACCTCGCCGCGTGCGACGGGCTGAGTGCCCGCAAGGACGCTCTGGACGAGCGGCTCTCGTGGGTCGCGACCGACCCGGAGTTCTCGCCGCTGGTCCGCCGGCTGCGCGCGTTCCGTGGGATCGACACGCTCTCGGCGCTGATCATTGTGCTCGAGGTCTCAGACTTCACCCGCTTCCCGCGCGCGGCGCAGCTCGGGTCGTGGCTGGGGCTGGTGCCCTCCCGCGAGCAATCCGGCGAGACCGATCGGCACGGGTCGATCACCAAGACCGGCTCGCGCTACGCCCGACGGATCCTCGTCGAGGCCGCCTGGCAGTATGCCCGCCCACCCGGGCTCGGCCGGGCGCTGTACGAGCGCCAGGAGGGGCTGCCCGACCACGTCCTGCAGATCGCCGCGCGCGCCCAGGCACGCCTCTACCGGATCCACAAGCGGATGCGCGAGCGCAAGAAGCCCGGCAACGTGATCGTCGTCGCGTGCGCGCGCGAGCTCTCCTGCTTCCTCTGGGCCGCCGCCATTGCCCCATAGCCCGATCTGACAGCCCGCTCCCGCTCAGGTGGGGAGGCGCCGGGCCCCGAAGTCCGCTGGCACGCGCGATGAAACTATGGGCAGCCCTCACCAGGCCACGCCCGCTCCTAGACACGCGTCCGCCAGCGACGAAACCAGGGACCTGGGGTAGCCAACCCCCGCATATGAGACTGACCGACGTCGAGAACTTCGCCCGACGCCTCCCCACCCGAGCAACTCTTCCACCAACCACCGGCGGCAACGACGGCGGAACAATCAACGCTGCCTACTTGACAAACGTTCCTCCATATGAGTTTCCAGTTTGACGTCTAGATCTAGATTCCAGTCCCTGTGGCTGCGCCGTCAGTGGTGGCAGGTTTGCTGGTCAGGCCGCGTTTGAGGTTGGCGTTCGTGTAGCCGGCTTGTCGCTGGAGTTCCTGCGCGTGGTTGAGCGGCTGTCGGTATCGGCGGTGGAAGTCTGGGTCGTTGCGGCGGCGGCGGTCGATGGTCGCGCGCGCGAGTGTCGGTTGGGCGTGGTT
This sequence comes from uncultured Solirubrobacterales bacterium, assembly GCA_963836065.1. GTDB lineage: Bacteria > Actinomycetota > Thermoleophilia > Solirubrobacterales > Solirubrobacteraceae > Palsa-465. The sequence continues at coordinate 346,294 of CAWIII010000036.1, forward strand.
GACGTTGTGGATCGTGGCGATCTGTCGGCTGGTGAGGTCGGGGTGCTCGCGGCAGACGGCGATGCTGGCGTGGCGAGCCATGTTCGGTCCCTGAGCGGAGGCGAGCAGCGTCGCGGAGTGGGCCTTGATCGCGCGCGCTAGGTCGTGCATCCGCTCGTGGTGGGGTGCCGTAGGGGTGGGCTGGCGCGGGCGTGTGCCAGTTCTCGACGGCACGGATGAGGCGGTCGTCAAGCTCGGAATGTCGACACCGGTGTGGGCGCTGGTGTGCGCGAGAACGCGGCTGGTGATCAGCGGGTCGATGCTGTCCGGGAAGTATCTCTCTGCCAGGTTTCCACGCTCGTGTAGCGCTGCGGCTAAGCGGTTGGGCAGGGTCGAGCGGGTATCGGCGGGTGTTGCGAGCAGCGGCTCTGAGAGGATCAGCAGCCGTTCGCGCAGCGGTGGCAGTACGTCGCGGATGAAGTAGGTGTGATGGGCAAGGTTGTCGGTCGGCAGCTTGATGGGGGCGGCGCGTTCGTGACCGCTGGTGAGCTGGCACCACAGCCAGACCGAGGCGTGCGCGCGGCGCACGGGCATGTTCCGTCGACGGCGCGGGTCGATCGGCCGCGGGCGGGGTTGCAGCAGGTACCAGGTCTCGATGTCGATGCCGTCCCAGTCCGCGAGTCTGGCGCGCCGCTGTTTGTAGTCGATGAGCCGGTCCTGGGCGTGCTGGTTGGCGATCCGTTTGACGCGGCCGGCGAGCTCGTCGAGGCGCCCGTTCGCGTTTAGCCTGGTGAAAGTCTTGTGGTAGCCGTCGTTGATGAGGCGGGCGGGGAAGTCGAGGTAGCGCACGGCGTCGTTCCAGTCCAGCGACGTGAGCATCCGTGCGAGAAGCAGCGAGCAGAAGCGCCGCCCGAACCAGTGGGTGAAGTAGTCGAAGTCGAACAGCTCGGCCAGCTGGCGCTGGTAGTCCTCGGCCCAGAACAGCTGCGGCACAAGACAGGCTCGGAGCCTGTCATCAAGATCGTCGGCGCGACGATGCGTGCCGGCGTCAAAGCCCATCCGGCTCGATGCGCTCGCCCAGGTGGTCTGGGTGAGCGCCCGCCGCAACGCGCCCTGAAGCGTTGAGGAGACCTGGCCGACTCTGCCGGCGATGAGCGTCTGACCGTCCGCGCGGTAGCGGCGGTCGGCGAGCTCGCGCAGCGCGTCCGCGAGTGCTGCCTGGTTAGGCAGATCGGCGAGCGCAAGCGCCTGGGGCAGCACTGCTGCGAGCTACGCCGGATGATCATGCAGACGCCGCCCCACCATGCCTTCCTGCGGCTGAGGCCGGTTGGGGAGGAGTGCGTGCCGGTCGAGCAAGTTGCAGAGCGCGAGCAGGTCGCGCAAATAGGTCGGTGGCGCGAGTTGCACGCCGGCGAGCGTGGGCTGCAGCTGCCCATCGAGCAGCGCGTCGATCCGGCGCTGGGCGGCCAGCGGCGGCCTCTCGCCGGCGACGCTCACCCCCTCGGCCGCGGCGAGGTTCGCACTGCACAGCACATGCTGGTGGCGGTGCCAGCAGCATGACGGATCGCTCAGCAGCCCTCGGTGATCGTGCGGCCAGCGCCGGCGGGGACCGACTTGTGGCACGCGTCCGCATTGCGGGCAGCGGACGCAAGCAGTACTTAGTGGCGGACGCACACGGCGCTCCATCCCAGCTGCCAGGCAAGCCGCCAGACGCCATCCTCGCGCAGGCATGGCGGGCAGAACCGCGAGCACCAGATCCACACTTGGTGTCCTTGGACGGCGTTCGCGAGTGCGGCGGACGCCGCGATCAAGGCCCGGCCAAACGCGCGACCGACATACCGGCAGAGCAGCATCCCCTCGAGCACCTCGCTCGTGATCCCGGTCGCGGACGCGGCGTGCTCGAGCTGCTCGGCGGACAGCGAGACGCCATGGCGCGCAGCGGCTGCGACGCTGCCGGCGCCCGGGTCCAGTCCGAGCGCGCTGACCACATCACCGGGCTGGAACTGGAAGGTATGCGAGTAGCGGGCGATGTAGCCGAGCAGGCTCCCCCCGTCGACCGGTGAGAGCCTGAGCGGCAGCGTCCTCACGCCGCCGCTTGTCGTGGCTGCTGGCGTCCGGCGCCGAGCTCCGCGGCGTGGCCGACGTCGATGCCGTCCAGGAGCTTGCGGGTGATCCGCTCGGCGCCGGTGTCGATCGCCTCCGCGGCGGCCTCGGTCAGAAGTTGGGTCAGCGAGCCGATCACCCCTTGGGTGCGTCGCCACAGGTAGTCCGCCTGGCTGGTCAGATCGCCCTCATTGGCTTGCAGGAGCACCAGCTCGCGCTCAAACCCTGAGAGCACGCCGAGCCACATCGCCCGCTCGGCATGGTTTGAGCGGCGTAGCGGCTCGACCGGGAGGCGCTTGAACCGCTGGCTGATCTGCGCCAGCGCCTCCGCGCCGTGGAGCCCCTCGTGCATGAACCCACCCTGAGAGAGCCCAACGCCGGCATAGACGAACGTTGCCTGCAGATCGTTCGCGAGCCGCTTGAGATGGTTGTTCGCGTCGCGGTCGGCCTCGCGACGCAGCTCCAGCAGATGGATGTCATCGATCACGATCAGCGACGTGCGGCACAACCGCGCGCACTCGAGCACCAGTGCGTCAGCCGCTTGGCGTTCGCGTGCTTCGGCGGACCCATCCCGAAGAACGTCAGGATCGCGTGGTTCAGCCCCTTGATCGTCGGCAGCGCATCGACATTCACGTAGACCACCGGCAGGTACTCCTGCCCGTCCGGGGTCAGCTCGTGCGGGTAGCGCTCCCGGCAGCACCGCTTGTAATGGCGGCCGAAATGGCTGACGATCGTCGTCTTGCCGTTCCCCGGGTTGCCGTCAAGCGCCGCGCCGTGACGCGCGCCCGGTCCCCGGAGCTCGTTCGAGACAACGAGCCGCTCGAGCGTGCGATGGATATCCGTGTAGAGCGAGCGGATCGGCCCGAACCCGTGCGCGTGCCGCAGCCGCTCGAGGTCATAGGCAGACCTTGCGCGCTCATCCAGACGCTGGTAATCGCCCAGGCGAAGGCGCTCCAGACGCAGTGGCCTCAAACAGATCACCCATGTTCCGGGCAAGGATCCCGGCGCCGAGAACCCCCATCTGGTCGCCCGACGGCGCCACGATCGCCTTCGACGCCGTAGCCGGGAAGGGCGTCAACATCTTCACCGTGTCACCGGGGACCACCCGGCGCAGCTGCCGCTACGCGTCGGCGCGTTCAACGGCGACCCCGCCTACTCGCGCGACGGCACTCAGATCTCCTTCGACCGGTAGGAGCCGATCAGCTCGGTCTGAGCTCGCCGTTGTAGTGCGGCGCGATCTGGAAGATCGCGCCGCCGGCGGTGGTGCGCTCCACAGCGCGCGACTATCACCGGCGGTCCGCCAGCCGCGCGGCGGTAATCAACGCCCTGGAAAGGCCCCGCCACCTTCGCGGGCGTCCCGGTCTTGAGGTTGTCGTGAAGGTCATGTGTGTAGTCGCCCGCGGCCTTGATCGAGACTCGGAGCCGTCGCTCCGACGGGGCGCTCGCGACGGAGAACGGATGCCGTTGCCAGCCGCCGGGTCCGGCGAAGGCCAGGAAGATGAACATACCCGGCGCGAACGCGAGCGCGGCGCGCTCCGGCTCGAGCGAGACGTCGAGCGTTGTGTCGTCGGTCCAATCGTCGACACAACGCCCACGACCGGGTACTGCAGCAGCCCGCAGCAGCTCGAGCCGGTACAGCGACCGGAACGTCTTCACTTTCGCCAGATCGCCAGTTATTCCGAACACAACCAGCACGTCTCCCACGGGACCGTCGCCGGTTTGCTGAGTGCCGTCGCGGGGAGCTCGGATTCCGTCGGCAACCGCTGAAGTTCGAGACACTTCGTATGTTCCTGGTGTCAGACGCCTGTCTTCGCCTTGATCTTGCCCGCTTTGACCGCAGCGGCAAGCGCTTGGTAGTCGCGTTCGTTCTGTTCGGCGTAGGCCTTGGAGAACTCGAGGATCGCGCTGTCGAAGCTGTCGCCGTTGCCGAGATAGGCGGCGATCGCGATCCGGTCGCCGCTGCGGGCGTGTGCCCGGGCGAGCGTCCAGCCGCACAGCTTGCCGTAGGTGGCCATGGCTTTTGGGACCATCTGCTCGATCTCCGCGGAGCCCTTCCAGTCCTTCAGCTGACGGCCGTAGAAGTCGCGAGGTTTGCCGTCAAGCCCGGCGTCGACGTGTAGCCAGCCGAGGAAGATGTCGCTGGTGGCTTGCATCAATCGCTGTCCGACGACCACCCGCTCGCCGTGGTTTGAGAATTCGCTCGGGCCGAGTAACTCCTCCAGCACGGACGCCTCGGCCTCCTTCATCTGCAAAAACAGCGGGTCCTGGCCGTCGCGGCCGAGCAGCAGCCCGATCCACGCGCGCGTACCGACGCTCCCGACCCCGACCACCTTGCGCGCGAAGTCAGTCAACTCGAACTGCTCGAGCAGCACCCGCCGGTCGAACTCGAGCGTCTCCCGATAATCACGCAGCAGCTGATGAAGCCCCTCGAACAGCTTCTCGCGCCCCTGCCCTGCCGCGAGCTGATCGATCGGCACGATCAGCGGCGACTCATCGACGATCCGTGCCTTCCCGTCGACGACGTGAGTCAGTTTCGAGAACGCCGTCATGCTGTCCTTCGTGCGAGCCTTCGCGAGCGTCTTCTCCCCTCGCTTGACCATCTTCGGCTTAAACTGCGAGGCGTACTCCTGCATGACGCTCTCGATATCGAGGTGGGAATACCACAGCTCGAGGTTTTTCATCCCCGCGAAATCGGCGATCGCGGTGCGGTACCGGCCGACCGTGTCAAGCACGATCTGGTTTTGCTCCTTGGCGTGAAAGCCGTTGTCGCGCGCCGCGATCAGCATGCTCACCGCCAACCGCTTGACGTCCCACTCCCACGGACCGGGGAGCGTCTCATCAAAATCGTTGAGATCGAACACCAGCGCTCGCTCCGGCGAGGCGAACACCCCGAAGTTCGACAGGTGCGCATCGCCGCAGCACTGCACGTTCAGCCCCGACTGCGGCGTCCCCGCGAGGTCATGCGCCATGATCATCGCCGCCCCGCGATAGAACGTGAACGGCGAGACCAGCATCCGCCCGTACCGGATCGGCACGAGCTCCGGCACGCGCGTCTTCGCCTGACGCTGCAACAGCTCGACCGGATCAGCGCGAGTCGGCAACGGCTCAAACGTCGCGTGACTCGAGCGCGGCACCTCATTCCGCGCCGCCTTACCACGCGCAACCCGCTCCGCCACCGACAGATGCGGAACCGCCGCGGTGGGCTTCGTCTCCCCCGCAGCCGTGTGGCCATTCTTCGCGGTCGCCCTGCTTGTGGTCGCCATCGCCGTAACCTTCCCTCGGTTATCGCTACAACAAAACAGACAACACTCCCACAGCGGCTTCCACCCGACCATGGTGCAGGCACCACCGTTCACGTTGTGTCGCCCTCTCAGGGTGGACAGTCCTCGCCGTCCGGCCGGCGTCGCGTTGTCGTCAGCGGGACCGAGTTGTGACCATGACGTGGTGCAGAGGAGAGCCGTATTTCGCCCTATTGGTCGAGTACTTTTCCCGGATGATCGCGGGGACGACGGAGGCGATCATGCGGAGCGCTGTTCCCGCATGTTCCCGGAGGACGGCGCCTGCGTGATGGAGGTCGCTTCGATGCTCGCGGGCGAGTCGTTCACCGACCATCCGGCATCGATATCCTTGCCCACGGCCTCAGCGACCGCGGCGTGCCGTGCTGCGCCAGCACTATGCCACCGACGCGCTCGACGCATCAACCCTCCTCGCCGCCGTCTTCGGGTTCCTGCCCGGCGACGATGAGCGCATGCTCGCGACGGTCGAGGCGATCGCCGACGAACTGACCGATGATGGCTTCGTGCTGCGCTACGGCACCGGCGAGACAGACGACGGCATGAGCGGTAAGGAGGGCAGCTTCATCATCTGCTCGTTCTGGCTCGTAACAGCGCTGGCGATCACCGGTCAAACGCAACGCGCGCGGGACCTCATGGAACGCCTCCTAAGCGAAGCCTCGCCACTTGGACTGTTCGCGGAGGAGTTCGACGCGGCCACGGGGCGACACCTCGGCAACTTTCCCCAAGCATTCTCGCACCTCGCACTGATCGAAGCGGGCGGCCGCATCATTCTCACCGAGCGACTGGCGGAGATCACTTGAGACTTGTGTCTCGACGTTTCCTGTGACCCGCATACAGTCCTGTTAGAGAGGCGATATCAATGGCCATCGGGCCTGTTCGGCTGATCGTGGTGGGCTTCAGCCACCCCGAGTTCGATGGGGAGGTCATCGCTGCGCTCGAGCGGCTGCATGACGATGGCACGGTGCGCGTGATCGACGCGCTCGTGGTTCACGAGGACGCGGACGGGGAGATCGAGGTGGTGCATCTGAGCAACTTGAGCGAGGCGAGGCGATCGAGGTCGGCAGCACGACCGGCGCTCTGATCGGTTTCGGGATCGAGGGTGAAGAATGAGCTGAGCAGGGTGCAGCGGTGGGTGCCGGGGGCGGCTGCGGCATGGCGGGAAGTTTTCTCCGATGAGCAGGCGTGGGATCCTTGAGGAGATCTTGAACGACTCGGCCGCGGCGCTGACTCTGCTCGAGCATCGCTGGGCGGCCCCGCTGCGGGATGCGATCGCCGGCGTCGAACGGTTTCCGGATCAGTGACGGCTTTATCAGCCCGATCGAGCTGGTTGAGATCCGGCTGGTGTCGGCTGAAGACCCCAGGCACTGCACGCCACAAACGACTTTAGGTTCCGGCTGACCAGAGTTCCGACCCAGGAGGCATGGGATGTGGATCGCGCGTGTTTTCTGTACCGCGAGGGTCACGACGTGCTGGTCTGGGTCGGGATTATCGTACCGGGCCTGTGGATCGTCGGTGTCCTGACCCGGCCTGGCTAAAGGGGGCCTCTTGACGTGTTGAATCGGCGGTTGGCGGCGATCGTGTCGCTTGTATTGATCGCGGCGTCCGTGGTGTTGGCGGTGGTCGTGGGCGTTGGTTCATCGCGGGGTCGGACGCGTCGTCGGTGCCGCAGCCGCCGGTGTGTTGCTTGCTGGGGCGGTGGTCCTCGTTGTGCTCGAGGGCCGGGTGCTGGGGGACGTGTCGATCTTGGCGGGGCTGGTGCTGTCGGTCGGGGCGGCGAGCAGGGTGTTCGCCGTCCACACGAAGCTTCCGGTTGCGTCGCCGCCGAACCGGCCGGTGTTGTTCTATAACGCGAAGTCGGGTGGCGGGAAGGCGGAGCGTTTTCAGGTCGCCCGCGAGGCGCGCGCTCGCGGTGTGGAGCCGGTGGAGCTGCACCTTGGTGACGACCTCGGGACGCTGGTGCGCGACGCGATCGGGAACGGCGCGGATGCGGTCGGCGTGGCCGGGGGAGACGGCACGCAGGCGATCGTCGCCGCGATCGCTGCGGAGCGAGGGCTCCCGTATGTGTGCGTGCCGGCGGGACGCGTAACCATTTCGCGCTTGATCTCGGTGTCGACCGCGATGACGTGGTCGGAGCCCTCGATGCGTTCTCGAAGGGTGGCGAGCGCGTGGTTGATCTTGCCGAGGTCAACGGCCGCGTGTTCGTGAATAACGTGTCGCTCGGTGTCTACGCCGAAGGGGTCCAGAGCAGCGGTTACCGCGACGCGAAGCTCCGAACGCTCGCCGATACGGTGCCGAGGGTGCTCGGTCCGGGTGGCGAGGGGCTCGACCTGCGCTGGACCGGCGCCGATGGTCGCGAGCACAAGACCGGCGCGGTCGTGCTCGTCTCCAATGACCCGTACCGGCTCGGCCATGTGTTCGCGTCCGGCACACGCCCGCGCCAGGACGGCGGCGTGCTCGACATCACAGTGGCTGGGGAGGACGCAGCGGGGGGGGCTGGGAAGCGGGTCGAGGAGTGGTCTGCACCATCGTTTGAGGTCCGCTCCGACGGCCCGGTCGCGGCCGGGATCAACGGCGAGGCTTTGAAGCTCGACCCTCCACAGCGGTTTCGCGCCAAACCACAGGCTCTCCGTGTGCGGATCGCTCCGCAGCATCCGGGCGCCTCGCCGTCGGCCGCGATCCCGCAGGGTCCGTGGGGCGCGGTCCGCGCGATCGTCCGCACCGCGATCCACGGATCCTTCTAGCGACGCCGGGCTTCGGTGACCTAGGGTCGTGAGTCGCGCCCTGCGCGGTGTTGCCGGGCGTGAGCTGCGCGCTGACGAGGCGCCACCAACGCCTTTGGCGTGCGGTGATTGCGACAGTCGTGTGTGACCCGGTGAAACTACGGAGTCGGTCTGCCGGTTTGACACGTTGCGGGGCTGGAGCGCGGAGGGCAGTGTTCCTCCGGCACGGCGCGTGTCAACAGAGTGTGGCCGACTTCGGTTCCGCTCGTGACGGAAAGGACTGTGGACCGGATGTCGACTCGAACGGGCGGTGAGGTGTACGCCGGCTGTTCTCGACGTCGCTGCCACGGCACGGGCGGCTGGTGACCTACCACCACGATTCAGATGACCGGCTCTGAACCGGGCGGCGTAGCCGACGCGGGCACCCCGGGCGACGAGGGTACCCCGGCCGAGGCGGGCACCCCGGAGGCCGCTGACACCAGCGGACGTCGGCCTTCCGGCGCTGTGCCGTTTGCCAAGAGGGTTCAGCGCTTCCTGGTTCCGGTGCTGCTGGTGCTGGCGACGGTGATCGGGATCGGGGCGACGTTCGCGGTGTGGGTCAATCGGCAGGCGCTGAATACGTCCAATTGGTCCTCGACTAGCAGCAAGATCCTTGAGGACAAGCAGGTCCAGACCGCGCTCAGCGCGTATTTGGTGCATGAGCTGTTCACGAACGTGAACGTCTCCGCAGATCTGCAGACGGTGTTGCCCAAGCAGCTGCAGCCGCTGGCTGGTCCGGCCGCGGCGGGGTTGCAGCAGCTCGCCGGCCAGCTCGCGCCTAGGGTGCTCGCTAGCCCACTGGTGCAGAGCGCGTGGGTTCAGGCCAACATCGCGGCGCACAAGGAACTGCTGAGAGTGTTGAACGGGGGCGGGCCGATCGTCTCGACCCAGTCGGGGGTCGTGACCCTGAACCTGCACACGCTCGTCAGTCAGCTCGCGAGAACGCTCGGTGTCTCGAGCCAGGTTGCGGCGATCCAGTCAAAGCTGCAGGGCTCGACCGGAGCGTCGGTTCGGACGGCGGCGCAGCAGAAGCTCGGGATCACCTTGCCGCCCGCCAGCGGCCGGCTGGTGATCCTGCGCTCAAACGAGCTGAAGACCGCGCAGGACATCGCCACCGCGGTCAAGGGCCTCGCGATCGTGTTGCCGGCACTGGGGATCCTGCTGTTCGCGCTGGCGGTGTACCTGGCACGTGGACGGCGCCGGCGGACGTTGCGAACGACCGGCTGGTGCTTCGTGCTGATCGGAGTGGCGCTGCTGCTGATCCGCAGAGTCGCCGGCGACGCGGTCGTCAACGGCCTGGTCAAGGTCCCGTCGAACGAACCGGCGGCGCATCAGGTGTGGAACATCGGCACCTCGCTGCTGTTCGCGATCGCGGTCGCGATGATCGTGTACGGGATCGTGATCGTCGCGTCCGCGTGGCTCGCGGGCCCGACCCGCCCGGCGACCGAGATACGGAAGCTGCTGGCGCCGTCATTGCGCGACAGTCCCGCGGTCGCGTACTCCGTGGTCGGCGGCCTGCTGCTGCTGCTGGTGCTGATCGGTCCAACACCGGCATTCCGGAACATCGTCTGGATCCTGCTGTTCGCCGTGCTGCTCGCGTACGGCGTCACGATGCTCCGACGCCAGACCGCGCTCGAGTTCCCCGGAATCCAGCACGGCCAAGCGCTGCGCGACTTCCGAGACCAGCGAGCCAAAGCCCACGCCCGCAAGACAGCATCGCCGCCACCTCCAGCCACCGGCGTGGTCGTCGCTGAAGCTCCGGTGAGCAACACCGCGCCTGTCGCCAACAGCGCGCGCGTCGAGACACTCGAGCGACTAGCAGCGCTCAGATCCAACGGCACGATCACCGACGAGGAGTTCGCAGCCGAGAAGACACACATCATGAACAACAGCACCTAAGCGCGCGGGAACCGGGTAGCAATCCGCATCCGCGCTATGGACCATGGTCTTCGGCAGGGTCCTCCTCAACGGGCTCCTGGAAGGTCGGGGCGTGCGGCGGTGTATAGGTGACGGTGATGTATTCCCGGCGGTCGCGTCGCCCGCGCTGCGCCGAGTCTCGCAGCGTCCGCTCATCGGCGGGCCGTAGCTCTCCAGCCAGCGTCCGCGGCCACAGCTTGCGAGCGAGCACGACGTTGACTTCGGCCGCCATCAAAGTGATCTGTGCCGTCAACAACCAGGCAAGCAGCCCGACGACCGCGGCAAGCCCACCGTAGGTCTGACTGCTCCCCTTCAGCACCTGTGTGACGTAGACACCTCCGAGTGCCTGTAGCAGCAGCCAGCAAGCGGTGGCGAGCACCGCGCCGGGCAGGAGCTGGCGGATCGTGACGGGGCCGCCGTGAGCAGCCGGAAGGAACCGAGGAAGACGAGGAGGTCAATGCCGGCCGCAGCCTTGATGCTCAGCACCGTCGGGATCGCTGGCGTTATCGCGCCCTCCGTCGCAAGCCCGACCGCCGCGGTCGCAGCGACAGTGACCACTCGCACTGTGACGAGCACAAGCAGGCCCCGGAGCCTGGATCTCACAAACCCTGGCCGGTCCAGATAAGGGACGGCCCAGACATGATCAAGCGCGTTGCCGATCGTCAGCGTGACGCCGAGCCCGGTCCGCAACGCACCCACCAGCCCGACCGCGAGAGCCACAATCGTAACGTCGAGTCGAGAACCTGCCTCTGGAAGGACGGATCGTTCTGGAAGCCGAAACCAAGAATCGATACGAACACCAGCAGCAGCGAAAAAACCGAGAAGAAGCCCCAGTACGCCACCTGGACCCCGAGCCCCGCGGCGTCATCCTCGATGAACTTCTTGACGACAGCTAACGGGACGGCGACCGCAGGATGGCGCGCCTGCCAGAGGTCTAACCGATCGAGCGCGCGCTCGCAACTGGAGGCAGGCTCGTTCACCGCAGGCTCGCCGGTGACCTTAGGCAACGAGCCCGCACCAAAAGCGGATCGCGGCAACGCCATCCGAGACGGCCGTGCCCGGCTGGACAAGCACCTGGAGCAGCAGGACGGCGGCACCCACCGCCAGTCACGTTGATTCCCCGCCCGCCCAGTTCGTGCACAACGGGTGGTTTGCTTCTGAGTCAACGCCACAGATTCGGGTTTTGATTACGCCTCATCTGCGGGGCTTCCGGCACGACGAGGAAGGGGTCTTTGATGACCGAGCCGGGACGTTCGCTGAGCAGTAACGGGGGCCGTCGCTCCAAGCGGTTTCTTTCGCCTTCGCAGAAGTATGAGATCTGGATCGGGTTGCTGCGCGGCGAGTACACGACGATCGAGGCGGCTGCGCGGGCGGGGGTGGATCGCACGACGATCATGCGGTTGCGCCAGGTCGCCAAGCAGGGCGCGCTGGAGGCACTCTCGAGCTCCCGTCCGGGGGTTCGTCCTGGCGCTCCGGATCTCGAGCTGGTCGAGGCCAGGGCGGAGGTCGCCCGGCTCTCGGAGGCGCTGAAGGAGATGGGCGTGCAGTTGATGCTCGCGGAGGGAAAAGGGCGCTGGGACTGAGTGGCCGGGTCCCTCGTCGGGTCTGCGCGGCCACCAAGCAGCAGCTGCTCGTCTTGATCGACCAGGCTGTGGCCGGCGGGTGGGAGCACCGCCGCGCCTGCGGCTACCTGGAGCTGGACGAGGGCCGGGCGTGGCGGTGGCGACGTCGACGTGACGTTGGCTGCCTGGATGACAGCAAGCCGGGCAACGCAGTGCATGGTCTGCGGCCTGAGGAGGTGACCGAGATCCTCGAGCTGTTCGAAGCTTGGGGCGATGTCGATCGGTCGCACAGAAAGCTCGCGCACCGTGGCAGCTACCTGGGGCTGGTGTGGGTCTCCCCGGCCACCGTCTGTCGTGTTCTCGCTGCACACGGGCTGGTTCCCAAGCGTCCTTGCCGGGTCATGCGTCGGGAGCGCCGGCCATTCCCGCAGTGGGCGGACCACCGCCGCAACTCGATCTGGATCTATGACGTGACCCGTTTTCACGGTTGTCCGGGGCACGCGGTGTTCGCGGTGATGGACCTCGTGACCCGCAAGCGGATCTGCGAGCTGGTCTCAGCCGAGGAGACCTCGACGCAGGTGCAGGTGGTGTTCATGGACGCGCTTCAGACCGAGGGACTGCTGGAGCTAATCGAAGCCCGCCAGGACACGCCGCCCGTCGACCCACTCTCCCTCGATGCCGACGTTGACGTTCTCCCGCCGGTGCTGCTCGCCGTCTCAGACAACGGGTCGCAGATGACCTCCGGCTCGACCCGCGAGTTCATGGCGATGTGCGCGATCGCCCAGCACTTCGGCCGGCCCGGCACCCCGACCGACCAAGCCTGGATCGAGAGCCTGTTCTCGCACATCAAAGCCGACTGGCCACACCTTGACCGTATCCAAGATCCCGAGGTCCTCAGAGCCGAGCTCGCGACCGTCCGCCACGAATACAACACGGTGCGGCTGCACGCCGGGATCGGCCACGTCACCCCGGCCGACGAGCACGACGGCCGCGGCCCGCGGATCCGCGCCGCTCGCCGACGCGGGCTCCGACACGCCCGCTGGGCACGAATCACCTACCATCGAATAGAGCAAGCCAAAGCCAAACGCCGGAGCCACGCCGATGAGGCGTAATTCGCTCCCCGATCTGTGGCTTTGACTCAGAAACACCTCAACGCGCCGCTGGTGGCGCGCGGGCTGCGTAACTACTGGGGCTATCAGTCGATCGGCTACTTCGCGCCGCACATCGGTTACTCCTCAGCGGGCGACGGCGGCGGCCAGGTCGACGAGTTTCGCCGGATGGTCCGCGCTTTGCACGCCGCTGGACTGGAGGTGATCCTCGACGTCGTGTTCAACCACACGGCGGAGGGCAGCGAATGGGGGCCGACGCTGTGCTTTCGCGGGATCGACAACGCCGCCTACTACCGCCTGCAGGAAGACCGCTCCCACTATGTGGATGACACCGGCTGCGGCAACACCCTGGACCTGTATCTTCCGCACGCGCTGCGGCTGGTGATGGACGCGCTGCGCTACTGGGTGCAGGAGATGCACGTCGACGGCTTTCGCTTCGATCTCGCGGCCAGCCTCGCCCGCGCGGCCAGCGACTTCGACCCGCACTCCTCGTTCCTGGAGGCGGTCGCCCAAGATCCGGTGCTCTCGCAAATAAAGCTGATCGCCGAGCCGTGGGACATCGGCTGGGGCGGCTACGACGTCGGACAGTTCCCGGCCGGCTGGAGCGAATGGAACGGCAAGTATCGCGACACGGTACGCGATTTCTGGCGCTCCACGGCGGGCACGCTCCCCGATCTCGCGACGCGGATCAGCGGATCCAGGGACCTCTACGGCCACGGCGGCCGGCGCCCCACCGCGTCGGTGAACATCGTGACCGTGCATGACGGCTTTACGCTCGCGGACCTCGTCAGCTACGACAGCAAGCACAACGAGGTCAACGGCGAGGACAACCATGACGGGACCGACGACAACCGCAGCTGGAACTGCGGCGTGGAGGGCGCGACCGATGACCCAGCCGTGCTCGAGCTGCGCGCGCGCCAGCAGCGCAACTTCATCGCCACGCTGTTGCTCTCCGAAGGCGTGCCGCTGCTCGTCGGCGGCGACGAGTTCGCGCGCAGCCAGAACGGCAACAACAACGCCTACTGCCAGGACAACGAGCTCACCTGGTTTGACTGGAAAGCCGCTGCCAAGAACACCGACCTGGTCGACTTCACCGCCCGCCTGTGCCGCCTCCGCGAAGCCCACCCGGTGTTCCGCCGCCGCCAGTTCTTCAACGGCACCCCGGCGGCTGAGACCGGTCGCGACGACCTCGACTGGTACCGCCCCGACGGCAACGCGATGACCCCACAAGACTGGGGTGCGTCCTACTCACGGGCCGTTACGATGGCGCTCAGCGGCGCCACCGGCGACGACGCCCATCCCGACGATCCCTTCCTGACGATGCTCAACGCCTGGTGGGAGCCGCTGGAGTTCAGCGTCCCCGAAGCGCTGCGCGGCCTCGGCTGGCAGATCGAGATCGACACGAACGATCCAAGCGCGGCCGGCCGCGCCATCGACCCCACCACCGCCGTCACGCTGACCGGCGGTAGCGCCAGCCGCGCTCAGGGGGATCAGCCCCCACAGCTGAGGCCTCGCCGACTGGCGATTCTGTGCGCGATCTCGGGTTCCACGGCCCGTCCTTCAACTTCAGCTGCACTTCGATTTGCTGGCGTCCGAGAAGCTGTTGACCGAGCTCACGACGCTCGCTGAATCGGCGGCGATCGCGGCGATCTGGGTGGCTGAGGGACTCGACGGGAGCGCCTTGACGGCACTCGCGAGCGCGTCGACCGACGACTTCACAGCACTCGTCTGGTTGGGGAAGTCGCTCTTGGCGGCGTTGACCAGCGACGTCGCATCACTCTCGATCGTCTTCAGTTGCGACGTCAGACCGCTGATACCGCTGCTGGAGGTGACGCTCGGCAGATTCTTGACCGAGTTCTCGAGATTCGTCCGGTCTGAGCAGTACGCCGGCTTGCTGCTACCACAACCCGCTAGGGCGACCAGCGCGACGGCCGCGACCAACGCCACAGGCACCCGCATCCAAGCGCGACCTGCACGGTGACGTGATCTCTCTCGGCTGATGCCGTTCAACAATCCGGAAAACACAGTTTTGGCTCCTTTATTGATTGGAAGATCGTGGCAGCGCTCTCACACGCCGCGGGATGTGCGCGAGTGACGCTCGCGAAAAGCGGCCTTGTCGATCTCGCTGGCCGCAGCGCCCGTGCCGGCGGTCTTGCGCACGTGGCCATCGAACTGCGTCTGCGAGGCCACGACGTGCTAGCCGCGGCGCTCGGCGATCCCGGCGCTGTAGGCGATCAGATAGCACAGCACGCCGAGGAAGGGCAGCGCGATGATCAGCACCACCCAACCGGCCTTGCCCCAGCCCGAGAGGTCGGGGCGGCTGAAGATGTCGATCAGCGCCAGGATCACCATCCAGATCCAGATCACCAACGCGAAGAAGATCAGGATCGTCCACAAGATGTTCAGGAACGGGTAACTGGTTGCGACGATGTCCATCAGATTTGCCTCCTATTGCAATCCCGGCCGGGGATGACGGGATTGCGGGACTGCTCGTTGGGCCGGTAACGCTACGGCTGGATGATCGATGTCGCATCGGCCAAAAAGGCCGATATCGCCCCACCGTCAGCCAAGCGCGATCCCGCACGGCTTCGGCCTCAGTCGAGATCTGGATCTGGGATCGTGACCTTGCCTTCTATCGATCTGAGGCCGAGCTGCTCGATGATCTCGACTGCTTCGGATCGGCCGGGCACGCCGAGCTTGTCGTAGATGGACGCGACGTGCGTCTTGACGGTATAGCGTGAGAGGGAGAGCCGATCGGCGATCTCCTGGAGCGAGAGATGCGTCGGCAGGAAAGCGACGAGCCGGAGCTCGGCCGGTGTGAGCCCGTAGTCCTGTCCTCGCCTGATCCGCCCCTCGAGACGCTGCAGTCGGGCGGGAAGCGTTCCGCCATCGGGATGTCCCTGTAGTGCGTCGCCCGCAACCTGCGCGAATTCGAGGGCGACGGCAAGATCGCCGAGGTCGAGGCTGATGTCGGCGCAGCGCAGCACGAGATCGGCTTTGAGCCACGGGGCCCCGCGCGGCAGTGGGCGGAGCCGCCGGACGTGCTCGAGGTGGCGCGCGGCCTCCGTGTGGTCACCGCGTTGCTGGTGCGCGAGCGCTCCTGCCGTGTAGGCGATGGCACCGTGAACCGTCTCGTGGAGGTGCTCTATGGTGACCAGCCAGGTCGCTTCGACCGCCCATCGTTGCGCGTCTCGCCGATTGTCCAGCTCTGTGGCCGCGAAGGCCAGATAGCTGAGACTGAAGACCCGCGCGTGGGCGAGCTCGGGTTGGTGGTTCGAAAGCGCGAGCGCCTCCCGCAGCACGGTGATCGCGTCCTGCGGCCGGCCCAGGAGAACGTACGCCACTCCCATGGCGCGACAGCCGCTGATAAGCCATCGGGTGCCCGCCTTCTTCTCGGACGCGTAGAGGAGCTCAGCATCGCGCAGCATCTGCGGGATGCCGTCGGGAGCCAGGGCAGTTCGGAGGTTCGCGAGCGCCGAGCGAAGCGAAGACGCCCCGTCGGCGGATGCCATGTCGAGCGGCCCCCGCTCAGCCGCAGCGAGAAACGTCCTCGCGCGAGCCGCATCGCCGCCAAGATACCCGAACACCCACGCGGCCGCGATCGACAGCTGCGGGTCTGATGCGATCTCCTCCTCGGTGCAGCGCTCAAGCCACAGCCGCAGGCTCTCGATCTGCCCGCGCCTTGCAAACTCGTCCCGGTACGCAAGCGCGATTCGGCCGGCCTGAGCTGGATCGCCGCTCTCATACGCGTAGGCGAACGCCTCGCCAGGGGTTCCGTGGCGCTCGGACCAAGCTGCTGCCCGACCGAGGTACACGGGGAGCAGCTCCGGGTAGCGCCGCTTGAGCTCGGCACGGAGGAGATCGCTGAACAGATGGTGGTAGCGGTACCACTCGCGGTGATCGTCGAGCGGGACGACGAAGGCATTCGAACGCGCGAGGGCCTCGAGCGAACCAGCCGCGTCGTCGATGCCGAGCACCGCATCGCACAACGGCGCCGACATGCGGTCGAGGATCGACGTCCCGAGCAGGAAGCGCTTGAGATCGTCCGGCTGGCTCTCCAGCACCTCTTCCACGAGGTAGTCCGCGATCTGCCGCTGATTGCCCGACAGACCGGCCGCCCTCCCGGAGGCATCGTCATGGCCGCGCAGCGACAGCGTCGCCAGAACAACCGCGGCAGCCCACCCCTCCGTCCGCTCGCGCAGAGTCCCGGCCGCCTCCTCGGACAACTCCAGTCCGCCGCTCGCGGCGACATCACGGGTCTCCTTCGCGTCCAGGGCGAGGAGCGCGGTCCCGACCTCGACCAAATCCCCACTCGCACGGAGGCGGCCGACCGGCACTCCCGGATCGCCGCGCGTGACCAACACCAACTGAGAGCTGGATCGAACCTCATCGACGAGAAACACGAGAATCGCGAGACTCTTCTTAGCCGTTATCACGTCCACGTCGTCCAGCACCAGCACGAACGGGTCACGTTCGCCGAGCTCGTCGGCCAGCAGAGGAAGGGCGACCTCATCGATCCTGGGGTCTGTCGTGACAACTCCTCCAGGAGCTCACCACGAACCGGGCCAGCGCGCTCGAGGACCGCCACGATGCGGGCGAGCAGCACCACTGGGTCGTTGTCCCCGTAGCCGAGCTGCACCCAGCCGCTGGCCCTCGGATCCAGATCGGTCCACTGCGCGACAAGCGTCGACTTCCCGTAACCCGCCTGCGCAGAAACCAACACCACCCGGCTGCGCTCCGCGGCGCCGTCTCGTGCTCAGCTGTCTCGACGACGAACGCGCGTACGACTGTGCCCCACTCACCGTGGGGCGGGACTCCTCCAATATCTCGGACAAGTCGGTCGACCTTGCATGAACCAGATTCCATTACGTAACGCTCAGCGGAGCCGGTCGGCCGCATCACGAGATGCCACTTCTCGGTGCCCGAAAGATGGGACGACGTGGACGCTACCGGGGCCCGATAGGCGTCAGCATCGGCGAAAACTACGTAGAACCCATCCGGAAATGCAGCGGTGGCGGGCTGGGGCGCGATCCTGCCGGCCGTCCGCTCGGCAAGGGCAAGCGTGGGTCGCGGCCGAACGCTGCTGCAAGCTCCCGTTCGGGGTTCGAGTC
This sequence comes from uncultured Solirubrobacterales bacterium, assembly GCA_963836065.1. Classification (GTDB taxonomy): domain Bacteria; phylum Actinomycetota; class Thermoleophilia; order Solirubrobacterales; family Solirubrobacteraceae; genus Palsa-465. The sequence goes on from CAWIII010000036.1 coordinate 364,130, forward strand.
TCGCGAGCGGCTTCGTGCGGAGAGATCAGCCATTTAGGCCGATGACGGATCGATCGCCGCGACGTACCTTCAGATCACTATTACCAACCAGCCGAACACGCACAGCAACACCCAGTCCCGCAAGGCGGTTTCCCTGACGCCCGCCGACCCGCGTCCTGACCCTCCTCCCCACGCATCGAACGCTCGCCGGGATCGGCAACGAGCTCGGCATCGGCCGTCCCACCGTGAAAACGCACGTCGAGCACATCTACAAGAAACTCGGGGCCACCAAGCGAGCCGACGCTGTGAAGCTGGCTGAGAGCGCAGGCCTCCTGCCCCGTCCGTGGACCGAGGTCGCAACCAGCTCGGCTCGGCCGTCCCAGGGCGAAAACGCACGTCCAAAACATCACAAGAAACGCGCATGACTGCGACGACAATTCACGATGACCGGCTTTGAGCCGAGCGACGCGGCCGATCGGGACACTCCGAAGGCCGCTGGCACCCCGTCCGACGCTGGCACTCCCGCCGACGCGGGCACTCCGGCCGACGCTGGCACCCCGCAAATTCCGGCCGCTTCTGCATTCGCCCAGGACGAGCCATTAGGCCGGCGAGTGCGGGACGCTCGCGTTCAGCGGGAAGTAGGAGCCGCCGGTCGCGGAGCCCGGCGCTTGCATCCGGTGCGAGAGGGAGTCCGCCGGCCCACGGTGCTTGACGCCGATCGTGCTAGAGGACGCGCCGGCGTTCCGGCGAAAGTGGTCTTGAGAGCGTCCCGGGCGTCTGGACGAATGCGGGAGCGCCGCAGACTCAACCCGAGGAGGGCTGTATAGGCGTGGGCGCTTGCCGCATCGTGGTGGTCCGTGTTGCACTCTCGGCAGGCCATCCTGGCGGTGGCTGGTCGGACGCCCTGCCCGACCAGCGGCCGCGCGGAGACCTGGCTGAGGCGCGCCCGATACGCGGGATCGGTCGCGACGAGGTAGCTCTTGGCCGCCACGTGCTGCTCGGCAAGCCAGGCGATCCGAGCACCGACGCGCGGTTCGAGCCACCTCGATGCCGCCTGGCCGTGGTGCTCGTGCGGACCGTCTTATGGGATCCCGTTCACGGTGTACGTGTCCGTTCCGATCACGATCATGCACTCCGTCCCTTCGTTTGGTTGAACGCCGATGAAGCGGATCTCGGCGGACAAACCTCAGTTGGGGCGGTTGCCACGCTCCTATCAAGTCACGCCGAGGGTCCTCGGGCGGCGACGGGCGACGAGACATATCGCAGGTCAGACCAACCGACCGACAGGCGATTAGGGCTCACGAATGAATTAGTGGGCTGTGGCAGGATGTTGGGTTGTGGTGGCGTATCGCGGGGGCATGATCGATGAATCGCAGATTGTTGAGCGTTATCGGGGGTTGGGGCCGGAGTTGAACGAGCGTCAGCGCAGGTTGTGGGCGGCGTCGGAGGCTCGGTCGTGTGGGCCGGGCGGGATCGCGGCTGTCGTGCGTGCGACGGGGATCAGCAAGAACACTGTGCAGCGTGGGATCGCAGAGCTGCGGGAGGGGACACGGCTCGAGGCGGGTCGTGTCCGTCGGCCGGGTGCGGGGCGGCCGCGGTTGACGGAGTCTGATCCGGAGCTGGTGGGAGCGTTGGAGGCGTTGGTGGATCCGGATACGCGTGGGGATCCGTGCTCGCCGTTGCGGTGGTGCTCGAAGAGCTTGCAGAACATCGCGAGTGCGCTTCAGGCGGCAGGACATCAGGTGTCCGATCGGACGTCCGGGAAGCTCTTGCGGGGGCTTGGGTTTCGGTTGCACGCGAACTCCAAGACGCGGGAGGGGAAGGATCATCCTGACCGTGACGCGCAGTTTCGGCATATCAACGAGACGACACGCTCGGCGCTCGCCGCGGATCAGCCGGTGATATCCGTAGACGCGAAAAAGCGCGAGCTGGTCGGGGATTTCAAGGCTGTCGGGCGGGAATACGAGCCGACTGGGCGGCCGGTCGAGGTTCGCTGCCACGACTTCAAAGACAAGGATCTGGGGCACGCGATCCCGTACGGCGTGCTCGACATCAAAGCCAACGAGGGGATGGTCAGCGTTGGTGTCACCCATGACACAAGCGCGTTCGCGGTCAACTCGATCCGCGTGTGGTGGCAGTACCTCGGCCAGAAGCGTTACCCCAAAGCGACGTGCCTGACGATCACTGCTGACGGCGGCGGCAGCAACTCCAGCCGCACGCGCCTGTGGAAGACCGAGCTGCAGAAGCTCGCCAACGAGCTCGCGCTGCCGATCCGCGTCTGCCACTTTCCGCCCGGGACGTCGAAGTGCAACAAAATCGAGCATCGCATGTTCAGCTACGTCAGCCTCAACTGGCGCGGACGGCCGCTTGAGAGCCTGCAGGTGATCATCGACCTGATCGGCGCGACCACGACCAGCACCGGCCTGAAGGTCTACGCGCGCCTGGACCCCGGCCACTACGAGAAAGGGATCAAGGTCACCGACCAAGAGCTTGCCGCCGTGGACATCGCCCGCGACCAGTTCCATCCAGACTGGAACTACACGATCCACCCAACCCAAAAGGGGCCACTAATTCTTTCGTGAGCCCTTAGGGAGTCAGCCCGCCGCCAGCCCGAGAACCAACCGCAAGGGTCGGACAGCACCGACCACGATCGGGACGATGACACTAAGGCGATTACTGATGATGACCCACAACCTCACCAAGCTACACAGCCACCAGATCGCCACCGTGAGGGCCTGAAACGGGTTGAGCTGCCCTGGGATTCGCGGAGGCTTTGAAACGAGGATTCGTTCCTCGAGCAAGGAACTGCAAGTTCATGCCCAGAGCCAGGAAGTATCCAGAGGAGCTGATCGACCGTGGCGTGCGTTTGGCGCTCGAGTCGGGCCGGCCGGTAGCTGCGGTCGCGCGCGATCTCGGTATCGGTCACGAGGTGCTGCGTAAGCGGGTTCGTCTGGCCGAGGCCGACGGCGGCCTGCGGCCGGATCTGCCCACGACCGAGGAGCGCGAGGAAATCAAGAAGCTCCGCAAGGAGAATCATGAGCTGCGTCGCGCGAACGAGATCTTGAAGGCTGCCAGCGTGTATTTCGCGATCGAGCTCGACGCAGACCGACCGAGGTGAGCGCGTTCATCGATGATCACCGCGACCGCTTCGGCGTCGAGCCGATCTGCCGGACCCTGGACGTGTCGGCGTCCGCGTACCACCAGCGCGCGACCGGCGAGCGGTCCGCCCGCCGCGTCGAGGACGAGCGGTTGACCGGCCGGATCCGGGAGGTGCACGAGGCCAACTACGAGTGCTACGGCTACCGTCGCACGCACGCTCAGCTGGTTCGCGAGGGCGAGACCGCCGGCCGTGACCAGGTCGCCCGGCTGATGCACGCGGGCGGCATCCAGGGCGCGAAGCGGCGCGGCAAGCCATGGAAGACGACTACCGCGGATCCTGAGGCGCAGCGGGCGTCTGATCTCGTCCAGCGGGACTTCACCGCCACCGCGCCGGACCGGCTGTGGGTCGGGGACTTCACCTACCTGCGGAGCTGGGAGGGCCGGTCGTTCTTCTCGTTCATCATCGACGTGTTCTCGCGGATGATCGTCGGGTGGCAGATCGCCCGTCACATGCGCACCAGCCTGGTGCTCGACGCGCTCCGGATGGCGCTCGCGATCCGCCAGCCCGGCGCGGACTTCGAGCTCGTGTCCCACAACGACCACGGCTCGCAATACACCGCGGAGGACTACACCCAGCAGCTCGACGATGCGCACGTGCTGGCGTCGGTCGGGTCGGTCGGCGACTGCTACGACAACGCGCTCGCCGAATCGTTCGTCGACAGCTACAAGACCGAGCTGATCGCCGATCGCGTGTGGCGCTCCCACGCGCAGCTCGAGCTCGCGACCGTCGACTACGTCGCCTGGTTCAACACGCGCCGGCTGCACTCCTCGCTCGGGAACGTACCGCCCGTCGAGCACGAGCAGCGACACGTCGCGGCGCTCGCCGCTGACCCTGAAGCGCTGCTGTCTCCGACGGGCTCTGTCACCCTTGAACCGCTCCGGGGTGTACGACCCCTTCGGGGTCGTCTCCGCTGTGAGGGTGGGTAACTATTCACACTAACTTGATATAATTACTCACAAGGACCTACAAACCCGGTCTCCGTCAAACCCAGGGCATTCCAGGTCGTCCGGCGGCGACACCGCAGCTCAGACCGTGTCCACCAGCAGCGCCGCACTCAGCGGGCTCGCGCTCACGCCGACACGAGACCTTTGAGCGACAACCTCCTCGGTCTGCGGGGCAGACGCGCGCCCGGAGGCAGAGTCGTGCTTCCGTTGAACGAGCAGGGCTCTGCCGCCACGGGCATGGAGCGTCCGCAGCGCCCTCCGTGCCGCGCGGTGCAGGTGTGCGTCGAGCCGGGGCCGGTGACCTCTCGGTGACGAAACCAGGTCTCTTCCGGGGGCGGCCGGCGGCGCCGGCGCGTCGCCAAGGCCTGCGCACGTGGCTCGCGGTCTCGGCTTATGGAGCCAAGGCGAGGATCGTGCGTTCGCGTACGAGTGAGGCGAGCTCGTCGCGGAGCTCTTGTACGAGCGGCGATTCGGCGAGGCGTTCCGCGAGCAGCGCGAGCGAGCGCTGATAGTGCTTGAGGCGGCGAGCGCGCAACTCGCGAATCCGACCGGTCGTGCCGCTGCTCGCGGGATCGATTGCGGCCTCACGCCGCAGCTCGCGAGCTTGGACAGCTTGTCGGCGGCGAATAATGTCAGGGCCTCCTCGCCAGCGCCTGCGACCTGCTGGCGCAGCGCAGCTTTCGCGAGCGCGGTCCCCCGCACGGGCCGCGAAATCTGAGGCGGGACTCCACGCCGAGTGGCTGCAGTCGGCGTGCCGCCGCTTCGCTTCGGGCAACGGAGACGACCGCAGCGAGCGCCGCCGCATCGACCAGGGCGACCACACCGCTCGAGTGCAGCGCACCGATGACGTTCCGCACGCCCTCGCTGACTGGCAGCGCCGCTCGGCCAACGCCATTGAGGGCCTCGACTACCGTTAGTTAGTCCCAGGGTGCGATTGGCGGGCAGCCTATCGAGGCGTCGATCGCAACAGACGTGAGATCCACGCTACACAAACTACGTCCCCAATCGTGTACGGATGCGGGTTGATCGATGCGATGCAGCTCGTCTCGGTCATTCCATAGCCCCCGAGGATGCGGATCCCAAACCGTCGCTGGAACGCTTCCAGCAGCTCGACCGACAGCGGGGCCGCGCCGCAGATCACGTAGCGCAGCGAGGTCTTCCCGTCGGTGCCCGGGGGCGTGCAGCACAGCGGCGAGGATGGTCGGCACGGCCGACAGGCTCGCCGGCTCGAGCTCGGCCACCGTCTGCCAGAACTTGGAGGCCGAGAATCGCTCCCACATCACGATCTCGCATTCGATCATGATCGGGATCAACGTCGTCACTACCTGTGCGTTGGCGTGGAACAGCGGCAACAGCATTCCCAAACGGTCGCCCGGACCGAGCGGCACGAGCTCCGCGCCCTGGGTGGCGTTGACGAGCTGGTTGCGGTGGCTCAGCATCGCCCCCTCGGGCTTGCCGGTTGTACGCGAGGTGTGGAGCAGCGCCGCGAGGTCGTCGAGCCCCCGCACAGGCATTGGCGTAGGCATCGGTCCGCCGCGGCCGGCCAGTTCGGCGAGGGCCACGTCTCGCCCGTGTCGATCGAGTTCACGTTCCGGAGGCGACTGATCCCTTCACGCTCCGGTCCGATCACGTCCGCACCATGAGCGTTCGTCACGACGGCCACGGCGCGCGAGTCGTTGATCACGAAGCTCGCGTCCGGACCGGGGTACGCCGGGTTCACCGGCCCAAGATACCCCGCCTGCCTTGAGCACCGCGAACCACGCCGGGCGCTACACCTGGCTCGAGCAGGGAGTCCTGTGAAAGTGCCGTCTGCGGAACGCCGGGGAAGCTCACTTGCTGGAAGATAGGCCCGTTCAATAGGCACCAAGGTTCCTACAAAGGGAGATAACCATGAGCACCGAGCCGCCTCAGTTCGTCCTGCCCCAGTTCGGCATCTTCGCTCAGGGCACGCACGCCCATCACTTCCTGGAGTTCGATCTGAAGCCTGGCGTTGATGCCGCTGAAGCGGTGGCGGCGTTCCGGCGTCTGAGGTCACCCGATGTCTCGGCCGGTGGAGTGAACCTCGTGTCTGGGTTCGGAGCTGAGCTGTGGCGATCCGTGGCGCCATCGGCCGCGCCCGTCGACCTCACTCCGTTTGAAACGATCAAGGGACGCGACGGCCACATCGCGCCGGCGGCCCAGCACGATGCGTGGCTGTGGCTGAGCGGCGCCGAGCCGGATGTGACCTGGCAGAGCGCCCGGGCCGCGGTGCTTGCGGTGCGAGACGCTGCCCAACTCGCCGCCGAGCAGCCCGGCTTCACGTACCGGGGCGGGCGGGATATCACCGGCTTCATCGACGGCACCGCCAACCGGCCGGTTCGTCTGGCGGCAGACGTTGCGCTCGTTTCTGCTGGCCACGCTGGAGAGGGCGGCAGCCACGTCCTGACGATGCGCTGGGTGCACGATCTCGTCGCGTTCAATCAGCTCTCCGTGGATGAGCAACAGCGGGTGATCGGACGTACCAAGGCCGACAGCATCGAGCTCTCGGACGAAGAGAAGCCACCGACCGCCCATATCGCACGTGTCGAGATGACCGTCGACGGTGAGGAGCTCGAGATCTTTCGCCGCAGCGTTCCATATGGCACGGCCGAGGAGCACGGCCTCTACTTCCTTGCCTTCAGCGCCGAGCGCTCGCGCTATGACCAGATGCTTGCGCGAGTGTTCGGCAACGCTCCCGACGGGCTGCGCGACCGACTGACCGACTTCTCCAAGCCCGTCAGCTGCGCGTATTACTTCGCGCCGTCCCTGAACGCGTTGGCGGAGGCCGCAGGACCGGAGTGACGCGACGGCTGAGAGACGTGGAACGGAACGCTTGTCACGACGATCTTCGGGAGCGGCCTGAGCGCGCGCCTTAGCCAGTGCGCAGTGTCGTCGTGTAGTGACCGCTGCCACCAGTGCCGGACCTCCAGCTCGGGGACGATTATGGTGAGGGTCAGCTCCGGCCGCTGGGCGTGGAGCGACTCGATGTAGGCGACCATCGGGGGCACGATCGCGCGGTACGGGGACTCGATCACCTCGAGGGGCACGTGATCGCCCCACGCGTTCCAGTACTCCCGGAAGCGCTTGCCCTCCTCCTCGGTCGGCGACACGTGGACTGCAACCACGGGCCGTTGCAGCGAGACGGCATAGGCGAGCGCTCGGATGGTCGCTCGATTGAGCGTCAGGAGCGGGACGACCACGAGGTTGGAGATCTCGGACGGCGTCTCCTCGGCCTCCCCGTCAGCGGATGCGTCCGGGCTCAGGGCGACAGCGTTGGCGACGTGCTCGAAGTGGCGCCTGACGAGGAGACCGAAGACAGTAAAGGCGACCACGATCGCGAGTGCCAGCCAGGCGCCCGCCGTGAACTTGGTGATGCCCGCGACGAGAAGCACGACCGCCGAGCAGATGTAGCCGACGGCATTGAAAGTGATGCTCGTGCGCCAGCCGGCGGCACGCAGCTGCCACCAATGAACGACCATCCCGGCTTGGGAGAGCGTAAAGGCGAGAAACACTCCGACCGCGTACAGCGGGATCAGCGACGCCGTCTTCCCGCCGAACGCGACAAACACGACTGCCGCCACCAGCGAGAGGGCGATGATGCCGTGGTTGAAGACAAGGCGGTCGCCCATCCGGAGATACCGCCGGGCAGCGAACCGGTCACGAGCCAGCAGGAACAGGACCCTCGGAAAGTCGTTGTAGGCGGTGTTGGCCGCCAGCAGCAAGATCAGCGCGGTCGCCGCCTGGGTGTAGCCATAGAGCGGACCGCTTCCGAAATCAAGATGCGCCAGCTGCGAGAGCACAGTCTGGTTGGAGACCGGGACGACGCCGTCCAGCTGAACCAACACGACGATCCCCGCAAACATCGCCACCAGCAGGGCGATCATCCAGCTGAGCGTGGTGCGCGCGTTGCGCCACTCGACCGGCTTGAACGCCGGCACCGCATTCGAGATCGCCTCCATGCCCGTCATGGCGGTCGTGCCGGACGAGAAGGCACGCAACACCAGCAGCAGGCTCAACCCTTGCGAGGCATTGACCGCAGGCCGCGGCAGCGCGTGGAAGTCGCGACCGGCAGTGGCGCTCTTGAGTATCGCGCCACGACCGCGCAGTGGCACGCCGATCGGCGCGCCAAGCGTCCGAAGACAGCGAAGCTCGCCGCCAACAGTCAGCTGCGAGGATACGTCCAGGACCGTCTCGCCGGCGCTGTCGAGCGACCGGACGGGATCGCTGTGGCCGGCCCCGAGGTGCGCTGGGGGAACGCGTGGAGCCCGGAGCAGATCTCTGAGCGCCTCCGGGTCGATTTCCCCGATGATGAGTCGATCCGGATCTCGCACGAGGCGATCTACCCGGCCCTGTACGTCCAGGGCCGCGGAGCGCTGCGGCGCGAGCTCACGGCCTGTCTGCGGACCGGGCGGGCGCTGCGCGTTCCCAGAGCCCGCCGCCGAGCGCGCGGGAAGAGCTTCGTGACCGAAGAGATCCTGATCAGCGAGCGCCCCGCCGAGGCCGAGGACCGAGCGGTGCCCGGCCACTGGGAGGGCGACCTGATCATCGGCCTGGACAGCTCCGCGATCGGCACCCTCGTCGAGCGCAGCACCCGGTTTCTCATGCTGCTGCACCTTCCCCCGATGCCCGGCCACGGTGACCGGAGAACGAAGAACGGTCCCGCACTCGCTGGCCATGGCGCGGAGGCCGTACGGGACGCCATCGCCGCGGCGATCACGATACTGCCCGAGCAGTTACGCCGGTCGCTCACCTGGGACCAAGGCTCCGAGATGTCACAACACGCTCAACTGCGGATTGACACCGGCCTGACCGTGTACTTCTGTGACCCTCACAGCCCGTGGCAGCGCGGCAGCAACGAGAACACCAACGGCCTCTTGCGCCAGTACTTCCCGAAAGGAACCGACCTCACCCGACACACCCCTGAGGACCTCGCCGCCGTTGCTGCCACCCTCAACAGCCGCCCCCGCAAGACACTCGGATGGAGAACCCCCGCCGAGGCACTCAACGACACCTACTATCCCCTCAACCAACCAGCGTTGCGAGGACCGATTGAATCCGCCCAGCATGAACCGATCTGTGCTTGGACGGGTTGTGACCGGCTCACAAACGCGACCGACCAAATCAAGCCCCCGCACCAGTGAAACCAACGCGTGGGTGACGGACGCTTCACGAAACGAGCCGAGGAAAGGAGCGCAGCAGATGCTGACCGTGATGAAGATCGATGAGCTGTCCGCCCTCGAGAGCCAGGAGCTTGGCGCGAGCGATTGGTTCGAGGTGACGCAGGATGCAGTCGACGAATTCGCCGAGGTTACCGGTGATCGGCAGTGGATCCATACCGATCCCGAGCGCGCGCGTGCGACCCGTTCGGCGGAACGATCGCGCATGGGTACTACACACTCTCGCTGGCTCCGGTGTTGCTGGCGCAGGTGCTGCCGCTGGACGGGTTTGCGATGGCCGTCAACTACGGACTCGAGAGGCTCCGGTTCCCAGCCCCCCTGCCGGTCGGCGACTGCGTCCGCATGCGGGTGCGCCTTGACGGCGTTCAGGAGTTCTCCGGCGGCGCGACCCTGACCATGACGTTGACGTTCGAGCGAGCCGGTGGGAACAAGCCGGTATGTGTAGCGCACGCCTTGTACCGCGTCTTCGAGAACGTCCGGTGAGTGAGCCAGACGGGTTCTACGGAGACTGTCGTCCAGGCCAGGGGCGGTCCACTTTTTGGACGAGTTTCGGCAGCGCCGCTGAGCATGAAAGCCATCAATGGCGACTCGCCAAAGGCGGGCTGGGGCCTGCGCTGAACGCGCTCGCTCGCCGCTCCGCCGTCCCGGTCGAAGTTGCCCTGCGCACGGCGGGCCGGCTGCCCGAGCCTATCGAGATTGCGGCCTACTATGTCGTCTCCGAGGCGCTCACCAACGCGACCAAGCACGCACACACGCCACGGCCATCACGGTCACCGTCGAAGCCGACGCCGACGACCACGTCTTGCGAATCGCAGTCTGCGACCACGGCGTCGGCGGCGCTGACTTCACCCACGGCACCGGCCTGGTCGGCCTCAAGGACCGCGTCAAAGCGCTCAGCGGCCGAATCCTCCTCGACAGCCCGCCGGGGGCCGGCACGAGCCTGCGCGCAGAGCTCCCGATCCCTGCCACGAAAGATAGCGTCACCTCCCGTTGAGTTCTGTCACCGGCGCCCATGGACGCTCTGGTTGACCACGCCACTGACCGCGAGCGCAAGGCCGGCTCGATCGGCACCCCGATCGCGGGCGTCCAAATCCGCCGCGTTGACGACGCACGCAACGATGCTGCACCGACCACGCCGGCGAGATCGCCGTCGGGGGCCACAACGTCATGAAGGGCTACTGGCGGCGCCCCGACGCGACCGCCGCGGCGATCGACGCCGACGGCTGGTTCTACACCGGCGACATCGGCCGCGTCGACGCCGACGGCTGGTTCTACACCGGCGACATCGGCCGCGTCGACGCCGACGGCTACTACTTCATCGTCGGCCGCAAGAAGGACATGATCATCCGCGGCGGCTACAACGTCAACCCGCGCGGGATCGAGGAGGTGCTCTACGAGCATCCTGCGGTGCGGGAGGCGGCGGTGATCGGGATCCCCGCATCCCGCGCTCGGCGAAGAGGTCGCAGCGGTCGTGGCGCTCAAGCCCGATGCCGATGTCACGACCGACGAGCTGCTCGACTTCGTCAAGCGCCAGGTCGCCGCGTACAAGTTCCCACCCGTACCGCCAGCTGAGATTGGAGAACGCAAATGAGCCTGCGGGACAAGACCCTTTTCATCTCCGGCGGCAGCCGCGGGATCGGCTTAGAGATCGCCCTGCGCGCAGCCCGCGACGGCGCCAACGTCGCGCTGATCGCGAAGACGGCCGAGCCAAACCCCCGGCTGCCCGGCACCGTCTTCACGGCCGCCGAGGAGATCGAGGCCGCCGGCGGCAGCGCGCTGCCGATCGTCGGCGACATCCGGGACGAGTCGGCGGTCGCGGACGCGGTCGGCGCGACCGTGGAGCGCTTCGGTGGGATCGACGTGTGCATCAACAACGCCTCGGCGATCAACCTGTCAGGCACCGAGGCTCTGGAGATGAAGCGCTATGACCTCATGCAGGACATCAACACGCGCGGCACCTTTGTCGTCACCCGCGCCTGCGTCCCGCACCTGAAGCGGGCGACGAACCCGCACATCCTCACGCTGTCACCGCCGGTCAGCCTCCAGCCGCGGTGGCTCGGCCCACACGTCGCCTACACGATCGCCAAGTACGGCATGAGCCTGTGCGCGCTCGGCTTTGCGGAGGATTCCGCGTCGCCGGGATCGCCTCCAACGCGCTGTGGCCGCGCACGCTGATCGCGACCGCCGCGGTGCAGAACCTGCTCGGCGGCGACGAGGCGATGGCCGCCTCGCGCAAGCCGTCGCTGTACGCGGACGCCGCCTACGCGGTGATCACACGACCGAGCCGCGACTGCACCGGGAACACGTTCCTCTGCGAGGACGTGCTCGCCGAGGAGGGCGTCACCGACTTCGACGCCTACGCGTACGTCATCGGAGCGACGCCGCAGGTGGACATGTTCGTCGACCACCTCTGACCACAAGCGATGCCACAGCATCCGATTCACCTCGGAGTCGCCCTCACCAAGCGCAAGGGCACACCGTCGGATGCCATCGGGCCGAGAAGACAATCCGCGGGAGCAACGTCGTGCCTGAGACCGCTGGCAGGCTGACGGCACCATCTACGAGCGTCTCGCGCTGCTCGCCTGACCGCCGATTGCCCATCGAACGTGCGCGTCGCAGCGTCACGGCTAGACCAACCGGACGCGGCGACGATCGCTGTCGCTGATACCGCGACGATGCCTTCCCTGCCATACACCTGCCGTATGGCTTTGGCGGCGTGAGGTTATAGGCCCACCGGAAGCTTGCCCCAAGCTCCTGGGACGTCGCCCAGTCACGGGCGTCATCTCAGACCGCAACGCAAGGGATGATCTCGATGGCGTCCAACACTACTCTCTCCGGTGGTAAAGGATGAAGGGCCCGGTTCTCTTCTGCTTTGACGGGTCCGACGGTTCGGCCGCCGCCCTGGTCGACGGAGGCGCGGTGTTGGCTCGCGGCGTGGCGCTCGTCTTGACGATATGGGAGACCGTCACCACTCAACTTGTCTCGTCGGGCTCGTTCGCTTTCAGCTACGTGCCCGACGAGAGCGAGCTCGACGAACGGGAACAGGAGGCGGCCCTTGAGGCGGCGCGGCGCGGAGTGCGCGAGGCAGAGACCCGGGGCTGGGTGGTCACGGCGCGGGTCGAGAGGGCCCCGATGTGCGTATGGCAGACGGTGATCGATGTGGCCGATGAAGTCGACGCATCGGTCATCGTGTGCGGCACGCGCGGCCGCAACACCGCCAAGCGTGCCCTGCTGGGCAGTGTCGCCGAAGCCGTGTTACATCACAGCCACCGCCCCACGCTGATCGCCCCGGAGCCGGATTAACCCCAATGTCCCCCAATGAGCCACTAGCGTTGCTGGGCGCATGTCCGACGAGAACCTGATCGATCCTGCGGTGCGGCCGAGCTCAACCGGCTGTGTCGAATGTCTGGCCGAGGGCGGGTGGTGGTTTCACCTGCGCCGTTGCGCACGGTGCGGGCACATCGGCTGCTGTGACACGTCTCCCTCACAGCATGCCAGCCGCCACGCGGCCGAGGCCGGGCACCCACTGATTCGCAGCTTCGAACCCGGCGAGGACTGGTTCTGGGACTGTCGCACCGAGCAGTTCTACGAGGGTCCGCCACTCGCTCCGCCCCAACATCGTCCGCTCGATCAGCCGACGCCCGGGCCGGAGGGGCGCGTGCCCGCAGATTGGGAGCGCTACCTGCACTGAGAGGCTGACATTTGCGCGCTGCGTCCAACGACAGGACGAGGGCGAGCCGATGGTCAATGCCGCAGTGGAGCTCGTGAGGGACAAGCTGCCTTCGATGCACTCGCGCCTCGAGCCCGGTCCGCTCGCCGGCCGGGCCGTGTTCGCGGGCATGGCGGGAGCGATTCTCGCTCGCGGCGCCGACCGCCCTGTCCTGCCCGCGTGATCGTTGGTCAGAATCCGCTGCTCTGGCTAGCGCCAGGGTCGGCCACGACGCGCGTGTCGCGGCGTCTAGCGGGACCGCTATTCAAGCAGCCTGAGCAGGAGCTTCCCGCGCACCTTCCGCTGCTCGAGTCGCTGGAACGCCTCGTTGATCTGATCGAGGGGCAGGATGTCGTCAACCACCATGCGGAGGTCGCCGGCGCGGAGCGCCTCGAGCGCCTTCTCCTGCCCGGCGCGACGCTCGTCGGGGGTGAACAGCATGCCCCCGAAGCCGAGCACCGAGATCATCTTGCGATACAGCGTCTGCATGTTGAGCTGAACGTCGGCGCCGGCCGAGGTGCCGAACGAGACCAGCCGGCCGCGCGGGGCCAGCGAGTCGAGCACGGGCTGCACGAAGCCGTCGCCGAGCGGGTCGAACACGACCGTCGGCTCGAGCTCTGAGACCGCGTCGGCCAGCTCGTCGGGGCCGGCCACGATCGCCCGGTCGGCGCCCTGTCCCGTGATCACATCGCAGGTGTCCGCTGAGTTCGCAAGCCCCCAGACCGTGGCTCCGGTGGCGTGGGCGAGCGAGACGATCGTGCTGCCGACGCCCCCTGCGGCGCCGAGCACGAGTACGCGGTCCTCAGCACCGACCCGGCCGAGCTGGCAGACCGTGTAGTAGGCGGTAAACCCGACGACGCCCATCGGGGCCGCATCGCGCGTCTGCACTCCATCGGGGAGGTCGTGCACCGCTCCTCGCGGTACCACGGCGGCCTGCGCCCACGTGCCGTCGCGCGTGGTCCCGAGGCCCTCGCCGGAGACCATCACCGCCCGGCCATCTATATGACCTGCCCCCTCACCCCCGAGCGTGCGGGGCAGCGGACCGTCCGGCGCCACTCGGCCCTCGGCGAGGTACCGGTCGATCGGGTTGATGCCGGCGAACTCGAGCTCGACGCGGACCTCATCCTCGCCGGGCTCCGGCAGCTCGACCGTCTCGATCTGAAGTGGCTCGCCGTGCTTGTGCAGGCGGGCGGCGCGCACTGTCTGGCTCATGTTCGGGCGCAGGAATCGCGCGAGGACACGGTGTCAAAGCATCCGCGACCTACGCCGGCCCGACCGGACCCCGACCTCGGGCGATGGCTTGGTGTCCCGTCATCACACCGCCGCTTGACCGCGGGCGCCACGCGCAAAACGAATTGGTGGTCATCTGTCAACACGTAAGGCTCCTTACAGGTCGCTCGGCAGGAAGCTAGAGTCTCAGCAGCGCCCGGGCGAGACCAACCGGTACCCCGGCCATCGCTCTCGGTTATCGACCGGCCCGATCGCGGCTCGACCCTTGCGCGTACCTCGCGAAGCGGGGATCGTCCGGCTCGTATGGCCAGGCGTCCCGCAAGTTATGACCAGTCGGCGACTCTCGCAACAGCCTTGCGGGGGTTCATACCAAAGCCTGGTGATGGACGGGGAGCGGAACTACAACAAGCTGATTCGCAAGGGCTTTCGATCGATGGGCGGCCCCGTGATGATGAGCCCGCCATTTGCACCATTTATATGGTCGACGTCTCGCTCGGCAATCGATCCTCAGGGACCGTAGGTATAGCCCCGGTTGCTGTGATCTACGGCCCCGAGCCTGAGCGCAAGCTCGTTCCCCAACGTCTTAGGTCGGCTCGCCCCACTGACCATCACCGTGATCCCGCGTGCGATGATCGCCGACGGCGCGGGAGCGGCCTGGCGCGAACCCGGCCTGCTTCAGCATTCGCCGCAGATCCACCACGATCTGGACCTCTACGTCCTTACCACGAGGTTCGGGGAGTACCTCGGTCTCAGGGCCGAGCGAAACCTTGAGCTTGCCGTTGTGCTCGTGAGTCACGGTTCCAACCGTCTCCAGCAGCGAAACTACCTCGCGCCACTGGATGTTGTGGCTCGGCGGCTGGCTGAAGATCCTGTCGACCGTGTCGCGATGACGGTTGCTGAGATGCGCCTCCATCGGGCTCCCTTCGTTGGTGTGCTGTGCCCATGATTCTTTAGTGGCCATGCTGCCACGAGCATCCACCGCCGCGCCTCCGGAGGCGCCGGGCACTGAGGGGTCCTGGCGGCCGGCGCCGGGAGCCGACCTCGCTCCGAGGGGATGCGCCGCGCGTGGGGATGGATGGAGTCGTCATGCCTCGGCCGGTCGGAGGTTCCACTCAGCGATCCGCCGAGACGTTGAAGCGCGTTGAGCACGCTGGTGGCCCCGGGTACCTGGTCGCGGCGCACGACGGCGTAGGCCGAGGCCATCGTCGGCATCATCGAGCACCCCAGGCCGACCCACGTACGAGCAGCACGAGCGCGAACCAGAAGTAGGAGGTGGCAGGGTCAACGTTGCCAGAATGAGCTACACGACAGCCCCTTGATCAACCTGGGCAGGGCACGGCTTGACTACGTCGGACTGGCCATGGGCGTCCCCGCTGCGCACCGCCGAGGAACTCGCTGAGCATCTGACCCGAGCGCTGACAGAGCCCGGACCCCACCTGATCGAGGCTGTCGTCCGCGCCGTCATCTGAGAGCTGCACCCGGAGGTCCGCGCAGACTCGCGATCGTGCGGGCAGACATCTTAGAAGTCGCCGCTACCGTCCGGCGACGCTTGAGACGTACTTCGCCACCGCGTTGATCTGCGCCGGGGACAGCCGGCCGCCGAAGGCCGGGGGCATGGCGAGCTTGTGCGCGAGCGCGAGCTCGCCGTCGTTGTCATGGCCATTGTGGACGCCAACCCGGGTTTTCCACAGCAGATGACCGCTGGCCGCGTCCATGGCGTAGACGTAGCCCATCTTGCCGGAGTCGATGACGACCTCGCGGCCGTTGCGTTGGGCGATGATCGGCGACAGCTGCATGTCCCAGTCGTGGAAGTCGTTGCGAACCGCCTGGAAGTACCACTTCAGGCGGCCGGTCGCGGGGTTGAGGCCGACGGTACTGTCGGTGTAGAGGCGCGGCCCGGGCGAGCGCAGGGCGACGCGGGCAGGCTGGTACATGTTGCCCACGCCGAAGTAGATCGTTCCGTCGGAGCCGATCGCCGGCGTATTCCACACGCCGCCGGCGATGATCTGGTTGGCGATCGGGTCCGTGGCCGTGTCGAACGACCACAAGGTGCGCCCCGTTCGGGCGTCCAGCGCATAGGCGATGCCGCCGCCAAGCAGCGCCGCGGTCGCAATGTAGACCTTGCCGTTGGCGACCTGGGGCTGCATATCGATGCCGAACCCCGAGGCGAGCTCGCCGCCCGCGGCGGGATTCGCCAAAACTCGCGACCTGTCTTCGGGTCCAGCGCATAAGCGAAAGCGGCCGTGGCATCGTAGACCCGGCCGTCGGCGACGACGACCCCGTTCGGGCCGATGTCCTGTGAGTTGTAGCGGCGCGTCCACAGGACTCGCCCGGAGCGCAGGTCGACGGCGAAGACGTTCGACGCGAGGTCCTGCAGGTAGACGACGCCGTGCGCGTCCGTCACCGGGTTGGCCGCGAAGGTGCCGTAGATGCTGCTGGGCGGTCAACGGCATCGTCCAGGCGACACCGAGCTGGCCAACGTTGGCCGCCGAGATCTCCGACCTCGACACCACCCTGGTGTTGCGCAGATCACCGTTGGCCAGCGACCACGGCAAGGATGGGAGGACTCCCGAGGTGGCGATCGCCGCCGTGAGGGTCGCGACCACGAGCAGCCCCGTGATGCCGATGTAGATCCGCATTGCGCGTTCCCTGACGGGAAGTCGCCTCGAGCGATCCCGATGGCGGCGGAAGCGATGGCCCACGCCACGAGGACGCCGCCCGCGATGTAGAACGGGACCTTTGAGCGCTCGATCGCGGCGAGCGTAGCTAGCGTCAAGCCCGGGATGCCCTATCGTAGATCGAACCGCACGCTTGGGTCCATACATCTCGGGTATGGGTGGGGTCAAGGATCGATATGCCGTGAGCCGCCGCGGGACCTGTCGTCTCGTCAGTCGCAGCCGCCGCCGGGACCACAGTCCAGGGAGCTTTGGGCTTGCCCTCGGCTTCGAGGGCCTGAGCTGGTAGCGGCCGGAGGCCCATGGCAACCCGCAACCGATGGAGGTGCGCACGATTGCGAGCAACGGTGCGGCGCATGGTGTGCGCGTGCTGGTCGGGCCGGGGGTCACCACCCTGTTCGCCTGCCGGGAACGACCGAGCTGCAGACGTGGTGGAGGCGACTGAGGCGGCGACTACGAATCATCCTCAAGAACAGCTCGTGCAGGATCCTCCGCGCGGAATGGGAACTACTCACCGAACCCGGCCAGAACAAGCTGCACGACAGCCCCGTGATCAACCTCGGCGGGGCAAGGCTGGACCACGTCGGACTTGCGCAGGCCATGGGCATTCTCGCGGCGCTCGCCGACACCGCCGAGCAACCTCGCCGAGCATCTGACCCAAGCGCTGACCGAGCCCGGCCCCCAGCTGATCGGCGCTGTCGTTCCCGCCGTCGTCTGAGCACCGATCGGCTGCACCGCGAATACCGCTTCGGCGCCGGTCCGGCCCGCGGCTCAAACCTCTCAGTTGCCGCGGAGGCGCTTCGAGTGGAGGTACTACCTGCCGAGAAGGGCCGCGACGGAGCTCACCGTGATCGCCACGATCACCGTGCCGAAGACATAGGAGGTCAGCGCGTGGCGAGCGCGCTGCGGCGAACGCGCTTGCCCGTCAGATCGGTATCGGAGACCTGGAAGGTCATTCCGATTGTCAGCGCGAGATAGGCGAAGTCGAGGTAGTCTGGGCGATCGCCGTGGAAATCGATCCCGCCGTCCGGCGGTGTGTAGTACAACCTGGCGTAGCGGAGGGCGTAGACGGTATGGACCGATGACCAAGCCAGCGCGACGCTTGCCAGCGCGAGCGCGGTCAAGAGCCCGCGCGCTGGGGCGTGGGCGTGGCTTGCCTGCGCGAGCGTGAACGCGACCGCGAGCAGGCTTGCGGCGCCGGCACCGATGAGGACGGCCTCCGCTGCTGCCCGTGAGGCGTCCTCGGCGCGGGCGATCCAGGCGGTCGCCGCGGGATCGGCGCCCGCGACGCTGGCCCAAACCCAGACGACGAACACGAGTGACGCAACGTCGGTGGCGCATAAGGCCGCGACGGACCAGGAGGTTCCCGCGCCGAGCGCAATCCCCGCCGCGACGAGACCGCCGGCGGCGCCAACGATCACGCGCTTAGACGCCAGTCCGGAGTGGTCGGCTGGGACGGCAGGTGCGTCTGAGTCGGGCGGTCCGTCGATCACGGAATCGTCCCGTCGGCATCGGTCGGCACCACCCGCGCCGGTTGTATGGCGGCCCCGGCCGCGCTCGCGCCGAGATCACGACTCCCCATATGTGCCCCTCGACGACGATCGGGCTGCCGCTCCCAACCCTTGCGCCGGTGCGCCGGAAGGCGTCGGCGACCGACCCGGCCGGGCCGGCGAAGCGGACGGTTCGTGCAGGCCGGCTCGAGCGCAACACGGACACCGCGAGGCCCTCGCCGGCGACGGCATACCGAGTTCTGAGCGCAAGGTGCCCCTCGCCGTCGCCCCACCCGCCGACGACCGTCGTGCTCCCGTCGGGCTCGTACCGAAGCACCCGTTCGATATCCGCGTCCCACGGCTTTCACGGCATAGCAATCTACGCATCCGGCGCCGCCTCGGTGGCGACACACGGCTTTCCCGATTCCATACGCAGTGCGTATGACGCGCGCGGCCCTTCGTTGTGGTCCCCGCGCTCGAGCGGATTAGGGTGTAGGGGCGTGGGAACGACCGACGGTTGCAGAGCGGACACGGTGCGCTTCTCAGCTCGGGAGCACGCGGCGACGGAGATCTGATACCGGCATGACCGAGCCTGCTCCGCAACCGCTGTCCGAGCCAGCGAGCCCAGCCGTAACGATCAGATGCGTGGTCGAGATCCCCAAGGGCAACCGGAACAAGTACGAGTACGACCATGCCGTCGGCGGATTGGTGCTCGACCGCTTTCTGTCGTCCTCGGCTGTGTACCCGACCGACTACGGCTTCATCCCGGAGACGCTGTCGCTCGACGGGGATCCGCTCGACGTGCTCATCTGTGTATCGGAGCCGACGTTCCCGGGCTGCATCGTATTTGCGAGGCCGGTCGCGCTGCTCGAGATGGAGGACGAGCGCGGCGTCGACCCGCACGTTCTGTGCGTGCCGGTGGCAGACCCCAGCTGGAATCAGCTGGAACGGCTCGCGGACGTGCCCACCCAACTGCGCGTTGAGATCAGTCATTTCTTCGCCACGTACAAAGGACCTCGACCCCCATCGGCGGTCAACTATGCAGGGTTGGCGTGATCGCGACGTCGCGCTTGACGAGATTGCGCAGTCACGTCGGCGCCACGAGGCCGACGGCTCGCATGAACACCTGCTCGATCACGCCGTTCCTCAGTGGCCGCGAGTTCGGCCGCCGTTCACCGAACGCCGAATCGCTCCCATCGCACTCGGCTGGCGGGCACACCGCGCCGGCGCAGGTCGCGTGAGAACGTCTTCATCATCGGCGGCGGCCCGCACATGTACACCCATGGCTTGATACCGGGAGAGACGGCAGAAATCACTCGGTCTGCGGTGAGTAGACCGTCGGTGTCGCCGCTGACAAGGTGAAGGCGCAGCGAGGGATACCGATCGGCCGCGCTGCGGATCTCGTCGAGGTAGACCGCGTCATCGGAGTGTGCAACGGAGTAATAGAAGTCGACGTCGCGGTCGAACTCGCCGTCGATCGATCGGATCCAGCTGACGAACGGTGTGATTCCGATGCCGCCGGCGATCCAGATCTGATCGTGACCGCCTTGGGTGTAGTCGAAGCCGCCGAACGGTCCGGCGAGCTTCGCCGGGACGCCAGCTCGGAGCTTGTCGTACAGCTCGCGCGTGTAGTCGCCGGCTCCCTTGATCGTGAGCTCGACCCGCTCGTCGCTTGGTGAGCTCGACACTGAGAACGGATGGCGCTCCCATCCGCCCGGGCCGCCCACCGCAAGGAACACGAATTGCCCGGGCGCGAACGTCAGCCGCTTGCCCTGGGGGGCCAGGGCGACGCCGAGCGTGGCTTTGTTCAGCCGCTGGACGTCGGCGACGGCGTAGTCGTAGATCGGGACGAAATAGCGAGCAAGCAGCTCCCTGTATACGTACGCGACCACGCCGACGCTCCCGACGGTCAGGAAGACGACGCGCAGAAGGGCAGAGCGATGAAGGACCGGATCGACGATCGCTCCATGGGCCACGGCGGCCGCAACGAACAGTCCCGTCAGGCGGTGTGCCGTCAGCCACTGCTCGTACGTCGCGCGGGCCATCCGCCGGATTGGTCCCGGCCATCTCGCCGTCCGCAGGCCGGGGGCAAGCGCCCAGAGGGCGAGGATCGTCAGTCCGGCGAGAGCGACGTCGCCGAGGCCGTGCCCAAACGAAGTCTCGTAGGGATCCGGCGGGGACGTGACGAGGGCCAGGTGCGGGATCAGCAGCAGCATCCCAGCGACCGAAGCGCGGCGGTGCCAGACCGCGACGCGGTCAAGTCCACCGAACGCTCTCTCGATAGGGGGCAACAGCGTTGCGAGGACGAGCGCGCAGGAGAACAGCAGGACTGCCTCGGCGCCGCACAGTTCGCCGTAGAACCGGCGGCCGGGTTCGCCGCTCGGGCGGGCTGCGAGCCACAGCACGATGTTGCCCGTCGCGATTGTGGCCAATATGGCCACGCCCAGACGTCCCGACCCAGAAGTGCGCTGTTGGTCCGGCGGATTCACGACTCAGTACCCCGCCTGGGCCAGGTGGTCGACGGGCTGTCGTTGGGGGGAACGTGCTGCTGGATGAGCATTGTGCCGGGATCGCTGTGGGGAACGCTGTTTACGGAGCAGGCAGTGGCGATGCTTTCCGTATTGCATAGCACCTCTGCGGTGCAACGCCGACAACCGTCCAGCGCCTGGCGAAAACTCCGGCTTATGCCTCAGCGATAACTCGAGGACGAGTGGCTCTCCGACGGAGCGGGGTCGCCTGACGCGCGCCGTTTGGCGTGCGCCGCCACTCGTGCCACCGATCGCTTGGTGCAAGCGCCCATGGAACCTCGATTCCGACCGCCTTACGGTGGCGTCCAGGCGATCCCGGCGGCTGAACGATCAACTCGTCGCCAGGGGCGCCAGCCAACGACCCGAGGTCTCGCTTAGGAGGACGACATGCAGTCAGACCAGCGCTTTGCCAAGTATTCGATAGCCACCATCGCGATCTCGGCGCTCGCCGCCGCGATCGCCGCGGCGAGCGCAACGCTCGGCGCGCCGGTGGGGGCGATCGTGCTCTCAGAGATGTGCGCGTTCGCTTGTGCAGTCGCGTTCACACTGCTGATCTGGGCCGCAATTCAGGACGGCAAGCAGCCCGACCGGGCCGCCGCCGAGTAGCCCGTCGCTCACACAACCGCCGCCTGACGCTCGGAGGAGCGCGGGCGGCGGTTTTTTTTGCTCTCCGAGTCAGACGCCTACCGGTGCTCCCCTACATCTTTGCCGTGCGGGGCAATTACCGCGTCCCATCTTGAATCGGCTACCGGTGACTCGAGCGCCGGATCGGCAGCTCGAGGCGCCAGACCCACGCGTCAGGACCGTGAAGACGTCATAGCTCAAAAGATGTTTGAGTCAAGCGGGCGCGTCCTTCGGCTGCCCGCGGAGCGTCGACCCGCGAGTTATGCACGCCCCGCGCGCCGGCCGCCGGCGGCGACAAGGCGCCGCCGGTGCGCGCCGCGACAGCGGCCGGGACCGGGACCGGCCGGCAAGGTCCCTGATCGGCCAGCAGCTCGATGAGGCCAAGGCCATCGTGACCCTGGCTCAACGCCAACCCCGCGACAGCGGCGCAGGGCCTGGCACGAGCTCCGACGAATGAACGTCAGCCACGTCGGAGTCGTCGCGGTGCGGGTCGACGCGTCGTAGCGCCGAGAGTGCGGCGTTGTAGCCGCACATGCCGTGGGCGCCTGCCCCGGGTGGCGTGGCGGCCGAGCAGATGTAGAGTCCGGGGATGCCGGTGGAGTACGGGTCGAGCGCGACGCGGGGGCGGAACACGAGTTGCAGCGCGTCGTTGCTGCCGGTGACCACGTCGCCGCCGACGTAGTTGGCGTTGTGCGCTTCGGTCTGCGCGACCGACCTGGTAGAGCGGGCGAGGATCCGCTCGCGGAACCCGGGGGCGAACCGTTCGATCTGCGCTTCGATCTGAGCGGTGGCGTCACCGGTGTAGCCGGTGGGGACGTGGGCGTAGGAGTACACCGGGTGCACGTCTGCCTGTGACCGTGCCGGGTCGGCCAGGTACTGCTGGCAGACGAGCACGAACGGCGCGTCAGGCATGCGCCCGGCGTGAAGCAGCTTCTCGCCCGCCGCGATCTCGCTCAGGCCGCCGCCGACGTGTACGGTGCCGGCGCGCCGGGCGGGCTCGTAGGTCCATGGGATTCCGCCCTGTACGGCGAAGTCGACCTTGAATGTTCCGGGGCCGTGCCGGTATCGGGTGAGCGCCCTGGCGATCCGGCGTGGCATCCGGTCTCCGGCGATCCGGGCGGCGGCCGCGGGTGCGAGGTCGAGCATGACGATGTCCGCCGCTTCGAGCTCGTCGAGCGACTGCACGCGGACCCCGGTCTCGAGCCGCGCGCCCGCAGTCTCGAGCAGTGCGATCATCGCGCGGCTGATCGACCCCGAGCCGCCCTCGGCGACTGGCCAGCCGTAGCGGTGCGCCGCAGTGCCGAGGGCTACGCCGATCGCCGAGGACATCGGCGAGCCGAAGGGCCGGAAGGCATGGGCGGCGACGCCCGCATACAGCGCCCGCGCCTCCTCGGTTGACCAGCGCCGAGCGAGCACCGCCGCGGGCAGCGCTGAGTAGAGGCTGAATCGGGTCAGCTTCACGGGGTGCTCGGGGACGTGCAGCATCGGGCGCAGGAAGTCGGCGGTGATGTCGTCGAAGCGCTCGGCGAGCGCTCCGAACACCGACCGCCACGCGCCGCCGTCTTTGTCGAGGGCCACGGCGGTCTCATCGACCGACCGGTATGCGGCGGCGCCGGCGCCGCCGTCCAGCGGATGGGCGTACTGAACCTCCGGCCAGCGCCAGGTCAGTCCGTGCGCATGGAGATCGAAACGGCGTGAGAAGGGGGTGTCGACCGCGAGTGGGTGTGCTGCCGAGCACTCGTCGTGGAGCAGCCCCGGGAGCGTTAGCTCGCTCGTGCGGGTACCGCCGCCCAGCGTGTCGGCTGCCTCGAGCACGGTCACCTCGATGCCCTCGGATGCCAGGGTGAGGGCGGCAGCGAGCCCGTTGGGCCCGCTGCCGACGACGATTGCGCTGGTCATGCCGTCACCGCCTGATCCAGCTTCGGCGTAGCTTCGGAAGCCGTCGGCAGCGCGCGAGACGCGGCTCCCGAGTGGCTGATGCGTTCATATCCCTCGAGCTGCCAGTCGACCTGCGTGGCGATCGGGCCGTTTGGCAGCCATGGGATCTCGCTGACGGCGTCCTTCACTGCCCAGCTGCCGCGCTCGACCACGCCGACGGCGGCATCCATCACCAAGTACTGCTGGCGGCCGCTCCACACGGATTCTGACTCGACCCAGACGACGATGAACTCGCCGGGCGCGAACTGGCAGCGCTTCTGAATCGCCTCGATCATGCGCCGGTCGTGCAGGTGCCCGTCGCCGAAGTTAAAGCCGACGATCGCGTTGCAGCTGAATTCCGCCTCGCGCAGCGTGTAGGTGTCGATGTCCTGACCCAGGTGCCGCAACATGACGGAGTTGAGCCCGCGTGCTTGGCTGTGCATCGATCGCCAAGCGAGGAGCATGTTCAGCAGGATCTCGGCCACTCGCTCGTCGTAACCCAGCAGCGGCGCGTTGATCTGGAGCTGGTCCTTCTGCATCGGCGCGGATTTGACGATGTGCTCGTTCAGCTTCTGTTCAGCCCCCGGCGCAAACGCCCACATCGCCGAGGCCCAGTTGCCCGCGTACTGACGCATCGAGGGCAGGAACGAGACGAGATCCGGGCGGAGGTTTCCGAGCACCGGGAAAAACAGCAGCCCCGCCACGGTCGCCAGCAGCAGCGGCGTGCCCATATCGCCCAGACCGTACCCGTGCTGCGCCGGGTAGCCGAGGAACAGGAACGCGGTGATGTACATGAACAGCACGTTCCATTCCAGCGGCACCGCGAGCGGGAAGGTGGAGATGATGAACAGGTGATAGCCGATCATGAACACGGCCGCGATCAGGGTCACCGTGTGGTTGTGCGAGAACAGCAGCACCAGCGGCGGCACCAGTTCGCCGAACATGCCCGGGCCGTGAGCGATGCGGTACGTGAGCTTCGACGGGCGCAGATCCTCGGGGAAGTTGGCGTAGTGAAACCGCTTGATCGCCTTGGAGGGAAGCCACGGCACGTTGGACACCATCGGCCCCAGCACGTTGGGGAAGTGCCGGTTGCACTTCGAGAAGCCCGCAGAGAACCACACCACCACGATCAGCAGCTTCGCCGCCACGATCATGTCGACGAACGGGAAGAACGCCATGAAGATCAGCGCCGGGAGGTACTGCTCTGAGCGCGCGGCGATGAACAGCACCTTGTCGCGCAGCCCGAGGATCACCAGCAGGCCGATCACCGTCATGATCGCCGCCGGTGCCACAAGACCCTTATTCGAGACAAGCGCCCTGTCGATCCCGTGCGCGTGTACGCCGGGCAGCACGAGCGACACGACCAACGCGGCGAGCAGCGCGACGTACAGAATCACGTCGACGGGGGTCCGCTCGTCACCACTGGTGAATGGGACCTTGTCCGGCCACGGCGCCAGCCGGATCGTGCCGGGACGTACGTAGTAGTGAATGCCACCGCTCATCGGCTTGAAGTGACCAGCCAGCGGGCCCCACGAGCCGGCGAACCCCAGGCACTCGAGCAGCACCGTCCACAGGACCGCCTTCTCGTAGAAGATCGGCTGGAAAAACCAGTCCGAGGGGTGCAGCGGGTTCAGATGCGAGGTCAGCGTGCCGACCAGCACGCCACCAAGCGCGTAGAAGAACACCAGCTTGAGCAGGTACATCACCATGATCACCTTCGGTGAACCGAACCCGTTCTCGGCCCAATGCCCGGCGAGCGTCCTCAGCCGCTCCCGGTAGGGCCTGTCCATGAACGTCGTCGGGTCGACCGGCGGAAAGTTCCCGGTCATAAATGCCATCGCGGAATCTCCTCAGAATGAGTTAGGACTGTGGAGATGCGTTATCTCAGTGGGCGAGCGGCCTCTCCATGGCGGCGCGCGCCAGTCCCCAGCGCGATCCCTAGTCTCCGCGCACAAACGGGCTTCAGTGCGGGCCGGCGCGCGTTCGAGTGCGGGCGCGGCTACGGGCGGGCTCGACGCCGACCGTCGGCCGCGGCCCGCAGAGCGCCGATCATCTCTGACAACTGCAGCGCCACCTCGAGGCGCAAGCGGCGCTCCTCGATCGTATGTCCGAGCTGTTCTTCGGTGCGCTTGACCCGGTACACGACCGTGTTCTGATGGATCCCGAGGCGCCGTGCGGCCTGGGCCGGGCTCAGGTTTTCCTCAAGGTACACGCGTAAGGTTGCCCTCAGCCTCGCGGCCGCGTCGGTGTCCGCTATCAGCTCCCCGAGCTCGGCCTCGGTGAAGCGAACGGCTTCGACCGGGTCCGCGGTCAACAGTGCGGTCAGGTCGGCCGCGCGGTAACCGACGACGGCGCCCGACCGGAGCGTCCGCAGCTCGGCCACGCGACGAGCGACACGCGCCTCATCGTGCGAGTCGGCCATGCCGGCGAGGCCCTCCCGGCACGTTCCGATCGCAGCTCGCACTCCCTCGCCCACGATCTGCCTGATGACAGTCGGATCGTCGATGAGATGATCGCCCGAGGTCCACGCCCAGACGACGCGCTCGCCGATCGGGACCGTCAGCACCGGCTCGCCGCCGAGGGCCGCCGCCAGCGCCGTGGCCTCGCTCTCGAGCGAACCAGCCCGCTGCCCGGCGGCGGGCGGATCGGCCCATGCAATCAGCGCCAGGTGGCGTCGCGAGACGTCGTAGCGCAGCTTCTCGCTGGCCGCGCGAGCGTCGACCGGCTGACGCTCGACGATCGCGGTGACCAGCTCGGCGCGAGCCGCGGCGGCGCCACGAATCCACTGCGCCCGTTCCTGCTCGTAATCGTCGACCAGCTCGGTGCAGACGGCGTCGACGTAGGCGAACATGTGATGGGACATCCGGGCAAGCACTCGCCAGCGGATCTCCGGCTCGATCTCCAGCGCGGCGGCAGCCTCCTCGAGACGGCGCTCGGCAAGACCATGACCGAGCCGGTAGGCTCGCAGCAGCGCGGGGAGCTGAACGCCACGGTGCACGAGCTCGTGCGCCCATGCGATCGCCTCCGGCGGCGGTGCGATCGAATCGACTGACGCTCCTGTGAGCATCCCGTTCCAGATCGCGGCCAGGTTGCTCTCACAGCTGAGCAGCAATCCCGCGCGGAAATCCTCATCGCGGGCGCGGCCAAGCTCGGGAATCGACGCCATCAGCAGCTCCGCCATCTCCTCAGCGAGCAGACCCGGCCGCAGTTTGTCCAGAACAGCTTCGAGCTGCTGCCTGACGACCACCTCGAGGTCCGGCTGGACCGTCGACATCCCGTCGCCAGTCTAACCCGGAACACGGGGGACCGAGCACTTTTCAGATCGCGGTGCTCACATGTCGAAGCCGCCGTTGACGCCCCAGACCTGGCCGGTGATGTAGCCCGAGGCGTCCGCGGCCAGGAAACGCACGACCCGGGCCACCTCCTCCGGACGTCCCATCCGCCGCAGCGGGATCGTGGCCTGCAGCTTCTCGATCACCCTCGGGGGCACGGCAGCGGTCATTTCTGTCTCGATCAGCCCGGGAGTCACCGCGTTGACGGTGAGCCCAATCCCGCCACCGTCGAGCTTGCCCGCCTTCTCAAGCGCGAACGCGGCTTCCCGGGCCAGCGTCTTCGTTAGTCCGAGCAGGCCGGACTTCGACGCCGCGTAGTTGGCCTGGCCGATATTGCCCGTCTCACCGACGACCGAGGAGATGTTGATGATCCGCCCGGAGCCACGCTCGAGCATATGCGCGAGCGCCGGCTGGGACATGTAGAAGGCGCCGGACAGGTTCACCCGCAGCACCTTGTGCCAGTCGTCCACCGTCATCGCCGACACCGGACGATCGACGGTGACGCCGGCGTTATTGACGAGGATGTCGAGGCGACCGTGCTGTTCGATCACCTCTCCCACCACGCGCAGGCAGTCTTCCGGGTCGCCGACATTGCCCTGGTGAATGCTGGCCTCGGTTCCGGCCCGCTGCAGTCTCTCGCGGAATGCCACGGCCGCGCCTCGGTTCGCGGAGAACCCAGCGGCCACCGTGGCTCCGCGCCGGACGAGGCTGAGCGAGATCGCGGCCCCGATGCCGCGTGTGCCGCCGGTGACCAGCGCCACCCGCCCGGCCAGCGAATCCTCGTCGACGGGCGACTGCGCCTTCGCCTCACTCGTTATCACGACTTCCATGATCTGGCTCCTTACGTATTTGACGTCAGTCAGGTCAGCTGCTCATCGCTTCGCGCCGGCGGGTGCCCAGTGGCCGAATTCTTCGCGTAGTGGCTGCTTGTTGATCTTGCCGGTGGCGTTCTTGGGGAGCTCGGGGCGGATCTCGAAGCGTCGTGGGACCTTGAACGCGGCGAGGCGCTCGACCGCAAATGCTTTGAGGTCATCCTCGTCGAGCTCGGCGTCGGGTTTCGGCGCGAGAATGGCGAGGACTTCCTCGCCGCGGACCTCGTGCGGCACGCCGATCACCGCGCACTCGAGCACGCCGGGGTGCGTGTAGAGGATCTCCTCGATTTCACGGGGGTAGATGTTCTCGCCGCCGCGGATGATCATGTCCTTGGCGCGGTCGACGATGTAGAAGTACCCGTCGGGGTCGACGTAGCCGACGTCGCCGGTGTGCAGCCAGCCGTCGCGGATCGTCGAGGCCGTCGCCTCTTGGTTGTGGAGGTATCCGGCCATCAGGTTCGGACCGTTGACCACGATCTCGCCGAGCTCGCCGTCGTTTACCGGGGTGCCGTCGGGGGCGAGGATCTGCATCTGCTGGCCGCGCACCGGCAGCCCGATCGACCCGGGCTTGCGGACCCCGTAGTACGGGTTCAAGGATGAGACGCAGGTCGACTCGGTCAGCCCGTAGCCCTCGAGGATCCGGATCTCGAAGCGCTGCTCGAACGCCTCGAGCAGCTCCCGCGACAGCGGCGCAGCGCCGCAGACGATGTAGCGAAGCGACGTCGGTCCGGTCGGGGCATTGGCGGTGTGCAGCACCGCCGCGAGGATCGTCGGGACCGCCGAGAGCGCGACCGGCTCGAGTTCCGCGACCGTCTGCCAGAACGTCGAGGCCGAGAAGCGCTCCCACATCGCGACCTCGCACCCGACCATCATCGGGATCACGCACGTCACGATCTGCGCGTTGACGTGAAACAGCGGCAGCATCATCCCGACCCGCTCACCGCCCACCAGCGGCAACACCTCCGCACCCATCGCCGCGTTCGCCAGAACGTTGCCGTGCGTCAGCATCGCGCCCTTCGGCTTACCCGTCGTCCCCGACGTATACATCAGCGTCGCCAAGTCCTCAGGCCCCCGCCCGCTCGCCGGAACCTCGCCACCGCGACCGGCAAGCGACTCGAGCGCCACCTCGCCGCCCTCCTCCACGGAGATCACGTGGCGCAACGTCGCCAGCTCCGGCGCGCCGCGCGCGCCGGCCAGAGTCGCGGCCCCATTACCGTCGGTAACGACCGCGACCGCCCGCGAGTGACCCACCACGTACGCCACCTCCGGCGCGGTGAACGCCGGATTGATCGGGCCGAACACGGCCCCGGCCTTCAGGATCGCCCACCACGCCTCGAGGAACTCCAGACAGTTGGGCAGCATCACCGAGACGACATCGCCGGGCTTGATGCCCAAATCGGCCAGACCCGCCGCCAAGGCATCGGTGCGGACGTCGAATTCCGAATAACTCACCGATCGCCCGCGCCAGCGCACGAACGGCTGGTCAGGGATACGGGACGCCTGCGCGCGGAGCAGCTCGGGGACAGTGTTGATTGCGCTCATCAGATCCTTCTCCAGTCAGGTGTAGTGCAAGGTCTCAGCCTGGGCGTGATTAATAGGAGGGACTCGCTCCGCGGTCGATGGGGGCTGACACCAAGCGCCGATCGCCCGGCTGGCGCCGGCGCACAAGCGTGGGCGCATGCTCTGCCCGGTGCCCGTTCCGAGTGTGGCGCGGCCACAAAGGCCGTGGCCGAATCCTGTGGTGAGCGCTCATAGGCGCGTTTGATCGGGCTAGCTTGCGGCCATGCTTACCCCAAAGGTCACACAAATTCAGAGCCTGTCGGCACACCGTCGCGACGTCCCGGCGACCCAGCCGGCGGCCGACACATCGAAGGAGCGCTGATCCGATGTCGGTCAACGTCACAGAGCAAGAGGCACGCGAGGTCGTCGAGGCGGCGCGCGAGGCCGAGTGGAGGCTGCCGAGCTTCGGCAAGGAGCTGTTCCTCGGCAACTTCCGCCTCGACCTGATCCATCCCCAGCCGCCGCTGGATCCGACCGCGGTCGAGAACGGCGAGCGCTTCCTCGAAACCCTGAGGGCCTTTTTGGAGGAGCACGTCGACCCGTTGCAGATCGAGCGCGACGCGAAGATCCCCGCCTCGGTCATCGACGGCCTCAAACAGCTGGGCGCGCTCGGCATGAAGGTGCCCGAGCGCTACGGCGGCCTGGGACTGTCGCAGGTCTATTACAACCGCGCGCTCGCGCTGGCTGCCAGCTCGCACGCCGCGATCTCGACGCTGCTCTCGGCGCACCAGTCGATCGGCGTTGCCGAGCCGCTGATGATCTTCGGCTCCGAGGAGCAGAAGCGCAAGTGGCTGCCGCTGGTCGCCAAGGACCACATCTCCGCGTTCCTGTTGACCGAGCCTGACGTCGGCTCTGACCCGGCGCGGGTGGCCACGACCGCCACGCCGACCACCGACGGCTCGGGCTACGTGCTCAACGGACTCAAGCTGTGGGCCACCAACGGCGCGATCGCCGACATCGTAGTGGTGATGGCCAAGGTCCCAGCGCGCGAGGGCGCGCGCGGCGGCATCAGTGCGTTCGTGCTGCCCTATGACACGGACGGGAGCACCGTCGAGCATCGCAACGCGTTCATGGGGCTGCGCGGGATCGAGAACTCTGTCACGCGGCTGGAGGACGTCTTCGTCCCGCAGGAGAACCTGATCGCGAAGGAGGGCCAAGGGCTCAAGATCGCGCTCACGACGCTGAACACCGGCCGGCTCGCGTTACCGGCGATCTGCGTCGGTGCGGCGAAGTGGGCGACGCGCGTGGCCCGCGAATGGTCGGGCGAACGCGTCCAATGGGGACAGGCGATCGGCAAGCACGACGCCGTCGCCCAGAAGCTCGCCTTCATCGCAGCCAGCACGTTCGGGCTCGAGGCCGTGGTTGACGTCTCGAGCCGGCTCGCCGACGACAAGAAGAACGACATCCGGATCGAGGCGGCGATCGCCAAGCTCTACGCCTCCGAGCTCGGCTGGCAGGTGGTCGACGAGCTCGTGCAGATCCGCGGCGGCCGCGGCTACGAGACCGCCGAATCGCTGCTCGCCCGGGGCGAGGAGCCGATTCCCGCTGAGCAGGTGCTGCGCGACATGCGGATCAACCGCATCTTCGAGGGATCGAGCGAGATCATGCGCCTGCTGATCGCCCGCGAAGCCGTCGACCGGCACCTCGAGGTCGCCGGCGAGCTCCTACAGGGCGACGGGAACCTGAAGGCCAAGGCGAACGCGACCGTCCAGGCCAGCAGGTTCTACGTGAAATGGCTGCCGCAGCTGACGGTCGGCGAGGGCCAGCACCCGCGAGCGTTCTACGAGTTCGGATCGCTCGCGTCGCACCTGCGGTTCGTCGAGCGCGCGGCGCGGAAGCTCGCCCGCTCCACGTTCTATGCGATGACCCGCTGGCAGGCCGAGCTCGAACAGAAGCAGGCCGTGCTCGGGCGGATCGTCGACATCGGCGCCGAGCTGTACGCGATCGCGTGCGCCGTAGTCTATGCCGACACGATCGCCCGCGAGCATCCCGACCGGCGCCGAGCCGCGCACGAGCTCGCCGACCTATTCGCCCGCCAGGCCCGCCGCCGCATCGACGCTCTGTTCACAGCGCTGCGGCGCAACGACGACGACGCCGGCTACAAGACCGCGCAGAAGCTGCTCGACCGCCGCTACACGTGGCTCGAGGAGGGAGTCCTGTGATTGACAGCGGGCCATGCGCAGAACGTATTTCGGTCGGGGTTCTTTGTTGTGGTCGCGTCCCAGCCGTCGGTATACGTTCTGGCGTCCTGCGATATCCACGAAACCGATGACGTCGCGTAGGGTTGTCTGCGCCGAGAAGCACGCCGCCGAGATCGAGGAGCTTTACGAGACATGACAGCGATCACTGAAACCGATATCGGCCGGGCGCTCGGGACCGATTACTTCCTGTTGCGCAGCGAGCTGAGGCAGGACGAGCTCGGCTACCTCGATCGCACGCGGCGGTTCGTCGATGAGGAGGTGCTGCCGGTGATGCCGGGTCATTGGGAGCGCGCCGAGCTGCCGCTCGATCTCGTTCGCCGGATGGGCGAGCTCGGGCTGGTCGGCGATGGGATCCAGGGCTACGGCTGCCCGCCGATGAGCGCGGTTGCGGCGGGGCTGGTTCAGATGGAGCTCAGCCGCGGCGACGGCAGCCTCGGGACGCTCCTCGGCGTCCAGGCCGGGCTCGCGATGCGCTCGATCGCGGCGTTCGGTTCCGAGGGGCAGAAGCGGCGCTGGCTGCCGCCGATGGCGAGGATGGAGGCGCTTGGCGCGTTTGCGCTGACCGAGCCGGACCATGGCTCTGATTCGGTGGCACTCGAGACGACCGCGCGCCAGGAGGGCGATGAGTATGTGATCGACGGTGCGAAGCGGTGGATCGGCAACGGCTCGCTGGCCGACGTCGTCGTGGTGTGGGCGCGCGACACCGCGGACGGGCAGGTCAAGGGGTTCCTGGTCGAGGGTGGCACGCCGGGGTACGACGCGCGGGTGATCGAGGGCAAGGGGAGCGTTCGTGCGGTGTGGCAGGCGCACATCGAGTTGCACGGTGTGCGGGTGCGGCTCAGTGCTCGGCTGCCGGGGGCGAGCACGTTCAAGGACACCGGCAGGGTCCTTGCGTCCACGCGGCTGACGTGCGCGTTCGCGGCGCTCGGCCACGCGGTGGGCGCGTACGACGCGGCGCTCACCTACTGCCGGGAGCGCCGTCAGTTCGGCAAACCGCTGGTCAGCTTCCAGATCGTGCAGGAGCGGCTCGTGAAGATGCTGGCCGACGTGACCGCGATGCAGCTCTATTGCCTGCGGGTCGGCCGGCTCGGCGATGAGCACGCGCTCAAGGACACTGTCGCCGGCCTGGCCAAGATGAATAACACGAGCCGGGCGCGGCAGGTGATCGCCCAAGCCCGCGATCTGCTCGGCGGCAACGGCATCCTGCTGGAGAACCATGTCATTCGCCACATGGCCGACATCGAGGCGATTCACACCTTCGAGGGCACGGAGACGATCCAGACCTTGATTGTCGGGCGTGATATCACCGGCGTGAGCGCGTTCGCGTGATGGCCATGGACACGACATTGACACCGAAAAACGGAGCTCGAGGGGACGAGTCGATGCCGGGTCTCCGTTTGGCTGCCCGGGCGGGCCTGGATGTGATGCTCGCCGACGCCGCGCTCGAGGATGGTGGCGTCGGTAGGTTCCTCAAGCCTCGGGCGGCGGGTCGGACGATCGTGGGGCTGGCGCGCCATCCCGGTCGTGCCGCGCGCGACGCCGGCGGACTCGGCGCTGAGATCGTTCGCGTCGCTGCGGGGCTGTCCGAGCGCACGCCGCCTAAGGGGGATCGTCGCTTTGGCGACCGCGGCTGGCAGGACAACTGGATGCTGCGGCGGGTCATGCAGGGCTACCTGGCGACCTGCGACACGGTCGATCGTCTGGTCTCGGACGCAGATCTCGACTGGCGTACCGAGTGCCAGGCGCGTTTTGCGGCGACCAACGTGCTCGACGCGCTCGCCCCGACGAACTTCCCCTGGTCCAACCCCGCGGCGCTGAAGGCGAGCATCGACGAGGGCGGGGCGAACCTGGTCCGCGGCGGACGGCGGTTCCTGCGCGATGTGACGCGGTCGCCGCGTCTCCCGGCCAGCGTGGACGTGAGCAAGTTCGAGGTCGGGGGCAACCTCGCTGTGACACCGGGATCGGTGGTGCTGCGCACCGAGGTGTTCGAGCTGATCCAGTATGGCCCCACGACCGAGCAGGTCCGCGAGGTGCCGCTGCTGTTCGTGCCGCCGACGATCAACAAGTACTACATCCTCGACCTCTCGCCAGGCCGCAGCATGGTGGAGTGGTTGCTCGATCAGCATCAGCAGGTGTTCGTGATGTCATGGCGCAACCCGGATGCCGCCCAGGGGCACTTTGACCTGGACACCTACGCCCAAGCAGTACTCGAAGCGCGCGATGCCGCCGCCGAGATCACCGGGCAGTCCGCGGTCAACCTGAACGCCGCGTGCTCAGGGGGGATCATCGCCGCGTGCGCTCTGGGCCACCTGGCGGCCGTCGGTGAGCAGGACAAGGTCGGCGCGCTGACGATGATGGTGTGCGCGCTTGACCAGGGGCGGATGGGGACCACCGGAGCGTTTGCGAGTCGGGAGCTCGCGGCCGCGGCGGTCCCCGAATCGGCCCGCAAGGGCTACATCGACGGCCGCGCGCTAGAGGGCGTCTTTGCCTGGCTGCGTCCCAACGATCTGGTTTGGAACTACGTCGTCAACAACTACTTGCTCGGCAAGGATCCGCCCGCGTTCGACATCCTCTATTGGAACCAGGACACCGTGCGTCTCGCCGCCGGCCTGCATCGGGACTTCATCTTGACGGCGCTCGACAATGCGCTGACCAACCCTGGGGAAGTCGAGGTGCTTGGCACCCCGATCGACCTCGGCGCAATCACACTCGACAGCTACGCGGTCGCCGGGCTCACCGATCACATTGTGCCCTGGGAGAACGCCTACCGAAGTGTGCAGCTGCTCGGCGGCTCCACTCGGTTCGTGCTCTCGACGAGCGGCCACATCCAGGCGCTCGTGAACCCACCGGGTCCTGAGAGCCGCGCCAGCTACCGCGTCACCGATGATCTCGCAGATGACCCCGAGGTGTGGCTGGGGGAGGCCGACATCCGGCGCGGCAGCTGGTGGCCCGACTACGCCGCCTGGCTGAGCGAGCGATCCGGCGACCTGAAGCCGGCCGCCAAGACGCTGGGGAGCAGCGCGCACAAAGCAACGGCCAACGCCCCAGGCAGCTACGTCCATGCGAGCTGACCCGCACCGCGCGGCGGCCCAGCACAGCGATATGGCGGACTCAGCCCCCGATGACCGAGACGCGGACCGGTTCGTCTTCGGCGCCGACCCCATCCGCGAGCGCTGGTGGGGCCGGCCGCTGGCCGAGACGCGGTGGTCGCTCGAGTTGACGCGCCTGCTCGCCGACCCGGTGCTGTACGGCCGGGGTGGCATCCCGCGCGGCGACGGCCGGCCGGTCGTACTGATGCCCGGATTTCTCGCCGGCGATCAAACCCTCAGCGTGCTCGGAGCATGGCTGGGATCGATCGGCTACCGACCGCGCGCCTGCGGCTTCATCACCAACACCGGCTGCTCGGACCGCGCGCTTGATCGCGTCGAGCGCAGGGTCGAAGCGCTCTGGCGCACCCACGGACGGCGCGTCGCCTTGATCGGTCACAGTCGCGGCGGCCACTTCGCCCGCGCGCTCGCCGCCCGCCGCCCCGACCTCGTCTCACACGCCGTCTCGATGGGAGCCGACCTGCAGGGCATGTTCGGCGCCAGCGCGCCGACGCTGCTCGCGGTCAGCGCCGCCAGACGAGCAGCTCACGCGACCGGACGCGCGCGGACGGAGAACTGTCTGAGCGGCCACTGCGGCTGTCCGTTCAGCCACGACTATGCGCGGCCGTTCCCGTTCGAGGAGGTGCGGCTCACCAGCATCTACTCAAAAGGAGACGGCGTCGTCCACTGGCAGTGCCAGATCATCCCGCACGCCGACTGCATCGAGGTGACCGGCAGCCACGTCGGCCTGATCTTCAACCGCAAGGTCTACCGCGAGATCGCGTTCGCGCTAGCGCGGCCGGAACTCTCCGAGGCGGCGGACTCAGCGCGCGGAGTCCGGGTCGCCCTGGCCTAACCGCGGCTGGCGACTGCGGCGGCGGGGCGCTGCTAGACGAAACCCCGGACGCCGCGATACGGATGCGGTATTGGGAGAGGAGGCCCGACCGCGGTAGGTTGTGGTCATGTCGGTCGTGCCCTCCACCGAGCGCCCCGCACGTGACAGCATCCGGCGCGCACAGCTGAACCCGAGCGACACCCGCGAGGCGATCTTTGGCTCGTTTGACGGAATGACCTCCACCCTGGGCGTCGTAGCCGGACTGCTTGCCACCAAGTCGAACGCCTCCCACATCGTCGCGGGCGCAATCGGCATCGCCGTTGCCGCCGCCTCGCTCCTCCACCTGGCTCGAATCCGGTTCTATCGCTGGGCGGCGCTGCCCGGCGAGCGCTGGGAAGAAGAAGAACGGCAGCTGCGCGGAGTCGTCGTCGGGTTCGACCGCCGGAACATCCTTCTACAGATCAGTTCGAACGGCGCCTGGCCCGATCTGCCGGGCGACTCGAATGTGATCGAAGCGATCGAGCCGGAAAACTGCTACTGGGTGCCGGTGATCGACCGAGTCCCGGGTGCTCGGGCGGCGAGTGTCTCACCAGTGCCGTCGCCCGGACGCTCGTCTCTTTTGCCGCTTCCACCGATTCCGTCTTCACCACGATGAACGCGATCGGCCGAGGAACCCATCGTGACTCCGTCAGTTCTACGGCCGAGCTGATCCTTTTGACCGCCGACATCCTCTGTCAGCCGCAACCGTCGACCACATATAATATTCGGAAAGGAGCTCGCGTTGTCGGGACCTAAACGAGAGTCGCTAGTCATTGATGTGTGGACAATCGGCGAGGAGCGTCATCAAGAGCTGATCGACGGACTGCTCCGGCTCTATCACGGCGCGTGGCAAATAGTACGTCAGGTAACAGTACATTCGAGTGTGTCATTATGATAGTATTGACTGTGTGATGAGTGACGCTAGGCGGGTGTCAGGCGAGACTCGGGAAGCGCTGCGTGAGCGGGGTGTGAGAAATGGTGTTGGCGGGCCGCACTCACGCGGTCGTGGCGCAGGCCATGGGGGTGCATCTGCGGACGGTGTCGCTGTGGATGGCGCGCCACCAGCTCGGGGGGTTTGAGGGACTGAGGGAGCGGCGGCGTGGTCGGCGCTCGCGCGAGCAGATGGCGCTCACCGACGCCCAGCAGGCAGAGCTGATCGGACTGATGAAGGGCACGAACCCCGATCAGCTGCAGATTCCCGGCGTGTTGTGGTCAAGGCAGGCCGTCAAGGCGCTGATCGAGCGGCGGTTCGGGATCGGGCTCAGCCGCCAGACGGTTGGTGTCTACCTGCGTCGCTGGGGGTTCTCGGGCAAGAAGCCGCAGCGGCGGTGGCTCGAGCAGGACCCCGAGCGGGTGCGGGCGTGGCTCCAGGACGAGTTCCCGGCGATCCAGGCGCGCGCGCGGCGCGAAGGGGCGCGGATGCTGTTCGGCGATGAGATGGGCGTGCGCGCCGGGCAGACCGCCGGCAAGAGCTACGCGCCGATCGGCGAGCGCGCGGTCGTGCCGCTGACCGGCAAGCGTTTCTCGGCCAACGTGATCAGCGCGATCGGTGCCGACGGCACGCTCGTGTTCGAGATCTTCGAGGGCACCTGCGATGAGATCCGCTTCCTGGACTTCCTCGACAAGCTGCTCGAGCACTTCGCCGAGCGCAAGATCTTCCTGATTGTCGACAACGCCTCCTTCCACAAGTCTCCCGCGGTCGAGTACTGGCTGCTGGACCATCCGCGGATGGAGCTGTTCTACCTTCCACCGTACGCTCCGGAGCTCAACCCCGACGAGCTCCTCAACCAGGACGTTCACACCCACGTCGCGCGACGCCGCCCATCCAACCTCGCCAAGCTCGTCATTCTCACCGTCGAGTATCTCGCTACCCGCACAAGTGAGATTGTCAGCAAGTACTTCGACGGCGAGTACGTCGCCTACGCCAAGTAACCACGCACTAATTGCCACGCGGCGTAAATACGAGCGATTTCAATCGAGCGAGGGGTTCGTCGAGGGCCGCGTCTTTCAGGGATCCGGCGGCACTGCGGTGTTGTCGTACCTCCGAATGCGCTCCGCCGCCGACCAACAGCGCCTCGACGAAGACCCAGAGATCCAGTCGGAGCTCGAGGCGCTGCGAAAGATCGCCCGCCCGCACCGCGACATCTACGACCTCGCCTGGGTCTTCACTCCTCCCAGCGACCAAGGACCAATCGCTCCCTCGCGCGGAGCGTATTAGTCGCCGCTGCCGCGCGTTGGAGCAATGACTCGACGCCAATGACTGCGCCCCCCTCAACCGATCACACCCAGGCCACGGCACGTCCTCACCCGGCTGGTCCTCTGCACCGATGGGTCCTGCCGATCAAGACACCGAAGCCGATTAACCCGGCACTGATCAAGCATGCCGAGCGACGCGCTGGGTACGCGCAGGACCGGATGGCGGACGCGATCACCGGATTCGCCGGTTCAATGGCGTTCGTCTACATCCACATCATCTGGTTCGCCTGCTGGATCGGGTTCGGGATTGAGAAGTACCCGTTCGGCCTGCTCACGATGATCGTTTCACTGGAGGCCATCTTCCTCTCGACCTTCGTCATGATCAGTCAGAACCGCGCCGACGCGAAGCGCCAGGTGATCGCCGATCAGCAATGGAGGATGGTGCAGGAGGAGAACGAGCAGAACAAGCAGTTGCTCGACCTCTCAAAACAGATCCTCGCGCTGACGACAGAGGTCCGGACGTTCGCCGGCCTCGCCGAGGGGAACCACGAGCAAAACGAGCAATTGCTCGACTTGTCGCGGCGCACCGTTCTTGCCCTGACCGAGGACATCAAAGCCGTCGGATCCGGCGGTCCTGGGGGTCGCGGCTCTGCCCGCACCGCCGACCGGGGCTCGCCGGAAGAGGATGGATGACGGCTGATCAGGCCGGCGCGCACGACGCTGATCCTCATCGCGGCGTCGCTGGCCGTGAGGAAACGCCAAGCGGCACCCGATCTTGCCGAGGTTTCGCCGAGCGACCTCGTCCTGCTCGAAGCTCAGCCTGGTCGCTAAGACCCGCCCCGTACCACAGCACGTCGCCGTGCTCGGCGAGGACGTTCCGCGGCTGAGCGTTAGTCGTCGACCGAGTCGATCACCTCGTATACACGGGAGACATACTCGTGCTCCACGTAGGTCGACATGTGATCGATCCGCTGAATCTCCCGCGTGTCAGCCTCAGTGCGCCAGCGTCGGTAGCCTCGGTGATATCGAACAGTCCGAACGAGGTCAGTTCGTCCTCGTTGCTGATGTTGCGCGCGTGGTATCCACGTTGAAGGCCTGGGGGCCTGTCATCACCTGAATCCCACGCGCGCCGGAATTGCCCGGGCCGCGCTCGGGAGCTGTTGGCGCGTGAGCGCCCGCGGAGTGCGACCCCACGTCAACCCTACGGGCCACCCCAGGGGGTTTGCAGATTCGCTGCTAACGAGTCGGTCGGAGCTAGTCGCAGGGGATCGGCGTCTCAGTTGCTCGTGTGTACGATCCGGTAGCGAATCGCTCGCTTCATGCCTCGACTTCCATGTGCTCGCTTCACGTCTGTACCTCCATTCGCGGGACAACGTGACCGCGAATATCGGTGCGTTCAGCGGGGGGAGCCCGAGACACGGGCGTCACCTCAGCGATACCAAGCGCGTCTAGGGCGCCAGGCGTACAGGGGCCAAGCGCGTCCCCGGCGTACCGACGCCGAAGTCGACGTCGAGCCCGCGGTGACCTGTCAGGCGGAGGTGACAACTGGCCCGTATCACGCGCGGGGCCATCTCGTCTTGCCGCGCGCCGACCGCAACCGACGATCCGGGCGTGAGCTCGAGGGACTTCGCCGTCGAGGCCGATAGGCGGCGAACTGCCCATCGGTCACCCCGTCACCGGCTCGAGGAGCATGCGAGGTCGGTTCGCTCGCTCGCCGGCCGGCGTGGCGTCTTGCGCAGCGTTTGGCCGTTCCTCGGCCCGGGGTCGGCCGGTACTGCGCGAGCTCGGGGTCGTGCGTCTCCAGATAGCGCGCGAGCGCACGCATCAGCTCGAGATCGTTGAGCACCTTGCGATCGGCCCCGTCGTGGAGGACCTTGACCGCGACTCTTGTCCCATCGACGAGCGCCGCCCGGTTCACCTGGGCGACCGACCCCGAGGCAAACGGCTCTGGATCGAACTCTCCGAAAGCTCGTTCACCGAGGCGCCGAGCGCGCTCTCGACGAGTGCTCGGGCGACACCGGGCGGGTCGGCCGGCACATCGGCCTGCAGTTGCTCGAGCTCACCCGCCACGTCGAGACCGACGAGGTCGGGGCGCAGGCTGAGTATCTGCCCGAATTTGATCCACGTCGTGCCGAGCTCGGTAAGCGCGCTCCGGAGCCGCTCTCCGTTCGACATCCGCGCGACCTCGCCGTCAACCGGCGTCCTCAACACAGCCGACGCGATCTGCGGGATCCCATGCCCGTGATCCGCCAACCGTGCGAAACCGTAGCGCCGAAGCACCCGGCAATTTCGTTCAATCGCTCGTGCTGACGGACAAACGTGCCGGGCAAGTCATCCATGCCGGCCCCGGCCCCGGAAACTATTGAGAGATGACAAGCTGTCGGGCATAGAACCCGAAAGGTTGGCGCATTCCCGGCACCCTCAACTCTCGCAGACGATTTGGCGAGCGCACGGATTCGAGGGAACGCGCTCCAGCGGTTCTGAGCTCAGTGAATTCGCCGCGCTGTAGGTCCTAGCAACGATCGAGTCTACGCGATGGCGCTGGTGAGCCCCACGCCTCCCAAGCCGGGTCCGCAGCAGATGCTTCGCCTCCCACGCCGGGCACCACGGCCTCCCGGGACGTCGTGAGCGGACCCACGCGGACCGTACCGCGCGGATTATTGCGATTTGCGTGCAGGCGCTAGCACCGGAAAAAGACCGTCCACCGTCTGCGGCAATTTGCAGGAGGATCATGGTTGGCTGGACTTATCTGGTGGTCGTGGCAGCGGTGTCAGCTGGCGTCGGATGGTCTCTCTTTCGAAGCGATGGAAGACACGCGGATTGGTGGATCATCGGTCCAGTACTGCTCTTCGAAGCTGTGTACGCGAAGGCGGGGTTTGATGCTGAAGGGGTCCGAGGCGCGATCTAACATGGCGGCCCTGGCGTCCTTCTGCGTTGGACCGCCGGCGTTGATGGTGGCCGCTTTCCTGGGCGGCAGGCCAACGCACAACGTCGCGTGCATGCGTGCATGCGCGCCCTGACGATCCTCTGTCTGCAATGGTGCTTGATACGGCTGGATCATCGCGTCCATCCCCGAGGTTCCCGGCGCCCACAGCCAGCGCCGCACGCGCGAGGAAGCCCGCGCAAACGTGATCGACGCGCTCCGCGGGATCCTTGAGCTGAGGTTCGGCAACCACGGCTCGACGGAGCCCGGTATCGACCGCGAGTGCTCGCTCTCGTGATCGCCGCGTGAAGCGCCGCTACCTCGAGCGGCATCTCCCGATCATGGGGTCAAGCTGCTTCGCGGAGGCGGCAACCACAGCTTCTGGGGGCTTGACCCCGAGCGCTCCACGGCCGTCCCGCGGCATCGTGAGATCGACCACCGGCTCGCGCGCAAGATCTGCAAGGACCTCGGCATTCCCCCACCGCAACGCGTCCGGTAACCCGCGCGGGGATTAACCCGCCCGGGGTATGTCCAGAGTGAAGCTGTCGAAGCCTGAGTGCTCCCCCTTGAGAGCGCTGTTCCTGGTTACGTTCCCCAGCGCTTATGCCGACATCGGCATAACCGCTTTCATGCCGCGCGGCTGGTTATGCCGCGTAGAGGTGGGACGAGGCGCGTTTTGGCTGCTCAGCGCGATATAGCGCGGTGAGCTACGCCGCATAAACGTCGTTGGTTCGCCGAGGCTTCCTGTGTTCGGTTTCTTCGATTCACGGGAGGCATTTATGGGCGGTCGGTTGTGGGTGCCGGTGACGTCTGGGCCGCTGGCGCCGTTCGCGGCGGGGTACGGGTCGTGGTTGGCAGCTCGCGGCTATTGGCGGTGGACGATCAGCCACCGGCTCTGGCGGCTGGATCTGCTGAGCCGCTGGCTCGAGCGTGAAGGGCTGCTGCCGGATGAGTTGATGTCAGAGCGGGTGGAGGGCTTCTTGCAAGCCCGACGCGCGGCGAGCTGTTCGACGTGGCTGTCGGTACGGAGCGTGGCGTTGCCGCTCTCCTATCTGCGCGAGCTGGGAGTCGTGCCGGCCGCGACGCGGGCCGTCGACGACGATCCGCTTGAGCGGCTGCTGGAG
The DNA here is from genome assembly GCA_963836065.1 of uncultured Solirubrobacterales bacterium. Taxonomy (GTDB): domain Bacteria; phylum Actinomycetota; class Thermoleophilia; order Solirubrobacterales; family Solirubrobacteraceae; genus Palsa-465. The sequence goes on from CAWIII010000036.1 coordinate 405,749, forward strand.
AGCTATCGCCGGTATCTGTTCGACGAGCGCGGGCTGACCGGCCACACCGTGTTCGGTCGCTACGAGCCGACCGCCCGGTTGTTCCTGGCAGGGAGGCTGGCGCCGGACGGGTCGGGGCTTGAGCGGTTGAGCGCCGCGGACGTGAGCCTGTTCCTGGCGGCGGAGTGCCCGAAGCGGAGCATTTCCGCGGCGAGGGATGTGGTCAGCGGGCTGCGGTCGCTTCTGCGGTATCTGCACATCACTGGCCAGATCCCAGTCGCGCTGCAGTGGGCGGTGCCCGGAGTCGCTGACCTGCGCGACCGGTCGCTGCCGCGTGGCCTTGAGCCCGCGGTCGTCAAGAAGCTGTTGGCGAGCTGCGATCGGCGCGGGCTGGTGGGTCGGCGCGATTACGCGATCTTGGTGGTGTTGGCGCGGCTGGGGTTGCGCGCGGGCGAGGTTGCCGCGATCGAGCTCGATGACATCGACTGGCGCAGCGGCTGCTCGTGCGCGGGAAGGGAGGAATGTTTGACCAGCTGCCGCTGGCGACCGATGTCGGCGAGGCGATCGTCTCGTATCTGCGCCGTCGCCCGCGGGTGCAGAGCCGGGTGATGTTCTTGCGGGTGCTCGCACCGATCGGACCGCTGACCGGTGACGCGATCGGCGGGCTGGTGAAGGCCGCTTGTCGCCGGGCGGGGCTGCCGTTGGTGCGCTCGCACGCCCTGCGGCACACCGTTGCCACTGAAATGCTGAAGCAGGGCGCGTCGTTGCCGGAGATCGGGCAGGTACTCAGGCACCGCGAGCAGAAGACGACGGCGCGCTATGCGAAGGTCGACCGCAAGGCGCTGCGCGCGCTTGCACGGCCGTGGCCGGACGGCGGTGCGGCATGACTCCGCTGCGCGTTGCCCTGGGTGACTACTTGCGAATCCGCCGACGGCTCGGCTTCAAGCTCAAAGCGGACGAGCGACTGCTGGAGAACTTCGTCGCCTTCTTGGAGCGGGCTGGCGCGGTGCGGGTCACGACCGAGCTGGCGGTGATGTGGGCAAGGCTGCCGGTTGACGCCGGCCCGCCCCGCTGGCGTCAGCGGCTGGGGATCGTGCGCGGCTTTGCGCGCTACCTGTCGACGATCGACCCCTCAAGCGAGGTGCCGTCCAAGGACCTGCTGCCCGGCCGATATCAGCGCGTGGTGCCATACATCTACTCGCCCGCCGAGATCGCGGCACTGATGACCGCGGCCGGAGCGTTGACGCCGCCTTTGCGCGCTGCGAGCTACCAAGCGGTGATCGGGCTGATGGCCACAACCGGCGTGCGGATCGGGGAAGCGCTTGGCCTCGACCGCCAAGACGTCGATCTCGCCGACGGGGCGCTGCACGTGCGGGCAAGGCAGACCAAGCAGCGCGAGGTGCCGCTGCACCACACCACCACCAGAGCGCTGCGCGACTACGCCCGCCGGCGCGACCGTCGCTGCCCCGAGCCTCAGACATCAGCGTTCTTCCTCAACACGCGCGGAGGGCGGTTCACCAAGTCCGAGTTCAACCACACCTTCGCCAAGCTCATCCGGCAGATCGGTCTGGAGGGATGCGGTGAACGCGTCCGCCCCAGACCACATGACGTGCGCCACACCTTTGCTGTGCGAACACTGTTGGACTGGTATCAGGCCGGCGAGGACATCAACCGGCGGATGCCACTGCTCTCCACGTTCCTCGGACATGCCGATCCCGCTTCGACATTTTGGTATCTGGAGGCGGTCCCGGAACTGATGGCGCTGATCAGCAGGCGCCTCGAGCGGCTGCCGGAGGTGCTCTCATGAGCCTGCTCGCGCCGACGCTGCAGGCGTGGCTATCCGAACACTCAGACTATGTGGAGCTGAGATAGGAAAGTGCTGCAACGAGCGATGTTGGGAGTGATCGGCTCTACATAGTCCGGCTTCGGTTGCCGAGGTCTTGGTCGAGATGTGGACGATCGAGACAGGGCATTGGAACGGCGATCGATGAGGGATCCATCGCTGACTGTGGTGCTCGGTCCGCTGGCACCGTTCGCTGACGGGTTCGTCGTCGAGTTGTCCGCTCAGGGCTACACGGCTGGGTCGGCGGTTCAGCAGATGTGCCTGATGGCTCACTTGAGCAGGTGGCTGGAGGCTGAGGGGCTCGGGCCTGCGGCGTTGTCGCCGGTGGTCGTCGGCCGGTTCTTCAGCGCTCGTCGCGCCGCGGGCTACACGAGCTTGCTCTCCTCACGAGCGTTGGATTCGCTGCTGGCCTATCTGCGGCGGCTGGGTGTGGTGCCGGCGGCGCAGACGTTGGTATCGGACGGGCCGGTGGAGGAGTTGCTGGCGCGTTTTCGGGGGTATCTCGAGATCGAGCGTGGGTTGGTGGCGGGATCCTCGCGGGTCTACGTCCATTGGGTCCGGCCGTTCCTGGAAGGGGCTGGTCGACGAGGACGGGCTTGACCTGGCCCGGGTGGACGCGGCGGCGGTGCGCCGGTTCGTGGTCGGGTTCTGCGCGGGGCGCTCGCGGCGCACGACGGAGGTGCTCGTCGCGGCGTTGCGGGCGCTGCTGCGCTTTCTCTATTTCGAGGGCGAGCTGTCCCGGCAGCTGGTCGACGCGGTGCCGTCGGTCGCGGTGTGGCGGTTGTCGGGGTTGCCGCGGCGGCTTGAGGGCGAGCAGGTGCGAAGGCTTCTGGGCGCGTGTGATCGTGGGACTGTGCAGGGCCGTCGCGATTTCGCGATCGTAACGGTGCTGGTGCGTCTCGGGTTGCGCGCCGGCGCGGTCGCCGCGCTGGTGATGGGTGACATCGATTGGCGGGCGGGCGAGATCACACCGGTCGGGAAGGGCGGCAGGTCCGAGAGGCTGCCGCTGCCGGTCGATGTCGGCGAGGCGATCGTCGCGTATCTCCGGGACGGACGGCCGCACCGCACGCTGGACGGGGCGGTGTTCGTGCGGATGCTGGCGCCGTATCGCGCGTTGAGCCGTGACGGCGTCTCGATGGTCGTCACCAAGGCGGCAAGGCGCGCCGGGCTGGGGCAGGTCGGCGCGCATCGGCTGCGGCACACCGCCGCGTCGGAGATGCTGCGCGCGGGCGCGGGGCTACCGGAGATCGGACAGGTCCTCGGACACCGCGCAGCGGCCACGACAGCGATCTACGCGAAAGTTGATCGCGATGGGCTGAGGCAGATCGCTCGGCCGTGGCCGGCGAGGTCGGCATGAACTCGCTGCGCGACGCGCTGGCCGAGTACCTGGCGGTCCGTCGCGCGCTGGGCTACAAGCTCGACACCGCGGAGCGGCTGCTCTCGCAGTTCATCGAGTATCTCGAGGCCCGTGGCGAGCAGCGGATCACGATCGATCACGCGATTGCGTGGGCGATCCTCCCGGGCGGGCATCCGGGCTATCACGCGCATCGATTGCAGACCGTGCGCCGGTTCGCCCGCTACCTGCACGCCGCCGACCCGGAAGTGCAGGTTCCGCCTGCCGGGGTGTTGACCGGGCGGTCGCGGCGCGCGACCCCGTACCTCTACACCGACGAGCAGATCGCCGCGCTGATCGCGGCCGCCGAGATCTTGGGGACCGCGCACCGCACGGCGACGTTCCAGACCCTGATCGGTCTGCTCGCCGTTACCGGCATGCGACTCGGAGAGGCGCTCGGTCTGGACCGCGACGACCTCGACGTCCGGCACGGCGTGCTGACGGTCCACGGCAAGTACGGCAAGACGCGCGAGTTGCCGCTTCACCCGACCGCGGTCGACGCGCTCGGCCGCTACCTGCGTCGTGGCGACCGGCCGCCGTCACCGCCCAACAACCGGGCTCTGCTGGTCTCCGAAGCGGGCACCAGGCTGCTCGCCTCCAACGTCCAGCACGCATTCGGAAGGATGCGAGCCCGCGCCGGGCTCAGGCCACGCTCGGCCGCGTGCCGCCCAAGAATTCATGACGTCCGCCATTTGGTGGACGGCGGAGTTATGCGCCCTGTTTGACTGTTTCGGCTGGTAACGGCGCTGTTGGGGGCGCTCTTGTCCGCATAATCCTGGCGGGTGGGGTTAGCGTCCGAGCGAGTCGAGCCAGTCGATCAGGGACGGCTCCGCGGTCCAGTCCGGTAGTGCGTCTGGGGTCAGCGGCTCGTAGGCGCTCTCGATCGCTTTGCGTTTGGTTTCCGCGTCTGCGCGGGCGTAGACCTCGGTGGTCGCCACGTCGACGTGGCCGAGCAGGTCGCGGATGTAGATCAGGTTGACGCCGGCCTGGATCAGGTGCATCGCTCTGGTGCGTCGGAGCGTGTGGGGTGTGACCGGCAGGCCGGGAGCCCAGCTCGGGTCGCGCGCTCGGACGGCTCGCACGTGGCGGGCCAGGAGCTTCGCGGTCCCGGACCGGGTGAGCCTGGAGTGGTTCGGTCCGTGGAACAGCGGGTCCGTGTCGCCGCCGAGTCCGGGATGCGGGTCGAGGTGCTCCAGGTAGTCGACGAGCAGCTCGGCGGTCGGGCTCATCAGCGGCACGTACCGGGTTTTGGATCCCTTCCCGCGGATCGTGACCGTGATCGGGTTGGCGCGACGGATGTCTGCGACGTTGAGGTCACAGAGTTCTTGGACGCGGGCGGCGGTGTCGTAGGCCACGGCGAGCAGGACGGTGTCCCTGACCGCGCGTGTGCTGGCCGTGCCGGGTGCGGCGAGTAGTGCCTTGACCTCGTCTGCGGTCAGGTGTCCCAGTTGCGGGGGCTGCGTGTTCTTCTGCCGGATCGCGAGGATTTGGGTGACCTGGTCGAGATTGTCGGGCTGCTCGACAGCGGTGTAGCGGCAGAACGACTTGATCACCGCGAGACGCTGGTTACGGGTGGCTGTTGAGCAGTTCCGCTCCGTTTCCAACCAGTCCAGGAACCGGAGTACCCGGGGCCGGTCGATGTCAGCCAGACGGAGTTTCTCGGGCGGTATGCGCTCCGTTTCCTTGAACCAGGTCAGCAGCAGCTTGATCGCGTCCCGGTAGGCGACGATGGTCCTCGGTGACGCCGCGCGTTCCCCGGCCAGGTAGCTCGTGAAGAACTTCGTCAGCGACCGTCCGGCGAGCTCTGATGGTGGCGTGGGCCGGGAGCTCATGGCTCGTCCTGCGGCGGGGCGGGGATGACGTACCCGAACCGGATTTGGGCGTTTTCGATCACGTCCGGGTAGGCGTCCGCGGTCAGCCTCAGGTAGTACTGGGTGCCGCGAAGGTCGGCGTGGCCCATGTAGCAGGCCAGGTAGGGCAGCATCACGGCGAGGTCCTGGCCGGTCTGAGCCCAGCGCCTCAAGTTCGCGACCGCGAACCCGTGACGCAGCGAGTGTGGATGCGGGCCACCGGTGAAGTGCGGGATGCCGGCATCAGCCAGGTAGCCACGAAACCGCATGTAGACGGTCGCCTGGTTGATCTGCCTGTCCGGCCCCCTGCTGTAGAAGACGTAGTCGCGGTCCCCGGCGGTCGGGTGCGCGGCCGTGAGGTACGCGTCCAGGGTCTCGGCAAGCCGACCGGTGATCGGGATGGTCCTGCCCGCACCGTTTTTCGAGTCGCGGATCCGCAGCGTCCCGGCGCGCGTGTCCACGTCCGAGACGGCCAGCTTGAGCGCCTCGGAGATTCGCAGCCCCGTGTCGTAGAGCACCCGGAACAACACCGGGTCGACGCTCGCCTTGTTCGAGTAGGAGGACATTCGCTGAGCGTCGATCGCGGCGAACAAATGGCGCACCTCCTCGTCGGTGAACACATACGGCGGTTGGTGAGAGGCTCGGACGCGCGTTCTCGCGGCTGGGGTGCATGCATCCCCATCCGACCGTTTCGGCGTGCTCGGTGAGCTGGCGTAACGCCAACTCGTTGCGCCGGATGGTGCTGGACCGCAGGTGACGGCCGTAGAGGAACCCGTCGAGGGCTTCTTTGGTGATCGACCCGTCCGAGTAGCCCTCCCGCCAGCAGTGCTCCGCGAACTGGCGCAGGACCCGCTCTTGGACTTTGAACCGGTATCCGCCGGCGTGGCGCAGCGCGACGAGGTCGGCGACCAGTTCCGGCAACGTGATCTCAGGCATCGTGCTCACCCGCCGCGGCGCGCTCGATGACCTCTTCGACGTCCAACGCGCAACAGCGCAGCCGTTCGACGTCGAACCGCAGGTAGTACGCCTGGGTCGTGTCGCTCGATGCGTGCCCCAGCACGGCCGACACCACCGGTATCGACGTCCCGTCACCGATCATCGCGACGGCCAGCGCGCCGCGCAGCGAGTGCATCCCGCACACCTCGCCCGGCGCGAACACGATCCCCGCCCGGGCGGCGTGCCGCGAGAGCCGGCAAGCGACCGACGAGGCGCACCCGAACGCGTCGAACGGGTGACGATGCTTGACGAACACCTTCGGGCAGGCCGTCTCGGGACGGCCGTCTCGGACGTAGTCGATGATCGCCCAGCCGACATCGTCGAGCAGCGGCAGGCTCAACCGGCGGCCTGTCTTGCGCTGCACGATCGTGATCGTCTTCGCCCGCCAGTCAAGGTCGCCCAACTCGAGCTGGCGTAGATCCGAGATCCGCAAACCGAGCCGCGCGGTGATCAGGATCATCGCGTAGTCGCGCTTGCCGATGACAGACTGACGGTCGATCGCGGCCAGCACCCTGCGAATCTCATCCGCCGTCCACAGATGCGGCTCGGACTCGTGACGAACATGCCGGTGCGGCGGCAACCGGTCCGCCAGACCGCACGGTGTCCGGCCCGTCGCAGCTAAGAACCGCAGGAAGTCAGCCACGCACGAGCGCATCGCGGCGATCGTCTTGCGACCAAGGCCGCGTTGACGCAACAAGAAACCCGACACGTCTCGCACGCCAAGCGCCACGAGATCATCGACGCCGACGTCCTCCAGATACGCCAGGAACCGGCTGGCCGCCTTATCCTTGGCGGCCACTGTCGCCTCGGCGTTGCCGCGCTCGCGACAGCAAGCAACGTAGTCGTCGCGGACCGGACGGAACCTGCCCGGACAGCCGTCCTTCGCTGGGATCACCGGCCAGTCAACGTCAACCGGGCGACCGGCCAGCACGTCCGCCATCAACACGACCGCCCGGCGCACCGCCCGCACACGCCTGTCCGTGACTGGCTCTCGCAACGACTCCAACCTGACCCCGGTCTGATCCGCGACGAACTCGACGCAGACCCGGTCGCTCGCCGTCCCCAAACCGCGCTCAGCCAGAAACGCGGCGAACCGGTCCAGCACAACCCGATGGGACTGGACCGTCCGCTCGGCTCTCCCGGCATCGCGCAACCCCGCCAACACACCGCCGAGCGGGTCCCTGACAACAGCCTCTCCCATCAAAACCACCTCTGCATTCGGTTTGCGATGAACAGAGGCGATTCTTCGCCGACCCCAGCACAGCTCAACGGCGCTGCGAGCCAGCCCCGGGCCAGCTTCGGTCAGCTGGCTGGACCCTCTCGGTCGCTAACCCCCATCCGCCACGTTATGCGGACAAGAGCGCCCCCAACAGCGCCGTTACCAGCCGAAACAGTCAAACAGGGCGCATAACTCCGCCGTCCACCAAATGGCGGTTATGCGGAATTCCGCATAACCGCCACTCCTTTGCTGTGCGAACGCTGTTGGACGCGTATCGCTGCGACGCTGATGTCGGCGGCCGGCTCGCGCTCTTGTCCACCTATCTCGGGCACTTGGAGCCCTCGATGACCTACTGGTACCTGGACGCCGCGCCGGAGCTGATGGCGCTCGCGGCCGAGCAACTCGAGCGATCGATCGGACAGACGCGATGATCACGCTCTCCACCGCCATCCAGGCGTTCTTCAGTGACCGTCTCCTCCGCGAGCGGAACGCCAGCCCGCACACGATCGCCTCATACCGCGACACGCTGCGCGTGCTGCTCACCTTCGCCAGCCGGCGCACCCGCAAGCAGCCGACCAAGCTCACGCTCGAGGATCTCGACGCCGCTCTGATCGGCGCGTTCCTCGATCATCTCGAGCGCGAGCGTGGCTGCAGCGCTCGCACCCGCAACCTCCGGCTCACCGCGATCCGGTCTCTGTTTCGCTACTGCGCGCTGCGCTTCCCCGAGCACGCCGCGCTGATCGAGCGGGTGCTCGCGATCCCTCCCAAGCGTCACGACCGTGCGCTCGTCACATTCCTCACCGAGCCCGAGCTCGACGCGCTCCTCGAGACCCCCGACCGCTCGACGTGGACAGGCCGCCGTGACCACGCACTCCTGCTGCTCGCTGCGCAGACCGGGCTACGCGCCTCGGAGTTGATCGCGCTCACACCCGCCGACATCCACCCCGGCACCGGCGCTCACGTGACAACTCTCGGGAAAGGACGCAAGCGAAGGATCACCCCACTCACCAAGGAAACCATCGCCGTCCTCAGCGCCTGGATCAGCGAGCGCGCAGGCACCGACACCACGCCGCTGTTCCCGACCCGCACCGGGCGACAGCTGACACGCGACGCGCTCGCGCGCCGACTCACCAAATACTCGACCGCGGCAGCCGAGCGCTGCCCGTCGCTGCGCGAGAAGAACGTAACCCCGCACGTGCTCAGACACACCGCCGCGATGCGGCTGCTGCACGCCGGCATCGACACCAGCGTGATCGCGCTCTGGCTCGGCCACGAGCAGATCGAGACCACCCACGTCTATCTGCACGCCGACCTTGCGATCAAGGAACAAGCACTCGCCAAGACCAAGCCGCTCGACAGCAAACCAGGTCGCTACCGCCCACCCGACGCCCTCCTCGACTTCCTCGATGGGCTCGGATGAGGAATTGCTATGCGAACTACGCCGCCCGATTCCCACTGGCATCCGCGACCAACCGACCGAGATCCACATAGTCTGAGTGTTCGGATAGGAACGCCTATCCAGACGTCTGGATAGGCGTGGTTCACCGAACGGCTGATCACCCAGCGGAACTCCAGCCCGCACACCGTGGCGTCCTATCGCGACACGTTCAGGCTGCTGCTCGCGTTCGCCGCCGAGCGGACCGGCAAGCCCCCCTGCCAGCTGGACATCGACGACCTCGACGCGCCGCTGATCGGCGCGTTCCTCAACTACCTCGAAGCAGGGCGAGGCAACAGCGCCCGGACGCGCAACAACAGGCTCGCCGCGATCCACGCGCTCTACCGGTTCGCCGCGCTCAGACACCCCGAGCACCTTCAGACGATCGGACGCGTGATCGCGATCCCGTTCAAACGCCACGAGCGCCACGACGTCTCATACCTCAACCTCGACGAGATCAAGGCGCTGCTCGCCGCGCCAGACAGCAGCACCTGGCTCGGCCGGCGCGACCACGCCATCCTGCTCACCGCCGTGCTGACCGGCGTGCGGGTCACAGAGCTCATCACGCTCCGCATCGACGACGTGAGCCTGAGCACCGGCGCTCACGCGAGCGTGACCGGAAAAGGACGCAAGAAGCGCACCGTGACCCTAACCCGCGAGACCGTCGCGATCCTGCGCCAATGGCTCAAAGAACGCCAAGGCCAGCCCGACGATCCGCTGTTCCCCACCCGCCGAGGAGCCCAGCTAAGCCGCGACGCGGTCGAGCGGCTCGTGACCAAACACGCCACCGCCGCGGCGCGCGACTGCCGGTCCCTGAAGAACAAGCGAGTCACCCCGCACACGCTGCGGCACACCAACGCGATGCTCCTCCGCGCCCGCGACACCGACACCGCGACGATCGCACTGTGGCTCGGACACGAGAGCACCAAGACCACCAGCATCTACGAACACGCCGACTCAGCACTCAAGGAACAAGCCATCGCCCGAATCGCGCCGCTCGGGACCAAGCCCGGTAGATACCGACCATCCGACGCGCTACTCGCGTTCCTCGAAGGGCTCTGATTATGCCGCGCAGCTAACCAGCCAGAATCGCGCTGAGCAGCAGAAACGCGCGTTGCTGAACCTCTACGCGGCATAACCAGCCGCGCGGCATGACAGCGCCAGCGGCGCGGCGGTTGGCGAGGCCAGTCAAGAGGTCCCGCTGGTTGCTAAAGCCAAAGGAGGGGCCGCGAAGCGGACCTCGTGCTGCGGGCGCCGGCTTGCTTGACCTCGGTCAGGCGGTTGCGAGCGTCCGCAGCATGTCTACGTGCTGGTCGGGAGTGCTCGGGTGTCCGCCGCGTTCGTCGATCGTCACCGCAGCGTGCTTGAGGTGTGCTGCGAGCCATTCTCCGTGGGCGGGCGGGACCAGAACATCGAGCACCGTAGCGAATCTCGACGGGCACTCATAGCTCGCGGACGTCGAATCCCCACGGCTTGATGAGGGCACGATCGTCGTCGACCGAACCCAGACGCCTTGGGCGAACATCTCGCGGGTTGACTCACGGAGCGTCTTGCGAACGCCCGAAATCGTCCAGGACCGCGCGATCAGACGCGGAAAGGTCCGCGTCATCGAGCAGCAGGCCCGGATCATCGTCAACCCGGGCGAGGGCGTCAGCTTGCCTGGCGCTGACGCTCGAAAGTGAGCGTGCCCTCGCCATCGAGCGTCCAGCCGAAATTCCCTGACATTGGTGGGATCCATCGCGGCGAACCGATCAAGGTCGGCGGAAGACATGTCCAGCGATGTCACGACCAGCGCTGACCGGCGCGGACACCCGCGAGACGGGCCTGTCGAGATCACGCAAGAGCGGTTGGGCGTCCTGACCGTCTCGCGCAGGGTGACCTCGTTGCAATGCCAGGTGCTGGGACGCCCCGCGCGTCGGCCAATGCGTGCGACCGGCCTTGTTGGTCGTTTACGGCACGCAGCTCGCGTCGGCGCTGATTGGCTTCGGCGGCGTCGAGCCCGCGGGGCGCGCGCTTGATGTCGGCTGTGGGCCAGGTGCGCTGATGGCGGTGACCGTGGGGCGGCTCGGGCCCGCGAACGTGTGTGCGGCGACTCCGCGGAACCCGGCCTTCGTCTTGATCTCCGCGAATCCGGGGCCCCGCGGCGACTGCACGCTACGCCGGCAGCTTGTACACCCGCCGGGCGTTGCCGGATCCGATCATGTCGGCGATCCGGTTGCGTTCGGGGCTGGTGACGCCGAGCCCGGTCAGCAGCTCGGCGATCGCGTCGCGGAAGCTGGCCGCGGCCAGCAGATAGAACTCGGCCAGCCCGTACGCGTCGGAGGAGTACAGCAGCTTGTGGAACGGCGCCAGCTCCAGCGCCTCGGCCAGGACCGCGGTCGCCCGGTGCCCGACGTGCGGGATCGCCAAGCCGATATCGAGGTAGACGTGCGGCAGCACGTTGGCCAGGTAGGCCGCCTGGCGGTGGTACGGGTAGCAGTGCAGCAACAGGACTGGCGGGCCGGCACCGGCGCAGGCTCTCAGGAAGTCGGTCAGCAGTGTGGGGTCGCAGCGCCGCAGGTCCTCGTCTGGGTCTCCGAAGCCGGTGTGCAGCTGCAGCGGGAGGCCGGTGGCGAGACCCTCCCACAGCAGGTGTCGCAGCAGCACCGCGTCGTCCAGGCGCCCGCCGCCGCGCGCCAGCCAGGCACCTGCCGCGCGGGTGATCTCCGCGCGCGACGGTGGCGAGGGGTCGAATTCGAGGCCATGACGGTAGGCGATGATCGACTTGACCGCCACTGCGTCGGCTGTTCGCTCCCGAAGCGCGCTCCCGAGCGCCGCGCCGAACTCGGCCGCCGCAACACCACGGGTCGCGACCTCCTCGGCAACTGACTCGAGCCTTACGACCTCGTGCGCCGTGGCCCCCGTCAGCCGGGCAAGGTCGTCCAGGGCTAACAAGTCGCCGCCGGCCAGGCCGGTGTCAATCAGCAGCGCCTCGAGTCCGGCCGCGCGCAGCAACCTCCGGTTGGCGTCCTCGGGCCCGAGCCGCGCGCGGCGCGCGACGTACTCCGCGGGCTCGGCGCCCGCGGGCAGGTCGAGCACCGGCGCGCATCGTTGACGCACGGAGATGCCCAGCATCGAGTCGAACGCCGAGCAGCCCGGAGGCGGCGGGCAATCGGACTCTGTGAGGAACATCTCGAGCGCGGCCCGGTCAAGCGGTCCGCGGGCGACCCCGTGAGAATGGTGGTCGACGAGCACAACGTCCACGGTCAGTAGCGGAAGCGCGTGGCGGCGATGATCTCTTCCTCCGACGCGTCCGCGAACCGGGCCAGCTCGGTCTCGCGCACGGCGATAATCGTCTCGAACAGCGAGCGGCCCATCGCTTCGGCCAGGGCGTCGCAGCGGCGGAAGTGCTCCAACGCCTCCTCGAGACTGCGCGGCAGGGGCGCCACGCCGCTGGCAGCGAGGTCGTCCTCGGAGAGCGTCGCGGGATCGACGCTGACCTCAGCCGGCAGGCGCAGCTCGCGCTCGATGCCCGCCAGGCCGAGCGCGAGCACGGCGCCGACCAGCAAGTACGGGTTCGCGCTGGCGTCCAGGCACTTGACCTCCACGTTCGCCTCCGCCGACGTGGCCACGAGCCGCACCCCCGCCTCGCGATTCTCACGCCCCCAACATTGATACGGGGCCGACCAGCGCTGAGGGATCAGCCGCAGGTAACTGGCCACGCTCGGCGCACCGACGGCCAGCAGCGCCGGCAGACCGTCCAAGACGCCGGCCACGAACGCCTGTGCGTCGTCAGATAAACCGTACGGTCCCGGCCCGCCGGTCATCAGGCTCCGTGCCTCCCGCCAAAGGCTCGTGTGTAAATGGCAGCCGTTGCCGATGCCGCCAGCCACGATCGCAGGGGCAAAGGAGCAGCGCATCCCCGCCCGGTTCGTGACCGCGCGGATGGTGTGACGCACGAGCAAGATGCTGTCGGCCGCGCCGACCGGGTCGGCCGGCCCGACCGACAGCTCGAACTGCGCCGGCGCGTACTCAGGGTGCAGCTGCTGCACTTCGACCGACTGGGCGTCAAGCGACGACAAGAGGTCACGGCAGTAATCGGAGACCTCGATCAGCCGATCCATCCCGTACGCCGGCCCCGAGGTCGCCGGGACATAATCCTCCCCCGTGCCCGCATCAAGCACCCACTCGGCCTCGAAGCCCATCCGCGCCCACAGCCCGCGCTCGGCGGCGCGCCCGGCCATCCGCCGGGCGAACGCGCGCTGGCAGCCCGGGTGCGGGTCGCCCTCCTGCGTGCGGCGGTCCACCGGCGCCCACGCCCACCCAGGCTGGGCGGCCAGGACAACCAGCCGCTCGAGATCCGGGAGCAGCCGCAGATCGCCGACCGGCCCGGTGGAACTCGGGCTCGCCGTGATCGCGTCGTCGAACATGAACACATCAACGACCGGCGACATCCCGATCCCGCGCCTCACCGCGTGCTCCAGCCGCGCCACCGGCACCGCCTTGACGCGCGCGACGCCACTGTTATCGACATACGACACCGCAACCCCGACAACACCCCGAGCACGCAGAGCAACCGCGAGCTCCGCGACATCCCGAGGCTCGTCTGCGGTGCCGGGATCGGTCATCCTCGCGGCGAGCTTACCGCGCTGACGCGCCCAGGCTCTGGCCGGCAACCTCTTGGCGGAAACGGCGAGTCACGAGACCCCCGGTCGATGACGGCTCCTGGTCGTCGTCCGACTCGACACTGTCGTGGTCGCTCTTCGGGGCGCCCGCGTTCTGTGGCGATGCGGTAGTGGGTGCGCCTGAGGACGCGCGCGTTGCGCAGTGTCGCATTGTCTGCGCGAGCGGTCATCTCGCCAACGCGAACCTGCCCACGCTCGCTGTTCGTCCTCTCCGCCACTTTCGAACTCGCCGACAGCGGCGCTGCTCTCGTGGCGATGCGGTGGTCAGCGCACCCGAACGCGGGGTCCAGTTGCGGGCGCTCGCATTCCCTGGCGAAGCGCTGTCTGGTTGCCGCAAACCTTGTTCGCACTCGCTGCTGGTTCTCAGCAGGAGACCGCAAGGCGCCGCGCTGCCGCCGGGCGCGGGGAGTGGAACGCGGTCGCTTACCGTCGGAAGTAGGGCCGCTGCTGCGACGTCGTCGCAGCAGCGTCGGCATCAAAGGCTTTCGCTGATCGCGCGGTTGCTGGGTGCTCGGTTGGTGGCGGCGCTGGCGGCGTTGCTGGCGGTGACTCGTGTGTGTTCTAGGCGCGGTGGACGCTGGGGCCGACTTTTAGGCCGTCGACGGCCCCGGGTTTCCTTGCCGGTTGGATAGCCGCGTCAGGTGTGCGTTGCGAGTCCGGCGCGCACGTAGTCCAGGGTGGCGCGAAGCTCGGAGACGTGGATGTCTGGGTTGTAGAGCGGGCTGTCGCAGCCGTTGGCGCGCAGCTCGTGCAGCGTCGCGACGCACGCCGGGTCGGGGTTGGGTGCGCGCTCGAGCGTGGTAGCGATCTCGAGCAGCTCGCTGCGTACTGCCGCTGCGCGGTAGTGCAGCAGCGCTTGGCGGCGGCGGGCGATCGGATGGGGCTCGTTCGTGAGGTTGGCGGTGCGTCGCAGCCATTGCACGATCACGAGGCGCTGGCGCTCGGCGCGGTGCTGGCGCCAGCGCTCGCGGATGCTGTCGCGGCTCTGGATTGTCGTGGCGGGCGGCGCCTGGGTGGGCGGGTGCACGCTGTCTGTGTATGGGTGTTGGGTCGCCATCTGGCTCTCCGTTGTTGATGGCCCGGCCCTGGTGACCGAGCTCGTCTGCCAGGGTGAGCGCGGGCGGTGACAGCGCGCCTACAAAGCGGTGACGGCGGATTACGTCCAGGCCAGTGGCGGTGGCTGGTTGACGGGAGTAGGCTCGCCTGGGCAGCGAGGTGGCGCGCATGGACTATCGGATTCTTGGCCCGCTTGAGGTTTGCGACGGCGATCGGACGGTCGGGCTGGGTGGCGATAAGCAGCGGGCGCTGTTGGCGGTTTTGCTGCTGCACAGGAATGAGGTCGTCTCGGCTGACCGGTTGATCGACGATCTGTGGGGCGAGGGGTTCCAGCGGCGGCGCTGAAGGCCCTGCAAGCGCACATCTCGCGGCTGCGTAAGGCACTCGATACCAACGGGGCCGGCTCGCTCGATGACAACGGCGATCGGTCCCCTGGCGGGTCAGGTGGGGTGCTGGTTACCCGCGGGCATGGGTACTTGCTTCGCGTCGCGCCTGGCGAGCTTGACCTTGACCGCTTCCGCGGCCTGGTCGAGGAGGGGCGCGAGGCGCTGGCGGCGGGCACGCCCGGGAACGCGGCGAGGATCGTGCGCGCTGGGCTGGCGTTGCGGCGCGGACCGCCGCTTGCGGACTTCGCCTACGCGGCGTTTGCGCAGGCGGCGATCACGCAGCTGGAGGAGCTTCATCTCGGCGCCCTGGAGGAGCGTGTCGAGGCGGATCTCGCGCTCGGACACCACGACCAGCTCGTTGGCGAGCTGGCGGCTTTGGTGGAGCGAAACCCGCTGCGCGAGCGCCTGCGCGCGCAGCTGATGCTCGCGCTCTATCGCTGCGCGCGACAGGCAGAGGCGTTGGCGGTCAATCAGGAGTTCCGGCAACGTCTGTCTGGGGAGCTGGGCTTGAACCGGGCCCCGGTCTGCAGCGACTGGAGGTCGCGATCCTCAATCGCGACGCTTCGCTCGAGGCACCGGTGGCGAGCCGGTCGCGTGCCGAGCTGGCCACGAGCCCGCGTGCTTCGCGAGGTGGGGCCCGGCTACCGCGCCGGGGCCGCTGATGATCGGGGCAGCGGCTGTGATCGCGGTCGCGGTCGCGGCGGTGGTTGTCGCGTCGACGGGCGGCGGGACCGCACCGGCGTCGGTGATCGCCGCGGATTCTGTGGGCGCGATCAGCCCGGGCCGCGGCGCGATCGCCGCCGTGGTGCCGGTCGGCTCCTCACCTTCGGAGCTCGCGGCCGGCGATCGGGCGATATGGGTGAGCAACTACAACGCCGGGACGGCGTCGCGGATCGAGGAGACCACGCGCGTGGTCGTTCAGACGATCTCGGTCGGGTCGACGCCAAGCGGGATCGCGGTCGGCGCCGGCGCGGTGTGGGTCGCTAACAACTTCGCGGGGACCGTGTCGCGGATCGACACGCGCTCCGGGCAGGTCGAGCAGACGACCCCAGTCGGCAATGGCCCGAGCGGGGTTGCTGTCGGGGACGGCGCGGTGTGGGTCACCAACAGCAGCGACGGCACGCTCACTCGGATCAACGCGATTACCGGCAAGGCGGTCAAGACGATCGCGCTTGGCGGTGGCG
This sequence comes from uncultured Solirubrobacterales bacterium, assembly GCA_963836065.1. Taxonomy (GTDB): domain Bacteria; phylum Actinomycetota; class Thermoleophilia; order Solirubrobacterales; family Solirubrobacteraceae; genus Palsa-465. Next base: position 421,754 of record CAWIII010000036.1, read on the forward strand.
CGACTGACGTGACCGCGGGCCCGGGTGCGGTGTGGGTGAGCGACGCGGCGGGCGGACGCCTGCTGCGGATCGACCCACTGACCGATCAAGTCACCGCGGCGGTCAGGGTCGGCACGGGCCCCGGTGCGATCGCGGTCGGCGATGGCTCGGTGTGGGTCGCCAACACCCTGGACGGGACGATCTCACGGATCGACCCGTCAACCAACCAGGTGACGGCGGCAATCCGGGTCGGCGAGGGCCCGAGCGCAATCGCTGTCGGCGCCGGTGGGGTGTGGGTGGCCAACGAGTTCGCCGGCACCGTGTCGCGCATCGACCCGGCCCTTGGCGCGGTTGCGCGCTCGATCAAGGTGGGCAATCGTCCGCAGGGGATCGCGATCGGGGGTGGGGAGTGTCGGAGGAACCGTGTAAGCGTGATCGAAAGGACTGGTCATGCCATCCAGATTCATTCATCCAGATCTGATTTCTTGTTCGAGCGAGGAGCGGAGCGAGCCCCCAGGGCGAGCGCAGCGATCCGAAACCGTCGAGCGGCGAGAGGTGTTGCCCGGACTGCCGGGTGGGCCGGGGGTCGATGAGCAGCCGCTTGAGATCTCTGATGAGGTCCTTGATGCGTTGCTGGCGGGCGCGAGCACGGCGCAGGAGATCGCGGGCCCAGACGGGCTGCTGGGGCAGTTGACGCGCCGGCTGTTGAACCGGGCGTTGGAGGCGGAGCTGAGCGAGCATCTCGGCTATGAGCCCGATCAGGCGCCGCCCGGTGGCGTGGGGAACGCGCGCAACGGCAAGCCGTCAAAGACGATCCTGACCGATCACGGACCGCTGCGGATCCGCTCCCCGCGGGATCGCAAGGGCACGTTTGAGCCGCAGATCGTCAAGAAACGTCAGACCCGGTGGGTTGGGTTCGACGATCGTGTGATCAGCCTCTACGCTCGCGGTCTGACGGTCCGTGAGATCCAGGGACACCTCGCGGAGATCTACGGCACCGAGGTCTCGCCGGATCTGATCTCGAAGATCACCGACACGGTGCTCAGCGACGCGAAGGCGTGGCAGAACCGGCCGCTGGAGCGCGTCTACCCGATCGTCTACCTCGACGCGCTGATCGTGAAGATCCGCGACGGGCATACGGTCCGAAACCAGGCGGGCTACGTGGCGCTGGGGGTCAACCTCGACGGCGAGCGTGACGTGCTCGGCCTGTGGTTCGGGCAGACCGAAGGCGCGAAGTTCTGGCTGCACGTTCTCACCGATCTGAAGACCCGCGGCGTCGCCGACATCCTGTTCGTCTGCGTCGACGGGCTGACCGGCTTCCCGGAGGCGATCGAGGCGACCTTCCCGCACGCGACCGTCCACACCTGCCTGGTGCATCAGGTCCGCTCCAGCCTGCGCTTCGTGTCCTACAAGGACCGCAAACCGCTCGCCGGCGACCTGCGCAAGATCTACACCGCCGTCGACGCCGAGCACGCCGCAGACGAGCTCACAACGTTCGCCGAGAAATGGGATCACCGCTACCCGATGATCTCAGCCAGCTGGCTCGAGCACTGGGAGCAGATCACCCCGTTCCTGGCCTACCCCGCCGACGTCCGCCGCGTGATCTACACCACCAACTCGATCGAAGCCCTACACCGCCAGCTACGGAAGATCATCAAGACCGTGCGTCACGAACGCCGAAGGAGGATCCATGTAGGTAACTCTAGAAAGCGGTGCTGTGCGAGAGATGGAGGATCGATGGCCCTCCGGCGTCGGCCCTGTGGGGGTAGGCGTCAAACCGCCCTGGAGCTGCGTTAGCTGAAGACTGTCGTGGTGAGCGTCCAGGGAAAGGGCTGGGCTTGACCCGGTCAGGTGGGGACCAGGAAGACGTTCCAGAAGCGCCCGGCTGGGGAGACCTGGTGGGGCGTCGTCGTTGAGGCGTCGAAAATGATTTAGATGGCATCGAAATCGGGGGGCCTGGTTTTTCCCTCGAGATGAGCTTGGCGGGTGCCCACGTTCCTGGCCAGGCGGTGTTCGGCGTAGAGGCGGCGTGATCCTGGTCTGCGGCTCTTGCACGGAACGTGAGAAGGCGAGCGTCGATATGGCGACCGGGGTCGCAGGCCCCGAAGGTCGCGAGAGGGAGCGTGCCAAGGCAGAAACCGAAGGCACTGAGTACCAGTTGCGACGCTCGCTGGCGGACCGGCCCGTACTAGCTGTGAAGCCCCTGCTCGCTGGGGTGGGGGTGGAGCGAAGGGGCCGGCTCACCAGGAATGTTGGTTCGATCAACCGGGGCCCTTGGGTCCTGGGAGGAAGCGAGTAGACATGCCAAAGCCCGAAGGCAAGCCGTTTGTGATTCCCAAGCTGATGGTCTGGGAGGCGTGGCGGCAGGTCAAGGCGAACAAGGGCGCCCCGGGAGTGGATGGGCAGGATCTGGACGAGTTCGAAGCCGATCTGAAGGGCAACCTTTACAAGATCTGGAATAGGATGAGCTCTGGGTCCTACTTTCCGCCCCCGGTCAGAGCAGTCGAGGTCCCCAAGCCGCATGGCGGCGGGGTCCGTTTGCTCGGTGTGCCGACGATCGCGGACAGGGTCGCGCAAACGGTGGTGGCCATGTACTTGGGGGAGAGGGCGGAACCGCGGTTTCACCCCGACTGAATCGGAAATAGCTTGCGCCTCTTGCCGCTTCGGAGCAAAATGCCTGCTCAGGTGCCCTTCACTCATTAGTGCGGTGCGGGAATTCGTCGTCCCCGTGATGCGCCAGCCGCCCCAGCGACGCGTCGCGGCGTGCCCTTTTCCATCCGCTCCGGGCGGGCCCGCGGCGCATGATCACTCCTATGGCTATCGGCCGGGCCGCTCGGCCCATGACGCGTTGGAGGTATGCCGGGCGCGGTGCTGGAAGTTCGACTGGACGATCGATCTCGACGTCCAGAAGTTCTTCGACGAAGTGCCGTGGGACCTCATCGTCAAGGCGGTCGAGGCGGTCACCGACTGCCGCTGGGTGCTGCTGTATGTGAAGCGGTGGCTCGCTGCCCCGCTTCAGTACCCGGACGGTGTCCTTGTTGAGCGTTGTAAGGGAACTCCGCAAGGGTCGGCGGTCTCGCCGATCCTGGTGAACCTGTTCATGCATCACGCGGTCGATACATGGATGGCCCGGAATTATCCGGGCTGTCCGTTCGAGCGCTATGCCGACGATGTTGTCGTGCATTGCAAGAGCAGGCGGCAGGCCGAGTATGTGCTTGCCGGGATCGCCGCGCGGATGGAGCAGGTGGGGCTACGGCTTCACCCCGACAAGACGCATGTCGTCTATTGCAACTGCGCCGCGAGGCGCTCTGTCGTATCCCCGGCTCAGCCGGGAGGAACTCGAAGGGATGTTCTTGGGTCCAATGGCTTACCCGGATCCGGAAGGTGAAAGGAACAATCGCATGTCAGGAAAGCGGCGGTCATGCCCAGGTGTCAGGGGTGAGGCGTCGCGGGACCCGCGTGATATGGCGAAAGCTGGATTGCCTGAAGCCGAATCTCCAGAGGATGAAAAGGCGCATCCGCCGGAAAGACACTTGTTACCGGCGCCATGTTCTGCGATGGCATTCTTGCAGGGCCGTCGCAACCTTCGGGGCATGGAGCGTTGCCCAGTGAGGGCAATTAAGGAGATGAATCGGACGCCTAAGTCACGCTCGGACGTACGACAGGGACGAACGCGGGATCAACCTTCGGGGCGAGAGCCCCAAGGTGACGGAGTGCCCATAGTAGTCGTGGGAGTAGCGACCCACCAGGGGGGACGGGAGAGCCGTCCGCAGGGCGAAGGGGCACAGGTGGCTGGACATCGAAGAGCCGCGAGGTATGCGTAATGCAGAGCGCCGAAACGGTCCTCGACGTCCTACGTGATCCAACCACGGTCACGACATAGTCACTGGAGAGCCCGGTGATCGGAAACGGTCACGCCGGGTTCGGGAGGGCGGCGTCGGAGAAGGGCCCGCAAGGGCACCTCGCCGGCGTCGTACCTCGGCGGACAGCAACCGTCGGGGAGAGCACGAGCACACGAGCTTCACCTTCCTCGGGTTCGCCTTCCGGCCTCGGAAGGCGATCAACGGCAAGAACGGGATGAGCTTCACGTCGTTCTTGCCTGCGATCAGCCCCGAGGCGCTCAAAGCCAGAAGCGACCGGCTCCGCGAGCTGCGGATCCACCGGCGCACCGACCTGACGCTGGACGACCTGGCGGAATGGCTGAACCCCATTATCGCCGGGTGGATGCACTATTACGGCCGGTACTACCGGACCGTGCTGCATCCCCTCTTGCGGCGCGTCAACCTCTACCTGAGGCGCTGGGCTGGGAAGAAGTATCGACGGTTGCGGACCCACAAGCGGTTCAAGCGGTGGTGGACTGGGATTCTCGAACGAGAGCCCGATCTGTTCGCCCAATGGCAGTGGGTCCGCTCGCCCTGAGACGCTGGTGATACAGCGCCGGGTGCTCGGGATCGTCGGCGCCGGAGAGCGCGGCGGCATGCTCGCGGTGGATCGCGAACACCTGGCCGGCGATGTCGAGCAGCCGAGCGCCGAGCTTGCCGGGCGCGCCGGACGTTCGGAGAGCTCGGTCAGCTGGCGCACGGCGTGCGCCCAGCACAGCTGCTGTTGCAGAACGTCGAGCCAGTGGTAGCCGACGTAGCGGTCGGAGGTGACGAACCCGCCGAAGTTCTCGCCCAACAGCTTCTTCGCTGCTTGCTGGGTGCGTCGCGGGTCGATCCGGTAGCAGACCAGCGCGGCGGTGGTAGCCGTCCACAGCCAGCACGGATCGGCCTTGCACAGCCACGTCGTCTCATCGGCATGCACGGCCTCGGCGAGCTTGATCGCTTCGTGCAGCTCGCGCCACGGGTCGTGCAGCACGCGGCTGACGCGCCGCAGCATCCCATCGACCGCACCAGTGCTGAGCTCGATTCCGTAGCACTCGCCGAGCAGCTCGACGATCTTCTCGCGCGAGAGCCGGCAGACCCCGGCCAGCACCGCGACATGCGCGTGCAACCGCGGCCCGAACGCGCTCAACGACACGCCCGCCGGCAGCTCCGCCAGCGCCGGCTTGCCGCAATCGGGGCACTCGAGCCGCAGCCGCCGCCACTCGCGCACCTCCGCCACGACCACCGGCAGCTCCCACTGCTGATGGCCGACTGGATCGCCGACGCGTTCCTCGCCGCCGGTGAACCGGTGCCCGCACCCACACCGCCCCGGCACACAGTCAAACGGCCCGGCGGTCAGCTGCTCCGGCTCGGCCGGCGGCCGGCTGGAACCCTCATGACCCGGCTGCCCGCCCTGACTGCGCGCTTCGCGCCGCTCGCGCTCCAGCTGCTTCTTCGCGCGCTCCCGCGCCAACTGACGGCGCTGCTGTCGCGTCAACGGCGAATCCGACGACGGCGCCACCGAACTGTGCGCGAGGTGCGGTTCACCTGCCGCTCAAGCTCCTCGAACCGCTTCTGCAACCCAGCCACCTCGTCCAACGCATCAAGCAGCCGGACAACCAGCGCCCGTGCAGGCTCCCCACCAGCCACCGCGATCGCTTCCGCCTCGATCCGATCCACGACCGCAGGATTCCATCCATCCAGAAGGAATCCTGCTCACCACCACGACACCACCTGAACGCTGGTGAGAAGAGCCCGGTGACGCGAGAGTGTCACGCCGGGATCCGTGGGAGCCGGGGGCTGCGATGCCCCCGGCGACCCGACCGCGGGCACTTCCCGACCGAGGACGCCGCCCGCAAGCTGATCTACCTCGCGATCACCAAAGCCGAGACCAAATGGAAGCGCGTGTTCAACTGGCCAGCCGCCTTGGCCGCATTCAAAATCGAGTTCGGTGACCGCATCCCCGACAACTGAAACCTGACTGTCACTACTTGACACACTAGGAGTAACTGTTACTATCAAATAGTCAGCTTACACGGAAGAACTGACACCCTCCGGGGGTGGCCTGGCGTGGGTCGGCGCGCAGGCCCCCTCCGCCGCCAGCCACCGCGGCGGCACGCTGATCTTGCTCCAAAACGCCCCGTTCGGCTCGAGCGATCCGACCACGATCGGGTCGCTCGCTTCGCTCTTCACGCTGTACATGATCCAACGACGGTCTGACGGCGTACAAGCGCGTGGGTGGCAGCGACGGGGCGCGGGTCGTGCCCGATCTGGCGATCTCGCTGCCGGCGCCGACCGACGCCGGCAGGACCTACACCTTCCAGCTGTGGCGTGGGGTTCGCTACTCCAGCGGCGTGCCGATCAAACCCGACGACTTCCGTCGCGCGCTCGAGCGCGACTTCAAGCTCGGGGATCCGCTCGCCCTGCGCTGCCACATCAATCTCGTCGGTGGCGCCGCTTGCGTAGCGCGGCCGGCGCGCTGCGACCTCTCACGCGGGATCGTCACCAACGACGCGGCCAACTCGGTCACCTTTCACCTCGTTGCCCCCGACCCCGAGTTCTCGCCAGGCTCGCGCTCTGGCCTGCGTTTGCGGTGCCCGCCGGGACGCCGAACCACGACGTTGGCACAAAATGGTTTGCGTCTGATCTTGCGATAGAGCTGCCCCTGTTTTTCATGCCAATCCTGGGAGGCTGTCCGGGCCCCGACTCAGGAGGACGTGATGATGGAGAACGGCAAGCCGCGCAAGCGCCGGCAGCTGTCGCCGGAGGAGAAGTGGGAGGTGTTCTTCGAGGTCTGCTCGCAGCAGCTCTCGCAGGCGGACGCAGCTCGGAAGTGGGGCGTCGACGTGTCGACGGTGATTCGGATCAGGCAGTTGGCGAAGGACGTGGCGCTGGCCGCGTTTGCGGCCGCCAAGCCGGGCAGGTTGCCCTCTCCGGAGCAGGTCGAGTTGGAGGCCGCGTTGGCGGAGAACGATCGGCTCTCGGAGGCGCTCAAGGAGCTGGCGGTCGAGTTGAGCTTGCACCGGGGAAGGCAACGCTCGGGCTTTTCGGCCCGGTCCCGCGGCGCGTGAGCGCGCAGACCAAGCTCGAGCTGGTGGGGCTGATCGATGGCGCGGTGTCGGCGGGGTGGGCGCACGCGCGTGCGTGCCGGGTGCTTGAGATCGAGGATGTGCGCATGCATTGCTGGCGCGCCCGGCTCGCCGAGACGGGCTCGTTGGAGGACCGTCCGCCGGTCGGCAACCGGGTGCACCGGATCCTTGACTGGGAGGAGCAGGCGATCCTCGATCTGATCGAGGAGTGGGGCGTGGTGGATCGTTCGCATCGCAAGCTCGCGCATCGCGGCTCGTATGTCGGCACTGTGTTCGTGTCGCCCTCGACGCTGCTGCGCGTGGCGCTGAAGAACAAGGTCACGCTGCCGGGGGAGCCGATCCGCCCACGACCGCCAAAGCCCGCATTTCCCGAGATCTGCTGGGAAAAGAACCGGATCTGGATCTGGGACGCGACCCACTTCACGCGGTGCAAGCGGGTCGCGTACGCGATCGTCGACGTCGTCACCAGATACTGGATCGGCTACCTGCTCACGACCGAGCAGACGCACACGCAGGTGCAGCTGCTGTTCGCCCGGGCGCTCGAGGACCAGGGGCTGCTCGGACCGGACGGGCTGCCGCCCGACCACGCCCCTGAGGATCCGCCGATCCTGGTGGCGTGGTCGGACAACGGGTCGGAGATGAAAGCGATCGACACTCGCCAGTTCATGGCGCTGATGGCGATCGCCCAGCACCACGGCCGGCCCGGCACCCCGACCGACCAGGCGCACGTCGAGTCGTTCTTCAGCCACCTGAAGGGCGACTGGCCGACCCTGACCAGCATCACCGACCCGGCCGCGCTCGACACAGAGCTCGCCCGGATCCGCGGCCAGTACAACACGGTCCGCTTGCACGCCTCGATCGGCTACGTCACCCCCGACGACGAGCACCACGGCCGCGGCCCCGCGATCCGCCGCGCCCGCATCGCCGGGCTCAAGCGAGCGCACGCCCAGCGCATCAACGAGAATCGGAGGCGATCGAAATGACCGCGACCGAGACCATCCTCGCCAGCCGCCCGCTCCTGCTTCTGCGGGACGGAGGCTCGCTGCGCGAGGGGGTCGCCCGCCGGCACGGACGTCGGTGGAACTGGGCACGGACGACGCCCCGAACCACACCCACCAACACGGCCCACAAACACCCTCAGGCTTGGTGTGAAAAAGTCGGCCGCTCTATCAAAGGTTCAGATACACCGCAAAAACCCGATGCCGGCGACCGGTCCCTACGCGATCGCCCGCGACACCCCGCGCGAGGTCAGGCTCGTACGCAACCCCCACTTCCACGAGTGGTCACATGCAGCGCAGCCCGACGGCTACCCCGACCAGATCGTCTGCGGATCGGCGCCATTCGATGACGTCAGGGTGCGACGGGCGCTCAACTACGCGATCGACCGGGCCGCGATGGCCAGGCTGTTCGGCCAGGACTCCCACCCCACCTGCCAGCTTCTCCCCCCTACATCAGCGGATACAGACGCTACTGTCCGCACACGCTCAACCCGAACCCGGCCCAGACCTGGAGCGCACCCGACCTCGCCACCGCGAAGCGCCTGATCGCCGCCTCTGGAACGCTCGGCACGCGGATCACGATCTGGAGCGCACCGGGCTACCTGACCGACTTCACCACCGCGGGACGGTACCTCGTTTCACTGCTCGACAGGCTCGGCTACCACGCACAGGTCAAAGCATTCGCCGCCAACGACCCGGCGTTCTACCGCTGTGGCGACTCGCGAACGAGATGTCAGCTCGCATTCACCACCTGGGCCCCGAACTACCCTGCCGCGTCGGAGTTCATCCAATTCCTAGCCAGCTGCCAGAACTTCTCGCCGCACTCGACGGGCAACTCCAACTGGTCAGAGTTCTGCAGCCCCCGACTCGACGCCACCATCCGCGCCGCGCTCGCGGCGGAGAGCACCAACGCGCCGACTGCCGCCGACCTCTGGGCGCAAGCCGACAGACAAATCACCGACCAGGCGCTGTTCGTGCCGCTCGTCACCCCGAGCATCATCGACTTCGTCTCCCAACGCATTGGCAACTACCAATACAACGCCCAGCTGGGCGTGCTGCTCGACCAACTCTGGGTGCACTAGTCGTCACCCCGTTGACGCTCAATACCGCAGCAGAAGCGCGTGATCGCGGGAGCAGGACCCGTCCATGCTCTAGGCGCGTCGTCCCGACGCGCCTGATGTCGTTCCGGACCGGCTGTCTCGCCGATCGGTCAGCGGTCTGCTGAGGCTGCCGCCAGCCCCACCAGCCGCAGTCTCGTCGTTGGCGTCGACGCCGCTGCTCGCGTGCTATCCGCTCTGCTGGAGAGCACACTGCGCGGACCGCCGAGCCGGACCGCTGCTGCTCGTCCGTTGCGGTCGTCCGGGCTGCAACCATGGAGTCCTTCGCAACTACGATAGAGCGGAACCGACGGATGCGTCCAGCCTGCTTTCTTTCTATGGATCGGGGGCACGTCGATTAGCCGGATCCGGGCAAGCACCGACCGCCGTCCGGGCTCTCCCCATCACGACATGCCATCTTTGCCCGCCGGTGCGGCCGCGGCGATCGTGACTACACGCTCCTGGTAATGCGGCCCTTACGTCACGTCGTTGGGTCGTAGGCGACGAGCCCTGCCGTGGTCGTTGACTTCGCTGGCATGGGTGGGATCGCGACAACGTCGGCGGCCCCTAACTCAAGCTCGCTTCCACCGTCCATCGCAACCCCTGCCGCCGCGAGAGGACGTAGCCGAGATGCGCTGGCTGTCAGTGTCGGTACCAGCGATCGGCTTGACGTGCTCTGTCCAGCACCATCCGGGCTCGTTAACCAGTCCGCAGTTTTGTTGCTCCCCGACCGTTACGACCGGGAAGCACTCAAGTGTCGCCATCAATACGGAGCAACGCCAACGCTTCCGAGACTGCGGCCTTGACTCGGCCGTGTCTCGGCGTCATGGTTGCGCAACCGGGTCGTCATGGGGCGGCTCATGGAAGTTGGGGGATGCCCGTGAAACGCGTGGGGAAGTCTGTGCGTGCCCGGCCCAACGGCGCTTACGACTGCGTAGACGCCCTGTGGGGGCCGGTCAGCATCACGGCGGTGTTCGCCAACAAGAATCCCAGCGCGGCGCTGACGGCGCCGTAACCAGCTCGCTTCCGTCCGCCCGGGCCGCCGACCCACTCGGGAGGACGGCGTTGGGCACGCGCGGCATTTGCACGATGCAAGAATGGCGCTCCTGCGGATCGGCGCCGCTCTGGCGACGAGTGTCGCTCCGGACTCGCGGCCCTTGCCGACCAGGCCCATCGCAGCAACCGGTCTCGCGCGTGATCGCCGCAAGCTGCTGATCGACTCCGATGGCGCCCGGCGAACGACCCGCGCGAACGGCGCCCGCTCTCGCTTTTGCGTCAGGCTGGCTTGTGAATCCCCGGGGCTTTAGGAGCGAAGCAGAGCATGCGAACGCGGGCCCGCCAGCTGGTCGGGCCCGCGAGAGGGGCGGCCCAGTTGTCAGCTGGGAGTGAATTTGCTCCTTGGCAGCCGGGACAGACCGTGCCGTCGGTAGGAGCCTGGCGTGCGAGGGAGACTCCCAGAGGTGCTTGCTGGGATCGAGCTAGCGGACTCTTGGCGATTCATCGAAAGCACCAGTCGCTACGGCGCCGACGATCTGTTCCGCTTCGGAACGGAAGCAGCCACGTCGTGACTACTCGACCTGCGCGCGGATGGGAGCCTACTCCCGTTACAGAGCGGGACCGCGGCGCGGCAAGTTCCGCGCTGCTGCATTTCGGGGATGCAGCACTCTGCGCCCAGGCTTCTGCTTCTATGTTCTGCGTCCGGTTATGTGCTGCGGGAGGTTCAGGATCTTGTGTTCTCCCTGCTTAGCGCGAAATCGCTGGTCGTGCCGCAGCATATAATCGGCACCGGTTGCGGATGCCGACGCGACGGTCGTGTCGCTGATACCCGATGTCGGCAGCCGCCGCCAGAGGATCGGCGCGACCGGGCAGCAGCTGGTCGAAACCCCGCTTCGTAGGGGAATCACCTTCCGACGACGGCGGGTTGGACCGAGCACTTCCACGCCGCTGGATCCCACGCATCTCGGACGAGAGGGCTCGCGAGCATCGATTGCAGGCCGTCGATTATGTTCTCCGTGTCCTCACCCGAAATCCCGCTGAGCAGGGAAAACGCAAGGCTCAGGTGCACACGCAGAACATAACCAGACGCAGAACATAGAAGCGGTTATGTGCTGCAGGACATAATTGCTCGTAGCCCAAACGAGCAGTCAGTCGCGGCGCTCCCGGACTGCCGCTCTTTACGATCGCTGGCGCCTCGACTAGCTGCATCCTGGCAAAGCGACCCCCGCACGCGGACGCCTCCCTTTGGGCGACAGCACAAGTGCGGTCGCGCCGCCCTGGTGGTGGCCAGCGTGGCGAAGCAGGTGTGCGACTGGTGTGGCATCGCGCCGTGGAAGCAGGCGTCCGGGCCCGGAGGGCGAGGCGTAGCAGCGATGGTCGCTTTAGGTTCGTCTCAGGTCAGGGGCCGCACCCCCTTGCCGGCGGTCGCTTGGGCGAGCCGGTGGCTGTCCTGTCCGTCGGTGATCAGGACGTGGGCGTGGTGCAGCAGCCGTTCGACGGTCGCTGTCGCGAGCGTCTTGGGCATCAGCTCGTCGAACCCGGACGGGTGAATATTCGACGAGAGCGCGACGGATTGTTTCTGATAGGCGGCGTCGACGACGCGGAACAGCGCCTCGGCCGCGTCGAGCGAGACCGGCAGCAGCCCGACATCGTCGATCAGGATCAGGTCTGAGCGGATCAGCTTGCTGATCGCCTTGCTGACGCTGTCATCGACGCGGTGGCGGCGGAACAGGGCAGCGAGCGTCTCGAGCGTATGCCACGTGACGGTCTTGCCGTTGTCGATCGCCAGGTGCCCGAGCGCTTCTATGAAGTGGCTCTTGCCAGTCCCTGACGGCCCGCACACACAGCACCTCGGCGCGGTCGATCCATTCCAGCGTGCGGAGCGCCTGCTGGGTGGGTTTCGGGATCGCTGACTTGTCGGGTTCCCACGCGTCGAACGTCTTGCCGGCCGGCAGCCCGGAGGACCGCCGTCGCATCGAGGTGGTCGCCTGGTCGCGGCCGGCGGCCTCTTCGGTGAGCAGCACCTTGAGGACTTCGGCGTGTTCCCAGCGTTGCGAGTTGGCGGTCGCGAGCACCTCCGGCGCCGCCCGCCGCACATACGGCAGCCTGAGCCGTCTGAGCAGCCGGTCGAGCTCGTCCGAGAGCGGCGGCGGGGTGGGTGGCTTGACGGTCATAGCCGTGCTCCGATCCGCTCCGCCTGCTCAGCGAACTCCAGCAGCTCGAACGCGACCTGGCGAGCCTCGTCGGGTGTGAGCGTGCAGACCGCCGGCGGCAACCAACAGCGATCCCGCCGCCCGTCGAAGCGGTGATCGTCGGTCATGATCACGCTGACCTCCTGCACCGGCCGGCCGCCCTCTGGTTGCCAGACCTGCTCGGGATCGATCCGGCAGTGGACGCTGTCGCGGTAGTCGCTGATCGCGTCGTCTCCTTCCACCAGTTCGCTCTGAGCGTTTGCCGCTCGGCGTCCTCGGCGGCCTGGAGCAGCTCAAGCGCCAGGTGCCGCGCCTGCTCGGGCCGGATCCGGGAGAGGAGACGGGCCGCCGTGATCGTCGACGGCGCCGGGCCCGTCGTGAAGCCGCACGCGCACCAACAGCTGCCGGGCCCCGTAGAGCAGCCCCTCACGCGCCGGGCCCGCGACCGCGTCCGCCTCGCATCGATAGCCGCTCATCGCCCGACCCCCTCCCAGCTGCGGGTGGAGCGCTGCAACGAGGACTCCTCCGAGACCTTCGTCGGGAACGGGATCACGGTCCCGGACCGCTGATGCGCGAGGATCGCGGCCAGGTCCCCGTCGGCGAACCGGCCCGCCTGCGCGCACACCTTCAGCGCATGCTCGACCTGCTCGGCGCCGTGCAGCTTGGCCAGGTCGACCGCCTCGGCCATCTTCCGCCGGACCCGCGTGGCGCCCGCCGCCGCGGCGTTGATCAGCCGAGCACCAGCACCAGCACCGAGCTCAAGGAACGCCCGCTCCTCGCGCGAGCGTGCTCGGGGTTTGCGCTCCAGCACGGCCGCCGGACGCGGCGGATAGTGCTCATCCTTGATGCTCGGCCGTCCCGGCGTCGTCAGTTCGTGGCGAGCGACCTCACGCGGCCCCTCGGGCGAGTCGACGTGCACCACGATCAACTCCGAGCCATGCGCCCGCGCCCATACCCGCTCCTCCACCAGCGAGCTCGGGACCGAGTAGATCGCGCTGCCGACACTGATCGTCGACTGCCGGTCGACCTTCCGCGTCTGCCCGAAGCACACCGTGTGCGCCATCCCCGGCAACGGGTGCATCCGCTCGCGCTCCTCGCCCAGCATCACCACCGGCGGCCGGCGCGTGATCCTGTGCTCCCGCGCGTTCACCCGCTCGCAGAACGCCTCGCACTCCGCCTCCAACTCGGCGAAATCGGAATACGCCGGGCGAAGGTTGTGATCTGTCGGGACCAGATCCGCTCTCGCAATCCTGACGGTCGCCTCAGACCCGCCCTTGCTCTCAGGATCCGCCGGCACGCACGTCGCGACCGTCAACCCGTAATGGCGGCCCACGCTCACGATCTGCGGGTTGCGGACCGCGATCCCGCACACCTGATCGATCGACACCGTCCGTTCGTTGTCAGTGTTCTGTGCCCAACCCAGTTATGTGGCCGCCCTGGTCACGCGCCTCGTGATCACGGCGGTCGACGGCGTCGTCTTCTCACGGTCGGGCACATAACGGTCACAGTGAGGCGAGCCAGTTCAGCAGCGTCTCGTCGGTCCTCCAGATTGGGTTGGTGCGGTGTCCCCCCGAAACATCCGGAGGTTCGGTCAGGAGCAGCGCTTCTTGCTTGGCCTTCGTGTTGATCTCGGCGTAGCGGTTGGTGGTCGTGAGGTCGGCGTGGCCGAGCCAGCCGCGGATGACGTTGACCTCGACGCCGGCTTCGAGGTGGTGGACGGCGGCCGTGTGCCGGTAGATGTGCGGGCTGACCCGCCGCCCGGTTCGGGGGTCGTCGAGATCGCCGGCGTGGCGGCGAACGATCTTGTAGATGCCGTAGCGGGTGAGCGGCTGGCCACGCGCGGTGAACACCGCGGCCGTCGGCGGCGGTGGCGATGGGTTCTCGGCCTGGAGCAGCTGCTCGATGGTGCGGGCGGTCTGCTGCCAAAGCGGGCACGTCCTCCACTTGTCGCCCTTGCCGTGCAGGCGCACGGTCGGGTGCTCGTGCAGGTTGAGATGTCCCGCGCGGAGATCGGCGGCTTCTTGGACGCGGGCGCCGGTGTTGTAGAGGAACAGCAAGAGCGCGCGGTCGCGCAGCGCATGCCGCCCGCGGGTCGGCACGTTCTGCAGGAGCTGTTGGACTTCTTCGCGTTCGAGGAACCGGGTCTCTGGTGGCGGGACGCGTTTGCTGGGGATCGCGGCGACCTGTTGGCAGACCATCAGCAGCTCTGGTGAGCGTGTCGCGAGGTATTCGAACAGGGTGTGGATCGCGGCGAGCCGCTGGTTGCGGGTGCGGGTGTGGTTGCCGCGGTCCTGCTCGAGGTGACGCAGGAACCCCACGATCCGCTCGAAGGTGAGATCACCGACCGTCGGGTGATCTTCGAGCGCTTGTCGGCCGCCAGGTAGAGGAGCAGCAGTCGGATTGTGTCGCGGTAGCTGCGGACCGATGCGGGTCGCAGGCCTTTGACGGTGATCAGGTGATCGAGAAAGAACGAGTGCAGAACCGGCCCGAGCGGCGCTTTGGGGCTCATCGTCCTGCCTCCGGCGGTTGTGTCCATGCTGGTTCGGCGAAGGTCTCGAACCGGCGGTTGGCTTCGCCCAGGAGCGCTGGGGTGATCGTCAGATAGACGGCGGTCGAGCACGGGGCGACGTGCCCCATGAACGTGGAGAGCTGATGCAGCCTCGCTGACGGGTCGAGCCCCTCGCGATACCAGCGCAACAGACACCCGACCGCGAAGCTGTGACGCAGGCAGTGCAATGTCGGTGGCGAGACGCCGTCCGGCACCGGTAGATCAAGCGTGACGACGAGCTGGTGGAACGTCTGGGTGGCGGTCCCGGGATGCACGGGCCGCCAGCCGTCGAAGGTGAACAGCGGCTCCTGGTCGCCGAGCGCCCCGGCGCGGCGGCGACGATCGATCTGCTGCTCGAGCAGCGCAGCGATCCGCGGCCCGTGCGGGACGAGGCGACTCTGCCCGAACTATGTTGCGCCCCGAACTATGTTGCGCTGGCGTTTGTCCGGGCTGTGACACGTCCCATGGGATAGGGGTTGCCGTGGCTCGCTGAGCGCGAGCGCAACATATTTCGGCTGGGCTGATCGAGTCCTCCTCCTTGTCAAGTCCCGAGAGGAGGCGTTCATGTCCCAGCCAGCACCTGAGCGCGTGCGGGTGAGCGGGCCGTTGGCGTCGTTCGCTGACGGCTTCCGCGAGCATCTCGTCGAGCAGGGGTATTCGCTGTGGTCGGCGCAGTTCCAGTTGCTGCTTGTCGCGCATCTCAGCCGGTGGATGGAGGCGGAGAGGCTGGAGGTCGGGCAGCTCACGCCGCCGGTTGTGGAGCGGTTCTTGGCCGAGCGTCGGCGCCAGGGTTACGTCACCAGGCTCTCGCCGGTGGGGGTCCGGCCGCTGTTGGGGTATCTCGACAGGCTCGGGGTGCTTCCAGCGGGCGAGGATGTCCGCACGCCGGTTGACCGGCTGGTTGCGGAGTTTCGTCGTTACCTGTTGGAGGAGCGCGCGCTGGCGGTCGGCTCGGTCGGGCTGTACGAGCCGGTCGCGCGTGTGTTCTTGGAGGAGCGCTCAGAGCCGATCGACGCTGATCTTGCCCGCCTGTCCGGGGTGGAGGTCAATGCGTTCGTGTTGCGCGAGTCGCGCAGGCGCGGGCGAGCGTCGGCGCTGACGATGGTGTGCGCGCTGCGGTCGCTGTTGCGGTTCTTGCACGTGCGCGGGTTGACCGCGATGTCGTTGGCGACGGCTGTGCCGTCGATCCCCCGCCGTCGCGAGGATCTACCGCGTGGGCTTCCTGCCGGGCAGGTGCAGAGCTTGCTTGACAGCTGTGACCGTGCGACGAGCGTGGGCTGCCGGGACTTCGCGGTCCTGACGCTGCTGGCGAGGCTCGGGCTACGGCGCGGTGAGGTCGCCGGGTTGGAGCTGGAGGATGTGGACTGGCGGGCGGGCGAGATCATGATCTGTGGCAAAGGGTCACGGATCGACCGGCTGCCGCTCCAGAGGGATGTCGGCCAGGCGCTTGCCGACTATCTGCGCCACGGTCGACCGGCGGGCTTCGGTCGGACGGTGTTTCTCAGCTCGTGCGCACCCCGCGTCGGCCTCTCGAGCGCCGCCGTGAGCAGCGTGGTCGTGCGCGCGTGTCAACGCGCCGGGATCCCGCCGGTCAGCGCACACGCCTTGCGGCACACGCTCGCCTCAGAGCTGTTGCGCCTCGGCGCGGCGCTGCCGGAGATCGGCCAGGTACTGCGCCACCAGAGCGTTGAGACGACCGCGATCTACGCCAAAGTCGATCGCTCAGCGCTCTCGCGGCTCGCGCTGCCGTGGCCGGGAGGTGAGTCATGAGCGCGCTTCGCCAATCGGTCGATGACTACCTGCAGGTCCGTCGCGTGCTGGGCTACAAGCTCACGATCCACGGTCGCGTGCTGCCGCAGTTCGTCGAGTTCCTCGAGCAACGGGACGCGACGGCGATCACCACCAGCCTGGCGCTCGAGTTCGCGACGCAGCCGCAGAACACCAGCATCGTGTGGTGGCATCAGCGGCTGGCGATCGTCCGCGGCTTCGCACGCTACCTGCAGGCGATCGATCCGCGCACCGAGGTGCCGCCGGTCGACCTGCTGCCGGCGAAGTTCCGCCGCGCCACGCCTACCTGTATTCCGAGGCGGACGTCGAGGCGCTGATGGGAGCAGCTCGCAAGATCCGCTCGGCGTTGAAGGCCGCGACGTATGAGACGCTGATCGGGCTGCTTGCCGTGACCGGGATGCGGATCGGCGAGGTGATCGCGCTCGATCGGGGCGAGGTCGAGCTGCCCGAGGGGCGGCTCACGGTCCGCCACGGCAAGAACGGCCGCTCGCGCGAGGTTGCGTTTCACCCGAGCACGGTCACGGCGCTCGAGGCGTACGCGTGCTTGCGCGATGAGCTGTGCCCGCACCCGAAGGCCCCGAGCTTCCTGGTTACCAACGCCAGCACCAGGCTGGATTACGGGACCGTCTGGCACGAGTTCGACCACATCCGGCGCCGCGCCGGTCTTGACCGCGAGTCGCTCGGACGCCAAGTCCGTATGCACGATCTCCGCCATGTGTTTGTGCTGCGCACCCTGCTTGGCTGGTATCGCGAGGACACAGATGTCGAGGCGCAGCTGCCGCTGCTCGCCGCGTTTCTGGGCCATGTCGACCCTTCCTCGACGTACTGGTACTTCGAGGCCGCGCCGCAGCTGCTGACACTCGCCGCTGAGCGGCTCGAGCGGACCTGGGAGCAGCGCTCATGACCCCGCTCGCGCCGCTTCTGCAAGCGTTCTTCGCCGAGCGCCTGGCCCGCCAGCGCGCAGCCAGCCCGCACACGATCGCCGTCTACCGCGACGGCTTCCGGCTGCTGCTGGGATTCCTGCACGACCAGACCGGCAAGCAGCCATCGAAGCTCTCCCTCGAAGACCTCGACGCGGAGAGGATCGCCGCGTTCCTTCACCATCTCGAGACCGAGCGCGGCAACAGCGTCCGCACCCGCAACGCGCGGTTGACCGCGATCCACTCGTTCTTCCGCTTCGCGTCATTGAAAGCCCCTGAGCAAGCGGAGCTGATCGCGCGTGTGCTCGACATCCCCGAGAAGCGCTTCGACACGACGCTGATCAGCTATCTCACCGAACCCGAGATCGACGCGCTGCTCGCCGCGCCGGACCGCACCACCTGGACCGGTCGACGCGACCACGCGCTGCTGCTGCTGGCAATCCAGACCGGGCTGCGAGTCTCCGAGCTCGCGAGCCTCCGCTGCCAAGACCTGCAGCTCTCAACCAGCCCGTGGGTCCGGTGCGAAGGCAAAGGCCGCAAGGAAAGATGCACGCCACTCACCCGCCAGAGCGTTCAGGTGCTGCGCATCTGGCTGCGCGAGCACGACGGCAACCCAACCAGCCCGCTGTTCCCCAGCACCAGCGGCCGGCACCTCACCCGAGGCGCGATCTGGCGCCGGGTCCTCAAACACGCCGCCACAGCCGCCGAACAATGCCCCTCGCTCGCGGCCAAGAACATCACCCCGCACACGCTGCGCCACACCGCCGCGATGCGGCTCCTGCACGCACCCACGCCGGTCGATACCGCGACGATCGCGCTGTGGCTCGGCCACGAGACGCTCGACTCGACCAACAAGTACCTGCACGCCGACATAGAACTCAAACGACGCGCGCTCGATCGCATCGCATCCCCAAACGCCAAACCGGGCCGCTACCGCCCACCCGACAAGCTACTCGCGTTCCTGGAGAGCCTCTGACCAGCCCAAACTATGTCGAACCGAGCGGCCCGTCCTCCGCCTAAACGCGCGACACGCCAGCCGACCGCAACATAATTCGGGGCGCAACATAGTTCGGCATATGTCGAAATCGACATATGCCGAACTTCCCGCCGCGGACCACGAGGAGATCACGGCGCGTCTCGACGTCGCCCAGCCGCAGCCCGCACATCTCGCCGGCGCGGAGTCCGAGCCCGTAGCTGAGCGCGAACATCGTCCGGTAGGTCGCGCCCCTTTGCGGCGCGCGGGCGTTGTCCGCAAGCGCGGCGGCTGCGTCAAGCAGCCGGCGCGCCTGGACAGGGTCAAACAGGAACGGGATCCGGTCAGCGCTGCCGCGGCGCCGGCGGGCGCGGAGCGGTGCGACCAGAGCAGCTGCTGGTTGACGGCCCAGTCGAGCAGACACGCGACGACACCGAGGAGATGGTTGAAGCTCCGTGGTCGCGAGCGGGGGCGCGAACCGAGGAAGTCATCCAGCAACACCGGCGTGAGCTCGTCCAACCAGACCACGCCCTCGTCTTGGGCGAACGCGACGAATAGCCGCAGCTCAGCTTGCTCGCTCAGATACTTGCGGCCCAACGCGCGCTTGTGCACGAGGAACCGCTCGACGGCCAACTCGATGCTCTCGCTGTGGCTCATGAGAGCACCTCCTCACCGTCGCCACCGAGCACGACTCGGCGCAACGGTTCGACGGCGACCTTCGCGTAGATCTCCGTCGATTGCGCCGAGCGGTGCCGATGAAGTCACCGATCGTCTTGAGCGCGAAGTCGGCATCGACGAGTCGCTGCACGCACGTGTGCCGCAGCGTGTGCGACCCCGGGCGCGGGACCTCGATCCCCGCCTTCAGCAGGTAGTGCCGTGCACGGGAGGACACCGCGGCAGGGCTGAACGGCTCGACCGGCGCGACCGCCCGGAAGAACACTCGTCGGCTGGCCGTCTCCGGGCGACCGTTGCGCAGGTAGTCCACCAGCGCCTCGCCGACCGATACCGACAACGGGAACGCGGTCGAGTGCCCGGCCTTGCGCTCCGGCACCCGGAGACGCTCGCGCTTCCAATCGATGTCATCGAGCGTCAACGCCGCGACCTCACGGCCACGCAGACCGTAGGTGACGAGCAGCATCAGGATCGCCCAGTCACGCTTGCCGCACGGCGAGCGGCGATCAACACCAGCGAGCACCGTGCCGACCTCCTCCCACGTGATCGACCGCGGGATGCTGGAGAGCCGGTAGACCTGCGCGCGGTCCAGCACGCCGCTCAGATCGGTCGGGATCGCGCCTTCGCGGTGGGCGTAACGCAAGACCACGCGCAACACCCCGCACCCGTCACGGATCGTCGCCTTCCCCAGCCCCATTGCGGCGCGCTCCGCGACGAACGCGGTCAAGATCGCCGGCGACAGCTCCGACAGCTTCTCGATCCCGATCCTGGCGAGATACGCCTCGAAGGGACCAAGATGATGCTGATAGTTGCGCAGCGAAGCCGGCCGGAGCCCGCGCTCGCTGGTCAGGTAATCGAACAAACCGGGAAGCGCGTGAGCGAACGGATCCCGGCGGCGCGAACGACCGCGGCCGACAAACCCCGGAACGACCAGGACCAGCATCTGCTCGACCGGACCACGAACCTCCTTCGCGGTCTGTCGCCCGCCCTGGCGAGTGACCGGCCGACCCACCATCCACTCGCTGACAAACGCCTCCACATGCTCCGGCAGCTCTTCGACCGATCGCGCGCCGCGAACGCGGGCGAACTCCCCGAACCCGATCAGCAGCAGCACTCGGTGCAACACCGAGCGCGACGAATAGCCGTGCTCGGCCAGCCACACGACGTACCACTCGATCTCCGAGCCGATCCAGCCCGCCCGGATCCGATCGACCGTCTGCGGCCTGACGAAATAGCGCTCCAGCATGGGACAACTTCCTCTCGGTCGAACAGCAGAGGAAGCACCGTCGCCACAACCACAAGCGTTATGTGCCCGACCGTGAGAAGACGACGCCGTCGACCGCCGTGATCACAAGGCGCGTGACCAGGGCAGCCACATAACTGGGTTGGGCACAGAACACTGAATATGTGCCCGGGCACATATTCAGTCAGTGCATAAGTGGGCGCGGCCCCAAACCTTCTCAGCGCCCGATCCAGGCCGATCACCACCGACGGCATCGTCTTATCCCACAACGGCAACACCACCCGAAACCGCGACCACGCCAACCACGCGCAGAACAACACCGTCTGCCGCCCCGCCACGATCGGCCCGTCGCCGTAATCCCACTGCATCCACAACCCCGGCTCCGGAATCCACGGCCGGTAGCGCCGCCCATGCCCTTGGCGCAAACGACGCTTCGCCTCAGCAACCGCCCGACGGGTCGTGCGCTCCGACCCCATAAAACCCATCGCGACCAGCGTCTCATGCGCCTTATCCGCCCGAATCTTCCCGTGCGAACGCTCCACCAACTCCTCGATCTTCGCCGCGAACCGGTCGACCATCGGCCGCGGCCTGACCGCCACCGGCAACCCGCCACCAGCAGCGTCCCGGATCGCCACCCAGTGCGCGACCGTCCTGTGATCACAACCAACCAGCTCCGCCGCGCCACGCAGCGAACCGGTCAAATCAAACGCCTCCAGAATCTCCATGACTTCCTCTGCTTTCTTCAAGCCCGCCCCCTCGACGCGCACCGTTAACGAAGCGCGGGGAGCTACAGGCCGCTCAGGACAGAACGGACGTCGTGGAGAGATCCGATGGCCACCCATGGGGAGATCCGATGGCCACCAGTGGGGACTTTCAATGGCCGCCTACGGGGAGATTCTCATGGCCGCCGTCACCGCACTCGAGTTGACGTCGCTGGAACCTGATCCCCGGCGCTCGGAACGTTGCCTCGACGAACTCGCGACTCCTTTCGTGGCAGAGCAGTCGTCGGACGTCGGGGACCCACAACACGCCCACGTCGCCGAAGGACTCCTCCGCTCGGGCGACGGCCAACGACCACTCCGATCGTGCGCACCGGCAGGCCGCGCGCTTCAGATTGGACGGCAGCACAACTTCGGTGACGCACGACCACGCTCTTGGTGAAGGTCGGCGAGATCGGACCATTGATCGCGTGCTCGAGCTTGAACGTATGCCTGCCCGTGCCGCCTCGATCGTGAGCGATGTCGGTACGCTGGCTCGTCGGTACGATATTGCTGTGCCCTACCGTTGGCGCTTGTGCTGGAGGCCGGTGGCGGGCCCGATGCCCGAGCGTCATCCGAGAAACTGATGCGGCCGCCCTGGGCACGGCGCCCGTCTGGGCGCCATTCGCACAGACGCTTCGGGCGCGGACGTTGACACCCTCAGGATGCGCGGCGAAGATGCGTCCGTGACTCGGCCGTGCATCCTGCTCGCGGCGCTGTTGGCGTTTGGCTTTGGGGCGGCGTCACAGAGCCGCGGCGAGATGTCTCCACCGCCGTGCTCGACCGCGGTTGCCGGCCAGCCCACCTTTTCGGCGTCGGACATGGACGAGCTTCTCAGCAGCAGGCTGATCGCAACCCACACGATCCAGGTGACGACTGATTTCGGCGCGACGCTGGTTGACGATGGCAGCGTCAGGTTCTCGGTGCCCCCCAGCGCCACCGTGATCCGTCCCCATGGGGACGTGAACGCCGGTCCGTGGGGCCTGGTCTTGTACTCAGAGAAATCGGGCCCGGTGCCGGTGACGGCGACCTGGACACAGGACGACGGCGGCGGTGGGAAGTGTGCTGGCAGCGCGTCGACCACGCTCCAACTTCAGCCTGCGACGCCTATCGGGCGCGTGACGAACACCCGCGCAGCCGAGCATCAACATCCAAACTTCCGGTTCGATCTGCTGTGGAGATTCGGGGCATCTGTTGGCCGGACCGCGGACCTCGATCCCGTTCAGGTGATGGCTCGCGGGGTCAACCAGCCGCGGCTACCGGGCGCGAAGCTCCCGTTCAAGACCGTCACGGTTCCGCTGCGTCTCGGCGATCCGGGGTTCAACGACACGAAGACGTACCGCATCAGCCTGCCCAGGTGGACGATCGAGACCGGCGGCGACCACCACGGGTTCTACCTCAACGGCGACGCGCGGGACCTTACGCCTCGCAACGCGACACTCGGCTACGAGGTCAAGGTGCTCCAGTCCGGCCGCCTGCTCGCGCGCTTGCGCCTTGCCGGTCGCTGCAACAGCTTTGCCTGCGACATGCGGACGGTCAAGGTCCAGCTGACCTGATCCCAGGGGCTCGCGCACGCTCTGGCAACGGGCCCGGCGTCAGGCGGGCTCAGGCGGGCGATCGCTTTGGCTCGAGGCTCACGTGTGAACCCCCGAATTGCGAGCGCGTTGAGGGATTCACACGTCAGCCTCGTGACACACCGCCCGTCCAGTATCCGCGCGTTCTCGACGAGCCGCACTTGTGGATCCGCCCAATCTGACGCATGCGTCGTCGCGCGCCCGCACGATCGCATTTGCGTCCCCGCTGGGTACGCGGCTGGCGAGTCCTTCGCGACGGAGGACGCATTGGCTCGTGCCGGCGCCGGACGAGCGCTTGGCCTATAGGTCATCCTTGTTGTTGCCTCGACCGCCGCCGGGAGAGGACTTCGCTTTGCCTGCCCCCCGGTGTGGAGGGCCTTTCGTGGACCAGCCCCTCTCGGCGGTGGTGAGGTGCCGTCCGGGCGCGGCTTCAGACGCCCGCGCAGCCAGCGCTGCGGCTCGTCGGGCTCCTCGATCGGCTCGCCCTGATCCGCCAGCGCGCGCATCTGCGCGAGCGCGCCATCGCGCTCGATCTCGGTCAGCTCGCGCCCCCACCAGCTCAGCTCGTCCGGGTGCCTCGGTCCTGAAGTCCGCGTGCGCCACCAGCCGGGCCGCCACGGCCGCCGGATCGTTCACGGCCACGCGCGCCGTGATCAGCCGGAGGCGATGGCCGTCGGTGTTCGTCAGCTTCGGGCCGGCCGCGCGCCGGCGCCACATCTCCCCGGCGATGGCGGGGAGCAGGCTTCCGAGCAGCTTGCTCATCAGCGCCGCGAACTGCGGGTCGAGCGATTCGGCGATCGCGACGAGGACGCCGTGCGGATCGGGCTCGCGGCGCCGACTGGGGCGCCGCCCGCGCTTGCCGGCCACCACCTTCGCGATCGCGACGCTCGCCTCGTGCACCCACTCGGCGGCGCTGTCACCCTCGGACGGACGCAACAGCACAACCGCGCCCGTGCTCCGCCAGACACCGTCGAGCGACACGAGCGCCCCCAGCAGCACGCTCCACCGACTGATCCCCGGAAGCTGCTCGGACGGGATCGCGGCGTACCGGCGCACCCCAGTCGCATCTCGAAGAGCACTCTGATGACCAGATCGCTCTCGCAGATGCGATGCTTCGTGGCGGAAGGGTTCGTCAGCGCAACGAGGCGATGCCGCCGACGTCGACAATCGCGCGGCGGCCGATGCTGGGGCGGCCGTGGTTGGCCTCAAGCCAGGCGCGGATGTGCCGGACGTAGGCGCGCTCGTCGTCGTGGCGGTTGGCGTGCAGCTGCATCAGCATCAGCATCCGGTTGGTGCGCTCGCGGTTCTTCAGCCCGTCGGCGCGCGGCTTGATCGAGGCGCGGATCGGGTTGATGAACGCGTCCAGCGGCGAGGTTGACAGCGGCATGTCGGCGGGCCGCTTCCAGCGGAGTCCGCGTCGGTTGAACTGGTCCTCGACGATCTGGCCGGTGGTGTTCAGCCACTCGCTCAGTCGGGGGATGCCGGCGGCGTGGCACCGCTCTTGAAACGGCGTCCAGAACGAGGGGCCGGTGAACGCCGCCTCGGCGTCGGGGAGCAGCTCGTCGATCGCCTCCTGGTGCTGGGGCTCTTCGGTCCGGAGCTTGCCCATCAGCCGCTCCAGCGCGTGGCGCAGATGCCACTCGCACAGGTGCAGCTCGGCGTCGGGGAAGCGCGCACCAACCGCGTTCGTGAGGCCGTGGTCGTTGTCGCACACGACCCGCGGCGGCGCCCCGTCGAGGGCACCGAGGAACGCCTCCCAGTCAGCCTGGGACTTGCTCGTGAACGCCTCCACGCGCCACAGCTTCGGGCGGCCGCCCTCATACCCCAGCGCGGAGAAGATCCGGAACGCGATCCGGTGGCGGCCGGTGTCAGGGTCCCGGACCCTGAACGGCAAGTCATCCAGCAGCAGCGACCCGCTGGCGGGCCACGCGCGCAGGCGGTAAGGCTCGAACACCACCGGCGCGAACACCTCGACCCAGTCAGACACCAGCGACCCATGCCGCGAGAACCGCAGCTCCCCGCTACCAGGGTCCGACCGCAGCCGCTTCGCGCGCTCCCGCGCCACCAGCGCCGCGTCCCGGTAGGTCGAGCCGGCCCCGACCATCTGCAACGCCTCGGCGATCCCCAGCGCGACGAACTGATACTTGCGCGCCGCGTGCGGACCCTCGTGGAGGTCGACGTCGCGCTCGCACATCTCGCACGCGTCCGCCCAGGACTCCTCGCGCGGCAGCATCTCGGTGAAGCGATGCGGGGGAATCGCCGTTGGCCGGCAGACACCTGTAGTACTGCCGCCGGTGCTCCGGCGGGCCGTAGTGGCCGTCGAACCGCACCCGCGACCCAGCATGCTCCGGCCTCGGGCAGACCGCCCTCGCGCTACTCCAGCTCATGCCCTGCGACGACATCTGGCGCGCCAACATAGACGGCACGCCGGACGGGCATCGCATCTAAGAGAGCAATCTCCCTCTCAAAGTGCTCTCGGAGATGCGACCGGGGGCCGGCGCATACCCGTGACGATGTCGGTCAGCCACAGGCCCGGACCCGGCTCGGGGTCAGAGATCTGCCAGAGGCCGTAGATGACAGTGCCCAGCCACTCGCGCGCCGCGCTCGAGATCTCCCGGGAGACGCCCGGGTCGGTCGCGAGCAGGCAAGCGGCGCGCCCGACTGCTCGAGCTCCGGCTCGGGCTCGAGCGCGAGCCCGTCCCCCTCGTCCTCGTCGGCGTCACCGTCGAGTAGCCAGGCATGCTCCATCGCGAGCCGGAACAGCGCTTCGGAGCGCTCCTCGTCGTCGCCTGGCTCAACTCCGAAGTCGTCCTCGGATTCGCGGCCCTGCGCTTCGCGCAGCTGCTCCATCCAGCCCCGAACGCTGTCGGCGAGCAGCACCTGCAGCTGTCTGCGCTCCTCGACGAGGACCCGCATCGCGTCCCGCAGCGCGTACACGCCCGCCCGGTCCGCGAACCTGTCGAGCTCCGCGCGCTCGGCACGATCCGGCTTCTCGCCCGCCCCCAGGCGCCGGTGCAGCCCCTCCTGCGCCCAGCCGTAGACCTCCTGCGCGTCCTCGTCCCCGGGCTCGTCGAGCAGGACCTCCGCACCAGCTCGATCGCATCCAGCTCCCGGCCGGACGCAAGCATGTGCTGGGCGAACTCCACGGTCCCGTCCGGGTCGACGAACGCGTCGAGCGCCTCGTCGAGCAGCTCGTCGACCCGGCTGCGGTCATGGTCGAACGCGCCGGCGACCTCGGCCGCGAGCGTCAGCGCGGTCACGCTCCCGGGCACAAGCCGCTGCACCTCGGTCGCCACGGCCCTTGCTCGCTCCTCGGATCCGTCACGCCTGAGCCGAAACGCAAGTCCGGGCGGCGAGGGCAGGTCCTCGAACTCCTCGACCACCAACGCCGCGACGCGCTCCGGCGGGGTGTCTGGCGAGAGCGCCTCCTCATAGCGCCGCCGGGCCTCGGCGAACGCGAGCTCTGCCATCCGCTCCAGCTCCAGCTCCGCAGCCGAGCGCAACGGCGCGGGCATCCGCCGGGCCGGATCGCCGCCGGGTCGCTGCCTGCGCTGCTGCCGCTTGCGCCTTGACTACGCCACGCCTGTCGGCGTCCTCGCCGATGGTCCGCCAGCGTACGCAACCAACGCGACAGGCGCCGTGCAGGCCGAGTTCAAGGCGCGCGCGACGCCCGCGGTCTGCCAGCTCGGCGCCACGCCACCAAACGCGCACTGGCCGCTGCGTCGTCCGCCTCCGTGTAAGACGACCCCCGAAGCTCAACCCCACAGACCGGTCCGATCCGGGCGCGTTGACCCTCGTCCTCTTGCTGCGCCAGGCCGACGTCGTCACGTCACCCGTCGCGATCAGCGGCCGTGCAGGACTACCCAGCGATGCGTTGATGCGTTAGCATCAATCGAGTGCGAACAACTCTCAACCTCGATGACGACGTCGTCGCAGCTGCGCGAGAGCTCGCCGCCGGCGAACACCGCTCGCTCGGCTCGGTGATCTCGGAGCTTGCACGCCGCGGACTTACGCCCGCACGCGTGCACAGCGCGGATGGGCTGCCGGTCATTCGCGTTCCGGCCGGCACCCCCGCGATCACCCCCAGCATGGTCCGCCGCGCGCTCGACGAAGACTGAGCGCTGTGGCACTCCTCGACGTGAACGCGCTGGTCGCGTTGGCCTGGGACTCGCACGTACACCACCACGCCATCCGATCCTGGATGGCGGCCAACGGGCCACACGGCTGGGCCACCTGCCCGATTACCGAAAGCGGTTTCGTTCGCGTGTCTTCCAACGCAAACGTACTCCCCGTCGCGATCGGCGTCGAAGCGGCGCGCACCGTCCTGACCGCCCTTCGCACGGCCGAGGGCCACCACTTCCTGCCCGACGACATCTCAATCGTCGACGACGACGTCCCGCGGTTTCACGGCCACCGCCAGGTGACCGACGCCCACCTACTCACGCTTGCTCGACGGCGCGGGGTCCGTCTGGTCACCTTCGATGCCGGGATCGTCGCGCTCGCCCAAGGACGCGACGTCGAACTCCTCACGGCTGTCTGATCGACCGCCCCGGCCGACGCAGGAAGCTGCATGCTCGGTTGCATCAACGGGTCACGCGGGTCCAGAGGCGCACCGATCCCGAGAGCGGGGATCGCCGCAGGCCCGACCACCCCGCTGCGGCGGACCGCGCGCGACCCACGCTGTCCGAGGGCGCCAACCCCGGCGCTGGCCGTCTCGGCTGACGTGACTGCTGCTCTGAGACTCGAGCAGGCACGAAGCCCAGTCGCCGTCGCGCTGGTGCGTGTGGGCGATTCCAAGCGCCGGCCCAGCCCGCGGACTGCGTACGCGACGAGGCGAAGCAAGCGTCCGCTGGCGCCAGCGAACCCATTGCAAAAGCAGAACTGGGCTGCGGCTGGGAGGAACGTCCGTGCCACGAGCGGGCGCGCGAGGCCGCGACGTAAGGACCTGGTTCCGACTGCCAACTTCACGATCAGCCCGCACTGCGAAAAGCTATTCACACCAGCAGCGGCCGGACATTTAGAGTCGCCTCAGTCCTGTACACATCGACAGGGAGCACGACATGTACGCCCGAGTAGCCCGTTGGGAGGGGTTGGACCGCGGAGCGATAGGCCGATTCGCTCAGATGATCAACTCATCGGACGGGCCACCGCAGGCGGCCTGAAAGGTTCCCGGAGGCGATCGAGGCGATCTTCCCGAAGACCACGGTGCAGACGTGCATCGTCCACCTCATTCGGGCGAGCCTGAAGTACGTGCCCCGTCGCGAGCGTGAGCAGGTCGCCCGCGACCTGAAGCCGATCTACACCGCGGTCGACGCTGACGCCGCCCAGCGCGAGCTCGAACGCTTCGACGAGAAGTGGGGCGCCCGGTTCCCGGTCATCACCCAGGCGTGGCTTGACGCGTGGGAGCACGTGATCCCGTTTCTAGCACCGGCCTGAAGGTCTACGCACGCCTTGACCCCGGCGAGTACGTCAAGGCATCGAAGTCACCGACGCCCAGTTCGCCGCGGTGAACATCGTCCACGGAGAGCCGCTCGGGCTCTCCCTCGCCGTTGGGCTTGGCGGCCGGCCTGGGCATCCGTGAGAGCCCGGCCTCTTTGAGGATCTCCCACACGGCGGTGCGCGACAAGGGAGTGCCCGCCCGCTCGAGCTCGGCCACGATCTCCTCGATCCCGTGGCGGGAGCGGCGCAACCCGATCACCCGCTCGCGGGCGGCGTCCTTCTTCGGCTGATGCTTGGGCCCCGGGCGCGATGAGGAGAACAGCTCCGCGAGATCGGCCTGTCGGTACTGGGAGATCAGCGTCTGCACGCTTGCCTTGCTGTAGCCGAAGCGCTCGGCGATCTGGGCGGCCGAGAGTTCCTCGACCCAGTAGGCGCGCAGCGCTTCATACCGACGCTGGGCGGCAAGCGTCGGCTCCGTAAAGCGCTCGTGTCCCGGACGGGCCAAAGCTCAGTCGCATTGGTGAACGAAACCGCCGGAATCGAAAATAGCTGTGGGGGAGCGGCAGCGCTTGGGGTTCGACAGCCTCCTTGGCCGTTTGGAGTGTCGGTAGCGGGGGCGGTCAGGCGGCCTCGGGTAGGGGTTCGAGGGTGACTTGACGCGCCAGCGCGGCAAGTCCGAGACGCTCGCCCACCCGCTCCTGCCCAAGGCGTTCAAACGTGCTGGTCAGGACACCGGCCCGGATCAGCAGACAGAGCTGCTGGCGGTGTGGTGGACGGCGCGCCGCTCGCTGATCAAGCGCCGCCAGCATCTGCTGACCGAGTCCGAGGCGCTGCTGCGCGAGCTGCCGCTGGAGCTGATCGAGCGGCTCCCCAGCGCAACGCGGGTGCGCCCGCGGCTGGCCGCGCTTGCCCGCGTGACCGCTCGCCGCCGCCTGGCGCCGCCGACCGCGGTGAGGGTGCGCATCCTGTCGGGGTACCGCGAGGAGATCGCCAACCTCGACGCGCAGGAGCGCCAGACCACCCGCCAGCTTGCCGAGCTCGTGTCACAGAGCGGCTCGACACTCGGTCAGCTGTGCGGCCTGGCGACCGTCTCGGTCGCCGAGCTGCTGGTCGAGGTCGGCGATCCACGCCGCTTTACGATCGGTGGCTTCGGGCGCTTCAACGGCACTGCGCCGCTAGCCGCCTCGACCGCCGAGGGGCCCGGCGAGCCGATCCGCCACCGCTACAACCCTGGCGGTAACCGCCGCGTCAACGCGATCCTTCACCGGATGGCGGTCACGCAGCCGCGCTGCGAGCCGCGCGCGAAGAAGATCTACGCTGACGCGCGCGCCAACGGACACACCAAGCTCGTCGGATCCTCAAACGCCATCTGTCCGACGTCGTCTTCCGCCGCATGATCCGCGACCTGGCCGCGCTCCCCGCCCAGCCCCTCCTCGCCGCAGAACCCCGCGCGACCGCCGCGCAGTCAACGGTGGCCCGACAGGGCCGAGCGCAGCGAGCCGCATAGCGGCATCCCTTGACGGCGATCACTGGCCGCGCGCCACCATCTCGCAAGGAGGGGACTTGACATAGAAGCTTCTAACTCTCGCCGCCCTCTCATTCGAGCGCGGTGCCGAGCATGTAGAGCCTCCATGCTGTCTCCCGTTCGGCCGCGGCGCAGGTGACGCGGCAAAGCATGCGTCCTGCCACCTCACGGCGGGAGAGCAACAGCGCAAGTTCGAGCGCTCAGTCGAACCGCTGTGATTGCCGCGCGCTCGGGTCCAGGCGGAAGCGCAAGCGCCGACGCCTTGCCGTGGCGGCGACCGTCGATTCATGCCCCGGCAGTTCAGGTGGTGGCCGGAACGTCGCAGACAAAGCGCGCGAACGCGACCGCGCCCGAGAGCCTACTGGCCGTCCGCGCGCCGGTCCGCGGTCACCTCGTAGAACTCGATCGAGCTGATGTCGCCCTTGGCGTCGGGCGGACGATCCATCGCCTTGAACGCCGCATCCCCTTTGCGCAGGTCCTCCGCGGTATCGAAGAGGCCGATGACGAGGCTCCGGCCGCTGTCCGCATCGCTCAGGACTAGGATTCCAGAGGACGGCACGCCCATGGGCGGATGTCCGGCGCTGCCTTGTCACTTACGCTGGGCCAGCGCGTCGAGCACTATGTGGCGCGGGTGCTCGCTGGTCTTGCGCCCGGCGTGCAGGTGCGCCTTTCGGGCAAGGCTGCGGTGCATGTCGACGGCGATACGCTGGCGCCGGAGGTACAGCTGACGTTGGCGTTGCTCGAGCGCCGCCGTGAGCCGCGGCCCGAGACGCTCTCGCCAGGCGAGGCGCGGGAGGTGCGCCGCCGCCTCGCCGCCGTGTACGCCGGCAAACCTGTGGCGGTGGGCGCGGTCCGTGAGCTGGAGATCGACGCGACCGTTTCACTCCGTGCGCGCCACTACGCCCCCGACGAGCCTGGCGGCCCCCACCCGCTGCTCGTCTACTACCACGGTGGCGGGTTCACGTACGGTGATCTCGATACGCACGACGGTGTCTGCCGGATCCTGTGTCGCCACGCCGGTGCGCACGTCCTCGCTGTCGACTACCGCCTGGCGCCGGAGCACCAGTTCCCCGCCGCCGTCGAGGATGCGCGCGCGGCGCTGCGCTGGGCGTATGCGAACGCCCGTCGGCTCGGTGCCGATCCGCGGAGGGTCGGTGTTGGCGGCGACAGCGCTGGCGGCAACCTGGCTGCGGTCGTCTCGCAGCTCGCGGCGCGCGACGGCGGTCCTGCGCCTGTGCTTCAGCTGCTGATCTATCCGGGGACCGACTTCACGAGCCGGTGTCGTTCGCGGGAGCTGTTCGGCGAGGGATTTCTTCTCACCAAGGCGGAGCTGGACTGGTTCGAGACGAACTATCTGGGGCCGGCCACGGCTACGGCGAGCGATCCGCGGGCGTCGCCGCTGCTTGCGGAGGACCTCTCTGGACTCGCGCCGGCGTTCGTCGTGACCGCCGCGTTTGATCCGCTGCGCGACGAGGGCGAGGAGTACGCCAAGGCTCTGCGGGGGGCGGGGACGGTTGCGACGCTCCGTCGCTTCCCCGGCTTGATCCACGCTTTCATCGGCGCTGCCGGTGTCAGCCGCACCTGCCGTGACGCGCTTGTCGAGATCGCGGGGGCGACGCGCGCGATGTTCGCTGCGGCAATCGTGGCGGAGAGGGGATTCCCGGATCCTGAGGATGCCGACAGCGTCGGCGACCGCGTGGCCCCATAGCCTGCGCGAAAGCCCAGCACCAGCACGCGCTTGGCGGCAACCGCTACATCGGCGTCTGGCTGCACGCGCTCGTTAGGGGCCACCGGTCAATCCTGCTGCTCCAGACGAGCCGCGGGCGTGGATACGGCGCACGAGCATCGGCCGGTTTGCCCCCGAGAATCCAGAAGGGGCGGGGCTGGCGCGTGCTGCTACTCAGACACGGTTATGCGCGATGCCGGAGCTCCAGGTCGGGCGCGTCGTTGCCTAACAAGCGGTTGTCTGCGCATGCGCGATTGTCTCGTCGAGCACCAGTGCTTCGTTGGCCGAGCGGAACTCTCGCGCGCGGACGGGCCGATCGAGTCGACCACCGCTTCCAGCCGCTAGCGGGCGTCCGGCGAAGGGACGGCGAGGTTGAGTTCGGACATGCTCCGTTTGTGTCCGATGCTGTCGGAACCCCGTATCGCTGTTGACTGCTTGGCTTGATCCTCCACGAGCAGGCGGCGCACGTCAACGCGCCCCAGGTGGATTAGTTAGAGCGTCACCGTCCGACCGGTCTCGAATCCCTCCGACGCGACGATCTCCTCGATCACCGCGTGCGGCACCGAGGTGTCGGTGGTGATCGCCATCGCGGCGAGGCGGTTGTTGCCCGTCTCGCCCTCGTTCGGTTGGCGGCCGACTGCCGCGGAGACGATGTTGACGCCGTAGTTGCCGAAACAGGTGCCGACACGGCCGATCATCCCGGGCACGTCGCTGTAGCGGAACAGTGTGATCTGATTCTCGAGTTGGAGGTCGAACCGTTGACCATACGCCTCCAGTAGGTGGGGCCGGTTCTGGCGCCCGATCAGCATGCCGGCGACCCGCAACCGTTCCTCGCCGCAGGTGATGGTGACGCGGATCACGTCGGTGTTGTCGCGCTCTCGTGCGCTTTGTCTCTCCGATCGAGATCCCGCGCTCTTCAGCGATCGCGGGCGCGTTGACCTCGTTGACCTCCTCTTCGATGTGACCGCGCAGCACGCCGATCAGCGCCTCGATCGAGAGCAGGCGCGTGTCGCGCTCGGCGATCCGTCCCAGGAACTCCGCATCGACGCGGTCGACCGACGTGCTCGATCGCGATTCGTCCGAGCGCATTGCACAGCGGACCGAACGGTTCGAGCGCCTCCATGTCATCGGCCGGGATCGCGGGAACGTTCACGGCGCTCGTGACGATGCCGCCGGTGAGCGCCGCGATCACCTGCTCCGCTGCCTGGTAACCGGCCCGGTTGGTCGCCTCCGCCGTCGAGGCGCCGAGATGTGGCGTGACGATCACGTTCGGGTAGCCGAACAGCGGGTGTTCGGTTACCGGCTCGGAGCGGAACACGTCCAGCGCGGCGCCTGCCACTTTGCCGGAGTCCAGCGCCGCCTCTAGGGCCTCGTCGACGAGCAGCGGTCCGCGCGCCACGTTTAGCACCCGCACGCCGTCCTTGCTCTTGGCGAGCGCCTCGGCGTCCAGCCAACCCTGTGTCTTTGGTGTGCTCGGCAGGTGCAGTGTGATGAAGTCAGCCGCCGCATAGACCTCGTCGGAGGATGCAGCCTTCTGGACCCCGAGGTCGCGATAGCGCTCCGCGCCCACGTACCGATCGAACGCGATCACGTGCATGCCGAAGCCTCGCGCGCGCTGCGCGACCAGCTGCCCGATCCGGCCGAAGCCGAGAATCCCGAGCGTCTTCTCAAACAGTTCCACACCCGAGAACTTCGAGCGCTCCCAGTTGCCGCTGGTCAGCGACGCATGCGCCTGCGGGATGTTGCGCGCGAGCGCGAGCAACAGCGCCATCGTGTGCTCCGCGGCGGTGATCACGTTCGATCGCGGCGCGGTTGCGACCACGATCCCGCGCTTGGTCGCGGCGGCGACATCGACATTGTCGATCCCCACCCCGGCGAGTCCGATCGCCCGCAATCGCGTGGCCCTCCCGATCAGCTCGGCGTCGAGCGTAGTCGCCGAGCGGATCAGGATGCCGTCGTAGCCGCCGATCCGCTCGGCGAGCTGCTCGCGGCTCCAGCCCAGGCCGAGGTCGACGTCGAAGTGCCGCCGGAGCAGCTCGACGCCGGACCGGCCGATCTTCTCTGCGACGAGCACGCCGGGGGGCGTCGACTCGGGAGCCTGTCCGGTCTCGGACAGGGCGTGAACCGCGCTCACAGCCGCTCCAGCACCCAGTCGATGCACGCCGTCAGTGCCTGCACGTCCGCTGGATCCGTGGCCGGGAACAGCCCGATCCGCAGCTGGTTGCGGCCGAGCTTGCGGTACTGCTCGACGTCGACGATCCCGTTTGCGCGCAGCGTCGCCGCGAGCGCCTGCCCGTCGACGTCGTCGTCGAAGTCGATCGCACCGACGACGAGCGAGCGCTTGGCGGGATCGCCGACGAACGGGGTCGCGTGCGCGTGCTGGTCGGCCCAGCGGCAAAAGTGGGCCGAAGACTCCGTGGTGCGCGCGATCATCGCGTCGAGGCCGCCGCGCTCGAGCATCCAATCCAGCTGGTCGGCAGCAGCAACAGCGTCGCGATCGCAGGCGTGTTGTAGGTCTGATCCTTGACGGAGTTCTCGAGCGCGGTCCGCAGCGACAGGAACTCGGGAATCCAACGGCCGCCCGGCTGCTCGGCCGCGATCTGCTCGATCCGCGCCAGCGCCGTCGGCCCCAGCAGCGCGAGCCACAGCCCTCCGTCTGACGCGAACCCCTTCTGCGGCGCAAAGTAATAGGCGTCGGCCTGCGAGACGTCGACCGGCAAGCCGGCCGCCGCGGACGTGGCGTCGATCAGCACGAGCGCGCAGCTGTCCGAGCCCGCCGGGCGCACGACGGGGACCATCACGCCGGTCGAGGTCTCGTGGTGCGCCCACGTGATCACGTCGGGCATCGGGATCGAATGCCGGCTCGGGCGCATCCCCGGGTTCGGCTCCGATCACGATCGGCTCGCCCAGGAACGGCGCGCCGCGCGTGCAGGCGGCGAACTTGAAGGAGAACTCCCCGTAGACCAGGTGGAGCGCACGCTCGCGGATCAGGCAACAGGTGGCGGCATCCCAGAAGGCGGTCGTGCCGCCGTTGCCGAGCGCCACCTGGTAGCCGTCGGGAACGTCGAACAGCTCGCGCAGGCCGTGACGGATCCTGGCCACCAACTGCTTAATTAGCGGGCTGCTGGCGGTGCGAGGTCCCGATCACCGCGGCGCCCGCGCCCGCAGGTGCTGGAGCTGCTCGGGGCGCACTCTCGAGGGGCCGGAACCGAACCGCCCGTCAGCCGGCTTCAGCGCTGCGGGAATCTCGGGAGCGGTCGAGCTCCGGCGTCTCAGTTGGGTGTCCGGACCGCCGTCTAACCGTCCGGGGCTGTCCGTGCCTGCGGTACCGGGCACGTTGCTCAGGGGATCGCGGCGTTGAATCGGTGGTCCGTACGGCGCGGCAGCTCGCTGGTGCCCGCTGTGATGTGACGGAGCGCCGCGATCAGCGCGTCGATGTCCGCGCGCGTGTTGTAAAGAGCGAGCGAAGCGCGAACGGTGCTCTCGTAACCGAAGTGGCGGACCACCGGCTGAGCGCAATGATGGCCAGCGCGGACGGCGATCCCGTTGCGGTCGAGTGCCTCGCCGACGTCTTCGGCGGCTAGCCCGTCGAGCACGAACGAGAGCACCGCGGCCTTGTCCGGCGCGGTTCCGCGCATCCGTAGGCCTGGTAGCTGAAGAAGGCTGTCGGTCGCGTAGGCGAGCAACTCGTGCTCGTAGCGGTTGACGTTCTCGATGCCGATCCGCTCGAGGTAATCGAGCGCGGCTCCCAGCCCGACGGCGTCGGCGATGCTGGTCGTGCCGGCCTCGAACCGAACCGGCGCCTGTTGATAGAGGGTTCGCTCGAACGTGACGTCACGGATCATGTTGCCGCCGCCCTGCCAGGGAGGCGTGGAGTTGAGCACTTCGGGCTTGCCGTAAAGGACGCCGATGCCCGTCGGGCCAAACACCTTGTGACCTGAGAACGCGTACCAGTCGCAGTAGAGCTCCTGAACGTCGACGCGCATGTGCGAGACGGCCTGGGCGCCATCGATCAGGACCAGCGCGCCGTGACGGTGAGCGATCTCCACCATCTCCCGGGCCGGAGTCACGGTCCCGAGGACATTGGAAACGTGCGAGAACGCGACCAGCCTGGTGCTGGGACCGAGGAGCTTCTCGTACTCGTCGAGCATCACCTGGCCGCTCTGACCGACGGGCGCGACGCGTAGCCGGGCGCCGGTCTCCTGGCAGAGCTGCTGCCAGGGAACGATGTTGGCGTGATGCTCTAGCCAGGTGATCACGATCTCCTCCCCGGCCCGGACGTTCTGGCGCCCCCATGCCTGAGCGACCAGGTTGATCGCCTCGGTAGTGCCGCGGACGAACACGACCCCGTCGCTGGACGGCGCGTGGGGGAACCGCGCGACCGTGTCGCGCGCGGCCTCGTAGGCGTCGGTCGCGCGCGCCGCCATCTCGTGGGCTGCGCGGTGAATGTTGGAGTTCTCGTGTCTGTAGAAGTAGTCCAGACGGGAGATGACCGCCTCTGGCTTCTGGGTCGTCGCGGCGTTGTCCAGCCACACCAGGGGGCGATCCCCGTGCACGTGCTCAGCGAGAGCTGGAAACTCACGCCGGACCGATTCCACGTCGAACGCGGGATGGGCAGAGCCGGCAGTTGCGACCGACCCGCGAAGCGTCGCGTCATCGGTGGTCCGCGATCGGGCGAACGAGCGCGACTCGTCGATCGCAAGGCGAAGCTGCTGACTGATCTGGTCAAACGGGTGGCTGCACAGATCCGACACCCCGCGTGTGAACATCCACGACCGTCGTCACCGAGCTAAGGAAATACTCGCGGGCGTGCTCGTCGTAGTCGACAAACGTCTCCGGCAACTCGCGCTCATCGTCCAGCTGAGAGCAAGCGGTCAGAACGCGACTCTCGTCCTTGACCCTTGTTCAGCCGATAGATACCGGCTTCGACTCCAACCCACGGCAGCAGATGAACCAGCCACCGAGGAGAAATCGACAGCATCGTGGGTGCTGTCTTGGTTGCGTTGGCAAGCTGGCGAGCCGCTGCATCGCCTAGCGCCAAGTGGGCCTGTGCGGTCTCAGCCATGGCCTCGTCTTTCTCGATCAGAGGATCAGCAGTAGTTCAATCAGTTATCTCCAAGATAGCCACTCGATCGTCTGTAGTCGACCGTGGTGCGCCTCAGTAGTTAACCCGCTCGATCCTCGGTAGATCACTGATTCGATGTAGTTTGTCGTCTTTACGATAGAGCTACGCGGTCCGAAATTGGAGGATGAGGACGATGACGACGAGAATCGTTGATGAGACGCGCACGCCGAGAATCGCTGATGACATCAGCCAGCTAGTCGGCCACACTCCGCTGGTACGGCTGAACCGGGTGACCGACGGCTCCGCGGGGGAGGTCGTGGCCAAGCTGGAGTCGTTCAATCCGGCGCATAGCGTGAAGGACCGCATCGGCGTGTCGATGATCGACGCGGCGGAACGGGCGGGGTTGATCGGGCCGGACACGATCATCCTGGAGCCCACCAGCGGCAACACCGGAATCGCGCTGGCGATGGTGTGCGCGGCCCGCGGCTATCGCTGCGCGTTCACGATGCCCGAGACGATGAGCGAGGAACGACGGATGCTCCTGCGAGCGTACGGGGCCGAGTTGATACTCACCCCCGGTCCAGGGGGGATGCCAGCCGCGATCGCCAAGGCGCAGGAACTCGCCGCAGGCGACTCGGCTTACTTCATCCCGCAGCAGTTCGAGAACCCGGCCAACCCGGCGATCCATCGCGCCACCACCGCCGAGGAGGTCTGGCGAGACACCGATGGGAAGGTCGACGTCTTCGTCGCTGGTGTGGGCACCGGCGGCACCATCACCGGCGTGGCCCAGGTGATCCGGGAGCGCAAGCCGTCCGTGCGGTTCGTGGCGGTGGAGCCGGCGGCGTCGCCGGTGCTGTCCGGCGGCGCCAAGGGACCGCACCCGATTCAGGGCATCGGCGCCGGATTCGTGCCCGCTGTCCTCGACCTCGACCTCATCGACGAGATCATCACCGTCGAGAACGATGACGCGTTCGACGTTTCCCGGCGCCTGGCGCGCGAGGAGGGGCTGCTGGTGGGCATCTCCTCGGGCGCCGCGGTGTGGGCCGCCCTGCAGGAGGCGCGCCGTCCGGAGAACGCCGGCAAGCTGATCGTCGTCGTGATTCCGGACTTCGGCGAGCGATACCTCACCACCCAGCTGTACGCCGGCCTAAGCGGCTAGCCATGCTCGCGACGTTGCGACAGGATGTGCGGGCGGTCCGGAACCGGGATCCCGCTGCCCGCACCACGCTTGAGATCATCCTTTGCTATCCGGGCCTGCACGCCGTCTGGGGTCACCGGATCAGCCACTGGCTGTGGAGTCATGACTCCGAGCTAATCGCTCGGGCGTCCGCGGCGCTGACCCGCTGGCTGACCGGGGTCGACATCCACCCAGGGGCGACCCTCGGCCCCGGCCTGTTCATCGATCACGCCACCGGCGTGGTCATCGGGGAAACCGCCGGCGTCGGCGCCGACGTCACCATCTACCAGGGCGTCACCCTCGGCGGCACCAGCCTCGAGCAGGGCAAGCGCCACCCGTCCGTTGGCGACCGCGTCACCATCGGCGCGGGCGCGAAAGTCCTCGGCCCCCTCACCATCGGCCACGACAGCCGCATCGGCGCCAACGCCGTCGTCGTCAAGCCCGTGCCCGCCAACTCCGTCGTCGTCGGTGTGCCCGGACAGATCGTGTCCCGCAGCCAACCCCGCCCCGTGACAGCGCCACCCGACCTCGACGCAACCGTCCTCCCAGACCTATTCGGGATCACCCTCCGGTCGCTGCTCGGGCGCGTCGACGAGCTGGAGAAGTCGCTACCCAGCCCCATCACCCCCACTCCCACCCACGTTCAGCCCTCGGAAGCCGGCGTGTGGCCCGGCGAGGACTTCTCGATCTGAGCCGACAGGCCAGGACCCTGACATTGCGACGAATACCAGTAGTCGGCAGCGAGGTCCCCGCAGCCCACGCGCTCGAGGGCCGGGTTGACGGGGTGGGGGTCATGCTGGGAAGCCGCGCCGCGTTCTTCGCAAGCAACGCGACGCTCGTGCTGGGGCTCGAGCACGAGTGGCTCGCGGTCGGTCCGAGCGAGATCGAGCACGCCCCAACGGATACCGTCGTACATCAGGCACTCCTCTTCGTAGATTGTGGGCCCCGCGCCGAGGGCGCAATCCTCAGCGCGAAGACTTACCCTGCAGCCTGCGCGGGGTGTGCCGACCACGCCGACACACCCCTGGCCGGTCCTCCATAGGGCCGAACGCGCTTCACCGACGTCGACCACCCCGACGGTGACATCTCGCGCGCAAACACCGGCCGCAATCGCGCCAATGGTCCCTCCACCGGTCCAAATCGAGTTCACACGAGGCGATCCCCGACCTTCGGAGCGAGGCCTGCGGCGGCTGTACATTCGATCGCGCGCGTGCTGGCGGACGGTACCCGTGCGCCCCGGGTCTGGACTCCGTACGCTTGTCGCGTGAGTCGCTATGGAAAGCGCAGGGATCTGGTCGTGCACGAGGAGGAGCCGTTCAACGCCGAGACTGGGCTCGCTGCGCTGGCGGAGGGTCCGCTGACCGCCACGGACGCGTTTTACGTGCGGGGGCACGCTGCGGTGCCGGAGATCGACCCCGCCGCGTGGCGGCTGCACGTGCATGGGGTCGTCGAGCGGGAGCTGGACCTTTCCCTTGCCACCCTGCGTGAGGCGTTCCGGGAGCGCGAGGTGACTGCGACGCTGCAGTGCGCGGGCAATCGGCGCGCGGGCCTGATCGCTATTCGTGACATCCCGGACGAGGCGCCGTGGGGTCCGGGCGCTACCGGTACAGCGAGATGGACCGGCGTCGCGCTTGCCGACGTGCTCGCGCTCGCCGACCCGCTGCGCGAGGCCGCGCACGTCGGCTTCGACGGCGCCGATCTGTGCCCCGAGGCGAAGCCCGCCCAGCGGTTCGGAGGCTCGATCCCGCTCGAGAAGGCGTGTCGCCCTGAGGTCCTGCTCGCCTGGGCAATGAATGGTGCGCCGCTCCCGCTCGTTCACGGCGGGCCGCTCCGTGTGGTCGTGCCCGGCTACATCGGCGCGCGCAGTGTCAAGTGGCTAAAGCGGATCGAGGTCCGCTCGCGGCCCTGGCAGGGGTACTTCCAGCACGTCGTCTACCGGCTGGTGCCAGAGGACGGGACCCCGGGCCCGGGGGTAGGGATGCCGCTCGGCTTGGTGGCGCTGAACTCCGACGTGTTGTCGCCGGCCGACGGCGAGACGGTCGCTGCCGGCCCGGTCGAGGTGCGCGGCTACGCGTTCGCGGGCGGGGAGCGACACGTCGCGCGGGTCGACGTCTCGCTCGACGGCGGCGGGCACTGGTCGCAGGCGGAGCTGCTCGAGGACCTCGGCCGGTGGGCCTGGCGGCACTGGCGGATCACGGTCGAGCTCGCGGCCGGAGAGCACGAGATCCTCGTCCGCGCGTGGGACTCCTCGGCGGCCACGCAGCCGGGGGACGAGGCGGGGCTGTGGAACCCGAAGGGCTACGTGAACAACGCCCGCCCGCGGGTCCGGGTGCGGGCCGTCGCCGGGTAGCTCAGCACGGTGATCGGAGGCACACGATGCCGGACCCCAGCTCGCTGGGTGACGAGCTCAAGGGCCCAGCCGTCGGACGGCCCGCTTCTGCCAAGAGAGCGCATACCGGCCACGTCGGTTGTCTCACGGAGACGGCTGGTGTTGGTGCGACGGCGCAGTCAACTCGGCGCTGCGGAGACGCCCCGCCGGCACACGTCCAGCACCGCCGAGGGCACGGTCCGCGTCGGCATCGCACCTCCGTGCTAACCACCAGCCGCCGGCCGGGGCCGGACGAGCCGCGGCATTGGTTTCGGTGCGCCCATCGCGACTCGGACTATTTCAACATGTTCCGCGCGGCTGACGTCCACGCCTCCGTCATGTCGCGGATGAACTTCGCTTGGGTGCTGGCCAGCTGCGAGATCCACTCGACATCGGTGCTTCCCGCGCCGCGCTCAAGCGCGCTCGCGATCGCCTTCAGTGCCTTCTCGTAGCTCGACAACGTCGCCTCGCCGGTGTCCTTCCCGGCTTCGATGATCCGCTCGTTCAGCTTCCGAATCCGCTGTGCAGCCGCCTCCAGGCGAGCATCGGCTGAGCTCGCGGATGCCTTTTCCTGTGCAGGGCGGCTCTTCGCCTTCGTGCCCTTGGGCGTTCCGGGTGACGGTGCTCGTTTCGTGGCTGCCCGCGAGCCACCGGTTGCGGCCTTGGGTTGCGTGCTTCTCGACCTCGAGCTTGAGGTCGACCTTGTGTTCGGACGACTGCTCCTGGGCTGCGGCATGTCTTCTCCTCAAACCGTCGTGGTCATTCGGGCATTAGCGCTCGGCGCTGCTCGATGCTCGGTGTTCGACGCCGAGCTCAGCTGTCCTTGATGGGTCGCCCCACGCCTAGCTCGCCGGGCATCCAGACCGTTCGGGCCGGTCATTAGTTCTGGGCTGTAATGAGCCGCTGCTGCCTGCCGCTCACTGCGAGGTAGAGCGCTACGTGAAGCATGTCAACGATACGGCAATGGCCTCCCGGCTCAGTAAGCGTCCCCAGACGGCGGTGCCCGAATCACCGCTGAGGATCGCGAAAGGATCATGTTCGAACTTCACGTTCCGCAGAGGAGCGTTTGGGGCTGTTCCATCGTGCAAAAGGGAGCGGTCCGCGGCTCGGTTGAAAGGGTGTCACGAACTCGTCGGGTCGGCAACCCGAAGGTCCGCCACGATGTGCCAGTTACGGCCAGACATCGCTGAAAGGTGGTAATGGTCGTCATCCCGGATTGACGCTCGAAGCAGATCCCGTCACGTGTTCAACTTGCCTCGTGATCGCGACGGTGGCCATCTGTCTGCCCGAGCCATTAACCCGATCGCGTCTCCTTGGCCCGCTGTCCGAACTCCCGCCGCGCGCGGTGGGCTACGGCCAGCTAATTTGAGCAGCGAGTTGCTCCGGTCCGAGGGCGATCAAGTGGCTGTGCGTGATCGCGTGGTATTCGGTTCCGGTGAGCGCCAGCCACTCGA
This sequence comes from uncultured Solirubrobacterales bacterium, assembly GCA_963836065.1. GTDB lineage: Bacteria > Actinomycetota > Thermoleophilia > Solirubrobacterales > Solirubrobacteraceae > Palsa-465. Next base: position 463,198 of record CAWIII010000036.1, read on the forward strand.
CTGAACGCTTGTCGGGATCGACGATCAGCAGCTCATCGACCTAATGCTTGGCGTAGAACGGCAGCTTCTGCGATGTCTCGTCGCCTGGGGAGACGATTTCGACGACGAGCGCGGCAGTCGAGAGCCATACGCCGCTCGCTCCCGGACGGTGGACGCCACCGTCCGGCACCCGGAAGTCATGCTCGGAGTCGCCGAGGTTGAACTCGCCCATTGCGGGCACCAGCCCGGCGGCCTGCGCAGGACCGTCGAGCAGGACCGCGAGCTGCTGCGTGACGCGGGCGTGTTCGAAACTCGGAGCCGGAATCATGTGGAGGACACCCTCCCATACCTCGTCCAGGCGATCGAGGCCCGACCGACGCCGGCGCTCAACTAGGAGGCTTGACCCGGCGAAGCCGGGAGAGATGAGTCAAGTTTCAGGCGGCGAGGTTGAGTTGGTCGATGTGGGCGGTGATCGCTTGATCGAGTCGGTCGAAGTGGCGGCGTAGCGGGGTGTTGATTGCTATCGGGTCGCAGATCTCTGACAGCCCGGTCCGTAGCAGTCGGCTATAGGTGCGGCTGAAGAACGTCGCGACCTGCAGTCCGAAGGGCGTGACCTGGTAGCGGTTAGTGTGCGGGATGCGTTGGATGATCTGGTGCAGGCGTAGTCGTCGGAGGTCGTAGGTCATTCTGCCCGCGGTCATGGTGCTGGGGTCGAGGCCCAGTAATGGTGCGAGGTGGGTTCGCAGGTCTCGGTTGGAGAACCCGGTGGGCAGGAGGCGAAAGACGACCAGGACGCTGAGCAGCGCCTGGACCCGAGGGTCGCCGAAGCGCAGCGCGGCTGCACGCTGGTGATCGACGACGATGGGCTGGCAGACTTGGTCGAACGCTTGTTGGCCGATGTGGCAGTCCGCGCTGACTCGTTGGACGTCAAGGAGACGTCGGTTGGCTTGAAAGCCGATGTGTCGCAGCGCGGGGAGGTTATGGAGGCGTTTGCCGATACCGAAGTCGCGAGTGTCGTTAATCGTGGTCTCGGTTCGTAGAGCCTGGTTCTGCTTGTGGTACTGCTTGATCCGGGAATGTTTGTAGTCGACGTGCAGCGATGGCGTCACTCCTTCGGTGATCACCCGGGTGCGGAACCGGCTTTGGGTACGCCGGTTGATCCGCCGGTTGAAGATCAACGAGACCTTGTCAGGGCGGCCGAGGTCCAGGTTCTCACGAATGACGTCTTCAAAGAACACGCGTCCGGTCAGCGGCCGGTCGAGCACCTGGGTGAGGGAGAACTCGGCCTGCAGGATCGAGATGTCATAGCGATACCCTGCTCGGCGGTCGCGACCAGTGAACGGGTGCGGCAGAATCCCGAACCACTTGCGGGCCAGCGCGTCGATCTTGCGGGCGCTCAGCCGATCACAGATCATTTGCAGACCCCGCGGGTCCTCGCACGCAGCGAAGCCGTTATCCAGCGCTTCGAACGCGATCCCCGCGTGGGCGGCCTGGCGTTTAGCCCACTCGTTGCCGTTGATGCACAGCTTGGCGTTGTAGGGAAAGTAGGAGCTGAACTTGATGAAGAACGGCCCGAAGTCGCGATCAACGCAGTACATGTAGTACTGGTTGACCATCGCGGTCGCCCGCACGATCCAGGGATAGCTCGCGCCCGTCACGGCGTTGCGGCGCTTCTCGGTCCGGAACGTCGTCGTCTTCTCCTGCGCCTTGCCGACAAACAGCACCCCTTCCTCAGCCGCGAACCCGGCCAAGTAGTCCAGCGCGACGTCGTCCTTGCGCTGCCCCTTCTCAAACGTGACGAGGTCCACGCCCTCCCGCTCAGCGAACCGCTCGATCTCGCTCACGAACCGCCTGGTCATCGGAGCCATCAGCGCCGAAGACGCAAACGTAGCGCCCTGGTGGTCGCGCAAGAAGCCCACCACCCCGGACGCGTACTGCAGCTTGGGGACGTACAGATTCAGATACATCCGGTCCACGCACTCGACCTCCAACGTCACGTGCCCGGATAAGACATCAGCGGCGCTGCGAGCTATCGTCATGGCAGGCTCCGGTCGACAGGCCCTACGCGGCCACTAACCGCTTCGGGCGGTTCAACGCAGGACCCTCGGGTCCTGGATCTAGGCTCGACCGGAGCCTACCTCGGCCAGCACCAACGACCAAGACCGCACACCGGGCCGCCTGGACCCATCCCAGCCGCGAAACCGGGCGACCCCGCTCGACCACCCACGACACTGACTTGTCCGGGCTGGGGCGGAGCCCCGTTAGTGCTTGCAGCTCAGGCGGGGGCGGATCGAGGACCAGAGTAGGCATGCCTGAAGCGTACCTGCGGAGCGCATGACCGGCGATCTCTCGAACGCGCGTGGATTGCGATCGAGCCCGGCAGGCAGTCAGCGGTCTTTCCGCGACTCTACCTCGGGCCAATCGATCCGATTGGCGAGTTCGGCCGGTCCGAGATTGATGAGCGCGCTGTGCGAGGCGGACCGGTAGCTGCCCTCCTGGATTACGAGCCATTGCACGCTCCGCTCGGCAGGGTCGACGATCAGAACCTCGTCAACGTCGTGGGCGGCGTAGAAGGGGAGCTTCGCCACGGTCTCATCCCCAGGGGAGACGATCTCGACTACGAGCGCGGCGGTTGGATGCCAGACGGTGTTGCGCTCCTCTCGGTGCAGCCCGCCGTCGGGGATCCGGTAATCGTATTCGGACTCGCCAACGTTGAACTCATGCATTGTCGGGATCAACCCCGCCGCCCGTGCCGCCGGACCGAGTAGTTCCGCAAGTTGCTGGGCGATCCGCGCATGCCCGCCAGAGGGAGCAGGGACCATGTGCAGGACACCTTCCCACACCTCGTCCAAGCGATCGAGCCCGGAAAGCCTCCGTCGCTCGATCAGATCCTGAAGCCCAGCTGAGCTCGGATCGAGAATTACGGTGCGCATTTACCGAAGCGTACCGGCCGGCATCGGGCGTCCGATCGGGAAGCCCACAACGACCTTTCGCCCGAGAGCCTTGCCGAGAGCGCGGGGACATCGCCGACGCTTCGATCGAGCAGCATCGTACCTCCCGGCCGGTCGGTCAGTTAAGCAACGCCGACACGCAGGGAGCTGATCCCCAGAACCGACTCAAGACTCACGGACCTTCGGCTTATGGCAGACGCCCGGCCTCCACTCGTTGCCACAACGAGGCGAGTAGCCACTGCGTCCCTTGGCGCGGTTCTCCCACCGCACCGCGAACACGTTACGTCGGCCGCTGAACAGCTCGCGGAAGAGCTCGATTTTGGAGGCCGCTGAGAGCTCGGTCCCGCCGACTTCCCGTAGTTGGTCGAGTTCCGCCAGTCGCGCGTGCGCGTCAGCGATCTCGGCGCCGACGTCCCTCAGCACCACCGTCATTCTGCAACCAGCGTCGGTCTGAACAGCAATCGCGCCACGGAGTGCGGCACAACGCGCGTCTAGGATCGCTCGAGTGAGTCGCGTGCGAGTCGTGCCCGGGAGCCAGGGGCGACAAGTGTCAGAAGACGACGTACTCGCGGACCCAACGGCGACGCTCGGGATGGTCGAAGAGCATCGGCAGGAGCCCTGATTCGAATTGGGTGTGGCTATTTCAGAACGACCTGCCAGTCCGGGTACAGGCGTTGCTGGTCGCGCGTGACGTGGAAGTCCCAGTAGTCGGTGAGGCGGGCCGAGTGGTGGATGGCGCGGAGGCGCAGCAGCGCTTCGGCGGTTTCGAGGGTCCAGCGCATGCCGGAGCGCTCGAAGCGGTCACGGATTAGGTTCTTACATGCACCTTCCACCGAGCCGGACGCGATCGGCCGACCGTTGGCGAGGTAGCGGTCGTAGCGCGTCCGCTCGCGGTTGCGTTTGAAGTAGGCGGCGACATCGAGCAGCGTCTTTGCGTTGTTGCCGGCGAGCCTGCGCTTGGTGACGATCAGGCTGAGGCTTTTGACGACCTGGTCGACCTGGCCTTCGAGGATCCGCTTGGCACGCTCGTAGACGAACGCCTGGGCCTCGGGGCTGCCTTCGCGGTAGAGCGCGTGGGCGGATTTCCAGAGCTTCTCCAGCGCGTGCAGGAAGTCCAGGATGAGGGTGACGTCGTTGAAGGTCTTGACCACGCGATGCAGCAGCGCCCGCTCGCCGTCGGTGACGATCACCCGGGTGTGTTGGCGGCCGGCGTCGCGTCGTTGCATCTCCGCGTTGACGTCGTTGATGAACGTGTCCTTGTCGGCGGTGAGGCTGGCCCACACGCGCTTGTGGCTGGGGCGGGCGCGTGGCTCACGCTTGGGCGGCTGCACGGTGCCAAACAGGCTGTCGAGGACTTGCTGTGGGGTGCGCACGATCGGCGCCTGGTTGTGCACGGCGGCGACGGTCGCCATCCGCTTCTTGTTGGCCTTCTGTCCCTTGCTCCGGCGCACGACCTCGCAGGGCGCGCTCTGGCTTGACCATCGGGATGCCCTTGCAGTCGATCGCCGCCACCAAGATCTCTCCGTGGGCCGGCTTGACCTCGGCCGCGGGGCGCTGCACGTAGAAGTCCTCGAAGTCCACGGCGGCCTCGCGCACGAGCTGCTCGGCCGCCCGCTTGGGGACCGTCACTGCGGTCATCTCGGCAGCGAAGGAGATCGCCTCGTCAAACGGTGAGCAGACGACGGCCCGCATCAGCCGTCGCTGGCACTCGTAGCTGTAGATTCGCCCCGGCAGCCCGAGCTCCCGATCCAGCGGATAGATCGCCTGCCGCCCCGGCGCCCCGTAGCCCATCCGGGTGATCCGGACCTCGCCGAACAACGTCAGAACGGGCGGGCGTAGCGGCGCTTGTAGCCCAGCCGCACCCGGCCCTCGGGGAGCTGGGCGATGATCGCCTCCCCGACATCGCCATCACCGCGCGCGTCGATGTGCTTGCAGCAGAAGGCGCAGAAGCTCTCGGCCGCGGGGCTCTGCGCCACGCTCGATATCCGACAGGGCAAGCCGCGCTTCGCCGGCCTCGGCCAGGAACCGCTCGAGCTCCCCGAACGCCTGAAGGCCACCGGCTTCATCGAGCGTCGGGCCCACGCTCCGCGTGGACGACAAGTATGTACTTGCCGATGACGGAACGGCGCCCCTCCAAGGCCCAGCTCGAACGGCGGCTAGAACGCCTGCGACGCGACTACCAAGCCGTCAAGGCGCGCCTGAGCGAGGTCGGCTTCATCTGCGAGGGCTCGCTCACCGAGCTCTACACCTCCTGCGGCAACCCCAACTGCCGCTGCGCCGGCCCCGAACACCGTCACGGCCCCTACTGGCAGCTGACCTGGAAGGAGCAGGGCAAGACCGTCACCCGCCGGCTGCAGCCGAGGACGCCGCCATCTACCAGCAGTGGATCGCAAACCGCCGCCAGCTGGAAGCCGCCCTGGAAGAGATGCGCGACTCTCTCCCGCCAAGCCGGCGAGCAGATCCTCGCCAGCCGCGGCCGTCCCTACCACGGCCCCAAGCGCCCCCGCCACCCGCGCCGCTCAGCCAGCTAGAAGGCCCTCAAACCCGGGGACATCACGATATCCCCGGGTATTGCGCACCTCAACACACCCCCTCAGCACAGCGAAAACTCCGCATTTCCAGGCACTCGCCACTCGTTCTGAAGTAGCCACGCCCATTCGAATTCCTTGCCGAGCTCGGTCGATCTCGAAGCTCCCCGGGTTCGTCCGGACGCTGCGCGAGGATTGCGTGCGTGATCGTCCTCCACGCCCTCTGGTCGCGCGACTCGCGGTTGTGCCTTTGGGGGGAGGAGTCGTCGCTTCCGGCCCATGCGCGCAGGCCGCCCGGTCGTCAGCCCAGGCGGCCGCGCGTCCCGGCCCACCCGTTCGCGTGTGACACAGGTCTGCTGCGTGAAGTGCTGGAGCGGCTTGGGGTGATGTTCCTCCCCGGCGATGCGGTCACACGCAAGCTGGCGTTGATGCTGCCGTCGTCGGAGGTCGGCCCGCAGGCCTCTCCGCAGCTGCTCCGAGTGGTCGACGAATACAAGCGGCGGGGTCCGCCGTCTCGCGTCGAGGCGTGGGAAGTCGATGCGCTCGGGTTCGATGCCGCCGCGGCGCTTGATCTGCTGCTCGCCGCCACATCTCCTGGCTCGGCGCGCGATGCGCGCACCGGCCCGGCCCGTGCCGTCGTGGTCGGGGAGTCGGCGCGGTTCCTCGCCGAGGCGGGCAAGTTGGCGCTCGAGCTGGTGGCTCGCGGGCGACTGCGGCCCGCGCTGGTCCGACGGGGCGAGCAGTGGGTAGCGCGCTGGTTGCCGGTCACCGATGACGACGGCGATGCCGTCCGCGTGGCGCTGCTCGCTCGCTGTATGCCGCCGTTGCTGCGCGCCGAGGCGTCGCGCTCGCCCGACGCACGACGGCCCGAGGCGGTGCTCGGCGACCTGCTCGCGGCCATCGTCGACGCCTGCGGGCGGGAGCTGCTCGAAGATCGATTCGGCGAGGTCGCTCAGTCGCGGCCGGCCGGCGCCGTGCGGGCGTGGCTGATGGGCCTCATCGCCCGCGATCCCGTCGTCGACGGCGACCCGTGGGAGCTCGCCGCGCTCTCTGAGCAACTCGATAAGTGGTGGGCAGCCGGCCGGCGCTACGCCGCGCAGCGCATGTTCCGGACTTGCTTCCGGCTGGTGTCGCCGGGTGACGGCGAGAGCGAGGAGACGGGCGAGGACGGCGATCGCGTGCTGTTGGAGCTGGCCGCCCCAAACGGACGCCCGCCGTCGGAGCTCGACGACAGGTGGCGCGTCGAGATCCTGCTGCAGGCCAAGGACGACCCGAGCGTGCTCGTGTCGGCTGAGGAGGTGTGGGCGCGCAGCGAGCGGCTGTCGGCGCTGGGCCACATGCTCGAGAACCCGCAGGAGCGCCTGCTCGGCGGGCTCGGGTATGCGCTGGGGCTATGGCCCGACCTCGAGCCAGCGCTCCACGAGCCCGCGCCGACCGGCGTCGAGCTGACCGCCGAACAGGCCTACAGCTTTCTGCGCGAGGCCGTGCCGGCGCTCGAGCAGGGCGGTTTCGGGGTGCTCGCTCCGCCATGGTGGCGCCAGCGGCTGCGGGTCAAGCTCAGTGCCAACCCCGAGCAGGAATGGGGGGACGGCACCGGGCTGTTCGGCATCGACGGCCTGTGCGCGTATGAGTGGCAGGTCGCCGTCGGCGACACGACGCTGTCGCTGTCCGAGCTCGAGGCGCTGGCGGAGCTGAAGCTGCCGTTGATCAAGGCGCGGGGACGCTGGATCGCGCTGCGCGCCGAGGACGTCGAGATGGCGCTGGGATTCTTCAAGGGCAGGCGCGTGCGCGGCCGCGCGTTGGCGGGGGAGCTGTTGCGCGACGGGCTCGGGGTCGGTGGCGCTGGAGCGGGCTCCGGCGGGGCGGCGGCGCCCGAGGTCGAAATCGACGCCAAGGGGTGGCTCGGGGAGTTGCTGCGCGCCAACGGCGAGCGCCGGCTCGACGGGGTGCAGACGCCCGGTTCGTTCGAGGGCGAGCTGCGGCCATACCAGCAGCGCGGACTCGCGTGGCTCGCGTTCCTGTCAAGCCTCGGGCTCGGGGCGTGCCTGGCGGACGATATGGGGCTCGGAAAAACCGTGCAGATGCTTGCGCTGCTGCTCGCCGAGCGAGAGCAGCCTGCGAACGGCGCCATCCGGAACGGGGGACGCCGAGCCGGCGGTGCCAAGCTCGTGGGCCCGACGCTGCTGATCTGCCCGATGTCGGTGTCCGGGAACTGGCAGCGGGAGGCCGAGCGGTTCGCGCCCAGCCTGCGGGTGCACGTTCACTATGGACGCGAGCGGCTTAACGGGAAGGCGTTCGCGCGCGCCGCGCGCGCGAGTGACCTAGTGGTGACGACATACGCGCTCGCGCTCCGCGACCGCGAGACGCTCGACGCGATCGAGTGGCACCGGATCGTGCTCGACGAGGCGCAGAACATCAAGACTCGCGATGCCAAGCAGACGCGCGCGATCCGGGCGCTCCGCGCACGCCACCGCGTCGCGCTCACGGGGACGCCGGTCGAGAACCGGCTCAGCGAGCTGCACTCGATCCTCGACTTCCTGAACCCTGGGCTGCTCGGCTCGGCGGGTAGCTTTCGCGAGCAGTTCGCGACGCCGATCGAGCGCTGGCGCGACGGCGCCGCGGTCGCGCGCCTGCGCCGCGCGACCGGTCCGTTCATCCTGCGGCGGCTGAAGACCGACAAGGAGATCATCAGCGATTTGCCGGAGAAGATCGAGATGCGGGTCGACTGCCACCTGACGCGCGAGCAGGCGACGCTGTACCAGGCGGTCGTCGACGAGATGCTCGAGCGGGCGGACGAAGTTGAAGGGATCGCACGCGCCGGCATCGTGCTCGCGGCGCTGGTGAAACTCAAGCAGGTCTGCAACCACCCCGTCCACCTGCTCAAGGACCGCTCGCACCTGGGTGGGCGCTCGGGCAAGCTCGCGCGGCTCGAGGAGATCCTCGAGGAGGCGCTCGCCGAGGGCGACCGGGCCCTGTGCTTCACGCAGTTCGCCGAGTTCGGCCACCTGCTGAGGGCGCACCTGCAGGAGCGGATCGGGTGCGAGGTCCTGTTCCTGCATGGCGGCACGCCGAAGTCCGCGCGCGACGAGATGGTCACGCGCTTCCAGTCCGACGAGGGACCGGCAGTGCTCGTGCTATCGCTGAAGGCCGGTGGGACGGGGCTCAACCTGACGGCCGCCAACCACGTGATCCACTACGACCGTTGGTGGAACCCGGCCGTCGAGGATCAGGCGACCGACCGCGCGTTCCGGATCGGCCAGCGCAAGAACGTCCAGGTGCGCAAGCTGACCTGCGTCGGCACGCTCGAGGAGCGGATCGACCAGCTGATCGCCGAGAAGAAGGACCTCGCCGCGCAGATCGTCGGCAGCGGCGAGGCGTGGCTGACCGAGCTCGACACCGCGCAGCTGCGCGAGCTGGTCGCGCTCACCGCGGATGCGGTCGTGGCGGCATGACCGCGTCTCACGGCCACAACAGCGAGTACGTGCCGCCAACGCCTCTCCCGGCGCAGGGCGGGATCGCGGCGCGCAGCCGCGACGGTGCGATCGGCGAGAGTTGGTGGTCGGAGCGGTTCATCGAGCTGCTCGAGTCGTTCGGGCTCGGTTCGCGGCTCGAGCGCGGACGCGCGTACGCTCGCGCCGGACAGGTGACGGAGCTCGACGTCGAGCCCGGGATCGTGCTGGCGAAGGTCCAGGGCTCGCGCTACACGCCGTACCGCGTGCGGATCCGCGCCAAGGTCTTCTCCGAGTACCAGTGGCGCCGCGCGGAGAAGGCGATCGCGGCGCGGGCGCTGACGCTCGCGAAGCTGCTCGCCGGCGAGATGCCGCATGAAATCGAGGAGGTGCTGGCGGCGTGCAAGCTGACGCTGCTGCCCGGCTCCTACGACGAGCTGCGGGCGACCTGCACGTGCCCGGACGTCGCCAACCCGTGCAAGCACCTCGCGGCCGTCTATTACATACTCGCCGAGCGCTTCGATGAGGATCCGTTCGCGCTGTTCACGTGGCGCGGCATGACACGGGAGGACCTGCTCGAGCAGCTGCGCTCACGGCGCGCGAGGGCGACCGGCAAGCGTGCGTCGCTCGGCGCCGCGAACACCGCCGATGCGGCGGCCGCCGAGGAGCCGCCGGCGCTGTCCACCCTGCTCGACCGCTTCTGGAGCGCCGGCCCGGAACTGGCCGACCTGCACGTCAGCCCGCTCGCTGCCGAGGCCCCCGATGCGCTGCTGCAACAGCTCGGGGCCCCGCCGGTGGACGTCGGTGATCAGAACCTCGTCGACTTGCTTCGTCGCGCCTACGTGCAGCTCTCGGGCGCCGCCGAGCGGTGTGCGCTGGCGGAGTGAATGCAAGGGAAACCACGATGCCCAGTACCGCCATGAGTGCTCGGTGGCAGCGCATTCCTGAGCACCACGCCTGGCCCTGCGGGAGCGGCTCGAGCGACACGTACTGCACCGATGGGCTGAGCACTGCCGCGCGATCGACGTTCGCTTCCGGGGCTCGTTCGCGTATGTGGACGCGCTCCAGAAGGTCGGCTGGCATCTGCGCGACACGCCGCAGGAGACCCGAGATCTGATCGACGCGACCCCAACGCGCCTGTACAGGCTCGGGTACCTCGGCAGTCCGGAACGCTGGGCGTTTGCGTTCTACAGGTACAGCGACGAGATCTACGAGCCGTCGTTCCTGCCGTCCGGGGCGTTCGAGGAATCCCTGAGGAGGCATTCGATTGCGCGGCTGGCGTGTATCTGATGGCCTGATGGCGACCCTGCACGCGGTACGACTCTGACCGTACTCCGGGACTCGGCTGGGCCGTCAGTCAATGCTCCTTCCGACGAGGAGTGTCGGCGCAGCGCAGTCTATTACCGGTCGTCAGCGATCCTGTTTCACACTGCCCTCCTCGCTGTCGTCATTGGTCAAACAGTCCAGCATCTGTGTCGGATACCTTGATTCTTAGGCCTTTTCGTCGTCCGCTGGTGACTTGGACGGCGTGCAGTTCGCCGCGTTGGACCTTGTGCAAAACGGTCTGGCGCACGCATCCGAGGCGCTTGGCGGCCTCGGCCAGCGGCTGGTAGCCGTCGGGAACGTCGGGCACGAACCGCGCGCGGATCTCATCGGTCAGCCGGATCCGCCACGGCGCGTGCACGGTGGTCTGCTCGCCCGGCAGCAGCCCGGGTGTGAGCGGCTCGGGCCGGCGGCTCTCGAGCTCGGCGTGCTTGCGCCGCTCTGTCTCCAGCTCGCCGAGCGCGGTCTCGAAGCGGCCTTCCAGCGTGCGGGCGACGAGCCGGTTCTCCGGCTCGCACGCGTCGTATTGGCGCTGCGCCCGGTCGGCTTCGAACTGGGCGCGCTCGACCGCGAGCCGCTGGCCGGCGAGGCGCTCCTGGTGCGCGCGCTCGAGCTCCTCGACCGCCTGTGCGCAGGCGCGGATCCCGGCCGGGGTGACCGCCTCCAGGAACGCCGCCGCGATCGCCTTCTCCAGCCGAACGCCCCCGAGCGACTGGCAGGCGTGATTGACGCCATGCAGGTGGTGAGCGCGCACGCACGCATACCGGGGCACCCGGCCGTGGGTGCCTGAGTACGCGACCTGCATCCGCCGCCCGCATCGCCCGCAGCGAACGATCCCTTGCAACAGGGCGGTGCCCTCGCGCGCGGCGCCGCCGCCCTCACCGCGGCGGATCACGTTCGCTCGCAGCCGCTCGCGGCCGGCCAGGTACTGATCCCAGGACACATAGCCGGGATGGTGATCGGGGATGCAGACAGACCACTGCTCCAACGGCACCTGCACGGTGCGGCGACGCACCCGCCCGTCATCGGCGAGGTACTTCTCGGTGCGGGTGCGGCCGAACACGAACGCGCCGGCATACACCGGGTTGGTCAGGAAGTCGTGCACCGCGCCATAGCTGGGCCGGACCCACCGCACCCGCCGCTGGCCGACCGTCCGCCGCGGCAGCCGCTGCCCCTCGCCAACCAGCTTGGTCACGACCTGCCTCGCCGATCCCAGCCGCCGCCAGAGGCAGAACACCAGCTCGATCGCGTGACGGACCTGCTCATCGGCCGACAACGCGATCACGCCGTTCTCGTCGCGGTCAAGCCCGACCGGCAGGTTCTGCTCAAGCTCGCCGCGCTTGGCCTTGTTGCGCAGCCCGCCGCCCAACCGGGCGCGGATCAGGTGCAACTCATACTCGGCCATCGCGCCCTTCAGGCCTAGAACCATCCGGTCGTTGATGTGCCCGGGGCAATAGATCCCGTCCGAATCGGCGACCAGCGTTCCGGTCAACATGCACAAATCCAGCAGCTGATACCAGTCTGCGTTTAATGCCGACCCCGCGCACATGCCGACCTCGGTTCCGGAACCAGCCGCCTTCGCGGTTGACCACACGTCGGGGTTGGCATGTGCGCTTGGGTCAGAGGCCGTTGAGGAAGTCGAGCAGGGAGTCCGGGGGCCGGTAGCGTCCGGGGCGGCCGTTGGGGGGTGTGGTGCGGTCGAGCACGCGTTGTTTGAGCCCGAGATCGGCGTGCAGATAGACGCGGGTGGTCCGTTCCTGCTCATGCCCGAGCCAGAGAGCGATCGTCGCTGTGTCGATGCCGGCGCTGAGTAACGCCATCGCCGCGGTGTGGCGCATCACGTGCATCGTCACGCGCTTTGCGCGGAGCGTCGGGCATGCGCGCTCGGCGACTGCGACGTGTTGGGCGAGGCGTCGCTCGACTGCGTCGCGGCTGAGTGGTCCGCCGGTGCGGGATGGGAACAGCGGGTCGGTGGGCTGTCGTTGGCACTCGCGCATCCAGACACGCAGAACGGCGACCGTTTGGCGGGTGAGCGGGGCGACGCGCTCTTTGCGGCCTTTGCCCAATGTCCGCAGATGCTGGCCTGTGCCGAGTTGCACGTCAGTGTTGGTCAGCCGCAGCAGCTCGGAGATGCGCAGGCCGGTCTGCACGGCGCAGAGCAGCAGCGCGTGGTCGCGTCGGCCGGCCCAGGTCGTGCGGTCGGGGCTCTGGAGCAGTACCGTGATCTCGTCGGGGGTGAGGAACGTGACGATCCGCCGCTCGGAGCGTTTGGCGGGGATCGCGAGCACTCGCTGGATCATGTGAGCGTGCTCGGGATGCCGCAGCGCGCAGTACTGAAAGAACGAGCGCACGGCGGCCAGGCGGATGTTGCGGGTGCGGGCAGTGTTGCCACGGTCTTGCTCGAGGTGCTCCAGGAACGCGCCGATCGTTGGTGCGTCGAGGTCGGTCAGTTGCAGCTTCGCCGGCGGTGTGCCGGTCTTCTGCTGCAGGAAGGCGAGCAGCAGCCGGAACGTGTCTCGATAGCACGCGATCGTGTTCGGGCTGACGTTGCGCTGGCAGAGCAGTCGGTCTGTGAAGAACGCCTCGAGGTCGGGCGCGAGCGTGGTCATGCGATTCCCTCCAGGGCGGACTCGAGCCGCTCGGCGACAAGTGCGAGCAGTTCGGGCGTGGCGGTCATGTACCAGAATGTGTGGGCGGGCTCGGTGTGGCCCATGTACGTAGCGAGCCATGGCAGACGGGCTTGCACGTCAACACGGGCGCGGTGCCAGTCGAGCAAGGTGTTGATGGCAAATCGGTGACGCAGGCTGTGCAGCGTTGGACGGCAGCGCGCAGAGCGCCGGGTGAGGCCGACCACCCCGACAAGCCGGGTGAACACGCGGCGGATGTTGGCGGCGTGCAGCCGGGTGCCGGCAGTCGAGACGAAGAACGCGTCGCAGGCAGGCCGCGGGCACAGCTGATCGCGACGCTGACGGTATGCGGCGAGCGCTCGGACCGTGCTGGTGTGAAGCGGCACCTCGCGGCTCTTCCCAAACTTGCCGTTGATCACGCGCACCAGCCCGTCGCGGTCATCGACGTCGTCGCGATCCAGGCCGATCGCCTCCCCGACGCGCAGGCCGCTGACCGCCAGTAGTCCGATCAGCGTTCGGTAGGTGATCGCCTGCAGCGGCAGCGCAAGCCCGTCCGCCGCGCGCATCACCCCGGCGATGTCGTCCGGCGTGTACGGGTATGGGGTCGCTCGCCTGGCGCGGTAGGGCAACAGCCGTGCAGGCGGCACCTCGCATGCCGGATCGATCGTGTGCAGGTAGCGGGCGAACTGGCGCGCGACCGATAGTCGTTTTGCCCACCACACCGGGTCAGCCCCGGCCGGCTCGCTCGCCCACGCAACCGCCAGCTCGATCGTGACCGTGGCGGCCTGCGCCCGTTCGAGATAGCCGACGAACGCGAACAGCAACTGCCCCTGGCTTTCCAGCTGGTAGCCGAGCGCGCGGCGCATCTGCAGGTAGTCCGCGGCCGCGCTGCGTAGCGTGCTCACGCGGCACCACCTGCCTCAAGTGGCCACGGCCGCGCCAACGTCCGCAGCGAAGTCCGGTCGATCTTGGCGTAGATGGCGGTGCTCGCCACGCTCGTGTGACGCAGCACCTGCGCGATCTGCTGCAGCGGAGCGCCCGCACGCAACAGATCGCTGGCGACGGTATGCCGCAGCCGATGAGCGCCGACCCGCGCAAGCCCAGCACGGTCGCACGCGTGATGCACGACCGAGCGCACCCCCGCGGCAGAGAGCCCCCGCTGCGGTGCGCGAGCACGAAGGAACACCTCCCGGCACGAGCCGCGCGGCCCACCCGCGGACAGATGCTCGACCAGCGCCCGGCCGACATCGTCAGGCAACGGGAGCCGCTCGCTGACCGAGCCCTTGCCGCGAATCGTGAGCTCCCCCGCCCGCCAGTCGATGTCATCCAACGACAAGCCGGCCACCTCGAAGGACCGCAACCCCAACCGCGCCAGCAGCGTCATAACCGCGAAATCTCGACGACCGACCGCCGTCGTGCGGTCACAGCTTGCCAGCAGCCGCTCAACGCGCCCGGCATCCAGAGCGCGCGGTAGCGAGGCAAGCCGCCAACCAGCGACGCTCGGCACCGACGGCGCCAGCCCGACGGGCACCCAGCCCGCCACGTGCAGAAACGAGAGCAGCGACCGCAGGCCACTGGTCAGCGTCTTTGCCGAGGCCACCCCGCGCCGCCCCGACCGGCACTCGGCGAGCACGAACCTGGTCACATCACCTGGCTCAAGCCGCTGCAACGCGAGCTCGAGCGGCTCGGGCTGATCGGCGAGAAACAGGCGCGCGACCCGCTCACGCAGAAGCACGGTGCCGGGCGCCAATCCGCGCTCGCGGACCAGATACTCACCGTAGTCGGCCAGCAACCCCTCCACCACCGTGGACGCCGCAACCCCACGGAGTCAAGTCGTATGTAGTGGTGTAACGGTGTTAGCTCGTCGGTGGGATGGATGGCGGCTCACGCCGGCGGGAGCGTGCTCACCTCTTCTCGGTTGTTTGGCTTGGTCGCGGGTTGTTGAGCGGTTACTTGGTAGGGGGCGCCTGAGGCCTGAACCAGCGAGGTTGCGCTCATGCGCAACCTCTCGCTGCCAGAAAGCGAAGCGACCGCGGTCCAGTCAAAGGGCGGGCCCGGCAGGCCGAGCGAAGCGAGCCGCGAAGCGGCGGCCCTTGACGGGAACCGGCGCGCGAAGCAATGCCGTTTCGCCGGTGCCTCAACCCGAGGGTCCTATCGCTTGCGTCGGTCTGCCGCAGGCCTTAGGAGTCCGGAATGATTTAGTGCGGTGTGGGAGGATGTTTGGGGGCGGGTGTCGTATCGCGAGACATGATCGATGAATCGAAGATTGCTGAGCGTTTTGCGGGGTTGGGTCCTGAGCTGAACGAGCGTCAGCGCAGGATTTGGGCGGCGACGGAGGCTCGCTCGCATGGGCGTGGTGGGATCGCTGCGGTCGCGCGCGCGACGGGTATCTCTGAGGACACGGTCGGGCGTGGGATCAAGGAGTTGCGGTCGGGGGTGCGGTTGGAGCCTGGGCAGGTCCGTCGTCGGGGGGCGGGGCGCCCTGCGTTGACGGTGTCTGATCCGACGCTGTTGGACGATCTCCAGGGGCTGGTGGATCCTGATACGCGTGGGGATCCGATGTCGCCGTTGCGGTGGACGTCGAAGAGCTTGGCGAAGCTCGCGGTCGCGTTGGTCGCGGCCGGGCACGAGGTGTCTGATCGGTCGGTTGGGAAGCTTTTGAAGGGGTTTCGGTTGCACGCGAATCGGAAGACCAGGCAAGGCAGCGATCATCCCGATCGCGACGCGCAGTTTCGCTACATCAACGAGACCGCCCGGGCGGCGCTGGCGGCGGGCGAGCCGGTGATCTCTGTGGATGCCAAAAAGCGCGAGCTTGTCGGGGATTTCAAGGCTGTCGGCCGGGAGTACGAGCCGACGGGCCGGCCGGTGGAGGTCCGCTGTCACGACTTCAAGGACAAGCAGCTGGGGCACGCGATCCCCTTCGGCGTGTATGACATGAACGCCAACGAGGGGATGGTTTCGGTCGGGATCACGCGGGACACGGCGCAGTTCGCGGTCAACTCGATCCGCGCGTGGTGGGCGCACCTCGGCTCACAGCGCTACCCCGACGCCAGAACCCTGACGATCACCGCTGACGGCGGCGGCAGCAACTCCAGCCGCACGAAGCTGTGGAAGACCGAGCTGCAATGCCTCGCCGACGAGCTAGGACTCGCGATCCGCGTCTGCCACTTCCCACCGGGCACAAGCAAGTGGAACAAAATCGAGCACCGGATGTTCTCCTACGTCAGCCTGAACTGGCGCGGCAAGCCGCTTGAGAGCCTACAACTGATCATCGACCTGATCGGCTCGACCACCACCAGCACCGGGTTGAAGGTCTACGCACGCCTTGACCCGGGCGAGTACGTCAAAGGCATCAAAGTCAGCGATGCGGAGCTGGCTGCGGTGAACATCGTCCGCGATGACTTTCACCCGGACTGGAACTACGTGATCAACCCAACAACCGCACTAATTACTTCGTGAGCCCTTAGAGCTGAGGACGCGCCGATGTGCAACGTGATGGTTGCGTGGCCCGGGTGATTGGGGCCGGGGGGCGGGGTCAAGCGGTTGTGGTGAGACTGGGCACCTCCTCGTCGGCCTGCTCGGGGGGATCGGCGAGGGTCAGCGCCATCGACTCGACCGACAGGTAGCGGCGCTGGACCAGCCATTCGTCGTTCTGCTCTGAGAGCAGCGCGCCGGCGAGGCGAATCACCGCGGCGTCGTTGGGGAAGATCCCGACGACGTCGGTGCGGCGGCCGATCTCCTTGTTGACACGCTCCAGCGGGTTCGTTGAGCGCAGCTTGGTCCAGTGCTCGGCCGGGAAGTTGTAGAACGCGATCAGGTCTTCCTCGGCCGTCTCGAGCAGCTCGCATACCTTCGGCGCGATCCCCTGCAGCCGTTCGAGCACGTGCCCGACGCGCGCGCGGGCCTGCTCGAGGCCCTCGGCGTTGAACACCTCGCGCAGCGCGGCGGCGACAAGCCCGCGCTGGTCGCGGCGGCAGTGCATCACCATGTCGCGGAGGAAGTGGACCGTGCAGCGCTGCCACGGGCAGCCCAGCACCCGGGCGATCGCTGCTTTGAGTCCCTCGTGCTGATCGGAGATCGCCAGCCGCACCCCATCCAGCCCGCCCTTCTTCAAGGAGCGCAGGAACTCGACCCAGAACGCGCCGGACTCGACCTCGCCGACATCAAGGCCGATCACCTCCCGCACCCCGGTCTCGTGCACCGCATAGGCAACCACCAGCGCCTTGGACACCACCCGGCCGTGGTCACGAACTTTGACCTGCTTCGCGTCGAGCCAGAGATACGGGTAGGCACCCTCCAACGGCCGCCCGCGAAACAGCTCGACCTGCTGATCCAGCGCCCGGCAGATCGCGCTCACGCGGTCCTTGGTCATCCCTTCGATCCCCAGCTGCTCCACCAGCCGATCGACCTTCCGCGTCGAGACACCGTTCACGTACGCCTCCAACACAACCGCAACGATCGCCTGCTCACTGCGCCGGCGAGCCTCCAGAAAGCTCGGAAAGTACGCCGGACCCGACCGCTTCTTCGGGATCAACAACTCGAGCTCCCCAACCCTCGTCTCCCACGCCCGCTGCCGATACCCGTTGCGATGCGTGACGCGCGTCCCCGGCGCGAGCTCGCCGAGCCCGGCACCCACCTCAGCGCTGACCTCGGCCTCCATCACCTCGCGGGCGACCAGCGCGACCGCCTCGCGCACGAAATCCTCAAGCCGACCATCCATCGTCTTGGCGACGACATCGGCAACCGTCATGCTCTGAACTTCGGCCATCGTGGTGTCTCCATTCGTCTGACTGCGATAACAGCCGACGAGTTCGGCGCCACGGTGGCCGACCCCTCTTCAGCGGTCGACCCCCGAGACGCTCGTTACACCACTTCTACCGACATGACCCACCACGGATGGTCCTCTCACGATCAACTCCTCTCTGTGAATGGAACAAATTCCACAGAGCAAGCTCGGCCACCATCACGCGATCATGAAGACCTCAAGCACGGCCAATCACCCAGTTTGCGGGGAGTTTCCGACCGAGGTCGGCATGCCCGCGGGGTCGGCCTAAAACGCATCATGCCGACGTCGGCATGATGCGTTGTTTCTCGCCAGCCGTGAGACCTCGGTCCCCAGGATCAGCCCGACGCGGCCCAGCCCGACCTCCGCGACCAGGTCCTTGAACGCCAGCCGCCCCTCGGTCGAGGAACCCGAACGAGCCAGGTCCTCGTCGACGACTGCGATCGACTCCGCGGGCCAGCCGAGCTCGATCGCTCGGTCCCGCAGCGCATACTGCAGCGCGCGTGACTCATGGTTGTTCTGCACCTGGCCGGGCGAGGATTGGCGCACGTACACGATCGCGCGCAAACGGCGATGCGCCTCAGTGATCTTGTCGCGGTCACTCATCGCGCGCTGCCTCCACCAGCCGCGCCAACAGCCGCGCGAGCCGCAACGCTACCTGCAGCTGGTGCTCCGACGGCAGCGTCTCCCACACCGCCGCCGGAACGACCGTCTCTGTCTCGATCACCAGCGCGAGCTGTCCGGGCACGGTCACCTCCGTTTCCGCGGCACCCTGCACCGCGGACCGGACGCCACTCGCCCGAGGTCCTCGCGGACCCGCGACGCGTCGCGCGACATGTCGTCCACCAGCCGCGACGCGCGGCCGCCTCCCACAAGGCACAACCGCCAGCGCTATCACGGCGCATGCTCCAACGCGACATCCCCGCGGTGGGTACGAAGCCATCGCTGCGGGCGGCAGCCGTCGTCCTCCACGAGGTAGGCGACGCGGAGCCGACGCAGCGCAGACAGCGCCACGTCCGCCGCGCAACCCGCCAGCCCGCCGACCTTCTCAGGCGAACGCTCGTACCGCGCGTCGGTCGCGCGCAACACCCGCGCGTCCAGCGCGCTGAGCACCGGCCACGAGCCGCCGGTCATGACCGCCCCTCCCGCGCTGCGCCGCTGCGCCGGCTGGCCACCCGCTCACCACGCACCAGCAACAACCGCCACGCCGCCGGCGAGCCAACCCCGCCGAGCGGGCGCTGCGGCTCGACCCGCACCGGCAGATCCGTCCACCGCGCCGGAATCTCGCCGGCGCTGCCATCCACCAGCCGGCACAACAGCGCGATCTCCCCCGAGTCGTCATCGCGTTATGCGTCTGAGTTCGTTTCCGAAATCCGCCGTTTTGTTACGCCATCTCGTTGCGTGTGCAACGATGCTGTGAAGGGGTCAGACGGGCGTGAGGAGGAGTATGTCCGAACTACAGGATGTCAGCCGTCGTGGTGGGCGCCGCAAGCGGGCGCTGAGCGCGGAGGAGAAGCTGCAGATCTGGCTGCAGTTGTTGACGGGGGAGCTGACGCAGCGCCAGGCGGCCGAGCGTTGGGGGGTGGATCCGACGACGATCATGCGGATCCGTCGCGTCGGGCGCGAGGGCGCGTTGACGGCGCTGGCCAGCTCCAAGCCTGGTGGCGGTGCTCGTGGGGCTGTGGACGCGGAGCTGGCGGCGGCGCGCGCGGAGATCGCCAGGTTGGAGGAGACGGTCAAGGAGCAGGCGATCGAGCTGGTGGCGTTGCGGGGAAAAGCGCGCTCGGGCTGGTAGGCCGCGTCCCAGCTCGTGTCGAGGTGGCGGTCAGGGCGCGGCTTTTGGAGCTGATCGCGCAGGCGACCGGGGCGGGCTGGAGCTTTGGCAAGGCGTGCGGGGCGCTCGGGCTGGGCGAGCGGCGCGCCCGCTACTGGCAAAAGCGCGCCGCCGCCGGTGCTTTGGCTGACCGCAAGCCGGGCGGCACGCCGGTGCACGCGCTGCGCCCGGAGGAGGTCGATGCGATCCTGGGGCTCGCCGATCAGTGGGGCGAGATCGACGGCTCGCACCGCAAGCTCGCGCACCGCGGCTCTTACCTTGGGCGCGTGTGGGTGTCGCCCTCGACGGTGCTGCGGGTGCTGCTCGAGCACGGCCGGGCGCTGCCCTGGCGCCCGCCGCGGCAGAAGTCGCTCAAGCGTCCGTGGCCCGAATGGGTCCAGTACAAGCCCCGTCAGGTGTGGGGCTATGACTTCACCGAGTTCCCGCAGGCCGGCACGAGCGCGCTGGCGATCCTCGACCTCGTCTCGCGCAAGTGGATCGAGACGATGCTCTGTCCCGAGGCGACCGACGTGCAGGTCCAGGTGCTGTTCACGCGCGCGCTCGAGCGCGAGGGCCTGTTGGACGTGATCCTCTCGCTGATCGACGAGCACGCGGCCGGCGAGCAGGAGGACGAGCTTGAGCCGATCCTGCTCTCAGTGTCGGACAACGGCGCCCAGATGAGGTCGGGCTCGACCCGCGAGTTTATGGCTCTGCACGCGATCGCGACCCACTATGGCCGCCCCGGGACGCCGACCGATCAGGCCCACATCGAGTCGCTGTTCGGCCACGTCAAGTACGAATGGCCGTACCTGTGCGCGCTAAAGGACCCGGCCGACCTATCACGCGAGCTCGACGCCGTACGCGAGCAGTACAACCGGGTGCGCCTGCACGCCGGCATCGGCTACGTGACCCCCGACGACGAGCACGAGGGCCGCGGGCCCGCGATCCGTGAAGCCCGCCGCGCCGGCCTCGCGCGCGCCCGAGAGCAGCGCCTGGCCTACAACCGCGGCACCCACCCGAGGCTGATCGGATGACGACGACGCCCCCAAACCGCCAACAGCGGGCGACCGATCACCCTGCCCGCCTCGCCGCAGGGCCGCACAGGGCCGCACAACGCGCCGGTGCTCGCCGCGACCGCCCAAATCGAGCCCGCCGAGCTCTCAGCGGCCCTGTCATGGCCCTCGGCAGCTCTGCTGCCGACCTCACCAGCCCATCAGCGAAGCTGGCGCAGACTGTCAAGGCCAGCCCGACAGGGCCCAGCGCAGCCGGCCGCGCAGCGGTGGCCTTGACCGGCCGCGCCGGCGTAGCTAACCACGCCACGAACCCTGCACTACCATCAATCCACTACCCCATGACGACCCCCGGAACTGGCTGCGAATTACACGCCCAGATTTCGGAAAAGACTCAGACACACGTCAATCGGTCGTCCAGCCCAACACCGCAAGCTCACGACCTTGCAGCCCGCCCGGCGCGGCCACCAGCCGCACCCGCTCCGGCAACAAATCAACACAATGAGTAGTGCGACGGCTACTCGTGCACGCTAGGAAAGAGCTGAATCTTCTCCTCAGTTCACTGGAGTTAGCTCGAACCATTCCTCATTTGAGGCGGTCGTTACCTCGGTACCTCGAATTGGTCGAAGAAGCCCGTCAACCTGAGCAGCCCGAACGATGGCGCCCAAGGTTCGCAGAACCAGACGGGCGCGGTCTGATCGCGACCCATTTACCGGAGAGGGGTCGCAGTCGGTCGGCCAGACGCTCGGGGACGTCGACCGTCTGCCGGTGGGCACTGGTGGGACGTGGACCTGAGGTCTTGACAGGGCGCCGGCCCGCCGAGAACCCAAGGCGGATGAGCGTTCGCCTCGGGGGATGGGTTTTGCGGGAGACTACGGTGCGCGTTGGGGGAACATTCGGATTCGCGGGGGGCGTCGGCTATTTACGATCGCGCGATCGTTGGCTGCGAATCCTTGAGTGTGGATGACGCCGTGGATGTGGGAGCCCGTCGTTTGGCTGGATCGATCGATTGTGGCCAGCGGTCGGCAGCGACCGGCTCAGGTGGGGGGTGGCTGGGGGGGCGTACGCTGTGATGCGTGGAAGTCTTCGAGATCCGCCTTCGGATCCGGTAATCGAAGTGGGGGGGCCGGTGCGTGACTTCGCGGTCACGCTCTTAGACGGCCGGCGGGTCATCGGCCATGATCGTGACGGCGAGTGGTCGGTCTATGTCTACGGGGACGACGGCCAGTTGCTCGGGTACGGCACCGCGGGCATGCGTCTGGGCGCGCTTGAGCAGGCTGGTCTGTCTAGCGATGATGCTGGCGAGGTGCTCGGTCGCTCCGGCATCTGAGCCCCGTGCGCCCTAGCGGCGTGGCGCCGGCGACGCCTCCTCGTCAGGTGGGAGAGCGTTGGAACCGCAGCGCGGTGTCCGCACATCGCTCCAGTACTCGCTGTTGGTGGAAGCACTCGAGCAAGGTCGTGGGCGACCCGACCCCCTGACCAGAGACGCGCCGCCGGCGAGCCACTCCGCTCGCGCTTCGGGCTTCGCTGCCCGGGACGCCGGCGCAGGCCCAACGCCCACACCCCATCGCGGGGGATTATCTGGTCACCAGTGGGGATTATTGTTGGCGACTCTCCCGGTGATCCACTGCGTCAGCGAACGCCAAGCCCGCTTTGTGCGGGATGCGGTCGCGCGTCGGCTCGCCGAGGTCGGGTTGGAGTTACATCCCGACAAGACGAGGATCGTGTATTGCAAGGAGAAAGCGCCGGGATAAACCGGTCTGGAGACGGAGATGGAAGAGCTCTACATCGAAGGACTAGCCATCCACGATGGCCCCGAGTCATGGAAAGCGCCGGACAACCGGCATGGAGAAGGGAATGAAAGAGTCCTACGTTGAAGATCTAGCCAATCACGACGTCCCCGATCATGCGTTGGCGACCCGCGAGGGCGCAGCGAAGCGTTGGTTTGGGGTGCGCGCAGGCCGGGCTATTCAGCCTCGAAATGGGGCTCGTTCGGGGTGCCGACGCGGTCATGGTACGCGGAAGGCAACATCGCTGGTGGCGTTTTGGCGAGCCGTCAGCGGACCCCGCGGGGTCGGAGACCCTGAGCATGCGCGTGATCTCTTCATGTTGAGAACCGGGAGATTGTGTGTCACGAACGCAGAAGGAGGCTGATGTAGGAAGCGGTTTCTGAAGCGGTGCTATGTGAGAGATGGAGGATTGCTGGCGAAAGCGCCGGGATAAGCCGGCATGGAGAAGGAGATGAGAACGCTCTACGTCGAAGGAGTAGCTATCCACGGCGGCCCCGAGTCATGCGTTGGTGTCCCGTGAGGGCGCAGCGAAGCGTTGACAGGGGGCGTGCGGGCGGGGTGATTGAGCCGCGTAATTCCTCTAGTTCAGGGTGCCGACGCTCTGCCAGTAGGCGGAAGGCAACACTGCCGCGGCGTTTTCGCGAGCCGTTGGTGGACCCTGCGCGGTCGGAGAACCCGGGCACGCACGACGAGCTCCATGCGCGAGAACCGGGAGAGCTCGTGGTCGCCCGCGAGTGGTTGATGATGCCCCGTCCTGGATGGTTCGCGGGGTGGCAGATCAGCACTGGGCGGGCGGTGAGGGCAACGTTGAGGCGGTAATCCCTTGATGCACGACCACGAGCAGTCAGACAGGCCCGTACTACCTGCGAAGCTGCCGAACAAGCCCGGGGAGCCGGGGGCGGAGGCGGTGGAGGGAAGGGGCCTGCCCGAGGGGAACACGGCCAGTGAAACACGTCCCGGACGCAGTGCCGGACTGGGCGTGTCTAGTGATCTGGATGGTGTGCGCCAGGTGGCGCGGAAGGACAGGGACGTGCGGTTCACCGCGCTCCTTCATCACGTGACGGTCGATCGCTTGCGGGAGGCGTATGGGGCGATCCGTCCGGACGCCGCCGCGGGGGTCGACGGGGTTACGTGGCGGGACTACGGGTCAGATCTCGAGGAGAACCTTCGGGATCTGCACGCCCGGGTCCAGCGGGGGGCGTATCGGGCGAGGCCGTCTCGTAGGGTGTTCATACCTAAGGCCGACGGGCGGCTCCGGCCGCTCGGGATCGCGTCGTTGGAGGACAAGGTCCTTCAACGGGCGGTGGTCGAGGTGCTGAACGCCATTTACGAGCAGGACTTTCTCGGTTTTTCGTACGGGTTTCGGCCGGGGCGCTCGCAGCATGATGCGTTGGATGCGCTCGCGGCTGGGATCACGCGCAAGAAGGTGAGCTACGTGCTCGACGCGGACATCCGCGACTTCTTCACCGGCCTCGACCAGTCGTGGCTTGTGAGGTTTCTCGAGCATCGGATCGCGGACAAGCGGGTCCTGCGGCTGATCCAGAAATGGCTGGTCGCGGGAGTCATTGAGGACGGGGAGTGGTCGAAGACCGAGGCGGGAACGGCGCAAGGGGCATCGGTGTCGCCGCTGCTTTCAAACGTCTTCTTGCATTACGTCTTTGATCTGTGGGCCGAGCAGTGGCGGCGGCGTAACGCGCGCGGGGATGTGATTTTCGTGCGGTTCGCCGACGATTATGTAGCGGGCTTTGAGGAAAGCGCCGGACAACCGGCATGAGAGAAGGGAATGAAAGAGTCCTACGTCGAAGATCTAGCGAGTCAGACGACCCCGACCATGCGTTGGCGACCCGTGAGGGCGCAGCGAAGCGTTGGTATCGGGGTGCGCGCAGGCGGGCTATTGAGCCTCGAAATCAGCGGTCCGGGGTGCCGACGCGGTCTCAAACGTCGGAAGGCAACACCGGTGGTGGCGTTATCGCGAGTCGCCATTGGGCCCCGCGGGGTCGGAGAACCCAGCATGCGCGTGATCTCTCCATGCTGAGAACCGGGAGGTCTCACGGTCACCCGCCCGTGGTGATGGAATGGGCGGGTCGTGCGGGGAAGGTCAAGGCCGTAATCCCGTGATGCACGATCGTGAGAAGTCGGACGGTCCCGTAGTACCTGCGAAACCGGCGAACAACGCCCAGGGCGGGGTGGCGGAGTCGGTGGAGGGAAGGGGATCGGCCAAGGGGAACGCGGCTGGCGAAACGCGTCCCGGACCCGGTGCCGGGCAGGGCGCGCTCAGTGAGCTTGGTCGCGTGCGCGGAGTGGCAGCAACGGATAAGGAAGCGCGGTTCACGGCGCTCCTGCATCATGTCGACGTCGATCGCTTGCGGGCGGCGTACTTCGCGCTTCGGCCGAAGGCCGCACCGGGGGTGGATGGCGTGACGTGGCACGAGTACGGGCAGAACCTGGAGGAAAACCTCGAGGACCTGCACGCGCGCGTGCATCGCGGGGGCTACCGGGCGAAGCCGTCTCGGAGAGTGTTCATCCCGAAGCCCGACGGGCGGCTGCGGCCGCTCGGGGTCGCCAGCTTGGAGGACAAGATCCTGCAGCGGGCGGTGGTGGAGGTGCTGAACGCGATCTACGAGCAGGATTTCGTCGGTTTCTCGTATGGGTTCCGGCCGGGGCGCAAGCCGCACGATGCGCTTGACGCGCTCGCGTACGGGATCAATCGAAAGCGCGTGAACTGGGTGCTCGACGCGGATTTCCGCGACTACTTCTCAAGCCTCGACCATCGGTGGCTTGAGCGGTTCTTGGAGCACCGGATCGCGGACCGGAGGGTCCTGCGGCTGATCCAGAAATGGTTGGCCGCGGGGGTCATCGAGGAGGGGACGTGGACGGCGTTCGAGGACGGCGTGCCGCAAGGGGCTTCAGCTTCACCGCTGCTTGCGAACGTCTACTTGCACTACGTCTTCGACCTCTGGGCGCATCAGTGGAGGACTCGGCACGCGCATGGTGATTGTCAATGGCCATCGGTTTCTCCCCAAGTACGGCCATCGGTTCTCCCCACCGGCGGCCATCTTTTCTCCCCGCTGGTGGCCATGAGTTCTCCCCACGACCGGGTGGGAGAGCGACCGTCGTCGCGGGGGCCGAGCCCGGAGGGCGAGGCGCCGCGGGTGTGCCGGGCACGGATGCTGAGATCGGAGGTGGAAGTCCTGTCCTGGAGCCCTGACAGGGGGAATCCAACATCGAAGAGGCAAGGGCGCGGCCCGGAATTGACCGGGCGGCTCCAGTGCGGCTTGGTTATGCGCTGCGGAGCTTCCGTGAGGGCGTGTCTGGAGGAGGCCATAGATGCGTTGTGGTCGCGAACGAAAGTGAAGCGCCGTAAGGCGCCCCTCGGTTGGGTGAGCTGGCCTGCAGCAGCGATGCCCGATACCTGCCGATACCGGAGGGCGTAGTGGCGACGCGATCTCAGCGAAATCTCAGCGTTTCACCCCGGGAGATCTGCTGGGTTCCGGCGAGGTTGCCGGTAGGCCGGAGAACGAAAGGACGAAGGTCGATGGCCCAGCAGAAGTCGGAGGACCGCGTAGTACTGGAAGGCGGGTGTAATGCCCGCTGAGTCCGGCCGCGCAAGCGTGGGCGGGCAAGGGAAGGCGGTCCCGGTCGATCAAATGACGGTGCAGCTCCACCTGCCGATCGCAACAGCAGATATGCCGAAGGCGATCGTCAATGCGGAGACCGCCCCGTCTGTGACGATGGAAGGAATGTCGTTGCCCCCGTTCAGCCATCGCTGGCTCGATGGGGATAGATCGAGGTCGCAAACCGGCCGGCGGCGGGGGTCATAACCCACCGTCCCGAGGAGCCGTGTGCGAACAGCGCAAGCACGGTTCTGTGGGAGCCGGGACGGGTAACTGTCCCGGCTACCCGACCGATGGTCGCTTAAAGTCCGTCTCAGGTCAGGGGCCTCACCCCCTTGCCGGCGGTCGCCTGGGCGAGTCGGTAGCTGTCGGTGCCGTCGGTGATCAGCACGTGCGCGTGATGCAGCAGCCGCTCGACCGTCGCGGTCGCGAGCGTCTTGGGCATCAGCTCGTCAAACCCGGAAGGGTGAATGTTCGACGAGATCGCGAGCGATCGTTTCTCATAGGCGGCGTCAACGACTCGGAACAGCGCCTCGGCCGCGTCGGCCGAGACCGGCAACAGCCCGACGTCATCGACGATGATCAGATCGGCGCGGATCAGCTTGCTGATCGCTTTGCTGACGCTGTCATCGGCGCGGTGGCGGCGGAACAGGACCGCGAGCGTCTCGAGCGTGTGCCACGCGACGGTCTTGCCCTTGTCGATCGCCAAATGCCCGAGCGCCTCGACGAAGTGGCTCTTGCCGGTGCCGCTGGGCCCGCAAACGCATAGCACCTCCGCGCGGTCGATCCATTCGAGCGTGCGCAGCGCTTGCTGGGTGGGTTTCGGGATCGCCGACGCCTGGGGTTCCCACGCATCGAACGTCTTGCCGGCGGGCAGCCCGGAAGCGCGCCTGCGGGTAGTGATCGTGGCGTGGTCGCGGCCGGCTGCCTCCTCGGCGAGCAGCACCCTGAGGACTTCGGCGTGTTCCCAGCGTTGTGAGTTGGCGGTCGCGAGCACGTCCGGCGCCGCCCGCCGAACGTATGGCAGCCGCAGTCGTCTGAGCAGCCGGTCGAGCTCGTCGGGCAGCGGCGGCGGGGCTGGTAGCTTGACGGTCATAGCCGTGCTCCGATCCGATCCGCCTGCGCGGCGAACTCCAGCAGCTCTGACGCGAACTCGCGCGCCTCATTGGGTGTGAGCGTGCAGATCGCCGGCGGCAACCAGCAGCGCTCCCGCCGGCAGTCGAAGCGGTGATCGTCGGTCATGATCACGCTGATCTCCTGCACCGGCCGCCCGCCGTCTGGTTGCCAGACCTGCTCGGGATCGATCCGGCAGTGGACGCTGTCGCGGTAATCGCTCATCGCGCGGCCTCCTGCTTCCACCAGTTCGCTTGGAGCGTTTGCCGCTCGGCGTCCTCGGCCGCCTGCAGCAACGCCAGCGCGAGCTGGCGCGCCTGCTCGGGCCGCAGATCGGTATACGCGTCCGGCAGGTTGGTCGGCCGGCCGTGATCATCGACGGCGCCCGGCCCGTCGTGAAGCCGCACGCGCACCAACAGCTGCCGGGCTCCGTAGAGCAGCCGTTCGCGTGCCGGGCCCGCGAACGCCTCCGCCTCGCATCGATAGCCGCTCATCGCCCGAACCCCTCCCAGCTGCGAGTCGAGCGCTGCAACGAGGAGTCCTCCGACGCGCGGGCGGGGAACGGGATCACCGTCCCCGCCCGCTGATGCGCGAGGATCGCGGCCAGGTCACCGTCGCTGAAGCGGCCCGCCTCAGCGCATACCTTCAGCGCATGCTCGACCTGCTCGGCGCCGTGGAGCTTGGCGAGGTCGACCGCCTCAGCCATCTTCCGTCTGACCCGCGTCGCGCCCGCCGCGGCCGCCTTGATCAGCCACTGCTCGCCGCCCGGTCCGAGCGCCAAGAACGCCGCCTCCTCCCGCGAACGGGCCCGTGGGCGACGCTCCAGCGCGCCCGCCGGGCGGGGCGGATAGTGCTCATCCTTGATGCTCGGCCGGCCCGGCGTCGTCAACTCGTGCCGGGCGACCTCACGCGGCCCCTCCGGCGAGTCGACATGCACCACGATCAACTCCGACCCATGCGCCCTGGCCCACACCCGCTCCTCCACCAGCGAGCTCGGGACTGAGTAGATCGCGCTGCCGACACTGATCGTCGACTGCCGGTCGACCTTCCGCGTCTGCCCGAAGCACACCGTGTGCGCCACCTTCGGCAGCGGGTGCATCCGCTCGCGCTCCTCGGCGAGCATCACCACCGGCGCCCGGCGCGTGATCCGGTGCTCGCGCGCGTTCACCCGCTCGCAGAACCGCTCGCACTCGGACTCCAGCTCGGCGAAATCCCGATACGCCGAGCGGAGGTTATGGTCGGTCGGGACCAGATCCGCCGTGGCGATCCTGACCGTCGCTTCTGACCCGCCCTTGCTCTCAGGATCCGCCGGCACGCAGGTCGCGACCGTCAACCCGTAATGGCGACCCACCGACACGATCTGCGGGTTGCGGACCGCGATCCCGCACACCTGATCCACGCTCACGGTCTTCTCGTTATCGGTCAACGCGTACGTCGGCGCGGACGCGAACCGTCTCAGCGTCCGATCAAGCGCCATCACGACGCTCGGCATCGTCTTGTCCCACAACGGCAACACGACCCGGAAGCGCGACCACGCCAACCACGCGCAGAACAACACCGTCGAGCGGCCGCCAACCTCGGGCCCGTCGCCATAGTCCCACTGCATCCACAGCCCCGGCTCCGGGATCCACGGCCGGTACCGACGCCCATTCCCCTGCCGCCAGCGGCGCTTCGCGTCCGCGACCGCCCGACGCGTCGTTCGCTCCGACCCCAAATAGCCCATCGCGACCAGCGTCTCGTGCGCCTTATCCGCCCGGATCTTCCCGCGCGAACGATCGACCAACTCCTCGATCTTCGCCGCGAACCGGTCGACCATCGGCCGCGGCCTGACCGACACCGGCAGCCCGCCACCAGCAGCGTCCCGGACCGCTACCCAATGCGCGACCGTCTTGTGATCACACCCGCACAACTCCGCCGCTCCCCGCAGCGAACCAGCCAGATCGAACGCCTCCAGAATCTCCATGACTTCCTCTGCTTTCTTCAAGCCCACCTCCTCGACGCGCCTCGATGACGAAGCGCCGGGAGCTACAGGCCGCTCAGGACAGAACGCTCGTCGTGGGGAGATCCGATGGCCACCCATGGGGAGATCCGATGGCCATCAGTGGGGACTTTCGATGGCCGCCTACGGGGAGATTCCCATGGCCGCCGTCAGTGATGTGGTGATCGTGCGGTTTGCCGATGACTTCGTGGTGGGTTTCGAGCACCGGGATGACGCGGAGCGGTTCTGGGCTGATCTGCGCGAACGACTCGCGCAGTTCTCCCTGGAGCTGAACGCCGAGAAGACGCGGCTGATCGAGTTCGGACGGTGCGCCGCCCGGAATCGAGAGGCGTGCGGACTCGGTAGGCCTGAGACGTTCCAGTTTCTCGGCTTCACGCACGTGTGCGCGAAGACCAAGAAGGGGCGGTTCAAGCTGAAGCGGATTACCGACTCCAAACGGGTGCGCGCGAAGCTGCGGGCCAAACGGCTCGAAATGAGGCGACGCATGCATCAGCCCATCCCCGAACAGGGGCGCTGGCTAGCCAGTGTCCTGCGCGGGCACTACCAGTACTACGCGGTGCCCGACAACAGCAAGGCGCTCTCCGCCTTCCGCGACCAGATCACCCGGAACTGGCTGTTGACGCTTCGGCGTCGCAGCCAGCACGACCGGCTTACCTGGGAGCGGATGAGGCGCCTGGCTGACCGATGGCTACCCCTGCCCCAGATCCTGCATCCCTGGCCCGAGCAGCGCTTCGCCGCTACCACCCAAGGCAGGAGCCCAGTGCGGTAGTCCCGCACGCTGGGATCTGCGCGGGGGGCAGCCCGAGGCCGGTGTGGACGAAGGTCCCGACCCGACCGAAGGGCTGTCCCTACCGCGACCATCGTGATGACGCCGAGCGGTTCCTTGCCGATCTTCGCGAGCGGTTCGCGAAGTTCGCGTTGGAGCTGCATCCGGAGAAGAACGCGGCTGATCGAGTTCGGACGGTTCGCCGCCGAGCGACGAGCGGCGCGTGGGCTTCGGAAGCCTGACACCTTCGAGTTCCTGGGCTTCACGTACATCTGCGCGAAGGGCAGGGGCGGACGGTTCAAGGTGAAGCGGATCACGAGCAAGAAGAAGATGCGTTCCAAGCTGCACGCGGTCAAGGCCGAGATGCGGCTACGAATGCACCACCCGATTCCCGAGCAAGGGCGCTGGCTCGCCAGAGTCCTGCAAGGGCACTACAACTACTACGCGGTCCCCGACAACATCGAGGCGCTACGCGGCTTCCGAGAGCGGGTCATCCGGCACTGGCGCCACACGCTTTCGCGTCGCAGCCAGAACGGCAGGATCACCTGGGAGAGAACCCGTCGCCTCGCTGATCAATGGCTACCCCAACCCCGGATCCTTCATCCCTGGCCAAACGTGCGCTTTGACGCCAGAACCCAAGGGAAGAGCCCAGTGCGTTGACGCGCACGCTGGGATCTGTGCGGGGGGCCGCTGGTAACGGCGGTCCCTACCGCGATCCTCCGGCGTCGGTCCTGCGGGGATAGGCGTCAAACCACCCTGGAGCTGCGTTAGCTGAAGACTGTCGTGGTGAGCGTTCAGGGAGAAGGCGAGGCGTTGATCTCGTCAGGTGGGGATCAGGAAGACGTTCCAGAATCGTTCGGTCCGGGCGGGTGCTCGGTCGGGCGTCGTCGTTTGAGGCGTCGAAACCGGTTGAGATGACATCGAAACCGAGGAGCGGATCTGTCCTCGGGATGAGCTTGGCGGCTGCCCGCGTTGCTGGCCAGGCGGTGTCCGGCGTAGAGGCGGCGTGATCCTGGTCTGCGGCTCTTGCATGGAACGTGAGAAGGCGAGCGTCGAAACAGTCGTCCGGGGTCGTAGGCCCCTAAGGTCGCGAGAGGGAGCGTGCCGAGGCAGAAACCGTAGGCACTGAGTACCGGTCGCGGCGTTCGCTGGCGGACCGGCTCGTAGTAGCTGGGAAGCTCCTGCTTGCTGGGGTGGGGGTGGAGCGAAGGGGCCGGCTTACCAGGGATGTCCAATCGATCAACCGGGGCGTATGTCCTGGAAGGAAGCGAGAAGAGATATGCCAAAGCCTGAAGGCAAGTCGTTTGCGATTCCCAAGCAGCTGGTGTGGGAGGCGTGGCGGCGGGTCAAGGACAATAAGGGCGCTCCCGGCGTGGACGGGCAGGATCTCGATCAGTTCGAGGCCGATCTGGAGGGCAACCTCTACAAGATCTGGAATCGGATGAGTTCGGGGACCTGGTTTGCACCGCCGGTCAGGGCGGTCGAGATCCCCAAGCCGCACAGCCGAGGGGTTCGTGTCCTGGGCGTGCCGACGATCGCGGACAGGGTCGCGCAGACGGTCGTAGCGCTGTACATGGAGCCGCTGGTGGAACCTCGGTTTCATCAGGACTGAATCGAAAATAGCCGTGGGGGAGCGGCAGCGCTTGGGGTTCGACAGCCTCCTTGGCCGTTTTGGGGTGTCGGTAGCGGGGGCGGTCAGGTGGCCTCTGGTAGGGGTTCGAGGGTGACTTGGTGGCCGAGGCGTTCGAGTTGCTTGATGAGCCGTCGGCGGTAGCGTTCGGTGTGCTCGGTGTCGCGGCGGTAGAAGAACTCTTCGCCGAGCTCGTGGTAGGGGACGCCGCTCTGGAGGACGTGGTAGGCGGCGGTGAGGATCTCCTGGGCGGTCGCGATCGTGGCCTTGGCGTGTCCGCGGCGGCGCTTGATCCGGTGGTAGCGGGCGGACAGGTAGGTGCCTTTGGTGCGCACGACCGCTTTGGCGGATTCGGTCAGCGTGCCGCGCAGCCATTTGGAGCCCTTTCTCGTCTTGCCCGAGCCCTTTTTGCCGCCGGACTCGCGCTGGCCGGGGCACAGTCCAGCCCAGGACGCGAGCTGATGCTCGGTCGGGAACTGGCTCATGTTGGGGCCGATCTCGGCGAGCAGCATCTCGGCGGCGCGCCGGTCAACACCGGGGATCGTGTCCAGCAGCTCCAGCTCACGGGAGAAAGGGGCGGTCAGCTCCTCGACCCGCTCAGACAACGTCTGAATCGTCTCATCGAGGAAGTCGATCTGCGCGAGCATCTGGCCGATCAGCAGCACGTGGTGGTCGGTGAAGCGCCCCTGAAGCGCTTCTCGGAGCGCGGGGATCTTCTTGCGCAAGCTGCCCTTGGCGAGCTCGGCCAGGATCTCGGGGTCATGCGTGCCGGAGATCAGCGCGTCGAGCATCCGCCGGGCGGACACGCCGAGCACCTCGCTGGCGACCGAGGAGAGCTTGATTCCGGCGTCCTGCAAGGTCTTCTCGACCCGCTGCACCTCGCGGGTGCGTTCCTGGATCTTCGCCTTGCGGTAGCGAACCAGGTCACGCAGTTCCCGCAGCGGGCGGGGCGGCACGAAACTCGCGCGAACGAGCCCGTGCTCGACCAGCTGACAGCCCCACTCGGCATCCTGAACATCGCTTTTGCGTCCGGGGACGTGGCGCAAGTGGCGAGCGTTGTAGAGCCGGCACTCGAACTCGCCCTCGAGCAGGTAGAACACCGCCCGCCAATAGACGCCGGTGGACTCCATCCCGACGACCGTCACCGCCCAGCTGCGCAGCCAATCGGCGAGCAACAGAAGCCCGAACGTCGCGCTCTGAAACTCGCGGATCTCTTGCCGGCGCCCGCCGGCATCGTCGGGAACCCTGACGCACGCGGTGATCTGGGACTTGTGGATGTCGAGCATCGCGCACCGCTCGATCAAACGATTCACAGAAACCCTCCTGAGGGTCGGAATGACAGGACGACCGCCCGGGAGAGCCTCATGCTGTGGAGTCTGAATCTCGTGCTCAAGGCAACAGTTCGCGGTGCCCGAGACTCTCGCGTCACACTCCTAATCGGGCTGCCGGCACCAAGCTAGACCGACGTCGACCAAGGCGGCCGTCGCGCATTTCAGCCCGCCCAGGCCGGCCGGGCCAGCGGTGCACAAACATTTTCATCCGCTCCGGGCGGGCCCGCCAGGGCGCATGATCACTCCTATCTACGTGTTCGCTCGTCAGCGTGCGACCTCGCGTCGCAACATCGTTGGAGGACAAGCTCCTTCAGCGGGCGGTGGTCGAGGTGCTGAACGCCATATACGAGACGGACTTTCTCGGTCTCTCGCACGGGTTTCGACCGGGGCGTTCCCCGCATGATGCGTTGGATGCGCTCGCGGTCGGGCTGCGACGAAAGCGCGTGAACTGGGTGCTCGACGCGGATTTCCGCGAGTTCTTCACTAGCCTTGACCATCAATGGCTAATGAGGTTCTTGGAGCATCGGATTGCTGACAGACGGGTCCTGCGGCTGATCGGGAAGTGGTTGGCCGCGGGGGTCATCGAGAAGGGGTCGTGGACGCAGTACGAAGAAGGCGTACCGCAAGGAGCTTCGGTTTCACCGCTCCTGGCGAACGTCTACCTTCACTATGTCTTTGATCTGTGGGCCCACCAGTGGAGGCAACGGCACGCGCGCGGCGACGTAATGATCGTGCGCTTTGCTGACGACTTCGTGATGGGATTCGAGCACCGGGACGACGCCGAGCGGTTCTGGGCCGAGCTTCGCGACAGACTCGCGCAATTCAGCCTGGAACTGAACGCCGAGAAGACCCGCCTGATCGAATTCGGGCGGTTCGCCGCCCGCAAACGCAAGGCGCGGGGTCTCGGCAAGCCAGAGACGTTCCGATTTCTGGGGTTCACGCACATCTGCGGGACCTCCAGGTCGGGGCATTTCAAGCCTCTGCGGATCACCGACTCAAAACGGATGCGGGCCAAGCTGTCTGCCCTCAAAGGCAAGATCGAGCGACGCCGGCATCTGCCCATCCCCGAACAAGGACGCTGGCTCGCCAGCGTCCTGCGCGGGCATGCCAACTACTACGGCGTGCCCGGCAATCAAAGGGCGCTGTACGCCTTCCGCTCCGAGGCCGTGCGACTCTGGTTCATGGCGCTGCGGCGCCGCAGCCAGCGCACCACGGTGACCTGGGAGCGGATGCGGCGCTTCCGAGCCCGATGGCTACCGTTTCTCACCATCACACACCCATGGCCAGACGCTCGCTTCGACGCTCGAACCCAAGGGAGGAGCCCAGTGCGTTAGCAGCGCACGCTGGGATCTGTGCGGGGGGCGGCCCGAGTCCGCAAGGGCGAAGGGCTGTCCCTACCGCGACCAGCAGGCGCCAAGGGACGTACGAGCAGGTCTCGTTCACGTTCTGCGGCTTCACGTTCCGACCCCGGGAGGCGTACAACAAGCGCACGGGGGAGGTCTTCACGGGCTTCCTTCCGGCGGTCTCTCCGGGGAAGCTGACGTTGATGAGCCGTCGGGTCGCGGCCTGGCGGATTCATCGGCGTGTGAACCTGACCCTCGACGACCTCGCAGCCGGGATCAACCAGGTCCTGCGGGGTTGGCTCGCATACTTCACCGCGTTCTATCCGACCGCGGTGCGCCCACTATGCAATCGCATCGATCGTCATCTGGTGCGATGGGCGAGGTGGAAGTACAAGCGACTGGAACGCAGCGACAAACGGGCACGAACGTGGCTGAAAGGCGTCCAATCACGGGCGCCCGAGCTGTTCGTGCACTGGCAGCACCTGCGCCCCGCCCGGCTAGCTGGACGGCACGAGCCGTATGAGCCGAGAGGCTCACGTGCGGATCTGTGGGGGCCGGGGGGTGAGATTCCCCCCGGCAACCCGGCGATCGAGCTCGCGTCCGGCCGGCATAGCCGGCTCGCCACCAGCAAGATTGTTGTCGGGCGGAGTCTCCCTCGCACGCTTAGTCGCTGTGACCCGTCGGCATCGGCGGGTCCGTAAGGGCGATACTGGTCGGATGCGCGATCGCAATGTGCTGGGCGGAGAGCTCGAGCCGTGTGCCATCGACCCTCTCACCGGCTTCTACAGGGACGGGTGCTGTCGCACCGGTCCTGAGGACGTCGGCAGCCACACGATCTGCGCCGTGGTCACGGCCGCGTTCCTTGAGCACCAAGCTCTCATCGGCAACGACCTGATCACACCGATGCCTCAGTATCAATTTCCCGGGCTCGTCCCCGGCGACCGCTGGTGTGTGACCGCAATGAACTGGCTGCGCGCGCACGCGGATGGCGTGGCGGCCTACGTAGTCTTGTCATCCACCCACGAACGGGCACTTGAGGTCGTTCCGCTCGCCGCGCTCCGCGAGCACTCTGTCGACGTGCCCCCGGATCCGGGAAGCCTCACAGACTGAGCGTCCCGATCAGGCGAGCGAGACTGCTCTCGCGTAACGCGGGAAACCGGGGAGGGTCGAGTCGGACGTTGGTCTCGCAATCCGCGACTCCGCCCCACGGGTCGCGTCTGGGATGCGAGACTCGCGGTTCGTCCCCTCATTCTCCTAGTAGGAGGTTCACATGGCGGATAGCGTTTACCGGGTCGCCGAGATTGTCGGTTCTAGCAGCGAGTCTTGGGAGGCCGCGGCTCGCGTTGCGGTCGAGACGGTTGGGAAGACCGTGCGCGAGCTACGCGTGGCCGAGGTCCTGCGCCAGGACGTGACGATGCAGGACGGCGCCATCGTAGCCTTTCGCGTGCGCCTCGCGATCTCGTTTAAGTACGACCGACCACAGTAGGGAAAGCGGCTGCGGCGGAGAACGCTCGCCTCGGTCAACTGCTGCCCGAGGCGAGCTCCTCCGTCGCCAGCCTCGCCGCCGGACGCCGACGCGGCAAGTCCCCGATCGGCACAGCCCACGAGCCGTTCTCGCTCCGCGGTCACCTGGTCTCGCTGCTGTCGATTGCGAGCTGCCTGTGCGCTGTGGCCGTGGCGGGCGCTTCCGGCGATGCTCAACTGGTGCTCGAGGCTCCGGATTCTGTGTCGGTCCCGCCGAGCCCCAGACCTCGGCGCGCGAAGATGTCTCGGAGCAGTCGCAGGCGGTCGCTCATGATGCCGTCCACGCCGAGGTCGAGAAGCTCGTCGACCGTTGCTGGGTCGTTGATCGTCCAGGCGTGGACGGGCAGGCCTGCGCGGTGCGCGGCCTCGACGAATCGTCTGGTGAGGATCGGAAGTGGTCCTTGCCGGATCGGTACTTGGATGCAGTCAGCGCCCTGGCGCGGCATCATGCCGGACGCTGCGGCGAGGCGGGCGAGCGCGACGGCCCGCGGTCCCATCGAAGTGCACGCCCGTCCGCGGCCGAGTTTGCGGATCCGGCGCTGGCGACGGTCCGCGAACGATCCGACGCACACGCGCTCCCAGGCGCCGAAGCGGTCAAGCAGAGCCGCGAGTGGACCTACGCAAGCATCAGACTTGGGGTCAATATTGATCCGCACGTCAGGCCATCTCACGAGGAGCTCCTCGAGCCGGGGGACGCGGATGCCGCGACCCCGGAAAGGGAAGCTCCTGCCACCATCGCCCGAGAACGTGTAGCCCGCATCGGCCGCTTCGACCTCGGCGATCTCGAGGTCGGCGATCGCGCCCGTCCGATCTGTGACCCGGTCAAGGTGCGGGTCATGAAAGGCGACCAGCACGCCATCGCGGGTAAGGTGGGCATCGGTCTCCAGGTAGCTGAACCCAAGCGTGACCGCGATCTCGAACGCCGCGAGCGTGTTCTCGGGCCTCTCACCCGCTCCCCCACGGTGAGCAAACGCGATCGGCCCGGGCTGCTCGAGGAACGGATGCATCCCGTCAGTGTCGAGCAATTCCAGCATTCTCGGTCGTCTCAGGACCCGAGCTGCTATTCAGCCCGGGGCACACACCACCGAAGAGCACAGGACGGCGAGACTTGCCACCGCGACCGAGCCCAGCGCGATATACGCGGCGGCGCGCAGCCACTTCGGCGCGTTGATCCAGCAGAGCTTGGAGAGAACCCCGGCCAGCGTCCCGGCCCACACGGCGATGCAGTGGCGCGTGTCGCTCACACGCCGGAATGCTCAGGCGGAAGGTCGGATCTCGTGAACTCGCGAGTAGCAGTCGTGCACGAACACACGCGCGATTCCCTCGGTGCGCGCGCGGCGCTGGGCGCATTCCTCCGCCTCGCTTGCCGTCAGGTGGGCTGAGAGCGGCGACTGACGGTGCTCGTAGCACACGACCCAGCGGCCGCTCGCGGTGGGCTCAACATGGAGCCCCGGGGGAGCGCAAGTTTCGTTTGCCATCACTCACCTCCCGCGCCCTGGCTCGTCGGCGCGGCGAGAGCGCATGTCGGGTTCGACATGAGTTCCTCCTTCCGGATCCCTCACCGCTCCACACGTTCGCTGGTTCGGGAGGGCTCACCGCTCGGGGAGGATCAGCCTCGACGCTTCCGGCCCGGCCCTGGTCGGGCCGCTCAGGCCACATCCAGACTGAGGCTCCAAATTAGCCGTCCCTCGACGCTAGCACCATCGGCACCTGATAGACGGCGCCTTGACGCTCCATGAGCCATAAGTCCAGCCGCCGCTCGGCTCACGCTGATCGCGGCGCTTCGCGACGGTACCGCGAGTTGGGTGAGACCTCAGCCACCACGGGAGCGACCAATGACCTCTAAGCAGCCTAAGCGAGATGCTGCGCGAGCTGCGACCCGAACGGGTGTGCCGGGATCGCGGCGCCCGATCGTCGCGATCAGCTACCGATGAGCGCTAGCTCGGACTTGGCCAGCGTCCCGTCTCGGCGGCAGTGCCACAGCGCGTCGGCGTACAGCCATAGGGCCGATTTGTGCTCCTCGTCCAGCGGCGCCGGATCGATTAGCGCCTCCTCGATCGCACCGACGGGCGTGCCCGCCACCACCGCTCCCGCGATCTGACGCTGAAGCTCCGAAATCATGATCATCCATTCCCCTGTCAAGCCGACGGTTTGCCCCGCGGGCGCACCGCAAACGCGGCGCGCCGAGATGGTAGCGCGATCCAACGGCCCCGCCAGCAACTCAACTTGCCGGGCGTCGGTTCGGCACGACGTGCCGGCAGGGCTCATCACCGGCCCACGGGACGCTGGCCACGGCAACATCGTGATCCGTGGCCAGAAGGCGCATGCTGCCAAGGATCGGCGTTCGCGGTCGGCGTTTCTCGTGTCGACTGCACGATGCTCCTCGCACTACGGATCGACTGCACGGATTCGTACGGTTGCCACGACGGCGTGCGCGCACGATGCACACACTAGGCCCAAGGAAATGAAAGGTGGCAAAGATGGAGGCTCACACACCTAACGTCAGTCGACAGGTTGTGGGGTTGCTCGCGGTCACGGACGACGCCGAACGCACTTACGACAATTACGTCGTCGAGCAAGCCCGCGAGGCCCTCGAACGTTCGGAGCGTGAGGCTGCGTGGCTACTGTCTCGCGCGTTCGGTGAACAATCCACGATCACCCGGGACCAGCACTCCGCCACCACCCATCGCCTTGCCAAGCAGCCGAGCAGGGCGGCCGATTAGTGGCGGCCGGCAGTGGAGGTGACGCCGGCGCCCGTCGCGCCAACCGACGCGTGTGGGCTTGGTGGGTCGCATCGATTACCGCTGACGAGCCGCTGGGACGTCTCGATCGGTGCCCTCGGCGCCGTCGAGATACGCTGATGCTCGATGGGGTCGACGCCGACTGGCGGGAGAAGGTCAACCCACGGATGAGGCGGGACGGCGGTGCTGCACGTTCATAGAGCGGAGCGCGCGGATCGTCTGGCCGACGGTCTGGCGCAGACGCTGCTTGAGCCGCTCGAGGATCCGTTCGCGCCGGATGTGGTCGCTGTTCCGACGCGGGGGATCGAGCGGTGGCTGACTCAGCGGCTGTCGACGCGGCTTGGCGCCAGCGAGGACCGTTTCGACGGGGTGTGCGCCAACGTCGAGTTCCCGTTCCCAGGCAGGCTGGTGCTCGGCGTACTGGCGAGCGCAACCGGGCTGGATCCAGACGACGATCTGTGGCCGGCCGCAAGATTGGTGTGGCCGCTGCTCGAGGTGGTCGATCAGTGCCTCGGGGAGCCGTGGCTTGCCACGCTGGCAGCTCACCTGAACGGAGCGCGCGGCGAGCCTGAGGATCCGACTCGGCGTTTCGCAGTGGCGCGCCGGATCGCCGACCTGTTTGATCACTACGCCGTGCACCGGCCAGAGATGCTGCGGGGCTGGGCGGGCGGCGAGGGCGGCGGCGGATCGGGGGGCGCGTGGCAGGCTGAGCTGTGGCGGCGGCTGCGGGAGCGGATCGCCCAGCCGAGTCCCGCCGAGCGCCTTGCGGTGGCGTGCGGGCGGATCCGCCAGGAACCGCAGTTGCTTGATCTTCCCGCGCGGGTGTCGCTGTTCGGGCTGACGCGGATGCCGCGCAGCTATCTCGACGTGCTCGCTGCGCTCGCCGGCAGGCGCGACGTGCACCTGTTCGCGCTTCACCCCTCGCCATCGCTGTGGGGGCAGGTGCGGGAGGCGCTGGAGGCTGGAGCGCCGGTGCTCCACCGTCGCGAGGATCGGACGGCAGAGTTGCCGGCGAATCGACTGCTGGCGTCGTGGGGTCGCGACGCTCGGGAGCTGCAGCTTGTGCTCGCCGCCACCGGCGAGAGCGCCGATCATCACCATCCGCTCGGGCAGGAGGGGGAGACGCTGCTCGGACGGATCCAGGCGGACGTCCGCGAGGATCGCCAACCGCCGGGCCCGCCGGTGCCGGGCGAGCCTGACACGCGCCCGCGGCTCGATCCCTCTGAACGGAGCGTGCAGGTACATGGCTGCCACGGTCGTGCGCGGCAGGTGGAGGTGCTTCGCGACGCGGTGTTGCACTTGCTCGAGGAGGACCCGACGCTCGAGCCGCGGGATGTGATTGTCATGTGCCCGGATATTGAGACCTTCGCGCCGCTGATTCAGGCGACCTTCGGCGTTGGCAGGATCGAGGCGCCGGACGAGGATGACCACGAGTTGGACGACAAGCGACTGCCGGACCTGCGGGTCAGGCTCGCGGATCGCTCGCTGCGGCAGACCAACCCGGTGCTGGGCGTGATCTCGCAGCTGCTGGAGGTTGCCGATCAGCGGGCGACGGCTTCCCAGCTGCTCGACCTGGCTGACCGCGAGCCGGTGCGCCGCCGCTTCGGCTTCGACGACGACGAGGTCACGCGGATGCAGCAGTGGGCGGTCGCGAGCGGGATCCGCTGGGGGCTTGACGCCGCGCACCGCCGGCCGTTCAAGCTGGATGTGCTGCCGGCCGGCACGTGGCGGGTGGGCCTTGATCGGGTCCTGCTGGGGGTGGTGATGACCGAGGAGGACCGACGATTGGTGGGGGGTGTGCTGCCGCTGGACGATGTTGAGAGCGGCGCGATCGACCTCGCTGGCCGGTTCGCCGAGTATTTCGAGCGTGTGCGTGGGGCGGTCGACGAGCTGTGCGGCGCGAAGGCGGTCGAAGATTGGGCGGCGGCGATCGCCGGGGCCGCGGACGCGCTCACAGCCACGAGCGAGCGCGACTCGTGGCAGCGCCGCGAGCTCCAGCGCCTGCTCGACGACGTGCTCGCGGAGGCCAAGCATGAAGCCGAGCTGAGTACCGTGCCGCTCGAGCTGGCCGATGTCCGGGCGTTGCTGGCCGATCGGCTGCGCGGACGGCCGACGCGGGCGAACTTCCGCACCGGGCACCTGACGATCTGCACGCTTGTGCCGATGCGCTCGGTCCCTCACCGCGTCGTTTGCATCCTCGGCCTGGACGATGGCGAGTTCCCCCGCAGGGCGCCGCGCGACGGCGATGACCTGATGCTCCACGACCCGCACGTCGGAGACCGCGACCCACGCACCGAGGACCGGCAGATGCTGCTCGACGCCCTGCTGGCCGCAACCGAGCGGCTGATCATCACCTACACCGCCAACGACGAGCGCACCAACCTCTCTCGTCCGCCGGCGGTGCCGGTCGGCGAGCTGCTCGACATCGTCGAGCGGACGGTCAGTTGCGAGCGTCACCCGGCGAGCGAGCAGGTGCTTGTCCGCCACCCGCTGCAGCCGTTCGATCCGCGGAACTTCACTGAAGGGGCGCTCGTGCCGGAGCGGCCCTGGAGCTTTGACCGAGTGGCGCTCGAGGGCGCGCAAGCACTGACCGGCCCCCGCGAGGAGCGCGGCCGTTTCCTATCGCGGCCGCTTCCGGCAGTCGAGAGCGGGTTGATCGAAGTGGAGAGTCTTGTGCGGTTCGTCGAGCATCCCGCGCGGGCGTTCCTGCGCGGGCGGCTCGGCATCAGTGTCGGCGAGTTTGCCGACGAGGTGGACGATGCGCTGCCGGTGGAGCTTGACGGGCTCGGCGAGTGGGGGGTGGGGCAGCGGCTGCTCGACGGCGTGCTCGCCGGTGCTGAGCTCGAGGACTGCGTGCAGGCGGAGCTAGCGCGCGGGTCGCTGCCGCCGGGGATGCTCGCTACGCCGGTGCTTGATCGCGTGCGGGCGGTCGTGCAGCAGATCGCCGGCGCGGCTCGGGCGCTGGGCGACGGCGCGTCGCGCTCGCTGGACGTCAACCTCCTGCTTGCAGACGGGCGCACGCTGGCGGGGACGGTGCCCGGCGTATGTGGGGAGACGATCCGCAAGGTCTTCTACTCGCGAGTGAAGCCTCGGGACCGGTTGGCCGCATGGGTGAGGTTGCTCGCGC
This sequence comes from uncultured Solirubrobacterales bacterium, assembly GCA_963836065.1. Lineage (GTDB taxonomy): Bacteria > Actinomycetota > Thermoleophilia > Solirubrobacterales > Solirubrobacteraceae > Palsa-465. The sequence goes on from CAWIII010000036.1 coordinate 504,639, forward strand.
TGACTGCGGCTCGGCCGGAGCGCCCGTTCGAAGCGGCGGTGATCGGTCGCGCGCGGTCGGGGGCGCACCACGCGCAGGTGACGCTCGCGCGGGTTCCCGTGCTCGGTGGGGATCCATTCGCGCGCCGGGAGCTGGCGCTCTCCGAGCTTGCCGTGTTGCTCGACCTGTATGACCGGGGGATGCGCGAACCGCTGCCGCTGGCGTGCGAGGCCTCGGCCGCCTACGCGCAGGCGGCTGCGGCTGGCGATGACGCCGAAGCCGCTGCCCGAGGAGTGTGGGAGACCACGTTCGGCTACGACAAGGAGGATCGCCAGCCCGAGCACGTGCTCGTGTACGGCGGCGCGATCGCCTTGCCGAAACTGCTTGACGAGCTACCGCGCACGGACGAGCGGGGGGAGGGCTGGGATCAGTCCGAGCCGACCCGGTTCGGTCGCTACGCACGGCGGTTGTGGGACGGGCTGCTCGCCCGTCAGGATGTCAGCGACCGATGAGCAGCGTCGCGACCTACGAGCAGTTCGACGTGTGCGGCGCGCTCCCATCCGGAGTAACCGTGCTTGAGGCGAGCGCCGGTACTGGCAAGACGTACACGATCGCCGCGCTGGCCGCCCGGTATGTCGCCGAGGGGACGCCGCTCGAGCGGTTGTTGCTGATCACCTTCACGCGGATGGCGACCGGGGAGCTGCGCGACCGCGTCCGGGAGCGGCTGGTGGTCTGCGAGCAGCAGCTCTCCCGCATCCTCGCCGGCGCTCGCGACAACGGCGCCGACGACGTGGTGACGCTGCTGGCCACGGGCACCGTTCAACAGGTGCAGCTGAGGCGCGATCGGCTGGCTCGTGCGGTCGCCGATTTCGATGCGGCGACGATCGCGACGACGCACGGCTTCTGCCAGGAGATGCTCGCGGAGCTAGGCACGGTGGGTGATCTGGAGCCGGGGACCGTGCTCGTCGAGGACGTCACGGATCTGCTGGAGGAGGTCCTGGACGATCTCTACGTCCGGCGCTTTCAGCGTCGGGGCGGCGCGCCGTTCGATCGCAAACAGGCGCTCGGAATCGCGCGGGCGGCGGTGTTCAACCCTACGGCGGTGCTCGAGCCCCGCAGCGAGTCCGCGGAAACGACCGCGGCGATGCGCTACCGCCTCGCGGGCGCGGTTCGCGCCGAACTTGAGCGGCGCAAGCGGCGGATGGCGATCATGACCTATGACGATCTGCTCACCCGTCTGAACCAGACGCTGAAAGGATCGAGCGGGCCGGCTGCGACCGAACGGCTGCGCTCTCGTTACCGGGTGGTGTTGGTCGACGAGTTTCAGGACACCGATCCCGTGCAGTGGCAGATCCTTCACCGTTCGTTCGCGACATCGGGGGTGACGCTTGTGCTGGTCGCCGATCCCAAGCAGGCGATCTATGCGTTCCGTGGCGCCGATGTCTACGCGTACCTGGTCGCGGCGCGCACGGCGTCGACGCGCGCGACGCTGCAGGTCAACCGCCGCAGCGACCAGACCCTGCTCGACGCCTACGATGCGCTGTTCGCCGACGCGCGGCTCGGGCACGAGGGGATCGTCTACCGCCGGGTCAAGGCTGATGCCGCAAACCAGACGCCGCGGCTGATCGGCGCTCCGAACGCCGCGGCGCTGCGCGTGCGCGTCGCCCACCGCGACGAGCCGACGATCGAGCAGACCCCTTACGGTTTCGCCAGGGCGCCCTCGGCGCGCGAGCACGTCGCCCGTGACCTCGCCGCGGACATCGTCGAACTCCTCTCCTCGGACGCGGAGATCGAGCACCGCAACTCCGACGGGCAGTCGGCAGGACGCGATCGGATCAAGCCGGGGCATATCGCGGTGCTGGTCCGCACCCACAAGAACGCCGACCTGATCCGGGACGAGCTTCGCGCCGCTCGCGTCCCGGCGGTCATCAACGGTGCGGGCAGCGTGTTCGCCACCGCCGCCGCTCGGGACTGGCTGCGGCTGCTGGAGGCGATCGAGCGCCCCGCCTCGACGCTTCGTGCGCGGGTCGCTGCGTTGACGCCGTTCCTCGGCTGGGGCGCCGAGCGGGTCGCGACCGCTCCCGACCCAGACTGGGAGGATGTGCACCGCCGCCTTCACCGCTGGAATCGGGTCCTACGCGAGAGCGGCGTCGCCGCACTCGCCGATACGATCATGCTCGGCGAGGGCCTTCCCGCCCGCATGCTCGTCTCAACTGATGGGGAGCGGCGGCTGACCGACCTGCGCCACCTCGCCCAGCTCCTTCACCGGGCGGCGAGCGCCGAGCGGCTCGGCGCCACCGCGCTGCGGGGCTGGCTTGCTCAGCGGGTCGCCGCCGCGGAGGGCGAGGACGGGGAGGATGAGCGCACCCGCCGGCTCGAATCAGACGCGGATGCGGTACAGGTACTGACGATTCACCGCAGCAAGGGCCTCGAGTTCCCGGTCGTCTACTGCCCGTTTTTGTGGGAGCCCGGTTACATCCCGCGCGACCCCGAACCGGTGTTCTTCCACGACCCGGCCGCCGGTGACAGGCGCACGATCGACGTCGGGCTTGACAGCCCCGGATTCTCCGCGCATGTTCGCCAGCATCGCGTCGAGCAGCGCGGCGAGGACCTGCGCCTCGCCTATGTCGCGCTCACCCGCGCCGAGCATCAGACGGTGATCTGGTGGGCGGGATCCCAGGCCAGCCGCCATTCGCCGCTCGGGCGGCTCGTGTTCGCAAAGGACGCCGACGGCAAGATCACACCGGACGGCAACTTCACTCCTGACGATGCCGCCGCCGACGCGCGCTTTCAGCAGCTGGCGGCGCGGGCGGCCGGCTGCGTCAGCGTCGAGCGCTCAACCCTCGGGCTCCTGACCGCTTGGAGCCCGCCGCTAAAGTCGCCGGTCGAACTGCTCGCCGCACGGTTCGGTCGCCACCTGGACCTGCGCTGGCGGCGCACGTCCTACAGCGACATCACGTCCGCAGCGCATGATCCGCTCGTCGCGAGCGAGCAGGAGGAGCCAATCCTCAGCGACGAGCCGGAGGCGGCCACCCCCGTCCCAGATGCCGGTCCCCAGGAGCCGCTCGCGCCGGGACTCCACCGGCTCTCGCCGCTTGGAGAGATGCCGGTCGGCGTGGAGTTCGGCACGTTCGTGCACCGCGTGCTCGAGGCAACCGACTTCGCGGCCGCTGATCTCGACGCCGAGCTCGCTGAGCATGTCGCCGCCTTGCAGGCGTGGCGCTACCTCGACCTCGGAGACCCGGTGGCGATGACCGCGGGGCTGCGGGCGGCGATCGAGACGCCGCTCGGGGCGCTCACGGACGGTATGCGCCTGCGCGACGTGCGGCGCTCTGACCGGCTGGACGAGCTCGAGTTCGAGCTGCCGCTGGTCGGCGGCGATGACCCGAGTGGGCGGCTCACCCTGAACTCGATCGCCGGCGCGCTCCGCGCGCACTTGCCGACGGAGGACCCGATGGCGGCATACGCCGTCCGCCTCGAGGATCCGACGCTGCGCTCGAGCATCCGCGGCTTCCTCACCGGCAGCATCGACCTGGTCATCCGGCTCGAGGGGCCGCGGTTCGCAATCGTCGACTACAAGACCAACTGGCTCGGCCCGTTCGCCGAGCAGCTGACCCTCGGCCACTACCACCCTCGCGCGCTCGCGGCGGAGATGAGCCGAGCCCACTACGGGCTGCAGGCCCTGCTCTACACGGTCGCGCTTCACCGCTATCTGCGCTGGCGGCTTCCCGGCTACGAGCCCGAGCTCCACCTCGCCGGCGTCCTTTACCTGTTCCTGCGCGGCATGGCCGGCGACGGCACACCAACGGTGAATGGATCTCTGTGCGGCGTGTTCGCCTGGCGCCCTCCCGGAGCGCTCGTTCAGGCGCTGAGTGATGTCCTTGACCGGGGGGCGGCGTGAGCGCGAGCGAGATGTTCCCCCGGGGCGATCCGCTTGACGCGCGTCGTGCCGGACGCGCGACCGGGCTGCTGCGCGAGTTCAACGACGTCGGGCTGCTGTCGACCGCCGACGTGCATGTCGCGACGCGGATCGCGGAACTGGTCGGGGAGGAAAGCGAGCCGTTGAGGCTCGCGACGGCGCTCGCGGTTCGCGGCCCGCGGCTCGGCCACGTGCTCGTCGACCTCGCCACGATCCGCGACACCGCGAGCATCGAATCCGACGAGCCCGTCGATCTCTCCGCTCTTCCCTGGCCACCGGCCCAGGACTGGATCGAAGCTCTGGCCGAAAGCGCGATGGTCGCCGTCGGCGAGCAAGACCCGCGCAGCGACCGTCCGCTACGCCTGCTCGAAACCCGCCTGTACCTCGACCGCTACTGGCGCGAGGAGCGCCGCGTGGCCGCGGACCTGCAGGAACTGGCAGCCGGCGACCCGCCGGACGTTCAGATGGACGTGCTCGCCGAGGGATTGCGGCGCCTATTCAGCGGCGATTCGGACTTGCGCCAGCGATTGGCCGCCGCCGCCGCGGTCCTCCACCGCTTCGCTGTTGTCGCCGGCGGCCCCGGCACCGGTAAGACAACGACCGTCGCGCGGATCGTCGCGCTCCAGGCCGGGCAGGCCGCGGGATACGGATGGCGCCCACCGCTCGTCGCTCTAGCAGCGCCGACCGGCAAGGCGGCAGCGCGCCTGCAGGAGGCGGTCCATGAGGAGGCGGTGAAGCTCCCGGTCAGCCAGGAGATCAGAACGCTGCTCCTGGCCCTGGGAGCCTCGACGCTGCACAGGTTGCTCGGCTGGCGGCCGGGAAGCCACAACCGCTTCGCCCACGATCGCGAGAACCGCCTGCCGCACGACGTGGTGATCGTCGATGAGACCTCGATGGTCTCGCTCTCGCTGATGGCCAGACTCGTTGAGGCCGTGCGCGCCGACGCGCGACTGATCCTCGTCGGCGACCCGGGCCAGCTCACCTCGATCGAGGCCGGGGTCGTCCTCGGCGACATCGTCGGCCCCGCCGCGGAGGAGCTCCGGATCAGTTCCGCCGCGCGCGCTCGGCTCGTAGCGGTAACAGGTTCGCAGGTGCTTGCCGAGGACCCGCCAGCCGGCGTGAGGATCGGGGACGGGATCGTGGTGCTCGACTGCTTGCACCGCTACGGCGGCGGGATCGCGAAGCTCGCCCAGGCGATCCGGCGCGGCGATGGCGACGCAACCGTCGATGCACTGAGCAGCGGATCCGAGGAGATCACCTGGCTGCCCGCGGACGTCGAGCACGCCGGCACGGACGTAGACCTGAAGATCGTCAGATCTCAGGCGGTGGCCGCCGGACAAGCAGTGTTCGCTGCGGCCCGCTCGGGCGGCGCCATCGACGCGCTCAAGTCGCTCGGTCAGTTCAGGCTGCTGTGCGCACATCGCCGCGGTCCGCACGGCGTGAGCGCCTGGACTTCACGCCTGCAGGCGTGGCTGGCTGACGAGGTCGAGGACCTCGATCTCGAGCAGCGCGACTACGTCGGCCGCCCACTGCTCGTCACCGAGAACGACTACGAGCTCGGGCTCTACAACGGCGACACCGGCGTGATCGTGCAGAGCTCCAACGAGCACGCGAGCGCCGTGTTCGAGCGCGGAGGCGAGCTGCTGAGCTTCAGCCCGCTCCGGCTCGGCGCCGCCGAGACCGTCTACGCGATGACAATCCACAAGAGCCAGGGCTCGCAGTTCGATACGGCCGCGATCCTGCTCCCGCCGCCGTCCTCTCCAATCCTCACACGCGAACTGCTCTATACGGCCGTGACGCGGGCACGTAAGAAGTTGATCGTGGTCGGGACTGAGGAGACCATCCGCTACGCCGTCGCGCGGCCGGTCTCGAGGGCCTCCGGGCTCCGACGCAGGCTCTGGGAGGCTTCGACGTCGTCAACCTGACCGCGTTTGGACGTAAGCTGGCTCCCGGCTTGACCGCTTCCGCGGCGAAGCAGCTGTTCGTGGATCGTTGGTTGTCGCTGGTCGGGCTATGACGATCATCTCGAGAGGTCTCGTCCCGGCGATCACCTCCCCGCGGGCCACGCGTCCGCGTGGGATTGAGATTGACCTCCTCACGATTCTGAGAATGTCGTCCCTTCACCGGAGCCGGTGGACGGGTGGCGGTGGACCGTAATGCAAGCGATCACGGTGCCCGCGGCTACGATCGCTAACGCGATGTACGGAAACTCGCTATAGGGCGCGGGCTGCCCCGGCTTGAATAGTTCGACGAACGGGACGATGAGAGTCATGGCGCCCAGGACCGGGATGGGCGCGTGTCGGACAGGAGCGAACGATTCTCGGTGGCGGCGCCACATGAAGACCGGGAGCGCGAGCGTCGTCAGGAAGTAGACGAACAGGATCACGATCGTTCCCATCGTCGAGCACTCGGCATAGAGGCCGACGGGGTTCGTCGATCCGGTGTCCGCGCCGACGAGGTGGGATACCCACCAGACTCCGATGATCCCGAGTCCAATGGCACCCATGCCCAGCAGCGCATTTACCGGCGTGTCGACGGGTGGGCGGACATGACCCTGCCATGCCGGGAGGAGCCCGGATCGGCCACCGTCGAAGAGCATACGCGCTTGAGAGTTCGCGGCGGAAACCAGGGTGGCGAGCACGGAGACGATTCCGGCGATCCAGGCGAAGACGGCCGCTCCGCCGAGATAGTGGTCAGGGACGGTCAAAAATGGGGCAGATGAGCGACCGATGGAGGAGACGTTGTAGTTGAAGCCGGTGACGGTGGCATAGGCGAAGAACACGCACAGGGCGGCGCCGATCGCGATCGATATGTAGAGGGCTCTGGGGACGGTGCGCCTCGCGGTGGAGCGGGCGGTGGATGCCGCCAATGACGATTGCGCGGACGGCAAGGACGCTGATCAGAGCCAGAACATTCAGCAGGCGGAAGCTGACTCCGTGGCGCATGAGGTTCGCATGAGCCAGCGGGGCCAGAACCCCGATACCCCGATGTGAACGAGCGAGTTTTAGCGTTACAGCGCTGAACCGCTGCTCGACTACCCCCACCCGACGATGAGCACGGGCGAGTGGATCGGGCGCGCGCAGAACGGCCAGGTTCGGTGAGTGTATCCCGGCGCATGGGTGTGCACATCGGTACCTCGGGGTGGAGCTACCAGCACTGGTTGGACTACTTCCTTGCCCGGTTGCCGGCGTGGATGCGTGTGGCCGTGGAGTTTCGCCACCCCAGCTGGCACGACGAGACTGTCTTCGCTCTCCTGGAACGTCATCAAGCGGCGATCTGCGTGATGAGCGGCGCGAATCTGCCGTGCCTCCTGCGCGCCACTGCTCCGTTCGTATACCTGCGGTTGCACGGTCCGAGGCTCGCACGGTCGGGAGTTCCGGCGAGCTGACTCGTCGCGCTGGCTTCCTTCATTGCCGATTGGCCACGCAGCTCCCCGCGATCCGAGCCGGGACCGTCAGCCGCCGGGTTCCTCGTCGAGGCGCCACCCCCGGTCGGCGTGACCGTCGACGTCCCGCACGAGAGACGCGCCACACTTCGGGCACTTCCTCCGGTCGACCGCGAACTGGTCGCCGGCCTCCAAGCTGCCCACAACCGTGGACACCGGTTGCCCGCACCGCGGGCAGGGCGGACCGTCGACGCCGTCCGGCATCGCTTAGACGAGCCCCGGCAACGTGTCGCTCTCAAACCCCCGAACGCGCCCTCGCGGCATCCCCTGCCCGTCAAAGCAAACCGGCTCACGCGTGGGGCGGTAGCGCTCGGGCAACGGGACCTCCTGCGCCCGGCGCGGGCTCAAACGCGACCACACCTAGAGCTTGGCATCGGTGGTCCTGATGCGGTGCTCGGGGCGGCCCGTGCGCGCTCGAAGAAACGCCAGTTATCGCGCTCCTCGTGAACCGAAGGATTCATCGTTTAGCGGCGCTTCCCATGCCTGTAGGACTTGACCCTATCGTACGTGACACTGTCAGCGTCGCTCGCCTTGAGGAGCTGCGGCAGCATTGAGGGGCATTTGCAGCAGACCTGCTTTTCGACAACTTCCGGGTCTCGTGGCCGCGCGCCGAAGCCTTGTGAGGCCGGGAATGGAAGTCGGTCGGCGCCGAGCGCGAGCTCGCCCTCCGGGGCTTTCGGCTGGGGTTCCTTGGAGGCACCGAGCACGCGCTCAGTCCGTATAGCTCGCTCCCGAGACGAGTTGGACACGTCCACCGCCGCCGCTCACGCTCGCGCCGGCTCGGGCCCTTCGGCGGGCCGCTCGTCCGGCTGTCCCTCGGTCTGCGCTACGAAGTCGCTCGATCGAATCAACAAGAATGAGGCGACCGCGCCCGCGAACGCGAGGATCCCGGCGACGAGGAAGATCTCGTTGAGGCCCGCGACGAAGCTCGCGCGCGCTATCTCGCCGACGGTCGCGCGCGCCTGCGGCGGCACATGCGCGATCGCTTGGTGCGTCTGACCGCTCGAGATCGCCGTGGCGATCGCGGGCGCGCCGCCTTGGTGCGCGGCGTGCAGCCCGGAGCTCACGTGCGTGCGGACCTCGCTGGCGAAGATCGACCCGAGGGCGGCGATTCCGGTGGCGATGCCGACCTGGCGGAAGGTGCTGTTGATCCCCGAGCCCACGCCCGCCTGACGCGGCGGGACGACGGCGATCGCGGTCGAGGCGAGCGGCGGGTTGATCAGGCCGACGCCGACGCCGCCGACGATAAATCCGGGGAGCAGGTGCGTCCAGTGCGATGCCACCGTGAGGCCGCGCATCAGCAGCAGACTCAGCCCGACGAGCGCGAGCCCAGCGCCCATTAGCAACCGCACTGGCACGATCGTCGTCAGGCGCCCGGCGAGAAACGAGGTGACGAGAATCGCGCCCGAGAGCGTCAACAGGCGCAGGCCCGCGCCGAGCGGCGAAAGGCCGAGGATGTTCTGCAGGTACAACGTCATGTAGAGAAACATCGCGAAAATCGACCCAGATAGTGCGAACGCGACAATCGACGCACCGTCGAACGCCGGACGGCGAAACAGCGAGAGATCCAACATCGGCATGGCGCGGCGACGCTCGAGCACCACGAACGCGAAGATCAGCACGACGCTCGCGATCATGCAGCCCTCGGCGAGCCCGCTGCCCCAGCCCTTCCGACTCGACTCGATCAGCCCGAACACGAGCGCTCCGAGCGCAGCGGTGAATGTGATAAAGCCCGGGATATCTAGGCGGGCGCCCTGCGGATCGCGCGACTCGCCGATCTTCGACAGCGTGAGAGCGAGCGCGAGGACGCCGATCGGGACGTTGACGAGAAAGATCCAGCGCCAGCTCAACGCGTCCGTGAGTGCCCCGCCGATCACCGGTCCGATCGACACCGCAGCACCGGTGACTGCGCCCCAGACACCGAACGCGACGCCGCGGTCGCGCCCACGATACGCGTTTCCCAGCAACGCGAGCGAGGTTGCGAACATCATCGCTCCTCCGATCCCCTGCACCCCTCGCGAGAGGTTGAGCATCAGCGGTGACTGCGCGACCCCGCAGAGCAGCGAAGCCGCGGAGAAAATCACCAGCCCAATCGCGAATATCCGCCGTCGCCCGAGCAGGTCGGCGAGCGACCCGGACGTCAGCAGCAGCGCGGCGAGCGTGAGCGCGTACGCGTCGATCACCCACTGCAGGTCGGTGAAGCTGGACCCCAACCCGGCCTGGATCCTCGGCAGCGCGACGTTCACGATCGTGACGTCGAGCAGCAACATGAACGTGCCGACACAGACAGTAACGAGGGTCCACCACTTGCGATCCATCGCCGACCTCCTTCGTTTGCGGTCAGTCTACGAGCAGCGGCCGCTCGGCCCGATGACGCTCGGCGAGACGCGGCCATCGACCGCAGGGGTTCCAATCCAGCGCCCGCCACGCGCCTGAACTCGGCCGGGAACTCGTTGGCCTCAATCAGCAGGTGCCGACTTGGAGCACCAGCAGGCCAGAAGGTCGCGCGTGGGCGCGAAGCCGCGCTTGCCCTAATCGGGACTGGTGAGGATGACATCGACCGGCAGCTTCGCGAGCTGACTTCAGGCGCGTCCATTGAAGCCCAGATTTCCCGGATGAGACTTGAGCTCAACCACGGGCGGTCCAGCAGTTCGCCGAACTGAGCGCCAGGCGCACGCGAGATCAGGACGGGGCTGCGTCGCTGAGCATTCGCCCAGACACCCGCGCATGGTCATCCAAAACTCCCTCAAGGGCGCTCAACGCCGGTCCCACCGCGCCCGCTACCACGCGGCACGCCACAGCGTCAACCGCTCCGAAGATCGGGCCGGCGCTCGCGTCACGTTGCTCAAGAGAGAACATCGCCTGACCCGCTGCGCTGGTCCAGCCGCCATCCCGCCCGGCTCCAAACGAGGTACAGAAGTTCCTCGGCGATATCGCGTGAGATCCCCGCGGCCGATTACCCCGCGGCGCACCGGCGCGCGTGGTCGGAGGGCTGCCGGCGTCCCGTTAGACCGAAGTTGCGGCTGACGAGCGGTGGTTTTTGGGGACTCCTGCTCGTCTGGGGGTGACTCCGGGGTCCTTGGTCGTAATCTGATGAGTGCCGGGCTCTGCTCGGCGATCATTGCCAGATAGCGGAGCCGAAGCCCGGGTCAAGCGGCCGGATCTCCTGCATACGTTGGTGTTGGGCGGGCGGCTGGTGATCCGGGGCTGCCGCTTGACGCGCGGCGCGCGGCTTCGCTACCTCGCGCTGAGCGTGGCCCGGCGTGAAGGTCTCGCAGGTTGCGCGCGTGTGGAGCGGCCCGCCGCCGCCCTGATCCGGCAGGCTGCTGGATGTTCGAAGTTCAGCGGTCTACGAAGGAGGGCGACGTGCGGGTCACGACGGCATTGAACCGGATGCTTGGGCTTCCGGGTGCATGGGTTAGGGATGTGGCGTTCGGGCAGGAGGCGGTGATCGTGACCGTCGTGCTGCGCGCGAAGAAGCCTGTCTGCTCGGGCTGTGGCGCGCGCGGGCTGAAGATCAAGGAGCATCGTGAGAAGCGCTGGCGGGCGCTGGATCTCGGCGGCTTGCGGTGCGTGATCGAGTGCCGGCTCAGACGCTTGTACTGCCCGGGCTGCGGGGACGTGTACGAGGCGGTGCCGTGGGCCAGGGCGGGCTCGCGCTACACGCGCGAGTTCGAAGATCTCACGGCGTGGCTGGCGCAGCAGATGAGCCAGACGCAGGTCGAGCGGCTGCTGCGGATCGCGTGGCGCACGGTCGGCACGATCCTCGCGCGGGTCGTCGCCGACAAGCTCGACCGCCACCGCCTGGACGGGCTTCGGTTCATCGGCGTGGACGAGGTCTCATACGGCGCCGAGCACAAGTTCCTGACCTGCGTCGCCGACCATCAGGCCGGGTCGATCGTGTGGGCGACCGAGGGCCGCAACGCCGACAGCTTGCAGGCGTTCTTCGCCGGGCTCACGGACGAGCAGAAAGCGTCGATCAAGGCGGTCTCGATCGACATGTCCGCCGGCTATGAGAAGGCGATCCGCGCCGAGGACGGCGTCCCGCACGCGCAGGTCGTGTTCGACCCGTTCCACGTGGTACAGCTCGCTGGCAAGGCCGCCGACCAGGTCCGCCGCGACGAGTACAACCGCCACGGACGATCCTCGACTGGCGAAGGCAAGTGGATCAAGGGCACCCGCTACTCGCTGCTGAAGGACACCGCCAAGCAGACCGCCAGGCAGCTGCTCAAGCTCGCCGAGGTCGTGCTCACCAACCAGCGCATGTACCGCGCGTTCCTGCTCTACGGCGAGCTGCGCTACCTCTACAAGCTCCCCAAGGAGCAAGCGCCCGAGCGCCTCGAGGCGTGGCTCGCATGGGCATCTCGCTCGCGGCTGAAACCGTTCGTCAAGCTCGCGCGAACGATCCGAAAACACAAGGCTGGCGTGCTCGCGGCGATCGAGCTGAACCTGAGCAACGGACGCCTCGAAGCCTTAAACAGCAAGGTGAGGTTGATCTCACACCGCGCATACGGATTCCACTCCGCCGACGCGCTGATCGCGATGATCTACCTCTGCTGCGCCGGCATCCAAATCCCGCTCCCTCACCGATGATTCACCCCCAGATCAGCAGGAGAGCCGGTTTTTGCCCCGATTTCGGGCTTTTGTGGGGTTGGGGCCTGTCTGGCTCGTGGCTACGTGATCTGGGGGACGCGCTCGTTGATCAGCGTGATCGCCCGCGCTTGCAGCTCGGTCGGCGTGCTCAGCTGCGGGAAGGTCGCGTCGGTGCCCTTGACACGGATCGTGTTGCGGGTGCGGTTCTCAAGCTCGTCGAACAGGCTCTGGATCGTGTGGCAGGGCTCGTGCTGGGGGGTGCGGCGGCGGCCGGCCTTGCGGGTCGCTGCCGGCGAGCGGGTGGCCTTGGCGACGGGGTCTGTGTTGGAGCGGGGGTTGTCGTCTTGGAAGAGCAGTTCGGCCCACGCGTGGCGCAGGTGCCAGCGCACGTATTCGGCGAGCATGCAGATCAGCAGGTGTGAGCGGACGCGGTCTTCCAGGCGGTGGTGGATCGGGCGGACCTCCAGTGGGCCTTTCATGCCACCAAACCCCTTCTCTGCCTCTTTGAGTTGCTTGTAGGCGCGTACGATGCCGGCGGCGGTGAGCTCGTCTGGTTCGATCCGCCCGGCACGGATCACGTAGATCCCGTCGAGTTCTGCCTCCTGGGCGATCTGTTGCTGCTTGCGCTCATAGGTGAGCGTGTCATCGGTGATGTTCGCCTGAAAGTGTTTCTTGACCTTGTAGCGGTTCCACACCGCGCCCACCTGAAGGCCGATCTCGGCCTGGCCTTGCAGCGTGCCGGCCTGCACCCGGCGCTTGAGCTCACCCAGATCCTTCTCGGTACCCGCCAGCAGCTCGGAGCGCTTGCGGGCGCGCTCCTCGGCCACCAGCGGGTTGCGGCAGACAACCAGCCGCTGGCCGGGATACAGCTTCTCGCAGGCGATCTCGGCCAGGTTGAGCTCGTCGAACATCGACAGCTGCAGGCAGCCCTCCTTGACCAGCGCTCTGATCTGCGGCGCCTTCAGCGCGGTGACGAACGCATACTGTGCCGTCTGTGAGAGCAGTGTCACGTTCTCCTTGGTGCCGATCCCGCGATCTGTCACCACGATCACGCGCGAGAGCCCGAACCGTTGCTCGAGCTTCTTGACCTGTGGGGGCAGCGTCTTTGGGTCCTTCAGTGACCCTTCGAACGCCTCGATCGCCACCGGCCGCCCGTCGCTGTCACACAACAGCCCGTACTCGACCTGCATGCGTCCCCGCTTGCCTGACCCATGGTCATAGCCAAAGCGCGCAAGCGGGCAACTGCGCCCCTCAAAGTACGAGCAGGATACGTCGTACAACGCCAGCTCACCGTCTGTGAGGTGCCGGCGCGCGAGCCGCTGCTCGATCGCCGGTTGGCGCTCAAGCAGCCAGTCCATCGCCGCGTAGAGGTCATCGTGAACCGCGCCCTCCACACCCAGCTCCTCCCCCAGCGTGCAGGCGTCAAGCTGGCGCGTGCACGCGAGCTTTGAGCCCGGCTCGAGCACCCGGCCGGCGATCATCGCCAGGCACAGATCCCGCTCGCGTGAGGGCTCGCGATCGAGCAGCCGCGCCAAGCCCAGTCGCCGAGCCGCATCGAGCACCGCCTCCACGTGCCCGTGTTTGCGCGATGCCACGATCTCAAACGCCTCACCTACTGGCACGAGCCGCACCCCCTGAAGCGCCAGCGTCAACGCCTCGATCGCCTCCCGCGGCAGCTGGGAGACGTTCGCGATCGTCTCATGACGCACACGCCGGCCCTCGCGGATCGAGCGGCGCACCAGATAGGAGTTGTACTCGCGCTCCCCATGACGCCGACTGATCTTGGCCACATGCATCGCGCCTACCGTTCGCGCCATCGCCCAGATGGTTGCACATCAGCCTACAGATGTCAACGTCACTCTTGGCTACACTGTCGAGCCTGGGAGAGGCCGCGATCCCAGCGGCCGTAAGGGATTGCGGCCGATCAGCAGTCGCTCTTTACCCGCAACTTCGGGTTAGACGATTGCTGGAGCCGGGCGCGCCGACACTTTATCCGGTCGGCGGCGATGGCGGCAAGCGAACTGTGAGATATGTCACCGCTGAGCAGCGGTCATGTGTTGGACCATCTACCAGGGCGCTGCTGGGCTACAGGTCACGGCAACTCAGCACGGAGCAGGTCGATGTGGTGAGCGTCCGTCAGGCAATAGCGACTGATCGAGGGAAGCAGATGGCTGAACCTATTCTGAGAGAGGGCTCCAGTGGCGAGTCGGTGCGAGAGCTCCAGGTGGCGCTGAAGGAACTCGGCCACGACCCAGGTGCCGTTGATGGAGAATTCGGTCCGCAGACCGAGGCCGCAGTCAAGGCCTTCCAGCAACAGAAGGGCATCACTGCCGACGGCGTCGTCGGCATCATCACCTGGCGAAACATTGACGAAGCGGCCGAGTTCGACGAGCCCGTACTAAAGCAAGGCTCCACGGGGCTCCCGGTCAGGCGGGCGCAGAGCCGTCTTACCGCTGCGGGGTTCGACACTGGCGGCGTGGACGGAATTTTCGGACCGCAGACCGAATCGGGCGTCAAGGCGCTACAGCAAGCTACCGGACTGATAGTCGATGGCATCGTCGGCCCCAACACCTGGAAAAAGATCGACGAGCTCGGCGACTAGGAGGCTTGACCCGGCGAAGCCGGGAGAGATGAGTCAAGTTTCAGGCGGCGAGGTTGAGTTGGTCGATGTGGGCGGTGATCGCTTGATCGAGTCGGTCGAAGTGGCGGCGTAGCGGGGTGTTGATTGCTATCGGGTCGCAGATCTCTGACAGCCCGGTCCGTAGCAGTCGGCTATAGGTGCGGCTGAAGAACGTCGCGACCTGCAGTCCGAAGGGCGTGACCTGGTAGCGGTTAGTGTGCGGGATGCGTTGGATGATCTGGTGCAGGCGTAGTCGTCGGAGGTCGTAGGTCATTCTGCCCGCGGTCATGGTGCTGGGGTCGAGGCCCAGTAATGGTGCGAGGTGGGTTCGCAGGTCTCGGTTGGAGAACCCGGTGGGCAGGAGGCGAAAGACGACCAGGACGCTGAGCAGCGCCTGGACCCGAGGGTCGCCGAAGCGCAGCGCGGCTGCACGCTGGTGATCGACGACGATGGGCTGGCAGACTTGGTCGAACGCTTGTTGGCCGATGTGGCAGTCCGCGCTGACTCGTTGGACGTCAAGGAGACGTCGGTTGGCTTGAAAGCCGATGTGTCGCAGCGCGGGGAGGTTATGGAGGCGTTTGCCGATACCGAAGTCGCGAGTGTCGTTAATCGTGGTCTCGGTTCGTAGAGCCTGGTTCTGCTTGTGGTACTGCTTGATCCGGGAATGTTTGTAGTCGACGTGCAGCGATGGCGTCACTCCTTCGGTGATCACCCGGGTGCGGAACCGGCTTTGGGTACGCCGGTTGATCCGCCGGTTGAAGATCAACGAGACCTTGTCAGGGCGGCCGAGGTCCAGGTTCTCACGAATGACGTCTTCAAAGAACACGCGTCCGGTCAGCGGCCGGTCGAGCACCTGGGTGAGGGAGAACTCGGCCTGCAGGATCGAGATGTCATAGCGATACCCTGCTCGGCGGTCGCGACCAGTGAACGGGTGCGGCAGAATCCCGAACCACTTGCGGGCCAGCGCGTCGATCTTGCGGGCGCTCAGCCGATCACAGATCATTTGCAGACCCCGCGGGTCCTCGCACGCAGCGAAGCCGTTATCCAGCGCTTCGAACGCGATCCCCGCGTGGGCGGCCTGGCGTTTAGCCCACTCGTTGCCGTTGATGCACAGCTTGGCGTTGTAGGGAAAGTAGGAGCTGAACTTGATGAAGAACGGCCCGAAGTCGCGATCAACGCAGTACATGTAGTACTGGTTGACCATCGCGGTCGCCCGCACGATCCAGGGATAGCTCGCGCCCGTCACGGCGTTGCGGCGCTTCTCGGTCCGGAACGTCGTCGTCTTCTCCTGCGCCTTGCCGACAAACAGCACCCCTTCCTCAGCCGCGAACCCGGCCAAGTAGTCCAGCGCGACGTCGTCCTTGCGCTGCCCCTTCTCAAACGTGACGAGGTCCACGCCCTCCCGCTCAGCGAACCGCTCGATCTCGCTCACGAACCGCCTGGTCATCGGAGCCATCAGCGCCGAAGACGCAAACGTAGCGCCCTGGTGGTCGCGCAAGAAGCCCACCACCCCGGACGCGTACTGCAGCTTGGGGACGTACAGATTCAGATACATCCGGTCCACGCACTCGACCTCCAACGTCACGTGCCCGGATAAGACATCAGCGGCGCTGCGAGCTATCGTCATGGCAGGCTCCGGTCGACAGGCCCTACGCGGCCACTAACCGCTTCGGGCGGTTCAACGCAGGACCCTCGGGTCCTGGATCTAGGCTCGACCGGAGCCTACCTCGGCCAGCACCAACGACCAAGACCGCACACCGGGCCGCCTGGACCCATCCCAGCCGCGAAACCGGGCGACCCCGCTCGACCACCCACGACACTGACTTGTCCGGGCTGGGGCGGAGCCCCGTTAGTAGTCAGGTGCTCGCGCCGGCGGCGCCATGAGCACCGTGGTAATCACGCCGCGAGTTCCGTTGATCCTCATCAATGCATGCAGCGATCGCCCCTGCGCATGCAGGACCGTCGAACAGCTGTGGGCAAGTGCGGCGCAAACTCCGCAAGGCCAGTACGTAGACGGCCGGGCGAACCGCACTGGAGCCCGGACAACTGCGGCTATCGCGACGCTGGCCGCGGCCTTGATCAGTATCCGTCAGTCCTCCACGGGCCTGATGTGGAGTTAGGCTCTGGCCCTGAAGCGGGCTCCGCAGTTTGCGAGCTTGACTAGGTGGTAGCGATGAGCCATTTGGTCCCTCTTCCCTGAAAGAGCTATGGATCTCGGAAGCCCCCGAGGTTCTGGGAGTTTCGTTCCCCTCAAAGCAAACGACAATAGGCTTGCTCGCCCTTCTTGTGTTCACGCATGAACGGTTTTTCGTGCTGTTCCGCGCAGCAAGGGCGGTGGGGGCGGATTGAGCTGCGATCGACCCCAAGCCGGCCTCGGACTCCCGTCTCAGGTCGCCGCTAGATGGCGTGCTCGACGGGCGAACCGCCTCGCGGAGCGCGAACAGATCCGATTCCACCGCGAGCGGGAATCGGACTGACCATTAGGCCGTTGCCGACGGGCATGAGGCTGCGCCGAGGAAGAGCATCGGCGGGTGGTCGCCTGCCGATGCCCCCGTCAGAACGTATGCGCGGCTCGATCGCCAAGGCGTCAGTCCGTGCTCCGAAGCTCGCCGAGCAGCCTTCACCGCGACAAAACTAAACAAAAGTGGTAAAAGCTCAACGGTCGGCGTCTCGATCTTCGTCGACCGGCGTGTTCTGCGCTCACCCGAGAATTACCGCTCCCCAACGTGATCGGAAGCCCCCACCCGCGATCGCCCATGAGGTCGACGCTCAGCCGCCGACCGCCCCTACTGGCCCCTGGAGAATGACGCGACGATCTGGTCCATGGAGGCTCGCTGAAACCCAACAACTGGGGATGCTTGAGCGACTGCGGTGCGCGGGCAACTCGCCGCTGACTCTCGGCGAGTTGCGCGCGGGTGGGATTCACTTTCCCGCCGTAGTGATCAGCGAGCTTGAACTCAACGGGTACGCGATCGACCGGGTCTACGAGCACGGCCGACTGATCGGCGTACGCTTGCTCGAGAGCTCCGATACACCCGCCTCACGTCGGCGCTACCCGTGGCGGCGACGTTCGCGATAGCCAGCGAGGGGGCGAACAAGCTCCGCCGGCTCTCCTGCCCAGTTGGGACTCGTTCCTGATCCCAAGCTGTGCGGAACTTTGCGGAACTTCAACTATGCCGACCCCAGGACTGCGGAGACGCGAAGTCTGTCATCTGAATTACCATCGAATGTTGCGCCTGCGGTGCCGAACCTCCCGCAGGCCTCCGCCCCCTCGGCTCGAGCGTTGGCGAGGCCGGCCGTCTTCCCCGGTCATAGCAGCATGCTCCGGTGGGTGTAGGTAGGGCCGTGCAAGCGTCGAGCGCCTGTTGGCGCTGCTATGGTGAGCCATAAGGGACGTGGTCGAAACGCTTCTGACGGGTTGGCGCGTTCGAGGAAGTGTGACGGGAAAGGCCGGGTCGTGTATGCGGCCAGAGAAGTCCCAGATTCGGGGAACGGGGGCTAGCAGGCTCGGTGTGTCGATGGTCGCGGCGCAGTTCGCGGCTGTCGAAGGTGATCGTCTGTTGGTGGGGCGTGCGTCGCGGCTTTGTGGGGCGCTGGCTCGCTTGGCGCAAGAGCTTGCGGCTGCCCATCGTGAGATCGCTGTGCTCAAGCGGGAGAACATGGCGCTGAGATCGAGGCTTGATGGTGGAGTGCGACATGGGTGAGATCGGCCGCCATGAGCGTGCCGTGGCTCGGTCGCTTGGTTTCGCGCGGGAAGCGGCTGCGAACGGTGACCTCATCGACGCGCTGGAGTGGGTACGGGTGGTTGAGGTGGTGGAGGGAGGCTTATCGGCGGAGTGGCAGCGGGCACGCGCCGGCTGGGTTGATCGCAAGCGATCTGCTGAGCCGGTTGACGAACCGGCGATCGCTGCTCGTGAGGCTGCTAGAGCGGGAAACGGAGCGTAATTGAGATGACTGACGAGGGCGTATTGCCTCCTGGGGAGCTCGCGGCCGCGATCTCGAGGGCGGTTGTGCGGGCGCTGGCTACCACCACCGGTCGTGGTCCGACAAAAGCGAAGACAACGCTGGGAGAGAACGCGGTGTTCGTGGTGCTGCAGGACACCCTTACGCGCGGCGAGCTCAACCTGGTGCAGGCGGGCGAGACCGACGCGGTGCTCGACCTGCGCAGGCTCTGGCAGAGGATCATGCGGACTAGCTGCAGCCGAGAGATCGAAGAGCTGACCGGTCGCCAGGTGATCGGCTTCATGAGCGACAATCACATCGATCCGGACATCGCCGTCGAGGTATTCATCCTCGAGCCGCTCCGGGCGGACCCCGCAGTCCAGGCTGCGATTGCCGTGGCCGAGCTGCCGGGGTGACCGGCGCGCTCAAGGGAGTGGCCCTGACCGCCGTGCCAATCGGGCGTCTGCTCAGCGCACGCCCGGACGAGTTGACAGACGGGGAGGCCCGTTCCTCGCCGTAGCGGGCTGCGACCCGCGCTCCTACGGGCCTCTACCTGCTGCCAGGCACCCCGACTTGGCTACTGTGCGCTGATGGGCGGCCACCTAGCTCCGCTTGGTCGCTTGAACCCTCACGTCTCTGTCAAGTTCTCGCGGCTTGATCTTGAAGGCGCTGGGACTGGGGAGGATGATGCGCGCGGGCACAACGAAGCCGATTCCGCCTGGGAGAACGACCCTATGTGGCGCCCAGGGACTGTGTTGCGGGCGTTCGTGCCCCTCATATCTGCGTTTCGGATTCCGCCTGGGAGAACGACCCGATGCGGCGCCCAGGGTCAGTGCGCTGGCGCTCGCACCCATCGCGGTGGCGTGATCGCTTTCAACGGCGCGAGTTGGTTTCGTTTGCCCGTAGCCAGAGACGCCGGGTGCGGACCGCGGCTGTGCTCCCGCAGGGAGCACCCGTCGAGCGGGGCTTATGCCGGACCCGCGATCACGTCACGGACCTCCGCTCGGCGGTATGAGGTTCGCTCGCTAAACCTAGACCTAAAACAAGCGAATGGTGCTGAGCTGTGGGCGAAAATCGTGGCTTGCGGTCTGATTGGTAGCGGGCCGGCTCGTCTGTCGTTGGTAGGAGAGCGTTTTGGCGAGGGGTTGAGGTGCGTGGAGTTCACTCATGTCGAGGGGGGCTGGTTTTTGGGTGGCTGACGCAGAGCCGGTGGGCCGGCTCGGGGTGAGCGCGTGTCTTGGATGGTGTTAGAGGGCGTCGAGGAGGCGGAAGAAGATGCCCAGCCAGGGGTTCCAGGCTTGGATGCGCCAGCGTATGTAGCGGGCTGTCTTGACGATCTGACAGGGGATGTCGATCAGAGCGGCCCGGAAGGTGCGGAACTCCATGGTGAGCAGTCGGCACCGCTGCTGTTCGTGCTGCGTTTCCCAGCGGGGTGAGACGGGCAGCATGAGCGCGCACCAGGCCTTGAGGGTCCAGGCCAGTGACGCCATGGTCATGTAGGCCCAGTTGGCGTAGAGGGTGTTGACGGGGGCGTGTAGGGCTCGCACCCCGCTTTTTAGGTTGGCGATGAGGTTCTCTTGGTTGCAGCGCTGGTGGGCTTCGCCGATCACCTGGTCGGCGGTGAGCTTGCGGTCGTTGGTGATGTAGAAGAAGTACCTATATTCATCGAACAGGACGTTGTCACCCCGCTCGATCGACAGGTTCTTGCGCAAGGCGACCACGCGGTAGTCCTTCTTGCAAGCGCGCGGCCGGTAGGAGAACTCGACTACCTGTTCCTTCTTCGGTCGTATCGTCTTGTAGCCGCGCTGGCGAACGATGTCGTCTTTGACGTTTGTGGGCCGGGTCCGGGGCCGCGTCGCGATCTGGCGTTCGGTCTTGGCCACCAGCTCGTGGTAGAGATCTTCCGGTTGGCCTTCGGCGGCTTGGATGAGGTTGGCCTTGGCGTCGTAGCCGAAGACGAAGCGCACCCCGTCGGCGTCCCAGCGGTCGAACTCAGTTGTGAGCGAGAAGTCGGTGTCACCTCTCAGCAGGATGTCGGTGAACCCGGCCCGCCGGCACAGCTCGATCGATCGGTCATAGAGGGGAACGACCCCCTCATGGGAGGGACGGTTGGCGCCGTGGAGGGCCTGATACAGCGGCTCGGCGGTGTTGGCGAGCGAGACCAGCAACGCCGAGTAACCCCAGCTGCCGTTGTAGGAGATGTCCATGCCCTGCTTGCACTGCCCGTCGGTGCCCACGATCGAGGCGTCCGCGTCGATCCGGGCGGTCTGGGAGAAGAATGAGGCCGGCTGCTGGGACCACAGCTTCAGCCGAGCCCGGTTGATCGCCTCCTGGAGGGCCATGATCGAGGCCTCGTCGAAGCGGCGGCAGAAGTCGCCCGCGGTGGTGGGGTCGGGCAGCGACGGCGTCCCCAGGCCGTCCAAGAACACCGCGTCGGTTCGGCGAGTCTCGATGTCCTCCAAGCGGGTGCCGCCGCACAGCGCGTTGTAGGCGATGTTCAACACGTGGTCGGACTCGTGGTAGGGGCGGTGGACCTTGAGCAGTTTGACCGAGGCGTCGATCTCGCAGGCCAGGCCGACCGCCTCGACCAGGCGGGCGATCATCCCCATGCCACCATGGGCTACCCCCCGGTCCCGCTCGGCCCACTCGTAGCGGATCGGGGCTCCCCCCAGGAGCGGGCCGGACAGGTTGGGGGCCACTGCGGCTTGCAGGCGCCGCTCGATCGCCAGCTGTTCGCGCTCGAGCCTGCGTTGCAACTGTCGCCTCGGGTTGCTCATCTCCACGCTCCCTCTGATCAACAATGTTATGTAACCATAGCCGAGATCAGCTATGGTTACATGGATGTCACCATCAGGATCAATCCAACACCCAAGGGAGGACGACTATGGCGACCGAGGCCCAACTGCAGGCGTTCAGGTGGTGTCGTGGTGGTGAGCAGGATTCCTTCTGGATGGATGGAATCCTGCGGTCGTGGATCGGATCGAGGCGGAAGCGATCGCGGTGGCTGGTGGGGAGCCTGCACGGGCGCTGGTTGTCCGGCTGCTTGATGCGTTGGACGAGGTGGCTGGGTTGCAGAAGCGGTTCGAGGAGCTTGAGCGGCAGGTGAACCGCACCTCGCGCAACAGTTCGGTGGCGCCGTCGTCGGATTCGCGGTTGACGCGACAGCAGCGCCGTCAGTTGGCGCGGGAGCGCGCGAAGAGGCAGCTGGAGCGCGAGCGGCGCGAAGCGCGCAGTCAGGGCGGGCAGCCGGGTCATGAGGGTTCCAGCCGGCCGCCGGCCGAGCCGGAGCAGCTGACCGCCGGGCCGTTTGACTGTGTGCCGGGGCGGTGTGGGTGCGGGCACCGGTTCACCGGCGGCGAGGAACGCGTCGGCGATCCAGTCGGCCATCAGCAGTGGGAGCTGCCGGTGGTCGTGGCGGAGGTGCGCGAGTGGCGGCGGCTGCGGCTCGAGTGCCCCGATTGCGGCAAGCCGGCGCTGGCGGAGCTGCCGGCGGGCGTGTCGTTGAGCGCGTTCGGGCCGCGGTTGCACGCGCATGTCGCGGTGCTGGCC
The DNA here is from genome assembly GCA_963836065.1 of uncultured Solirubrobacterales bacterium. GTDB lineage: Bacteria > Actinomycetota > Thermoleophilia > Solirubrobacterales > Solirubrobacteraceae > Palsa-465. The sequence continues at coordinate 526,686 of CAWIII010000036.1, forward strand.
GGGGTCTGCCGGCTCTCGCGCGAGAAGATCGTCGAGCTGCTCGGCGAGTGCTACGGAATCGAGCTCAGCACTGGTGCGGTCGATGGGATGCTGCGGCGCGTCAGCCGCGTGCTGCACGACCCGTGGCGCGAGCTGCACGAAGCGATCAAGCTCGCCGAGGCCGTGCATGCCGATGAGACGACGTGGCTGTGCAAGGCCGATCCGTGCTGGCTGTGGACGGCTACCACCGCCGCGCTGGTCTGCTACCGGATCGACCCGCGACGCACCCAGCAAGCAGCGAAGAAGCTGTTGGGCGAGAACTTCGGCGGGTTCGTCACCTCCGACCGCTACGTCGGCTACCACTGGCTCGACGTTCTGCAACAGCAGCTGTGCTGGGCGCACGCCGTGCGCCAGCTGACCGAGCTCTCCGAACGTCCGGGCGCGCCCGGCAAGCTCGGCGCTCGGCTGCTCGACATCGCCGGCCAGGTGTTCGCGATCCACCGCGAGCATGCCGCCGCGCTCGCCGGCGCCGACGATCCCGAGCACCCGGCGCTGGTCGCGCTGCGTGAGCAACTCGCGCCGTTGCGCGAGCGGTTCCGCGGCCTGCTCGATCAAGGCGCACGCGGCCGCCACCCCAAGACCGCCCGCTTCTGCGCCGGACTGCTGGAGGAATACCCCGCGCTCTGGACGTTCAGCGAGGTGCCCGGCATCACCCCGACCAACAACGACGCGGAGCGCGCGATGCGCGGCCCGGTCATCCTGCGCCGGATCTCCGGCGGCACCCAATCCGAGCGCGGCAACCGCTGGATCGAACGGATCCTCTCCACCCTCGAAACCTGCCGCCGCCAAGGCCGATCCGCATCCGAGTACCTACACGACGCAATCGACGCCAGCCTCCACTCCCGGCCGATCCCCACACTGGTTCCTGGCTGACGCAGCACCGTCACCCGAACCCCGAACCGGGCGTCCCGAGTTACAGAAGGAATCCTCGCTCACGTACCGACACCACGTGAACGGCTACGCCCAACTGACCGACACGATCCAACGCATCAAAGCCGCTCTGCTTGCGCTAGGCGACCTGCGGCCAGGAGCGCTCTCCGAGCAGTACAACACCTGCCGCACCCCCGGTTGTCGCTGCAAAGCCGACCCGCCCCAGCGCCACGGCCCATACCACCAGCTCAGCTACAGCCACCGCGGACGAAGCCGCACCGAGAACATCCGCCCCGAACACATCGACGCGGTCAACTCCCAGATCGCCAACTACCGCAAACTGCGCGAACTCAACGACCAATGGATCGACGCCGCCATCGAACTGGACCGCCTCCGACGCAGCACACCCAGATAAGCGTCAGGGCCGCAAGCCCACAGCCGACAGCCGACGCCCCTTCACTTCAAACCGACACGGGCCATCCCGCCTCGGCACTCAAACCCCAGGAATACCGGGTCTTCCGGGCCTTCGATGCCCATCTACCACAGTCTTACGCTTGGTTTAGGCCTAGACGCGGGGGTGACGCGGTCGGAGCTCGGCGGAGGTGAGCGGCGTTGATTCCTCGGAACGCTTGCGACGATTCGCGTTCCGGGCGCGGCCGTCGACGGGCGCTTTGCGCTGATCGAGTTCCTGTTTCCGCAGCACGCATCACCGCCGCGGCACACCCACCCGCAAGATGAGAGCTATGTTGTGCTCGATGGTCTACTCACGGTCGAATCCGGTGAACAGCGGTTCTCCCTGACGGTGGGCGGCGTGGCCGTTGTACCGATGGGGGTCGCTCACACATTCCGTGTGGACAGCGAGACCGCGCGAGTGCTCGTTCTCAGCACGCCATCCGGTCTCGAACGCATGGTCCTTGGCGGGTCGGTGCCTGCAACCTCGGCCACTCTTCCTCCAGCCGATGCGCCTCGACCGACCGCTGACGAGCTGGCCCGGATCTTCGAAGTCCACGGTCAGGTCAACTGCGGACCACCGCTCGCTCCCGACGACCAGTGACGAGTCGCTCCGCGGGCGTTGGCCCGAATGAGACTTCGGACTCCCTTACTCCGCCTGTCGGCTCGCGGACCCTTCAGAGGTCGCGGCAGGGCGCTTGGTGTCGCTCGGGGATTCAGGTGCTTTGATCTGGGCGTCACGTTTGCGCGTCGCCCGCCGACGAGCCGGTATAACCACGCGGTGAGCGGCACGCCGACCTCCGAGCATGAGTTGATTCGGAGCGCGCGCGCTGGCAATCAGGACGCCTTCGCCGAGCTGGTCGTGATTCACGCTGACCGCGTCTACGGCGCGTTGCGGCGCTTCGGGCTCGACGCGGGCGAAGCCGACGAGGTGGCGCAGGAGGTGTTCCTGCGTGCCTGGCGGGGGCTGGTGCGATTCGAGGAGCACGCGCAATTCTCCACATGGCTGTACCGAATCGCGTTCAACGAAGCCCAGCGGCGCCTCTCACGACGCGCGCCACCGCGCGTCGGTCCAGATCCAAACCGCGATGACCCGGTCCTCTCGCTGCCCGAGGCGCCACATCTCGGCCCGGAGGCTCAGACGCTCGATCACGAGTTCGAGCTGACCGTGGAGCGGGCGCTGGCGCAGCTGCCCGACGAGTGGCGCGCCGCCGTCGTGCTCCGGGACATCGAGGGTCTCTCAACGCAGGAGGCGGCGGAGATCGTCGGCGCCCGGCCAGCGGCGTTCAAAAGCCGTCTTCACCGCGGCCGGATGCAGCTGCGCGCCCTCCTCGACCCATACCTCGAGCTCGAGGAGAGCTGACGATCCTGCGGCTAGCCACGATGGGACCTTCGTGGAGGAAGGGTGCAGAGATTTCGACCCGCGTGCTGATCGGCAGTGCAGCGCGCGAATACGTGACAAGAGCTCGGGGTGAAATGACGGGCCTCGAGCTCGCCGCGCAGCGCGCCGTCGGCGACCGCGGTCACGGTGTCGAACAGCCTGCCGCCGGGCACGCCGAGCTCGAGCGTCTCATACCCGTCACGTCGGTCTGTACACCCCTCCATACGCGATCCCGTCACGGTCGCGCTCCAAGAACGCCGCGTGGGAGCTCGCCAAGTTCCTCTGCGCGCCGACCCAAATGCTCGACGATGCGCAGCAGAGCGGCTTCGTCGAGGGGCGCGCGACCCTGTCCTAGGTGATCCTCGGTTTGCGGCGCGCTTCCGTCCCGAGCTGCTGGCCACGGTCGTGGACACCCGCCCGTTCGCACGAGGACAGCGGCCGGTGACGCGCTACGAGATGGAGGTCGGGAACCTGATCGGTGACGAGATCGTCCGGATACTGAAGGGGAACGAGCAATTGTCAAGAGTTGTGGATGAGAAGGTGAAGCATCAGGCGGCGACCTCCTCGTCCGTCGTGGTGTCGTCGTCTGTGACCTTGATGCCGTCCTTGAACTTCACGCCGTCGAGCACGTCGGTGACGAGCTCGTGGCCGTTGAACCGCCGCCAGCGCTCCTGGGCGGCGTCCAGGAGCTTGTAGGCCATCGCGAGCGCGGCCTTCTTGGAGCCTGCGCCCTTGGTGACCTTGGTGCGGAGCTTGACGGTTGCGAAGCTGCTCTCGATCGGGTTCGTGGTGCGTAGATGCCGCCAGTGCTCGGCGGGGAAGTCGTAGAACGCGGTCAGCGCGTCCCAGTCCTTGTCGAGCTTCGCAACGGCCTTCGGGTACTTCGCGTCGAACTCGTCCCGGAAGCGCTCCAGCGCCTTGCGAGCATCCGCGCGTGTGGGCGCCTCGGCCATCTCGTGCAGCAGCGTCTTCGCCCTTGGTTGCAGGCGCTTGGGGAGCGCGTCGAGGACGTTCGCTGTCTTGTGAACCCAGCAGCGTTGCTCCCTGGCGCCGGGGAATACGTTGCGCAGCGCGGCCCACGCGCCGAGCGCGCCGTCGCCGGTCACCAGCTTCGGCTCGTTCATGCCACGGTCGCGCAGATCGCGGAACACGGCCGCCCAGGAGTCCTCGGATTCGCGGTAGCCATCCTCCACCGCGAGCAGCTCCTTCTGCCCGTCCTCGCGGACGCCGATCACAACCAGCAGGCACAGCTTGGGATCCTCGCCCAGCCGCACGCTGACGTTCACGCCGTCGACGAACAGATACGCGTAGCGGTGAAACCGCAGCTCCCGCGTGCGGAATGCGGCGTGCTCGGCCTGCCAGGTCTCGGTCAGCCGCTGGATCGAGCTCGACGACAGACCCGAGGCGTCCTCGCCCAGCAGGTCCCGAAGCGCCGGCCCGAAGTCACCGGTCGAGAGGCCGTGCAGATACAGGATCGGCAGCACCTCGGTCACCTTCGGCGACCGCCGCGCGTACGCCGGCAGGATCTTCGAGCTGAACCGCTTGCGCTCACCGGTCTCCTCGTCGACGCGCTTGTCGTTGACCCGCGGCGCCCGGATCGGGACCGTACCCGAGCCCACGGTCAGCCGCCGCTCCCGCGCACGACCATTGCGGACCACCACCCGCTTGCCGTCCTCATCGACCTCGTCCACGAACGTGCAGACGTACTCGTCGACCTCGGCCTCGAGCGCCGCAGCGATCATCCGACGCGCTCCCTCCCGCGCGAGATCATCGAGCGTGACCCGACCCTCGTTGTCCTCCCCGGCGGGGAGCCTGCGAACATCTGACATGGCGTGCCTTCCTGCCGGCCATCGCCGGCTTCGGTCTTCGTCAACCGGGAAGGTACGCCGCCTTCCTCTTCACACGCATCCACAACTTCTGGGTATAGCTCGAAGGGGAAGCTCGGGCCCGGGAGGCGCTAGCGAACGCGGAGCGCCGCTTGACACCTTCCCCGCCTGGTGGCAGCTACACGGTTTGGCGGGGCCTCCCGCGGCGGCGCGGAGTCGGCGCTTTGAACACTCTCTGGTAGGCGTCGAGCAGGAAGGACAGCATTTCGGTGTCCGGCATCGGCTTGGCTGCCGCCTGGCGGCGGAGCAGCTCGCTGCACAGCTAGATGTACGCCTCGCCGAGGGCGGCGGTCAGGGCACCAGCAACAGCCGCGTTTATGAGAGTCACCCCTGGCACTACCTTGAGCAATCCTGCCGCCATCTGTCGGCCGACGGCGGCGACGCCGCCTTGTCCGACTAAACCCCGAATTAGGTTCCGGCTGCTGTCGGCGCCCATCTCGACCCCGAACACCGCTGTTATTCCTGCCAGCATCCCAAGTTGCACCGGCATGAGCACCGCCGCGTCTGGCACCGGGATTGGGGCGGCACCGATCCCTGCGGCAGCGAGGCTGGAGACCCCGACAATCTTTCTCGATTGCTATGGCCTGCTGTAGGGCGTCGGCCCGATCATCGTCAATGCATTGTGTGAGTACGAGGATCACGGGGACCTCGTCAGCGAGCGCGCGGACAATCTCGACGTCGTAATCCTGAATCCGGGTTTGTCCGGCATCGATGCAGTACCAGAGGACATGAATCAAGTCGTCTAGCGAGCCCTTGCGTGATCCAGCGATGGTCTTCTTGAAGTCGCGAATCACGTCGTTCTTTCCATCTCCGAGCTCGATCCCGGGCTCGGCTCTGCTTAACGGTCCGCCAAAACGCTCTCCCGCCCGCTATCGCCCAACGGCACGGTGGCTCCCTGTCGAGGTGGCTGCCAGGCTGGCGCCGCGCCGGACCGGCCGAGCGACGTCCGGCAACCTGGATCTGCTGCCTTGCCGATTAGGTTCTGCCGGCACGCTCTGACAGATGTTGGATTGCTGTCATCGACTCATCAATCTAGAAGGCTAACGCCGTCACCCCGGGCCCTGGCGGGTGGCAGGCGCGGACGATCCACGACGTGGTCCGACGCCAGGTACGCGAAAGCACGACGTCAAAGGCCGAATTCGTGGCGGTAGACAGCGACCCAGTTGATAGCGATTTCTCGCTGTGCCATGCGCAGCGTGATCTGCCCCGAGCACACTTCGTCGTGCAGTCGGTTCTCGAGCTTGTCTTTCTGGTGGCTTCCCGGCACGGGTGTAGCAACCTCGGGGAAGAGGTTCGCCTGAATGTTTGACCCGCCCAGTTCGAGCGAGATCAGATGGTCGACCTCACCGTTTCCACCGTTGAAGTGGTTCGTCATGCCGTAGGCGGGATAAACCGCATCTTTGGTGGTCTGCGAGACGTTTCGCACCTGGCTGGCGTAACCCGACCGGCACACCCGGGCTGCGGTCGCCTTCGCGTAGTAGGCACCAGGGGTGCACGACGCGTCCGGGAGCGGACCGCGAACTCGGCAACCGCCGTGCTTTGTCACCCGGCGCATGGTGATCGAGCGCCCTAGTCCCGGCTGAGTGTGTGGTGTGGTTGAGCCTCGGCTCGAGCCAGGCTGGCCGCAGGGACACGAGAGCGATTCGCAGGCTAGCCCGTCGTGGTCCCCGTCCAAGCCCTCAACGTCGTTGGTCGGTGAGCCACCGTGCTGGTTGAAGTACCGCTGAGCGGCCGCCTGGTTGGCAAAACCCGAGCAGTTGACGCCGGCCACGATCGCTGGGGAGGAAGCGGGCGGGCGGGCCTGGGCGCCAATGATGCCTCCCGCAACAGCAACTGCAGCGACGAACGCGCAGCCGATGGCGATCGAGAGTCGTACTAGCACGCCCGGCACGGGTGGATCATGCCGAACGCGCGAGTCGGTGTGAAGAGCCTCGGGGCGGCTGGTGCATCTCGCTGGCCGCCCAACGAAGTGGTCGCCCCCGGCTAAGCGCGCCGCCGTACGGTGACGATGTCATTCCACCGGAAGTGACGATTACCCGGCCGCGACGACGTGCCAGGTGCCGCCGAAGGCCTTGACCCCTTCGCCCTTGGCCGAGATCTTCTTGCCTTCATCGGGAGCGAAGGTGTAGAGCGGATGGCCGTCCAGCGTGACTTGGACGAACTTGCCCTTGACCCGCTGCAGCTTCCCGAGCGTGCCGTTGACGCTGCTCGCTTTGGTGAGCTTGGCGCTGGCCGTGGTCTTCAGCGGCAGCCAGAGCTTGAAGCAGCTGTTGTTCACGCACTTCAGATGGACCACACCGCCAACGCTCTCGCCGCTCAGCGTGTAAAGCGTTACGCCACGAGAGTCGACCACAACCCGCTTGGATTTCCCGCTGACCTGTGCCGTGCCGGTGCCGAGCGTCGTGCCCGCGGCAACGGCGATCCCTGTCATCGACGCGATTGCCAGGACAGCTACACAGCCGGCTATCAGCCTGGACTTTGGTATGCGAAGACCGCTGACGCGCCGACGCGTGGAGCCGAGCATGCTGGGCATCACCCTCCCTTGAATTGTTAACTTCAATAGACCAAGGACATCGATTGCGCCTAACGCCGTCTTGCGGGTCCCCGCTACCGGCGCCCAGAACCGTGGATTCGGCGGCGCGAGCATACAACGCCGGTCGGGCGTGCAACAAACAGCAACACAAACGTAACGCTGATTGTCGCGATCGAGCGCAGCTCGCCGGGACACTCGCCGCACTCGGCAGCCGGGTCGGGTACGGGCCCGAGCACGCCAGCCGCGGTAGCCGGCGCGGTGTATCCGGGCATTGACAGCCCCCGATTTTCAGCGGAGGATTGAGCTCGACTGTCACGACCGAGGGTGGAGGGCAATCATGTAGACGCTTCCGGGCATTAACTTGGCTGACGTTCAAGCCGTCTACGACAGCGCCGAAGGAGATCTATGGGAGTCGGTGATGGGCGAGCAGATCGACATCGGCGGGCTTAGCTCCTCGATGGATCTCGCTGAGCACGCGGGATCGCGGAGGGCAGCGAGGGAGTCGATCTGTGCTGCTGTAACGGTGCTGGAATGCGGTTCCTCGTCCGTTTTCGGAATGTCAAGCACATGACCGGTGTTGACGTGACTGAGCGCATTGTCGAGCGCGGGCGCCGGCGGACTGATGAGGAGGGGCTGTCTGACCGCGTCGAGTTCGTTGTTGGTGACGCTACGGAGACGGGGCTGCCTGACGCGAGCGCCGACTTCGTTTGGGGCGAGGATCCCTGGTGCTACGTCGGCGACAAGGACAGATTGATTGCCGAGGCGGCCCGGATTTTGCGTCCCGGCGGCAAGATTGCGCTCACTGATTGGCTGGTCGGACCCGAGCCGATGACCGCCGAGGAGGCCGAGCGCTACCTGCGATTCATGAAATTCCCCAACGTGCTGGATCTCGATGACTACCGGACTTTGCTGCAAGATTGCGGCTGCGTTGTCGAGACCGCGGCCGACACCGGCCGCTTCGTATCGCACGTCGACCTCTACTTGAACATGCTGAACATGCAGCTGACCTACGATGCCCTCAAGCGGATCGGCTTCGACATGGATGTCATGCAAGCGCTGGGCGGCGAGATGGGCTTCATCCAGCAACTCGCACACGAGAACAAGATCAGCCGAGGACGCTTCATCGCAAGCAAAGCGTGAACGAAGGCAACCGCTCGGCAAGCGCGTCCCCAGAGAGCTCAGTTCGGACGCGAGCCAGGTAGGCCTGGGCGCGCGTCGCCGCCGAGCAGCACGATCGAGGCGGGCCGTCGGCCGCGTCGCCCGGCCGCGACCCGCTTGAACGCCAGACACCGTGCAACGGTGCGGCTCGCGGCCTGCTTTGCGCTCAATCCTGCGCAGATTTTCCCGGCCGGACGTGCGATTACTGGTGGGGCGTACCTTCGGAGCCAATCACCCGTGAGGAGCGGACCCTGTCGATGGCTGAGTCGCCGAGTGCCACGCCGCTGTGCCCACGCGGTTCGGCGTCCACCAAGCTAGCCACCGCCTCGAGATCGTCTGCCCCGCTCCACCTCTCGGGGGAGCTCGAAGACAGCAAAGGCTTGTAGGAACCACCCGAGAACAGACGACGGATGAACGGGCTCGAACCGACAATGCCGATTACCGGGGAGGGCCCGCACCAGTACAGGCGCCACCGAGACGCGGCGTCGACGCGCAATATTGGGCCCGGCGTCGCCGGCGCTGTCGCGCTTCCCGTCCCGACTGCGCAAGCTAATCGGGTCGGTTTCAGTGCCTGTAACCGCGCTCGGGCCGGCAGGTTGGTGCTCTTCGACGGTCAGAGTGTCTCGTGGGAGCACTGGCCCGTATTCCTGCTCGCATTCCTAACGCAGATCGCATTCGACAGCGGTGTGGGGCTCGCCCGCACGTGGTTCGCTGAGCGCATCCCTCCTTCAGAGCGGCTACCGATGCTTTTTCTCTATGCCACCGATGCCTATCTGTCCTGTGTCGGTCTTCCGATCGCGGCGTTAGCGGTCCAGCGACCGGGGCTGGTGCTGCTGGCCCTGCCGCTTGTCGGCTTGCTCTGGCTTCTGGCGCGCGAGCGCAGGCAGCGCCTAGAGTATTCGCTTGCGCTGAGCACCGCTTATCGTGGCACCGCGGTGCTGCTCGGCGATGTCGTTGAGGCGGACGACCATTACACCGGTGTGCATAGTCGCGACGTCGTCGACCTCTCGCGTTCGACCGCCGAAGTGCTCCGGCTCGACGCAGGTCAGTGCCGCGCTGTGGAATTCGTGGCGATGCTGCACGACGTCGGCAAGATCTATGTACCGAAGGAGATCATCAACAAGCCCGGCAAGCTCGACCCGGCGGAGTGGGAGATCATTCGCCGCCACACGATCGACGGCGAGCAGATGCTCAAGAAAGTGGGCGGGACGCTTGTGAGCGTAGGCCGTTACGTCCGAGCTTCCCATGAGCACTACGACGGCCACGGTTATCCCGACGGCCTCGCGGGCGAGCGGATTCCGATCCCGTCACGGATCGTGTCGGTGTGTGACGCGTACAGCGCGATGACGACCGACCGCTCATACCGCGCGGCCATGCCGATCGGGGAAGCGCTGAAGGAGCTGCGCCGATGCGCAGGCACTCAATTCGACCCGAAGGTCGTCAACGCGCTCGACCGCGTAGTGACCTAACAGCGGCTACTCCCCTGGAACTCGCGCGTGCCGGCTAGGTGGTCGTTGCCATGGGGTCGAGCGCCCGCGTGCCGGGATCAGCTGGTCGAGCCGATCGATCAGTCGTTCCCCGCGTGCGCCCCGAGGCTGTTCAGCCACGCGCGCATCGACTGACCCGCTGGTGTGGCCTGACCCTCCTCGTAGCCGGTCGTCGCTCTCGCGAGCGTCACCCCATTCACGGTCGACCAGCCGTACTCAATAGCAGTGCCAGCCGCGGCGTAGCGAGCGATTGCCTGTCCCTGCTGCAGGATGCTGCCGGGCCGCGCGATGTCAGTGATCTGCTCCGCGACGTACTGCACCTTGCCCGCGTCCGGCCCGTCCAGCAGCTCGAAATACACCAGCGGCTGACCGGCATACCAGTCGGGGATGATCGCCAGAACCTTGACCGCGCAGGGCGCAAGGATCGGCGCTCCAACCGGCAGCGTCGCGTCCACGCCCTGGTCGGTGCGCTCCCAGACCGTGACGTACTGCAGCGGGTCGATGTAGGTCGCGCTCGTGACAGGCGCTGCGATCAGCTCCAGCCGTAGCTCGTGTTTAACCGCAGCGAGTGATGGTGCGTGCGCGTGCACGTCACCCACGGGATCGTTTGGCGTGACCGCCACCGGCTGAGCGCCCGCGGTTGGTTCGACCGCATGCGGTCGCGCCTTCGGGACCGCGCCGGTCGGGGTGCTGCTGACCGCGCTGGTCGGCGAGCTGCTGCCGGCGCCGGTCTGCGTGCTGCTGCCAGTGCCGGTCGCTCCGCACGCGACCAGGCTGAGCGCGACGACCACGAGTGCGGCCCGGCTCATCATCAGACGGCGGCGGCGATGAGACCCACGCGGGGTGGGGGACTCACGCGGCGTGCGGATGCGGTTGAAGGAGGACCAGCGGCGGTCAAAATTCCGTTCCCCTCAATCTGGGCGCCCACCACGACCTCCGTCCGGCGGAGCGAGACAATCGTGCCAGCTCCCCCCGCCAGGCGACGATCTTGCGAGCGAGAACTCGTGAACACGGTAACAGGCGGTCCCGTGTCGGGCGCGACTCGAGCAGGCCGACAAGGCCATCTCCTCAGCAGGCGCTGGGTTTCGCGACCCGAGGGACACCGCTGGAACGCCCTCCGCTGACACGAGCGCGGCACACTTGCGCCAGTTTGAAGCCGGCCACGACACCGAACCTACATGCGGCCAAGAAGCGCCTGGCCACGGCGGTATAAGACGACGGTGGAGCTTGCGGGCGCGTGCTGCCCAAGTCAACGAGGCCCTGGCCGATGCCCTTAGCGCCATGACCCGTCGCTTTGGTGCCATGAGGATCGTAACGATCTCGATGAGAGCGCTCGCACGCTGGGTCGCGATCAGCCCTTTGCGCAATCGCCCGGCGCCAGCTCTGATCGCCGCTGCACTGGCCGCCCTGGCCGGACCGGCGATGTCGACCGCCTCTGCGGCGGGGGCGGTCGTAACGCTGAAGACGGTCACGGTCGGCGCGCCCGGGAACCCGTCGGTGGGCATCGTCCCATTCACTGACGCCATCTACCGGTCGTGCGCCAAAGCCCCCCAGTCCTCGAAAAGCTGCTTGATGGTCGGCGGGGTCAAGTACCGATACGGCATTGGACAGCTCGAGGTCACTGTCAAGCAATGGGTGGCGTTCTTGAACACGGCCAACCCCACGGGCCGCGATCCGCATCATCTATACGACGCCATCGAGAGTTCCTCTGCGTGGCCGAAGTACGGCCAGATCAACTTCACGTCCGGTGCCCGCAAGGGCCATCACTACTCGGTGGCCTCTCCGGAATGGGCCGACAAGCCCTACGGCTTCGCCAACTTCCTGCGGGCGGCGCGCTTCGACAACTCGCTCTACAACGGGGGCCTACTCTCCAGGCGCGGCAGCAGCGGAGGCGGCTTCCGCTCTGTCACCTACCGGGTTCGCCTTTCGAGGCGGACCGAGCACGGCATGTACGACCTTGCCGGCGCGAGACCCAAGGGGCCGAGCCGGGCGCATAGAACCGGCTTCGTGATCCCCAGTCAGAACGAATGGATCAAGGCGGCTTATTACGACCCCCACGGCGGCGGGACTTACTCCTACTGGAAGTACCCGACCAACCCAGGTGTGTTCGGCGACGGAACGGCGACCGCTCCAAGCGCGACGACGCTAAACGCCTCGACCGGGGATGTCACGAACGCATCGACGCAGCCGCTGGCGACCTATCACGCCTCAGGCGTGGCAGCGCCGAGCTGGTGCCCGGCGGCCGTGCAACCGCCGGAAGACTGCCTCAACGTCAACCCGTTCGGACTCGACCCGACCACCTATGCCGAGGCCTATCAGGGCAGCCTCAGCACCGTCGGTCAGGCGAAGACCCGCTCGCCCTGGGGCACCCTGGATCAGGGCGGCAACGCGGTGGAATGGACCGACACCATCGCCGCGTCCCCAGCCGGCAACAGCCAAGGGCGGGTCTGGCGACGGTTGCATGGGGGAATCGCCAACGCTCCCGCCTACCAACTTTGGCTCTCGGCGGTCGGCCTCCAGCCCCAGGACAACGCGCTCTTCACCGCCACGTATCCGTGGCTCGGTTTCCGAATCGGTGTGCTCGGCAATCTCAAAGCGGCCAAGAGGTGAGCGCAGCGCGTCACACCTGTTGGCGCGAATGCTGAAGCCGCGCGCCTCTACACCATCCCGGAAAGATGCGAGCGAACACCCGCGGCGATCTCCGAGGAGAACTCGGGGTAGGGGCCGAGCCGCAGGTTGACGCGCTCGGTCAGCTGCCGCAGACCGCTCTCGCCGGCGGCGCGTTCTTCGCGCACGATCGTCTCGACCGCGTCGACGTGCGCGAGCGAACGGTCGCAGAACTCACGCGCGTCTGTGATGGACATAGGCGGGTAGTGGGCGGTGAGCAGCAGTTCGGGCTCGAGCGAGCGGATCCGCCGGATTGTCTCGCGGTACGCATCGGCGTCGTAATAGCGGGGCGGGATCAGCTTGTTGCCAAGGCGATCGTAGATGCCGTCTAAGAGGGCGGCGTCGATGATGATTGCGACGCGATCGCGGGGATCCCAGAGGCCGATGTGCCCGGGCGTGTGACCCGGCAGGTGAACAATCTCAAGCCGCCGGTCGGGAGCGATCCGAATCGTCTCGCCACCGCGCAACCCGAGGTCGACCGGGGCGTCGCCCCCCAGCTGGGCGAGAATCTCCCGCCGCTGGTTCTCATCCGGCTGATCGAAGCCGTATGGCTCGTGCCACAGGTAGTTCTCGCTGAGCATCGATGCGTTTGACTCGATCCAGGGCCGGTCGAGCTCGTGGCAGGCGAGCAGAGCTCTCGGGTAACGCTCGCGCATCCTCCGATTTCCGCCGCAGTGATCGAGATCGGCGTGGCTGATGAGGATTAGGTCAGGCTCGACGCCCGCGCCCTCCAGCGCGGGCAGCAGTACCGCATCGGGCGTGGCCGCTAGACCGGTGTCCACGAGCACGCTGCGCTCCTGTCCGACGAGCAGGTACTGCGCCATGAAGCGAGGCCCCAGGTCGGACTCGATCCGGTGGATCGCGGGCGCGACCTCTTCCATTGTCATCGCTTCCGCGGGTCGGACCGCGAGCCGCTCGTGATGGTGTAGCCGCCGTCGAGGCGGAGGATCTCCCCGGTGAGCTGGTCAGCGTCGTCGGAGAGCAGCCAGACGATTGCCGCGGCGAGATCCGCTCCGGAAATGAGACGTCCGGTGGGCGTATCGGCGAGCGCGAGCTCGCGGTCGAGTTCAGCTGGAATGGTCTGCTCACGCCATCCGGGGGCGATCGCGTTGGCGCGGATACCTCGCGAGCCGTACTCGATTGCGGCGATCCGGACGAGTGTCTGCAACGCGACCGCGGCCGCCCCATCCGGGCCGCCGCCAGGAAAGGGCTGCGCCCCAAGAGTCGTCGTCACCGCGATCCAGCGGCCGCGCTCGCCACGGTCCAGTATGTCCCGCAACCAGGCCTGGAGCGCCCAGAACGGCTCCTCGGTCCAGAGGCGAAAGCGAGCTGTCCATTCCTCGGCAGCGACCTCGGCCAGCGGGCGCAGCAGTGGCGCGGGGGCGAGAGTCACGAGGGCCTCGGCCTCGCCTTGACGGACGAGTTCGACTCCCCGCTCACGCAAGGCGGCCTCCAGACGTTCGTCGCTCCCATGCAGCAGCGCCAGCATCCCTAGTAATTCCCGATCGCCGACCCGCCGTCGACGCGCAGAAAGGCGCCGGTCGTCTGCGCGGCGCCCGATGAGGCGAAGTACGCGACGGCTTCTCCGATTTCGCGCGGCTCCACCGGCCGGTGTCGGAGCGGTATCGATGCTCGCGCCACCGCGCGTAGCTCCTCGTTGGCGAACTCCGGCGATCGGTCGTTGATATTCGAGTCGACCCAGCCCGGTCCGACATGGTTGACCGTGATCCCGTCCGCCGCCCACTCGCGGGCCATCACCCCGACGAGGTGGCCGACCGCGTGTTTGGTCGCACCGTAGATACCCAGCTTGGGGAACGGCATCACCGCATTGACCGACGAGGTGACGATGATCCGCCCGCCCTCGCCCCGCCCACGCATCTGCGCGGCCGCGGCGCGGCAGCCGAAGAAGCAGCCGTGAAGGTTCACGCCGACGATCTGCTCGAGCGCATCCCGCGTCACCTCCACGAGCTCTTGCCAGTGAGCGACGCCGGCGTTTGAGCAGAAGACGTCGAGTGCTCCGAGCCGCTGGACGGTCTCGGCCACGAGGCACTCTGACTCCTCCGGGTCGGCCACGTCCGCACGGATGAACGCGCATCGGCGTCCGAGCGCCTCGATTTCGGCCACGCGCCTCGAGGCCTCTCGCTCGTGGGCGACGTCGTTGATCGCCACATCGGCGCCGCGCTGAGCAAGCGCGAGCGCGATGCCGCGCCCGATCGAACGATCGCGGGCGGCGCCCGTTACGAGCGCGACCTTGCCCTCGAGTTCGCCAATCAGCTCAGATCACCACCCGTAGCTCCCCGGCGGCGATCCGCACCTCGTAGGTGCGGAGGCGGATGTCGTCGAAGGCGACGCACTGGCCTGTCGGGATGTGGAACTCGAGCGAGTGCCAGGGGCAGGTGACGACCTCTCCCTCCCAAATCCAGGCGAGCTTCCACTCGGTGCGCGGGCCGTAGTCGATCGTCCCCGACACGCTCCCCTCGCAGAGCGGTCCGCGCTGGTGGGGGCAGAGGTTCGGCAGGGCGTGGAAACAGCCTCGAATATTGAACACGCCGAGCTCGCGGTTGCCGACCCGGACGACGCGATGATGGCCTTCGGGGAGGTCCTCTACCTTGCCGATCGGATGCTCGCGACTCATGCTACGCGGGGACGTCTAAGCCGAAGAACCTGGCGGCGTTTAGACCCATGATCTTTCGCCGCGCCTCGGGCGAGAACGGCAGGCCGAAGACGTGCTGGGGATGGTCGAAGTCGTGGTGGGGCCAGTCGGACGCGAACATGGCCTGGTTCTCACCGTCGAACAGTTCGAACAGGGCGACCAGGTCGGTTCGACGCTCGGGCTCCTCGATCGGCTGCGTTCCGTAATAGAAGCTGCGCATCGTCCGGCTCGGTCGCTCTTGGAGCAGCGGTATCTCGCGGCGCCGTTCGACGTACTCCTTGTCGAGCCGGTTTGCGATGAAGGGGACCCAGGCCGTGCCCGCCTCCATGAAGCCGATCTTTAGGTCGGAATAGCGGATCGGGACGCCGGTCTCCAGCATGCTGACGAGATTTGCGACCATCGACAGTGGATGGGCAAGGGCATGCACGGCTAGCGAGGTGCGAAACTGCTCGAGCTGAAACGGGAACGCCGGGTACACGGCCTCGACGCTGTGGATCACGACCGGCAGGCCCGCCTCAGCGGCCGCTTCGTAGACGGGGTCGTAGAGTTCGTGTCCGTAGAGGATCTTCAGACCGGATGCGGGTAGATACACGCAGGCGAACTCCCGGTCCCCGGCGTGCCGGCGGATGTCGTCGGCGCCCGCCTCCGGGTTCTGCGGCGCGATCACGAGCGCTCCCTTGAGCGAGCGCTCCTCGGTCAGCCAGCGCTCGTGCAACCAGCGGTTGTAGGCGCGGGCGAGCGTGGTCGCGAACGCGGGATCGCGAACCATCGCCAGCGAAAGCAGGTGGTCGGGGAACAGCACCGCCTGGTCGACGTGGAGTCCGTCCAACCCCTGGCGGAGCTCCCTCGCGGAGGTGACGATCTGGCGTCTGTTCGACCCACCGGGAAACGGGACGCGGTACTCGGCCCGGGGGGAGATGCCTGGCAGGTCAAGGTAGCGCTCCTCAACCGTGGCGATCTCACGTAGCGCGATGTCCCAGGGCGGCTCGGCGTACTCGGCAAGCTCCGCGGGATCCTCATGGACATGCACGTCAGCGTCCACGATGAACAGGTCGGCGAGGGTCTCGCGCCGGCTACCGGCAGCCTCGTCAGGAGATACCTTGGTCGCCATCGCGTCATATCCTAAGAGACCGATGGTGGCCGGCGGCGGCATCGGAGCGCAAGGGATTCCTTCGTTTCACGTCCACGCAGGGCACGCCTTCGACGGGTTCGAGCTCGTCGAGCGCGCGGGCCCCGCTCCGCTGCTACTCGCACGCTGTGGCTGTGGCGAGGTGCTCGACATCGCCGATGCGCGCTTCGCGCCATGCCCGGATTGCTCCGGGCGCGATACCGATTGCCGTCGCTGCGGCGGTACCGGTCGCGTCATCGATCACGCGAAGCTCGAGTGGCGAGTGCCCGCGCAGTGACCGGTGCTTCTGGACCGTGCCGCTAGCTCGGCCCCAGACGCCGCTCGGCTAGCGCAGCGAGGCGGATCGCTTCCGCGGTCTGCGTCCCGTCGTCGAGGTCGAGTTGCGCAAGCTCCGCGATCACCTCGAATAGATCGACCGCCAGGCAGGTCTGCGGCTCGCCGTCCTGATCGACCCGCCGGGCGTGGTACAGGTCCTTGTCACGCCAAACGTCGACCTTTGTCCCTGTGCTTGCTCCGAGCGTCACCCGCATTGCCTCGGAACTCCCGCTCGCACCTCGGTGGTGGGCCGGTGCGCCATCGCAGACGGCGAATGACACCAACCGAGAAGGATCAGTGTCAGGATCGAGTCATGAGAATTGGCGAGCATGAGTAACTGATCATTGCGACCGAGCGGGCAGTGCAAGCTTGGATGGCTCACTCGGGGAAGTTTCTGGGCCCGAGTGAGCCATCTCTAGTCTCCCCGAGTGGTCTGTGCAGTCTCGACCCCCGAGGGCTGATCTCCAATGGCCGTCTTGGCCCTCTTGAGTTCACCCACTGAACGTCGTCGTGGTGATCTCTTGGGTGGGCGCAGGCGGGTCCTGTGGGCCGCGCGCGGTAGTGTCATCAACGACATGGCTGCCACCGCGGCGATTCGGTCCTGATCTGCTGCGAGCTTCGATTGCGTCCCGTCTGCATCGCGCGGGGCCGCTTTGCATGTGGGTGTGCGAGATGGGCGGCGAACCGTGCTGGATCTCCGAGCCGGGGTTGGATCTGCCCAGAGGGACATCTGCGCGCACGCGGTCACCGAGCATAGGTTGGGCGGAGTTATGTGGCCCGCGCCGGTGCTTCGTCCCATTTGCCTAATGCCAACTAATAGGCTGGCTGGCGCGACACATGGCATTCGACCTCGTCATCGACATTGAGAACACTCCCGGCGCGCTGGCGCAGGTCGCGGCCGCAATAAGCGATGCCGGCGTGAACATCGCGGCCGCCACGTGCATCGGGTCAGGCGAGCGAGCCGAGCTGCACATCCTTGTCCCGCACGCCGAGGCCGCGAAGCATTCGTTGGCGATTTCGCATCTCGCGGTCACTCGCGAGCGCGAGGTCGTTGTGGTGGATGTCGAGGACCGCCCCGGCGTGCTGGCCGACCTGACCCGCAAGGTCGCCCGGGCGGGAGTCGACCTCGATCTCATCTATGTCGCCACCCGAAATCGCGTGGTCTTCGGGGCGCAAGATCTCGCCGCTCTGCGGGCCGCGCTGGACGCCGCTTAGCTAACGGCTGTTCTGTGCCGGGCCATTCGCGCCGCTTTTCCACGAATTGAGGACCGAATTGGTCAGACCTTAACCGCCCGTTTGCCGAGCGCGCGAACACCAACATAATGCGCTGGAGCAAGATGGAGCGTGGCTCCGATTTCGCCGCGATGGATGCGCCAGACCTGCTCGCCGGCGAGCTGCGCCAGTTCTTTCGCCCCCTGCGCTGAGCCGGGATCGAACCCGCCCGGGCGGCTCGCCGTGTCGGACGGAGCAGCTGCCCGGCGGCCGCCGGTGTGCGTCGGGCGATGTTGCCGTAGAACTTCGGGGTGTGGCCGCGTCTGAGGCAACAATCGTCGACGCTGGTGGGCGCGATTTGCGGGTGTCCAACCCAGATCGCGTGATCTTCCCGGTGACCGAGCGCTCGGGCGCGGTCACCAAGCTTGACATCGTCAAGTACTACCTCGCGGTTGGGGACGGCATCATGCGCGCGCTCGAGCGGCGACCAACGACGCTCGAGCGCTGGCCGAAGGGCGTGTATCCGGGCGTGGTCCTCTCAACGCGTGAGAAGGGCGGCGGCGACGCCTTCTTTCAGAAGCGCATCCCACGGGGAGCTCCGGACTACGTGCAGACGGCGCAGATCCAGTTCCCGTCGGGGCGGCACGCGGATGAGGTCTGTCCCACCGAGGTAGCCGTCGTCGGCTGGGCGGCCCAGATGGGCACGATCACCTTTCATCCGTGGCCGGTGCGCCGCGAGGACGTCGACCATCCAGACGAGCTGCGCCTCGACCTCGACCCGCAGCCTGGGACCGACTTCGTGGACGCCGTGCGCGTTGCCGCTGAAGCGCGCGCGCTGTTGGACGAGCTCGGCTACACCGGTTTCCCGAAGACCTCGGGCGGCCGGGGTGTCCACATTTACCTGCGGATTGCGCCACGCTGGACGTTCACCGACGTTCGCCACGCCGCGATCGCCTTCGGCCGTGAGCTCGAGCGGCGTCTTCCCGGCCAGGTGACGACCAAGTGGTGGAAGGAGGAGCGTGGCGAGCGCATCTTCATCGACTACAACCAGAATGCGCGTGATCGCACGATCGCGTCGGCGTACAGCATTCGGCCGAAGCCGGGGGCGCCGGTCTCGGCGCCGCTGGCGTGGGACGAGCTCCCCGAGGTCGCGCCCGAGGACTTCACCGTCGAGACGATGCCGGCGCGCTTTGCCGAGGTGGGCGATCGCCACGCCACGATCGACGACGCCGCCCACTCGCTGCAGCCGCTCCTCGACATGTACGAGGACGATGCCGCTGTGGGGCCGGGGGACATGCCTTACCCGCCCGACTACCCGAAGATGCCTGGAGAGCCAAAGCGCGTTCAGCCCTCGCGCGACCGCGACCGCGACCGCGACCGCCCGCGGGAATAACGCACGCGACGCCACGCGTGGGCCGGTTATCGAGACTGTGGCAGCTTGCGCCCGCCGCGCTTGGCGGCCGGCGCGGACGGCGGCGGCACGACCGGCCCGATATCCCCGTCCGGCGCCTCGTCCAGGTCGACGATCACCGGAGCGTGATCGCTCGGCCCGCTGCCCTTGCGGGCCTGGCGGTCCACCCAAGCCGCCCGCACACGCCCAGCGACAATCGCGGTGGCAAGCACCAGATCGATCCGCATCCCGAGGTCCTGGTGGAACATTCCTGCCCGATAGTCCCAGTACGTGAACACCCGCTTGTTCGGCCAGCGATCGCGCACGACGTCACGAAGCCCGAGCGCCTGTAGGTCGGACAGCGCTGCCCGCTCGGGCGGTGTCACGTGCGTCTGGCCGACATAGGCCTCAGGATCGAACACGTCCTCGTCGGTCGGTGCGATGTTCATGTCGCCGCACACGATCGTGGCCTCTGGGCCGGCGGCAACCATCTCCCGCAGCGAGGCCAGCCAGGCGAGCTTGTATTGGTAGTGCTCGGAGCCCGGCACGCGGCCGTTGGGTACGTACACCGAGACCACCCGGATCCCACCGCATGTCGCGGATACCGCGCGCGCCTCCGGATGCGGGAAGCCGGGGGCGCCGGCGAGTCCCACGACAACCTCGTCCAGCCCCACGCGCGAGAGGATCGCGACCCCATTCCACGTTGCCTCGCCGTGCACTGCGACGGCGTAGCTGCGGTTAGCGAGCTCATCGGCCAGCAGGTCGACGAACGCGTCGTCGGCGAGCTTGGTCTCCTGCAGGCAAACGACATCTGGACGGCGCTCATCAAGCCACGGAAGCAGCCGCGGCAGGCGCTGCTTGAGAGAGTTGACGTTCCAGGTCGCTATTCGCACCGACGCTACGGTAGCGGCACCGCGGGCACCCGCGTTGGGTTGACGGAACGGGGGTTTGTCTAGTGCTGCTTGAGCCGCAACAGCGGCGGGCTGGGGCGCGGCGCGCTATCCGACCAGGAGCTCCAGTCGCTGCGGGGAGCATCGGTCGCGGGCCCAAGCACAGCGAGCAGCGGCTCGCGGCCAAGTTGTGCGCTGCGCGAAAGCAGCGCGGGACCGGAGGGTGGAGCACCTACGCGAACGGCAAGTTTGGTAACAAGCGCTTCGCGTCGGGAGTAGGCGCCGTACAAAGTAGGGAGATAGGTGATCACGAGGGCAAGGAGGGTCAGCCCAACGCCCGCGGCAGCGAACGCCATCAGCTGCCGTCCCAGCCCCTGCGGCCTGTCAAAGCCAAGGGTCAGCATCGCGGACCCGGACTGCTCGAGCCCTCTGGCGAGGCTTGCGCCATCGAGTCTCGAAGCATCAAGTGACCAAAACAACGCCGCGAAGAACAGGAACATCAACAGTCCCCACACCAGTAGTTGCGCGAAGAGTCCCAGTGGCGCCTGCAAAGCGAACACGCGATCTCGCGTCTCGTAGTCGGAGCGGCCGGTCATGCGCAGGTGCAGGCGCAGCAGCGTCCTGACAGCGAGGAACGCGAATCGCGCCAAGCGCGCGGGAATGCCGTGAGGAAGCACGATTGTCCGCAGCACCGACCCCAGCACGGCGGCGACGCCGAGCAGCGCGAGAATCCCAACAATCACGCGCGCCACGCTCACAACCTAATCTGACCCTCCTAGCCGTTGGTTACTGCTTCACGAGCGCGGACATGCGGGCGAGTCCTGCCTTTGAGCGGAGCCCGAGCGCTTCGCGGAGAACGCACGATTGCCCTCAGCATTTCCCGTAGAGATGATTGCGTGAGCGCCGGCGGCCACCGCGCCGCCAGCGTATCGCCGCACGTGGGGACGAGGCGTACAGCGCGCCATGACTCGGAGAACAGCACCAAAGCTCCGCAAAGCTAGGCATTCGTCAATAGAGATGACAACAATTCACACCAGCGCGATCCGGTCCCGGGTTTGAACCAACACGCTCCCCCAACGGGATGCAAACAGCTGCCTTGACAAGCCGGTGACGTGCCGCATAGAGTCGCGCGTCGATTCAGCTCGGACCGTCCGGGCACTAAGCGGGGTAGGTGAGATCGTGGAGGGTGTACATCCGCGGCGGATTAACCTCGATCCGCCGATAAGCGCCTGAACCGGGGTCGGGGTGACGTCCTCCCGGGCCGTGAGAATCGGGATTGCCCAGATCTCGAACTCGGACCCAGGAGGACACCCGGATGGTGAAGCCTACGGCTCGCTTTGGAACAGTAGAAGTCACGGCGGACGGCGAGGGGTTGGTGTCGCATGCGGGTGTGGCGTTGCTGGTGGAGTTGGCCGATCGGGCGGGATTGACGGCTGCGCTGTCGCAGGCGTTGGCGTCGACGCGGGAGCGGCGCTCGGCGCACGATCCGGGCCGGGTGCTCCGCGACGTGGCGGTGATGCTCGCCGATGTCCGTGACTGCGTCACGGACATGGCCGCCTTCGAAGGCCAGGGGCGGTTGTTCGGCGCTCGCGCGTCGGAGACGACGACGCATCGGGTGCTCAAATCGGTTGACGAGCAGGTGCTCGCTCGGGTCCGTGCGGCGCGGGCGGCGGCTCGCGCGCGGGTGTGGGACGCGGGCGCGCGTCCGGAGACGATCACGTTGAACATAGACGCGACGTTGCTGACGGCGCATTCGGAGAAGGAACTGGCGGCGGGCAACTACAAACACGGGTACGGGTTCCACCCGCTGGGTTGCTGGCTGGATGAGACTGGCGAGGCGCTGGCGGCGGTCCTCAGGCCCGGGAACGCTGGCTCGAACACCGCCTCCGATCACTTCACGGTGTTGGGGCTCGCGCTTGCGCAACTGCCCGCCGAGGACCTTGACCGCGAGATCCTGGTCAGAACGGATGTCGGCGGTTGCACGCATGAGTTCACGCAGGACTGCCGTGATGCTGGAATCCGGTTCTCGGTCGGCTACGAGCTCACCGAGACGGTCCGTCAGGCGATCGGATTGCCGAAAACCGCCTGGGTGCAGGCGATCGACGCCGGCGGCGAGGATCGCGACGGCGCCTGGGTCGCCGAGCTGACCGAGCACCTGGACCTGCCCGCCTGGCCGGAGGGCTCGCGGCTGATCTGCCGGCGCGAGCGACCGCACCCCGGCGCGCAATTCACAATCTTCGACGAGCACGGCTACCGGTACACGTGCTTCCTCACCGACCAAGACGGCCAGGACGTCGCCGTGCTGGAGCTGCGCTACCGCGGTCGCGCCTGGGTCGAGGACAGCATCCGCGCCGGCAAGGACACCGGCATGCGCAACCTCCCGCACCACGCCTTCGCTCACAACCAGACCTGGCTCGAGCTCTCGCTGATCGCCCAAGACCTCCTCTGCTGGATGAAGCTGATCTGCCTGACCGGGCAGCTCGCCAGAGCAGAACCCAAACGCCTCCGTCAGCGGCTGCTGCATGTCGCCGCCAAGCTCGTCCGGCACGGCAGGCGCTCCCACCTCAAGCTCGACCGCGACTGGCCCTGGTCACAAGCGCTCGCCACCGCGTTCAACCGCCTTCGCGCGATCCCGGCTCTCTGCTGAGCATCCACCGCATCCGCGGCCCACGATCCTCACACCCGACTCGCAGCAACCGCCTTAGCTTCCCCTACCCGGAACCGACCGCCGCCAGCGCCAGCACCACATCGCTCCACGCCCCGGCCGACGATCCCGCCCCGACAGCGGGCACTCACCCCACGCTCACACCCTCGCGACGATCCGCAGTCACCATCACGACGAAAACGGCGGATCGAGGTTAGGTTAGTCGCGTGCTGGTGGCCGTTCTGGCTGGCTTGGTCATCGCCTGCTTGGGGGTTACTCCCTGGACCGCTATGGCAGCCACCCGGGAGCCGCAGGCGAGAGTCGCGGCGTGCAGTACAAATGTGGCGTTTGGGCTGATCCAAGCGACCACGACTGGCTGCTTGAACGAGGTGTCTCCGGGGAGATGGCAGACGACCGACACAGTCAACGTCAACGGTATTTCCCTGACTCCGCTGGCTGGTACCCAACTCGCCATCACCGCGCCGACGCCTGCCTCGCCAGGCGGGCGGTTGTCGGTCGACACCAGCATGACCGTCGCTGGATTGACGTTCGAAAAGCGGGACTCCTGCTCGTCTGGGGGTGACTCCGGGGTCCTTGGTCGTAATCTGATGAGTGCCGGGCTCTGCTCGGCGATCATTGCCAGATAGCGGAGCCGAAGCCCGGGTCAAGCGGCCGGATCTCCTGCATATGTTGGTGTTGGGCGGGCGGCTGGTGATCCGGGGCTGCCGCTTGACGCGCGGCGCGCGGCTGCGCTACCTCGCGCTGAGCGTGGCCCGGCGTGAAGGTCTCGCAGGTTGCGCGCGTGTGGAGCGGCCCGCCGCCGCCCTGATCCGGCAGGCTGCTGGATGTTCGAAGTTCAGCGGTCTACGAAGGAGGGCGACGTGCGGGTCACGACGGCATTGAACCGGATGCTTGGGCTTCCGGGTGCATGGGTTAGGGATGTGGCGTTCGGGCAGGAGGCGGTGATCGTGACCGTCGTGCTGCGCGCGAAGAAGCCTGTCTGCTCGGGCTGTGGCGCGCGCGGGCTGAAGATCAAGGAGCATCGTGAGAAGCGCTGGCGGGCGCTGGATCTCGGCGGCTTGCGGTGCGTGATCGAGTGCCGGCTCAGACGCTTGTACTGCCCGGGCTGCGGGGACGTGTACGAGGCGGTGCCGTGGGCCAGGGCGGGCTTGCGCTACACGCGCGACTTCGAAGATCTCACGGCGTGGCTGGCGCAGCAGATGAGCCAGACGCAGGTCGAGCGGCTGCTGCGGATCGCGTGGCGCACGGTCGGCACGATCCTCGCGCGGGTCGTGGCCGACAAGCTCGACCGCCACCGCCTGGACGGGCTTCGGTTCATCGGCGTGGACGAGGTCTCATACGGCGCCGAGCACAAGTTCCTGACCTGCGTTGTCGATCATCAGGCCGGGTCGATCGTGTGGGCGACCGAGGGCCGCAACGCCGACAGCTTGCAGGCGTTCTTCGCCGGGCTCACGGACGAGCAGAAGCAGTCGATCAAGGCGGTCTCGATCGACATGTCCGCCGGCTATGAGAAGGCGATCCGCGCCGAGAACGGCGTCCCGCACGCGCAGGTCGTGTTCGACCCGTTCCACGTGGTACAGCTCGCTGGCAAGGCCGCCGACCAGGTCCGCCGCGACGAGTACAACCGCCACGGACGATCCTCGACTGGCGAAGGCAAGTGGATCAAGGGCACCCGCTACTCGCTGCTGAAGGACACCGCCAAGCAGACCGCCAAGCAGCTGCTCAAGCTCGCCGAGGTCGTGCTCACCAACAAGCGCATGTACCGCGCGTTCCTGCTCTACGGCGAGCTGCGCTACCTCTACAAGCTCCCCAAGGAGCAAGCGCCCGAGCGCCTCGAGGCGTGGCTCGCATGGGCATCTCGCTCGCGGCTGAAGCCGTTCGTCAAGCTCGCGCGAACGATCCGAAAACACAAGGCTGGCGTGCTCGCGGCGATCGAGCTGAACCTGAGCAACGGACGCCTCGAAGCCTTAAACAGCAAGGTGAGGTTGATCTCACACCGCGCATACGGATTCCACTCCGCCGACGCGCTGATCGCGATGATCTACCTCTGCTGCGCCGGCATCCAAATCCCGCTCCCTCACCGATGATTCACCCCCAGATCAGCAGGAGAGCCCGAAAAGCAAGGTCCTGCTGAATTGGGATCTTCCGGCGGGCAACAAAGGCGATGAGAAGAGCGTCGTCTCGACCGGCTCGGTAAACGGGGAGAAACTGTTCGGCTTTCCGACCTCCGGATCGGCGGAGATCCGGATTGGCTGGGACGCTGCTAGCAACCTGCGATATTTCAAGTTCATCGGCAACTTGGAGCTGCCGAGCGTGTTCAAGAACGGACCGGAGCAGGGGGCCGGAGGTCTAACGGCCACCGTCGGACTGAAGGTTGATAGCACCGGAGTACACGCGGACACGGTCAAGGCTCAGGTCAGCAACGCCTATATCGGTGCGCTGCAGGTGAAGAACCTGCGTCTGTCCTAGTCCTAGGTAGGCGCCGGAAGCACGACGTCGCCGTGCTCGCCTCCACTGTTCGGAGCGCAGCCGTTCCTCGAGTGCCAAAATCCGGGCAATGTCAGCCGTTGGGACGGGAGCGCGGAGGTGGTGCTTCCGACCGCGGATCGGCCGGCGGTGGGAGTCTGGGCGGGCGTCCAGAACGGAATGTTCAGCTACGCCGGGGGCAGGCAACACACCTCGGCAACTCGGTGCCGGTCGCCGGAGGGGTGTACCTCGACAACGTAGCCCTGGCGGTGTGCGTCACTCCGCCGCCGTTCGTGTTCAAAGGCGGAGCTGGGATCCACATCGGGCCGACGACCAACGGGGTCGCGCCAGTGACGCTCAACGGCAGCCTGCAGTACACCGACACCCGTCCCTGGTGCTCGAGGCACGCGGAAGCGTCGACGTGTTCGGCCGGCAGGTAGCCGACGGCATGTTCCGATACAGATCGGACAACACGATCGACTTCGGGTTCCACGTGAACCTGGACTTCAAGGTAGCTTCGATCGAAGGCTCAACGGCGGGATGGATCGAGGCCCGGACTCCTCCGCGCTTCAACGTCGACGGCAGCGGCAAGGTATGCGTCTTGAGCGTGGCCTGCCTGAGCGGCGAGGTAACGGCCTCCTCCGATGGCCTGGCAGGTTGCTTCACGCTCATGGAGGGCGATCTCTGGGAGCTCGTCAAGGACGGCGATTGGGCATGGTACGCGCCGTTCCGGTTGCACTGGGAACTGCGGCACTGGCGCGTCCGACGAGGCGCAGGGTCCGCTGGGCCAGCAGTGAAGTGAGCCTGATGGGCGACTCCTGCGACGTCGGCCCCTATCGAGCGGCACGGTCCGCACAAGAGGCGGCAGCCGGGGTGTATACGGTCGACGTCGCGCGTGGTGCGACCGCACTCATGCTGCAGGCTCGGGGCACGTCGGCGGCTCCCGGAGTCGAGCTAATCGCCCCGAACGACACCCGTTATACCTCACCGCACATTGCTGCGAAGATCGTGCCGGGCCACGACGCCTTCGTGAAGGATCCGCAGAACCACTCGACCGAGGTGATGATCGCCCGGCCGGTCCCAGGAGTATGGAGAATTCGTGCGCTGTCCGGATCGTCGATCACCGCGATTGAGCGGGCTAGCGTGGACGAGATGCCGATGATCCAAGCTGGAGTCGGCGGAAGCGGAGAGGACCGGGTCTTGGGCTACAGCTATCAGCGGCAGCCCCTTCACACGACCCGGTTCGTCGAGGACGGCGCCAACTACGAGCAGGAACTCGGCGTAGCCGCTGGACGGCCGTGCCTCGGCATCAGAGCCATCCACCCCGATCCTTCCCTCTGCGGGGAGATCCATTTCACGCCCGCCCCCGGGCCGGCTGACGGCCGCAGGCTGCTAGACGTAGTCAGAAGCGGAGACCACCAGGTGACAGTCCGGGATGTCGGGCCCCAAGTGGGCGTTCGGGTGCGAGTCGCGCCGCTGCGGAGTGACGACACCCAGTGGACGATGCGCACCGTTAGGGCTCACGAAAGAATTAGTGGCCCCTTTTGGGTTGGGTGGATCGTGTAGTTCCAGTCTGGATGGAACTGGTCGCGGGCGATGTCCACGGCGGCAAGCTCTTGGTCGGTGACCTTGATCCCTTTCTCGTAGTGGCCGGGGTCCAGGCGCGCGTAGACCTTCAGGCCGGTGCTGGTCGTGGTCGCGCCGATCAGGTCGATGATCACCTGCAGGCTCTCAAGCGGCCGTCCGCGCCAGTTGAGGCTGACGTAGCTGAACATGCGATGCTCGATTTTGTTGCACTTCGACGTCCCGGGCGGAAAGTGGCAGACGCGGATCGGCAGCGCGAGCTCGTTGGCGAGCTTCTGCAGCTCGGTCTTCCACAGGCGCGTGCGGCTGGAGTTGCTGCCGCCGCCGTCAGCAGTGATCGTCAGGCACGTCGCTTTGGGGTAACGCTTCTGGCCGAGGTACTGCCACCACACGCGGATCGAGTTGACCGCGAACGCGCTTGTGTCATGGGTGACACCAACGCTGACCATCCCCTCGTTGGCTTTGATGTCGAGCACGCCGTACGGGATC
Source organism: uncultured Solirubrobacterales bacterium (assembly GCA_963836065.1). GTDB lineage: Bacteria > Actinomycetota > Thermoleophilia > Solirubrobacterales > Solirubrobacteraceae > Palsa-465. Next base: position 553,950 of record CAWIII010000036.1, read on the forward strand.
GCGTGCCCCAGATCCTTGTCTTTGAAGTCGTGGCAGCGAACCTCGACCGGCCGCCCAGTCGGCTCGTATTCCCGCCCGACAGCCTTGAAATCCCCGACCAGCTCGCGCTTTTTCGCGTCTACGGATATCACCGGCTGATCCGCGGCGAGCGCCGAGCGTGTCGTCTCGTTGATATGCCGAAACTGCGCGTCACGGTCAGGATGATCCTTCCCCTCCCGCGTCTTGGAGTTCGCGTGCAACCGAAACCCAAGCCCCCGCAAGAGCTTCCCGGACGTCCGATCGGACACCTGATGTCCTGCCGCCTGAAGCGCACTCGCGATGTTCTGCAAGCTCTTCGAGCACCACCGCAACGGCGAGCACGGATCCCCACGCGTATCCGGATCCACCAACGCCTCCAACGCTCCCACCAGCTCCGGATCAGACTCCGTCAACCGCGGCCGCCCCGCACCCGGCCGACGGACACGACCCGCCTCGAGCCGTGTCCCCTCCCGCAGCTCTGCGATCCCACGCTGCACAGTGTTCTTGCTGATCCCCGTCGCACGCACGACAGCCGCGATCCCGCCCGGCCCACACGACCGAGCCTCCGACGCCGCCCACAACCTGCGCTGACGCTCGTTCAACTCCGGCCCCAACCCCCGATAACGCTCAACAATCTGCGATTCATCGATCATGCCCCCGCGATACGCCACCACAACCCAACATCCTGCCACAGCCCACTAATTCATTCGTGAGCCCTTAACCTCGCGGCCGCCGCGGATGCCGCCTCCAGCTAGGCGGACGCTCCTACGAGAGCGGATCGAGCGAGCCATGGAGTGCTCGCGTTCGTCGCCCGCGCGTGACTGTCCACTCAGCTGTACTCAAGCGCCGGATGCAGGTCCCCGCGCCCTCCCGGTGTGCGGCCGAGCACCGACCACAGTGGCCACATGAAGTCGACGTGCCTCGGGTCCTGCCCTTTCGGCTCTGGGGACCAGCCACAGCTCGCTGCTCCAGAAGTAGTGGATCCTGCCGTCGCGGCGGACGAACACTTCCCGCCCGGACCGGCCCGTGGATTCGGCACGCTCGGGGCGAGCTGGTCGGCCTGCGCATCAGCTCGCTCGAGTGCTCGGCGCGCGCACAGATCGCGCGCGGGAGCCCCACCCGCGCCGCTCGTGACGCGGAACTTGCCATCGAGCTGGCGCCCACTCGCGAGCCGGCCTGGCGACTGCTGATGGACGCACACGCGGCGGCCGGCGACATCGCGTCCGCCCTGCAGGCGTACGGAGACTGCGCTGCCGCGCTCACCGGATCTGAGAAACGAGCGGCCTGTGGCCGCTTGACCCTCAGCCGTGTTGGCTTGAGAATCGGCGGATGGACCTGTTGCCCTGGAGGATCTCCGGAAGCTACCTCGAGGCATGCAACTGCGAAGCGATCTGCCCGTGCCGACGGATCAGCGGGGAACCCGGCGGACGGTCAACCTACGGCGAGTGCCTCGGCGCGCTCTCGTGGATCGTCAAGCAGGGAGCCGCGGGTGAAGTGGAGCTGGCCGACATGCGGGCAGTGCTGGTGAGCCGCTACCACGACGACGAGCCCGGGTCGCCCTGGACCTTCGCCCTGTTCGTCGACGCGCGCGGCGACGCGCGGCAGCGGCAAGCGATGGCCGACATCTTCACCGGTCGCCTGGGCGGGACCCCGGAGAGGCAGTTTCCGTGGGTCTTCAAGACCGCGGATCTGCTCGGTGTCGAGGCGCTCGATATCGACATCGACCACACCCCGGGGCGCGGCTGGTTCAGGGCGTCGGGCAAGTTCGAAATACGCGTGCGCGAACCTGTGCCCGACCAAGCGACGGTGTCGTGCGTGATTCCGGGCCACCATCGAGAAGGTCGTGAGCTGATCAGCGACTCGATCGACGTCGCGGCCGGCCCGTTGGCGTTCTCCGTCCAGGGGCGCTGCGCGTACGAGTCGACGTTCGAGTACTCGTCCGACTAGGACGGGCGGCCGCCGCGGTTGACTGGCAATGCCGCTTGAAGGAGAATCGGGCTCCATCATCGTTAGCCCTAGGAGGCGAGATGTCCTGGACGCTTGACGGGTCTTATTTCGAGACGTGCTCATGCAATGTGGTGTGTCCTTGTACGGCGTCTTTCGCGCTTGGCGCCACGCATGAGCGGTGTATGGTGACGCTGGTCTTCAACGTCAAGAACGGCGAGGTGGAGGGGACCGATGTGAGCGGCTTGACCGTGGCTGCGGTCGCGGATACCCCGAAGGTGATGAGTGAGGGGAACTGGCGCCTAGGGGTGTTTATCGATGCGGCGGCGTCGCCGGAGCAGGCGGAGAAACTCGGTGGGGTGTTCTCAGGGGCCCTCGGCGGCCCGATGGAGGCTCTCGGACCGCTGGTGGGCGAGAGCCTCGGAGTGGAGCGCGCGCCGATCGAGGTGCAGGAGGACGGCTTACGCCACTCGATCCGGATTGGCGACGTGGTGGATTTCGAGATCGAGGACGTGGTGCCGTTTGGGGTCGAGACCGGTGAACCGGCGCGGCTCACGGGCATCTTTCACCCCGCCGGCTCGGAGTTGACGGTGGCCCGCGCGACGCGCTCGAAGATCGACGCCTTCGGGGTCCAGTACGAGGGGAACGCCGCCTTCTCCACGTCGCGGTTCTCATGGGCGGCCTGAGCGCGGTGGCGTCGACCGCGGCCGCCCCCGACCGATCGGAACGACGCGAACTCGCCGCCGCATTCGCGGCTGTGCGCGCACGGTTGGGGCTCGTCGTGCTGTTGCTCGCGTTGGCCGCCGTCGCGTGGTGGTCGACAGCTGATCGGATGGCCGGGATGGACGCCGGGCCGGGCACCGATCTCGGTGCCCTCGGCTGGTTCCTGGGGGTCTGGGTGGTGATGATGGCGGCGATGATGTTCCCGTCGCTGGCGCCGACAGTCGCGCTCTACACGACGATGACGCGTCGACACGGGCTGGGCCGCCCGCTGCTGTTCACGGCCGGTTATCTGCTTGTGTGGGGCACAGCGGGCCTGGCGGCATATGGCCTCTTCGGGCTGGGCACGAGCCTTTTTGGCGGCGATCTGGCCTGGCACGCTGGCGGGCGTTGGGTGGCGGCTGGGGTGCTGAGCGTTGCCGCACTCTATGAGCTGACGCCTGTCAAGGATGTATGCCTGGCGAAGTGCCGCAGTCCCGTGGGATTCCTCCTTGGAACGTGGCGCGAGGGGCGGTTTGGTGCCCTGGCGATGGGCTCGAGGCACGCCGGCTGGTGCCTGGGCTGCTGCTGGGCCCTGATGGCCGCACTGTTCGCCCTCGGCGTCATGAGCCTCACGTGGATGGCGTTCGTCGCGGCGCTGATCGCACTCGAGAAGATCGTTCCGTGGGGTCGCGCAGTGACCTGGGGCACCGCAGCCATCCTGCTCGTGCTCGCGATCGGGGTGCTCGCCGCACCCGACGCAGTCCCTGGTCTCGTCGTCCCGAGTGGCTCGCACAACGCGATGCAGATGACGAATTCAATGCGGTAGCGCGGTGCGCCGCGTAACGGGCCTACGCGTCCTGACCAGCCGACGCGGCCAACCCGAGCTCGTATACCTCGAGAGGAAGGCCTGTGCGTGTTGACCAGTCGCGCGCGGTGCTACGTCGGAATCCGAGCCGCCGGTACAGGCGATGTGCAGCCTGCATCTGCCGAGCTGTGGACACGACGGCTCCAGCCAGCTGATCCTCGCGGGCTTTGTGCAGGCAGGCCCGTACGAGCGTGGCTCCGATCCCTCCGCGCCGCCAGTTTGGCGCCACCGCCAACATCCGTAGTTCTGCTTCGTGTTCACGTCTGATTTCCGCGTACGGGCCGTCACTGTCGACGTAGGTGACGGTGCCCAACATTCGATCGTCCTCGGTGACCGCGACCAACACCTCAGCTGAGCGCGCACGTTGCGGCGCGTCGAGAAGCAACTGTTCGTATGCGGACGACGAGACTCCGTCAGCTCGATAGGCGGCGGCGCAGACCATTCCGGCTCGTTCGAGCTCATCTCCAGACGCGGTTCTAACGATCACTTCCGCAGGCTTCCTCACGTTGTCCATGCTCGCGCCTACGCACTATAAGAAGCGCACACGGAAGGCGCCATCAGAGTTCACGATCGTGACGACACCGCTTCAGCGCGCGGAGTGTTCATCCAGGGTGAATCCCACCGTCGACGCTGACCACCTGGTTGCTCACATAGCGGCTACTTCCCCCCGCTGGCAACCGTTCTTCCGGTTCGCCGTCGCCGCAGGACTGCGGGGGCGGTTTCGCGGCTACCCAAACAAGCGCTGGCCGGCCGGGTTTCGGCCGACCCTGGTCGACCTTCCGGTGGGGTACGGTTCGGCCCCTTCCCGGCGAGCATGGCGCTGACGAAGGCAGGCGACGTAACCCTCGTCCCGGTTCCGGGACACACCCCCGGCCAGCTTGCTGTTGTCGTGAGAGACGGCGACCACGCTGTGCTTCTCGCGGGCGACGCCTCCTACACCGAAGATGCTTTGCTCCGCGCAGTAGTCGACGGCGTCGACCCCGACGAGGCCGCCGAGCGGCTCACCCACGAGCGCATCCGCGCCTACGTCGCCGACACGCCGACGGTCTACCTGCCGGCGCACGACCCCGAGACCGGAGCTCGTCTGGCCGCGCGCCGGACGATCGGTGCTGCCGCGGAGAAGGCGATCGCATGAACACGTCGGGGTAGTTGTTATTACGACAACGTTCCTCGTGCTTCGAGCACGGTCGGGCGCCACCGAGTAGGCTCGGCATGATCCCCGGGGGTCAAGATGGATGCAAATCGTTTGCGCGCGCTTGTCGGCCGTGACCGCGAGCTTGTTGAACTTGATCGAGCGCTCGATCAGCTCGCGGCGGGAGCGGCATGGTTGGTGCAGATCGTTGGCGAGCCCGGGAATCGGAAAATCCCGCCTGCTCGCCGAGCTGTGCTGTCGGCGAGAAGACCGCGGCTATCTGGCGCTGGAGGGACGCGCAGCCGAATTTGAGCGCGACATCCCGTTCGGCTTGATTGTCGACGCGCTCAACGATTACCTGGGCTCGCTAGAGCCGGCTGGCGAGTGCGCGCGAGGCGGTCGCTCGCTCAGAGCGAGTGACTGAGACGTTCTTTTCGAGCCTCTCGCACCTCCATCTCGCAGCAGCGCTGCAGGCAGCGGGCGATGCCGCCGGCGCTCGTCTCGAGTTGGCCGCATTTGAAGCCGGGCCCGACCAGCGGCTGCTCGATCTTCGGGGCGGGCAGGGCTGGGAGCTGCTGATCCGTGCGCAACTCGTTCTTGGCGATCTCGATGCCGCCGACGGCTCGGCGGCGACAGCCGAAGTGCGCGCCAGAGAGTCGTCGCTCCCCCTGCGGACCGCGACGGCGTTGTGTGCCCGGTCGGCGGTCCTGCTGGCGCGAGGAGACGCGCGGGCGGCGGCTGACACGGCTCGGGAGGCGACCGCGCTGGCGGATTCGGCCGGCAACCCGCTGGTGGGCGCCCGCGCCCGGGCGCTGGTCGGAGCGGCGCTGGCTCGCGGCGGCGAGCGCAATCAGGGCATCGCCGAGCTCGAGGATGCCGAGCGCACGCTGCTCACGGTTGGCGCGCTGCGCGAGGCCGACGCCGCGGCGCGGGAACTGCGCCGCCTCGGACAGCGCCGACCGCGCCGTCCTCGGGGCGTCTATCGTGACGAGGGAACGGTCGCTCTCAGTGCGCGGGAGCGGGAGGTGGCGATGCTCGTGGCCGCGGGCAAGCGCAACCGTGACGTCGCGGCAGCACTATATGTCAGCGAAAAGACGGTCGAGAGCCATCTCGCTCGCATCTACGACAAGCTTGGCGTGCGCTCGCGCGCGGCTCTCGCCACGATCATCGCCGGCGAGCGGTCTGGTGGCGAGTCGCACGCGCCGGCTCTGGCAGCCCGCGACCACGACTGAGGTCTAACTCGCGTTGGTGAGGGCGTGGGCGATGTGCTGGCGTCCGCGGTGCAGGCGGGTGGTGATCGTGGCCTCGCGGGTGCGAAGAGCGCGAGCGGCCTCGCGGTAGGAAAGGCCGAGGAGGTCGACGGCGATCACGGCGTCGCGGAACGCCTCCGGGGCGCTGGCGATGGCGTCCATGATCTCGCGGGCGCTGATGCTGCTCTCGGTTTGGGGAGGGGCATCGTGGTCGGCGAGCTGGCGGGTGGCTGGTCGCCGCGCCGCGGCGCGGTAACGATTGGCGTGGGTGTTCTTGAGCGCGCGCAGGAGATAGCCGATCTCGTTGGTGTTGCGGAGCAGCCGAGGGCGCTTGAGGACGGTGGCGAAGGTTTCTTGGACGAGGTCCTCGGCGTCGTGTCGGCATCCGCACAGCCCCCAGGCCGCGCGGTAGAGCTGGTCGATCTGGTCGCCGAGCCGGTTGGGATTGAGCAGGTGCGGCGGGGGCGCCGGGCACGACTCGCCGGGCGGTCGACCCGGCAGCGATCGCGAGCGGGCGCGCCCCGAAGATTCAACTTGAGAGCTCATCACCGACACGCTCATGGGAGCGGCACCTCCCGGACCTCCTCCGCGGTCGTCCGCTGCGCGACGTACGGTGGCAGCAGCGAAAGTGCCGCCGCTTGGTCGGCTGCGTCCACCGTCCACCACAGGCGGTGCCCGCCGCTCGCGCACGAGCCGAGCGGCCGTCCGTGCCGAAGCGGACTGCCAAAGCCCTTCCACGCGGCTACCGCAATGCCGCACTCCTCGGGCTCGTGCCTGTGGGTGAGGACAAAAGTGCGCATGACCGTAGGTTGCCGCGCGGGACGCAATTCGGGTATGGGGAGATTCCCTGAATCGTCCCCGGATTCAGGGAAACGCGGGAATCACGCGACCACCTAAGGGCTGCCGAGTAGGACATCTGACGTCTGATGACTTATCCCATCCGTCGAGCGGGGGTCGGGGAGATCCGGCCGGCGTGGGAAGGATGACTGGTCGTCGGTGTCTTGGGCTGTATGGAACACAGTTATCAGACGTCTGATGTCTTGGAATCGCCTCGCGTCGCTCAGACTGAGCCTTCACGTAACGACGTCGTTGCGCGGACGGTTCCGCGGATCGGACGTGCGCCTGAGGCAGGGGCGACCGACGCGCTGGTTCTGGCCAACGGCAGATCGCTTCGGTTCCGCGGGATCGACGCTGATGACGGCGACCGCCTCGCGGGACTGTTCGCCAGGCTCAGTCCCGAGTCTCGTCTTATGCGATTCATGTCACCAAAGCGCGAATTGACACCGACGGACGTTGCGTACCTCACCGATATCGATCACATCCACCACGAGGCCATCGCGGCGATCGACCAGCGCGACGGCTCGATCGTCGGCGTCTGCCGCTACGTCCACTACGCCGATGGTCCGAAGGTGGCAGAGCTGGCCGTCGAGGTAACCGACGAGCTGCAGCGGATGGGCGTCGGATCTGCGCTCGCCCAGCGCACTGTGCAGCGCGCCCGCGAGAATGGCTTCGGAGTCCTCACCGCCACGACGCTTTGGGTGAACCGGCCCGCACGGGCGTTCTTGCGAGGGCTGGGGTTCCGCGCTCGCGGAAGCCACGGCGGCGAAATCGTGCTGGAGCTGGACCTCGACCCGCCGAGTTCTCAACCCGAGTCCGCGTAGCGGTGTCGGTCGCCGTCTCGCCACCCACCTCGATACCAACCCGAAATAAGGAGGACCCGTGCCAACCATCTACCGCAGCATCTGCCGACCTCGCATCGCCTTCGCCGTGGCCGCATCAATCGCCGCGGTGGCGGTCATTCCCGCCAGCGCGTTCGCCGCGACCACCTCGTTTGGTTCGAGCCTGAACCACGATCCGGCCAACGCGGGCAGCAGCTGCGCGGACAACGGACTCACCGGTCCGACCGTCTGCACCCACGTCGGCTCGTTCTATCCGGGCACGTCAGGTCGCGCCGCGGCGCCGGTCAGCGGCACCATCACGAAGATCCGGCTCCGCGCTCGGGGTCCCTCGACGATGACCTTCAAAGTCGTCCAGGTACGCAAGGTGTCGGCTGACCACAAGCATGGTCAGGCGAGGGCGATCGTCAAGAGCCGCGTGATCAATGTTCAGGGCCCCAGCCAGAGCGACCTCGATAACGGCATCTATCCCGTCGAGTCCTTCAAGGTCCACCTAAGGGTCCAGAAGGGACAGGAGCTCGCCGTTGACACCGCCAGCAACACCGCCGAGTACTGCGCCGATGGCACCCCCGGCCAGCTGCTGTTCGATCCGACGCCGGCAGTCGGTAACGGCTTCCGAAGCGCCGGCGGGTTCGACGGCTGCCTGATGGAAATACAGGGCGTCATCTCGCACTGAGATCGGCCAATGACTCGGGCGCGCGGACTATCGGCGGAGTTGCGGGCGGGTACGAGCGTGCTCGTGCCCGCATTCCAGTCGGGTGTCAGGGCTTGGGGGCGACGCGGTCCCAGAATGCGCGGTGGTGTTGCGCGGAGACCTCAGCGCCGTTACGACCTCGCTGTCGCCGGCTGGCTGGAGCGACATCTCCTCAGCGTTGGCCGGGTTGGACTGTGGCCAGACGGGCGCTCCGTTTGTGGTCGGATTCCCGGTACGGGCAAACGCCGTCACGTACTCGATCTCCTGGTTTTGGAGCACCTGCTGGTTGGCGTCAAGTGGCGGATCGACGGGATTGAGGAACCAGGCACCGACGTGCGATGCCCCCGCCGCCACGCCGCCGGCGGCTGCGTAGGGTGGGATGTCGTTGTCGTCGATCTCGTACCCGAATACCGGCATCCGGCTGGCGAAGTCCCGGTCGGTGGCCAGGGACGGGCACACCGTACCTCAGCGCAGCTTGCTGATCCTGGAGCCCATAGTCCCAGGCGTGACGGCCGAGCGCGGCATTCGCGAGGAAACCCAGGACGCCGAGCCGATACTGGACAACAACGACGATCACGCGCCCTGGGCGGCTAGCTGCATTTCGGGGTACAAGGACGTCGCACCGCTCTGAAAACCGCGTCCGCGGATATACACCAGCACGGGCAACGGGCCCGATCCGACCCCGGTCGGGACGGTGACATTGAGGAATAGGCAGTCTTCATTTGTGGATGGGCTCGCGCCGCCTGCCTGCGGACGGGCGCTGCCCGCCTGCCCGGCCTGGAGAGGATCTGACCAGGCGGCGTGTGGCCGCGGTGAGTGCCAGCGCAACTGGCCGACTGGGGGAGCCGCGTATGGGATGCCCAACCACTGGTCATAGTTGACGCCCGTAAGACCGCAGACCGGGCCTTTATTGGTCTGAACCAATGTGTTGTTGGTGCAACTCGCCGACTGCGCCGCCCTGGCGGGCGCGTCTGACCTTACGCACTTGCGGTGCCTCCTTTGACTCGAGCCGGAACGGCCCGAACGAATGACGGAGTCCGTGGCGCGTCCAGAGAACGGCGTACATCCGCGGCCTGTGGCGCGAGGCTGACGCCTAGCCGGACCGGATTTTGGGGAAAGCCGAGGAGGCAGAGTAATCCGCGGCCCCGGGGCAAACAAGGCTTACGCGACAGGCGGTAGCAAGAACGCGACAAGCGGCATGGATTTGGGGATAGCCGGGGTTATCCCCTCGGCCGGCCGCTGGTGGTGGGCCTTAGGACGAGCCGGGAACGACGGCGATGGCCTCGATCTCGATCTGCCACTCCGGTTTCGCTAGGGATGCGATCTGGGCGATCGTGTCGGCCGGATACGGCGGTGTGAAGAACTCGCGGCGAAGTGCGATGACCTGGTCGATGACGGCCATGTTGGTCACGAAGATCGTCACCTTGACCACGTGTTCGAGCCCCGAGCCGGCGCTGCGCAGCACGGTCGCGAGGTTGGCGAAGGCGCGGCGGGCCTGCGCGTCGAAGTCCTCGCCGCCGACGGTGTCGCCGTGCTCGTCGATCGGCGCCTGACCAGAGATGAAAACTAGGTCTCCGACGCGGATACCCAACGAGATCGCGTAGGGCTCGTACCAGTCCGGGTCGGCGCTGATTTGATGCCGTTCGCTCCCGTTCGTGATGCCCGGCAGTCTCTCAGGTACACCCACGCCTCGCAAGACGCCGCGTTTGCGTCCGGCTCACCCGCCAGCCTGTCAACGATCTGACACAGCTGGCTTGGAGTAAGAGGAGACGGGTATAAGGCGCCGTGCACTGCCGGCGACGATGCGCGACGGTACGATTCTTCGCTCAAACGTCTTCACACCGGACCAGTCAGGCAGTTACCCGACGGCGATCTTGCGGCCACCCCACCTGGTAACGATCGTGCCGGCGATGAGCTCCAACGACTATCGCGACGGCTGGACCTATGAGGCGGAGCGCTCGACCAGTCGTTCGCCGAAGACTGCCCGATGACCACGATCGCGAACAGCGGGGTTAGGTGTCGAACGGCACCGGGCGCTCGCCTTCGGGACTCCGAGGGCGGGCATTGGCACTCACGGCGTCGAGAAAGCCGGGAAGCTGTTGCTTAGCGGCCCCGCGGATTCGCATCTCCCCCTCGGGCCAGCGCAGGACGAACTCCTTCTCGGCATGAGAGACCACCTCCAAGCCGTCGTAGGCGATCGAATAATCGTCTCGTGGGGCTCCGCCAAATCCCGTCCCGATCAGGATCAGCCGCGCGCTCGTGCTGGCGAGCACGATGTTGGTGGTCTTCGTCATCTCATACAGACCGCCGGGGAGCGTGCGCGTCTTGTGCTTGAAGCTCGGATTCAAGCCCACGCACGATGACAGCAGCGACTCGTCGGGCTCGGAGATCGCCGCCAGCCGATCGAGCGTCTTCCCGAACCGCCCCCACCCTCGAGGCAGGCGTTTCTTCTCGCGCTTGATCTCCTCCGCTGTGATGCTCATTCGTGCCCGCACATCATCTCCGATTCGGCTGCGCCCGCGCAAGCAGCCCGCCACAGCCGACGTGGTCGATTTAGTGCACGTTATAGGTGCAATCGATCGACCACGTCCGGTGGCAAGCGGTTAAGCCTGGGCGAGCAGTTTGCTGCCGAGTTCCTTGGTGACCTCGGGGATCAGGTCAGTGTCGGGCTCGGTGGCGCGCCAATTCGAGATGGCCGGGCGAAACGCGATCCGATCGCCGTATACGGTGGTACCGAAGTAGACCCGGCCGTCGGCCTGGATCGCGGCGCCCAAGCGCCGGTTGAGGCCGTCGAGAGTTGCTTCGGGCGCTCCGCGAGGGCGGTAGCGAAAGCAGACGACATTCAGCTGGACTGGCGCCAGCAGCTCCAGGTCGGGATCGGCTTGGATCTGCTGACCGATCCGCTGGGCCAGGCGAATATGGCGGTCGACCATCTGTCGGTACCCGACCCGACCGTAGGCCTGGAGGGTGGCCCACACGGCGAGCGAGCGAGCCCGGCGCGACATCTCCGGCCCGTGGTCGCTGAAGCTGGGGTGAGCGTCGGTGCCGACCGGGAGGTATGGGGCGCCGGTCGCGGCGAACGCTCCGTGCAAGAGCGCGGGGTCGCGAACGAACGCGAAGCCGCAGTCGTAGGGCACGTTGAGCCATTTGTGCCCGTCGGCGATCACCGAGTCGGCCAGCTGGATCCCGGCCCCAAGCTCGCGGGCGAGGCTCGAAACGCGGGCGAACAGGCCGAACGCCCCGTCGACGTGCAGCCACGCGCGGTGGCCGTGGGCAAGGTCGGCCATCTCGGCCACGGGGTCGAAGTCGCCCGCGTTCACCTCGCCAGCGGTCGCGATCATCAGCGCGGGCTGACCGTCCAAGCGTTTCAGCTCCGCTTCGAGCGCAGCGAGGTCGAGCCGACCGACCGGATCGACGGCCAGCCGCCGGACGGAGCTCCGCCCGATCCCGAGCATCGCGAGTGCCTTGACGACGCTGGCGTGGACGTAGCCGGAGCTCAGCACTGGCAGCTCCGGCAGACCGCCGAACCCGTTCGCGTCGATGTCGCGTCCATGCTCGAGCGCCCACCAGCGACGGGCGGCCGCCAAGGCCGTGAAGTTGGCCATCGTCGCGCCGGTGGTGAGGACCGCTCCCCACTCGGGCGGCAGCTCGAACAGCTCCTTCAGCCACGACGAAGCGACTTGCTCCGCGCGCGAGCCCAGCGGCGAGCTGATCCAGCTGAAGCTGTTCTGATCCAGCGTCGAGGTCAGCCAATCAGCCGCCAACGCAGCCGGCGTGGCACCGCCGGTGACGAAATGAAAGAACCGCGGACCGGCGGAGCGGGTTGCCGCCGGGACCCCCGTCCGCACCAGCTCGTCGACCGTCACCGCCCCGCCCACACCGAGGTCGGGAAGCGGGCCCGGAGCGAACAAGTCGGCAGCCTCGTCCACTCCGGGCGGCGCAGCCGGCGCGCCATCCAGCGCGCTCAGAAACTCATCCGCCGCATCCGCCGCTTGGCGCAGAATGCCCGGTGCCTGCGGCTTCTCGCGCTCGGGGTCACTCATGCCTCACAGACTAACTAAGGGACCGCACGAGATGACTACGCTGGAGCGATGGCGAGCGCTCGATAGGAGGAGGCGATCAACGGGCCGGGAGCGGCCGCGCCGCGGAGTGTCGACGCGATCATCATCGGCGCCGGGGTGATCGGTGCGGCGATCGCCTTCGAGCTGGCCAAGCGTGGCTACAAGACGCTGAACATCGACAAGTTGCCGGCGGCTGGCTACGGGCCAACGAGTGACTCCTGCTCGATCGTTCGTGCCCATTACTCCTCCCGCGAAGGTGTGGCGTCTGGCAGGACTGGGAGCACCATCTCGGGACACACAACCTCCAGCGGGCCGCGGAGGCGCCCGGGGCGCAGTTCTTGTTCAAAGAGGAGATTGTCGAGATCCGTCGCTCGCGAGATCGGGTCCGTGGGGTGACCCTCGCCAGCGGGCGCACGATCGATGCTCCGATCGTCGTCAACGTTGCTGGCCCGCACTCGTTCCGGATAAACCGCATGGCCGGAGTCGAAGATGCGATGAAGGTCAAGACCCAGGCGCTGCGCCACGAGGTCCATCACGTTCCGGCTCCACCCGGGTTCGATTTCGAAGCGGACGGTTTTCACACCTCCGACGGCGACACCGGGATCTACTTCCGGCCCGAGTCCGGCAACCACATCCTGATCGGCTCGGAGGATCCCGAGTGCGACCCGCGGGTCTGGGTGAAGGACCCCGATAACTACGAGCGCAACATCACCGAGGCGCAATGGGAGGCGCAGGTGTTCCGCCTCGCGCGGCGGATCCCGTCGCTGCGGATCCCGAACGAGCGCAAGGGCATCGTCGACCTCTACGACGTCTCCGACGATTGGATCCCGATCCACGATCGCTCGGACGTGCCCGGCTTCTACATGGCCATCGGGACCAGCGGCAACCAGTTCAAGAACGCTCCCGTCGTCGGCCACGTCATGGCGGAATTGATCGACGCGGTCGAGAAGGGTCACGACCACGACGGAAGTTCGCTGCGGGTGAGCGCGGTGCACACCAATTGCGAGCTCGACCTGGGCTTTTACTCGAGGCTGCGCGAGATCAACCCGGATTCGAGCTACTCGGTGAACGGCTGACGCGCCTGGGCGGGCGAGCGACCAGGCCGGCCGGCCCGCCGGGCCGGCCAACGGCCCCCGCGGCCCAACGCATACCATGGCGAGCGCCGGCGTTACGGCGGCGATGCTGCTCGGCCAGGAGCTTGCGCGAGGTCAGCGGGGACGGCCCGCACCTGTACTTTGGCGGGGCGATGCGCTCCGCGACGCCGGCGGCGCTGCGGATCGCCGAACGCGTCACTCCCCGGCTGGTGATCGTCGTGGTCGGCGACGGCGAGTTGCTGATGGGGGCGCGGACGCTATGGTCGATCGCGGGCTTGGGACCGACAAACCTAATGGTGGTGGAGATGGCGGATGGCAAGTACTCAATGACCGATGGCCAGCGAATCGAGGCACCTCCGGTGTTCGCCGAGCCGGCGGCAGCGATCCCCGGAATCAGCGCGCGGCGGGCGGGGTCGGCGAGTGCCCTGGCGCAAGCGATCGAGGAGCTGCCACTTCCCGGTGTGATCGAGGCCGTGCTAGACAGCCCGGCGGAGCCTTCGGCGAGTCCGTTCGTGGAGCCGCACCGGGTGCGGTTCGCCTTCGAGGCGGAGCTCGCGCGCGGACTGGGGTCCGGCGGTAGCGACGGGCGGCGACAGTGGCACTGATCAACGACGTCAAGTTCCCACCCTCGGCGCACGGACGTCCCCCCGCGCTCGCCGCCAACGCGATGGTCGCCACGAGCCAGCCCACCGCGACGGCAGCCGGGCTGCGCATCTTGGGGGCCGGTGGCAACGCGGTCGACGCCGCCGTGGCCGCGGCCGCGGTGCTCTCCGTCAGCGAGCCGATGTCGACCGGGCCCGGCGGCGACCTGTTCGCGCTGGTCTGGCGCGACGGCGTGCTTGAGGGGCTCGATGCCGCGGGTCCGGCGCCGCGCACCGCGCCCGCCGGGAGCGCGGTCGAGCAGTCGGGACCCCGGTCGATCAACGTCCCGGGTGCGGTCGCCGGCTGGGCGGCGCTGTCCGAGCGCCATGGACGCCTGGGTCTCGACGAATGCCTGTCGGATGCGGTGACGCTTGCGCGCGAGGGCTTCGCGGTCGGGGCGCGGTGTGCGCACGCCTGGCAGCTTGCCCCCCACCTCCCGGACGGCTTCGGTCCGGTGCCCGACTGCGGCGCTCGGGTGAGATTGCCGGAGCTCGCCGCGACGCTCGCCGCGCTCGCCGAGGGCGGCGCCAAGCGGTTCTACACCGGCGCAGTGGCCGAGGCGATCTGCTCGGTGAGTTGGCTCGAGCCCGAGGATCTCGCGGCGATGCGACCTCGCTGGGTAGAGCCCCTACAGGCGAGCTACCACGACCACCAGATCGTCGAGCTGCCGCCTCCGACCCAAGGCGTCGCCGTGCTCGAGGGCCTGTTGTTGCTGGCCGGTACGTCCGGCAGCTTCGCCGACCGGATCACCTGCTGCCGGCTTGCCTTGGAGGACGCCCAGCGGGAAGTCCGTGACGGAGCCGAGGTTGGCCATCTGCTCGAGCCCGCCGCGATTGTGCGCCGGCTGGGACAGCGTCCAGCGAGCATCGCCGAGCCCGCGGGCGGGACCATCTATCTGTGTGTCGTGGACGCTGACGGTATGGCCGTATCGCTGGTCCAGAGCCTGTACGAGAGTTTCGGCTCCGGCGTCGTCGCGCCCGGCACGGGTGTCGCGCTCCAGAACCGCGGCGCCTGCTTCGCCGTCGAGGGTGGGGTGACACCGGGCCGGCGCCCCTACCACACGATCATTCCCGGAATGATCATCAACGACGGCCAGCTGCTCGGGCCGTTCGGCGTGATGGGCGGCTTCATTCAGGCCCAGGCGCATGTGCAGTTCCTGCACAGCCTGCTTGACGACGGCGTCGACCCGCAAACCGCGCTTGACCGACCGCGCTTCCGGGTCGAGGGCGAGCGGGTGCTTCTCGAGCAAGGGCTATGGGACTCGGCGGCGATGATCAGCGAGCTCGGCCTGGAGCCGGTCCGCGAGCGAGCCATTGGGGTCTTCGGTGGCGGACAGGCAATCGTCCGCACCCCCTACGGCACGCTGATTGGAGGGTCGGACGGCCGCAAGGACGGCTACGCCGCCGGCTGGTGAACTACTCGCTGCTCGGGCGGAGGTGCTCCTTGGCGATTGCAGCCACGAGCGAATAGTTCGTGTCGACCATGTTGCCGACGTACAACTCGCCGAGCTGAGTGAGCAGCTGGTAGGCGTCGAGGCGCTCGAAGCCGTGATCGCTGGCGATCCACTCAACGAGCTCGGTGTAGGCGATCCGGGCGGCGTCCTCCATCGGGCGCGCACTGCCGACAGTCATCAGCTTCGTCGGTGACTCGATCCGCGGCCACTGGATCGCCTCGCCCTTGATGACGTCAAGAGTGAGCTCGGCGCGGGCGCTGATCTCGAGCGCCACCCCGCAGAGCTCCCCGTCGCCCTGGTTGCCGTGGGCGTCCCCGGTATAGAACAGAGCACCCGGCGTTCGCACCGGGAGATAGACGGTGTTGCCCGGACACGTGTCGCGCACGTCCATGTTGCCGCCGTGGTTGTGAGGCGTCAGCGCCGAGATTGCCTCGAGCTGGGGCGCGGTCCCGATCGTGCCGAGGAACGGCCGCAGCGGGACGGCGATGCGATCACGGTGCCGGAAGACGCCATCCTGCAGCTGATAGAAGTAGAGGCGCTCAGGCAGGGGATCGTGGAGCAGACGTGTGGCCTGCGTCGCCGTGAGACCCCCGAAGTACGGAACGAACGCGCTCACCGCCCAGTCGCGCGCGGGCTCGATCGACTCGATGCGGACGGCAAGGGTGTCGCCTGGCTCGGCCCCCTCGACGTAGATCGGTCCCGTCTGGGGATTGAGATTGGGCCCGAGCACCCGGCTGGGCAGATCCTCCTCGGTCGTGATCCGGCCCTCGAACGCGTCCTCGGTGTGGACGGCCACCGTCTCGCCGGGCACGACGCTGGCGATTGGCTCGGCATACGGCGAGAAGACGTAGTGGTATGGACCTTCCTGCCTGAGCTCACGCATCTTGCCTACGCCTCCTCGGTTTCCGCGGTCGCGATGCCGCGCCCGCTTATTGTTCGTCGGCGGGCCGCGGGCCGCGGCCCGCCGGAGAACGGTATACAGTCGCATCCAACGATGAACGATGACCTGTTCGAAACTGGACTCGCAATCCGTCGCGAGGTCCTCGGGGCGGATTACGTGGACGCCAGCCTCGCGAACGCCGACGACTTCACGCGCGACTTTCAGCGCCTGCTCACGGAGTACTGCTGGGGCGCGGCCTGGGGGCGCAAGGCGCTCAGCCGCCGCGACCGTAGCCTGCTCAACCTGGCGATGCTGGGCGCGCTCAACCGCCCCGCGGAGCTGAAGCTCCACCTTCGCGGAGCGCTCAGGAACGGCTGCACGCGAGAGGAGATCGAAGACACGCTGATCCAGCTCGCCGTGTATGCCGGGATTCCGGCGGGGGTGGAGGCGTTCCGAATCGCGCGTGAGGTGCTCGCCGAGATCGATGCCGAGGCGTCCCCGCCGGCGGCACCCTAGTCCCGCGGCAAGGCAGTGAGCGTCAGCAGGGCTCCGACGTCGGGCAGCTGCTCGAGCTGCTCGAGCGCCTCGGTGAGCGCGGCGAGCTGCCCGTCGTCGCTGACGGTGAGGCCCACGTTGAGCCGAAATTTCAATGCCAGCTGGTGATCGCTGACCGGCCGGCCGGGGCCACCGCGGTTGGCGAGCAGGCGGATCTCACGGCGCTCGCCCGCGCGCGTCCGGACGCGTACGATCGCGGGCAGCTGATCGGGAAACATCGCCTCGCACTCGGGGTCGGCGACACACGACACTCGCGCCGCGAGCGCGAGCCGCTGCGGCGGATGCATTTCAAGCCCTATCCGGCAAATCACTTGGGTGCGGCTCGTGTAGAGGGACGGTGAGCCGCGGAGACGTTGGGGATTCGCGGGCGAGAGCCAGCAGGGGGCGCTAGTTTCGCCGGGGTTTTGCCTGCGTGTGAGTGATAGGTCGCAGGAGGAGCGGTCAAGGGCGCCGAAGTTGGCGTTGCTGATACCAACGTCGACCACGAAAGGTGGGCCACGTGATCGCCAACTCCGGCACCCGTTATGGCGAACTTTACGCGCCGGCTGATGAAGTCCTGCAGTCCCAGCGGACGGTGGATGCTGCTGCAAGCAATCTCGCGTCCGGCGGTGGCGCGGGCGAGGATGCGTTTGGCCGCTCGCGTGAACGGTTTGAGCAGATCGTCGGGTGGCTGGACGCGCAGGAGGCGGTGGGGCTCGAGCAGGGGGAGCTGGAGTCCCGGCTGGAGACGGAGGGGCGTGAGCTGGTGCGCTGCCTGTTTCAGGATCATCTCGACCTGCGCGCCGGGCGCGAGCAGCGCGTGGATCGGGTCACGGACGCTGCCGGGGCCACAGGCCAGGTGCGAGAGCGGACGGGGCTGGCGCTGGGCAAACGCCAGGTCGAGGAGCTGGCGGTGCGCGCCGCGGTCGACTTCGACGCGTTCTACGCCGAGCGGGTCAGCGCGGCCAACGAGCAGGAGCACGGCGAGGAGGATGTGCTGGTGCTCTCAGCCGACGGCAAGGGGATCGTGATGCGCTCAGAGGCGCTCAGAGAGGCAACCGCGAAGGCTGCGCAGCGAGCCTCGCCGAAGCTCAAGACCCGCCTGTCCAAGGGGGAGAAGGCCAACCGCAAGCGGATCGCCGAGGTCGGCGCCGTCTATGAGGTAACGCCCGCGCCGCGCACCCCCGAGGACGTGCTGGCCCCACCAAGGAGAAGGTGCTGCCGTCGCCGAAGGCCAAGCACAAGTGGCTGACCGCCTCCGTGGTCGAGGACGCCGCCACCGTCGTCGCGGACATCTTCGACGAGGCGCAGCGCCGCGATCCCGACCAGCAGCGCACCTGGATCGCGCTGGTGGACGGCAACAACCACCAAATCGACCGGATCAAGGCCGAGGCCCGCAAGCGCAAGCTAAAGGTCACGATCGTGGTCGACGTGGTTCACGTACTGGAATATCTATGGGGCGCGGCCTGGTGCTTTTTCACCGAAAGGCGACCCCGACGCCGAGCAGAGGGTGCACGAGAAGGCGCTCGCGATCCTCGAGGGCAAGGCCGGGATCGTCGCCGCCGCGATCCGCCGCAAAGCCACCCGGCTCGGACTCCCCGACGAGAAGCGCGCCAAGGCCGACGCGCCGCCGACTACCTGCTCAACAAGCGCCCCTACCTCGACTACCCCACCGCGCTCGCCAACGGGTGGCCGATCGCCACCGGCGTGATCGAAGGCGCCTGCCGCCACCTGATCAAAGACCGGACGGACATCACCGGCGCCCGCTGGGGACTGGACGGCGCCGAAGCGATCCTGAAACTACGCGCCCTTCGCAGCAACGACGACTTCGACAGCTACTGGGACTATCACCTCGCACGAGAACGACACCGCAACCACGACCTACGGTACGCCAACGGCGTGATCCCGCGCGAGGCATGACGTCCCTCCACGGGAGCCGCACCCAAATCACTTCACCCACGCGGCCATCGACGCTGCTCTGATCCTGCGCGAACAGGGGCTCACCGCGGACGACCTCGATCAGGTCCAGCTCGGCGTGGCCGGGGTGACGCTGCGTACGATCGCGGAACCGGCCGCCGAGGAGGCGCGGCCGCCGACGCACGCACAGATCTCGTCTCCGATCGCAATCGCGTGCCCGAGCTCCCTTGTGCTGCGCCCTGCCGACTGCGCGGCGGCCAGCGCCGCGGGGATGACGGATTCGCTCGCGTGTAGAACCGAGAGCAGGTGTGTGTCGTCGAAGTCCAGCGCATGGGCCAGTGTGCCGTTGAACAGCGCGGCGGCAGGCCGGGAAGCGCCCCGGCTTGCCGATCAGCCCGCACTCCTCGCGTCCGCCCCAGCGCTCGATCACGCTCGCTGCCGCCAGGGCGGATCGCTGTCGGCGCCCGCCAGCGCCACGCCGAGGAGGTCACGCACGCGGCGGCGAACGTCGGCTCGGATCTCGGCAGCCTGGTCGGACGGCAGCGGGGCGGCGGCGAAACCGGCGAGCCGCTGGACGAGGGTTTGGCTCACGGGGCGACGAGCGCCAGCGGACGCACCGGAGAGCCCGTCGCCCCGATCGGGCGCAGCGGCGTGAGCACGAAACCGAACCGGTAGACCCGGTCTGTTCTGAGCCGCTCGAGATCGAGCATCTCGATGATCGGGATCCCGTGCTCGACCAGCAAGATCCGGTGCACGGGCAGGCGGCTGTGCCCCTCGCCCGGCGGGATCGTCTCGTAGGCGAGCGTGTCCGAGCCGGTCGCACGCACCCCCCGGCGCGCCAGCCACTCGGCTCCGGCCCGGTTGACGCCGGGGACTCCCTCGCGCCAGCCGACGAACGCCTCCGGGTTGCCGTAGCGTTGAGCCCAGCCCGTCATCGTCCGCTCCCCAGTCTGACGTCGATCTCCGCGGCGGCCGCGGAGACGATCGGCGTCAGCCGATGTACACGTGCCGTCGTCGAAACGCGCCGCCGGACCGCAAACGCTCACCGCTCCGGCGACGTCACCGTGGGGACCGAACACGGTCGCGGCGACGCTGCCTGCCCCAGGCTGGCGCTCCCCGCGCGAGACTGCGACGCCGCGGCGCGTGACGCCCCTCAGCTCACGGCGCAGACGTTCTGGATCCACGATCGTGCGCGGCGTGAGGGCTTCGAGTTTTCCCTCGAGCACCCGGCGGCGCAGATCATCGGGCCTGCGGCCAGGATCGCCTTGCCGCTGGCGCCGGCATGAAGCGGGAAAAGACGGCCCAGCTTGACCTCCATGCGGATCTGCTGGGCGCTCACCACCTGGTCGAGATACACCCGGGCGTCACCGGCGAGCACCGACAGCGTTGCCGTCTTGCCGGTCCGCGTGGCCAGCGAACGCAGGCTGGCCATCGTCTGGGCGCGCACGTCCACGTCGCGGAGCACGCCGGCACCGAGTCCGGCGGCGGCGGGACCGAGACGGTAGGCGCCGTCAGGTGCCGGTGCCAGCAGGCCGCGCTGCGCCAGCGAGCGCAGGATGCGGTGCACGACGGCCTTGCTCAGCTGCAGCCGCCACGCGAGGTCGCTGATCCGCGCCCGGGGATGATCGTCAGCCACCGCCAGCAGCACGTCGGCCACCCGCTCGGCACTCTGGGTACCGCCGGCGAGGGGCACATCGGAAGGATGGAGAAGCGCGGGCGCTGTGGGCCTTCGCGAACGTTGGCTATCTACCTCCGGCCCCCGGAGGTCAGCAGCCAAAGTTCGCGTGGTCGGCCGCGTGAGGCGAAGGCCAGGCGGGTGCGGTGGGGGCGTAGGGAGGATGGAGCAAATGTGTTCCGCTCAAAGGAACCATCCGGATCGACGGACCGCCGACGATCACCTCGCCGCCGACGATTGCCAGATCCTGTTGGGTCATGCTCGCCTCCTGATCGCCCGGCACGAGCAGGAAACAGCCATGCACGTTGCCGTCACCGGCATGGCCAAGGCTGCACGCTCGCAGCCCGCGGCGGGCGCCGATCGCGGCCACGCCCTCGACAGCATCGGCATATTCGACGGCCGCGGGCGCCAGCCCGCTCCCAACGATCGATCTCGTATGTCGCGTCACTTCCGTACCCGTCGGGCGGGCCCCTCGAGGACATTCCGCTCGCCGACGATCGCTGCCAGGTCACGCGTGAGCGAACCGACCCGCATCGTCGGCGGCGAGTCCTAGGCGCCGGCCGGCACGAACGGCCCAGCGCGGTACACGAGCCCGGGTAGGTCGCGACCGAGCACATCGGCAAGCCACTCCGAGGTGTCGATCAGCCCGGCGAGGTCCACACCGGTTTGCACGCCCTCGCCGTCCAGCAGGTAGATGAGATCCTCGGTGGCGACGTTGCCGGTCGCGCGCGGAGCAAATGGGCAGCCCCCGAGGCCGCCGATCGACGCATCGAAAACCGTCGCGCCGTGCTCGAGACCGGCAACGGCATTCGCGTAACCGTTGTTGCGCGTGTTGTGCAGATGCAGACCGACCGGCCGTCCGCCTGCTTGGCGCAGGGCGTCCGGCAATAGGCGCCGCACTTGGGCGGGCACGCCGACACCGATCGTGTCGGCGAGCATGATCTCGTCGGCCCCGGACGCCGCCATTCGCGCGACGTGCTCGCTCACGACTCCCGGATCGACCGCACCCTCGAACGGGCAGCCGAAGGAAGCCCCGAGGGTCACGCTGGCGCGTAGCCCGGCGTCGTGCGCCTGACCGATCATCACTTCGGTCGCCGCCGCCCCTTCGGCGAGCGTCACGCCCTGATTGCGTTGCGCGAACGTGTTGCTGAGCGGGTAGGCGAGGTGCAGCTCGTCCGCTCCCGCCGCCAGCGCGCGCTCCACGCCGCGGACGTTCAACGCGAGCGCGGCATAGACGACGTCCTGGCGGCGGTGCAGGGCGGCGAACACCTCCTCCGTGCCCGCCATCTGGGGCACTCGTTCGGGGTTCACGAAGCTGCCGGCCTCGATCCGCGGCAGGCCGGTGGCGGCGAGGCGGTCGCAGAGTTCGGCGCGCGTCCCGGGGGAGAGGATCTCGCGATCGTTCTGGAGCCCGTCGCGCGGGCCGACGTCGCACACGGTCACGTACATCGCCACGTCCTCTACTCAGGGCGGCGGGACGCTCGGGCCGGCACCGGCACGGCCCTCCGCTGCCATCCAGGCGTCGAAGTCTAGCCGCTCGTCGGCGATGTGGGCCTGGAGCTTTGCTTTCTCGGGCAGCGGTCCGAAGTCGAACTCGGCTACCTCACCCCGTCTAGCGCGCGTCCGCTCCCGGCCGGCCGTGGTCGCCGACTCGTCCACCTCGCCGCTGCGCGAGACGACCACGCCGTACTGCGAGCCGGCCGCCTCGACGCTGAGCAGTCCAGCCCGCACGTCCACGGCGACGCGCTCGGGCTCGCGGGTGAGCGGGTCGCCCAAGCCGCCGGCGCCGGCGGTCGAGAAGATCAGCCGGTCACCGCGGTGCACGGGCACGTTCTCGACCTTGGAGGGCAGCTTGATCTGCTCGCCGTCGGCGACCCGGATCAGGGTCTTCTCGGAGGGCGCCCCGTGCCGGCCGCCCTCGAGGCCCCACGGGTAGGTCTGGGCGCGGTCGTCCTGGTAGGAGATGAAGCCCTCCGCGAGGAATTGGTAGGTCTTGGCCACGCCGTGGCCGCCGCGGTGATAGCCGGCGCCGCCGGAGTCGATGCGCGTCTCATAGCGCTCGACGCGCAGCGTTTGCTGTTCGGTGACGCTCATCGTCAGTTTCCCTCCAGCTTGCGAATGATGATGTTGCCGTAGCTGTCGATCGTGTCCGGCCCGGGACGATGGAGCGGTGGGGCGTGGGACTCCTTCGTGTGCACCCGCGTCCCCGCCCGCGCACCCGCCGAGCTTGACGAGCTGTACGGCGACCGAGCCGATGCCGCTCGAGACGGAGTTGACGAGGACGGTCTCGCCGATCTTCAATGACCGCGCCCGAACAGCATGTGCCAGGAGGTTCCGAAGGCGACCTGCACCGCCGCCGCGGCCCGGTCGTCGATCTGGTCGGGGACACGCACGAGCTGCTTGGTGGGCGCGATTACATACTCGGCTAGGCCGCCGGGGCCCGCGACGCCGATAAAGACATCGCCGCCCAGCAGGTAGGGCATCACCCGCTCACCCGTCTTGAAGTCCTCGACGCCGTCGCCGAGCTCGTCCACCTCGCCCACGACCTCGAGCCCGAGGATGTGCGGGAAGCTGATCTCGAAGCGAGAAATGCCTTCGCGAATGTCGATGTCAACGTGATTTAGGGCGCACGCGTTCACCTTTATGCGGACATGGCCTGCGGGCGGGACTGGATCGGCCACGTCCTCGTGGCGAACCACGTCGGGACCTCCAAACTCGTGTATGCGGACCGCCTTCACCGGTTGCCCTCTCCTGTCCTCGCCATGGCCGATCGCCGCGGCCGCCAACCGGGCTCGCCGCGGCAGCGAGTCTTAATGCCTAACTTCAATCTTGTCAACCCCGTCGCCCGGACATACGAGCCCGACGGGAAGGGTTCGCGCAGGCGCCCGTGGGAGAGCTGTAGGTTGCGTAAACATAGGCGTGACGCGGGCCGCGAAGGTATCGCACGAGCCGTTACGGATGTTGACAGACATCTATGTAGGACATATAAAATCACCACGTTCATCACGGCAGGCGTAGGTGGAGTGGCGGGACGCGAGGAGAGTGGATGTCATCCGACGATGCCGTAGCCCCCAAGCAGTGGCGCGGCCGGTTCTACGAGGACTTCGAGGTTGGAGACGTCTTCCGCAGCCGGGTGGGACGAACCATCACTCGCGTCGATAACCAGTGGTTCACGCTGCTCACGCTGAACACCAATCAGGCCCACTTCAACGAGGTGTTCGCGGAGCGGCGCCGTTCGGTCAGCCGCTCGTCAACAGCACTTTCACGCTCGCGCTGGTCACCGGAATGAGCGTGCCCTATACAAGTGAGAACGCGACGGCCAACCTCTCGTGGACGGACATCAAGCTGCCCAAGGCGGCGTTCGAGGGCGACACCCTGTGGGCCGAGAGCGAGGTGCTGGAGTGTCGCGAGTCCCGGTCGCGTCCGAATGTCGGCATCGTCGGCGTGCGGACGCGCGGGATCAACCAGCGGCGCGAGGTCGTTATCGAGTTCCGCCGCACATTCATGGTCTACCGTCGCGGTGCCCCCGAGGCGGCCGACGTGTTTCCGCAGACCGCCGACGAGTGGACCGTCTAGCTGCGCCCTGAATCCCGTGAAAGGACAGCCGATGAGCACTGCGGCCGAGCGCCTCGCCAGTTTCTCCTGCGGACTGAGTGACGAACAGATTCCTCCGAGCGTGCAGGGCGCTGCCAAATTGCACCTGCTGGACACGCTCGGCTGCGGTCTCGCCGCCCACGCGCTCGACACCGCACCCGCCCCCCGGGAGGCGATGGTCGAGCTCGGGGAGGGCGGTCCGGCGACCGCGATCGGCGTCGACACCGGGATGAGCCCGAGCGCCGCCGCACTCGTCAACGGCGCAACCTGCCACGCGCTCGACTTCGACGACACCCACCCCGGTGCGATCGCCCACGTGAGCGTGGCGGTGGCGCCGGCGGCGATGGCCAGCGCCGAGGCGCTCGGCAGCACGGGCGCCGAGCTGCTTTGCGCGCTCGTGGCCGGAAACGAGGTCACGGCGCGGATCGGGATCGCGGCCGGCGAGAGCTTTCACGAGCGCGGGTTCCATCCGACGGCGGTATGCGGAGTGTTCGGCGCGGCCGCCGCAGCGGCGCGCTTGCGCGGCCTCGACGCGGGCACGACGACGCAGGCGCTCGGGATCGCCGGCAGCCTCGCCTCCGGGCTGCTGGAGTTCCTCGCCGACGGCTCGTCGACCAAGCGGTTGCATCCCGGTTTCGCCGCTCAGTCCGGCGTCATCGCCGCTGCCCTGGCAGCCCACGGGGCGACCGGGCCGGCCAGCGTGCTCGAGGGCCGGTTCGGCGTCTACCGGACGTTTCTGGGTCGCGAGGATGTCGACATCGAGTCAGCGCTCGACGACCTAGGGTCGCACTGGGAGACGCCGCGGATCGCGTTCAAGCCTTACCCGGCTTGCCACTACGTGCACGCGCCGCTCGACGCCACGGTCGCCGCGGTGACCGAAGAGGGACTAGCGAGCGAGGACATCGAGGAGCTGGTGCTCGTCAGCCCGCCCGCCGCCGTGCGGTTGGTCCTCGAGCCCGCCGCCGCCAAGGCGCGGCCGCGAAGCGAGTACGAGGCCAAGTTCTCGCTTCCCTACTCGGTGGCCTCCTACCTTCTGCGGGGACCGGTGGACGTCGCCACCTACACCGATGAGGCAATCGGCGACGAGGCCGTGCTCGCGTTGGCCGGGCGGATTCGCTACGAGGTGAAGGACTTCGATACCGCCGGGCGCGCCTTTCCCGGCGGCGTGCGCATCCGCACGGCCGACGGGCGCTCGATCGAGCGCGAGCTGCGTTTCCAGCGCGGCGACCCGGAGAATCCGATGAGCGAGGCGCAGGTGCTCGGGAAGTTCGCCGCCAATGCGAGCCTGGCGCTCGCCGATGGTGACCGCGAAGCGCTCGCGGCCGCGGTGACGGGCGTCGAGCGCGAGCGCACTCTGTCTGCCCTGAGACTGCTCGCCCGGGCCTCGCGGCGGGTCGCGGCGTGAGCGATGCGGGCGGCGCTCCGCGGCGAGCGCGCGGAGATCGTCGGCAACACGGCGGACGCTTCCCCGGCGTTTATGCTCACCTGTGGTGCGCACACCCGGCATCCGGACTAACGCGTTGAGCGACGACGCTCGTCCCGGCCCGACAGCGGCCTCGAGCTCGGTCGACGAGCACCGAATCGTCGGCGCGCCGGTACAGCGGGTGCGCAAGGCCTACGAGCAGGTGCACGACCAGCTGCGCGACCTGATCATGAAGGGTGAGCTCGCGCGCGGCCAGCGACTGCCGAACGAGGCCGCGCTGGCGCGGGAGTTCGGAGTCAGCCGGGGAACGGTGCGCGAGGCGCTGCGGGTGCTGGCGGCGCAGAACCTGATCCGCACCGCCAAGGGCGCCGGTGGGGGCAGCTTCGTGACGCTGCCCACGGTCGATCACATCTCCGAGTTCCTGAAGGCCAACATCTCGCTGCTCAGCGAGTCGCAGGACGTCTCGCCCGAGGAGCTGCTCGAGGCGCGCGATCTGCTCGAGGGATGGGCAGCCCGGGCGGCGGCGGAGCGGCGCACGGAGGCCCACCTGGTGCGGCTGCGCGACTGCATCATCGACGAGGAGGTCAAGCTCGGCACCGAGGAGCAGTTCACCTACAACGCCGCCTTCCACACCGGCGTGCTGGATGCCGCCCAGAACACCCTGCTGGCGATCGCGGCCCAGCCCGTGTTCGGCGTCCTGCAGACGAACATGCGACGCAGCGAGATCACCCGTGAGACGCTGCACCAAATCAACGACGACCACCGGGCGATCGTCGACGCCATCGATGCTGGTGACGCGGATGAGTCCGAGCGTCAGATGCGCAGCCACGTCGACTTCCTGCGCGCCACGTACGTGCGCGTGTGGACGCACCATGGACATCGGGCGGCGACTCCCGGCGACTGATGCGGATCGCCGTCGTCGGTCTGGGACGCATGGGGCTGCCGATCGCCCAGCGCCTGCTCAGCGCCGGCCACGAGCTCGTCGTACACGACCTTTCCCCCGAACCCGTTGCCAGGCTCACCGCCCGCCGGCGCGCGTGCGGCGCCGGCTCGATCGCGTATGTCGCCGAGGTCACCGGAGCGCTGCGGGTCGGTCCCCAGAGTGCCGGCGCCGACCCCGGCCCGGCGTGCTACGGGCGCGGCGGCTCCTCGGCGACGGTCACCGACGCCAACATCGGGCTCGGCCACCTCCCGCCGCGGCTGCTCGGCGGTGAGATGAAGCTGGACAGCGACGAGGCCCAAGCCGCCGTCGCCGAGCTCGGCGCCCAGCTCGGACTGGACCCGCACGACACCGCGGCGGGGATCGTCGACCTCATCAACGAGAGCATGCTCGGGGCGTTGCGCGTCGTCACGGTGCAGAAAGGCCACGCGCCCGCCGACTTCGCATTGGTTTCCTTCGGCGGTGCCGGCGGGCTGCATGTCAATGCCCTGGCCGCGCTGCTCGGCTGCTTTCCGGTGATCGTCCCGCCGGAGTCAGGCGTCCTGTCGCGGAGCAGACAACCGCCGCGGAATTGCGCCAGCGGCTCGCCGATCTCACGGCCCAGGGCGAGCGCTGGCTCGCCAGCGAGGGAGTCGCCGTCGAGGATCGGGCGCTCGACTATGTGATCGACATGCGCTATCAGCGTCAGGGGTTCGAGATCCCGGTCGAGGTCTCCGCCGAGGAGCTCGAGCGGCTGACTGTGCCCGAGCTCGCCGAGCGTTTCAGCGCGCTGCACCAGACGATCCGGGGCCGTCCGACCCCGCCCCCGCTCAGGCCGGTACGCACACGGTGTGGCAGGGCGGCCGGCCGCGCGCGGTGCCCACGTTTGAGCGGGCCGAGTTGCGGACCGGAATGCGAATCCCGGGCTACGCGATCGTCGAGCAGTACGACGCCACGACCGTTGTGCTGCCCGGCTCGGTCGCCACTGTCGACCCGTGGCTGAACCTGGCGATCGAACCGGAGATCCCGTGAGCACGACTGGCATTGACCCGATCACCCTCGACCTGATCGAGAACGCGCTGCTCAATGCGCGCTTCGAGATGGACGAGGTCGTCAGGCGAGCGGCGATGTCGCCGACGATCCGGGTGCAGCACGACGAGTTCCCGATGATCTGCAACCGCCGCGGACAAGATGGTCGTGGGGCAGTTCGGCTCCTACATCCCCGAGGTGATCGATCGCTTCGGCAAGGTTCCGGGCAGCCAGGGCAACGAGGCGACCTCGATCTGGGAGGAGGGACTGAGGGATCCCGCCGATCAAGATCTTCGCCGCCGGCACGCTCAACGAGGCGGCACTGGCGATCATCCTCAACAACACGCGCACCCCCGAGACCAACCGCAGTGACCTGATGGCGCTGATCGGCGGCTGCCGCGCCGCCGAGCGCCGCGTCGTCGAGATCTGCCGTCGCTTCGGACGAGAGCGGTTCGCCGCCGCCTGCGACGCGCTGCTCGTACGCACGCGCGAGGCGGTGGCCCGCCTGATCCGTCAGTACATCCCAACTGAGAAGGTGACGTTCACCGACTGGGTCGATGACGACGGCCTAGGCAACGGCCCCTTCAAGATGGTCCTGACGCTGTGGCGGGAGGGCGATGTCTGTTACGCCGACTGGACCGGCACCGACCACGAAGCTCCGGGCTCGATCAACTTTCACATCAACGAAGGCCTGTGCAAGCTGTTCTTCGGGATCTACATGATCATGGCCTTCGACCCGCAGATCCTGTTCAACGACGGACTCTACGACGTGTTCGAGATCACTCTGCCGGAGGGCTCGCTCCTCAATCCCCGCTTTCCGGCTCCGCTGTCGAACCGGCTCAACGTGCACACGCGCTTCTTCGACCGCCAGAGCGGAGCCCTCGGACAGCGCGCCCCCGACCTCTCGATGGCCGCCGGGTACGGCACCAGTCCGGTGTTCGTGTTCGCCGGCAGCGATGCGCACGGTCGCTACTTCCAGTTCGTCGAATTGCTGTTCGGCGGGATTCCGGGGCGGCCGACCGGGGACGGGTTGGACGGGCACTCGTGGTGGCCGCTGTTCCGAACCACCCCGGCCGAGTACACCGAGAGCTATTACCCGGTGCGCATCGACCATTACCTGCCGGTGTGCGACTCCGGTGGCGCCGGTCTGCATCGTGGGGGGACCGGCATCGAGAAGCTGTACGTGTTCACCGGTGCGGGGCAGTTCACGGTCCACGACGACCGGGCCCTGATCAGCCCCTGGGGGATCGGCGGCGGACGCGCCGGAGGACGCAGCTCGAAGGTTCTGATCAAGGCCGACGGCGAGACATCGAGCTGCCCTCAAAGGTCGACGCGCACCCGGTGGCGGCCGGCGACCGGCTCGTCTTTCGGACCGCCGGGTCCGGCGGCTGGGGGGACCCGTTGCGGCGGCCGCCCGAGAAGGTATCCCGCGACGTGC
Source organism: uncultured Solirubrobacterales bacterium (assembly GCA_963836065.1). Classification (GTDB taxonomy): domain Bacteria; phylum Actinomycetota; class Thermoleophilia; order Solirubrobacterales; family Solirubrobacteraceae; genus Palsa-465. Next base: position 582,890 of record CAWIII010000036.1, read on the forward strand.
GGCGCGGCCTCGTCTCGCCGGAGTCGGCCGAGCTCCACTACGGCGTAGTGCTCGGCGCGCACGGGGTCGACGCCGATGCCACCGCCCGGCGCCGGGCGCAGCTTGCCGAAGAGCGCGGTGAGCAGGCGCAGTTCGACTTCGGAGAGCTACCCGAGTCGATGCCGCTCGCTGAGCCAGACCGCCGCCGCCGCCGCTCCGGGGGACCGCCGGCATCGGGGCAAGTAGTGCTATCCACCCCAGATCCCTCGGTGAGGCCGCCGTCGACCACCAGCGCGGTGCCCGTCACCCACCGCTCCTCCCCGGAGGCGAGATAGACGAAGGCGTCGGCGATATCAAGTGGCTGTCCGAGGCGCCCCAGAGGATGGATCGAGACAGCGAACTGACGCGCCTGGGCGGGGTCAGGCTGATCGTCGAAGTAACGTGCGGTCTCACGGCCGATACCCGATCCCGCGCCGGTCACCAGGCGACCTTGCCGTCGAGTCGACCCATTGCCCATCGTCCCCCTTTCCGTTAGCTTCGAGGTTGCAGAGTGACTCTGCGTACCATTGCATACAATCGCCTGCGAAGGCGGGCGAGGAGCCGGAGAGGACAGCGACAGGATGGACGACGGCACGCGCAGTCTCTACGAGGAGCGAGGACTCGGCCGCCGGCAGGGCGCGGGCACCCGCCCGGCGCTCGTCGTGGTCGATATGAACTACGGCTTCACCGATCCCGAGTCACCACTGCACTGCGACACCGACCGCGCGGTGGCCGCGAACGTGCGCCTGCTCGCCGCGGCGCGCGACGCGGGTTGCCCGATCGCGTTCACGACGCTCGAGTACGACGCCGCCGGGCAAGAGGTCGCGCGCGCGTTCATCAACAAGGTACCAACCCTGCTGACGCTCGCCCCCGGGACGCGGTGGCCGAAGATCGACGAGCGAATCGCCCCCCGACCAGGTGAGCCGGTGCTGTCAAAGCTGTTCGCCTCGGCGTTCTTCGGCACACCGCTCGGCGCCCTGCTCGCCTCCCACCACTGCGACACCGTGGTGGTCACCGGCGCGTCGACCTCCGGCTGCGTGCGGGCGACCGCCGTGGACGGGATGCAATACGGCTACCGGGTCGTCGTGCCCCGCGATGCGGTGGCCGATCGCGCCGCCGGGCCACACGAGGCGAGTCTGTTCGATATCGATGCCAAGTACGGCGACGTGCTCTCGACCCGAAGAGACCGAGACGCTGCTGCGCGCGGCTAAGTTCGCGGACTCCTGAGGTACGGTGCGGTCATGCCGCCGTCAACGTTCAGGACGGCGCCGGTCAGATGGGCCGGTGCTTCGCTGAGCACCCAGGCCGCGAACGACCCGAGTTCTTCGGGGTCGCCGTAGCGCCCCTCGAGCGCCGGGCCGTCGACCGGCATCCGGTCGACGGGCAGGGCACGGATCCCGATCGTGGCGCTCTCGACGCGCGCCAGCTCAGCGCCCTGAAGCCGCGCGCGGGCAAGCTCGACCAGCTCCTCCGCCACCGGCACCGTCCGGACGCATCATCAGTCCGCTCGCAAACACGACCCGACGCAGGCGGGTGGCGACGGGTGTTGTCAGTGCGAGCAGTCCGACCGCCGGCGATGGAGCGGGCTCGGGCGGGGTCAGCGGCACGTCCACGCCGACCGTGCGCAGGAGCTCCTGGGTCCAGCGCCCGGTGCAGGTGACAACGACGTCGGCGTCGACACGGTCGCCGGATGCCAGCTCGACGCCGGGGGGTGGTCGCGCGCGAGCTCACGAAGCGGTCAGGGTGGTCGCGATGTGCAGTGTCTCGAGCGGTGCTGGAGGAATGACCACGCGCACGGTATACGACTACATACAATACGGCAATGCGGATCGAGCCCGTGGGGCCGGTGCTGTGGGCGCGGGGTCAGCGCCCGGCGCTCGTCGAGGCGATCTGCGGGATCTCCTGGCGGTGCTGAACGAGCCCGCGGCGGAGGAAGGCGTGACGCCACCGCGAATGACGGGTGGAGCCGGCCACGACGCAATGATCGTCGGGCGCCACACCCCGGCGGCGATGCTGTTCGTCCCCCGCGCGAGGGGATCAGCCACTCTCATCAGGAATGGACGAGCGCCCAGGACTGTGAGCTCGGCGCCCGCGTGCTGGCCGGCGGCTTGAAACGCCTGGCCTGCTAACGACGCGCGGTCGGCGCTCGCGCCGCCGCTGCACCGCCCGATCAGATCGGGCGGGCCAGCGGCGGTCACGAGCATTGCGCCCCCAGACGGTCCCCCGGCCCTAGTCACAAGCATCCAACACCTGCGTTAGAAAATGCCTAGTCCCGGAGCGTAACCCGCGCCCGCAGGCCCCCGAGCTCGGAGGCCGACAACGTCAGAGCGCCACCATGACGCCTGGCTTCGGCGTCGACGATCGCGAGCCCGAGCCCGCTGCCCGCGGCGGTTGTGCCGCGGCCCCGGGCGAATCGGCGGACCACATGCTCACGCTCGGCGGACGGAATCCCGGGACCATCATCTTCGACCACGATCTCGGCGCCAGAGCCGTTGCTGGCCACCCGGAGTCGCACGTGTCCACGGGCCCGTCCGTGCCGGGCCGCGTTCTCGAGCAGATTCTCAACGACCCGCCACAGGCCGTCCGCATCTCCCTGTACGACCGGACCCGAAGCTGGCAGATCGCTGTCGATCACGAGCTCGGGATGGCGGGTACCAGCCGCGAATACTGCGGCGTCGGCAATGTCGCCGAGGTCAACCCCCGCGGCTGGCCCGACCAGGCCCGACTCACCGCGAGCGAGCGTCTGGAGGCCGTCGACAAGCCGATTGAGGCGCTCGGACTGCGATGCCGCGGTCTGAAGCGCGTGCCGGCGCTGTCCGTCGTTCGCCCCCTCGCTACCGGCGATATCGAGGTTCGCGCGCACGCTCTGCAGTGGCGTGCGCAGCTCGTGCCCCGCATCGGCGGCGAATCGTCGTGCTGCCAGCAGCGCCGTCTCGCGCGCCGCGACAGCCTCGTCAAGCCGACCCAGCATGCGATCGAGCTCCTCGGCCAGGACGGCGACCTCCCGCGGTTGGCCGGGCGTCTGCAGCTTCACCTCGAGATCATCTGTCCCCTTGACCGCGGCGGCCTTGCGCGCCAGCGTGGTCAGCGGGCGCAGCGCTACCCGGGCGGTGATCACCGTACCCACGAGGGCGATCAGCAAGCCGGCAACGCCGGTCCAGATCACCACCGTCCGCAACTGCGCCGCACGCGCGGAGATCGACTGCGCGAGCGCTCCCACCTCGACGATCACCCCGATCGGGGTGGGTACCACCATCACCCGCCACGGCTGGCCATCAGCGAGCACTGTGCGTCCGCCGGCGCGCACAGACATCGGCGGGAAACCGGGCGGGACCGTTCCTAAGATCAGATGCCGGCCGGACCGCACGGCCAGCGCCCGAACGAACCCAATCTGACCGGCCGGACTGGAGCTCTGACCACGCTGGTTGAAAGCGGCGATCAGCGCTTGCACCACGCCCGGGTTTGGATTGCCGCGGGTGCCCAGTGGCGGCGGCGGACCTGTCGGCGGCCCCAGCGGCTTCCCGTTCCGATCCAGCAGCTGCACCTGGCCGAGGCCAGGAGGCGGGCTCAGTCTCGGGGGCGGCGCGGGGGCCACGCCGAGCGCTCCAGCCACAGACGGCGTTAGGTTGCCGACAAAACGCCGAAGCTCGGCGTTCGCGTCGCGCTTGTCGCGCTGCTCGGTCACCGTCACGATCGTCAGACCACCACCCACGAGCACGGCACTCACCACAAGCAACGCGGCAACCACGACTCGCGCGGTGAGTGAGCGAAAGATCACGGCGTCCGCAACACGAACCCCACGCCACGCACGGTTTGAACCAGGCGCGGCGCCCCGACCGCCTCCAGCTTGCGGCGCAGATATGTCATGAACACATCGAGCGCGCGGCTGTCCGGAGCGAAGTCATACCCCCACACCATCTCCAATAGCCGATCCCGACTCAACACGACCTCCACGTTGCGAGCCAGCGCGTCGAGCAGCGCCAGCTCACGGCCCGTCAACCCCAAATTGCGCCCGTCCCAGCTCGCCGCTGCCCCGTCCACATCGACCAACAATAGCCCCAGCCGAATCGGCGGCTGAAGCGATGCCGCTCCCGACTGCGCCTGCGCCGCCGTGCGCCGAAGCAGTGCCCGCAGCCGCGCCATCAACTCGCCCATCGCAAATGGCTTGACCAGGTAATCATCGGCGCCCGATTCCAGCCCAGCGATCCGATCGTCTACCTGGTCGAGCGCGGATAGCACCAAGATCGGTGTCGACAGACCACCGGCCCGCATCCGGGCGGCGACCACCCGACCATTCAGATCGGGCAGCCCGATGTCAAGTACCACGGCGTCCGGCTCGCTCTGTGCGACCGAAGTCAGGGCGCCGGCGCCATCGACCGCGGTCACGACCTCGTAGCCCTCGAGCTCGAGCGCCCGCCGCAGCGAGTCAAGGATCGCCTCGTCATCGTCCACCAGCAGGATCCGCGGATGCGACCTCATTGCGCGATTATTAAACGCCAGCGCTAACAAAACGCTAGCTCGATCGTGGCCCGAGGCTAGTACTTACAGTACGTCGTCCGCGCGTTCAGGCCCGGGCTAGACGGCGCGTATCTCCAAACGTAGCTCGGATGCGCGTACCGGTAGACGATCTCGAACACGCCGATCGCGTATGTGTCCTGTCCGGGATGCACGGAGATCGGTGCCCATGTCCACGGGTTGATCGCGCCCGCCGGTGTTCTCCATTGCAATACGCCGCTCGGGGTCGCCGTCCACCGGTACCAGTGGCTGGCGTTCACACCGGTGGTGCCCAGCCACCGCCAACCGGTCCGCGGGGCGTACCAGGCAACCCAAGGCCGCACGTCGATAACCACCGGTGGGGTGACCGTGAAGTCAGGTGCGACGAGATACGGACGATACGAGGCGAGCAGGCTGCACTCCAACCCGCCATCGCTCCAGTAGCTGGGTGGCACCGCAGTTGTCTGGAGCGTAAGTGACAGCCGAGCGGTCTCCGAGCCTTGCCCCAACGCCACCCCTGCCAGGGTCGGGCCGAGCGCCGCCAGGCGTCTCGCGTCGGCTCGGCGGAGCCGGAGCTGCGGGCTGGCGCGTCGATTTCGACACGCGTATTTCGCCCGTGTGAGTACACCCGGCCGGATCGCCGACGCGGTCACGCACACGCGCTGCTGCCGTGGCGCAAGCAATCGCCAAGGTCAGCCGGAGTCCGTGGACACGCACGACCCCGCTCAACAGAGCCGGTCCGGAGACATGTGCCGGTAACGTCGTGGGCGCACCGACTACCCCTGCCGGCGGGACGATCCCCGCCGAAGGAGCGGCCGCCAGCCCAGCGCCCGCTCCCGGCGGCGGGCCGGGCAGACCCGGCGGTGGCCCGGTCTGCGTGGCCGCTCGCGCGGTGGGCGAAAGCCCGACGGCGAGGGCGCAGAGCACGAGCAGCACGCGCGCCGCGCCCCGGGATCGCCAAGATTTGCCGAGCTTACGGGTAGGCACAGTAGGTCGCGATCGCACCGTTACCCTCGCCCGACCGGGCGTAGCTCCAGACATACTGAGGATGGTTGTACCAGTAGACCGCCTAGAGTACGGCGATCACATAGATTCCGTGTCCGGGAGTCACATTGATTGGTGACCACGTCCAGGGTGTGAGTCCGCCGGCGGCCGTCCGCCACTCCGCTACGCCGCTCGGCGTTGCCGTCCAGCGGTACCAACGGCTCGCGTTCGGGCCTGCCGTCCCCAGCCGTTGCCACCCGTTGGCATTCGTCTAGCCAGCCATGGCCGCACGTCGATCGTGGTTGGCAGCGTGTCACTGAAGTTCGGAGCGAGCAGCTGTGCCTGATAGCCGGGACGCTGGCAGCGGAGCCCGAAGTTGCTGGTCCAGTAGCTAGCGGTTGCCGGGCGCGCGGCGAGTGTCACCGACAGGCGCTCTGTCGTCTTGCCCTGAACGAGCTGAACCGTCGCGAGCGCTTGCCCCATCCGCGCGATGCGTTGCGCGAGGTTCGTCCGCAGCGACAGTCGAGCGGTGGCGCGACGACGCGAGCAACGGTAGTGGGCCTGGGCCAGTATGCCACTGGCCAGTGAGGGCGAGCTCAGGATGACGCGACCGCCACCCTGGCACGCGATGCTCAGCGTCACTCGCGTCCCGGCAGGCTGGCGGTACCGCTCACGAGACCGGGCCCGGATGGGCCGGCCGGAATGGTCGCCGGCGGGCCGTTCGCCTCGGTTCCCGGGGACTGTCCGGGTGGAGGCGGAAGCGGAAGACCCGATTCTGCGCCTGGTGGCGGACCCGGTAGACCCGGCGGCGGGGTCGCCGCACCGGCGGCCCGTGCGGCGCCGGCGCCCTGGGTGGCGCCGAAGGCGATCGCGGCGACCGTGCAAAGCAGCACGCGCGCTGCACCGACCGCTCGTAGCCGTCTAATCCCCTTGTGGACTGCGCCGTCGTTCAAGTGATGCCTTCCTTGTTCCATCGCCCCGCCGCCCAATTCAACGATCCTCGTCCTGTGCGGCTTCCTCGACAGTAGCGCAGACGGCCGCAGGAGGCAAAGTCGGACGCCGGAACCTGAAACTCAGCTGGTAGGCTTGGGTGGATCCTCGTCAGCGACGTCCGGGGCTGCGGACTTGCTGCTCGAGGCGGGGTTTCAGGGCTTCGGAGGTTTGATGGTTCCAGTACGGCGTGCCCTCTCGGCGGGGGCCTTGGTACCGGCGGCGGTGCTGTTCGCTACCTTGCTCTTCATTGCCGGACCCGTTCGAGCGACCTTCGTCCAGAGGCTGGCGGTACCGGCTTACTTTCGTCCAGGTCCGTTGTGGAATTGTGGACTCAGGTGAATCGGGCTGGGTCCGCGCTCCATCTAGCGGTGTTGAACCAGGCGAGTGGACCGGGGTCCGCTCCCGACCCGCAATACGTAAGCGCGGTTCGCGCCGCCCAAGCCAGCGGAATCACTGTCGTGGGCTACGTCTATACAGATTACGGGAATCGGAGCCTGTCTGCGGTCGAGTCGGAGGTCAACGCTTACCACCGCTGGTACGGCGTCGATGGCATCTTCTTCGATCAGGCCAGCACCAACTGTGACAACGCGCCCTATTACGCCACCCTCAATGCTTTCGTGAAGGCCAGAGGCGGCCTCGCCCGAACGATTCTCAACCCGGGAACCCAAACCAACGAATGCTATGTGCGCGACGCCGACATTCTCCTCACGTTCGAGGGCTCATACACAGACTACGTAAATTCGTACTCCCCCCCGTCGTGGGTGGCCCGTTACTCCCCCGTCCACTTCTGGCATGTCATCTACGGCGCGTCCACCGTGTCGGCGATGACGCATGCCATCCAGCTCAGCAAGCGACGTGGAGCCGGATTCGTGTACGTGACCCCACCCCAGCAACCCTGCCCAACCCGTACGAGGACCTGCCGAGCGGTCTCCACTGGACTGGGGAGCTCGCCGCGACTGGTTGATGGAAGCGTGGGGAGGACCTTAATGCGACTCGGCCATCTCGATCACTGAGCCAACCCGGAAGTGCTGCACCGTTCGGCGGTCCTCCACGACGACGGGGCCGGCCCCGTCGATCCGAACCTTTACCGTCTCACCGCGCCGTCCGACGATCACGAGCGAGAGGATCGCGACGGCCCGGACGACGCCGCTGTCGACTTGCACACGGGTGTAGGCCCAGCCCAGAAGTCGTGTGTTGACCGGCGCGTGACGCCAGTCCTGCCCGCCGCTGTCGAGGAATCTAAACGCGCCAACCGGCACAGACTCCCACGTCCCGAACGCGTCGATCGCCGCAATCGCGCGATCGATGTATTCCTCGTCACTGATCGCCGCTCGTTTTTGAGTCGAAGGCGACGGCCCGGAGGGAGCGGCGGGCGTTCCGGGCTTCGCGGGATGCGGGTGCTTGGTGGCGGCGGCTGGCTGGCCGGCGGCGTCCTCGCCGGGCGCCTGCCGACCGCCGGGCGACGGATGCGCCGGCGTTGACGTCGGTGTTTTCCCCTGCGCCGCGACGGGATGGGCTCGGTCGGGAGTTCGGTGGCTGCGAATCGACCGCACCGAGGAAGCCAGGCGTTGCAGCACTTCGTCGAGCGTCTCCGACGCGACCGGGTGAAGCTGGCGGATGATCGTGCTCGCCTCAGAGCTGCTCAGGTCCGCCGGCACTGTGCCCAGGAAGCGGCGCACCGCCTCGTCGGTGACACCGATCCCCGTCCCGGTGGCTCCGACCATCGCGTCGAACAGGTTGCGCACGGGCGAGCCGGTGACCGGAAGGAGCGCGCGGCCGGCCGGAGTGAGTCCGGGGAGCTCGCCGCTCGGGGCGGCGGCGGTTGGACCAGCGCCGGCGCCCGTCGGCGCCTTCGGGCCCGCCGCAGCGGTCGTGCCGCCGGCGGGTGCCGTGCCGCCCGCAGGGGTCGTGCCGCCCGCGGTCCCCGTCCCGCCTGAGCCGGTCGCCCGGGGAGTCGTGGCACCTGACCCTCCGGGTGTCCCGCGTCGCGCGGCTTCGATCGCTGCCCGAAGCTGGTCAGCGGTTTCAGGACCGTGGGCGCCGGTCCCCGAGGTATGCGCGAACTGGGCAAGCATTTCGAGGTCCTCGGGACTGAACTCGCCCGGGTTGTCGCGGACGAGCTCCATCACCCGGCGCGTCGCCTCCTCTTGCAGCCCTGATGCGTCGCCGGACTTGGCGGCGTGCTCGGCCAGCTCTTTGAGGACGGGATCTGACTCGATCAGCTGGCGTAGCTCTGGGCTCGGCGGGTGGCCGCTCGCGGTCATCGCCTTGTACAGCGACTCGATCGACGATTCGCCGGGGCCGATGTGCGCCTCCGCGCGGTCGGAATAGAAGATGACCAGCGCCGCCGCGGCGGCGATCTCGGCGTACGCGACCGCCTTGCCGGCCACCTTCCCGGCGCCCTGGCGCGCGAGCCGGTGCGCCGCGAGCTCTTCGGCCTCGCGGCGCCAGGCGGCCTGCAGGGCTTTTTTCGCGGCCAGCTCTGCCGCTTTGCGCGCGGCGATCTGGGCCGCGCGGCGGCGCGCGAGCGCGGCCGCAGCGCCAACGGCTAGCCCGGTTCCGACAACGATCGGCAGCGTTGGGTCGTGCGCCGGCGTGGGCTTCGGATCGCCGGGCCGATCGTCGTGCTCTGAGGGCTGCTGTCGCTGTCCTTGAGCCTGGCCCGGCTGCGCAACCGGCTGGGCGGCGGGTTGCGCTCCCGTCCGCGGGACTGCTTGCGCTTGGCGCTTACGCTCGCGCTCCTCATCTTCACACTGGCTGTTCTCGCAACCGTAGGACACGCCACCGACCTTGTTCACCTGGAACGCGAGTTCCCGGGTGCGGACTCCCGGCTTACCGCGCGTCTTGCAGTCGACGAGCACCGTGATTACCGGGTAGGAGGTGCTGGGGGTACCGTCGCTGTTGACCGCAACTTCCATCGAGGAAAGCGGCGTCGTCAGCGTCTGCCCGAGGCGGTTCTGGAGGCTGTTGTAGAACGCGAACGCCTGGCGCGTGAGCGGATCGGTCAGATCGACCCCCGCCGTGCGCAGTCGCGCCCGGTCGGCGGCGCTGATCGATTTCGTAACTCGCAGTCCACCGCCGGGGGCGAGGGCGCGAGAGATCGCCACCACTCGGGGTGCGATCCGGCGCAGGACTTCGACGTAGCCCTGCGCCTCACGTGTCGCCAGCGCGCAGCCGCCGTTGAACTGGGTGCCGCGCGACTTGATCTCGACTACCTCAAGCCGCAGCGCGCTGCCGAGCGAGACCTTCATCCCGTCGACCCGGCCGCGGTCGGTCCCCGACTTCTGCGGATTCGGCGGCGAGTACACCTGTGTCACCCAGGTGCCGCCGAACCGCGGTGCGAGGCCTTGGTTGACGATCAGATCGTCCAGTGCCACGTTGGTTACGGCGTCGGTCACCATGTCGACCAGGCGCCACCGACCGAGGCCTCCGGCGCCACACTCGGGCGGGCGACCGTCGTGCCCGCACGCCTGCCTCATGATCGCCGGAGGCGTTCCGGCGGCCCGGCTCTGGACGACGTGGACGAGCTCATGGGCGAGCAGTCGCCGACCATCTGCCGAAGCCGGCGCGTACGCCCCGGCGCCGAAGACGACGTGATCGCCAACTGTGTACGCGCGGGCGGCGAGCGCGCGCGAGGAGGCGACGGCCGCCGGCCCAGCGTGGACTCGGACGCTCGACAGAGACGTGCCGAGGCCCGCCTCCATTTCCCGACGGGTGCGAGTGTCGAGCGGATGACCCGGACCCGCCGCGCGCACGACACCGGCGACGGGGGAGGGAACCTGCCGCGGGCCCGACTCCCGTGCGGATCGCAAAATTGGAGGAACCGATCCGGAGCCGCCGATCGGCGGCGTCCGCTGCCCTGGCTGGACGAGCCCGGCCGCGATCCGGTCGGCTTCGATCTCAACCGCATCACCGGGCTTGGAAACGAGCTCTTCAGGAGCGCGAGCCGCGGCGGCGCCCCGCTCCGCGGCGAGGCGCCGCTGCCGGCACGCGGCGCACTCCCCGTCAGGACCAGCGCTCCCGCCGCACGCGCAGCGGCTGGTTGCCTGGCGGAGGATCGGCGGCAGCCCGCCGGCCCGAGCGGGAACGCTGAGGAGATCCCGTCTCGGGCGCGCCCACCCACGGGCTTCAGGCGGCGGTCGCCCAGTGGTGTCGTGGGTTCTGAGCGCTTCGCACACGCGTCCCGCGCCCACAGCACCGCGAGGGCGCTTCGGCTCCACGGCAGCAGCGACTCGCTCGGTCACTCTTCCCCTCCGGCCGCTTCCAGCACCAAGACCGCATCGCCCAGCACGATCGTGTCGCCCACCGACAGGTCGGTCGGCAGTTCGATGTAGTGGTCGTTGACCTTGGTGCCGTTCGTCGAGTTGGTGTCCCGGATCGTGACCTTGTCCTTAAGCACCGAGATCACGGCGTGCGCGTGTGACACAGAATTGTCGAACAGCCGGATGCCACTCCCAAGCTTGCGCCCGATCGTCGTCTCGCCCTGACCGAGCTCGTACGCTGTCCCGGGGCCACTGTCGGCGCCGGCGATGATGCGCAGCGCGAAAAGGTGCTTCTCGGACTGCGCTTCCGGCGGTAGCGCGGGTTCTGGCTCCGGCCGCTCCACGGTCTTTGGTCCTAGTGGCGGCTCCGGCAACAACTCGGCCTCGACGACCGCTTCCACTTCCTCGTCGTCTTCCAACAACAGCTGAATTCGGCGCCGAAGCGCTTGTTGACGTTCGAAGAACTCCCGCGCGGCGGGGCCATAGAGGCTCTTACTCACCACCACTCAGCTCCATGCCGGGCCATGCCAGGTGGGTGAACAGGGTTCGCAGGTCGGTGATCTCGAGATCGCCCTCGTCGTCAGCTTGCCTCACGAGCGCGAGCGGGGCGCGATACCGGGCCGGGCCAGCGGGAGTGACGGCGAGCGGGCCGTCAACCGACGACGGCCAGAGCACCCCACCGGTCGTCGTTCGTGCTGGAATCAGCCAGTAGTCGCCCCGATGGTACTCCCCGCCCGCAGCGATGAACTGGACGCGCACGCCGTCCTCGAGCTCGGTCCACTCGTCCGCGCCGTCCGGGACTTCGCTGAGATCGATTGCGTTGTCGCTTGCGCGGATCGCGGGCGACTGATCCCAGCGGCGTAGATACGGATGGCTGTCGGAGTCGAACTCATATTCGCCGGTGCCTCCGGCGAGCACCACCTCGCGCGTCGACTGCCGGACGCTCTTGACCTCAAGCAGGGCCGGCGGATTGCCGGATGGCACCCAACCGTCGTCGACCAGCTCGACCCAGTCCCCCGGCTCGAGGCCGCTGCGCGCGTCGATCCAGAGGCGGCAGAGCTTCGCCGTCAGCTCGCCCTGGGTGTCGGGCCCGGTCAGCGAATCGAGCGCGAGCTCGACACTACCGTTGTCTCGCGACCACTTGAAGGTCGCCTCGCCGACGCGCCCGCCGCTGTGAATCTCGACTCGGTAGAGCTGGTTCTCGAAGCCGCGGTAGCGGACCGCGGCCGGCGAAGTGGTGGGATCCTGCGCGGGGGCGTCGCTGCTCGCCGCTGCGGCGCGGAGCCGCGGCCGGTCGGCGGGCTCGGCATTGTGCCGCGCGAACGCGTCGACGATCTGCTCGACCGTTTCCTCACCGGTCAGCTTCCTGGCCGATCCGTGCAGCCCCGGGGTGGCGTGCGCGCGCCACGCGACCTGCGTCCGGCGGGTGGTATTGCCCGCCTCGGGCCCGAGCGCCGGATCGGCCAGCGTCGGATCCTGGATCGGCCCGACCGTCTGCTCCCACACCAGCAGGTAGATCAGGAACGGGGGATCGGGAAGCTCGAGCCCGTCGGTCGGGCCCGCCTCGCAGCGTAGCCCGTGGACGTAGTAGTGCCCGGGCGTGAAGGCGAACCCGTCACCGTCGGCCACGACTCTGAACCCCGCCCGGCCGATGTGGCCGCCGAATGGCCCGATGAAGTCCACCGCGAGCGTCCGCAGGTAGTCGAGCACGATCGCGGTCTGCTCGTTGAGCTCCGCGTCTAGCAGCAGCCGCCCCTGTTGCGCCCAGACGGCCGAGTACGGATTGGGCTGGGCTTCGGTGTGGCGGACGAGCCGGACGCGAGAGTAGTCGCCGTACAAGATGCCTCCTAAGTGCCGTACAAGATGTCGATGTCAGTTCCCGCGGGCGTGAACTCCTCAAGCCGGCGGCGCAGGTCCCGCAGCCGCAGCCGCTGCCACTGATCGTGGTACGCGCCGAGCTCGCCCTCGTCGTGCGCGCCGCGCGTGAGCTCGTCGGCGGCGCCGTCCGCGAGTCGCCCGTAGCTGGCGTCGCCGAAGTGGGTCGAGTCGAACATCGGCGCGACGCGCGCCGACTCGGCGGCGCGCGCCCGGTCACGGTCCTCGTGCGGAAGCTCGCCGTGCGCGATCTGTTGATCGACGGCAGCGAGTACCCCGTCCGGCTGGCAGCTGGTCCGTCGCGGCGTCCGCGAGGAGACCGGCAGGTAGCAGAAGGACACCTCTCCCACCTGCCGGCGCTCGCATTCGAGCGCACTCACCAACAGCGAGTCTGTGATCCGCACGACCTCCCGCACACGGGCTGCCCCGAGCACCGTTGTGCGCGCCAGCGACAAACAGACCCATGCTCGCCGGCGATCGGCGCCCTCGACCACCCCGTCCCTGAGGTCCGATGCGTCGAGGATCGAGTCCACCGCGCTGAGCGGGATCGGGTCGTGTCCGACCTCCGCGCACTCGACACGGATCCGCCCGATTACCGACATCGCGATCGACAGCGGACACGGGATCGCGGTCACCACCAGGCTCGGGTCGCGCCGGTCGTGCGGCGCCTCGAGCCCGGCGGTACCCGTCGCGGGTGCCAGCGTGCAGTGGCGCAGCGTGACGCCGCCGAGCGCTCCGGCAAGCTCGAGCGGTGCGCCCGCGACCCATACGCCGTCGAGCACCAGTTCAGGTGCTCCCGCGCGGCCTCGCTTGGGCTGCTCAGGCTCGAGCGTTCCGTGTACCCGCAAGGCATCCGGACGGTTGGTCCGCTCTTCGAGCGGGATGATGATCGGCCGGCAGCCTTGGGCAGCGCGGATCTCCAGTCGCTCACCGGGGAGAAGGTTTACGCGCAGGTGCTCGGCGTACACGCCGTCGTCGCAGATTTCGATCACCGCCCAGCCCGCCGCCGTGCCGGCCTGCTTGTCCTTCGCCCATTGTGCCAGCGCGGCCCCGAGCTCGCGGATGAATCCTGCGCCCCGCGCCGCGACCCGATACGGAGCCGGTGCACCTGGCTGCTGAGCTCTGGGTCGTTCATAGTGCCCTCCGCCGATGTCCCCGACTGTCAACCGCGAGTAGGTGACCCACACCCCATCTTCCGGCGCATGTCGCGCGGGGAACGCGATCCGCCCTCGGACGGGGTCGACCGTGACGTGGTACGGCGGAGTTGAGTGGTGCCAGGCCCGGAGATCACCAATGAGGATCTGGGAGCGCGGCACGAGCCTCGAGCCCCTGTAGACGCGGATGCTCCGCCCGGGTCCGTAGTAGTCCTCGAGCCTACGCACCAACGAGCCCCGGGTGATCGGAGTCGGTACGTCGAGCAGCCCCGCGGGTGCCATGCCCGCCCGCCTCGCCGCCGGCGCGATGCACAAGGGCGTGTCGCGCCCCAGCGGGTCGAACGTGTAGTGGTTGCTCTCCCCCGAGGAGGCTGCCGGCTGTCGATCAGTGGTGTCGGCGACGAGCCGCCACACCCATACCGCGACGCTGGCGGGATTGACGTAGCCCGGGGTGCGCCGTGAGCTCAGTCGGCGGACGTCGGCAAGCCGGGCTGCCCGGGCGAAGGGAGTGCCGAGCGTCTCGAGCGCCTCGCCGTCGGCGGTGTTCAGTAGCGGCCGCGGTTCGAGGTCTGGATAGCGCGCCGCCGCGGTGACGAGCGTCGAGCCGGACATCTCGAGCACCCGGGCGGGCCACCCGGTCGCGTCGAACGCCAGCTGCTCAAGCACCGAGAACGTGCCCTTGCGGCGCCGATCAGAAAGCGCGTCGGCGACCCGCCGCCGGCGCCAGCTGGCATCGATCGCAGCGAGCGCCCCACCCGCCTGGCCGCCCAGCGACAGCGCAACAAGATCGGCGAAGTACGGAACCAAATCGTCCTCGCACGTCTCGATGAACCAATTGTTGTACCGGCGGCCGATGTCAGCCGAGAGCGTGGCCGCCTGTCCCGACACCACCCGTAACAGAGCGCGCAGCGGGTAGCCGAGCTCCGAGTCGCGCGCGCGGTGGATCGCGGGGAGGAGGTTGTACAGGCTGTCGTCGGGAGGCGGCTCTGGGGCCGTCACGCTCATTGGTTCTCCTCCGTCAGCATCAGCGTGTCCGGGACGCTCGGATCGAGGTGGGCGATCGCATCGGGCTCGGGGCCGTCCGGCACTGGGCCGCCGCCCCACGCCGAGCGCGCAGATCCGATCGCAATCACCGCCGGCAACGGATCTCCCGCAGCCAACAGATTCGGCAGCTTGTCGGCGAGCTGGCCGGCGGTCGCGGTCGCGGGGACGAGCGCCAGTGCTCGCACCGTAAATGCGAGCACGCCGGAGGCGCGGTGCGCCGCCGCGGTCAGGTCGCTCAGGGTGACGTCCTCGCCGAGCGCTCGGTTGGCGTATCCGAGCTCCGCGAACAACGTGGAGCGAAGCTCGCCGGCGATCGCGTCCCCGTCGTAGCGCGGGTCGCTCTTCACGCCCGCGACGAGCACGATCGTCAACAAGGTGGCCGGCACAACGAACACCGGGAGTCCCGGGTCGCCGGACGCGGTGGCGCCGTCAGCGATTGAGGCGCATAGCGTCTGGCTGATTGCACCGGGCTGATTGCCGGCGACGGTCACAAGCACCGCATCGCGTTCGGTGTCACTCACGATCCGTGCGGTGCTCTTGCCAACGCTCGCCCACGAGCGGGCGAAATCGGCGTAATCACTGACCGAGACGATCCGGCCTAGCGAGCCGAGCCCGGCCGGAAGGGCAGCACGCACCTGGCTAGGACGATCGGGAGCCGTGCCTCCGGTACCCGGCAGCGGGTTCATGACCCCCGTCACGCCGAGTGGCCGGCTGAGCAGCTGGGTGAGCTGGCCGGGACGCAGGTTGCCGAGACTCCCGTCTCCAGTCCGATAAGACGCGACTACGTTCCCGTTGCCCGGGGGTAACGGGCCGGCGAAGGTGATCGTGGTGTGACCACGCGAATCAAGATCCGTGACGAACGAGCGCCGCGGGGTCTCGCTGTCGATCCGAGCGACCTCGTCGTAGGCGACGCCGTCGACCATTACCGATAGCGTCGATCGACCGGCGGCGGGGCCGTCGGCCCCGTCCGCGAGCAGCGGCGCGCTCGACAGCGTGAAGCTCTGCCGCTGCGAGGGCGCGCCACTGCCGAGAACCTCAGTGACAGTGCTTGCTTGATGAGCCGCGACGACGTTGCCATAGATCGTCACCGTCGAGCGGACGTAGCGGAACGCGAGCCTGGCTGCGAGCTGGAGCGTCGTGTGGGGTTCCTCGCCATCGGCGGCACCTCCCTGGCTGACGTTTGCGATCATCGCCACCTCTCCGCCGCTCACGCTCGTCCCGTCCGGCAGATCCGACCGCGTTCCGGTCACCGCGATCAAGTGGCCGGGCTCCATGCCGGCGATGACTCCGTCGAGCTCGATCTGCTCGTCCTTGACCTCGTCCTCACGCGGCTGCGGTGGTAGCTCGAGCGGGTCGTGCTGTGCTCGTACACTCAACACGCGCAACGCGGAGACCAGCGTTTCGTCGCCGATCCAGGGCGTGCTGAGCTCGAGCTGGGTGACCTTCGCCGTCTGGCCATATCGCGACACGGCGACGGGGCTGGCCGACACGACCTGCGCGAGGACCGGGTAGGTGATGCGCGGCTCCCCGGCCGCGTCCTCAGCACGGTCGATCACGACATACGAGCCCGGCAGGATCGCGTCGTAGCGGTTGTCGAGCGCGAGGCGGTGGGGATCGGCCAGGGCGAGCGGGGTCTCGATCCGGATCGACAGTCCAGCCGGCCCGCTTGAGCCGAGCTCCGCAGGCCAGGAGATCGACACGCGGCGCTCACCGATCGAGCTGCGGATCGGCCGCCGGATGCTCGGATCCCAGGTGTACTGACCATCGTCGATGGTGAGCACCAGGCCCTCTCGGGCAGGGTCGAGCGACACGCTCAGGTCCAGCGCCGGAAGCTGCTTCGCGTCGGAGCTCGAGTAGGACACGTTCACCGCGTCACCGGAGGGTGTCAGCGCCACCGTCCCGAGCGAACCGAGCTCCGCCGCCCACGGCGGGCCGTCTCGGAGGGCAAGGTTGCGCTGGGCGCTTCCGGCCGGCGTGTCGCAACTCACCTCGAGGACGGGTTCCGGCGTCCCTCGGCCCGCGACACTCTCGTGGATCTGGCGGAGGCGCTCGTGCAGTCGCTCGAACGTTTGACCGGCACCTGGCGCGACACGCCCCATCACATCGACCATCGTCGACAAGCCGAGCTGAAACTCGAGCACGTGGGTGTCCTCGATCGGCAGCTCCTCGGTCCCGGCAGGCTGGCCGCGGTCATCGAACAGCTGCCGCGGTGGCGCCTGCGCTCCGAACGGCGCGGCCTGGATGCGCAGCGCCGCCGCGCCAGACACCGCCGGCGTGCCGATCGGCGTGCTCGCAAGGGCCCCGTAGAGGTTTGGCGCAAGCTGCGGCTTGAGCGCCGCCAGCAGCCGCGGGACGGCATCGGATCCGGTCGAGAAGACGGTGCTCGGACCTCGCTGGAGGGCGTTGACCGACGGCGGGGGCGGCGCCGGCTGAACGCTCAGACCGGGGGTCAGCGCGTCCAGCGCTGCAATCGCGTTCTGCGGCGGAGCCGAGTGTTCGCCGGGGGGCGGTGCAACATCGGGTTGCAGCGTGATCGTCGTCAGCCTCGCCTTCGGATCCGCGGTCGCGCTCGCGACGCGCACGACGGCCGGCTCGCCGCCGCCCGACAGTGACAGGAGCACCGCGTCGTTGGCCGACAGGCGATTGGTCGTGCCGGCTACGACGAGCTGCCCCAGCGCCCCTGCTCCGGCCGCGGGGAGGGTCAGCGGGGCGGTCTTCTTGACCGGCAGCGTGTTCCAGCTCGGTCTGGTGAGGAGGGGGGTTGTGGTCTCGAAAGTCTGCGGCTGCTCGCCGGGACCGGGGACGGACTGGCCGAGCAGGCCGGCTGGGAGCAGCACCGCCTTGTCGTCCGGGTCGGTCTGGAGCGTGTACGCCAAGTGGAGCGTGGCCGCCAGGCCGGGTCGCGGGCGGTGGCCGAGCATGCCCGCCAGCGCGAGCAGCGACCCGGGCTCGCGGGCCGTTGCGGCGTAGCCCTCGTCGGCGATCCGGTCGAGGTAGAACCCGATCACATCGCCGACCGTCGCCCAGGCGTCGAGCAGGGCGACGGTCGGATCGCCGAGCCCCCGGTCGGGGAGCTCGAGCGGCGCGATGCCGGGACCGCCCTCCGTCAGGGCAGCGATCAACTCCGCGAGCAGCTCCGCCCGGCGTGCGGACGACGGCAGCGATCGGGATCCGATGCTCACCGGCCTCCCTCCAAAGACACGACTGCGTAACCGTTTTCGGGATGAGCCGGGTCGTTGTCGAGTCGGACTATCTCCATCCCGGCTACGTCGAGCGCGGCCGGCGGCGTGCCCGAGCCGAGAGGCTCCGGCTCGCCGACGAACGAGAAACGCTCGAGTGCCACCGATTCGACGCCGTCGACGTTCTGGGCCGCGGCGACCACGGCGCTCGCGAACACGCTCTGTCCGAACGCGAGCCGCTGCGGATTGAATAGCGCCGGGCGTCCGTCAGCCAGCCAGCCGTCGCTGAGCAATGCCATCAGCTTCTCGGCGGCGGTCGCCCGGATCGTGCTCCGCCGCAAGGCCACGTCGAGCTCGATCAGCAGCGGTCGGTACCGAGGAGCGTGGACGCGGACCACCTGTCCAATGCGGCGGACTTCCGCGAGCGCCGCCTGAACCGACTCGAGCAACGCCGGGTGCGGGTCTTCGCCGAGCTTGGGCTGCACGGCAACGTCCGCCACGGCGAGCGCGCCTGTGAATCTGAGCTCGGCGGCGGCACGGCGGACGCCGGGAAGCGCGGCGGCGAGCTGCGCGTAATCCGCGGCCGTCAGCGCGCGCGGCTGGCGATCCTGGAATGAGCCGGGAATCGCGAGCCGCGCGTCGGCGGTGTCCTCCGGCTGGACCCCGCCAGTCGCGAGGGCCGGGTTACGCACCGCGGTAACTGCGCTCAGCGCGCCGATCCCCGAGGCATTCCCGGTTGCGCCGTCGGGTTGCCACTCGCCGACCCAGACGATCCCGTTGATCGCCTCCGCTATGACGTTGCCGGCGACGCCGTTGCCGAGGAGGTATGTCGCCTGAAGCGTCGACCCCGCCGAAGCGTTGTTCACCCGCAAGTGGGCAAATCCCTCGTCGTCCACCTCAGCGACGAACGCCCTCTCGGTCGGACCGATTCCGATCAGGTCGACCGCCGGCTCCCAGGTTCCCGATCCGTCGGCGAGCCGCGCGATCGGGAGCGCGCCGGGCGGATCCACTACCGTCGCGGCCGAGGCGGGGCCCCAGCCGCCGGGGGTTGAGGGCGTGAGCGGGGCGATCAGCCCGGCTCCCCAGTCGGCGGTCAGCTCGTCGATCAGGACTCGCTCGAGCGGGCCGCTTGCCTGGGCGAGCGCGGCGAGTGTCTCGAGCCGGTGACGGCGCCGCGCCAGGAGGCGATCCGCCCGAGCCAGAAGCTCGGCGAGCCCGCGTGCCTGGCGGGCGGCGCGATCGTCGTCGCCAGCCTGGTCGTCGATCCCGAGTTCTTTCAGCTCGTCCTCGCCCAGCTGCTCGCGCAGCTCAGCGAGCGCACGCTGCGAAAGCGGGGTCCCGTAGGCGGCGGCCGCGCGATAGCGCTCGATCCGGGTGCGCCAGGCGCCGTACAGGCCCCGCAGAACACGCGCCTGGTGGCGGCCGACCAGCTTGGGGTCGGGGAACGGCGTCGAGAAGCTCACTCCGGGCTGAGTCAGCGTCGCGGCTCCGGTGTCGTCGAGCGTGATGGGCTCCCGAAACTCGACGCCGTGCGAGACGAGGACAACGTTCGCCAGCGCGTGGCAGGCGCGCTGGCCGGCGATCGTCACGGGAAGCTCGAACGGCAACGCGTCCTCGTGGCCCCACTGCACCTCGAGCAGCGGTTGGGCGTATAGCTCGTCGGTAAGGTGGCGCACCGCCGTGAGGCGCACAGCGTGCCGGTGCCCGGGGTCAGGTGGGCCGGGAACCGGCAGACGGCCAGGGTCATGCGGCGGCTCGGGTTGGGCGGTCTCCTCGAGCACCACCACGTCGCCGGGGGAGAGGGCGAGCTCCGTGTCGGCCGATGGCCCGTCGACTAGCACTGCCGAGGTAGCGCCGACGATCAGCCGGCTGTTGGCCTCGCCCCAGCTCCACAGCGGAATTTCGTTGTGCGCCGGATGCAGCGCGACCGTCGCGCCGCGCGACTTGGGGGTCGACGGGGAATACCCGATCGGGAGAGCCGGTGAAAGCGGGGCGGGCAGCGGGGTGAACTGCTCGGTCTCTCCCAGCAGAGCCGCCGGCAGGGCCGTGGCGTCCAGCAGTGGCGTCCCGTCCGCCAACGCCCCTGCGGCGGCGAACCGAACCTGCGCGAGCGGCAAATTGATCGCTCGTGCGACCGACAGGCAGACCCACGTGCGGGCGCTGGCACCATTGTGGAGTCGGTAGCCGAGCAGCCTCGCGTGGCGGCGGATCGAGATCCGCTGACGCGCTGTCTGGAGGTAGGCCTCCGTCGCGACCGCGTCCTCGTAGTAGCTGAGATCGTCGCCGATGTAAGCGAGCAGCTCGACAAGCGTGATCCAGAGGTCCGGTACGTGACGCTCGGTGAACCCGGGGACGGTGACCGCGAGCCGATCGAGCATCAGCTGGCGCAGGCCCTCGTAGTCGCGGGACAGGTAGGAGATCTCCTCTTCTGGCGGCGGGCCAGCAGACGGGCGCCGCGCGATTGCCGGCAGCGGCGCGTCGACGTTGAACACGAACCCGGCCTGCGCGAAGCGCAGGTCGATGCCGCGGTGGGGCTCGAGTCCCGGGCGCCCGTCGGGGCCCGGCTCCACGATCCGTAGGCGATAGCGCCCGGCGGAGCCGGGACGATCCAGCTCTACGATCAGCCGGTCCTCCAGCTCGGGGTCCTCGCCGGCGGAGCGCCTGACGGAGGTGGCGTGGACAGGACGAGCTCCAGCTTGCCCGTCGATCCGGATGTTGTGCCGCGAGAGTCCCTCGGGAACGTGCTCGAGAAACAGCACGGTGAGGCGACGGTCGTCCTCGCCGACCTCGACGCCGTCGATACCGTGCCGGTCGCGGGCGCGGATCTCGCGGCGGCGATCGTCGCCGGCGACGAGGAGGTCACCCCAGCGCACAGGGGTCATATGTTCCCCGGCAGGCTCACGGCTGCCTGACCCGCCTGCCCCGTGGCCCTGATTTGGTAGCCGAGCTCGACGTCCAGTTCGGACTCGTGCGCCGTGACCGCGAGCGACGTGACGGCGATCAAGTCTCCGAGCCACCGCTGGATCGCGCTGCCGATCGTGACCTGGAGCGCAGCCGCCACCTCGGGTGAGTTAGGCCCGAAAACGAGGTCACGCAGGCCGCAGCCGAAGTCCGGGCGATTCACCCGCTCCCCCGGCGAGGTGAACAACAGCTGCTCGAGCATGTGGCGGATGTGATCGTCGTCGCTCGCCGTCGCCGTTTGGCCGCGGCGGTCGAGGTGATAGGGAAACGCGACGTTCACGGTACGGGGATCCCGTCGACGATCAACGCTCCGGCGATCGTGACGGCGCCGGCGAAGGTGGCTGCGCCCCCGACGGTGACCGCGCCCTCGGCGGTGACCGCGCCCGCGGCGTTGACCGCTCCGGCAACCTCGAGCGCGCCGGCGACAGTGACATCGCCGATCAGGTCGATCGACGGTGCGGTAACCGTGGCCGTACCGGCGACGACGTCGACGGTCGCGCCGTCGACCGTGATCGCTCCCTCCGAGATCAGGTTGATCGACGGCGCCGTGATCGTGATCTCGGTGTCAGTCAGGCTGACCTGAGCCACGCCTGAACGAAGGCAAACGGAGCCAAGCGGTCCCAGCGGCACGTCGCAGATCGACAGACCACCGGTCGGCGTCTCGATCGTCACGACCGGGACGCCCGGCTCCGCGAACGATTCCTGGGCGGCGAGCGGAACCAGCTGCGGGGGATCCCCCCAAAAGCACCCGGTCCAAATCGGCGTCTGCGGATCGCCCTGCTCGAACTCGATCCACACGCCGGTGCCGATCTCGGGGCGCACGAACTGCCCCATCAAGATTCCCGCGAACGGCAAGCACGGCGTCGCCCAAGTCGACGGCAACAGCCCGAGCACGTCCGGGACATTCACGATCAGCCGGCCCTGCTCGAGCGGGTCCTCGTTCTCCAGCACGGTCCCGCGGTACTTGCCGAAAAAGCGTTTGCGCACGTCGGGATCGGGATCGCGCGCGTCCGGATCGCCGAACGGCAGGAACGCCTCCTTGTAGCCGTACTTGTCGAGCGTCGGCGTCGAGTTCTCAGCATCAGCCATGCGTCGTTCCTCCAATTGTGGTCATGGGCTCGGCGATCCAGGAAGTGGAAGGACGGTCCCGGGTCCAGCCGGACCATTCGGCGGTGGTGGACCAGGGAGCGACCCTCCGGGGGTCGCTCCCGGAAAGGAAGGGATCGAGGGATTCGGTGGCGTCCCCAGAGAAGGGCCGGGCAGCGGCAGGCTTGCCAGCAGGTCCAATCCCAATGGCGGGGTTGCCGCCGAGGTCGCGGCGGCGTCCGCGAATCCGGCGAGCTGCTGCGGTACCGACAGGCCGTAGCTGAGGGCATCGAGCCCGGCAATACCGGTCCCGGGCAGGAAGGCGTTTCGCAGCAGCGTGAAGCGCTGCTTGTACGAGCCCGGTTTGATCGCATGCGAGACGCTGTCGACGTAGTAGTCGCCGTCGTAGGTGATCCCCGCCCCCTGGACGCGGACGACGGTCCGTGCACTCAGGATCTCGCCGTAGCGCAGCACGTCGAGCGACCCGGAGCCGCCGATCACGTTGGCCGCGTCCGAGGCCCGCGCGAGCGCGATTGCCGCGGCCTCGATCGGCGAATACTTGGCGAGCCCGGTCAGCGGCGAGATCCTCAACGGCATTGGACTCTTGGCGCCGAGGGGAGGGCTCAGCGGAGTGACGTCGGGGACTGGGATCGGGATCGGGAAGTTCGTGTTGCGCTGCTGGATCAGGACCACGAACTGGGTCTTCTTGAAGCCGTCGAAGGAGAACTGAAGCGACTCGACGTTGCTACGCCCGTCCCAATCGATCGCAAACGGTGTCGGCTGGGGGAGGAATGGGATCGCGGCGCGTAGCGACGGTCCCCAATAGGCCATGCTCATTCCCGGCAGCGGGCCGGGCTGCAGGTAGAACGCGTACCCGACGCGGTCGGCGAGCTGCTTGATGTAGACCAGATCCGTGCCGCGCTGGACGGGGATCGACTGAAGCGGGTTCTCGATGTCGATCAGGACACTCGGGAGGATCAGCGGGACGATCTTGTAAATCGGGGTGTACTTGAGCAGCATCACCAGGATCCGGCCCTCGGCGGGCATCGCCGGAAACGGGAATCCGCTCAGATCGACGAGGTCCATCATTCGGGTGAGGTCCTCGCCCTTGATGGACAAGACGGAGTTGGTCGCTTCGTCGCTGGGGACCACCTCCTGCTGCGTGATCACGCCGTCCATCAGCACCGACATCTGACCGCGCAGGGTCGCCGCGATCACGACCCGTTTGGGCGGGTCGAAGTAGCCTGACGGAAGCAGCCGGGTGGTGATCTGCGAGCGCTTGCTGGTCGCGAACTTCAGTTCGAAGCCGCTCGGATCGGAGGAGGACACGTTTACGTTCACCTCGGTCAGCGCCTCCATCACCGCGCGCGGAACCGGCTCGACGGCGACGGGTCCCATGAACAGGCTGAGTGTCAGCTCACTGGGCATTCGGCGGCGCGGGTATCCCCGCCGGCAGCGGGACTCGGATGGAGCGACCCGGTCCGACCAGCTGGCTCGGGCGCATCGCGGGGTTGGCGTCGGCGAGCAGCCATGACAGCTCGGCATCGCCGAGCTCGGCCGCCGCGATCGTGTCGTGCCGCTCCCCGGGGCGGACGACGTGAATCCTCTGGGTCGCAAACGCGCTCGGCGCGGGCAGCAACCTCCGCAGCAGATACGGTACCTGCCGTCCGTCCGGGGTCGTGAAGACGGCTGTGCCGACGTTGGCGTACCGGCTCTGGCTCACGGGAGATGCTCCAAGCCGAGCGGCCGGACATCGGCGGTGCTCACCAGCGCACCCAGCTGCTCCACCGTCTGGCGGTAAGCGATGTAAAGGCTGCCGCCGAGATGCTGGAGCGGCAGGTCGCTCGAGCTGAGGACCTTGCATTCGAAGCTCGCCTTGACTCGGATCGGCTGGAGGTTGGGATCGAACGCCTCCTCCGTCAGCGACAGGCTCGAGACGAGCACCGGCACGACACGCTGTGCGCCCCAGACAAGCACCGTCAGCAGCGCCTCCGCGGGGGCAATTTCGAACATCCCTTGGTCGTAGAGCGCATCTACGGCCTGCAGCTCCGCCGCGGTCGGCGTGATCAGCCGCTCGAGTACGGCGAGCGTCGGCAGCAGGCCTTCGCTGATGAAGGGGGCGTTCGCTTCGAGGTCTGGCCGTTCGAGCTGGTCGGCGGCGTCGATCTCAGCCTCAAACTTGATCATCTCGTGCGGGGGCCCGGTGAGCCGGAGGACCTCGAGCCGATCCCCCGGCTCGCCGCCCATCGAACGCGGCTGCAAGGTCCGCGACAGCGAGTCGGGGTTGTACTGAAAGACAACGACGTCGACGATCCGCCGGGTCTGCGGATCGAGCCTTACGAGCCCGGCGCGGAGCATCCGCGGGGCACGCGGGTAGCCGGTTGACGGCCCGCTGACGTTGAAGCCGGTCACGCGGCGCCCCCCTTGGGCAGCGAGCTGTGCACGGCCGCCGCGACGTCCCGCCCGAGGCGCTCGACCCGCGCGCCGGCTCGTCCGTCCGGGGTCGTCGCGGCGAGCTGA
The DNA here is from genome assembly GCA_963836065.1 of uncultured Solirubrobacterales bacterium. Lineage (GTDB taxonomy): Bacteria > Actinomycetota > Thermoleophilia > Solirubrobacterales > Solirubrobacteraceae > Palsa-465. The sequence goes on from CAWIII010000036.1 coordinate 607,460, forward strand.
GGCCGCGCGCGGGCGGGGGGCGCAAGCTGCAGCCGCAGCTCGCGCTCGATCGCATCGGCAAGCGCGGCACGTTCGCCGCGCGTCAGCTCGACACCGTCGAGCACCAGCCGCTCGATCCGCAAGTTCACCTTCACCTGGGCTCCGGGTGCGCTCGGAAGTCGGCGTCGTTGACCGGCAGCTCGAGCTTGCGGAACTCGACCCGAGCCATCTCGAGCACGAGCTCCGTCGTCACGTTGCTCTGCCGCCCGGCGGCGCAGTACGCCGCGTTCAGCGCGATGTTGCGGATCATCCCTCCGCTCGTGGCAATTCGCGCGAGGCGCTCGATGTCGAGATCCTGCACGGGCGCCTGGGCGGGAAATGCCCTTGCCCACAGCACCGCCCGCTCGCGTGGCGAGGGGAATGGGAACGGCACGACGAACCGCAGCCGCCTCATGAACGCTGGGTCCAGCGCATGACGCTGGTTGGAGGCGAGGATCGCCACGCCGCCGTACTCCTCCATCCGCTGGAGCAGGTAGTTGACCTCGATGTTCGCGTACCGGTCGTGGCTGTCCTTGACCTCGCTGCGCTTGCCGAACAGCGCGTCGGCCTCGTCGAAGAACAGCAACGCCCCGCCTTCCTCGGCGGCGTCGAAGACGCGACGTAGGTTGCGTTCGGTCTCGCCGATGTACTTGCTGACGACTCCGGCGAGGTCGATCCGGTATAGGTCCAGGCCGAGTTCGTTCGCTACCACCTCGGCGGCGAGCGTCTTGCCGGTCCCTGACGGTCCGGCGAACAGCGCGGTGGTCGCGCTGCCGCGCCGGATCCGTTCCGCCATCCCCCAGAACCGCAGTACGGTCGAGCGTCCGCGTACCTGATCAACGAGGTGGCGGAGCAGGGACAGCTCCTCGTCGGCGAGCACGATGTCCTCCCACGATGCGATCGGCTCGATGCGCTGGGCAAGCGCGTCCAGTCGCGGCCTGGCATGCGCCCGGCACGCCGCCCACAGGCCTTGGCGCCCGCGGTCCGTGCGTACGGCCAGTGCGGCTGCGTCACGGATCGCCACCTGGCTCAGGTCAAACTCCGCGGCCAGCAGCGCGGCCTCGTCGCCGCCGCTGCCATCGGTCAGCACGCTTTCCCACAGTTCCTGCTGCTCCTGCGCGGTCGGGCGGGCGACGTCGACGATGCGGACGCTGCGACCTCGCAGCGGCCACGGCTCGCGGCAGCCGACGAGCACCGCTCCCTCGACGTCTTCGAGCAGCGCCTCCACCGCTGGTGCCTCCTCGGCTCGCAGATGCGCGACGTCGATGTACAGCGCGAGCGGCATCAGCAGCGTCTCTCGCTCCCACAGCCGCATCAGGTCGCCCGCGTCGCTCGTGCCTTGGGGGAGCCGGTCGGGGTGCAGCTCGTAGAGCTGGTGTCCCGTCCGGTTGGCGGCGCTCGCCGCCAGGCCCCGTCGCGTGACCGGATCGACGCCGACGAGCTCGACGATCGGCGAGCGCTCGGCCCCGTCGAGAATCGACAGGGCGACGAGTACCTCCTCGACCGCCTCCAGCTGGCTCGGCGGCAGCGGCTCTCCGAGGCGGTCTCCCACCGGCTTGACGAAATGCGCTAGACGATCGTCGAGCGCATTCAGTCCCTTCAGGAAGCCGACGATCCGCTCATCCGCCCGCAACCGAGCGGCGGTCAGCGGCTCGCCGTAGGACTGGTGGATTTCGACTAGTCGCCAGTGGCGAAGCGGACGGTGTGACGACACCGCCTCCCAGCTGGCACCGGGCAGTGCCGCCAGCGCCAGGCCGAACGTCGGGAACGCTGCGCCGGGATCTCCGCCGGCTGTCGCGTAGCGGGCGGCCATCCCCGGGTCGAGCTCGATCGCGGCCGCCAGCAGCAACGTCAGCCGCTCGAAGCGCGACATGCCGAGTCGGTCGCCCAGCAGCTCGAGCGCCGGCGGGACCCCGTCGCCGTGGAACCGCGGCTCGGCCCACCATTCAGTGAGGGCGTCGGGATCGGCGTCGGGCTCGACACAGTCTCGCAACCAGGCGAGACCAGCCGCCAGGTAGCCGTTGTTCAGCTCCTCCCAAGCGTCAATCAGCGGCGGTGCGCTCACGCGAGCACCACGGTCTGAGTGGGATCGATGCGCATCGGTGCGGGTTCGTCGGGACCCGGCTGGGCGACCGGGATGCTGTCGACGCCGTCGATGCGCAACCGCAGCGTAAATGTCCCGGCGGTGAGGCCCGAAAGGCTGAAAGAGAGCTTCGTGCGGGCCGGTGTGCCGGCGGCGCCGACCTGTCCCGTTACCAGCTGCTCACCGACGATCAGCGCGACCGTCTGGCCGGGCTGCACCGCGGGGGCGCACGTCACCTGCACCGTCGCGCTGCCGTTGGTGAGCTTCGCCTTGAGCGGCGCCTTCGCGGCGATCGTCGGGGCGAGCGCGATCGGCACCTGGTTGCTGGCGATCGGCTCGCCGCCGCTATCGCCGGTCAGCGCCGCCACGGACGCCATTCCGGCCGGAAGGATCGGCGGCGTCGGGATCTGGACCGAGACCGCCGATTCGGCGACCGAGGCCGGGGCCAGCTCGATCGCCGCGGCGATCCGCAGGCCGCTCACGCGCACGCCGGTGATCGCACTCAGGCTCCGCCCGATCAGGGTCACGATGTCGCCGGGCCGCGCAGCCGGCTGTGGACCGTCCAGCGCGACCCTGTCGAGCTGCGGTCCAAGCGTGGCCTCGGCATTCGGGCCCGTGTCGCCCTGGCCGCGGGCCAGGACCGGGGTCGGGGCGATGGCCGCGCGCTCGGAACCGATCAGCACGACAGCGGCGTCGTAGCTGACAGAAGTCCGGTAGCCGGTGCCGAACGTCGCCCACATGCGCGAGATCTCGTCGAGTGGGATCGGGTGCGGAGTGATCCGCACCCGCTCGACCTGGGACTCGAGGTCGCTGCCGGCGAGCGAGGAAGCGATCGCTGCCCGGGAGAGGAGAGGCCGGTCGTGCAGGACGCTCATCGCGAGGCCGAGCAGACGGTGCGAGAGTACCTCGTCGTCGTTGTCGCCGTAGGCGGTGACGATGTAAGACAGCACCAGCGGTAGTGCCGGCTGGCCCGACTCCCCCGGCCGCACCACCGGGGGATCCTGGTTGCGCCAGGCGGCGTCGATCGACGTGCGGTACATGAATAGGTTGATCTGATTCCCGGCCACACCTTGGCGGGCGCGGTCAGGCGGGCGGGCCGTCACCTCGCTGCCGGCGAGCGTGGCGTCCATTGAGACCGCGTGGAAGATCATCGTCTTCAACGTCGACGTGACGGCGGCGATCGCCCGATCGTTGCTCATCCGCTTCGCCCCGTCGATCGCGAGCGCAGGTACTGGTCGAGAGTTGTGGGTCGCCGCCGCGGCGCGCGCGGTTGCGCCGGCCGCTCAGGGGAGGCCGGCTGGGCGCGGACCTCGAGGCGCCCGATCGTCACCGTGACCTCGGTCTTCGCCAACGGCCGCGGATCCTCGCCGGGTCGCCGCGGCCCGGCGGATGGCTGCCCCACCGCGAGCGCGGCGGCGCGCGCGATCACCGGCGCAACGGCTTCGGGGCGCGGCGAGCGGACCTCGGGAGTGGAAGACTCGTCGGCGGTCGACGGCGCATCCACGCCGACGGGCTCCGAGCGCGATGAGCTCGCGGCGGCTGTCGGCGGCCTGCGCACAACCTGGGCCGGAGCCCGGGTCGGGTCTGGGCTGGCCGCGGGAGCGGGCGATGGTGCTGTCGGTCGGTCGCGAGCCGGGTACGCGGTGCTGGGCCGGGGAGTGGCGAGCTCGAGGTTCTCGGCGGCCTCACCGCTCGGCAGTCGATACGGTGGCGCGACAGATGAGGGTGGCTCGATCGGCGGAGCGGGCGGGAGCCCAGCTGCCTTGGCGAGCTCTCTCGCCGGCGTCGAAGCGGAGACGGGGTCAGCAGTTCGAGCCGTGCGCGCAGCCGCGAATGAGGCGGGCGCGGTGGATTCGGTCGGCGGCTCGGCGGCCGGCTCGCGTCCGGTGACGTGCTCGACGAGAACCGGTGGTTGCGTCGCGCGCTCCGGACTCGCGGGCTGCGTCCCGGTTGGCGGCGCCGCCGGGGCTTCGGCCGGCCCCGCGTCGGAGGGCGGCGGCTCGGCGACCGGCGTGAGGACAGACGGGCGTGGTTGGGCCTGGGCGACTGGACGGGCGATCTCGTTGGCCGCATCTACGACGACCGGCTCGGGCGGCGCGAGTCCCGGCTCGAGCCCCGAAGACTCAAAGCGCGGGCGCAACCGGACGCTGAGCACGCCGGGCGTGGGCGCGCCGGCGGCGTCACCGCCCGCCCTGCGCAACCTGCTCAGGTACGGCGTCAGCATCCGACCGCCTCGAGATACCAGCGGCGGCGCCAGTCGCTGAGCGCCAGGATCTCCGCCTCAGACCACCCGTACGCGCGGGCGAGGGAATGGACCTCAGTCAGCGTCCGCGACACCCAGTCGGTCAGCTCGGTCCACATCACCCCGCGGATATCAAGTTCGTCGGTCCACTCGGCACTGCACGGGCAGCGAACGACCACCGCGACCTGTGCGCCGGGGTCGCTGGCGGCGACGGCGTGCAGGACCGCCTCGCCGAGCGGTGGCGGGAGCTCGCCGGCGCCGAGCTCCAGGCCGTCCGGGCCGCGCGCCGCGGTCACGCAGCGCTCGAGCAGATCGCCGACGTCGGCTGCCGGCCCGAGCCCCGCCAAGGCATTCAGGTCACCGTTGCGGAGCGGGCGGCAGTCGATCTCGTAGCCTTGCTCGGAGACGTGGACCTGCGCGGGACGGGCGCTTTCCGCGTCCGGCTGAAGTGTCGCTAGCGACAACTCGAGCTCCAGCTGCTCGCCGCACCCCGGGCACACCGAGATCGCTTCCAGCGCATCGCCGAAGATCGCCCGCCTGAGCATGAACAGCCGGGCATCGCATCCGCCGACCGTCAACTGCTCGATCTTGGCGTCCGCGCCCAAACACCCAAGCGAGCGCAACAGCGACGGCGCCCGATCGGTCCCAGGCGCAGCCGCTCCTGTCTCCCACGCGGCGAGCAGCGCAGCGGCGTCGGTAGTCATTACTTAGGCCGGATCGTCGAACGAGGGCTCGGTCGGCTCGACCACGGCCGGATCCCGGATCCAGCCCTCGTTCTCCAGCTTCAGATGCTGGATTGCGACCGCGTTGGCGTTAGCGTCCAGGTCGGGCACTGCCTGGTACTCCGATACCCAGCAGCGAAACAGCTGGTATGACAGCACCTTCTGACCGGCCTCGTTGAACACATCGAGGATCACGTTCTTGCGGAAGTCCTTGAGCGAGACCGCCTTCGTGGCGGGCTCGGCTTGGGCGTTGTTGTAGTCCCAGACCTTGTTCGCCCACGCCTCGAAGTCGGTGTCGTGGGTGACACCGCGTTCGAGCGTGACGGCTTCGAACTCCGTCCGTCCCGGCGATTTGTGGGACGTGCTCGGGTCGCCGCCGTCGCGGTGCTTGACGACCTCGGTGGTTCGCTTGAGCGCGCTCACCTTGCTGATCCCGGCCACGTACCGGTTGTCCCACTTGACCCTGAACTTGAAGTTCTTGTACGGGTCGAGCCGCGTCGCGTTGACGGTGAAGGGCTTCGGCGGGGTTGCCATCGTGTCTCCTTTGGCCTAGACCTGGCCGGTCTGCTGCTGGATGCTGATGATCACGAACTCGGCCGGCTTCAACGGGGCGAACCCGACCAGGATGTTCACTATTCCGAGATCGATCTGACTCTGCGGGTTGTTGTCTTGATCGCACTTGACCAGGTAGGCATCCTGCGGAGTCGACCCTTCGAACGCGCCCTGCCGGAAGAGGCCGTTCATGAATGCGCCGACGTTCAGCCTGATCGATGACCACAGCGGCTCATCGTTCGGCTCGAACACCACCCATTGGGTTCCGCGGCGAAGTGACTCCTCGATGAACAGTGCGGTTCGCCGAACAGGAAGGTACTTCCACTGGTCGGGAAACTGATCGACTCCGACCGTGGTCCGCGCGCCCCAGACGATCGGTCCGACCAGCGGCACGGTGCGCAGGCAGTTGACTGCAATCGGGTTCAGGTCGCCGCTCTCGCCGTCGTCGATATGGGCGGCGAGGTCGGTGATCCCGCTGATCGTCGCCGCCGTTCCTGCCGGGGCCTTCCACACCCCGCGGCTCGCGTCAGTCGCCGCCCAGACCCCAGCGATTGCGCCGCACGGCCCCACGGTCAGCGGCTTCTTGGTCGCCTCGTCGGTGACGATCAGGTCCGGGTAGTACTGAGCCGCGTACGACGTGGCGGGCGAGATCGCGGGGTTGCCGGTGACGGTCTGGACCGAGAGCTGGTCGCCGGTCCAGAGCTTGCCTGGGGGATCGACGATCAGCATCGCCCGGCGTTTCTGGCAGTAGGCCGCGGCCGTGCTCAGGGTCTGCGCGTCGTACGTCTCGGTCGGCGCAACCGGCAGGCACAGCATGTTGAAAATGTCCACCTTCTTGAGCGCATAGATGCCGGTCATCTTGCTCTCGTCGCCGATCGATGGCTGAGTCGTGTTGCCGTCGCCGCCGGCCGTGGCCGCTGGTGCTGCCGGCGCCGGCGCTGCGGGTGCCGCAGGTGCCGGTTCGCCTTTTCCGCCGGCGGCCGCTCCTGCACCCCCGCCCGCTGCGGCGCCGCCGGCGGGTGCCGGGGCAGGCGCGGGGGGCGGACTCACGTAGTACCACTGAGCCGCCGGTACGCCCTGATATCCGGTCTGGCCCGTGGCCGGTGGATCAACGGTCACGAGCTGTGATGACGCGAGTACCGACTCGAGGAACATCGGACCGGGACTGATGGTCATCCCGGCGTAGTACTCGGCCGTCCCACTTGCGGGATCCTCGATCAGGAGATTGAATGCTTTGGCCGCGTCGTTCGGGGGGACCAGGTTCTCGGTGGTGACCTGCGCCTTCAGGCCATTGGCCCAGGAACCGGGAGATCTTGCGACGAGCGTGATGTCGCTCGCCAGCGGCAACTTCGCCGGCGTCGCCGCCGGGTCAATCGTTCGCACGATCTGGCCCGTGGTGCCGCCGTTGAGGAAGAACAAGTAGACGGCATAGCTCATCGGGTAGTTTCCATCGAGACTTCCGAACGCCCGCTCATAGTCAGTCCACGAATGGATCTCGACCGGCTCGTCCGTGACACCGCGCGGGGCGAAACCCACAAACGCCGCGACCGAGGTTGGTACTCCCACGATCGTGTGTACTGGGCTCGCGAGCTCGGTCACGTACACGCCCGGGTACGTCGGAGTTACAGGCACGGACGATCTCCTCCTGCTTGCACGACGATATTGACACTATGCCGTTGGGGAGACAGACCACAGGGCCAGCTCGGACGAACTGTCTTACAACTTACCCTCGGCCGGAAGAGGTTCCACGCCGACACCCTGATTGGCGCCTGCCCCGCACCTCAGCTCTATGGTTAGATCATCTCCAACGTGACCCCGTGATGTCAAGAGCAGTAACTGAGATATTAATCACAGCGGTCGAGCAACGCCGTCTGCCAGCATGCTCGCCAACGCGACCTTCTTTTCGAGGAAATGTCGCCACCCCGTTGCGTCCACTGGCATGATCGGTAGGACCGTGGATTCCCATCAGAACCCAGGACGGGCGGCGGATGGAACAGACGCCGATGAGACGAAGGCTGTGAAGCCGGCCGATCCCGGTGGCGAGGAGACGCGGAGCGTCGAGCGAGGGGGGTCCGCGGAGGCGGAGACGCGAATCCTTCGATCCGAGGGCGAACCAGGGACCTACGAAAGGCTCAACGAGCTGGCGGTGGGGACCCGGTTCGCCGGCTACGTGATTGAGGCGGAGATTGCGCGGGGCGAGATGGGGATCGTCTATCGGGCCAGGAACATGCGGCTCGAACGAATCGAGGCCCTGAAGGTGATCGCGCCGAGGTACGCGGCCGATGCCGGCTTCCGCGCCCGCTTCCGACGGGAGGCGATGCACGCCGTGATCGCCGATCATTCGCACGTTGTCAGGGTCTACGACGCGGACGAGCATGACGGCCACCTGTACATGGCGATGCAGTTCGTGGATGGCGTTGATCTGCGGAAGAGGCTGGCCCGGGACGGAGCGCTAGCCCCGAACGTCGCCGTGGAGATCACAAGCCAAGTCGCGTCGGCTTTGGATGCTGCGCACGCGAACGGACTGATTCACAGGGATGTGAAGCCGAGCAACATCCTGCTCGCGGAGGTGTCGGAGGTACCAGATGCATATCTGAGCGACTTCGGGGTGAGCCGCCGCCTCGCCATGCCAAGCGATTTGACCCAGCCCGGATCAGTCGTGGGGACTCCCTACTACACCGCTCCCGAGCAACACGACGGCAAGGCGTCGGACCACCGGTCCGACGTGTACTCGCTCGGTTGTGTTCTGTTCGAGACGCTGACTGGTCGCCACCCGTTTGAGGGAGACTCCGTAACCGCCGTTGCCTTGGCGCATTTGCAGCAGCCGGTGCCGTCGGTCACGGGTATCGATGATCGTCTTCCGCCGGCGTTTGATCGAGTGCTCGCGAAGGCGATGGCAAAGGATCCGGACGAGCGCTATCAATCGGCGGGACAGCTGGCCGCTGATGCACAGGCCGCCGCCGAGGGTAAGGCGGACAGCACGGATGCGACGCTGGCGTTGCCGGCGCCCGCGGATCCCGAACCGACGCTGACTTTGCCTGCGGCACCCGCGCCCGCGCGGGCACCCGCTCGCGATCGGCGCGCGACCGCGCCGGTGCGGAGCGAGCCTGCATCCCGCCCACGTCGCAAGCCCCGCGTGCTCGCCGGACAGCTGGCTGCGCTCGCCGCCTGCCTCGCCGTCGCCGCCCTCGCTCGCTGGGGCCACAGCTACATCGGCTACGGCCACGGGACCGAGAGCCTCTGGGATGCGACGAGGCGGGGCGGTGACGCGTCTTCCCCGTTGCGAGCGGTCGACTTTCGCAACGTGATCGCTCTCGTAGCGCTCGCCTTCGTTCTGATCGCATGCAGTCTGGGACTCTTCAGGCGGGCGCTGACGTTCACGGCCACGTTGGTGGCGCTGCTCGTGATCGGCCAGTTATTGCGCTTCGCGCTGGGCCTCGGCCCACACTGGCAAAGCTCCCATACCGTGGGCCTGAGCTTCTGGCTGTCGCTTGGTGCCGCGGTCCTGATCGCGCTCGGCGCCGGCGTGGCCGCGAGTGCTCCGCGAGCGCCGAAGGGTTAGAGGGGTGCGGGTGGGGGTGACGTCCGCCGCGAGATCCGCGCTACGTTTATCGATCAGCTGCGCGCGGCATCAGCATTGACCAGAGAGCGTTCCCCGCGGAGGAGAGTTGCAAATGCAGACGATGAGCCCGCTCGACGCGTCGTTTCTTCACATCGAGGACGCGGTGACGCACATGCACATCGGCTCCGTGGGGATCTTCGAAGCACCCGCGCCCGGCCCTGGTGAGGTGCGCTCAGCGGTCGCTGCGCGGCTGCCGCTGGTACCGAGGTATCGGCAGAAGGTGTGGTTCGTGCCGCTCGCGCTCGGTCGTCCCACGTGGGTCGACGATCCACACTTCAACCTCGACTATCACGTGCGGCGCACGGCTCTCCCGGACCCGGGGGGCGACGAAGAACTGCGCAATCTGGTCGGCCGCGTGATGTCCCAGCAGCTTGATCGTGCAAAGCCGCTTTGGGAGATTTGGGTTGCCGAGGGTCTCGACGATGGTCGCTGGGCGCTGATCTCAAAGACGCACCACTGTATGGTCGACGGCGTCTCGGCAACGGATCTGTTGAGCGTGATCCTGAGCGACGAGCGCGAGCCGGAGCCGACGGATGCGGAGAACTGGCAGGCCGAGGCCGAACCTAGTTCGGGCGCGCTGATCGCGCATTCGCTTGCGTTGCGTGCGGCGAGCCCGTACGAAGGCCTGCGTACGGTGTTGGCGGCCGCGCGGGGTCCGCGACGCGTCGCCAAGAAGGCTGTCGACACCACGCGCGGTGTCGTGAACCTGAGATCGCTGCTCAACCCGAATCCCGCGATCTCGCTCAACGGCCCGATCGGCCCGCATCGTCGCTGGAACTGGGCGAGCGCGCGGCTGTCGGACATCAAGCAGATCCGCGAGGCCCACGGTTACACGATCAACGACGTAGTTCTGGCGGCGATTACAAGTGGCTTCCGCGAGCTGCTGCTATCTCGCGGCGAGCCCGTCGACGGCCAAGTGATCCGATCGCTCGTACCGGTCTCCGTGCGTACCGAGGAGGACCACGGGACCTACGACAACAAGGTCTCGGCGATGTTCGCCGAGCTCCCGATCGAGCTCGAGGACCCGGTTGAACGGCTGCGCTCCCTGCACGAACAGATGCACGAGCTGAAGCGGTCGGGTCAGGCGGTGGCTGCCGAGCGCCTGACCGCACTCAGCGGGTTCGCACCTGCGATGCTGCTGGCGCTCGCCGGGCGAGTCGGCACCCGGCTGCCGCAGAGCAGCGTCAACACGGTCACAACCAACGTCCCCGGTCCGCAGAAGCCGCTGTACCTCTCGGGACGGCGGATGCTCGAGGCGTTTCCGTTCGTGCCGCTCGGAGGTCATGTCCGGGTGGGGGTGGCAATCTTCTCCTACGACGGCGGGATCAATTTCGGCGTCACCGGTGACTTCGACACGGCTCCCGACATCGGAGTGCTGTGCGCTGGCATCGAACGCGGTGTCGCGGAGCTGCGGAGCACGCTGCAGCCGAAGCCCAGCTCAGGGCGCGACGGCGCCAAGGCGGCAACGACCGAACCGCCGGACCCGCCGAACCATGAAACTACGCGCGATCAAACGAAGATCGGGTCTACGGGACTCCCCGGGAGCGGCTGATCCGAGGCCGGCCGCTCCTTTTGGTGTGCTCGCGCTATTTCCGGCTGTCCGACCCCGTCACCGTCTTGCCTGCGCTGTCCACAACCTTGAGCAGGAACTCGTACTGCGTGTGGACCAGGTGCTGCGCCATCTCCAGGGCGGAGTCCGTGATTTCCTTGCTCCTGGACGGGTCATCGCCGTGTGGCGGCAGCGTCCGATCGACGATGTCGACGAACTTGCGCACCGCCTCGATCGCACTCCGCGCGCCGTCCTCGAGCGACTTGAGCATGTCCTCGGACAGCTCCGTGCTCCGCTCGATCGCGCGCGTCGCCTCGGACGGCTTGCGGGCCGCGGGACGTTTGCGAGTAGCTGCTGGTTTCTTTGCCGCTGGGCGGGCTTTGGTCTTCGTCTCCGCCATTAGCTTCACCTCCCTCAGGACTACGGTCCCGTCGGGTAGCTTCGCGAAGGCTGGCGCCGGACCTCGTGGATTTGCCGGGTCGTGCTCCGCAGCCTCCGCCTGTTGGCGACGACGCTACGCCACGCGGTGGGGCGTGTCATCCGAAGAAACCCCCAATTCGCCGCGGGACAGTACGCCCCGCTGGTTGAGCGTCGGCTTCCGAATGAAGGCGGAGATCGCCGCGCCCGAACGTTGGCTATCTACCTCCGGCCCCCGGAGGTCAGCGGCCAACGTTCGGGTAACGGCCTCCTCGCGCGGGCTCTCCCGGGCGCGTGCGGAGAGCAGGGCGGCGTCGCCTTCGGTTCTATCCTGGAGGTATGGGAAAAGTCTGGGTCCTAGATACCGGAACGAAGGGCACCGGCGCCAACATGGTGCCGCTCGAGAGCGTCCAGACGAAACGGTCCGCTTCGGCTGAGCCGGTGTTCGTGCCGGGCAAGCCGCGGGCACGCCCGGAGGAGGCGCCCGCGGCGCGACCGCCGCGCAGGTTCCAGGTCGTGGACGTGATGACAAACCAGGCACTCGTCGACGGCGCGAGCACCCGGGAGACCGTCGATGCCCTCAAGGGGGTCCGGAGCGTCGTGGACGTCATCGTCTACGTTTGGCTGCCGGAGGACGAGCGCTGGCGGATGCTGACGCTCGCCGAGCAGCGCTCACTGTGGCAATTCGCGGTTTCCGAGTAGCCACGCGAACCAACGTGCCGCCTACAGTCACGCAATGAAGCTCGCGCTGGTTCAGATGCGCTGCCACAAAGGCGCGTTTGAGGAAAACCGCGCGTGCACCAAGCGTCAATCGAACAGGCCGAGCGTGCCGGTGTCGACGTAATCGCCTTTCCGGAGATGAGCCTCAGCGGGTACGGAAACCCGGAGCTTTACCCGCAGGCGGTGATCAGCTGCTCGCATCCGGCGGTTACCGACATCACGCGCGCCACCGCGCGCACCGGGATCACCGCGCTAGTCGGCGTCCAGGAGCGAAACCCGGCCGGTAAGCCGTTCATCACCCAGTTGGTCATTCAAGACGGCTCACTCGCCGGGTCCTACCGCAAGGTGAATATCGCGGAGGAGGAGCGGGAGTTCTTCGCCCTCGGCTCCGACACGCCTCTGTTTGACCACGCAGGGGTTCCCTTCGGCGTGGCGGTGTGCGCCGACGTCGGCCACCGGTCATTGTTCGAGCGGTACGCTCGAACCGGCGCGCGGGTCGTGCTGGAGTGTGCAGCGCCCGGGGTCTACGGTGAGCAACGGACCAGGAACTGGCGCTCGGGTTATGACTGGTGGCGTGGGGAATGCGCCAGGCAACTCGGCCGGTACGCCAGCGAGTTCGGCCTCTGGATTGGCGTGGCGACGCAGGCGGGCCGCAGCGGCGACGAGGACTTTCCCGGCGGCGGATACCTCTTCGGCCCGGACGGAGAGCTGCACGCAACTACTGCGGATTGGCGCGAGCAGGTGCTCTACGCACAGCTCGCTGTCCACTAGCAGTTAAGGTCAGCGTGTGGTTAGCAGCTAGCACGGAGTTCTCGCGCGTGCGCCCGGCCTGACCGCGACGAGGCTGGGCCGGCAAGCGAGGACTTCCGTGAACGCTCGTTGGTTGGCAGCTTTCACCTCCATCGACACGAGCCTCTCAGTTCGTCGGGGCTCGATCAAGGGGCTTACCGGCCCGGGGCGGGCGCCGTCAATATGATCGCGATCATGAGCACGACAGACGCGATTCAGCGCCCCCAGCGGATCGGCTGGATCGGCACTGGGGTGATGGGAGCCCCAATGGCCGCGCATCTGCTCGACGACGGATATCAAGTGGACGTCTTCAACCGCACGCGCGAGCGCGCCGCCGGTCTCCTCGAGAAGGGCGCTCGCTGGCGAGACTCTCCCCAGGAGCTGGCGGGTGACGCCGACGTCGTCTTCCTGATGCTCGGCTACCCCGACGATGTCCGCGAAACGGTGCTCGGCGAAGCCGGCACCCTACAGACGATGAGGCCTGGCGCTGTGCTGGTCGACATGACGACGAGCCAGCCGTCACTGGCGGTCGAGCTCCGCGATGCGGCGGCGGCGAAGAGTCTCGATGCGCTCGACGCACCGGTCTCCGGCGGAGACGTGGGGGCGCGCAACGCGACACTCGTGATCATGGTCGGGGGGAAGCAGGAAGCGTTCGAGCAGGTAGCACCGCTGCTGTCCGTGCTCGGCAGGACGGTAACGTGGCAGGGGGACGCTGGGTCGGGCCAGCACACGAAGATGATGAACCAGATCGCGATCGCGTCGGGAATGATCGGCCTGTGCGAAGCGCTCCTGTACGCGCACCGCGCCGGGCTCGACGTCGAGCAGGCGCTCGAGACGATCAAGGACGGCGCGGCCGGTTCGTGGTCTCTTTCCAACTACGGTCCGCGACTGCTCTGCGGTGACCTCGAGCCCGGGTTCAAGATCGATCACTTCATCAAGGATCTTGGTATCGCCTTGTCCGAGGCCCGTCGGATGAATCTGGCGCTCCCCGGCACCGCGCTTGCGGAGCAACTGTACGTTGCCGCCCGGAGCCAGGGCTTCGGGCAGAAGGGCACCCACGCTCTGTCGGTGGCGCTCGCCAGTCTGTCAAACGTGCGCTGGCCGGCCGCGTAGCGCCGATCAAGAGAGCAAGCGGTCAGCGTGTCGAGTCACGAAGTAGATCTCGGCATCTTCTTGTCCGGGCAGCATCGAGCGGAGGTCTCGGCCGTCGCCGCCGTGCGTGAGCATCCTCCGGGGTCTGGCGACGGTAGCGTGAGGCGCGTTCACAATCGTCTCGGAGCCGTCGCTGCTGTACTGTTGGTGTATGCGGCTGCATACGGGGGGTGACGTCAGCATCGCTGACCTGCAGACGCCATTCTCGGCGCCGACCCCCGGTGAGGAGACCTACGCGGCGATTCGCCGCTCGATCCTGGAGGGAGCGCTGCGACCGGGCGAACGGATCGTCGAGCAGCAGCTGGCCGAGATGCTGAGCGTCAGCCGGACTCCGGTCCGAGAAGCCCTGCTGAAGCTCGAGCGGGAGAACCTCGTCGCGCGTATCGGCCGGGGGATGGCCGTTCGCCGCTACTCGAGCGACGAGGTCCGCGACATCTACAACCTGCGCGCCCACCTCGAGGGCTTCGCTGCGCGCTTAGCCGCAGATCGCATCACCGACGGGGAGCTGACCGCGCTGGCCCAGGTCCAAGACGAAATGGAGCAGCAGCGCTTCGACACCGCCCACCCCGAGGTCATCCGGACCCTTTCCCGTGACAACCAGAGGTTCCACGCACTGGTCGTGCGCTCCGCGCGCAACGCGCCGCTTGATCGCTGCTTCGTTCAGGTTTTCCAGTTGCCGCTGCTCTACAAGGCGTACGTCTACTTCGACGAAGAGCGTAAGCGGCGCTCGGACCTCGACCACCGCGAGCTGATCGAGATGCTGCGCGCGCGCGACGGCGCTGCCGCGGAGGAGCACTGGCGCCTCCATCTGCGCCGGGGCGGCGACATCCTGGCCGAGCACCTCGCCGCCGGTGAAGCTAGCGAGGTGTGACGGCCACTTCCGCCGTCAACCGAGCTCCAGGATCTCGAACGTGGTCACGGCCGGCTCCACGCCGACCTTCCGCATCAGTTCCGTGCCCCGCGGCGCCGGCGCCTGCGCGAGGTAGCGAGACAATGTCTCGCGATCCCGCCAGATTGCCACGAGCCGTGCCCGGCCGTCACTGTATTCGAGCGATGCGCAGAGCACTCCCTCGGGTCGCGTCGGACGACCCTCGGCCATCAGCGCAGCGAGCCGATCACCCTGCTCGCGGGTCATCTCCGCCTCAAAGGCTATGCCGGCGTGGGGCACCGCCAGATCATCTTCGCTGCGGGCATCGGAGTCAAACGTGATCCGGCCGGCCCCGGTCGCCCCTCCGCAGGCGCTTGCTCTATCGGCAACCGAAAATCGCGGCAGCGGTGAACGCCGGCGAGCTCGATCCGGCAGCGCTGATCAGAGCCTGCATGGAGGAGATCGAGGCCCGCTATGACCTATTCGCCGTGCTCGCGCGTGGATATGCAGCTGCGATCAAGCGCGCTCGCCACGGAGTGCGTGGGCCGCTCGCGGGAGTGCCGATGTTGGTCAGCGACACGCTTGACACGGCCGGGCTGACGACGACCCTTGGCTCCTCGATCTACCGGGACCGGATTCCGGAGCGTTCGGCGGCCGCCGTCGAGCGGCTCGAGCAAGCCGGCGCGATCGTGATCGGCAAGGCAGACGTAGACGAGTTCGGCTAGGGCGTCACCGGGGAGAATGCGCACTGGGGGTTCGCCGCGAATCCGCTGCGACCCGATCTGGTCAGCGGCGGAGCCTGCGGGGGGCGGCCGCGGGTCTGGCGGCAAGAGTCTGCGCGCTCGCGCTCGGTAGCGATGCTGACGGCAGGCTTCGGGTGCCCGCGGCGCACCGCAGACCTCACGCCGCACCGCCGGGTTGTCATCCATCCGGTGGAAGACCTCCATGCTGTGACCCTGGGCGCACCGGTATTCGTACAACGCCATCGACGAACTGTACCGTCGTCGCATGGCGCAGGCCGAGCGTATACAGTCGTACGCGAAGAGCTAGTAGTCCCTAGGTGGGAGATGTCAAACGTTACCGCCGAACTGTTGCTCAAATATGGCTTCACCTACGACCACAGCCAGGGCTACAACGATTTCACACCGTTTTATGCGCGTGTCGGCGATCAGTGGACGAAGATTGACTACACCAAGGAAGCCGGCGAATGGATGAAGCCGGTCGTGCGGGGCGAGGAGATCGACCTCGTCGAGATTGGCGCCAACTGGTACGTGGACGACCTGCCACCGATGATGTTCATCAAGGGGTCACCGAACAGTCACGGGTTCGTGAACCCCCGGCACATCGAGGAGATGTGGCGCGACCAGTTCGACTGGGTATACGCAAACATGGACTACGCGGTGTTCGCGTTCACTATCCATCCCGACGTCAGCGGCCGGCCCCAGGTACTGCTGATGCTGGAGCGCCTGATCGGGCGCCTGAACCAGCACGCCGCGGTCGCGCCGGCGGGCTACCAAGGGCTCGTCGTCGAGGGCACGGGCGGCGGTCACACCACGGCCGGTTGCGTCGACCAGCTCGAGCAACTCGCCAAATCGATGCCGGTGGTGCTGGCGTCCCGTACCGGCGCCGGCGAGCTGCTGACGCGGACCTACTCGTTCGTCGGATCCGAGATCGACCTGATCAACCGCGGTCTGATCGCCGCCGGGGCGATGACCGGCGCGCACGCTCGCGTGCTGCTGCGGCTGTTGCTCGCGGCGCAGGCATCAATCGCCGAGATTGGCCGGGCCTTCGAAGCCCTCGTCGCACCTGGCTCACCCGCCGAGCTCCTGGACGGCCGCCTGATCGTCACTGCCTGATCGCGGTGTTGGGGTTCAAGCGGGCGGCAGGCGGCGGACGTCGGCTGGGTGCATCCGCGCCGCTTGGTTGAGTCGCCCTGCAACGTCAGTGGCAGCAGCGCGGGGATCAGAAAGCTGCCGGCGCACAGCGCCAGGTACACCGGGGTGCCAAAGGTCACGCGCGAGGCCACCTCGACGCGGGCCACGATCCTCGCCTGGGCGACGGCGTAGGGCAACACGAGCAGCATGCCCGGGAACAGCATTGCCATCCAGAACCACGGGTCGGAGCTGTCATCGAGCAACCGCGCGCAGTCGCGCTGCGCTCGGTAATACCACACGAAGTAGCCGACAAGCGGCAGCGAGAGCACCGTCCACAGCGCCACGGAGTGGGGCTCGATCACCCGCTCCTCGGGCGGGCGGCGCCTTCCCGGATCCGCAACCGGTCCTGGGGGCGCGTCCCGGGATCGCTCACCGACGCTAGCTCCGCTGGAGCGTGTCCATCACGAGACGTTCGAGGGCGCTGAGCGCCAGCGCGAGGTCTGCCTCGTCGGTGTCCTCCTCGCGAGTATGCGAGAGCCCACGCTTACTGCGCACGAACAACATCACGGTGGGCACGCCGGCCTCGGCGACGCGCGCCGCGTCATGAAGTGGGCCGCTGGGGAGGCGCATCTCGGTGCCCTGAAGCTCGGCGGTGATCGCCGTGGCGGCCTCGATCAGGCTCGGATCGAACGGAATCGGCGCGATCCGGAAAAGCGGCGACCAGCTGACCTCGACGCCCTCGTCCGCGGCGATGGATCGACTCGCCTGCTCGGCGCGCTCGCGAACATCACGCAGCACGTCGGCTTCGACATGCCGCTGATCTACGACCGCGGTCGCCACGCCGGCGACGGCGGTCGCAATCCCGGGCTCGGCGCCGATCCGGCCAACCGTCGCCACTCCGCCGCGAGTTCGGGCCAGCTCACGCACCTCGAGCAACAATCGCGCAGCGGCGGCGAGCGCGTCGCGCCGCTGGTCCATCGGCGTCGACCCCGAATGGGCGGCCTGGCCAACGAACCGCACCGCCCATCTTTCGGTGCCATAGGTGCCCGTGACCACCCCCAGCGGCAGGTCGCGCGCCTCGAGGACCGGCCCCTGCTCTATGTGCAGCTCGATGTAGCCGATCGCGTCCGCGAGCCGCGAGCGCGCGCCTGACATGGACGCGACATCGATGCCGTGGGCGGCGAGCGCTTCGCCGGCGCTGACGCCGTCCACATCTGTGAGGCCGCCGACAAATTCGGGGTCGAGTGTCCCCGCCGCGGCGGTCGACCCGATCAGGCTGAGCCCGAAACGGGCGCCCTCCTCGTCCGCCCAATCGACGAGCTTGACAGTCAGCGGCGGCTTGCCGGCGACCGCGATCACCCGCAGCACCTCAAGCGCGGAGAGCACGCCCAGGCAGCCGTCGAGCCAGCCACCGTCGGGTACGGAGTCGATGTGGCTGCCGATGATCAGCGTCTCGGGCGAGTCGCCTTCGAGCGTTGCCCACTGGTTGCCGGCTTCGTCGACCTCCACCGTTACCGGCAGCTCCGCGAGCAGACCAGATTCCCACTCGCGCGCCTTCGCCCAGGTGTCGGTCCAAGCCACCCGCTGGGCACCGCGTTCGGTGCCCGTGAGGTCGGCCAGGGCCCGCAGGTCGGCGAGCATCCGGGAGGCGTCGGCAGCCATCAGTCCTTGTTGTAGTCCCAGGTGAGCCAGTCCCGCGGCGTGATCGTGACGATCGTGCGGCCCTCGGCCATGATCGGGTCGGGGTAGGCCGTCGCGTCGGGCCCCAGGTAGCGGACAGGCATCCGCTCGGTGACGTCGCGAATCAGGTGTTCGTCTGTCGAGAGCTCCGCGGTGCCAAAGCAGACAACCGCGCGGGCGCCCGCCTGGAGGCCCTCCGCCAGGCGCGGATCCTCGTCAACGCAGACGGTGGCGTGGTCATCGTTGCCCAGGTTGCGCAGGTGCCGCCGTCCGGCGCCCAGCGTGTGGCGGAAACACCCATCCTCCCAGAGGTACCAGATTGGAGTGATGTGCCACCAGCCGTCGCCCCGGTTGGTACCAAGCCGGGCATCCTGTCGTATCGCCAGCAGCGCATCGCGCTCGGCCGGCGTCAGCGCGTTCTCCTTGGTTGCTGTTGATTTGCTGCGGGGATTGGGCATCCGGTCAGACCCCTTCCAGTGCTGGGATGGGGGGAGCTGTCCCGACGTCCGTCCCCGCTTGCAGCGCGGCGACCTGTGCTCTGGTTGTCCGCCGCACAACTACAGCCACGATTACGAGCATCAGGAACACGAGCAGGATCGTGCCGAAGGTCGTGATGATCCCGAGCGCGTATAGGTTCGGTTGGAGCGTTGCGCTGGTTAGCTCGCCGTAGATCTCCAGCGGCAGTGTGTTCGTCGGTGATACGAGCAGCGTTCGCTCGAACTCGTTCCATGACAGGGTGAAGCCGAACAGCGCGGCACCGAACACACCACCCCAGATGATCGGCAAGGTGACGCGCGTGAAGGTCTGTAGTGCCGACGCCCCGACGATTGCTGAGTTCCGCGCGACCTTGCCGAACGTGTCCAGGTAGGTGGAGGTACTCGAGAAGATCGTCGTGTAGTCGTCCGTCGTCCACGCCTTGCTGAAGCCGGTGATCGTCCCAGTGAAGAACGACACTACGAGCACGACCACAACGGGCGCTACCAGGAATATCAACAGCCACAGCGTGCCGGGCAATGCCCACAGCGCGGTCACCTGGTCACCCGACTTCAAGGAGCGCCCCGGGAGGGCATCGAGAGATGTCCAATGCTGGCGCCGACGAGCACGTGGTCGCTGGAGACCTCCGTCACCGATCCACGCAGGATGTTGTTGTCGCCCATGAAGGCGGCGACGAAAACGTTGGCGGGGCGCTGGCTGATCTCTGCGGGGGAGCCGACCTGCTGGATGTGGCCGCCCTCCATGACGACGATCCGGTCGGCCATCGACAGCGTCTCGTCCTGATTGTGGGTGACGTGCACGAACGCGATCCCGAGCTCCCGCTGGAGCTCGCGCAACTCGACGCGCATGCGCAATTGCAGGAGCCGGTCCAGCTCTCCGAACGGCTCATCGAGCAACAGCAACTTCGGCTTCGTAACGAGGACCCGGGCGAGCGCGACCCGCTCCTGCTGGCCGCCTGACAACTCGGCGGGACGCCGAAACCGCATCTCAGACAGCCCCACGAGCTCGACCATGTCCATCGAGCGCTTCTGGCGCTCCTCCTTGCTTATGCGTTGCATCCGCAACCCGAACTCCACGTTGCCCATCACGCTCTTGTGCGGGAACAGCGCGAAGTGCTGGAACACGGTCGTCGTCGGTCGCTTGGCCGGAGGGATCCCGACCAGCGACCGACCATCGAGCAGGATGTCACCTGACGTCGGGTGCTCATGGCCACCGATCATCCGCAGGATCGGTGTCTTGCCGCATCCCGACGGTCCCAGCAACACGACGGACGCACCACTGTCTATTTGGAGGTTGACGCCCTCCACCGCGACCACGTCGCCGAAGTGCTTGCCGACATCCCGAAGCTCCAACCCCCCGCTGGCCGAGGTACTGCTGGCCTGTGTCTCCTGCTGCACCTCGGGCTGGGGGCTGCTCACTCTGTCTCCCGTTGCCACTGCGCTGGTTGCCATCCCATCCGGACTAGGCAGAGACGAAATTATTCCACTGGGTAGCCATATAGTCGTTCTGCGGTTGCGTGGTGTTCCGCGCGTTGTACTTGCAGATTCGCTTTGTGAACGAGCCGCCCTCTCGGACCGCCCCCTTCGGAATCGCCGCCTTACCATCCGGTCCGACGAGGTTCGTCGCCGCCGGCTTGCCTCCATACCACTAGTCCCATACGGCCTTGCTGAGGAACTTGTGCGCCGTGTCCGGCGGCGGGCTGTAGTGGGCCTGACGCGCCATGTTCGCCCCCGGGAACCCGGACAGCCACCAGTTGAGGTACCTGTGGGCGGCGTCGAGCGTGGCGCCGTTGACGTGCTTGTAGATCATCTTGCAGCCGCACCAGCCGCGGAAGCCCTCCTTCGGCGCGGCAAAGCCGACCTGCTTGCCGCTCTCGAGCAGAATCGTCTGCGCCGGCGACCACATGCTCTCGATCACGACCTCGCCACCCGCCATCAGGTTGACCGATTCGGTGAACGTCGA
This sequence comes from uncultured Solirubrobacterales bacterium, assembly GCA_963836065.1. Taxonomy (GTDB): domain Bacteria; phylum Actinomycetota; class Thermoleophilia; order Solirubrobacterales; family Solirubrobacteraceae; genus Palsa-465. Next base: position 628,205 of record CAWIII010000036.1, read on the forward strand.
CCAGAACGCACGGAAGAAGCCAGCCTTCTTCATGTCGGTCAACAGCTTGGTCAGGTTGTCGATCTCCGTCTTGGTCATCGCGCCCTCGTTGACAAACGTCAGCTTGCCGGAGGCCTCTGCGGCCATTGCCGCGTCCATCGGCCCGATCTGCGGATCGTTGGTCAGGACCACCTTACCCTTAGGCCGGGTCGAAAAGCTCCGCCCAGGATTCGACGTCCGGGATGACCTTCTTGTCGTAGCCAATCGAATCGACGTTGAAGACGCCGGGAACCGCTGGCAGGCAGTCTCCGATGTCGTGTCGACCGGAGACTTCCGTCGCTGAGTCCTAGCTCCAAATGCTTTGTATGCGTTTGTATAGCTGATCTCGCCCATGGTCGTCAACATGCCGTCCACGGACTCAACAAAGCACTAGATTTGCAGCCCGTCGTAACACCGGCCGCCGGCCCACGAACGGCGGGTGCCCACTTCCACGCCCGAGCTCACGTCTTCGCGAGCCCCGCCTTCGGAGTTGCCCGCAGGCTCTGACCGAAGCGCTCGCGGGCGAGGAACCGACCCGTTCCCGGGCTCGCCACCAGCTCGTCGTTCTCGACCACCACCGCTCCGCGCACGAGCACGAGCTCCGGCGCGCCGATCACCTCGGTCCCCTCGAACAGGTTGTAGTCGACGTTGCTGTGATGAGATCCCGCGGACAGGGTGAGGGGCTTGTCGCTGTCCCAGACGACGATATCGGCGTCGCTGCCGACGGCGATCGTTCCTTTGCGCGGGAACATCCCGAACAGTCGAGCCGGCTGGGTGCAGCAGAGATCGACCAGCTGGTTCATGGTCAGCCGTCCCTCACGCACCCCGAAATGGTGCAGCATGTGCAGCCGGTTCTCGATTCCCGGGCCTCCGTTGGGGATCTTCGAGAAGTCATCGCGGCCGAGCGCCTTCTGATCCTTCCACCGGAACGGGCAGTGATCGCTGGAGACCGCGGACAGCACACCTGTTCGCAGGGCCTGCCAAAGATGCTCGTGGTTGTGCGGTGGCCGGGGCGGCGGCGTGAACACGTACTTTCCGCCGCCGAAGTTGGGCTCCTCAAGGTGATGCTCGTTGATGAACAGGTACTGCGTGCAGGTCTCACCCCAGGTGCGCCAGCCCGCTGCGCGGGCCGCTGCTACCGGCTCGATCGCCTCGCGGCAGGAGACGTGGACGACGTAGAGCGGGCAGCCCGCCAGGTGCGCTAGCTTGATCGCCCGGCTCGTCGCTTCGCCTTCGGTTAGCGGCGGCCGCGTCGCGGCATGCCAGCGCGGCTCGGTTTTGCCCTCGGCGAGGGCCTGCTTGACGAGCACGTCGATCACATCGCCGTTCTCGGCGTGCACCATGACGAGCGCGCCAGTCTTCGCCGCCACCTGCATCGTCTTGAAGAGCGTCTCGTCGTCGACCATGATCGCGCCCTTGTAGGCCATGAACAGCTTGTAGCTGGTCACTCCCTCGTCGGGCACGCGGGCGACGTCCTCGAGTCGGCCGCCGTCGTGCAGATCGGTGATCGCCATGTGAAACCCAACGTCGATCACCGGTGGGCAGCGCTCAATCTTCTCGTGCCATATCGCGAGCGCCTCGGGGATCGTCTGGCCAGGGGCCTGCAGGCAGAAGTCAATCAGGGAGGTTGTCCCTCCGAACGCCGCTGACACGGTGCCCGAGGTGAAGTCATCGCAGGTCACCGTGCCACCGAAGGGCATCTCCATGTGCGTGTGGGGATCGATTGCTCCGGGGATCACGTACTTGCCGCCGGCGTCGATCACGCGGTCGGCGCCAACGTCCAGCGATGCGCCGATGGCGGAAACCGTCTCCCCATCGATCAGGACATCGGCCACATAGTCGTCGACTGCGGTGACGATATGACCGTCTTTGATGAGCACACTCACGACCTCTCCTCTCAACTGGTCGTAGAACGTCGAGAACCATAGCTCGCGCCGGCGCGAAGTGGCGCGAATCGCCGTCACGCCGCGAGCAACCACGTAGCCTGCCCCCGACACCGAGGATTGGAGGGCTCGATGATCGTGCGCGATCTCGGGGATCGTTGGCAGATAGTGCTCCAGACCGACCACGCGGAGCTGTCCAGGGACATCGCCCGCCAGTGGGCTCAGAAGACGAGCCGCTCAGCGTCTTTGGTTACGGCCGCCGAGCGCCATGACGACGGCTGGGCGGTTTGGGAGCAGGCGCCGATGTGCGACGAGCAGACCGGCAAGCCGCTGAATTTTCTCGATGTCGGCGTGCTCGCGCACCTGGCGTTCTACCGCGCCGGGATTGCGGTGGTCAGCGAGCAGGAGAGCGGCTTTGAGGCGCGCAGCGAGCAGGCCGGGGTCAGCGCCGAGCAGCGCAGACACCATTACTAGCTGCTCCAGGTCTATGACCGGATTCGCTGCTGTTCTGCATCAACGACGCACTGGCGCCACCAGCCAGCGAGTTCTCGGACTACCGCTTCGAGCCCGATGGCGCCGGGGCGATCCGCATGATCCCGTTTCCGTTCGACGGTCGCGAGCAGCGGTTCTCGCTGCTGCGCCGGTTGCTACCGAAGCGCCAATGGGAGGACGGCGAGGCGTTGCGGCGCGAGTTCTTCGACATCGAGCCCGAACGCACGTGGATCTCGGTCCGCTCCGACGCGGCCCACTGAGTAGCCCCCACCGGTCAGGCAATGAGCGCGCCCCTGACGCGGCTGCGGGATCCTGCTGAATGTCTGCCTGCCCACGACATACGTCTCTCAGAGCAGACAGCGGCTAGCTCACAGCGACGGGAGCGCGTCGCGCCGGGCGAACGCTGTCGGAGCTTGAAGTCGCGATGTGCATCGTCGTCTCACCGCACGCCGTGAACGATCCCGGGCTCACGGCGCTGAGTGAGATTGCTGTGGACGAAGCGTCCGTGGCGTATAACAATGGCATTTCGACCATCTGGCAGTCCGCACCACAACCGATGGGAGTACGTGAGTAGATGGCAACGACCGAGACGCTTCTCAACCACTGGATCGAGGGGCGCGAGGAGGGCTCGCGCTCAGGCCGGTATGGCGAGGTGACCAACTCCGCCACCGGCGAGGTGGTGACCCGGGTGCCGTTTGCCGATCGCGAGGAGGTCGACGCGGCCGTCCAGGCGGCCGTGGACGCCGCCCCGGAGTGGGAAACGGCCTCGCTCTCGGAACGTACCCGGATCATGTTCGCCTTTCGCGAACTCCTGCACGCGCGGCGTGAGGAGATGGCCAGGATCGTAACGGTCGAGCACGGAAAGGTCTCCAGCGACGCGCTCGGAGAGGTACAGCGCGAGCTGGAGCTGGTCGAGTTCGCGTGCGGTCTGGCTGAGTTGCTCAAAGGCGAGCATTCTTGGCAGGTCTCGCGTGGAGTCGACAGCTACACGCTGCGCCAGCCGCTCGGCGTCGTCGCCGGCATCACGCCGTTCAATTTCCCGTCGATGGTTCCGGGGTGGATGTTCCCGCTGGCGCTGGCGACCGGCAACACGTTCGTCCTCAAGCCCTCCGAGCAGGATCCGTCGGCGTCGATGATGCTGGCCGACCTGCTGGCCGAGGCGGGCTGTCCGGGCGGCGTGTTCAACGTAGTGCACGGCGACCGCGAGGCCGTCGACGCGCTGCTGACCCATCCCCGCGTCAATGCGGTGTCGTTCGTTGGGTCCACGCCGGTGGCCAGGCATGTCCACGAGACGGCAACGAGCCACGGCAAACGCGCGCAGGCGCTCGGCGGCGCCAAGAACCATGCGGTCGTGCTTCCGGACGCCGACCTCGACTACGCCGCTGACCAGATCGTCGCGGGAGCGTATGGCTCCAGCGGTCAACGATGCATGGCGGTGTCCGCCGTCGTCGCCGTCGGCGACGCCGGCGACGCGTTGGTCGAGAAGCTCAGCGGGCGCCTTGACCGCCTGATGGTCGGCCCCGGCGACCAACCGGAATCGGAGGTCGGGCCGTTGATCAGCGCCTCGGCCCCCGATCGCGTGCGTGGGCTCGTCGATGCCGGCCTCGAGGAAGGAGCTGAGTTGGTCCGGGACGGCCGCGGGGTGGTCGTGGACGACCATGAGAGCGGCTTCTTCATCGGTCCGTGCCTGTTCGACCACGTCGCTACCACGATGCGGGTCTATCGGGAAGAGATCTTCGGACCGGTGCTGGTGGTCACGCGCGCCGGGACGCTGGATGAGTCGATTGGATCATCAACGCGAACCCCTGGGGGAACGGCGCGGCGATCTTCACGCGCGACGGCGGGGCCGCGAGAGCTTTGCAGTTGCGTGTCAGTGCCGGCATGGTCGGGATCAACGTGCCGATCCCCGTGCCGATGGCCTATTACTCATTCGGCGGCTGGAAGGCCTCGCTGTTCGGCGACATCCACATGCACGGACCCGAAGGGGTGCGGTTCTACACGCGCGGCAAAGTCGTCACCTCTCGGTGGCCGGAGGCGCCGGACGCGAAGATCGATCTCGCATTCCCGACGGCCACATGATGGGTGAGGAAACGCAGAACCGGATCACGACTACCAAGCGAGCAGACCAATGAACCCCGTCCTGGACCTCGAGGAGGCGGCTCACGAGCACCTCCTCATGCACTTCACGCGCAACGGCGCGTTCGGACCCGGCCACCAGCCTGTGCTTGTCCTCGAGCGCGGTGAGGGGCCATACGTGTTCGACACCCGCGGGAACCGGTACTTTGACGCTCTCTCGGCGCTCTTCTGTTCGCAGCTCGGCTACTCCTACGGAGAGGAGCTGGCGACCGCGGCGGTGGCTCAGATGGCGAGGCTGCCGTTTGCCACGACATGGGGCATGGCGCATCCGAGCGCCGTGGAATTGGCCGAGCGTCTCTCGGAGTTGACGCCCGACGGGCTCGGGCACGTGTTCTTCACGAGCGGTGGCGCGGAGTCGGTCGAGTCGGCGTGGAAACTTGCCCGCCTGTATCACGTCGCCAGCGGCGGCGAGCAGCGCACGAAGGCAATCGCGCGCCGTGTGGCCTACCACGGCGCCACCCTGGGAGCACTCGCGCTCACCGGCGTCGACGGCTACAAGGCGCCGTTCGGGACGCCGGCGATCCATACGCGCCACGTCTCGCCCACCAACCGGTTCCGGCTGGGCGAGGACGAGCGCTTCCGTGAGGTCGTGGACGATGACGCGGCCTTCGCAGCCGCCCTGCTCGAGGAGATCGAAGAGGTGATCCTCGACGAGGGGCCGGATACGATCGCGATGTTCATCGCCGAGCCCGTCCAGAACGCCGGAGGCTGCTTCGTTCCGCCGGACGGGTACTGGCAAGGGCTGCGCCGACTTGCCGACCGCTATGGATTTCTGCTGGTGGCCGATGAGGTGATCACCGCCTTCGGCCGCCTGGGTGAGTGGTTCGGCTCGACGCGCGTCGGTGCGCAGCCCGATCTGATCACCACCGCCAAGGGACTGACCTCCGCCTACGCGCCGATGGGAGCGGTGTTCGCGAGCGACCGCGTGGTGGCGCCGTTGTACGACGATCCCAGGCGTAGCCTGCTGCACGGCATCACCTTCGCGGGTCACCCCTTGTGCGCATCGATCTCCCTCAAGAACCTCGAGATCTTCGAGCGCGATCGTGTGTTTGAGAATGTCCGGGAGCTCGAAGGGCACCTCGAGAATCGGCTGCGCGAGCTGTACTCACTGCCGATCGTCGGCGACGTGCGCGGCTGCGGCTTCTTCTGGGCGGTGGAGCTGGTCGGTGACGATGAGCACCGGCGGTTCGATGCCCAGGAGCGTGAGCGACTGCTGCGCGGGTTCCTGCCGGGGCGGCTGATGAAGGCCGGAATGATCGCCCGCCCCGACGACCGCGGCGACGCTGTCGTCCAGGTCGCCCCGCCCCTGATCTCGACTGCTGAGCAGCTCGACGAGATGGTCCACGGCTTGGGGGACGCGCTGTCAGAGGCCGGAGACCTGATGAACGTCAGCGCCCGACACTAGGCCACGATGCACGGTCAGCAACCCCAATCATCAGCGACCAGGAGGTTCCACCCATGACGGCTGAAACCCCCGCCCCCCACTCGCGAAGCGCTCGCCGCGCTGCCCGCCAGCTATTTTAAGGCGGTCGACGCCCAAGATCCCGATGCCGTCGTGTCGCATTTCGCGCAGGACGCGACGCTCATGGTACAGACAGACCACGTCACGTTCACGTCGGTGACGACGGAAAGTTCACCCGCGTGACCATCTGGATGGCGGGGACGAACCCGCTGAAGTAGCCCGGGATGGTCGGCAGCACGACTACGACGCTGCCGTGCCGGCCGCCGGAGCCCACGTGCCCTGGGCGAGCTGGTTGCCGCGCCACTGCTGTGCGACCTGAACCACCACCTGGCCGGGAACCATGAACGTTGCCGGGATCTCGTGTCGATCCAGCAGCGCATGAATGCGGGGCAGCGCGGCCCGGACGTCGTAATCGCCCCGCGACATCGGGCTCGGCGTCGTCAACCCGAACGTGCCACTCCACAGTGTCTCCGCGTCGAAATCAACCGACAGTGTCACCGCACAGCGGCAGCGATCGCTCCACATGCGGCAATCTTCTTCGACGGCCACGACACAATCACGCTGTGGAGGAGCTCATGCGCCTCACCGCGGGTCAGCTGCTCGAGGGATATCGAGCGAGGGCCATGTCGCCACTGGAGGTGATCGACGGGCTCGCCGCGCGCATCGAGGAGCGCAACCCGACGCTCGGTGCGTTCTGGACACTGTGTCTCGATCGGGCCGCGAGGCGGCGGTCGCGCAGTCCGCATATCGCCGTGGCGAGAGCGCCCGACCCCTCGAGGGGCTGCCGATCGCCGTCAAGGATCTGTTCGATAGGGACAGCGTACGCACGACGTACGGCTCGCCGATCTTCTCCGGGCACGTGCCGGCGGAGGACGCCGCCGCGGTCCGCCGCGCGCGAGAGGCGGGAGCGATCCTGATCGGCAAGACGCAGACTCACGAGTTCGCATGGGGCATCAGCTCGGTGAACGAGTTGATGGGGACGAGCCGCAATCCATGGGCGCTCGACCGCGTGTCCGGAGGCTCGAGCGGCGGCTCGGCCCTGGCGCTGGCCAGCCACCTCGCGCCGCTCGCGCTCGGGAGCGACACCGGCGGCTCGATCCGCGTTCCGTCGAACTTCTGCGGCACGGTCGGCCTGAAGCCGAGCTATGGGCGCGTCAGCGCCGGCGGCCCCGGGCATCGGAATGAGGTGGACGCTCTCCTGAGCGGCGCCGCCGGCGACGGTCTTCACGGTGCGCGCGTCGGGCTCTGCTCCGACCTTCAGCTCGTGCCCCTGGCCGCCGCGATCGAGCGCGCCTTTCAAGCGGCCGGCAGCGCAGTGCAAAGGCTCGGGGGCGACGGTCAGCGCCGGACCGCCTGCACCGATCGGCGAGGAGCGGGTCGAGCACCTCGGTGAGGAGATCGAGTTTCGCGAGCTTCCGCGACGACACCATGAACCGCCTCGTCGTTCGGGCCGCGGACGTCGAGCGAGATGCGCACCGGTATCTGCGGTGCCCAGTAACTCTCGGGACTGCCCGTTGCACCGTGCAGGAGCACGACCGGTTGTCCGGCACCAATGTCGTGGATCTCAGCCAACCCCTGAGTCGCAGCACGCAGGCACCGGGCCTGTGCCCGCCAAGGCATCACGCATTACGAGAATCTCAACAACCTCGCCGAGGTGGCAAACCGCCGCCTCGACTTCTACGGCTTCCCGCTGCGGCTTGAAGTCGCGTACGGCTCACCTGTCCGCGCAGTCGGAATCATCGACAACTGAGGCTGGCTCTCACGGCACCGGACAGGGCTCGAACTGCGGGATGATCTCCTGCCCGTAGCGCTTGACGGTGTCATCGTTCGCTGAGGTCATCAGGTACAGATTGACCTGTTTCACGCCCAGCGCCTCGAGCTCGCGCAGCCGGGAGAAGTGCTGGTCGAGGTCGCCCAGCAGGCAGAAGCGGTCGCAGATCTCGTCGCTGATGTACTTCCCGTGCTCGGCCCCGACGCGACTGTGATCGCTGTAGTCGTACCCCTTCACAGCCTGGGCGAAGTCGGTCAGCGCCTTGGGAATCTCGCCGTCGGTGCCGTATCGGGCGATCAGGTCCTTGACGTGATTTGACACCATCGCGGGGAACCAGCGGGTTTCCTCGCGCCAGCGCGGAAGATCGGCGTCAACGATCGCGGGCGCGCACACGATCGGCGCGAGTGCATCCGCGTCTCGACCCGCCTCGACGGCTGCCGCCCGGGCCCGCTCGATGATCCAGCGGGTGATCTCGGGATCTGCGAGCTGGATCACGACGCCGTCTCCGACGCGGCCGGCGACACCCAGCGCCCGCGGGCCGTATCCGGCGACGTACATGGGGATCTCCGGCTGACCCTGCGCCCATGCCAGGTGTAGCTCCCGGTCGTTCCAGCTAACCTCGCGACCATTCATCAGGTCCTTGATCATCTCCAGGGCCGCCTCGAACTGCGCGACCGGCACTGGGTCGAGGCCGACGACGCGGCGCGAGGAATCTCCGCGACCGATACCCATCACCATCCGTCCACCGCTGATGTCCTGCAGCGTGGCGTAAGCACTGGCGGTGACGGTGGGCTCGCGGATCCCCGGATTGGTTACGCAGTGGCCGAGCTTGATGCGGGACGTTGCCGCGGCAGCGAGCGTGAGCAGGATGTAGCCCTCCTGCCAGAGAATGTGCGAGTCATACGTCCAGCCGTACCGAAATCCCAGCTCCTCCGCGCGTACGATGCGATCCACGAATACCTGGGCGGGGGGGTCGGGTAGGAACGTCACCCCGAAATCGAGCATCTGGCCTCATCTCCCATGTTCACGTACGAGCCGTACGCCTCTCTGTGCGCGAAGTTCTATCAGAGCAGGCTTGGGTCCTCCTGAGAGCGGCGATGCCGGGCTGATAGGGTCCTCGAGCGCGTCGGCCGCACCTCTGAGGGCCGACGGCGGGGGAGAGAGGACCCACTTGCGCGACGAGATCGAGCAGCCAAAGCTCGGCTCGCCCGAGGTCGCGATCGACGAGCGCATAGCGCCGTTTGCCGGTGACCAGGTGATCGTCAAGAAGCGCGCCAGCGCTTTTCACGGGACATACCTCTCCAGCTACCTGAAGGCGACCGGGGTCGACACGGTGATCATCACCGGCGTGACCATGGCCGGCTGCGTCCGTCACACCACTGAGGACGCGATCGCTGAGGGCTTTCGCCCGATCGTCGTGCGCGAAGCGGTGGGTTACACCGCACCCGCCGCCGTGAGCCGCTCGACCTCGCTCTGACGCAGATCGAGCAGCTCCTGCAGGATCTCGGCGCTGTGCTCGCCGAGCAGCGGTGAGCGCTTGATCTCGACGGGCGAGTCGGACAAGCTGAATGGGCAGCCGACGGTCTTGAACGCTCCCCGCTCCGGGTGCTCGACCTCGACTATCCGGCCGGCCGCGATCAGGTCGGGGTCCTCAATGATCTCCTTCATGTCCATGATCGGCCCGCATGACACGCCTGCCTCGGTGAGCTCGCGAAACGCCTCCCACTTGGTCTTCGTCTGCGTCCAGCTCTCGACTAGCCGGAAGATCTCCTCCAGGTGGGTCACGCGCGCCTCGGGGGTGTCGTAGGCAGGGTTGCCGAGTAGGTCGGGGCGGCCGATCTTGCGCACCAGCGCCTCCCACACCCGCGGCTGGATCACCACGTACAGGTAGTCGTTCGGGCTGCCCGGCTTGCAGCGCACAGCCGATCCGGGGTGACCGCCGCCGGAGGCGTTGCCCGAGCGCGGGACATAGTCGTCGAACTCCCGATTCGGGTACTCCGCCAGCGGACCGTGTTGCAGGCGCTGCTGGTCGCGCAACTTGACCCGGCACAGGTTGAGGATGCCGTCGCGCATCGCGATCTGCACCCGCTGCCCGCGGCCGGTGTGGGTGCGCTGGTAGAGCGCCGCGCAGATCGCCCCGAACAGATGAACCGCGTTGCCCGAGTCACCGATCTGCGCGCCCGTCACCACCGGGGGCCCGTCCTCGAACCCGGTAGTGCTCATCGCGCCGCCGGTCGCCTGAGCGATCGGCTCGTACGCCTTGGCGTGCTCCAGCACTCCGGGGCCAAAGCCCTTCAGCGAGGCAAAGATCAGCCGTGGGCTGATCTCCTGGATCCGCTGCCAGGTGAAGCCGAGCCGGTCGAGCGCTCCGGGCGCGAAGTTCTCCACCAGAACGTCGGAGACGCGGATCAGCTCGGTGAACAGCGTCTTGCCCTCCTCTGACTTCAGGTTCAGCGTCAGGCTGCGCTTGTTGCAGTTCAGCATCGTGAAATAGAGGCTGTCGACGCCGGGGATGTCACGCAGCTGCGTGCGGGTGACGTCGCCCCTCCCGGGGGGTTCGATCTTGATCACATCTGCGCCCATCCAGGCGAGCAGCTGTGTGCACACGGGGCCGGCCTGCACATGTGTCATATCGATGACGCGAATGCCTTCGAGCGCCTGCTTCATTCCGTCTCCTCACTTGTACATCGTCTGGTTCATCGTGCCCGGCGCGAAGGCGTTCTGATCGATCCATACGTTGATCAGAGCGGGCTTTCCCGACTCGCGCGCCCGCTGCAGCGCTGGCGCGATCTCCTGTGGCTCACGGACTTCCTCCCCGTAGCCGCCAAGCATCTTGGCGAACTGGTCGTAATGAACATCGCCGAGCTTGTTACCGATCTCACCGCGGTCCTCGCCGTACTTCTGGATCTGCCCGTACCGGATCTGGTTCATGTGCGAGTTGTTTCCCACCACGCCGATAAACGGGAGGTTGAAGCGAACCATCGTCTCGAAGTCCCAGCCGGTGAGGCTGAAGGCGCCGTCCCCGAACAGGCACAGGACTTCGAGTTCAGGACGGGCAGTTTTTGCAGCCATCGCGAACGGCACACCGACACCGAGCGTCCCGAGCGGGCCGGGATCCATCCACAAGCCTGGCCCCTTTGGTTGCACGACGCCGCCAGAGAAGGTGACGACGTCGCCGCCGTCGCCGATAAAGAGCGTGTTCTCGGTCAGGAACTGGTTGATCTCGTGCGCCAGGCGCAACGGATGAATCGGTGCGGTGTCCTTCAGCAGGCGCGGGAGGCGCTCGTCGACGAGGCGCTGCTCCTCCTCCCGGAGGGCCTTCAGCCAAGGCTCGCGCTTGGCGGCCCCATTGTTGGTCGGCGAGGCAGTCTGGGAGACCGCCGCGAGAATCGCGCCGACATCGCCCACCAGTCCGAGTGAGACGTCCCGGTTCTTGCCGACCGTGCGGTAGTCCATGTCGATCTGCACGACCGTCGCGGCCGGGGACAGGCGCTTGCCGTAGCCCATCCGGAAGTCGAACGGAGTACCGACGATCACGATCACGTCGGCGTGCTTGAACGCGTAACGGCGCGTCTGCTGAAAGTGGTGCGGATCGCCCGGCGCGAGCGTGCCGCGAGCGGCACCGTTCGTGAACGCTGGAATGTTGAGCGCGCGGGCGATTTCGATCGCGGCGTCGGCGGCGCGGCACGTCCACACCTGGGAGCCGAGCAGCAAGCAGGGCCGTTCCGCTCGGACAAGGATCTCCGCCAGTCGCTCGATGTCCGTGGGATTGGCAATGCTGACGGTCGATGCGCGGTAGTGACCAGGTTGGGGGATCACCGCCCGCTCGCGCGGGATCTGCGCATCGAGGATGTCGCGACCGATCTCGAGGTAGGCCGGCCCGGGTGCGCCGCCAAGGGATTCCCGGAACGCCATCGAGATCATGTCGGCCACCCGCTCGGTGCTTAGCACGCTTGAGGCGAACTTCGTGATCGGGCGCATCATGTCGACGTGGGGCAGGTCCTGGAGCGAGCCCATCCGGTACTGATCGAGCGCGCCCTGGCCACCGATGAGCAACATCGGGCTCTCCGCCCGCAGCGCGTTCGCGACGCCGGTAACCGCATCCGTTGTACCCGGTCCGGCGGTCACGACGGCACAGCCCGGCCGGCCGGTGACCCGCGCATATCCGTCGGCGGCGTGGGCGGCGACCTGCTCGTGGCGGACGTCGACGACCCTGATGCCCTCGTCGACGCAGCCGTCGTAGATGTCGATGATGTGCCCGCCACAGAGGGTGAAGATTGCGTCGATGCCCTCGGCGCGCAGGGCCTTGGCCACGAGGTGACCACCGGAGATCGTCTGCGGCTCGGTCCCTCGTGGGGCTGGTGCTGCCTCGAGTCTCGTGCTCTCCGTGGCGCTCACGTCGCCGCTCCTTCCGTTCGCGTTGTTACTGCCGGTCGGTCCAATCGGGGAGGGTCCGCTCGACGTGTCGAGCGAGCGCCAGCGCGTGGTCTCGAACCAGGCGCTCGGCGAGCTCGGCGTCCCGAGCCTCGAGGGCCTCGATGATCTGAAGGTGGTCGACGATCGAGCGCTCGACTCTGTCCTCTTCGCCAATCGTTTGCCGGCGGATGGCGCGCACGTGTACGAGCAGGGTGTCGGCCATGCTGGCGATCAGGTCCGAATGTCCGAGTCCGAGGATCCGCTGGTGAAAGCGCAGGTTCGCGCTCGAGTACTCGTCGAGTGCAGAGCGCAGCTCGCCGCCCGAAAAATTCGAGAACAGCGTGCGCAGACTGCTGATCTCCTCGTCGTCGGCGCGCTCGCACGTGAGGCGCGCTGCCATGCCCTCGAGTGCCGCCCAGGCGATGATCATCTCGATGATCTCGGCCTTGCTCTTGCGGGCCACGTACACGCCGCGGCGAGGCACGATTCGCACCAGACCCTCGTGCTCGAGCCGCGCCAGCGCCTCGCGCACCGGAGTGCGGCTGACCCCGAGGCTCCCGGCCAGGCGGTTCTCGTCCAGCCGCAGGTCGGCGGCGGGGTCATAAGCGTCCATCCCCAGGATCGCGTTGCGCAGCGCTTCGTAGGCAAGTTGCGCGACGCTCGTCCCCGCCTCGTTAAGTGCCGGGACTACGACCGAGCCCGTGAGTTGCTCCTGCATCAGCAGTTCGGGGCTTGTCATCGCTCCCATTGTATACACAATATCAAATACTGAATGCCTGATCTCTGACGCCGGCGGCCTGGCGGTTGGCGGGGCGGAGTCAACTGTCCGCTGTTCAACGACAACAACCACATCGTTGTGGTAACGCGGAATACCGCCGCGGCTCCGGTCGACTCCACGTTCTACGTCTCGATCGGCGGCTAGCAACACCGGGGGCGCGGGGGCGCGCCTTTACGCCCCCGCCCCCGGGCCCGTTTTCCATCCGGCAGGACGGTTATTCGCGGGCCATCATGGCGACGGCCTCGCGCTCGAGGTCGATGTACGGCTCGCCGCTGACGTCGACGGCAACCCGGTTGATCGTGCCGCCGGTGAACTCGTGGGGATGAGCGGCTGGGTAGTCGCCGGTGACCGGTTCGCTGGTGTCTCGGCCAACGCAGAGCCCCTCGCCGCCGATCGAGAATTTGCCGGGCTGCGTCTTGATGCGGGCCTCCCCGACCTTCTCCTCGCCGTGGTAGATCGAGAGGATCCCGGTCGCGACGCCGGGTGGGTCCTCGCCGTCCTTCTCGAAGTTGGCGGCCAGGATCAACTTCTCGCCGACCGGCACGTCCTTCGTCGCGACGATCTTCTGCTCGACGCTGCCGACGAAGTTGTAGACATAGTGCAGACGGTTGTCCTTGAGATACAGCGCGTGGCCGCCGAACCGCGAGCCGTGCGCGAACAGGACGCCCTCGGCACCAGGCTGCGGAATGTCGACGAGCGCGCCAATCCCGAAGGAGCGGTTGCGGATGTTGACCGCCTGGGACTCTGGGACCTCCGCCACGCCGGGGTAGTAGACGTAGCGGTTGCGCGCCGGGCTGAGCAGGGGCCGCGGCGTGACGAAGATCTCAAGCGGCGAGCGGTCGTCGAGCGGGAACGCATCGTTAGCGCCCGCCTCGGCATACCACAGGTTGATCAGCTCCCGGAGTCGCTCGGGCTCCTGGTCGGCGAGGTCGTGGACTTCTGAGCGGTCGACATCGGTGTGGTAGAGCTCCCACGTGTCCTTGCCGAAGTGTCCCCAACCACTGACTGAGGCGTGGTTGGTGACAGCCTTCCACCCGTCGTGCCAGATCGCGCGTGAGCCCAGCATCGAGTAGAACTGCGTCGTTCGTGCGCTCGGCATCGCGTCGTGGTCGAAGCTGTAGCGCACGCTGACGCCGTCGAAGTCGCTCTGCACATGCCCGCCGATCGTCTCGGGCGGCTCAACGCCGAGGCAATCGAGGATCGTCGGCACCAGATCGATCGCGTGGTGGTACTGCTCGCGAATCTCGCCACGCGCCTTGATCCCCTTCGGCCACGAGACGATGCACGGGTCCGAGGTGCCGCCGTTGAACTCGTAGCGCTTCCACATCTTGAACGGCGTGTTGAACGCCATTGCCCAGCCCGTCGGATAATGGTTGTAGGTCTTGGTGCCGCCGAGCTCATCCAGCAGCGCGAGGTTCTCTTGCATCGAATCAGGGATCCCGTTGCAGACCTTGTTCTCGTTCACCGACCCGTTCGGTCCACCCTCGCCGCTGGCGCCGTTGTCGGAGATCAACAGCAAGAGCGTGTTCTCGCGCTCTCCAGTCTCCTCCAGATAGTCCAGTAACCGCCCGATCTGGTCATCGGCATGCGCCAGGAAGCCGGCGTACACCTCCGCCATCCGCCGGAACAACCGCTTCTCCTCCTCGGAGAGCGAATCCCACGGTCTCGTCATGTCGAGCGGCGGGAACGGCTCGCCTTCGGGGCCCTTCAGTTCGGCGAGGGGGTTGATCGGCGCCAGCTCGGTATCCGGCGGGACGATCCCCAGCTCCTTCTGGCGCGCCAGCGTCTGCTCGCGGATCGCCTCATAACCCATATCGAACTGGCCCTTGAACTTCCCGATCCACTCCTTCGGAGCGTGATGCGGCGCGTGACACGCCCCCGGTGCGTAGTAGAGAAAGAACGGCTTCTCCGGCGCGACCGCCTTGGCGTCCATGATGAACTCCAGCGCCCTATCGGTGAGGTCCTCGGTCAGGTGATAGCCCTCCGCCGGCGATCGCGGGGGATCGACGAGATGGCTGTCGTAGACGAGGTCCGGATACCACTGGTTCGTCTCCGCGCCGAGGAAACCGTAGAAGCGCTCAAAGCCGCGACCGGTCGGCCAGTTGCGCCGCGACGAGGCGAGGTTCATCTCGGAGTCCGGGCACAGATGCCACTTACCGACCATGTACGTGTTCCAGCCGGCCGCCCCGAGGATCTCCTGAATCTGACCGTTCTCCGGCGGGATCACACCGCTGCCGTTCGGGAAGCCGATCGCCGCCTCGGTGATGCACGCCATGCTGTTGCGCGTGTGATTACGCCCGGTCAGCAGGCACGAGCGCGTCGGCGAGCACAACGCGGTCGTGTGCATCTGCGTATAGCGCACCCCGTCCGCGACGATCCGATCGATATTCGGCGTCGGCACGGGCCCGCCGTAGCTGCCCAGCGCCGAGAAACCCACGTCGTCCAGCACGATGTACAGCACACTCGGGGATCCCTCGGGGGCCTTCGGCGCCTCGAACGGCGACCAATCCGGAACCGAGTCACGTATGTCAACGTTGACAACGCCCTTGAATGGCTTGCTCATCTTCGGCCTCACATGTGGGGTAGGTGGTTCGCGGCGTGCGCCGATCAAGACCTACTCTTGCAACCGCCAGCGGGCTGAGCATCGTCCGGTTCGGGTGAATTACCGGCAGCTCCGATGCCGTAGCGTCGGAGCCGGTGCTACCCAGACGATCACCGCCGCTCGTTGAATGCTCGTGATGCTCCCGAGAGGGCCGTCGCTCCATCCGAGGGCGTATGCAGGGTTCTTGCCGGGCAAACAGGAGAACAGCGCGTGGGTCCCGTCTTTGTCTTTGGGTGCGGCTCTCGTGGAGGGTCGTGCCAGGATGGTGCAACACCCTGGAAATTGAGGGGTTTTGGGTTGTGAGGCTGGGGCTACTGGGAGCCGTTGGCTGGTGTCGATCCCGGTGGGTTGGGCGGCTGGGCGTGGCTTTCCCCCGGTTTTGAGGGGGTTAGCGGCGCCGAGCGGGGCGGGCAGGAGTCGACGAGGAGGGTGCCGAAGGTCGGCGTTGAGCTATGAACGTCGACCACGAAAGGTGGCCGCAATGACCGTCGACCTTGGCACCCGTTCTGGCGAAGGTTACGCGCCGGCGGATGAACTCCTGCCGCCGGCGGGAATGATGCATCGGATCTTGAGCGCAACGAGGGGGGCGCGCCCGGCGAGCCCTCCGGCGGGGATGCCTTTGCCCGCTCGCGGGAGCGGTTTGATGCGATCGTGGGCTCGCTTGAGAGCGTGGAGACCGACGGGCTTGAGCACTCAGAGCTGGAGGATCTGTTGCAGAGCGAGGGCCGCGAGCTGTTGCGATCGCTGATTGAGGACAAGCTTGAGCTGCGCGCGCTCCGCGAGCCGCGCCTGGATCAGGTGGTGGACGCGGCCGGCGTCGCGCGCCGGGCGGTCGAGCCCGGCCACAGCCGGCCGCTTGGGACCGTGTTCGGCGAGGTGAGGGTGGGGCGGCTGGCGTACCGGCGGCGTGGCGAGGAGAACCTGTATGTCGCCGATGCGACGCTGAATCTGCCCGAGGAGAAGCACTCGCACGGTGTCAGGCGGCTGATCGCGCTGGAGGCCCCGAGGGGATCGTTCGAGGATGCCACCGACGCGATCCGCCGCAGCATCGGCGTGCAGATCGGCAAACGCCAGGTCGAAGAGATGGCGCTCCGGGCCGCGGTCGACTTCGAGGCGTTCTATGAGCAGCGCGAGCACGAGGCCGTCGATCAGGACGATGTGCTGGTGCTCTCGTGCGACGCCAAGGGGGTAGTGATGCGCCCCGAGGCGCTGCGGGAGCAGACCAAGAGGCAGGCCGCCAGCTCCGAGCACAAGCTCCGCACGCGCCTGTCGCGGGGTGAGAAGCGCAATCGCAAGCGGATGGCGGAGGTCGCCGCGGTCTACGAGGTCGCGCCCAAGGTCAGAGCGCCGGCCGACATCCTGCCGGCCACCGATGAGGAGCGCGAGGTCGCCCGCGCCGGGCCCGAGGCGAAGAACAAGTGGGTGTGCGCGAGTGTCACTGACGATGCGGCCCAGATGATCGCGCGGATGTTCGACCAGGCCGACCGCTGCGACCCCGATCATCAGCGCAGCTGGGTCGTGCTCGTCGATGGCAACAACCACCAGATCGACAGGGTCAAGAAGGAGGCCAAGAAGCGCGACGTGAAGGTCACGATCCTTGTCGATTGCGTTCACGTAATGGAATATCTCTGTGGGATCGCAGCGTGGTGCTTCTTCACCGAAGGCGACCCGGCCGCCGAGCGCTGGGTGGCAGGAGAAGGCGCGGGCGGTCCTCGACGGGCAACGCCAGCACGGTCGCCGCCGCGATCCGCCGCACGGCCACCAGCCGCCAGCTCGCCGCCGACAAGCGCAAGAACGCCGACAACGCCGCCGACTACCTGCTGGCCAAGCGACCCTACCTCGACTACCCGACCGCGCTCGCGAACGGGTGGCCGATCGCGACGGGCGTGATCGAGGGTGCCTGTCGCCACCTGGTGAAGGACCGGATGGACATCACCGGGGCGCGCTGGGGACTCGAAGGCGCCGAGGCCGTGCTGAAGCTACGCGCCCTGAAGAGCAACAACGACTTCGACAGCTACTGGCGCTTCCACCTCACACAAGAACGCAAACGAGTTCACGAAGCCCGCTACGCCGGCGGGATCATCCCCGGTCTACCCCAGGCAGCATGACGTCCCTCCAGGAGAGCCGCACCCTTTCGCTAACCGCCGCGCTGAACCCGACGCTGCTAGCCGCAGTCACCGTCATGCTGACGTTGTCAGGACCTAAGCGGCTGCTACTCGGGTACCTGATCGGCGCCGCGGTCACCAGCGTCACCTGCGGCCTGTTGCTGGTGTTCGCGTTGCCGGGCTCGAGCACGGCTACCACGGCGAAGCACAGCGTCAACCCGGCCATCGATATCACGCTCGGCGCGCTCCTGCTGGTGATTGCGTTCGTGGTCGGGACGGGTCGCGACCGCCGGCGCCGAGCCTGGAGCGAGCGCAAACGTGAGAAAGCGAAGGACAAACCGCCACCGCGCTGGAAGCGGCAACTGAGCAAGGGCTCCGCCCGCGACACCTTCGTTGTCGGGGCGCTGCTGAGCTTCCCGGGCGCGTCGTACATCGCCGGCATGGATACGCTCAGCAAGCAGAAGATTGGAACTGCCGAGACGGTTATCGCAGTGCTCGCGTTCAACCTGATCATGCTGATCCTCCTGGAGCTGCCGCTGATCGGGTACGCAATAAGACCGGAGTGGACCGCGAACGCGGTGGAGCGGTTCACCGACTGGCTGAGCCGCCGCGCCGCCGCGGCGGTCGGGTCGCGTTGATCGGCGCCGCGGTAATCGGCATCCTTCTGATCGGACGCGGCTTGATCACGCTTTGAGGCTGGGAACGAGGACGGTGTCCCTGGCTGGATGAAGCTCTACGACTCGTCGATCAACTCGAGCTTGAGGACTACCAGTAGCGCGAAGCTGCTGCGCCGCATCGGGCGGACCGAAGACGCTCGTGCGGCCCACCGGCGGCGCCCGAGCTCGCAAGCTCGGAGCCGGAGCGGCGCTTCCTGGAGCGGCGAATCGCTGAGCTATGAGGCGCGCGTTAGGGCTGGGTGACGGTGACGTTCGACACGTCGAGGTGTGCCGGGAGGTTCGCGTCATTTGGGCTTCCGCCCACACCACCCGTTTGTGTCTGGATGATGAGAAACATTGGCGTCGATGGAATGTCGTAGCCGTCAGCCTGGGTGAAGCTACAGCCAGTGGCTTTGCCGTCTACCGAAATCGAGATAGCGCCGGGCGTCCACGTGAAGCTAAACGTGTGCCAATTGTTGTCCATCGGGTAGCCACATGTGGGAAAGGCGGTAGGTTGCGCCAACGCCAGCTGGCACCAATTCTGGGTGTCGCACTCGGTCATGTCGATCTCCGTGTAGCCAGATCCCGGTGTCTCGAGAGGCGGACAGGCGCTGTAGCCGACATCGGCCGTCACGGGATTCGTTGCCTGACAATTGCTGCCGAGCAGCCATATGGCGGGCCAGGTCACTGTGTCCCGCGGAGGAAACTTGGCACGGTACGTGACCGTCCCATACGTGAAGTTGAAGCTCTTCCACTGAACGTCTCCGGTCGCATACCGCCAGACCGCGGGCGCATGCCTGACGCTACCGTCGAGATTGAAGTCTCCGCAGGTTGACGCCTGAGCAACCGTGGCGATGTCCAGCATGTTGTTCGCCACGCTGACCTGTTGCGGAACGTTGCACTCGGTTTCGTTCTGGGCGTATTCACCGTGCCGTGAGATAACCGTCCAAGCTGAGCTCAGCGACGCGCCGCTGAAGTTATCGGAAAAGATCGTGTTGCCCGTGCTCGGTGGTACAGTCACCGACGCAGGCGCCGTCTGCGCACTAGCATTCCCAGCGGCGTCATAAGCACTGACGCTGTAGGCGTAGGTGCTGTTAGGTGAGACCGTGGGATCCGTATAGTCGGTGGCGGACGTGGTGGCGATTTGCGTCCCGTCGCGGTAAATGGCGTAGCCGGCGACACCGACGTTGTCGCTGCTAGCGCTCCAGCTGAGCTGGACCTGACTAGTTCCGTCGAGCTTGGCCGTGAGGCCGGTGGGGACTGTGGGCGGAGTCGTGTCGCCGGGCGCGGACGTGCTGGTGAGGACATCGACCCAGTAGTTCGACGCTTCGTAGGTCTGGCTGGGGAAGCTCGACGCGCCGTAGCTATAGACGCCATTACCGTTAGCGGCGGCGTTCGAGAGTGCGGCCAACGACCCCGAAGTCACGCCGTGCGTCGCGAAGTAGTTGGTGTCCGCCGAGTAATAGCCGGCAGTTGTGTGGTAGGAGATGACATACGTCGTGTTCGCTGAAATGGCCACCGGGGTTGGGAACAGGGCTTGCTGCCAGCCCGTGGCGGTCCCGTTTGTGAACGTGACCGTGGCCAAGAGCTTCCCGGTGCTCGACCACAGCGAACCGGTATGAGGTCCCGTATTGCTCGAGCTTTTATAGAAGCGTACGCCCGTGACAGTGGTCGGCACGGTACTTTGGAACTTCAAACCAAGTTCCACCGGGTTTGGATCAGAGACGGCGATCGTCGCGGGCACCGCCGATGCCGGCCAGAGCGAGCTCGCCTGCTGTGCGCTCTGAGCGGTTACGACGTTCGTCGGCGCGGCGGTGGCCGAACTCGAGCCACCCGCGTTGGTGGCCGTGACGACGCTGACGACGGTCTGGCCAACATCAGCGCTCGTGAGCTGGTAGGAAGGCGCGGTGGCGCCGGAGATGTTCGAGCAGTCCTGACCGGATGCGTCGCAGTCCTGCCACTGGTAGGCGAAGCTCGAGGGACTACCCGTCCATGAACCGTTCGTGCTCGTGAGGGTGTCCCCCTGCTGGGCGCCTCCGCTGATCGAGGGCAGTGCGGTGTTAGTCGGCGGAGGTGGCGTGGGCCCCGCCCCGGTCACGTATGCCGAGAGCGAGCACGTGCGCCAGCTGGACCCGCTACTCCACGACATGGGAAGAGAGCTGAGATCGGTTCGGTCGGACGTGATGCTCGAGCACCCACCGGCGTCGCTGTCGCGGAAGGCCAAGATTCCACCCTCGCCGAGAACTGCGATCCAATACTTATTGCCCGCGACGACAGACGCCGAGCTGAGAGCGATTGGGTTCCACCCCCCGGGAGCCGGCGAGGACGTTGCCCCCTGCGTCAGCAGCGACCCTGGCTGATTATTCGCGTCGGCATATAACCCCACGAGCACGTTGGAGGCGCTGTTCTGCGAATCGAGATAAACGCTCAGGGAGGTGGCGGTACCGGAGGAACCCGCGACGAACGGGAACGCCTCGGCCTGACCGGAAACGCCTGAATCGGCCAGGGACTCAATCGACTGATCGCCCAACAGGACTGGGGCGTCGGCTTGTGCGGCGGTGGCCGAGAACACACCGACAAGGCTCATCAACAAGAGCAAAGCGGCCGACGCTAGGAATGCCCGACGCATGAGAGACCTCGTGGGGTTCATTCGAACAGCGGCCTAGGAGCAATACGTAGGTTTACGTAGGATTCGGCACTCTCCGGGTTGAATCCAGGAGGATGATTCCGGGGTGAACTGTGGAGGCGGGCCCGCGGGTGAAGGCAACCTACGCATTGAACGGGCGGGCGCTGCCAAGGCTTTTGTGCGCGTGAGGAACCTTACTGCGAGCAGCCGGTGCGCGCGTCGAGGTGCTCGGCCTGGGCTGCCGGCTTGCTCCAGACAAATTGTCAAGCCCATTGTCATTGGGCTGTTCCATCCGGACCGAGCCGGGTGCTCGCGGCCGGATTGCTACAGCGTCAGCCGCAGAGGGTGCTCCAGCAGCCCGCGTATCTCGGAGAGGAACTGCGCGGCGTCGGCACCGTACAGAATGCGGTGATCACAGCTCAGCCGGAACTCGATCGCCAGGTCCATGGCAGCGTCGGTCTCGACCTGAAATTCGGGAACGGTCGCTTTCGTCTCGGCCATCCGTCGCGCGATAGTGGCCTGGACGCGCGTGAGGCTGACACTCTCTGTCACACCTTTGGCGCTTTCTGCTGGAGGCTCGATGGGGCGTCCGGCGGAAACCGTTACCGGCGGCGAGGAACGTCCCGCTTTGGCCAGTACATCGCCACGAGTAACTCGTCCCAGCGGCCCCGTTCCAACGACGTCATCGAGAGCGACGCCATGAGCTCTGGCCACGCGCCGCGCCAGCGGCGTTGCCTTGACGGCGCCGTCGTCGGGGGCAGCGATAGCGGCGTGTCCGTTGCTGGCGACGGGTGCTGCTTTGGCGACGGGCGCTGCCTCGGGCACCAGGATCGTCTCAGCGTCGATACCAAAGTGTCGGTAGAGATCCTCGACAGCGCCAGCCAGGGCCTGGCGCCGGCGTTCCTCCCGTGCTTGGCGATCGTCGGGTACCGCGCTCAGTGCTTGATCCACCGGTCGCGTCGTCAGGCGGAAGTAGGACGAGGTGCCCTCAGGCTTGCCCAGTAACGCCAGCGCGTGGAGCAATGTCCATTCGAGATCTTGGCCGGCTCCCAGGCAATGCAGCGCGGTTGCTCAAGGCCGACCGACGGGGTGATGATCGACTGGTGGGCACCCCTTCGGGCGCCAGCGTCACCCCTGAGGGCGTTCCCGCGAGGATCGATTGGCCGCCGGCGTAGATGCCGAATGACCACGGCTCGAGCGCACGGTTGACGAACGGGTCATACAGGGTCCCGATCGGCATCAGCGCCTGACCGTCGCCCGACCAGGTCGCGCCAAGCTCGCCCAGCAACCCGGCCCGGTTGCCTTCGGCGATGCCAAGCTCGATGTGCTGACCGTGACTGCTCTCACACCAACGAACCAGGGTGTCGCTGTCGTCGGCGAACCAGTCGATGCGATCTCCAAGGTGCCAGACCCCTACGTGATTGATCCAGCCACCAAGGTTCGTCGAGGACGCGACGTCAGGGCTGACGGTCACCACCCGGGACGCGACCTCCGGCCCTTGGTGGGAGAGATCCACGAAGAAGCGGCCGAAGGCCTGCTGCGTGGAGGCCGTTCCGGTGTGCGCGCGAGCGACGTGCTCGGGAACGCTTGGAGCCGCGGCTAGCTCGACCGGTTCTCTGCGCAGGCGCCCGGCGGCCTGCCGACACAGATCTGCCTCCGGCGAGTCGGGGGGAAACCGAGCCCAGGGTTCGGCCGGGTCGGCGCGCGGTCACCTCCGCCAGCTCTCGCCATTGCTGCTCCGAGAGCAGGGCTGAATGATTACCAGGATGGCCCTGGGTCGCCCGCCTCCATGCCTTGATCGTGAACGCGAAGATCACCGACGGACGATCGGTCACGGCATCGGCCTCGGCGAGAGCCTCTTGGAGATCGAGCAGATCATGACCACCGAGATCGCGAATCGCCGGCAGCAACTCGTCATCGCTGATTTCGCCGATCAGCCGCCTGAGCTCACGGCTTCCCGGGCCGCTCCCGGGTAACCGCTGTCTAAGCTCGTCAGGCCTCGAGCGCAGCAGCCGTTGGAACTCCTCGTTGGGCATCTCGTCGATCCGGCGGCGCAGTGCCTCGCCGCCGTCGCGCTGGAACAACTCGCGCAGCCACCGCCCGTATTTCACCGTGATCGTGTGCCAGCCCGCGGCGCTGAACATCGCCGAGATGCGCCCGGCGGCGATGTCGGGGACGATCCGGTCAAGCGACTGCCGATTCAGGTCGACGAGCCACAAGACCTCGCCGAGATGAGGGACGATCGGATCGACAACGGTCTCCCAGATCGCTCCCTCGTCGAGCTCGGCGTCGCCCAGCAGCGCAACCTGCCGGCCGCCGCGAGGCACCTCGAAGTGGCCCGCGACGTAGCGATGGGCGATTGCGCTCCAAATCGGGGCGGTGGCACCAATGCCGACGGACCCTGTGGAGAAATCGGCCGGAACGGGGTCCAAAGTCGGCTCGGATTAGCTCTGCAGGCCTTTGAATTCGCGCAGCGTGGTCAGATACTTCGCATCGAGCTGGCCGAGCAGGTATTCGATTGCGTGCAGGACGGGCGAGGCGTGCGGCTTGACCGAGACGCGGTCCGGCGCCCGGAGGTAATCGAACCACAGCGCCGTCATGATCGACACCGTCAAGGCCGATGAGGCCTGGTGACCGCCCACCTTCACGCCCGACGGCGTCGCCCTTACCCGGTTCGCGTGATGAACAATCGAGGTCGCCAGCCACAGGACACGGTCCTGTACCGACTCGAGCGTGGCTTGCGGGATGTGCTGCTGCTCGGTGGCCATCTTGGCATATTTGCCCGCGCGCGAGATCAGTCCAGACTGGTGTCCGCCAAGCAGCGTGTAAGCGACGAAACTTTGCGCTGAGGAGCCACTCTACCTTAGGAGCTTTTCGTGCTCCGCACGGAACTCGACCCGATCGACAATCGCATCCTCGGTCCCTTGGTCCACATCGATCAGCCCGCGCCAGCGCTTGCGCAACCGCGCGACGCCCACGTCGTCGGCGTCGAAAAGCAGCAGGCGATGTGAGGTCGTGAGCTCGATGCGGTCGGGGTAGCGGTCGCCCCCGGGACCAGGTCGCGGGCAGGCTCCTCTCCGGGACCCAGGTACTCGCCGACGAGCGGGCTGCCGGCGTAGGAGACATCGAGCATCGAGCGGGACCGCACGACAGCCGCTACCTGCTCGGGCGTGGGCGGCGCGGGGCGCTCGCCTGTCGGCGCCGACTGAACCGCCCCGTGGGCCAGCGCGTGCAGACGGTCGGAGACCTCCAGGACGTGGCGATCGGCAGCGAGCCGCTCTGAGGCGAAGCTTTGCAACAGGCAAGCGCGGCCGCGGAGGCTCAGGACGAGCGGGAGCTTCCAGCCCAGGTTGTGCGCGTCGTGCAGACCCGAGTTGAGTCCCTCGCCACCAAACGGGCTGGACAGGTGCCCAGCGTCGCCGAGGAGGAACCGTTGCTTTCCGGCCAGGCGCGAGACCAGCCGGTGATGCATCTGGAACGGAGTCGCCCAGGCGACGTCGTCCAACCGGATCTCGCCGGTGATTCGTCGCTCGATCGTCGCTCGCACCGCGGCGAGGGACGTGTCGCTGGCCAGTCTCGCCACCTCGTCCTCGTGGAGATCGCCAACGAAGGTGATCCACCGGTCATCGGGCAGGGGCGCGAGCAGGACGTATCCCTCTGGGGTACCCACCAGCGCAGAATTGTCTCGGGGCACACCGCAATGGACGCGAATGTCGGCGACCAACGCGGTGCCCGGATAGGTCTCTCCGGTCAGGGACTCGGCGACGCCACAACTCCACGCTCCACCGCCACCCCGAACTCGGCGAGCCGCTCGGTGAGAATCTGCTCGGTCCGCCACTGGGGCAAGCTGCACTGAAACTCCCACTCGCAACCCGCGCCGGCGAACTCTATCTCGCTCACAAGCTCCAGGTGCGCATCGAACACTCGCGCGAAGGGCAGGTGAACCGAGGCAGCGAGTACCTCATCGAGAACGCCGGCCCGGGCCAGAATCTCGAGTGTCCCCGGCTGGAGCGCCGTCGCCCGCGCCTGACGGTGGGGCTGGCGCTCGCGCTCGACGACGCGAGGACGAACGCCGTGGTGGGCCAGCTCAATCGCCGCGAATAGCGCCGACGGTCCCGCGCCGACCACCAGTACTTCGACCGGAGCAGCGCTCACGATCTCGATTCAAGCAAGCTTTCCGCGCGGCGTGCGCGATGATGTCAAATCGTGATCCCGGAGTACGCAATCGAGGGAGGCCGCGTCGACGCCCAGCGCCTGGCGCGTCAAGCGGACGTGATGCGCGACGCGACGCTCTCGTTTCTATCCCGCGCCGGCGTCGCCAGCGGATGGGCGTGTCTCGATCTTGGCTGTGGCGATGGCCACGTCACGGTCGAGCTGGCGAGAGCCGTGGGACCAAACGGTCGTGTGGTCGGAGTTGACATCGACGCCGAGGCGTTGTCAGTAGCTCGAGAGGTTGCCGATCGAGCCGGAGTTCAGGTTCAGTTCCGGCGTGGCGATGCCACAACGCTGGCCGAGCACAACCGGTTCGATCTCGCCTATTCCCGGCTGCTGCTCGGTCACCTTGCCGATCCCGTGGCCGCGCTGCGCGCGATGCGCGCGGCCGTAAAGAAGGGTGGCGTAGTCGCTATCGAGGATCTGTTCACCGGCACGCTGCGCTCGGATCCGCCACGCAAAGCGCTCGACCGGCTTCAGGACCTCTACAGCGCTACGGTCCGCTTTTATGGCGGCGATCCGACGATCGGCCCCCGGTTGCCGGCATTGCTCGCGGCCGCGGGACTCGAAGAGGTGCAGCAGGAGACAGTCTCCAACGGCATGGCGACGGTCGACCAGAAGCTGTTTCTGGTGAACCTGCTTGACAACATGCGCGTGATGATGCTCGCCGCTCGGGTGGCGACCGAGGCTCAGCTGGACAAGGTCAAGGCGGACCTCGACCGTGCCGCTCGGGAACCTGACAGCGTCTTTCACCAGGCTCGCATCCATCAAGTCTGGGGTCGCCGGGCTCAGTGAGCCTCGAGAGCTACGCCCGCGGCCAGAGCCCGCCAGACTCGCTCCGGCGTCATCGGGAGCTGGCGCATCCGCGCCCCGCCGGTGGCCGCTGCGATCGCGTTGGCAACAGCGCCCGGGACGCCCACCACCGGCGCCTCTCCGACGCCTTTTGCGCCATACGGTCCTTCCGGCACCGGCACCTCGACGATCTCCGTATCAATTGACGGCACGATGGAGGCGGTTGGTAACGCGTAGTCGACGAACGTGCCGGTCGTGAGCTGGCCGTAGCCGTCGTGAGCCAGCTCCTCCAGGAGCGCCCATCCCAGCCCTTGCGTCGCGCCGCCGCGCATTTGACCCTCGACGAGCGCGGGGTTCAAGGCGCGGCCGACGTCCTGGGCGATCACGTGCGCCAGCACGGAGACCGCACCCGTGTCGGGATCGACGCGCACATGCGAGAGGTGAGCGGCGGATTGGGGCGCCTGCGGCTGCGCAACGCGCCCGTGGCCCTCGACCGGGGGATGCGGGCTTCCGAAGCGCAGGATCTTCGGCGCCAGCTCGTCGATCGGCAGCGCCCGGGCAGGCACCCCGGCGGGTTGCACGGCGCCGTCGACGATCTCGAGATCATCGGGTGCGATCTCCAGCTCCTCCGCGGCCACCTCCAAGAGACGCTGACGCGCCTCGGTCGCGGCCCGCTCGACCGCTCGACCGACGGTGTAGGTGACCTTGCTGCCGCCGCTCGTACCGGCGTACGGGGCGCTCGAGGTGTCGGCGTTTACGACACGCACGCGGGCCGGATCGACGCCGAACGCCTCGGCGGCGATCACCGCAAAGCCGGTCTCCACACCGGTCATGTCTGCCGCTCCGGTAACGATCGTCAGGCGCCCGTCGGCGTCAAGCCGGCAGGCCGCGGCGGCCGGTTCGTAGCCGCCCGGCCACCATCCGAGGGCGACGCCGATGCCCTCGCCGTCGGGCAGCTGATCGCGCTGGGCCCAGAGCGGGTGATCACGGACGCGCTCCAAACACTGCCGGGCACCGAATATCGGGAACGGTTGCCCGGACGGAGCCCGGTCGCCTTCGACCGCGACATTGCGCAGACGGAGCTCGAGTGGGTCGATCCCCAAGCGCCGGGCGAGCTCGTCGAGGAGCGACTCGACCGCAAACGCCGCGGGCGGGGCGGTCGGCGCGCGGTAGGCGCCGAACGTCACGCGATTGGTCGCGATGCCCAGAGCGGTCAGCTCGTGAGCGCTCCAGCGGTACGGGCCGGCGGCGAGCATCGCGGCGATCGACTCGACGCCGAAGTCATCGGTGGAACCGCGATCGACGAACACACGGGCCCGGATCCCGGTGAGCTGGCCGCTGTCATCCGCACCGAGCTCCAACACCAGTACTTCAGCGCCCGCCGGGTTTGTCGCGGCGATGTCTTCGGTGCGCGTCATCGCCAGGCGGACAGGGCGGCGCAGAATAACCGCGGCCGAGGCCACCAGCGGCTCGATGATCATCATCTTCCCGCCAAACGCGCCGCCCAGCGGCGCGGTGCGGACCCGGACGCGGTCGGTCGGCATCCCGAACAGCTCGGCCAGCGAGTCCCGAGTCGCGAACGGCGCCTGGGTCGAGGTGCTGAGGACCAGCTCGCCGTCGGGCTCGAGCCAGGCCGTTGCTGTCTGCGGTTCCAGGTAGCCCTGGTACATCCACGGAGTGGTGAAACGTCCACGGACCACCACATGACTATTGAGCAAGGCGTCATCGACGTCGCCGTGCGCCAATCGCGCCGTATCGAGCACGTTCTCGGAGAGCTCCTCGTCCTCGCCGACGTCCCCGGTGGACACCGACGCGTGCGCGTCGGCCAGCTCGGATCCGCCGCCCTCGGCTCGGGTGTTGACGCGCGCACGGCGCGCGCCGGGTCGGGCCGCGGCCTCGAGGTCGACCACCGGGTCGAGCGGCTCGAGCTCGACTTCGACCAGCTCGGTGCCATCCTCAGCGAGTGTCTCGCTCTCGGCTACGACGAGGGCGACCGGCTGCCCGGCGTAGATGACCTCCTCCCCGGCGAGCGGCTCATACATCCGCCCCCGTCCGCTGGCGACGAGCGGCAGGTCGCGGGCGGTCAAGACCGCCACCACTCCTTCAAGCGCGAGCGCTGCGTCGGTCCGGACTGAAGAGACCATCGCGTGGGCCTCGTGGGCGAGCACCAGCCGCGCATGCAGGAGCCCGACAACGGGGGCATCCGCCGCGAACCGAGTGGTGCCGCGGACCTTAGGCTCGGAATCGCGACGGGGAGTGGAAACGCCAATCGCAGTCATCAGGGCAACCTAGCATCGGGGTTCATCCGGCTGAGATCACGGGCTCACCCGGTGCCGACTCAGCAGCGGCGTCGCGGCGGCCAGCTCCTCCGCGGCGACCGTCGCTCGCACCAAGCGGTAGCGCGCCGCGTAAGTGTCCAGCAGCGCCCCCTCGACCTCCTCGAGGCTCACTTCGGGCGCTTCGTCTGCGACCGAACCGACGGTGCGAGGATCCCATTCAAGCTCCAGCTCCGCGTAGACGGCCTCGAGGACGTCGCGCAGCCGTTCGGCGGATCGCACGACGACGACCGTCGAGAACAGCCACGCGCCACGGACGATCCGCTGCGCGGTACCAATCAGCTTTCGCGCGCCGCCGGCGTTGACGGTGAACTCGCCCGGGCAGTACTCCCCGGGGACTTCGCCGACACGAGCATCGACGCCCAGCCGCCTGAGGGCTTGCGACTGACGCTCGGCTTCGCCCGCGAAGCGCTCGCGTATGCCCGTCATCGAGTCGTGCGTCGGCATGATCTCGTCGAAGACGATGCAGCCCTCGTCGTAGGCGGCTGCGCGGCCTCCCGGCGCACGGATCACCGGTGCAAAACCCCACCGCCGTGCCGCCACGGCGGCACTCGAGAATCCAGGCAGGAAGACATCGCGTCGCCCGAAAGCCACAGTCGGGGGCGGACGATAGACGCGGATTACCGGCCCGCGCTGACCACTGGCGACCATTCCGAGCAGCGCCTGGGAAAGGGCCACCTGAAGCGTGGGATCACGCCCGATCGCATCCTGCACCAGCTCCACATCCGGGATCGACACTTCCCTCGGTCAGATCCCGAGGACTCGCTCAACTGTCGCTGGGTCGATTTCCAGCGCGGCGACGTTCTCGGTG
This sequence comes from uncultured Solirubrobacterales bacterium, assembly GCA_963836065.1. Taxonomy (GTDB): domain Bacteria; phylum Actinomycetota; class Thermoleophilia; order Solirubrobacterales; family Solirubrobacteraceae; genus Palsa-465. Next base: position 657,301 of record CAWIII010000036.1, read on the forward strand.
ATCTGTGCCGGTGAGGTGGCGCCGAACAGCACGCTGGCGACGGAAGGATTGGCGAGCGCGAACGCGATCGCGAGCGCACCCGGACTTGCTCCGAGTTCATCGGCGAGCGCGTTCAATCGGCGACCGCGCTCGCGGGCGGCCGCAAAGCGGGGATTCTCGATTTCGGCCGCTGCCCGGCCAGCCTTCCCGGCGTCGTATTTGCCGGTGAGGACGCCTCCGGCCATCACGAATGAGGCGATCACGCTGGCGCCGGACGCTTTCAGGGCCAACGTCATCTCGGCGCTCTCCACCCACTCGCGTTGCACGACGCTGTAGGGAAGCTGCGCAGCGCAAGGCTGAGCTAAGCCCTGTCGCCTGGCCGCTCGCGCAGCCTCGAGCAACGGCGCGGGCCCCCAGTTGACGATGCCCCAGGCGTGCGCTTTGCCCGCTCTCACCAGCTCGTCCATCGCGCCCACCATCTCCGGCACCGGCAGGCCGTCAGGCGGCGGGTTAGCGTAGATCAGGTCTACATATTCGAAGCCCATGCGCGCCAGCGACCCCTCGAGTTCCGCCGCTGCGCTCTGCTCGGGCCAGAACTCCCACCACAGCTTGTTGGCTACGACTGTTCCGGCGCGCTCCCACCCAGCGGCGCGGAACAGCTCGCCAAACAACACCTCGGAGTAGCCGGTGGCGATCGGGGCGCTGCCGGTCTCGTCGTTGTAACGGGCGTCGTCGAGGAAGTTCAAGCCGTGCTCCCTGGCGGCGCGCATCACGGCTAGGCCAGCTTCCCTCGGGATGCGTTCGAACGTCCGCCAGGAGCCGAGTGAGAGGCGTGAGACCTCGAGTTCTGAGGAGCCGAGCGACCGCTTCTCCACGCGGACCATTATCCGTATCCGCCGCGCCGGTCGCTCGGGGACGTGATGCCGTCTGCGTCTTCGACCGCCCCGCGCCGCTCTCGCTCCTGGGGCGAACCGGGTCTGGACCTCTTCCCAGCGTCGCTGAAAGGTTGCACTCAGCTCGGCGGGGTGCAATCCCCCCGGGGCCGCGGGCTCGGGTGTTGCCAGTCCCACTGCCTCCCACGGCCCGCGACGCGCGACTCACGCCAGCCGGCCACGCAGGACGCTGTCGCCGGAGTGGGCGGTGCCGCCGCCGATCCGCTGGCGGGAGATGTCGAGGTATACGTAGCGGTGGGAATCGTCGGGAAGGCGAAGGCTGAGTCCAGCGCGGCCACCTGAGCCAATCCGGAAGGCCGCGACCGGCGCAAGATGTCGGACGTCTGTCATCAGCCAGAGCTCGTAGTGGGTGCCCGGCGGCGAGGGCGGTAGATGGGCGACGCGTAGGAGCATCTGACCTGGCTCATTGCTGGGATCGGCTGCCAGGCCTCGGCCGGCACCTCCTCGAGCAGTTCTGTCATGGCCTCGGGGGCGAACCCGGGATCCTCGTCGGGGCACGTCGTGATCTCGCCCGGAGCGTCGCCCTGGAGCTGCTCCGGCACACGCTCGGCGGCCGCTTGGCGAAGCCGTCTGTTCTTGCGGCTGATCATCCCTTCACCTCAGGTCGCTCCTCAGCTTCGAGCAGGTCGCGGAGCTTGGCAGGTCCGTTGACCATCCGGGTCTTGATCGTGCCCGGTGAAATCCCCGTGCGGTTGGCAATCTCGCTCTGGGTAAGCCCATCGTAGAAGCGCAGCCGCAGCAGGATCGCCTGATCGCGGGGGAGGCGTTCGAGGAGAGCCGCGATCCGCCAGCGCTCCAGCATTCTGTCCGGGTCGTCTTCGGGTCGCTTTGCCAACGCGGCGTGCTCAGCAACCGGCCGACGGGTCGACCGGTTCAGGCACGCGCCGCCGCAGCTCGTCGAGCGCGCGCGACTTCGCGATCGTGAGCACCCAGGTCAGCAGGCTCGCGCGGGCAGGGTCATAGCTGGAGCCACGCTGCCAGACCTCGAGCAGGACCTGTTGCAGCACGTCTTCAGCGGTGGCGCGATCGCGCAACAACTGCGTCAGATAGCCCAGAAGCGTGCGCCCGTGGGCCTCCATCACGAGCGCGAGCGACTCGGGCCGGCGCTCGTTCAGCGCCCGCGCGGCGTGGCGATCAGCGCGCCGGCGGCGTCGCGGCGGGGGCGGAGGTTTTTCGGACAAGGCTGCAGGCGGGGTGAACGCCGCGGCGAGGCTGGACATCCAAATAGATACGTACGCGAACGCGGGATCGGTTGGCCAACTGTAATCGGCGGCTGGCTCGTATCCCTGACGTCCCGCAACCACACCAAGGAGTCCAATGAAGCGAGTGCTCATTCTCATGTCCGCCGTTGCCGCGTTTGCCGTGCCTCTGAGCGCCGCGTCCGCCTCGGCCGCCGGCGGCAAGAACATCGTTCAGGTCGCGGCCAGCAACAGACAGTTCTCGACCCTCGTCACGCTCGTGAAGAAGGCGGGGCTCGTCAAAGCGTTGTCGGGTAAGACCAAGCTGACCGTGTTCGCGCCGACGAACGCGGCTTTCGCGAAGGTGCCGAAGGCGACGCTGGCGAAGCTCGGCAAGAGCCCGAAGCTGCTCGCGAAGGTGCTCGAGTACCACGTCCTCCCAGGCGTGGTGCCGGCCAGCAAGGTACTAAAGCTCCACTCGGCGAAGACGCTCGAGGGCGCCCGCGTTCACTTCAGTGTCCGCGGCGGCCACGCTTACGTCAACGACGCCCAGATCATCAAGACGAACATCGGGGCCTCCAACGGGATCATTCACGTGATCAACCGGGTCCTGATTCCAAGCTGACCCCCGCCCCCCCCGGTGGCGGCGCACTCGGACTCACCCCCGAGGCACCTGGTCGATCGAGTGCACCTATAACGTGCATTCGATCGACCACGTCGGGGTCACGCGGTCCCGGGAGTCAACACCTTTACGCAGTTGATCCCAGACGCTGACGTGGGCCATCGATCCTTCCGGTGACGCGCCGGCGTAGTAGCCGAGCAAGCCGTCGAGGCGTCCGATCGCGGGGATCGTACCGGCGTCCGCGGCCACGGCTTCCAGCGACATTCTCGCATAACCGCACTCTCCAGCCGCCGTTCGGCGGCAGCGCGGGAGCCCAATCTCGGACGACTGGGCCGGACGCGTCCTCGATCTTGTATGGCCGCCCAGCTGAACGGGTAGTTGTCAGCGATCCGGCAGATTGCCATCAGAAGACTGGAGCGGTAATGAAAACGCGCAAGCTTGGAACGCTCGAGGTGTCTGCTCTCGGGCTGGGATGCATGGGGATGTCGGCCTACTACGGGTCGACCGATGAGCGCGAAGCGATTGCCACGATCCGGCGCTCGCTTGAACTCGGGATCAACTTTCTCGACACCGCGCAGCTCTACGGGCCGATGACCAATGAGGAGCTGGTCGGTCGCGTGATCAAGGGACATCGGGATGAGTACGTGATCGCCACTAAGTTCGCGCGGCGAATCGAGCCATACACGAAGCCCGGCGACGTGTCCACGATCGGTCCGCTTGACGGCTCGGCAGAGCATGTCCGGTCCTCGATCGAAGGTTCCCTGAAGCGGCTCGGGACCGATCACGTGGACCTCTACTACCAGCATCGTGTCGATCCGGACGTGCCGATCGAGGAGACGGTCGGGGCGATGGCGGAGTTGGTGGCGCAGGGCAAGGTGCGTCACATCGGCCTCAGTGAGGCCGCGCCGGAGACGATCCGGCGCGCGCACGCTGTGCATCCGATCACGGCTTTGCAGACGGAGTACTCGTTGTGGTCGCGTGACCCCGAGGCCGAGGTGCTGCCCACCTGCCGCGAGCTCGGCATCGGGTTCGTGCCCTACTCGCCCCTGGGGCGCGGATTTCTCTCGGGCCGTTTCACGTCGCCGGAGGAGCTCGACGAGGGCGACTTCAGGCGCTCCGGTCCGCGCTTCAGCGGCGAGAATCTGAACGCCAACCTCAAGCTCGCCTCAAAGGTGGCGGAGATCGCCGCCGAGAAGGACGTCACCCCGGCCCAGCTTGCCCTCGCCTGGGTGCTGGCCCAGGGCGAGGATCTCGTTCCGATCCCCGGCACCAAGCGGCGCAAGTACCTCGAGGAGAACGCGGCTGCGGCCGATGTCGAGCTGAGTGACGACGACCTGGCGCTGATCGAGGCCGAGCTGCCGAAAGCGGCCGGCGAGCGCTACGACGAGGCCGGGATGGCGTCAGTGAACCTGTAGCGGCGCGGCCGTCAGCTCACCTCGCGTAGCCGGCCCGTCTCGACCTCGTAGACGAAGCCGCGGATCGAATCCTTGCGCGGGATGAACGGCGACGCCTTGATACGCTCGATTGACTGGCGAACATCGGTATCGAGGTCGGAGAACGCCTCGGCGGCCCACTCCGGCTTGATCCCCGTGTCCTGTTGGATCGAGCTCCTGAACTCCTCGTCGCTGAATGTCGGGCTGCATGCCGCAGTCGGTGTGATGGATGAGGATGATCTCCTCGGTGCCCAGCGGTCGCTGCGAGATCGCGAGTGAGCGGATCTCGTCGTCGGTCACCACTCCGCCGGCGTTGCGGATCACGTGGGCGTCGCCCTCGTGGAGGCCAAGCGCACCGTAGACATTCAGCCACGCGTCCATGCAGGCGACGACTGCGACCTTCCGCCCGGGAGGCAGTGGCAGGTCTGCCTTGTCAAACGAGGACGCGTACGCCTCGTTGTTGTTCAGTGGCTGCTCCGTGGTGGTCATCGGGCTCCTTTGTGGCCGGGGTGAAGACTGGATTGTATCAAGTCAATTGATTTAGTGAGATATCGTGAGGTGCTCGGTCGTATGCGTGGGCGCTCGCGGGGTGTGGGGGAGGCGGGGTGTGGGGGGAGAGCGCGGGGCCGCGGGGGCGGTCGCCCGCGCTCGCATGCCGCGCGATTACGCCAGTGCCGGCGCCTCCGGCAGCCCCGCAAGTGCCGCGTCCAGGTCCGCCTCGGAGAACACGGGGTCCTCGAGCTTGCCGGCCAGATAAGCGTCGTAAGCGCTGAGGTCGAAGTGACCGTGCCCGCACAGGCCGAACAGAATCACGCGCGCCTCGCCGGCCTCGCGCGCGGCCATGGCCTCGTCGATCACGGCCCGGATCGCGTGGGCGGGCTCAGGCGCCGGAATCAGCCCTTCGCTGCGCGCGAACCGAATGGCCGCCTCGAACGTTTCGTTCTGGCGGTATGCCCGGGGCTCGACCAGGCCGGCTTTGACCAGCCCGCACACGAGCGGCGAGTCTCCGTGGTACCGCAGCCCGCCGGCGTGAACGGGCGGCGGCACGAAATCGTGCCCGAGAGTGTACATCGGCATCAGCGGGGTCAGGCCGACGGTGTCGCCGAAGTCGTAGGCGTAAACACCGCGGGTCAGTGTCGGGCAAGCCGCCGGCTCGGCGGCGATGAACTGGGTCTTGGCGTCGGCCCCGATGACTCGGCGTAGAAACGGGGAGGTCAAACCGCCGAAGTTCGAGCCGCCGCCGACGCAGGCGACCACCACGTCGGGCTCCTCGCCGGCCATCGCCATCTGCGCGAGTGCCTCCTGGCCGATCACAGTTTGATGGAGCAGGACATGGTTGAGGACCGAGCCGAGCGAGTAGTTCGTGTCCGGGTTCTGGGCGGCGACCTCGACGGCCTCGGAGATCGCGATCCCGAGTGAGCCGGTGGGGTGCTCGCGCTGCGACCGCCCGGCCTCGGTGATCTCCGAGGGCGAGCGGTGCACCGTCGCCCCCCAGGTCTCCATCATCGAGCGGCGATAGGGCTTCTGGTCATAGCTCGACCCGACCATCCAGACCTCGCACTCCAGGCCGTACAGGCGGCAGGCGAACGCCAACGCCGAGCCCCACTGGCCAGCGCCGGTCTCGGTTGTCAGCTTCTTGATCCCGATCGCGGCGTTCTCGTAGGCCTGCGCGACGGCCGTGTTTGGCTTGTGCGATCCCGCCGGGGAGCCGCCCTCGTACTTGTAATAGATGTGAGCGGGCGTATCGAGTTCGCGCTCCAGGCGCCAGGCGCGGTGCAGCGGCGTCGGCCGCCACAGCTTGTAGGCGTCGCGTACCTGCTCGGGAATCTCGATTTCGGGCTCCGCGGAGATCTCTTGGAGGATCAGGCTGAGCGGGAACAGGGGCGCCAGGTCGTCCGGCCCGGCCGGCTCCTTCGTGCCGGGATGAAGGGGCGGTGGCGCGTCGTCCGGTAGGTCCGCCAGCAAGTTGATCCAATGGGTCGGGATATCCTGCTCGTCGAGCACGAACTTCACTCGCTCGTCGGTCATCGCGCTCTCCTTCACTCGCTTGCGGGCGCGATTGTATGCGAGCGCGGTTCAGCTCAGAGTCGGACCGCCGCCGGCGGCCCGCCTTTGCCCCGCCGCGTTTGCAGGACTCATGCCCGGGACGTCGAAACCGATCACGGGTTATGGCGCCACATCAGCCACAGCCATGGTGGGAGCAGCCAGCCAAGTCTCCGGTCGAGGCCGGGTTCGAGGCAGAGCGGGAGCACCTGCGCGCCGAGCTTGCGCGCGCATGGCGAGCGGGTCGGGCTGAGCGGCAGCTTCGTGACGCTCACGCCAGTGCCTGGTCGCAGAGCCCGCCGGCTGCGGCCTGATTCGTCAAGCGGTTTCGGAGTGATCCACGGTGCGCGCTAGCTTTAGTTCCCTGATGGCCGACGAGCGCGAGACTGAGCAGCTCAGACAAGAGCAGGCCAAGCGCGAGAAGCTCGAACTCGAGCATGCGCGCTCGACGGATGACGAGCTGGAAGCCGCGCAGCATCAGCGCCGGGCGGAGAAGGCACGCTATCTGCGCAGCAAGCTCGACGAGCGCGCTTCCTCCGAGCAGAAGTCAGAGCAGTAGACGCTGGGGGCGTGAGCGGTAAATCCACGACGGAGAAGCTACCCGCCCACGCAGATCATCTGGACGGGTCGGCGCTGCGGTTCCGGGCGCTCGGGCCCGCGAAGAGTTCAAGGGCGCGAAGCGAAGAGTTCAAGGGCGCGAAGAGATCTTAAGCAGTTCTCACCATCTGCGCCTACATTCGGCGGCCAGAGATGAGTTCACCGAAGCATCTGTGGTCCGGGGACTGGCAGGACGATTCCGCTGCGATGGCGGAGGAGCTCGCCAGGCGACGCGGCGTGCCCAACCCCGAGGCGCCGCCTGCCCCTAAGCCGGCCGCCACCCCGCGACGGGTTCGTACTCGCCCGGCTGCTCGCCTCGCCCGGCCGGCGTGGTTACGCCAGACACTCCTGATCGCACTCGGGGTGCTGGTGATCGCCGGCGCCGCTTACGGCCTGACGCAAGTGTTCAGTTCCGGAAGCTCTCAACCGGCATCTGCCAACGCCGTCACTCCATGGCTTGGCGTCAACATGGAGAGCTTGCCCGTCAATCGGGTGATGGTCGCGGCGGTGGTCCCCGGGGGCCCGGCCGACGCCGCGGGACTGGGACCGGGAGATCTGATCACGGCCGTCAACCATCACGCGATCATGGTGCCCGGCGACGTCACCGCGGCGATTGCCCGCCTACATCCCGGCAACCGCGTGGAGGTCCAGATTCAGCGGGGTGGAGCAACGTTCACAACCCGGGTCTCGGTGGCGGCCCGGCCTGCTGGGTATCCGTGAGCTTTGCCTCGCCGCTCGTGCTCGTGGCGCTCCTCGCGCTGCCGCTGCTGATCTGGTGGTACGGCAACCAGCAGCGCCGCCGCGAGCGAGCCGCAACGGCGTTCGTGGCGTCCTCGCTGGTGCCGTCGGTCGCGCCCCGGCGACCGCGGTGGCGCCGCCACGCGCCGATGCTCGCCTTCCTGCTGGCGCTCGCGGTGCTGATCATCGCCGCGGCTCGCCCGCAGCAGAGCGTCGCCGTACCCGTCGATGACGGGGCGATCATGCTCGCCAACGACGTCAGCAGCTCGATGGCGGCCACCGACGTCGCCCCTTCGCGCCTCAAGGCGGCACGGCGGGCGGCTGAGCGCTTCCTGGGCGGCGTCCCGAGCTCGGTTCGAGTCGGCCTGCTGGAATTTGCCCGCAGGCCGATTCTGCTGCAGTCGCCGACCACTGAGCATGCGGCGGTGCGCGATGCACTGGGGCAGCTTCGCACCAGCGGCGGAACCGCTGTTGGCGAGGCGATCGCGACCGCGGTGCACGAGCTTACGAGCCTGCGATCGCCGAACGGCAAGCGTCCCCCGGGGGCGATTGTGCTGTTGTCGGACGGCGCCTCAAACGTCGGACCCGGTCCGCTTACCGCGGCCCGCCAAGCCGCCGCGCAGCACATTCCGATCTACACGATTGCGCTCGGGACCGAGCACGGGACGATCCCGATCAAACGGGGATCGCAGACGGTCGTCGTGCGGGTTCCGCCCAGTCCCCAGCAGCTCGCACAGATCGCGCACGCCTCGGGCGGCCGCGCGTTTACGGCTGCAGACATCGGCGGGCTGAGCGCCGCCTACTCGCATCTCGCCGCCCAGCTTGGGCACAAGCAGGTCAAACGCGAGATCAGCTCGAGCTTCGCCGGCGGAGGACTGGTGCTGCTGCTGTTCGGCAGCGCGATGTCTCTGCGCTGGTTCGGCCGCCTGGTGTAAGAGACAGCGACAAGGAGGACTGAAGTGACCGACATCGAGCAAACCAACGAGTGGCGCCGCCAGGCGCGCGACGCCCTGCAGGAGGCGCTGCAAGAGATCAAGCGGGTGATCGTCGGCCAGGATGCGATGCTCGAGCGTCTGCTGGTGAGCCTGCTCTCCGGGGGACACGTGCTGCTCGAGGGCGTTCCCGGCCTCGCCAAGACGCTCACCGTCAAGACCTTGGCGGCGGTACTCGGCGGTTCCTACGGTCGCGTCCAGTTCACGCCCGATCTCGTCCCCGCAGATCTCGTAGGGACACGCGTCTACCGGCCCGACAGCGGCAGCTTCGACACCGAGCTCGGCCCGGTGTTCGCGAACTTCCTGCTCGCGGACGAGATCAACCGCGCGCCGGCCAAGGTCCAGTCGGCGCTGCTGGAGGTCATGCAGGAGCAGCAGGTGACGATCGGCGGAACGACCCACGGAGTGCCGTTGCCGTTCATCGTGATGGCGACCCAGAACCCGATCGAGTCCGAGGGCACGTATCCGCTGCCGGAGGCCCAAGTCGATCGCTTCCTGATGAAGATCCTCGTCGACTATCCGACGGTCGGTGAAGAGGCGGCCGTCGTCGGCCGCAGCCTTGGCACGCAAGCCGTCGTGCGCGAGTGCCTATCGCTCGAGGATCTGCGCCGCTACGCGACGGCCGCCCAGACAGTGCTGGTTGATCGCGAGACGATCAGCTATGCGGTGGCGCTCGCCGACGCCACCCGCCGACCCGCTCGCTACGGGCTGGGCGAGATCTCCTCGATGATCGAATTCGGCGCCAGCCCACGTGGCCCGATCGGGCTGGTGCAGGCGGGGCGCGTATTGGCGCTGCTGCGCGGCCGTGGCCATGTCGTGACCGAGGACATCCGCGATCTTGCCGCCGATGTCTTGCGCCACCGGATCGTGCTCTCCTACGACGCGCTCAGCGAAGGCGTGACCGCCGACGAGCTGCTGGAGCGGATCTTGACGGCGGTCCCCGAGCCGGGAGCCGATCAGCTCCTGCGCAGCACGCCGACCGCGGTTAGGCCAGGTGAGCTGAGGTCGGCATGAGCGTCGCGTTGCTCAAGCCGCCTGCGGCGCGTCACGGTCCCGGCCCGCTGCCGCAGCAGATGATCGACGCGCTCGACGTCGCGGTCAACCGGCTGGTCACGCGTACGCTGCCGGGCGACCGCCGAGCCGCGGGCGTTGGCCTGGGCACCGAGCTGGCCCAGCTGCGCCCCTACGAGGTCGGCGACGACGTCCGCTATATCGATCCCGCGGCCACCGCCCGCAGCGGCCAGCCGCATGTACGCCAGCACGTTCCCGACCGGGCGCTCAGCACCTGGATTGTGCTCGACGTGTCGCCTTCAATGGCCTTTGGGACCGCGCGCCGTCTGAAGGCCGACATTGCCGAGGGAGTGGCGCTGGTGTTTGGACGCCTCGGCGTGCGGCGGGCCGGCAGCGTCGCGCTGGTCGCGTTCGGCGCCGGAGCAGCGCGCGTGCTCCCGCCGCGGGGCTCGAAGCCCGGAATGGTGGCGCTGCGCCGGACGCTCGCCGAGGGCGTTGCCCCCGACGGGCAGCACGAGCCCGCGAGCCTCGCTGACGGATTGCGGCGGGTGGCTCGGCTCGCACGTCAGCCCGGGCTCGTGGTCCTGATCTCCGACCTCCGCGACCAGCGCGGATGGGAGCGGCCCCTGGGGTCGCTACGGGTGCGTCACTCTGTGCTCGCGGTAGAGATCAGCGACCCGCGCGAGCGGGAGCTCCCGGCAGCCGGACACCTTGTGCTGATCGATCCTGAGACCGGGGATCGAATCGACGTCGACACCTCGAGCCGGCGTGTGCGCGAGCGATTCGCCGAGCTTGAACGCGAGCGGCGGGACGGGGTTGCCCGCGAGCTGCGCCGCCTCCGCGTCGATCACGTGGCGCTGTCCACCGATGAGGACTGGCTGCTCGCGCTTGGGCGCTACCTGCGATGAGCTTCAGCGCCCCTCTTTGGCTCGCCACGCTGGCGGTGATTCCGGCCGCGCTCGCTGCGTACGCGCTCGCCCGCCGCCGCGCCAAGCGCTACGCGATCCGCTTCACGGCGGTACCGACGCTCCGCCTTGCCGCAGCCGGCTCCTCGTCCTGGCAGCGCCACCTCCCCGCCGCGCTGGCGCTCGCGGCCGTCGCGGCGCTCGCGCTGGCACTGGCGCGGCCCGAGACGAGCTATCGCGTCCCGATTCAGGAGGCATCGCTGATGCTCGTCACCGACCACTCGGGCTCGATGGCGGCGGGCGACGTGCAACCGACGCGGCTGGCCGCCGCTGTGCGCGCCGCGAACACGTTCATCGATACGTTGCCAGGCAAGGTCCGCGTCGGCGCGGTCGCGTTCTCGAGCTCGCCCGATGCCGCTCAGGGCCCAGTAACCGATCACAGCGCCGCGCGAGCGATCATCAATTCGCAGACCGCCAACGGCGCGACCGCCACCGGAACCGCTCTCGAACTGGCGCTGCAGCTGCTCCGCGGTGGCTCCAAGCATCCGCCCTCGGCGATCGTGTTGCTCTCAGACGGCGCGGCCAACGCGGGCGTCAATCCGGTCACCGCCGCCCACCAGGCCGCCCGGGACCGGATTCCGATCTACACCGTCGCGCTCGGGACGGCCAACGGCGTCCTCCAAAACCCCGGTCCATTCGGACCGCCCCAGGCGGTTCCTCCCGATCCACAGCTGATGGCTCAGATCGCGCGCGTCTCGAGCGGACGCGCATTCAATGCTCAGAGTGCCGACGAACTGAGCTCGATCTACAAGCATCTCGGCACCCAGCTCGGCACCGTCAGTCGCAAACGCCAGGTCACCGCCGAGTTCGCGATCGGCGGGTTGGTGCTCTTGCTGGGAGCGGCGGTAGCGTCAACGCGATGGTCGGGGCGGCTTCCGTAGAACGGGCTACTAGCCGCGGCCAAAACCGTCCGCCGCGTCGGCGTCGAGCGCCGGCGGCGGCTCGGTGGCGGTGACTCTCGCTTCCGACAGCGACAACGGCAGTCGCACGATCGGAATCTCACCGGCCGTTGGGTGCGGCAAACGGTCCACGGCGCCGAGCTCGGTGACCTGCTCCGAGCCGATCGCATCTGGAAGCGACCGCACCGGTGCGTGGGGGACCCGTTCGGCTCGCAGTCGCTCGATCCCCGCCGCCTGCGAGGTAGCTCGTGATATGCATCGACAGCCACGCGAGTGCGGTCTCAAGCAAGGAGGTCTGGACCCACTGGCCGCGACCCGTCCGATCGCGCTGGCGGAGGGCAGCCAGGATCCCGATCACGCCGTACAGCGCGCTGCCGAAATCAAGCGCCGCGCCCGGCACCTTCGCCGGGGACTGGTCGGGATGTCCGGTCAGGGAAAGGATCCCCGATAACGCCTGGATCGACAGGTCGTAGGCGCCCTCTCCGGCAAGCGGCCCGCGCTGGCCGAAGCCGGAGATCGAGCAGTACACGAGGCGCGGGTGCTCTGGGGCGAGCGACTGAAAGTCGAGGCCGTAGCGAGCCAAAGTGCCGGGCTTGTAGTTCTCGACCAGCACGTCGGCCTCGGCGGCCAGGGCCAACAGCTTTGTCCGGTCCTGGTCGTCGCGGAGGTTGAGCACGACGCTGCGCTTGCCGCGGTTGAGCGCCAGGAAGCTCACGCTCTCGCCGTCGATAAACACCGGCCCCTGGCTGCGGTAGACATCGCCCCCGTCCGGTCGCTCGACCTTTAGCACGGTGGCGCCGAGGTCGGCGAGCACCTGCGTGCAATAGGGACCGGACACGTACTGGGTCAAATCTAGGATCCGGACACCCTCGAGCGGGTACGGCATCAGATCACACTTGTCGGCTCGTGGCGTCCGAACACAGTTGCCAGCGTCTGTGAGATCTCCCCGACGGTGGCGTACGCCCGCACCGCGTCGAGGATCGCCGGCATCGCGTTGCTGTCGGTGCGCGCGACTTGCTCGAGGCGGCGGAGGCGATCGGAAACGTCCTGATCGTCGCGCGTCTCGCGGATCCGGCGCAGCCGATCGAGCTGGCGCTCGAGCACGTCGGGGCCGACGGTGAACGGCCGAACCACGGTCTCCGTCTGATCCTCCGACGCGAACCGGTTTACGCCGACAATCACCCGCTCGCCCCACTCGATCTGCCGCTGCTGCTCGTACGCCGAGTCGGCGATTGCGTGCTCGAGGCTCCCATCCCTAATACCCGCCAGCACCCCGCCGTGCTCTTCGATCGACGCCATCATCGCGCTCGCCCGCTCGTCGAGCTGATCGGTCAGTGTCTCGAGGAAGTAGGACCTGACCAGTCAGGACCATCGTCGCCCCTGGGCGTCCGGAATCGACGACCCCGATCATGTTGCGGCGTCCCGGGAGCGACGGCTGCTGGTAGACCTCGTCGTAGCCCATTCTTGGGTCAGGAGAACTGCCTCCTCGGCGTCGACCACGGCGAGCACGCCGTCCGTTGTCGGTCCGCTAGTCATGCGGTGACCCGCGCGCCCGTCCGCGCCATCGCCGCAAACGCCTCGATCGTCGCGAAGCGGTCAGCACCTAATGGGAAGATGCTCACCGCATCGATGCCGCTGCTCCGTAGCCAGTCAAGTTTGGTGGCCGTCGTCCGCGGCGTGCCGACAAACGTGAGCAGACGAACGAGGTCGTCGTCGATCAGCTTCGCGGCTGCGCCTGCGCGCTGGAACTCACCGCCTGCATAGGCAGCCCGCACTGAGGCGATCAGCTCATCGCTCATCCCGGCGAGCCGAGCATATGCCGGAGACACCTGCGGGAACCACACGGCGATCGTGCGCGCCTCATCCAGCGCGAGGGCCTCGTCCTCGCGAATCGATCCGTACAAGAAACACGCAGTGGTGAACCGCTCGCCGGCGCCGGCGCGCCGGCCGCGGCCCAAATGCTCGAGCGCGAACTCGAGTCCCCCCGGAAATAGCCCTGCCAGGACGATCGCGCCATCGGCGTTCTCGCCGGCGGCGGCAAGTGTCTTCGGACCACTGGCAGCAAAATGCACAGGCACCTCGAGCGCCGTTCACGCCGCTCGGCTCGCGGACGTAGAGCTTGTTGTCGTCAGGCAGCTTGATCAGGTTCTCGGCAGGCACCCGCATTAGCTCGGCAAAGCCGCCGTCGGCGCTGAAACCGAGCTGGGCTTGCGGCGAGATGCACACGGACTCCCGGCCCGTGCGGCAGTAGAGACAGCGGCCGCAGCCGACGAAGTTGTAAACGGCGACGCGGTCCCCGGGCGCCAGATCGGAGCTGTGTGGCGCGGCCGCCACCACCCCGGCGATCTCGTGCCCGAGCACGAACGAGTCGGAAGGAGGAGGAATCATCCCATCGAGGAAGTGCAACTCCGTGCCGCACACCCCGGCGGCGCGTACTGACACAAGTGCCCAGCCGTCTTCGCGCGGATCGGGAACTTCGCGGACCTCGAGCTCTCCGGCACCGTGGAGGATCGCGGCTCTCATCAGGGGCTCACTCCATCAGGGAGGCGCGGTATCTCATATCTCATATCTCAGCTTCCGTTTCTATCAATCGGTGAAGCCCCGCGTCAAGCCCGGTAGGGCGGGCAGGAAGGCAGGACGCCCCGGGGGCTACTGGGGCCGTTCGCGCGGGAGCTACCGGGCGCCGTTGGAGTACTGCTCGAGCGCCCGCATCGAGTCGGCTTCGATGCTTCGCAAGTGCGCCCGGGTTGCCGCTGCGGCGCCATCCGGATCGCGGGCGCGGATGGCATCCAGAATCGCTCTGTGCTCCTGGACCGAGCGTGCGCGGCGTCCCGGGGTCACCTGGGAGACATTGGCGATCAGCGAAAGCACGTTGCGCATCCGCTCGAGGAGCTCCGCGCCGTAGCGGTTGCCGGAGTACTCGACGAGCGCGTCGGTGAAGGCCTCGATTGCGGCGGCCCAGCGTCGGGTGTCCCGACGCGTGAGCGCACGCTCGCTGTCGCGGATGCTCGCCTCGAGCTGCTCGATCACCTCCTCCGGCGCATCGCGCGCCGCGCAGGCGGCGATTTCGGCTTCGACCCATCGCCTGACCTCGCACGCCTGGCGTACATCGTCGACCGTTGGCGTGGCCACACGACTGCGGCGATGCAGCTCTTGCACCACGAGGCCGTCGCGCGCGAGCCGAATCAGCGCCTCGCGGACGGGCGTCTTGCTGATCCCTAGATCGGCTGACAGCTGCGCCTCCACGAGCGGATCGCCAGGGAGCAGCTCGCCGCTGATGATGCCTTCGCGGACCGCCTCGTAGACGCTCTCCTCGAGGCTCTGGCGCTGGACGCGTGCGAGTGGCATCGTCGATCTCCCGGATTGGTGCGGTTCCGCAGGGTAGTTCAGGTGTCAGACGGAGCATCGGCCCAGCCGGACATGGCGTACGCCATGTCCCAGAAGCCGCGTTCGAGCCGCACCCCGGTTTTGAAGATGGCCGCCAGGCCCTCGAGTCGCTGCTCGTCTCCGTCGCCGATGAGCTGGTCCAGGTCGTCTCGCATGGTCTGAACGACGGCGTTGTAGCGCTCGCCGCCGAAGAAGCTGATCCATTCTCCGTAGACCGGATGGTCGGCCGCGCTGGGGCCCATGCTCCGGCCGATCGCACCGTAGCTCCAGGTGCAGGGAAGGACGGCTGCCAAGATCTCAACCGTCCCGCCGGCGAACGCGAGCGAGGACAGCCAGCTTGTGTAGGCAAGGTTTGCCGGCGCCGGTTCGAGCGCTCCCCCCCGGTCGGGCGCGCCCAGCTCGACGACGCGCTGCCGCAGGCCGCGGTTCTCCGGGATTTCGACGTCCACGACCTGCCGGAGTGCTGCGGTGAAGATCGCGAGCTCGCGCTCGTCGCCCGCCTTAGCGGCCCCGAGCGCCATGACGCGGGCGTATTGCGGCAGGTAGTAGAGGTTTTGCTCGAGGTAGAAGCGAAACCGCTCCGCCGGCAGCTCGCCCGCCGCCAGCTCGCGAATGAACGGGTGCGCGGCCAACGCCGACCACGCGGGCTCGCTCTGATCGCGGAGCCGCGCCGATGCCGATACTGGCATATGACATACGATATCTCAGTACCGCCATCGGGACGGAAAGAAGAGACGTGACGGGACTGCGCACGACGCTCACCTGCATCCTTTGCGCCGAGCTCACCAGCGACCGTCCCCACCGAGCGCTCACGACGATCGCCAGGACATACCCGGGCGCGCTCGCCTATGAGCTCGACGGGACGCCACCCGAGGAGCCCGCTCGCGTGTACGCCGCACTGCCGGCGGGCGACGGAGGAGGTCCCGAGGCGACCCTCCTCTGCGCAAGACGCCTGGCGGCGCGCCTCCAGGATCATGGCGTTGTGGGTCTTTCAAGCTTCCACACCGGTCCGGCTGAGCTCCGCTGCGCGGTGCAAGAAGCGGAGCTGGTGCTCGACGTCCGGAACCATTCCGGTGCCGAGATCAACGATGACATCGGCAGCGGCACCTACAAACTGCTGTTCAGGATGCTCGCCTCACATCGCGAGGAGGCACAAAGTTTCTACGAGGCGACGATCGCGCCGATGGCCCGCTATGACGACCAGTACCGGACAGAGCTGGTGCGCACGCTACAGGCCTATCTAGACGCCAACTGCAACATGAACTCAACCGCTGCCGCGATCTACGCCCATCGCCACACGGTCGCCTATCGGCTCGACCGCATTCGTGAGCTGACAGGGCTCGATCCAATGCGCTCCGAGAACCGAGAGCGCCTCGGCCTCGGGTTGAAGCTCCATCGCATAATCGCGGCGCAGCTGCCGCGCTAGGTCCGTCTCCCGCCGCGCGGCCCGCCGGGCGCGCGGCCCGCCGGGCGCCCCCCGCCCGCGCGCGCGGCCCGCCCCGCCGCCAACCCGTTAGGTCTCGGGCCCCTGCTGCGACGCGGCCGCCGTGGCCACGTCGCGCGGGTAGGTGTGTCGGGCGCGGGCGAGGAAGAAGCCGGCGGCGACGAGCGAGCTGAGCATCAGCAGGAAGCTGATCTCGAGACCTCTGGCGGCCCCGGGCGAGATGACCCCGGGGTGGGTGCCGATCGGGGCCTGCACGGGCGCGATTCCGGCGATCAGGTCGGCTAGGCCGCCGAATACGAGCGGCGCCAGCGCCTGAGCGAGCGAGCGCAGGAACGTGCGCGCGCTTTCCGCGCGACCCCAGAGACCGGCGGGCATGATGTCCAGCCGCGCCGCATCGAGTCCCGGGTTGGCGGCGGATATGAGCGCCGCGCCGGCAACGTCGAACCACAAGGCAGGGGTCAGGCTGTTACTGAGAAAGCCTGGGATCAGCAGTATCGCGGCCCCGAAATAGCAGACAGTGGGGACCAAGATGCGCGCCTCCAGGAACCCTCGCCGGAGCAGCGCGTCGGTGAGCCGGCCGCTGACCAAAGTCCCGGCCAGAGCCCCGAGCACCAGCATCGCCAATACGAGCTCGGCGGTTGCCTGGCTTGCGTGGTAGTGGCCGCGGACGAACAGCAGCGCGAACGTCTGCAATCCGGAGAAGAAGAAGTAGCCGAGCGCCGAGCCCATGATCAGCAGCACGTTGGTCGGAACCTGAAGCGTGTAGCGAATGGCTCGGGCGAGGTCCATCTTTTGCGGGTCCTCCTCGAGGACCATGTCCGGATCCGGGGTCACGCCGCGCTTTCGCGCCGCCTCATGGGCCAGTTCGTCAACCTCCGGGTCCTCGTCGGCCTGGTCCAGCGAAGCGTCCGCCTGCTGCTGAGCGGAGACCAACGCCTCCTCGAGGTCGACCACCCCCGGCTCGAGCCTGCTCTGCCCGCCTCGCAACGGCTCCGGAACCGTGCGCCACAACGAGCGCGCGAGGAAGAATCCTGGAATCGCGAGCACGATGAACGCCGCACGCCACGAGATAACGCTGGCGACCGTGCCACAGACGATGAATCCCGCCGCCGTTCCGGCGATCTCGCCCCCGAGGATGTAGGCGTACACGCGACCTCGCTCTCGGGCCGGGAAGTAGTCGCCCGTCAGCGACGCGATCGCCGGCCCGGCGGTCGCGGTCACGGCTCCCAGCGCCAGGCGCGTGAGCAGCAGATGCCCATAGCTCCCCGAGAATGCGCTGAACAGCGAGGCGAGGCTCCACAGGACGATGCTGCCGGAGAGCATCGGGATTCGCTTCGAACGGTCGACCAACATGCCGACGGGGATCACGAACACCGCGCCGACCAGTAGCGCGGCAGAACTCAGCAGCCCGATCTTCGTGGTGCCGATGTGCAGCGCATGCTCCAGCTGCGGTGCCACGGCGCCGACGGTCGCGGTGTCGGCGCCGTTGAGCGCCAGCACCGCACCGAACAGCGTGATCACGCGGGCACGGGCGGGGCCGCCCACCGCCTGTACCACCTGACCGCGTGCCAGGCGGCCGGCCCAGCGGGCGCCGCGCAGCATCGAGCGGCTGGCGCCCCGGTCCCTGCCCCGGCCGGCGATCACGTGGTCGCTGTCCGCCATATTCGGACAGTCAAGCGAAATGGAGGCCTGTGCCCCGCTGGCATTCCGGGCTCCGAGGCGCGAACGGCGGCCACTCCGCCAGAATCAAGTACCCATGAGCCTCCACCAACTCGAAGATGAACAGCGTCATATCCGCGAGCTCGCAAGAGACTTCGCCAATCAGGAAATCGCACCGCAGGCCTCGACATGGGATCGGTTGCACGAGTTCCCGTTTCTCGTGTTCGCGAAGCTCGGCGAGCTCGGCTTGATGGGCGCGTGCGTGCCCGTGGAGCATGGGGGCGCCGGCGCCGACTACCTGAGCTATTGCCTGGTGATCGAGGAGCTATCCCGGGCGGACGCCGGCGTGGGGGTGACCGTCGCGGTTCACACCGGCGCGGGGACCCTGCCGATCCTCGCGCACGGTCGCGGCGAGCAGATCGAGCGGCTCGTACCGCCGCTGGCCGCAGGTCGAGAGCTGGCGGCGTTCGCGCTGACCGAGCCGGGAAGCGGCTCCGATGCGGGAGCGATGCGGACCCGCGCCGACGAGCAGCAGCGGATCACCGGAAGCAAGCAATGGGTCACGAACGGCGCTCATGCCAAGACGCTGATTGTGTTCGCGCGCGAGCAGGAGGTACCGTCCGCCTTCATCGTGCGTGGGGGGGCCGAGGGCTTTGCGGTCACTCGCGAGGCGGAGAAATTGGGATTGAATTCCTCTTCGACCGCCGATCTCGCGTTTGAGGGCACCCCGAGCGAGCGGCTGGGCGCGCCCCGCGCCGGGATGCGGATCGCCCTGTCGACGCTTGACAGCGGACGGATCGGCATCGCCGCGCAAGCGGTGGGAATCGCTCAGGCGGCGCTTGACCTCGCCCGCGAATACGCCAGCCAGCGAAACGCCTTTGGGCGGCCGATCGGCGGCTTTCAGGCGATCCAGCACAAGCTGGCCGAGATGCAGACCGAGATCGAGGCCGCGCGTGCGCTGATGTGGCGCGCAGCCCGACTGAAGGATGCGGGCCTACCGCACACGGTCGAGGGCGCCCAGGCGAAGCTGTTCGCCTCACGCGTTGCTCGCCACTGGACCGGAGAGGCGATCCAGATCCTCGGCGGCTACGGGTATATGCGGGAATTTCCCGCTGAGCGCTACTACCGTGATGCCAAGGTGACGGAGATCTACGAGGGCACCAGCGAGATCCAGCGGCTGGTGATCGCTCGCGGCATGCTGGGCGAGACCGCGCGGGAATGAGCGTGGCGTGGCGAACCGGTGTGACCGCGGTTGCGCTGACGGTGGCGATAGCAGCCTGCGGCTCGAGCTCGTCGCCAACCGGGCGCTCGACGCCGCTGGCGCCGACGGCGCTCGGGAAGCCGACGAATGTCACCTTGATCCTCGACTTCATTCCCAACGCCGTGCATGCCGGGATCTACCGCGCGATCGCCGCGGGGTATTACAAGGCCGAGAACATCAACCTGCGAGTGATTCAACCGACCTCGACTGCTGACACGCTGAAGCTGATCGACGCGGGCAAGGCACAGTTCGGTCTCGCCGACGGCAGTGACGTGGCCAACCAGATCGCCCTCGGACGCGATGCGCAAGCCGTGGCGGCGCTCGTCCAGAGACCGCTGGGCGGCTTGATCGCGCTTGCCAACGAGCATCTGGCTTCTGCGGCTGGGCTACAGGGCAAGACCGTGGGAATCACCGGGGTCCCGTCGGATACGGCGACGCTCAAGACTGCCGTCGAGCAAGCCGGCGGGAATCCGGCAAAGGTCCACGTGGTGACAATCGGCTTCAACGGCGTGCAGGACCTCGAAGCGGGGAAGATCGCCGCCTTCACCGGCTTCTGGCCCGACGATGGCGTCCAGCTTCAGGTGAGCGGTTACCCGACCAAGGTGTTCAAGCTGGACGAGAACGGCGGCCCGGCGTATCCCGGCTTGGTGGCCTTCACCACCCAGGCGCTGATTCATTCCGAGCCACGGCTCGTGAAAGCCTTCCTCGGGGCGACGGTCAAGGGCTACGAGGACTCGGTCCACGACCCGCACCAGAGCCTGAGTGACCTGTTAGCGCTCAATCCAACCCTGCGCCGCAAATTCACGCAAGCCTCGCTTGACCAATACGTGCCCCTGTTCGCGGGTACCGGCGCGGTCCCGTTCGGCACCGTGCAAACCGGCAAGGTCATGGCGCTCGTGAGCTGGATGTTGCGGTACAAGCTGATCCACAGACCCATCAGTCCCGCTCGCTTCGCGACGAATGCATTCCTGCCAGCGGGGAAGTGACGCGATGAAGCTGTCCTGCGTAGACGTGGCGAAGACCTTCCGAGGCGGCCAGAGTGACGTGGTCGCGCTCGATGGCGTCGACCTGCAGGTTGAAGAGTCGGAGTTTGTCTCGATCGTGGGACCGAGCGGTTGTGGCAAGTCGACGTTGTTCAACATCCTCGCGGGACTGCTCACGGCGACCCGGGGACAGATCAGGCTTGACGGCCGCGAAACCGAGGAGCTGCTCGGGCGTGTCGGCTACATGCCACAGAAGGACCTGCTGATGCCGTGGCGGAGCGTGCTCGACAACGTAACGCTCGGGCTCGAGATCGCGGGGGTTACGCGCCGCGAGGCACGCGGCCTAGCGGTGGCTCAGCTTGATCGTTTTGGCCTCGCGGGTTTCGAGCGACGCTGGCCGGAGAGCCTGTCGGGTGGCATGCGCCAGCGGGCCGCACTGCTGCGGACGTTCCTTGCCGGTCGCGAGCTGATGCTGCTGGACGAACCGTTTGGGCCCTTGGACGCGCTCACCCGCCAGACGATGCAGGGGTGGCTGCTGGAGATCTGGGAGGGCGACCGCAAGACGATTCTGCTCGTCACCCACGACGTCGATGAAGCCATTTACTTATCGAACCGCGTATATGTGATGTCACCACGTCCTGGACGGATGCAGATGGGCATCGAGATTGATCTCCCGCGGCCGCGGCCGATCGAGGTGAGGACCACTCCCGAGTTCGTGGCGCTCAAGCGCCAACTACTGGAACCGCTGCTAGCGGCTTCGCGAAAGCGCTTCGAGGACGCCGCATGATGGCGGTGCTGCCCGACAGCCAGGTCTCGGCCCGGCCGGCGCACCGACCGCCGGGCTGGATCTCGGGACGCCGGCCGCCGGGACCGCCACGCGGCTCCGGTTGGCGGCGAACGGTGTTCCGGCTGGTGCCGCCGCTTCTGTTTGGGCTCGCGGTGCTAGCGCTGTGGCAGCTGTACGTGAGCGTCTCGGGCATCAAGGCGTCGAGCCTCCCGGCGCCGACCGACGTCGCACGGGCGTTGTGGAACGACCGCAGTCTGCTGATCTCCAGTGGCTGGACAACGGTCGAGGAGATCGTGCTCGGGTATCTGGCCGCGGTGTTCCTCGGCGTGGGACTGGCGGTGATCATCTCGATGTCGCGGGTCGCGGAGCGTGCCGTGTACCCGTGGCTGGTGATCTCCCAGACCGTGCCGATACCCGCGATCGCCCCGATCTTCGTGATCTGGACCGGCTTCGACATCCGTCCAAAGCTGATGGTGATCGCGCTCGTCACGTTCTTCCCGATCGCGGTCAACACGGTGGACGGGCTGAAGTCGACCGAGCCTGAGCTGCTCGACCTGCTCCGGACCTTCCACGCAGGTCGCTGGCAACGATTCCGGTTGGCGCAAATGCCGGCCGCGTTGCCATTTCTATTCTCAGGTTTGAAGGTGGCGGCCGCGCTGGCAGTGATCGGGGCGGTGTTCGCCGAGTGGGTGGGTTCGAGCGACGGGCTCGGCTACCTGATGCTGACCTACAACAACCAGGCACTAACGACCGATGTTTTCGCAACGGTCGTCGCCCTATCGGTGATCGGAATCGCGTTGTTTTTCACCGTCGCCACGGTCGAGCGGATTGCCCTCCCGTGGTACCACGACCCGCGCCGCGATCGCGGCTTTGCATCCGAGGTATAACCAGTCGCGATGGCCTCGCCTCGCCTGACATTCGCCGGATGCGGAGACGCGTTCGCAAGCGGTGGGCGGTTTCATACTTGCCTGTACCTCGACGGCGGCGAGCAGCCGCTGCTAATCGACTGCGGCGCGAGTGGACTGGTGGCGCTCAAGCGTGCCGGGATTGATCCAGGTGGAATCGGCCATGTGGCGTTGACGCACCTTCATGGCGATCACTTCGGCGGCCTTCCGTTTGTGATTCTGGACGGACAGTTCTCAGCGCGGACGAGGCCAGTAGTGATCGCCGGTCCGGCGGGAACGCAGGAGCGGCTGGAGCGGACCTTTGAAGCGCTTTATCCGGGCCTGTCGCTCGCGGAGCGGTCCTTCGGGGTGGAATTCGTGCAGCTGGAGAACGGAGCGCGGTGCCGGCTGGGCGCGGCGCTGCTGACCCCGTTTGAGGTCCCGCACCCCAGTGGAGCCCCCGCTTACGCCCTGCGGATCGAGTACGCAGGCAAGGTGATCACGTTCTCGGGGGACACGGGATGGACCGAGAACCTGGTGCCAGCCGCCGCCGGTGCGGACCTGTTCGTGTGCGAATGCACCTTCCTCGAGACTCACGTTTCGAACCATCTCGACTACCACACGCTGCTCGAGCAGCGCGACCGGTTCGATTGCAAGCGACTTGTGATCACTCACATGAGCGAGGAGATGCTCACCGCGGTCGACGAGTTGGAGCTCGAGGCCGCCTCCGACGGCGCCGTCATAGAGATATGAGCCGGGATCTAGGCCGCGGTGTCCGCCAGGATCTCGCGCCCAACTCGCTGGAGATCGCACAGGTAGCTCAGATGAGCGTCCCAGCGATCGTCGTCGGACGCCAGCTCGTAGGCGATTCTGACCGTGTCATCGTGAGCGTCCAGCAGCTCGTAGACGAGCCGAGTCAACTCGCGACTGGGCGGTCGAGTTATGTACCGGGCCGTGATATTTGTTGCTCTGAACTCTTCCGCGGCTCCGCACGCTCCCACGCCTTAAGGTTCCAACCGAGATGAACACGAGGCACTGCCGATGATCGTGCGCTGGGGTCTCGAGTCTCTACCAGCGGTGCTCGAGGAGCTGTCGCTGCAGCAGCTGCTGCTGATCAGCACCGAACGCTGGCATGAGCTCGAGCTGCCGATCGAGCGGCGGTTCTATGGAGCAAAACCGCACGCCGAGGTATCCGGGGTGCGCGCCGCGCTCGCGCTGGCGTCCGAAGTCGATGGCCTCGTCGCCCTCGGAGGGGGGAGCGCGCTCGACACGACGAAGGCGGTCTCTAGTGAGAGCGGACTGCCGATCGTCTCGATTCCCACGACCTACTCGGGGGCGGAGTGGACAACTTCGTTTGGCGTACGTGACCCCGAGCGCCGCACGAAGGCCGGCGGCAGTGGCGCCCGCACCGAGGCGATCGTGTACGAGCCTCGGCTGACGCTCCAACTGCCCCCGATCGAAACCGGGGGCACTTCGCTGAACGCTCTCGCGCACTGCGTCGAGGCGCTGTACACCTCTGGCCACACCGAGGACACCGACGAGCAGGCACTGACCGGCGCCCGGTTGATCGCAGAATGGCTGCCCGCGGTGCTGGAGCGAGGCGGTGACCTCCAGGCGCGGCGCGGCTTGCTTGAGGGGGCGATGCACGCCGGCGCGGCACTGCGCGCGGGGATGGGCGTAGGCCATGCGATGGCGCAGGCGCTCGGTGGCCGCTACGGCCTTCCGCACGGTGCGATGAACGCCGTTTGTCTGCCCACCGCGATGCGCTTCAATCGCCACGTCGCGGCTGACGAGCTCGAGCGACTCGGCGCGGCGCTCGGCGCCGATGATCCGATCGAGCGCGTGAGCGAGCTGGCCGTGCTCGCCTGCCCGCCGCGACTGCGTGACTACGGAGTACCGCGCGAGGACCTCGGAGCAGTCGCCGAGGCTGCCGCATTGCGTGCCCCGGCCAAGGCGAACCCGCGCCCGGCGTCAGCGCAGTCGATCCTGAAGTTGCTCGAAGACGCCTGGTAGCCGCCGGGCGGCCCCATTTGGGAGCCGCACCACCTTCGGAATGAGGGGCGTCCGCTGCGGGTGGGAGAAAGTCATCAAGGACCCGCGCGGGTGAATCGGAGAGGGAGGTTCCCGCGTAGACGTTTTCCGCGGGACGTAGCGAGGTGCGTGCGCCGCCGCCGCTCAGCCCTCGTTGACGTAAGTTCCTACGAGCCGCGCCTGCTCGATCACGTGATCTTCGATCCGCTCGAGCAGTGCGCGCCGGTCGAGGCCTGGCTCTAACTCTAGATCCTTGTCGAGCGCGTAGACCCAAAAGCGGTATGGCGCACGGGAATTCGCTCGTGATGCTTGAAGGCTGAGCTTCGAAGCCTGAGATCTGCAACGTTCAGTTTCTGTGCCATTTCGTGGAGTTACCCGAGCACGGGTCAACCGAATCTGAACCGATTCACGCCACTGCCTCGACGGTGGCCGGCAGCGGCACGAGCACATCGACCCAGCGCCGGAGCTCGTCGAGCATCGCGCTGGCCACCGCCTCGAGCTCCTCATTGGGTGTGAAGCGACCATCGCTGATGAACTTGGCGACGAACGGAGCTCACCCACCCGTCCGGGTCGGGTGCTGGCGATGAGAACTGACAGCGTGGGCATCAGGCTCCTCGGTGGCGGGGTCGAACACTAGTCTCGTGCGCGCAGTCACCGCAGCACGACGTTCAACGCCAGCACGAGCACCCCCAGCACCGCCCCGAGGATCGTCTGCTTGGCCAGCTCCTTCCCGGACAGCTCGGCGCGCACGCCAGCCACGATCTCGATCACCAGGATCATGACCGCGGAGGTGCGGGCTCCGGTGTCCACGGCGGTCGTGAGTTGCGCGCCCGCCGCCCACGAGATCAGCACGGCAACG
The DNA here is from genome assembly GCA_963836065.1 of uncultured Solirubrobacterales bacterium. Classification (GTDB taxonomy): domain Bacteria; phylum Actinomycetota; class Thermoleophilia; order Solirubrobacterales; family Solirubrobacteraceae; genus Palsa-465. The sequence goes on from CAWIII010000036.1 coordinate 682,006, forward strand.
AGGGGGACGGCGGCGCCGCTCAGAATCGACAGCTCGCTGCGCATCGTACGTGCCAGGCCAGCGAGCGTCAGTGGCGTCCCTTCGTCGAGCCGCTGCCCCAGGAGCTCAGCGTAGGAGTGAGCGAGCCAATACAAGATCAGGGCAATCCCGATTGCCGCGGCTGTCCTCCCGTAGGTCTCATGGTGCGCGCTTTCCGCTCCCAGCAGCGCGCCGACGGTGATCACGCCGTACACGAGCGCGCGGGAGTTGATAATCATCACGTTATTGTGTGGTGTGCGCCGGACCGACCGACGCGCACGGGGCGGGGTGAGTCGAGACTAGAGTTGCGGCGATGCGTGATGCCGAGTGGATGCTTCGCCATGCCAGCCGCCCGCTGGTCCTCGGCATGGGGGGCGGCGGCGACGTCGTCGGTGCGCTGGCAACGGCCGAGCTCGCACGGGTGTACGATGGCGCCGACCCAGTGCTGGGTGGTCTCACCTGGGAGCGCCGTCCGATCGACCCGGTTCCCGGTCCTCGGCATGTGCGTGAGATCGAGGGTGCCGAGGAGCTCGCCCCGGGGATAATGCTGGCCGGGCCACAAACGCGAGTGCGGGGCCGGGAGGTGTACTTCGCGGAGTCGCGGATGGCGGAGTTCCTCGATCAGCCGACGATGTTGATCGACATCCACGACGGCCCGGGCGCGATCGCAGACGGGCTAGCCGAGGCGACTCGCCGGCTGGAGTGCGACCTGATCGTGTTCATCGACGTTGGCGGTGATGTGCTCGCGCAGGGAGAAGAGCGGGGACTTCGTAGCCCCCTTTGCGACGCGGTGATGCTGGCTGTCGCCGAGCGGCTCGCCGGCGCGGGGCATGCTGTGCTGGTCGGCGTGTTCGGAATCGGTTGCGACGCCGAGCTGACCCCTGGGGAGGTGCTGGCAAGGCTGGCCGATGTTGCTGCGGCCGGCGGCGTCTGTGGCGCGCGGGGTCTGACAGAGCCAGTCGCGGAGCGGCTGGAGGCGGCGATGCGCACCGTACCCACCGAAGCCAGTGCCCAAGCAGTGCGGGCGTTCCGCGGGGCGTCGGGGCCGGCCACCATTCGCGGCGGGGAGAGAACACTCGAGCTGAGCTTGGCCGCAGCCCTCACCTTCTACCTCGATGTCGATGTCACCGTGAAGGCCGTGGGCCGCCTGGCACGCGCGGTGGCCCCCGCGACGGGCCTTCAGGCGGCAAATGACGGGCTGAATCGCATCGGGGTTCGGACCGAGCTCGATCTCGAGATCGAGGCTGCGGCGGACGGTCTCGAGCCGGGTTAGCCGTCGCGGTGCGAGAATGGCGGGGTGGCCAGGGTGACAGCACAGGCAAGCAGGCAACTCGGCGCTCCTGTCGAGCAGGTGCGCGAGTTCCTCCGGGACTACCGCGAGGCGCGCCGGCGGATCCTGACCAACAACTACAGCGCCTATCGGGTGGAGGCGGGTGGGGAAGGGACTGGGACCGTGGTCGCATACCACTTCGCGGCCGGGCGCCGCGAACGGGACTACCGGCTGCGGGTGGAGGAGTCCGACGGCGCCCTGCGCGAGCGCGACGAGCTGTCGTCATTCATCAGCACCTGGACGGTCGCGCCCACCGGTTCGGGCAGCACCGTCACGATCGAGAGCTCCTGGGAGGGAGCGGGAGGCGTCGCGGGCATCTTCGAGGGCTTCTTCGCGCCGCTGGGACTGCGCCGGATCTACGGCTCAATGCTGTCCCGTCTGGCAGCCGCGGTGGACCCCTCATAGCGGCGCGCAGCGGAGCCGAGGCGATCGAGAAGATCCCGCGTGTCCTGCTGGTCGACTACGGCAAGGTCATCTGCCAGCCGCAACCACCCGAGTCGATCGCGGCGATGGCTGAGCTCGCCGGGCTCGAACCCAGGGAATTCCTCGAGCGGTACCACGAGCACCGCCCCTCCTATGACCTGGGAAGCACCGCCCGCGGGTACTGGTCCGCGGTGCTGGGGATCGAGCTAACCGATGAGCCCGTGCTCGCTGAGCTTGTGCGGCAGGACGTCGCGAGCTGGAGCCACCTCAACCCGGATACGCTCGCCCTATTGAGCTCGGCTGACCGGCGCGGGATCAGGCTGGCGTTGCTGTCCAATGCGCCGCACGAGCTCGCCGCTGCCGTGAGGGCTAATCCGGCGCTCGCGGGTTTCGAGCACCTCAGCTTCAGCGCCGAGCTGGGCGTGATCAAGCCCGACCGAGGCGCCTACATTGCCGTGCTCGGCGCGCTGAACGCCCGGCCCGACGAGGTGCTGTTCATCGACGACCGCCCTGAGAACGTCCGGGGGGCCATCGAGGCTGGCCTCCGGGCGGTCCAGTTCAGCTCGGCCGAGCGCCTGCGGTTAGAGCTGTGCTGTGAATAGCTGCCCACCGTCTGCGTGGCGGACACGTTGAGAGATCCGTAGCGTTTATTAGGCCATGCGAGTCGTGATCGTCGGTGGTGGAATCCTCGGGCTGGCCACAGCGCGTCTGCTGGCGAGCTCGGATGCGGAGGTAGTGGTGCTCGAGAAGGAGGCCGCCGTTGCCCAACACCAAACTGGGCACAACAGCGGAGTGGTCCACGCCGGGTTGTATTACGCCCCGGGTTCGCTGAAAGCCACCCTCTGTCGGCGCGGCCTGGGCTTGTTGCGTGACTTCTGCGCCGAGCGTGGGGTGCGCTATGAGGCGTGTGGAAAAGTCGTCGTCGCGACCGAACCGCGCGAGGTGGACCCGCTCCGGCGATTGGCTGAGCGCGCGCACACCAACGGGGTGCCGGGGCTGAGGTGGCTCGAGCGTAACGAGCTTGCCGAGGTGGAACCAAACGTGCAGGGAATCGCCGGCCTTCATTCGCCGGAGACGGCGATCGTCGACTTCGGCGCGGTCGCAGGCGCGCTTGCCGAGGAGGTTGTGAGTATGGGCGGCGAGATCCGTACCCGTGTGACTGTCGAGCGCGCCGCTCGCGATCGGCGAGGCCCGAGCGTCGAACTCGCTGACGGCTCACGGCTCGAGGCCGACCGGGTGGTCGTGTGCGCTGGACTGCAGGCTGACCGGCTGGCCCGCGCCTCGGGCGAGCCGGCGGAGCCGAGAATCGTCCCCTTTCGCGGCGAATACTGGAAGCTGCCGCCGGAGCGCTCGGAGCTGGTCCGGGGTCTCATCTATCCCGTGCCCGACCCCGCGCTGCCGTTTCTAGGTGTGCACCTGACACGCAAGATCGACGGCTCGGTATGGCTCGGACCGAACGCAGTGCTGTCGCTGGCGCGCGAGGGCTACCGGCGCACGGACTTCAACGCACGCGACCTCTACGAGACGCTGGCCTGGCCGGGCACCTACAGGATGATCAAGCACCATTGGCGAGCCGGTGCCGGTGAGCTCGCCCGCTCGCTGCGCAAGCGCGCGTTCGTGCGCGAGGCCCAGCGGTACGTCCCGGCGCTGTCTGTCGATGACACGGTGGTTGCCCCGGCCGGTGTCCGCGCCCAGGCGGTTGATCGCGATGGCTCACTTGTCGATGACTTCCGCCTCAGCGTAGGCGGGGGCATCGTCTGGGTCCGAAACGCCCCGTCACCGGCGGCGACGTCGTCGTTGGCGATCGCGGAGGAACTGATGGCACGAGCGGTGGGATAGCGCGGCTCCGATCAGACGGGGGACCAGGCGGTTGTCCGGCGACTCCATCAAGGAACAGGGCTGTCACAGTCGCGAAGGGATCGACCGCGGAGCGGTTTGCCCAGCGCAGGTTGCCGACGATAAAAGCCTCGAGCCGGGCGCGGGTCGAAATATAGTGGGGTCAGTAGTCATATGAGTGACTGGTCACCCAGATTTATGGCGAAAGGGGTCAGCTACTGATGGACACCGCGGAGCTCGGAGGCACGTTCGCGCGCGCCCTGGCGCGGAAGGATTTCGACCAGATCGAGCGGCTCTTGCACCCGGACGTTGATTTCCGGGGTTTGACGCCCGGGCGCGCCTGGGAAGCGTCGGGAGCCCGGCAGGTCGTCGACGGGGTTTTCCGCCGGTGGTTCGAGGAATCCGATCAGCTCGAGCAGCTGGTTCGCATGGAGACCGATGCATTTGCCGATCGCCAGCGCGTCGCCTACCGACTGCGGGGGCACAACGCCGACGGAGTGTTCGTCGTCGAACAGCAGGCCTATTTCGCCGAGCGCGATGACCGCATCGGCTGGATGCGGGTCCTGTGCTCAGGCTTTCGGTACGAGGGCGTTGAGGACGCCGGCTAGCGCTAAACCGTAAAAACGATCTTCCCGACGATTTCGCCGGAAAGCATCGCCTCGAACCCCTGGCGAGCGTCGCGTAAGGCAAACGTGCTGTCGATCGCGGGCCGGACGTCCTTGTCGACGCAGAACCGCGCCAGCCGCTCGAGCTCATCGCGAGTTCCCATCGTCGAGCCGACGACCGACAGCTGCAGAAAGAACATGCGAGTCAGCTCGGCCGGCGAGGCATCTCCGGTCGTCGCGCCCGAGATGACGATCTTCCCGCCGGGCCTCAGCGAGCGCATCGAATGGCCCCAGGTGGCGGCGCCGACCGTCTCCATCACCGCATCCACACGCTCCGGTAGGCGATCGCCGGACTCGAACGCTTGGTCGGCGCCGAGCGCCAGCGCCTGCGCGCGCTTGTCTTCAGATCGTCCAGTTACCCAGACACGGATCCCGGCGGCGCTGGCGAGAACCGTGAGCGCTGTCGCGACCCCGCCGCTGGCTCCCTGCACGAGGATCGTCATCCCGGGAACGACTCCGCCGCGCGTGAACAGCATCCGGTAGGCGGTCAGCCAAGCGGTTGGGAGACACGCCGCCTGCTCGAAGGAGAGCTGGGGCGGCTTGGGAATCAGGTTGCGGTGCGGCACCGCCACGTGCTCGGCAAACGTCCCCTGGTAGCGCTCAGACAGCAATGAGCGCTTCGGGTCGAACGTCTCATCGCCGCGCCAGGCGTCGTCAGTGATGACGGAATGGACGATCACCTCGTTGCCGTCCTGATCGATACCGGCGGCGTCGCACCCCAGGATCATCGGCAGCTGGTTGCGGCTCAGGCCGACCCCGCGCAAAGACCACAGCTCGTGGTGGTTGAGTGACGCCGTCTTGACCGTGACGACCGTCCAGCCGCTTGGCACCTCGGGCTCGGGACGTTCACTGATCTCGAGGGCGCGCAGCGGCTCATCGGGATCGATATCAGCGGCGAAGGCGGCGAGCACCTGCGAATCATGCCTCACTGGGGCCGGGCCGCGCGGTCACCCTTCGGCGGCGAGCACCGCGCGCGCCGCGTTGTGTCCCGGAATGCCGCTGACCGCGCCGCCGCGCCGTGCGCCGGCCCCGCACAGCCACACGTTCGCGTGCTTGGTCTCGACGCCCCACGTACCGACCTGCGCGTCCTCCTCTGCGAACGGCCAGGCAAGGTCCCGGTGAAAGATGTGACCGCCGGGCATCCCAAGCTCGGCTTCCAGTTCAGGCGGCGCGATCGCCTCGAGGCACGGCCTTCCGTCCGCGGCCTCCCACAGGCAAGCCTCGATCGGCTCCGCAAGCACCGAGTTGACCGAGCGCAAAATCGCCGCCACCGCGTTCGCCTTGGCGTCGGAGTGCACGAACAAGCGGGCGGGCATGTGCAGGGCGAACAGCGTGAGGGTGTGAACGCCGGCGGTCCTGAGATCGCCGGGCAGGATGCTCGGGTCAGTCAGCGAGTGGCAATAGAGCTCGCATGGCGGGCGCCGCGGAAGCAACCCGGCCGCCGCCTCGTAATAGGCCTGCTGGAGCGCTCCATAGCCCTCGTTGACGTGAAACGTGCCGCAGAACGCATCCTCGGGCGAGACGCTGCTGTCCCGCAGGGTCGGCAGCCGCTTGAGCAGCATATTGATCTTCAACTGGGACCCCTCCGGACTGTCGGACGCTGTGCTTCCTCCCAGCAGCGAGGACAGCGCCGCCGGGGCGACGCCCGCGAGCACGTGGCGCGCAGCGAATGTCCTTCCGTCCGCGGACCGCACCTCCGCCGAAAGCCCGTCGGTCTCGATCGAGGCAACCTCGGCGTGCGTCTGGATCTCAGCGCCCGCACGAGCGGCGCACATTGCCAGTGCCTCGCTCAACGCTCCCATCCCGCCCACCGGGACATCCCAGCGGCCGGTGCCGTTGCCGATCACGTGATAGAGGAAGCATCGGTTCTGTCGCAGCAGCGGGTCATCCGCCGGCGCGAACGTGCCGATCAGGGCATCGGTCAGCACGACCCCGCGTAGCAGATCCGAGCTGAACGTCCGCTCGAGAAGCTCCGAAAGCGGCTTCTCGAACAGCGATTGCCAGGCGGCTGAGTCGTCCACGAGCCGCCTGAGCGCTTCGCGGCTGCGCAACGGTTGTGTCAGCGTCGGGAACAGACGCTGGGCGAGTTGGGCGATCATCGCGTGAAACCGCTCCCAGGCCTCGAACGAGCTCGGATCACCGGTGCTGCGGGCCAGAGACGCGCGAGTGAGACCGGCATCACGGGTAACCAATAAGCCCGATCCCGCGGTCGGCGAATACGAGGCGATCCGGCGAGCGCGTAGCTCTACCTCGAGCCCGAGCGTCCGCAGCAGGGCGGCGGGAAACAGGCTGACCAGATACGAATAGCGCGAGATTCGCGCCGGGACACCCGGGAACGGCATGCCTGAAATGGCGGCGCCGCCTGGCTGCTCCCGCCGCTCGAGGACGAGCACCGCATGCCCGGCGCGCGCGAGCAGCGCCGCAGCGACGAGGCCGTTGTGGCCGCCTCCGACGACGATCGCATCGAACGCGCGGGTGCCCATCCCGTAATCCTGGCGAGAAGCTCCCGGGAATGTCGCCTCGGGGGGAGGAGCGAGACAATTCTCAATGTGAGCTGCTCTCGGGCGCACGTCCGGACACTCGGCGGACGGATCGGGATGGCCGTTCTGGAACCGGTTCGCTGGTGATGGAGCGCAAGATGCTGCGCACGATCAAGCAGTACGCCGAGGCGCTCTCGCGGGAGCGGGACGTCGGGTGGGCGCTCAGCTCGTGATTTGCAGTTCCTGGAGCATTGGAGGCTGAGAGCCGGTACCCGACGTGATCGAGATCCGGATGAAGCGCGCGCGTGTGGGGGCAAAATGGAGCACGTCGAGCGTGCCCGCGGTACGGCCGGATAGGTGGCGATCGTCCGCCAGGTACGCCGTTGGCGGACGCCTGCAGCGTGTAGCTGCTGGCCCGCAAGGTGGTGACCGGACCCGGAGCTGAGGGCACGTTAGGCGCCGGCGACGGCGGCCATTGCTGTCCCCACTGCACCGTCGCCGTGCGCACCGTCCGGCCGAGGGCTCCGGCGATCGGTGCCGTCGCAGCGTCACGTCGGCCTGCTTGACGAGCTGCCCACCGTAACCCGAGAACTCGGGGTGGATGCCAAGGCTGGGGTCCGTGAGCACGGCGATGTTCGAGGCGATCTCCGACCAGGATGCCGGGGCGCTCACTCCGAGGATGTTGGCCGCCTGGAGTGCATCTTCGAGCGTCGTCTTGGCGGCCACACTGGCGTAGACCTCATCGTTGACATCCGGGTTCTCTTCGTCAGGCCCGGTGACGCCGGTGATGTGGTACTGGCCGTCGCTGCCGAGCGTTACGCGCGAGGCCCAGAAGGCCGCCGCCCCAGAGAGGACCGGCCAGCCCTGCTGCCTGAGCCACTGCCTGTCGCCGGTCGCGACGTAGTACTGCCATTGGGCTAGCGCGATGTCTGCGGTGATGTGCTGCTCGACCAAGCCCTCGCTGTTGACCGAGACGGGCGGCGGGGCCCGCGGGGGAGACGCTCCAGTCGACGCCTGGGCGCGTGCTCGACCACAGGTAGAACTCGCTCGCGTTGACGTCGGTGGCGAGCGTCGGTTCGCCGAGCACGTCGATCCGGCCCCGCCAGAGCGAGGACCAGGCAGCGGTGTTGGCGGCCAGCAGGTTCGCGAAGCCGGCGGCGGCAGCGTTGCTTGCGCGCGCTTGGGCAGCAGTTTGCGGGTTTGAGGTGTCCTGTGAGCTCTCCACCCCGACGTACTTGGTGAACGTATAGGTGTGCCCGGCAGTGACCGGGAAGCTGAGTTGCTGTCCCACGCTCTGGTCGGTCGACTGGTCGACCTGAGTCAAGTGCTGTCCGTCGCTAGGATCCGGAGCGTGGCGCTTGCGGTCGTCATCTCTGAGCCTGGCGGCCCTGAAGTCATCGACCTGATCGATCGGCCTGTCCGTGAGGCGGGGCCGGGCGAGGTACGGATTGCCGTGAAGGCAGCGGCAGTCAATCCCACCGACATCGGCTTGCGCGAGGGCGGCGCGGATCTACCGGCTCCGTGGGTGCCCGGGATGGACTGTGCGGGTGTCGTGGAATCGGTCGGGGAGGACGTCGATCGCTTACGAGCGGGTGCTCAGGTGATGGCGGCGGTCAGTCCGCGCCGGCCGGAGGGCGGCGCGCAGGCGGAGCTGGTCGTCGTTCGGGGCGCTGCAGTCGTGGCCGTTCCGGACGGAGCGACGCTGCAACAGGCCTCGACACTGCCGATGAACGGGCTCACCGCGCTCCTCGGCTTGGAGCTGCTCCGCCTCGAGGCTGGCCAGACGCTCGCGGTCAGCGGCGGCGCAGGCCTGCTCGCCTCCTACGTGATCCCGTTGGCAAAGGTTCGCGACCTGAGGGTGATCGCCGATGCTAATCCGGAAGATCGCGAGTTGGTGTACGGCTTCGGCGCCGACGTGGTGCTCCAGCGCGGCGAGCATTTCGCCGAGGCCGTTCGCGAGAGCGCTCCCGACGGCGTCGATGGGCTGTACGACACGGCGGTGCTCGGTCGCGCAGTGTTTGCCGCGATTCGCGACCAAGGGTCGATGGCCGTCGTGCGCGGCTGGGACGACAGCACGCCGGAGCGCGGAATCGAGATAAAGCAGGTTCGGGTGCGGACCGTCTTGGAGCGGACCGATTGGCTCGAGGAGCTCCGAGAGCTTGCCTCGCGCGGTGCCATCAAGCTGCGGGTCGCCGCCGAGTATCCCCCCGAACGTGCCGCCGACGCTCAGCAGCTGATGGCCGCCGGAGGTCTGCGGGGCCGAGCGGTCATCGTCTTCTAGGGGCGTTTGGCGATGAAGGAACTCCGGGGCAAAGCCAGCGCAAAGGTGCTAGCGCCGCTCGAGGCGAGCTTTGCCTTGCTGCACGCGATCGAGCGCTATCCAAGCTGGAATCGCGACCTGTTTCGTGAGGTCGAGGTGCTGGAGCGGGATGGCAGCGGCGCTCCCGCCAGGGCGTGGGCCAACCTGCGCGTGGCCCGCGGTCGCTTTGTCAAGGACTTCGAGCTGGTCGTAGCCGTGCGGGCCGAGCGACCGAATGCCGTGTACGTCGAGCGAATTCCCAACGAGCCCTCCGACGAGGAGCGCCTCGAGCTGACCTGGGCCCTGCACGACGAGGGCCAGACCCGGGTCGCGCTAAGTTTCGCCGCCGCCTTGTCGTCGCTGCCCTCGTTCCTGCCGCTACGGGGAGTCGGGGATCAGATCGCTGGCTCGCTTGTGAAGGCAGTGGCGCGGGCGCTCGCCTAGACGGCCAAGCTGAGCACGCCCGCCTCGAGGTCGAGCAGCAGTCGTTTGCGCTCGAGGCCCCCACCGTATCCGGTCAGGCTACCGTTGGCGCCGATCACGCGATGGCACGGCACGATCACCGCGATCGGGTTGCGGGCGTTCGCGAGCCCCACCGCGCGGGCGGCGCCAGGCTGTCCGATCGCCGCCGCGACCTGCGCGTAGCTGGCCGTCTCGCCGTAGGGGATCTCGCGCAGCGCTTCCCAGACCCGGAGCTCGAACGCGCTGCCGGCGAGGGTCAGCGGTTGCTCGAACTCGCGCCGGGCTCCGGCGAAGTACTCGAGGAGTTCTTCGCGGACGTCGGCGAACGCATCCTCGGCGCGCTCCCAGCGCGGATCGATTGTCAGCGGGCCGCGGCCGTCCTGCATGTGCAACCGGTGAAGCGCCCGGCCGTCGCCGACCAGGAGGAGTTCGCCGATCGGACTGTCAAGGGTGGTGTAGAAGTGAGCGGTCGTCATGTGAAGTAAAACGGCCGCAGCGGTCGGGATGTGAGATCAGGCCGAGGCGATGGCAAGCGATCGTGGTTGGAGGTCCATCACCTCGGCAAGCAGCTCGTAGGAGCGCCGGCGCGCCTGATGATCGTGAGTGATTGTCACCACGATCACCTCGTCGGCGCTGTAGTCGGCCGCCAGCTGCTCGATGCCCGCCCGGACCTTCTCGGGCGAGCCGATGATGCCACGGCGCCCCGGTAGGTCGCCGTCGGTCGGCTTGCCCTCACGAGCGAGGAACGCCGCCGCCTTCTCGGGAGTTGGCACCGGGATCAGTTGTCCGCGCCGCAGCAACGTCAGCGTCATTCGGCTGCTGGCGGCGAGGTGGTGGGCCTCCTCGTCGGTTGGGGCGCACAGCACCCATGCGGCCACGGCCGTCCGGGAGGCGTGGAGGGCGCGCGCGGGGACGAAGCGCTCGCGATACAGCGCCGCCAGTTCCGCGCCGCCCGGATTGATGAAGTCCGCGAACGCGTACGGGAGTCCCAGCTGACCCGCCCAGATCGCGCTTTGCGGCGAAGATCCGAGCAGCCAGGGAACAGGCAGCTCAGGCAGGCCGGGAAGCATGCCGGCCAGGCGATGGAAGGGGTGATCGGCGGGCAAGCTGTCCTCGAAGTAGGCCAGCAGCTCGGCGAGTTGCTGGGGGAAGTCGTCGGGCGCGGCATCGCGTCGATCTCGTTGCAGCGCAAACGTGGTCAGCGGATCGGTCCCGGACGCGCGACCGAGGCCGAGGTCGATCCGTCCAGGGAACAGAGCGGCGAGGATCGTGAAAGTCTCAGCGACCTTGAACGGGCTGTAATGGGGGAGCATCACCCCGCCGCTCCCAACCCGGATCTCGGTCGTGCTCGCGGCGATCGGGCCGATCAGTGCCTCCGGGCTGGCGCTGGCCAGCATCGGGCCCCCGTGATGCTCCGCGACCCAGTAACGGTGATATCCGAGCCGCTCTGCAAGCTGAGCAAGATCGAGCGTGTTGTGAAGCGCGTCGACTCCGGTGAAGGTCTCGGATATCGGTGACTGGTCGAGGACGGAGAGGAGCATGCAGATGATGGTAGGAGCTCCGGCTTACCCCCGGCGCATCAGTCTGCCAACCGCTGCCATCAGCTCGCCGGTCTTCTCGTCGCGCTCGGCGCGCGACTGCGCCCCAATCACACAGTGGTGAGCATGGTCGTCCAACAGCCCCAGCCCGACCTTGTCGAGCGCTGCTTGCGCGGCGCTGATCTGGGTGAGGATGTCAATGCAGTACCGGTCTTCCTGGACCATTCCCCCGATGCCTCGGATCTGGCCCTCGATCCGGCGCAGGCGAGCCAGCAGCTGATCCTTGGTGGCGCTGTACCCACGAGCGGGAGGAGTCTGTTCCGCCATCACGGGAACAATACTACTACCCCCTAGGGGTATTCTGAACAGATGAACTCGGTGTTCGACGTCATTTGGCACGGCCTCCGGGACTCCTTCCTGATGGCCTGGGAGGTCTGGTGGGCGCTCGTGCTCGGGTTCGCGATCTCGGCGGTCGTTCAGGCCTGGGTGCCGCGCGAGCGCGTCGAGCACGCGCTCAGTGGCTCGGGGCCAGGATCGATCGGGAGGGCGACGGGGCTCGGCGCCGCGTCGTCATCATGCTCGTACGCGGCGATCGCGATCGCCAAGTCGCTGTTCTCGAAAGGGGCGAGCGCGGCCAGCGCGCTCGCCTTCCAGTTCGCCTCGACGAATCTGGTCTGGGAGCTCGGGCTCGTGCTTTGGGTGTTGATCGGCTGGCAGTTCACGGTGGCCGAGTATCTAGGCGGAATCGTGATGATCGTGCTGATGACGGTGTTGCTACGGCTGTTCGTCAACCCCCGGCTCGAGCGCGATGCCCGCGCCCACGCCCAGGCCGCCGACAGTGGTCATCAGCACCACGCGGTCGGCGGCGGGCTCTCTTGGCGACAGCGGTTGAGCTCGACCCAGGCATGGTCGGATGTGGCCCACAACTTCCGCGGCGACTGGCAGATGGTTTGGAAGGAGATCACGATCGGTTTCCTGCTCGCCGGATTCATTGCCCAGCTCGGTAATGGCTTCTTCGCGTCGCTATTCGTGAGGGATGCGCCGCAGCCGATCCCGGCGCTCGAGAACGTCGTGGTCGGTCCGGTGATCGCCGTGCTCAGCTTCGTCTGCTCGGTCGGCAACGTGCCGCTGGCGGCGGTTCTGTGGTCGGGTGGGATCAGCTTCGCCGGGGTGCTGGCGTTCCTGTTCGCGGATCTGATCGTCTTGCCGATCGTGGCGATCTACCGCAAGTACTACGGCGGCCCGTTTGCGGTACGTATCTGCGCTCTGATGTTCGTCACGATGGCCCTCGCCGCGCTGGTGGTGGGCGGTCTCTTCAGCCTGCTGGGTCTGGTCCCCTCCGGTCCGCGGCCAACGCGCGCGGACATCTTCGGAACGTTGGAGCTGAACTACAAGTTCGCGCTGAACGTCCTCGCCTTGGCGATCTTCGGCGTGCTGTTGTGGCTGACCCGGCGCCGCGGCGAGACCGACCCCGTCTGCGGGATGAAGGTCGACCGCGCGAGAGCGGTCCGCACGCGCGTCGAGGGCGAGACGCTGTATTTCTGCTCGCAGGACTGCTTGCACGCCTATGAGGCAGTGCCGAGGGCTACTGACTCGAGAGCGTCAACATCGCCGCACTCGCCGGGGGTAGCGTAACCACGTAGCGACCGCCGGAGGGCTTGACCGAGGCATCGTGTGCGTCGCCGACCAGGGCACCCGTTTCCGATCCGAGCCTCTGACCTCCGAGCGTCGTATCGGAAGTGGCGTGCACGTTTGGCGCCTGGAGTCGCTCGAGCGTGCCCACACTGGCATTCGAGGGGGTTTGCAACCGTACCGTGCGGGCGCTACCGGTCGCCTTATTGATCATTACCACGCGGATCTGGCCGTCGGGTGCCTTCGTCGCCCACACTTCCAGCGACCCCCCCGGAGCGCCAGAGATCTTGAGCAGGCGCGCTCCGGCGGGCGCAGCCTGCGCGAACATCATCAGCCCGTAGTACTCAGGATGGACGGTAGCCTGCCACTTCCCCTTCACCTGCTGGAAGCTGAACAGCTCGTTGATGCTGCGGGGCGTGGTGTGAATGTTGACGCCGTCGACGCCCACTCGCGCCATCTGGAACAGGGCGTCGACCGCCCACAGCGCTGACGCGAACGTGTCACTGACGCCGTGCACGCCGCCGCACGAGACCGAGTTCATCTCGTCGATCCGGAGCGAACTCTGATGAGCGTGCGCGACCCCGGCGTACCTGGCGATACTAAGGGCAAGACCTCTCGAGGCCCCGTCGGAAAGAAGCTGACCGATCGTGACATGCGCCGAGGAACTGCACCGCTTGAGCGGATAGCGATGCAAGGTGGCCACCTTCACTCGAGGCTCGGCAGTCAGGAACTGGCCGAGGTAGGGTGCCCACTTAGGCGAGCCGGTGCTGGGACCGGCGAGCGCGACCTTCGGCAACGACCGGGAGATATTGGAGAAGTCACGCAAATACGCGGGGAAGTCGTAGGAGTGTGGCCGTCCGTAGTGCTTCACGCCGTGGCTCTCGAACCACGGAATACCACCGTAGAGCTCAGGCTCGTTCCCCAGCTCGAGCGCCGCGATCGACTGCTGGCCGATCCCATTGATCATTGCGCGGGCCTCGGCTGCGGCCAGTTTCGCGCTGTCGACCTCGAGGTCGATGCCCAGGATCAGGCGGGCGTCCAGTTGCTGGGAGAGCACCCGGGTGAGCCTGAGCCAGCGGCTGGTCAGGGCGTAGCGCACGCCCACCGGTCGGTTCATGTGAGCAATCGGCCACCACGTAAAGTCGGTCGTCTCGCCGCCGAACCTGAGGACCGGTCGCTGGCCGGGCGCAAGGTTGCGTACCAGCTGCACGAACACCTGATTGATCGCGGCCGGATTCGATCCCACGTAGTCCTCGAGCGTCCGGAGCTCGATCGAAAGTCCGACGAATCCGGCGGGAATAGGTTGTCCAACCGGTGCGCGCTGCACGGTCACCGCCGTCCCGGATGCGGGCACGGCGGAGGGATGGTCTCCGGTCGAGGGGGGCGTCCCGTCCCTTGCCGCGACCATCGCTGCCGCAACTAGCGCAAGGGCGAGGATCACTGAGGCGGCCGTGAGGAAGGTTCTGGTTCGCACTCTTAAATCGTGTCATGATTCGGGTGCGGGCATCGCCAGCAGGCCCGGCTGCCCAGCCAGCAGGCGGCGGGCCGAGCGGTCAGAGCCTGATCCGCCCGCGCCCGCCTCGAGGCTGATCAGGTGCGGATAGCGTCGCGATGCGGCTCGCTGAGGTCCCGCCAAAGCCGTTTCGGAAGCCCTCTCGGTAGCTGGCGTACCGCGGTGCCCAGCCGAACTCACGACGCGCTTTGGCGTTCGAGATGCCGCGGATGCTGGTCATCATCGACACGCCGACCTCCCCGGCGGCCAACCGGCCCAACCACACAGGGATCCGGGGCGGCGACTTGACGCCCAGGACCTGGGCAAGCTCGGGCAGCCACTCCGATACCGGCGCGGGATGATCATCGGCGATGTTGTAGACCCCACTCGTACCGTGCTCGATTGCGGCAATCGTCGCCGTCGCGGCGTCGTCAACGTGCAAGAACGACCAGACGCCTGTCCCATTGCCAATGATCGGCAGGCGCCGCTTGCGTACAAGCTCAGTGATCTCGCCGGATGCCGAGAGGCTCGTTCCCGGCCCGTAAAAGCTGGCGTAGCGCAACGCGATCCCGTCGAACTCGAGCACCTGTGCCTCGAGATGCCGGATCGCCGCGAGCGACTCCACCTGGTACGGATACGTCTCGATCGAATCCGGTCCTGGGGGTTGCCTGACGCCGGCCCCGACGACAGCAATTGAACGTCGGGATCATCGGAGCAGGTCGTAAGGGGCGGACGCTCGCGCGACTATTCGTGGCGGCCGGGCGCAGGGTCGCGCTGGGCGAACTCGCGCGGCTCCGAGTCGTCACGAGGGCTGGTTGGCGAGCTGGGTCCGCTCGCTTCGCCCGGCACCCCGCCGGAGGTCGTCAGGGGCGCGGACGTCGTCGTGCTCGCGACCCTCGCCGTCACCGGGTCGCGATGAGCCCGTTCAGCTCGGAGAGATCGCGATCTGACCCGGCGGTGATGCCGTCGAGGCCGTTGTCAGCCGGACGCTCGGCGAATTCGTCAACTCGCCGTTTTCGTGAATGATCATGACCGGAATCTTGCAGTGGTTGAGGACGTGGTGGCTGACGCTCCCGAGCAACGACGCGGTCAGACCGCCGCGACCGCGCGAGCCCATAACCAGCAGGTCGTAGTTGCCGGTCTCAGACTGGCGCAAGAGCGCCTCCCGGATCGCGTCGCGGGTGAGAATCTTCGTCACCGGCACGTCGTTTGGGACTCTGTCCACCGCTTTGTTCAGGATCTCCTTCGCCTCACGCTCGAAGTCGACTGCCAACTGCTCCGAGGCGCAAGCCGTCATCGGTGTGCAAATCCATCCGGGAGGTTTGGGGATTGCGGTCAGAATCGTGAGACGGGCCCGGTTGGCTGCCGCGATATCGATCGCCTCGCCGAGCGCTCGCTTGGAGTGTGGCGATCCGTCAACGCTGACAAGAATGTTGCGGAACATGACTGGCTCCGACCATACCGACACTAATTGGCATGCCAAACATTAGCACGTCACTGATGTAGCCTTCAAGGTATGGAGATTTCGTTACTCCCGGACGTCAAGTCAGTCCCCGAAGATCGGTTTCTGGCGGCGTTCGAAGCGTTCGCGCAAGCGGTTCGGCGCGCGCGTGGTGCCCCAGCTCAGGCCGGCGACCGGGTACTCACGCTCTCGCAGTACTCGCTTCTGCAAGGGCTCGCCGACCGGCAGGCAGCGAGGGTTCAGGAGCTCGCGACGGAGGCCGGCATCACCGCCTCGACAGCGACGCGCATCCTCGACGCTCTCGAACGACGGGAGATTGTCGAGCGGACTCGTTCTGACCAAGACCGCCGCGCGGTGATCGTGACGCTCACGGACTCGGGGCGCGAGCTGCTGGAGAGCCAGGACGATTGGTTGCGCAGCTGCCAGCGGGAGTTCTTGGCCACGCTTCCCCGGAGCGAGCGCGAGCTTGCCCCTGACCTTTTGCTGCGGCTGGCGGCATTCATCGACGAGCTCGCTGCCGGACCCGACGAGCTCTAGCGCTGGGATCTAACCGGCGAGCACATCGCGCGAGATCGCGTGACGCCGCGCCGCTCGGCTATGAGGACGGTCTCGCCGTGAGCTGCGTGGCCCTCGGAGGGCGAAGAATCCCGCGAGCGCAACGACCGCGCACGTCGCGGCGCCAAGTCCGAGTCCTGCCCGCGCGCCCGCGACCCCCATTACCAGGCCCACGATCGGTCCACCGATCGGCGTCGAGCCCTGAAAGGCGACGAACCACAGCGACATCACGCGGCCTCGCATCGACGGCTCGGCCGCGAGCTGGAGTGTCGAGTTGCCAGTCGACATGAACGAGATGCTGGCGGCGCCGACGAGCGCGAGGGCGAACAACTCAAAGCCGAGGCTGGGCGAGAGTGCGGCCAGCGTCATCGCGACCGCGAACCCACTCGCGGCAACCACGAGCGGCCCGATCCCGGTCCGGCCGCGGGCGGCCATCAGCAGGCCCCCGATGACCGCGCCGACGCCCATTGCGGCAGTCATGAAGCCGAAGCCACTGGCGCCGACGTGCAGCCCGCGGCTTGCCATCACCGGCAGCGTGACCTGGAACTCATAGGTCAAGCATCCTGCTGCCGCCATCATCAGCAGCGGCACGGCGAGTTCACGCGTGGAGCGGACGTAGCGCAGCCCCTCTCGCAGCTGGCCGCTGGCGCGAGGAGTCGGTTCGGTCGGTCGCAGGGCCTGGCGGTCCATGGTGACCAGCGACGCGACCACGGCCGCGAAGCTGCCGGCGTTGATCAAGAAGCACACGCCGTCGCCGACCGTCGCGATCAGGATTCCCGCGACCGCCGGACCGACGGTCCGGGCGACGTTCACCATTACCGAGTTGAGGCTGACCGCGTTGCGGAGGTGATCGGGACCGACCATCTCGAGCATGAACGACTGGCGCGAGGGATTCTCGAAGGCGTTGTTCAGACCCAACAGCACGGCCAGCACGCCGATCTGCCAAACCTGCACTGAGCCAGTAACGGTCAGCACTCCCAGCAAGAGCGCCTGCAACCCCATCGCAGTCTGCAGGCCGATCATCAACCGGCGCTTGTCGACGCGGTCCGCGATCACGCCGCCGTAGGGCGCGAGCAGCAGCACGGGCAGCGTCTGTAGCGCCACCACGAGGCCGAGCATGGTCCCGGAATGCGTCAGGGTCAGCACCAGCCAGGCCTGGGCGGTCATCTGCATCCAGGTGCCGGTCAGCGAGATCGACTGACCGCTGATATAGCGGCGGTAATTAGGTACGGCTAGCGCAGCAAAGGTGACCCGGCCCGCACGCGTGACCCGCGTCACGGCCGATGCTCCCGGAGCGCCTCAGCCAACTGCTCGAGCGCCGGCAGCGCCTGCTCGAGTTGGCGGCGCTCGGAATCCGGCAGCGAGTCGAGCGCGCGGGTCAGCACGTCGGTGCGCTCGCGCCGCATCCGCTCCGCCAGCCGGCCGCCATCGGGGGTGACCTTGACCAAGGCAGCCCGACGATCGTCGGGATCGCTCACCCGCTCGAGCAGACCGGATTCCGTGAGGTCGCCGATGATCCGCGAGAGCATCGTCGGATTGATGCCCTCAGCCGCCGCGAGCTCCGAAAGGCGAATCGGGCCCTGACGCACGACCGCGTAGAGCAGCGAGAGCCGGGTGGGCGTCAAGCCGGCGGCGGCACCGGCCGCTGTCGGGCGCAAACGGCGATGCAGCCTTCCGATCGCGGAGCGCAGACGGGTGGCCGTATCGATGTCGAGAGCTGGCGCGGAGGCCGGCATTGAAGTTTCTCCAGGGTGTAGGGCTTGTCCGAGCGAATAATACTTGCTTACTAGCAAGCAATATTCTAGCGCGGGACGACCTGGTCGGTTTAGTGCTCGCTATAAGTGCACAAAACCGACCAGGTCTCCGAGCCGGGCCTGATCGCGCCCTGCGCCCCGCGACCGCCCCCCCGACCGCCCCCCAAAATCGATGTCGATTCGGGCCGACTTGCCTCGTCTTAGATGATGAGGCCGCAGAGCGAGCGGCGAATCTCAATCGTAGGAGGCGTAATGCCCCAGTACATGCTGTTGATCTACAACCCTGTCGAAGGTGGACCGTCGCCCGAGGAGATGGCGGCCCAGCACGAGAGATGGAATCGGTACACGGAGGACCTCAAGGATGCCGGGCTGCTCGTCGCCGGAGACGCGCTCCAGGGTGTCGATGTCGCCACGACCGTCCGGGTCCGCCAGGGACAGACGCACATGACCGACGGCCCGTACGCTGAAACGAAGGAATTTCTGGCCGGTTACTACCTGATCGAGGCCGCGAGTCTCGACACGGCGCTTTCGTGGGCCGGCCGGATGCCGAACATCGAGTACGGCTCGGTCGAGGTCCGGCCGATCTGGGATCTGAGCGGTGCTCCTTCGGCCGCGGAGGGTGCGCAGGCGACCGCCTGAAGCCACGTTTGCTTGCGCGTACCCCCCGCCTGTCGGGTATTGGCGGCGCGGCTGTTGGCCTGACCGGGCACTTGCAGCAGCTTGTCGAGGGTGAGCGCGACAGCCGAACCACACTCAAGCGCACTGGAGCTCGGCTCGGCGAGACCCGGTGCCGCCATCGTGTCGGTCGGCGTCAGCCTTCCGGCGAAGGTCGTCGAGATCGACGGCCGCGTGGTGGGGGTGATCGCCAACCAACCCCGCTACCTTGGAGGTGTGCTTGATACCACGAGCTCCCAAAAGGGCGCGCGGTTCGTTTCGAAATGCAACGCGTTCGGAATTCCGCTGCTGGTGCTGGTTGACACGCCGGGCTTCATGCCCGGTACGACCCAGGAGTCGGCGGGCGTGATCCGCTTCGGAGCCACGCTGGTGCACGCGTTTGCCGAGGCGACGGTGCCGCGCGTAACCGTGGTGTTGCGCAAAGCATTCGGCGGTGCGTTCATCACGATGAATTCAAAGGATTTCGGCGCGGATTACGTGTTCGCGTGGCCGCAGGCCGAGATCGGCGTTATGGGCGCAAAGCCTGCCGTCGGGATCATCCATCGCCGCGAGCTCACTGCCTCCGAGGACCAGGAGGAGGCCCGTGACCGGCTCGCGGCCGGCTACGCCCACGCGCAGCTGCGTCCGCAGGTTGCCGCCAGCACGGGTTACGTGGACGAGCTGATCGCCCCGTCTGAGACGCGCTCGCGCGTCGCGTGGGCGTTCCGGTCGTTGCAGGGGTCGGCATGAGAGCTGATGACGGAGCCGTGCTCCTCACCGGGGCGACCGGCTTCGTCGGGATGGAGCTGCTCGCCCGGTACCTGGAGCGCAGCGATCGCGACATCGTCACCGTGGTGCGCGCCGCCAACGACGAAGCCGCGCAGGCTCGCGTGCAGAGCGTGCTCGAGAACCTGTTCGGAGCGCGGGCCGCTCGTCACGCCTCGCGCGTGCACGCGCTGGCCGGGGAGCTGACAGCGCCACGCGTCGGGCTGACGAAGGCACGGTGGCAGGAGCTCGCCTGCCGGGTGACGACGATCGTTCACAGCGCGGCGTCGGTGTCTTTCGAACTACCGCTGCCAGAGGCGCGTGAGATTAATGTCGAGGGGACCAAGCGAATGCTGGGACTCGCCGCGGGCGCTGCGGCGTGTGGCGGGCTGGAGCGCTATGCGCACGTCTCCACTGCGTACGTCGCGGGGACGCACGCCGGTGCGTTTTGCGAGTGCGACCTCGATCTCGGCCAGGAGTTCCG
The DNA here is from genome assembly GCA_963836065.1 of uncultured Solirubrobacterales bacterium. GTDB lineage: Bacteria > Actinomycetota > Thermoleophilia > Solirubrobacterales > Solirubrobacteraceae > Palsa-465. The sequence continues at coordinate 701,855 of CAWIII010000036.1, forward strand.
CAACACCTACGAGCAATCGAAGTTCGAGGCGGAGCAGCTGGTGCGGGCTGCGCCTGGCCTGCCGTTCACGATCCTTCGTCCGAGCATCGTCGTCGGTGATCGCCGCAGCGGCTGGACGGCGGCGTTCAATGTCCTCTACTGGCCGCTGCGGGCGCTGGCCCGAGGGCTGTACACGGCCGTGCCGGCGATCCCGTCGGCCCCCGTTGACGTCGTTTCGATCGACTACGTCACCGACGCGATCCACGAGCTGTGCGAATCGCGGGGCGGGATCGGAGAGACCTATCATCTGACCGCAGGTGCCCAGGCCAGCACGATCCAGGAAATCGCCGCCGCCGCCAGCCGTTACTTCAAGCGGCCGATGCCGAAGGTTCTCTCGCCGGTGGAGTTCGCTGCGCTCGAGGGGACGAGTGGCGGGATGCCACGTTCCGCGCTCGGGAGCTCGAGCGCCTACTTCCCATATTTCTCGGTCGGGACCGTGTTCGACGACGCGGCCGCTCGAGCTCGGCTGGCGCCCGCCGGAATCGAGGTCTCGCCGCTGCGGGAGTACCTCGAGCGGTTGCTCGACTTCGCGACTCGCAGCCGCTGGGGAAAGCGCCCGATCGGGCGGGCCGAGGCACTGGCAACCTGAGAGCCGGTCCCCCCACCCGGGGGGTTCTGGGCCCTGACGGGTTGTCGGGGGCCGGCGGGAGGTTCATCTTCAGGGTATGGGCATGCTCCATGATGACATTGCACGGTTCCGTCCGGACGACCCCGAGGAGTTGGTCCGGGCGTCGCTTGCCTGCCCCATCTGTCTGTGCAGCGGCGACGTTGAGTGGGAGCTCCAGGGGGACGGATACGATCCCTTAGTGGAATGTGCCTGTCATCGCTGCGAGGAACCTTGGCGCGTCTACGTGACGCCCTACCAGGCCCTGCGCCTCGGCTTGATGCCCGTCCGCGCTGCGTAGCGACTTGCAAGCAGGGATGGTGAGCACGCCTCCGGCGATCGGCAGCCAGGTGAGCGTCGAGGCGCTCGAGCTGTTCGTCGAGGTGCTCTCGCAATCGGAGCAGGGCGCAGCCGGAGACGCGTTCTACGATCGCCTTTGCGAAGCGGTCTGCAGGCTCGCGCACATGCGCCGCGCGGTGATCTTCCGCTACGACGCCGCCCGCCGGCGGGTCCGCGCCGCCGGCGCCCATGGACTCGATCTGGAGCAGTTTGCAGCGGCGCATGTGACGGTCGAGTCCTCGCCGCTCGCCGCGGAAGCGCTACGCACCGACAGGGTGGTGGAGGCTTCGGGCAATGTCAGCAGCCAGTTCCCGACTGAGTTCACGGGGCTGTTTCCAGAGCCGGTACGCCTCGTATGCGCGCCGATGGCCGCCGCGGGACGCGCTGTCGGCGTGATCCTCGCGGACCGATTGCTGTCCGCTCCGTCGCTGGACGACGCCGAGAGGGATCTGCTGTGGACGCTCGGCAAAGCAGCGGCGCTGGCCTCGGTTGCGCGGATCGTGGCCACGCAGGCCGAGAAGGCGCACCAGCTCGAACAGCGGATCGACCTCGCGCGGGAGATTCACGAAGGTGTGATTCAGCGGCTGTTCGGAGTCTCGATGGCGCTCGACGGCGAAGGCGATTTGTCGGCCTCGGCGCGTGCTCGCTGTGCGAGCGAGACCCAGAACGCCCTTGCGGACCTGCGCAGTGCGCTCCAGCGGCCGCTGGGTCGCGTCCCCCGAGCGACCCAGACGACCTTCTTCGCCGAGCTCGAGCGGCTCGCCGGGGTACATCCCGATCTCGGGGTCGCGCTCGAGGCCGGCACCGAGGGGGACATCCCCGCGAACTTGGAACCGCTTGCCCAGTCGGTGCTGGCCGAGGCGGTGCGCAACGCTCACAAACACGCCACCCCGAGCCGTGTGAGCGTGCGGGTCGGGCGCCTCGATGGGGCGTTCGTCCTGGAGATCACCAACGACGGAGTCAAGGACCGCCAGCGGCGGGCGGGGATGGGGTTGCGGCTCGCTGCCCTGGAGGCGCTGCAAAGCGGGGGGGTGGTGGAGTTCGGAGAGCGGGAGCCCGGCGCGTGGCAGGTGCGTTTGGTCGTGCCCCATGAGACCGACGGCGAGGGAGTGTGGTCCGATGAACGACGGCACGCGGAGCCCTGAGCGCCTGAGCGTCCTGGTCGTCGATGACCACGACGTCGTCCACTGGGGGTTCCGACTGATGCTGACCCAGCAGCCCTGGGTCGAGCGCTGCGTGAGCGCCTACTCCGCTCATGAGGCGCTGGTACTAGCCGCGCGCTACCACCCGCATGTCGCGTTGGTGGATCTCTTCATCGGCGAGGAGTCGGGTGCTCAGGTATGCGAGCAGCTGCGGGCGGCCGAGCCCAACACGCGCGTCCTGCTGTTCTCGGGCGCGGGAGAGATCTCGCCATCGGCAGCGCGCGCGGCGGGGGCTTCCGGGTTTGTCTACAAGGACTGGCCCGCCCGCAGGATCGCCAGCGCCGTACGGCTCGTCGGTCTCGGCAAGACAGTGTTCGAGCACCAGGAGCGCGCCGGCGCGCTGGGATTATCTGACCGCGAGCGGGCGGTGCTCGAGCTGATGGCCTCGGGATCTACCAATCCCGAGATCGCCACCGCGCTGCATCTGTCAAAGCACACCGTCAAGGAGCACACGAGCGCGGTCTACCGCAAGCTCGGCGTCCGCAACCGCATCGAGGCGGCTCAGCGTGCGCAGCGGCTCGGGCTGCTCGCGTAGCACGCCTGTAGCTTTACGGGATGAGCCCGCGAGGTTTTTGGGGGTCCCGCTGGACGCCGGCCTGAGTGAGACCGCGCGTCTGCTCGCGCACCGACCGCCGTTTGATGCGCTCGCCACCGAGGAGCTCGCGGAGGTCGTCGCCGAGACCGAGCTGGAGTTCTACGCAGCGGGCGCGATGATCCTCAGCGAGGACGGCGGGCCAGTGACGTTCCTGCGGGTGATCCATTCCGGGGGCGTCGACATCGTCCACGAGGAAAAGCTGCTTGATCTGCTTGGTCCCGGTGACACGTTCGGGCACGCGGCGATGCTTTCCGGGCTGCCGCCGGGATTCGAGGCGCGCGCGGCGGAGGACACTCTGTGCTACCGGATCCCGGCCGCGGTCGCGCGCCCGCTGCTCGAGCGAGCGCGCAACCGGGAGCTCAAGGTGGGAGCTCACGAACCCGGCCATCAACCTGTGGTAGAACTGATTCGCTCCGAGACCGTCATCTGCGAGCCGATGATGAGCATCCGCGAAGTTGGCCGGAGAATGACGAAAGCAGGGGCGACCTCAGCGATCGTTGACTTCCGGGGAGGCGGATTCGGAATCGTTACCGACCGCGATATCCGAACCAGGATCGTGGCCGCCGGCCTGCCACTGAGCGCGCCCGTCTCCACCGTGATGACGACCCCAGTGTTCACCGCGACCCCCGACCGGCTCGGCGGCGAGGTGCTCTTTGAAATGCTCGAGCGCGGGATTCGGCACGCGCCCGTCGTAAGCGAGCGTGGCCGGCTGATCGGCGTGGTGGAGGTCAGCGACCTGTTCGCGGTGCAGCCGCACTCCTGGTTCGGTGCCCGGCGCGCGATCGCGCGCGCCCAGGACATCGACGCGCTGGCGCTTGCCGCGAGCGGGTTGCCTGAGATCATCCTCGACCTTCATGCCTCCAGTCTGCGCGCGCTGGAGGTCGCGCGCGTGCTCTCGGCGCTGGTCGACGCGCTCACCATCAGAGCACTCGAGCTTGCTCAGCCCAGCCCAGAGCGCTCGACAGATGGATTGGTGTGGGTCGCGGTCGGCAGCCACGCGCGCCGCGAGCTAACGCCGGCGTCGATCGCGCGCGGCGCGGTCGTCTGCAGCGAGCCGCCGCCGCCCGGATGGACCGAGTCGGTTTCGGCGGCACTGAAGGCTTGCGGCTTGGGCAGCGACGTGATCGCGCGAGCCCCGCAGCGCTGGCTCGATGGGGACAGAGATGAGCTGGCGCTGACCGTACTGATCGAGCGCCGGGCGTTGTGGGGCACGCCCCGTGAGCCGTTGCCGGTCCCGGAAGGCGTAGCCCGCGAGCAGGTCCTCGAGGCGCTCAGGGTCCGCGCGCTCGCGTTCAACACGCCGACCGGGTTCGACGCTGACTCGGTGCTCGAGTCCGACGGGACTCGTCGCGACCTGCTCGACATCCGCGTTGCCGCGGTAGTTCCGATCGTCGAGTTCGCTCGCCGGGCCGGGGCCGCTGTCGGCCTCCCTGAAGGGTCCACCCCCGAGCGACTGCGGGCCGCTGCCCAGGACGGAATGCTCACCGACGCCGACGCGGGCACGCTGGTCGATGCGTTTGAGCTCGCGCTCGAGCTGCGGGTCGATCACCACATGCAGCAGTTGCGGGCGGGCGCAGTTCCCGACGACCAGCTAACTCCGGCAAACCTCAGCCCGCTCACGCGCGATCATCTTCGCGACGTGTTTCGCTCAGTCGCGGGCGTCCAGCGAAGGCTTCGCGAGTGAGGCTGCCGGGCTCGCGTCGGGGCGCGGCAGCGGCGTTCGCTGATGCCGGGAGACCCGACGTTTCGACTCCCTGGCGGGAAGGGAGCTGGTGCGCGCTCGACCTCGAACTGACGGGGCTCAATCCTCGTCAGGACGCGATCATCGCCGTCGGTGCCGTGCCGGTCGAGGATGGGCGGCTGATCCTGGGCAAGGCGCTGTACACGCTCGCGCGCACGTCCAGGCGCTCCGAGCACGGGGCAGTGCTGGTGCACAAGCTGCGCGTGGCGGACCTCGCTGATGCACCGCCAATTGAAGATGTGGTCGAGCGCATGCTCGAGGTGCTCGTCGGGCGTGTTCCCGTGTTCCACACCGCGGCGGTGGAGCGTGCCTTCCTGCGACCGCTGCTGCGCCGTCACTGGCTGCGGCTGCCGGACGCCGCTGACACCGAAGTCCTCGGCCGCCTGTGGCTGCGGCAGCGAGACGGCGACGCTCCAGCAGGCCTCGCGCTGGCAACCCTCGCCCAGGTGCTCAGACTTCCCGCCGAATCGCCTCACCACGCGCTCGGTGACGCCCTGACGACCGCGAAGGCGTTCATCGCCCTGGCTTCGCATCTCGACGCGCGCGAGCCGCAGACGATCGGCTCGCTTGTCCACCCGGCGGGATCGGTAGATGCGTCTCGGCGCTTCGGACCGGCTTAGCGTTCGCCCTCAGAACAGCTGCAGGTAGCGATCCAGCTCCCACTGAGTGATCTGCTCGTGCGCGGCCTGCCACTCGCCTCGCTTGACCTTGATGTAGTAATCGACGTAATCACCGTCGCGCGTCTTGCCGAGCGCCGCCCGCAGCGCGTTGTTGTGCTCGAGCTCGCGGGTCGCGTCGAGCAGGTTGGCGGGCAGGAGCTCGATCCCGTTAGCGGCGCGACTCTGCTCGCTCATCTCATACAGGTTCGCCGAGTTGGGCGCCCCGGGGTCGAGGTTGCGCTGCACTCCGTCGAGGCCGGCGGCGAGCATCGCGGTCGCCGCCAGGTAGGGGTTGCATGAACCGTCGACTGTCCGGTCCTCGATCCGTCCGGGAGCAGGGATTCGCAGCATCTGGGTCCGGTTGTTGTAGCCGTAGCTGACATACGCCGGTGCCCACGTCGCGCCGCTGTTGGGCGCGCCCACAATCAATCGCTTATACGAGTTGACCGTGGGAGCGGTGACGGCAATGTACGCCTTCGCGTTGCCCTTCAGTCCACCGATGAACTGGTACGCCAGCTCCGAGAGGCCAAGGCCCCGCGGGTCCTCGGCCGCGTCTCGCTCGAACAGACTCTCGCCGTCAGGGCCCCACAGGCTGACGTGGAAGTGACAGCCGTTACCTGTCAGGTTCGCGAATGGCTTCGGCATGAAGGTCGCGATCAGCCCACGCTGCTGGGCGAGCGACTCGACCATGTAGCGATAGAACACCGCCCGGTCGCAGGTCGTGAGGGCGTCCGCGAACTGGAAGTTCTGTTCGAACTGGCCATTGGCGTCCTCGTGGTCGGTCGCGTAGTTGTCCCAACCCAGCTTCGTAACCGCCTGGGAGACCTGCGAGACGAAGTCGAGATTGCGCGTCAGCGCGCGCATGTCGTAGCAGGGAAGCTCTAGCGTGTCGAGCTTGTCGGCGATCTCGATTCCGCCGTCCTCGGTCTGGCGTACGAGGAAATACTCCAGCTCGGCACCCATCTTGAGCTCGTAGCCGAGCGCCTTGGCGCGCTCGAGCGTATTACGTAGGATGGTCCGCGGGCAGTAGGGCCACGGCTCGCCCTCGACGGTCACATCGCACGCGAACCGCGCCACGTTCGGCTGCCAGGGGAGGATCGTGAAGCTACGCGGATCAGGCATCGCGATTAGATCGGGATCGTGCGGCCCCTGCCCGATGTCGCCGGCGGCGAACCCCGCAAAGCCCGCCCCATCGTTCAGAAGGTCGTCGATGTGATGGGCGGGGACGAGCTTTGCGCTCGGCTTGCCGTGCATGTCGACGAACTGCGCGAACAGGAACTCGATACCGCCGTCTTTGATGATCTCGCGGACGTCGTCCGCGGTCTGGGGGAGAGTGTCTGCCGACTGCGGCAGCGGGTCAGGGGTCGCCATGGGGGAGGTATATCCACCGAGGTGCGGCCCGACAATGGCCGTTGGCACCGCTTAGCGGCGGCTAGCATGTTCGGCCCGCACATAGGTGGTGCTTCCCGCATTGGCAATTAGCGCAGATCGCGACATATCAGCTACCGTCGAGCTTCGCGCGTTGCGCGAGGAGAACCGCACGCTGTACGGCTTGATCAAGCTGGTCTCCTCCTCGCTGGAGCTATCGCCGATGCTTCGGAGCGTAGTCGACCTGACGACCGACGCCACCGGTTGCCACGCGTGCTTCATCTACCTGCTCGAGGAAGGGCAGCTGACGATGCGAGCCGCCTCGCCAGTTTTCGAGGGCGCGGTTGGCAAGGTCCGGATGTCGCTCGACGAAGGGTTGACCGGCTGGGTGGCGCGCCATAAGACGCCCGAGTTCATCCGCGACAAAGCGATGGCCGACCCACGGATGAAGTACTTCCCGCTGCTGCAAGAGGAGCGCTTCCAGTCGATGGTCGCCGTTCCGATCTGCTCGCGCGCGGGGGAGACGATCGGCGTGATCGTGCTGCACACCGAGGCGCCGCACGAGTTCACCGAGGAAACGCTGAAGCTGCTGGTCCACATCGCCTCGCTGGTCAGCGGTGCGATCGAAAACGCCCAGCTGTATGACCGCGAACGGCGCCGGGTCGACACGCTCACCGGTCTGTCCGGCTTGGCGCAACAGGTCGCTGCCGCCACCGAGGCGTCCGATCTTGCCGTGGTCGTGGCGCAGGGCGCCCGACGGCTGCTCGGCGCCCAGGTCTGCCAGCTGTACCGGCTGGACGACGACGGCACCCGCTTGCAGATGCTGGCCTCCGATCCCCAGGCGATCGCCGCGCCGCCGACACTTTCGGCGGCTGGCTTGATGCTCGCGGCGCTCGACGGGCCGGGCCCGCGACCGCCCGCGCGAAGCCTGTGGCCGGAGGCCGACGTCGCCGACCTGCTGGTGACGCCGTTGTCGGCGGGCGGAGAGCGGGTCGGGTTGCTCTGTGCCGGGGCGCCTCGTGGTCAGGCGTTCAGCGACGAGAATGCGGAGGTTGCGCGGGCGGTCGCTCACCTCGCGGCGGTTGCGATCAAGCGCACCGACCTGATCGAAGGGCTGACGAAAGCCAACATCGTCAAGGATCTGTTCGAGGCGCTGGCGGCGGGAGCGACCACCTTCGCGGCGGCTAAGGCAGCCGAGCTCCGCTGCGACCTTACCCACCCTTATCTGATGGTGTGCGCCGAGCCCGCGGGCGGGCGTGAGCAGTCCTCCGGGGAGTGGCGGGCGATCGCCGAGACGCTCGGCCACCGTCTCGCCGAGCTCGCCACGCAGGCGGCAATCGATGCGGGTCCGGGCCCGGTACGGGCGGTGCTGCCACTGGGAACACGACGGCCCCAGCGGGTGGAGGAGCTGCTGCGAAGCTGTCGCGAGCTCGGGCGCCAGGGGGGCGCTGCGATTGGTGTGAGCGAGCCCCACGGCGCCCCCGCGGATGCGGCCCGAGCGTATCGGGAGGCGCTCGACGCGGCCACGATCGGTGGTGCGCTGCTAGGCGAGGGAGGCGCGATCGCCTACTCGCAGCTCGGCGCCTACCGCTACCTCGTTCATATCGCCGCGGAGGACGCCCCGCGCGACCGGATGCGCTCGGCGGTCGATCGATTGATCGCCTATGACGGCAAGCGGCGCACCGCGTTGCTGGACACGCTCGAACGCTACCTAGCCGAGCGCCGCAGCGTGATCGAGAGCGCCCGCGCGCTGTTCATCCATCCCAATACGTTGCGCCAGCGGCTGGCTCGGATCGAGGAGCTGACCGGCCTAAGCCTCGACGAGGACGACCTACTGTCAGTGGAGCTCGCGATCAAGCTGGCGCGTTTGCACGGCCGTCCGGCAGCGGGGCGGGAGGGGCGAGGCCAGGGCGGCTAAGTGCTACCCACCACCAGGAACACCGGCACCTTGGCTCGCCGGCGAACCCGTTGGGGCTCCTGGGTCCACAGCATGTCGGCGACGAGCCGGTTGCGATCGGAGTCAGCCGCCATCACGATCGCATCGCAGCCCTCGCTCGTGGCCTCCTGGATGATGCGTTTGGTGGCCTTGCGCGTTCCCAGCACGTGGCCCCGTGCCGCGAGCCCCTTGCGACGCAACCGCTCCACCGCGCCGGCCACGATCTGGCGCTGCTCTTCCCATTCCCGCTTGGTCGGCAGCAGCCCGGGAACCGGCATGCCGAACGATACGCCGTGGACGCGAGCAATCGACAAGACATGCACGCTGGCCCCCGAGGGCCGGGCAAGCTCGATCGCGCGCGAGATCGCAAGCGTCGGATATCGCCCTCCCCTCGGACGCGAGCAGGATCCGCTGGAACTGCCCGGTGTCGGCGGACGCCTGCTCACGGTCCTTCACCGGCGAAGCTCACGTACTTGCGCCCCCGGGGCGGCGATCGTGCTCGCCGGTTCGCTCTTCTCAACCGGTTCGCGCTTGTCCTGGACGTACTTTCGATACCACCACAGCGGGAAGTAGAGGAGCACCACGCCGATCCCGATGAAGTAGTACGGCAGCGTCTTGCGGCCGGCGGCGTTACACGAGCAGGACGCGTACATCGGGCCACCGTAGAAATAGATGATCGCGTACAAGCCCGCCATCGCGAGCGCGACGTACTTCATCCACAGCGATGAACGTGTGAATCGGCGTGAACCCCGAGGTCGCGTTGAGCTTGAAGCGGTCGACGATGTAAAACGAAGCCAGGATCATGTTCAGCGGCGCCACTGGGAACCAGCCCAGCCAGTACGCCCACGCCGTGAACCCGTTCACATGCTCTGCAAAGCGCGGCCAGCGATCTTTGTATGCCGGGTACGCGTACGACGGCGAACCCCCTGCACGGTCGGGCATCATCGCCGACAGTTCGGCCAGGAACAGGCACAGTACGTAGCCCGTGATCGTGATCAGATGCCGCACCGAGCTCGGTGACCATCACCGGCGCGATCCCGGTGACGAGGATCGTTCCGGCCAGCCCGATTACGAACGCGTCCCACCAGTTAGTCGTCTTTGGAAGTCCGGCAGACTCGTAGACGAGCTCATCGTGTTCCGGCGGGGAAACGTCGGCCATATGCCTCCAGATCCAGATGCAGGGTGTGTGAGCGCGTTAGGCTGACATCTCCCCCGGACGGGTCCCAGGCTTAAAGCGAACACAATTGCGGTGGCCGACATGGAGCACTTGGACACATTCCTTGCCCGCCACCCCCCATTCGATGGGATCGATCGAGAGGAGCTCCGCAGGCTTGCGGCAGAGGCGCAGCAGCGTACGTATGCGGCCGGGGAAACCCCGCTGGTGGAGGACGGCATGCCAGCACCCGGCCTGTGGGTGATCTTGACCGGTTCGATGGGCGTGCTCCACGAGGGCGAGATGACCCAGATCCTGGAGCCGGGGGAGTGTTTCGGCCATCCGTCGCTGCTCACCGGAATGGCGCCGGCGTTCACGGTGCGCGCGAGGGAGACCTCGGAGTGCGCCGTGCTGCCGCCCGAAGCCGGGCGGCGTGTACTCGGGACCGAAGCCGGCGCGGCGTATGTCGCGATGACGATGCGCAAGCGGATGACGCGCGCCGGCCACACCGTTCACGGTCTGCTCGACGTCGGAACGACGCCTGTCTCGGCGATCATGCGTCCGGCAACGTTCTGCGAATCCGACGAATCAGTACGGACGGCGGCACGCCAACTTGGAGCGGTTGGCGTCTCGGCGCTGCTGGTAGCTCTCGCGGGTGACGAGCTCGGGATCGTGACGGACGCCGATGTGCGCGCCGCGGTGAGCGTTGACGGGAGCAGCCTCGACGGGCCCGTGCGCCAGATTGCGCGCACTCCCGTCCCGACAGTGCCGATCGCCCAGCTGGCAGTCGAGGCGACAGTCGACATGCTCGCCGGCGGGACTGATCACGCGGCGGTGCTCGACTCCGACCGCGTCGCCGGGATGCTCTCGACCGCCGACCTGCTGGGCCTCGACGCGCGCAGTCCGATTGCGCTCCGGCACACGATCCTGGCCGCTCCGGACGAGGCCGCGCTGATTCGCTCGGTCGGACATCTTCCCGGGCTATTCCGGCTGCCCGTTCGGGCAGGCGTACCGCCGCGAGATCTCGGACGCGTGCTCAGCCTGCAGCACGACGCGATCGTCGCACGGCTGATCGACTTCTCGATCTGGCGCAATGCGCCGGCGCCGGTCCCCTGGACGTTTCTCGCCCTTGGCAGCGCCGCCCGGCGAGAGTTCACCCTGGCCTCCGACCAAGACAACGCGCTGGCATACGCGAAGCCCGAGCCGGGTGAGGAGCCCGAGGTCGACGCCTACTTCGAGCGGCTCGACTCCGACGTCAACGACGGGCTGGCCAGATGCGGGATCGGAGTCGACAACAACGGCGTGCTGGCCGGCAAGCGCTTATGGCGAATGTCGAAGGCCGCGTGGTTGCAGACATTCGACGAATGTCTCGAGATCCCGGACGAGTCGCACCTGATTCGGGCCACCGTGGCGTTTGACTTTAGACCCACGGCTGGCGGGCTCGCGCTCGCCGCCGAGTTAACCGACCGAATGCGCGCGGCCAGGGAGCATCCTCAGTTCATGCGACTGCTGGCGCGGACCGCGGCCGGCTATCACGTGCCGCTGAGCTTTCGCGGTCAGCTCGCGACCGGTCGCGCCGGCGATCCGCCCGACAAACTGGACCTCAAGCGGGGGGCGATCATCCCGCTCGTCAACCTGGTCCGGTTCTACGCCCTCAGCACCGGCGTGACGATCTCGAATACGCTTGACCGAATTGAGGCCGTCGCAAGCGTTGGTGGCCTCGAGCGCGGGCTCGCCGACGCGCTGAGTGAGGCCTTCGACGTGAGCATGCGGCTGCGTTTCCTACATCACGCCGCGCGGATCACCGCTGGTGCCGCCGTCGACAACCTGCTGGACCCCTCCGACCTGTCCCCGATCGCGCGAGCGGAGCTGCGCGAAGCGCTGCAGGTGTTGCGCCGGGCGCAGAAGGGGATCGGGGCCTGGGCGCCCCCGAGCCGCTGACACGCCTTAGAGACATAGCGACTGCGACCACATTTGGAGGCCAAAGTGTGCTCGCCGACGCCATTTCCGGGTGCGACCGCACGGACTACTGTGATCATCATGTGCGGGATAGCTGGTCTGTACCTCAAGTCGCCAGCGTTGCAGACGCAGCTCGGTGCCCTGCTCTCGCAGATGCTCGAGCAGCTTTCCTTCCGTGGCCCAGACAGCGCCGGCGTCGCGATCTACCGAGACCCGGCCCCTCCGGGGTGGTGCAAGGTGTCGCTGCACTCGAGCGCTCGCGAGCAGGATTGGGAGGCGGTTGGCGCCGACCTCCGGCTCATGTTCGGGGACGTATCCGGGCCGAAGGTGCGGGCGACGCATGCCACCTTCGTGATCGATGCCGACGCGGTGGATACCCAAGCCCGGCTGGCCGAGCAGCATCCCGAACTGCGGGTGATGAGCGCCGGTAGCACGATCGAGATCTACAAGGAGGCCGGCGTCCCGACCGAGTTCGTGAAGCGGTTTGCGCTGGAAGAGATCGGCGGCACGCACGCACTTGGTCACACGCGGATGGCGACCGAGAGCAGGGTCACCACCCAGCACTCGCATCCGTTCTCGACTGGGCTCGATCTCTGTCTCGCGCATAACGGCTCGCTGTCGAGCCACAATCGGCTGCGGTCAGTGCTCTCCCGCGAGGGGATCAGGTTTCAAACCGACAATGACACCGAGGTCGCGGCCGGATACCTGACATGGCGCTTGCGTGAAGGCGCGACGCTGGAGCAGGCGCTCGAGGGCTGCCTCGATGACCTCGACGGCTTCTACACCTTCGCTGTCGGTACGATCGACGGGTTCGCGGTGCTTCGCGATCCGATTGCGTGCAAGCCCGCGGTCATGGCCGAGAACGACGATTGGGTCGATGGCCTCCGAGTACCGGGCGATCGCGGTGCTGCCGGATGCCCAGGACGCCGAGACCTGGGAGCCCGAGCCGGGGCGGGTGTACAGCTGGGGAACTGCCCCGGTGGCGTGATGGTTGCGCCAGACTTGACCCGCGAGGGGCTGTCTGTCGACCTGTCGGGCGAGACCGTACGGTCGCTGAATCAGCGTCTGCATGACGCAAGCACGCCCCAGCTCGTGCGCATTCTGAACCCGAGCGGAAAGCATGCCATCGCCGTCGGGATGGACGCGGCGCACGAAGTCGAGATCGAGGGGCACGTCGGCTACTACTGCGCAGGAATGAACAAGTACGCGACGGTCCGGATTCGCGGCGACTGTGGCGTCGGCGTTGCCGAGAACATGATGTCCGGAAAGGTGATCGTCGAAGGCAGCGCCTCGCAGTCGGCAGGGGCAAGCGCACGTGGGGGACTGCTCGTGATCCACGGCGACGCCTCGGCGCGTTGCGGGATCTCGCTCAAGGGCGCCGAGATCGTCGTTCGTGGGTCGATCGGTCACGTGAGCGCGTTCATGGCGCAAAAAGGTTGCCTGGTGGTGTGTGGGGACGCCGGCGACGGCCTCGGCGATTCCGTCTACGAGGCGCGGCTGTTCGTGCGCGGATCGGTCGCTGGTCTGGGCGCGGACTGCGTGGAAAAGGAGCTACGCGACCAAGATCTCGCGCAGCTTCGCGAGCTACTCGAGCGGGCCGAGATCGAGGATGTAGACGTGGTCGATTTTCGTCGCTACGGATCCGCTCGCCAGCTCTACAACTTCCGGGTCGACAACGTGGGGAGCTACTGAGATTGGCGCTGAACAGCTGGCACCCCGGCCTGCGCGAATCGGCCACGTTCGATCGCAATGTGATCGCCGAGATCCAGCGCGCCGCCCGCGAGGGTATTTACTCGATCAAGGGCTTCGGCGCCAAGCGTCGGGTGCCACACTTCGATGACCTGCTGTTCCTCGGCGCCAGCGTCACTCGATATCCGCTGGAGGGTTACCGCGAGCGGTGCGCGACGGATGTGGTGATCGGAACCCGGTTTGCGCGCGAGCCGATCCGATTGGACATCCCGATCACGATCGCCGGGATGAGCTTCGGCGCCCTCTCCGGCCACGCCAAGGAGGCGCTCGGGCGTGGTGCGAGCGAGGTTGGAACCAGTACGACCACCGGCGACGGCGGGATGACCCCCGAGGAGCGCGAGCACTCCCGAACACTCGTTTACCAGCTCCTCCCCTCGCGCTACGGGATGAACCCCGACGACCTTCGCCGTGCGGACGCGATTGAGGTGGTCGTCGGCCAGGGCGCCAAGCCCGGCGGGGGCGGGATGCTGCTCGGTCACAAGATCTCGGACCGGGTCGCACAGATGCGCGACCTTCCCCAGGGCATCGACCAGCGCAGCGCCTGCCGCCATCCTGACTGGACTGGCCCGGACGACCTCGAGATCAAGATTGAAGAGCTCCGTGAGATCACGGATTGGCGGATCCCGATCTACATCAAGATCGGGGCATCGCGCACCTACTTCGATGTCGCCCTCGCGGTCAAGGCCGGCGCGGACGCGATCGTGCTCGACGGCATGCAGGGAGGTACCGCGGCCACGCAGGAGGTGTTCATCGAGCACGTGGGGATCCCGATCCTCTCAGCGATCCCGCAGGCGGTGCAGTCGCTGCTCGATCTCGGGATGCACCGCCACGTGCAGCTGATCGTCTCCGGAGGGATTCGTACCGGCGCCGACGTCGCCAAGGCCCTTGCGCTCGGTGCCGATGCCGTCTCAATCGGCGTGGCCGCGCTGATCGCGCTCGGCGACAACGCCCCCGAGCACGACGAGGAGTACCGCAAGCTCGGCTCGGCGGCGGGCTACTACGACGACTGGCAGGCCGGCCGCGACCCCGCTGGAATCTCCACCCAAGAGGACGCGCTCGCCGCGCGCCTTGACCCGGTAGAGGGTGGTCGACGCCTGGCCAACTATCTGCGGACGCTGACCTTGGAAGCGCAGACGCTGGCGCGGGCGTGCGGCAAATCGCACGTCCACAACCTGGAGCCCGAGGATCTGGTGGCGCTCACGATCGAGGCGGCGGCGATGGCACGGGTGCCGCTGGCGGGGACGAGCTGGGTTCCCGGGGTGGGGGTTTAGCGGGGCGCGGGCGGGCCAGGCGGGTGCGCGGGGCGCGTGCGCGCGCATGATTGAGCGCAACGTTGGCCCGCCGCCCCCCAGGGTCGCAGCGGCCGCCCGCCTCACGAATGCAACGGCAGCCGATTGCGCCGCCGACCGCGTCGCACGACGCTTGTGATGCTCGCTCCGCAGAGCAGCATCAAGACTCCGTAGATCCCGGCCACGCGAGCGGCACTCGCGCCGGCGGCGGCTTGCGCGAGCGCCGCGGCGACAGCGAAGTCGCGCATCCCGATCGTGAGAGCCAGCAACCGGTCCGCTCCCGGTGAAAGCAGGCCCAGCGCCGCCAGCGCAAGTAGCGCCGAGGCGAGGAGGAACGCAGCGCTCACTGCGATCGCGCTCGCGACCGCGCCGCCGCCGGTGTCGCTCAGCGACGAGTAGATCAACCCGACCACCAGCACACTGGCGATGGCGGACAGCTCGGGCTCGCGTCTGGCAAGCTCTGGCCGGGCGCCGCGGGCCAGGAGCCCGGCCGCTAACGGCGCAATGACCACCAGCGCAAACCGTCCGAGCAGCGCCAGCGCGTCCACGTGGTGGGCGCCCTCAGCGAGCAGGCCCAACAGCGGTCCCCCCAGCAGCGCCGAGAGCACGAGCGACAGCAGCGCGACGAGCCGCCAGCGCGAGTGAACCGCGACCAACTGTCGGGGATCGATGTCGAGTGCCGTGACGAACACCAGTCCCGCCAGCAGCAGGTCGACCCGGGCGGCAATGCTCGCGGAGGGAGCCAGCCACGCGAGCGCCGCAGCGGCGAGGGCGAGTACAGGCAGCGTGTCGGGGATGCGTGCCGCAGCGCTGGCGAACGTCCGGGTTCGCTCAGGGTTGGCCACCCAGCGCCCGCGTCAGTGTCGCCGTGCCGTCCCGCAGCGCGCCGAGCAGCAGCACCGGGTCCTCGAGACGAATCGCCGGGCCCTGGAGTCCGAGGATCGCCGCCAGCGCGCCGGTGCGGTCGAACACCGGCGCCGCGATCGTGTTGACGTCGACATCGCGCTCTCCGAACACGGTCGCGTAGCCGCGCTCGCGCACCGCCTCTATTTCTCTGGCGAGAACGGCCCGGTTGGTGATCGTGCGGTCGGTGAGCGCGACGAGATCCCGCTCGTTCGGCAGCGGGCCGCCGCCGAACGCGAGCATCACCTTCCCCACGGCGGTCGCGTGGGCGAGGCTGGGACGTCCGAGCCTCGCCATACTGACGACGCTCGAGCGCGATGGTGCCGAGTCGACGGTGATCGCCTCTCGGTCGCCCGGCAGCGAGAGCGTGGCGGTCTCGCCGGTGCCCTCCATCAACTCGACCAGCACCGGTCGGGCTAGTGCCTGCAAATCGAGCCGGGAAAGGACCCGGTCGGCCAGCGTCACCAGCGCAAGGCCGAGCCGGAACGGACCGTGACCGTCGCGCTGAACGATCCCGAAGGACTCGAGCGTGGCCAGCAATCGCGATGCCGTGCTGGCGTTGACGCCGATCCGGCGGGCGAGCTCGTTGACCCCGAGTCCTTCCTCGCTGTCGCGTAACTCCTCCAGCAACGAGAGGGCACGGGCGACAGAGGCGACCGGTCGCGTGGCCATATGTTGCGCCATGCGCAATAGTATTGCGTGCCTCGCTATGCGTGTCTAACATGCCGACGGCATGTCTTTCGTGCTCGAGTGTCCGCATTGCGGCATCCGCGAGGTGGCCGACTTCGCCTTTGGCGGCGAGGTCAGCGCACGGCCTCGTCAGACACCCACTTTCCGCGAGCTCAACCGGTACAACTACTTTCGCCGTAACGTCGCCGGCGTGCAGCTCGAGTGGTGGTATCACCGCTCAGGCTGTCGAACCTGGTTTCAGGCCGAGCGCGACACGCGCACGAACGAGGTGCTGCGAGTCGGTCTTCCGGGGAAGCTGGGTCCAGGTGATCCACAACCTGGGGACGCCGGTCCCGGCGGGCCGGGCGCCCGCGGGCAAACCGCCGGGGAGACAGCGGCGTGAGCCGGCTTGGTCCCCAGCCCGGTGAGCTGATCAATCGTGGCAAGCTGATCACGTTCACGTTCGACGGCAAGAGCGTGCCCGCGCTCGAGGGCGACACGATCGGCTCAGCGCTGTATGCGGACGGACAGCGAACGTTCTCGCGCAGCTTCAAGTACCACCGACGCCGCGGACTGATGTGCTGCTCGGGCCACTGCCCCAACTGCTTGGTGGCAGTCGACGGCGCTCCCGGGGTGCGCGCGTGCACGGAGCCGGTGCGGGACGGTGCCAAGGTCGAGCATCTCAACGCCGTGCCGAGCCTCGATTTCGACGCGATGTCGGTGACAGACACCATCGGGGGTCCCGTAACTCCGCCTGGCTTCTACTACAAGACGTTTATTCGCCCCCGCCGGCTGTGGCCGCTGTACGAAAAGGGGCTTCGTAACGCCGCCGGACTGGGCAAGCTGCCCGAGAAGCAAGCGGAGCGAGAGTGGAGGACCGAATATCGCCGCCGGCACGCCGACGTGCTCGTGGTCGGCGGCGGCGTGGCCGGACTGGCGGCCGCGATTGCCGCGGCCGAGCGCGGGGCGGACGTGGTGCTCGCCGACGACGGCCGCGAACCTGGTGGCCGCCTGCTCTGGGAGGGCGGTCACGAGCAGGCGCGGGCGCTGACCAAGCGTGCCCGGGGAGCGGGAGTCGAGGTCCTCTCCTCGGCGCCGGCGCTCGGCCACTTCGATGGGCTAGTCGCGGTCTGGCAGAGGGACACGCTGCATCAGATCAGGGCCCAGCACCACGTGTTCGCAACCGGCGGGATCGAGCAGCCTCTGGTGTTCTCCGGAAATGATCTGCCTGGCGTGATGCTGTCGAGCGGGGCACGCCGGCTAACGACCCTGTACGGGGTCGCTCCGGGCGCACGCGCGGTGGTGGTAACGACATCGGATCGCGGCGTGCGCGCTGCGCTGGCCCTTCGGGGCGCCGGCATCCGGATCTTGGTCGTCGCCGACCTGCGCGCGCAGCCGTCGCGGGCGGCGGCGCGGCTGCCCGGTAACGGGATCGAGACGCTGCACGGCTGGACGGTCATCGGCGCGAAGGGAAAGCGCGGGGTCAGCAGCGCCGTGCTCGCGCCAGTCGCGAGCGTCCCGGCCGACAGCGCGCCGACCCAGCGACGCCGGGTCGAGTGCGATCTGCTGATCGTCTCGGGCGGCGAAGCGCCGGCCACCGCGCTCGTCACTCAGGCGGGCGGTAGGACCACCTACGACGAGACGCATGGCCATTTCCGGATCGCCGAGCTGC
The DNA here is from genome assembly GCA_963836065.1 of uncultured Solirubrobacterales bacterium. Taxonomy (GTDB): domain Bacteria; phylum Actinomycetota; class Thermoleophilia; order Solirubrobacterales; family Solirubrobacteraceae; genus Palsa-465. Next base: position 719,732 of record CAWIII010000036.1, read on the forward strand.
CCGCCGGGGTCTGGACGGCGGGCCAGGTCGCAGGGCAGGGCGGCTTCCGAGTCGCTGAGCCTTCTGGTGAGTGCGTCGGACTTCAGGTTGCCGCCGCGCTCGGACTGAGTGACAGCCGCTCGGCGGCGCGGCTGGCCGACCTGCAAACCCGTCTTGGTGAAGGTCACGGCGGTAGTGAGGCGATCCCTCCGGCGAGCGCGACCGACGGTAATGGTGCCAAGGCGTTCGCGTGTTTCTGCGAGGACGTCAGTGCCAAGGACATCCGTCGCACGGTCCAGGAGGGCTACGACTCAATCGAGCTCTGCAAGCGCTTCAGCACCGTCACGATGGGGCCCTGCCAGGGTCGCATGTGTCAGCTCCCGGCGGTCAGGCTGATGGCGCGGGAGACCGGCCAGAGCCTGGCTGACGTCGGGACGACGACCGCTCGTCCGCCGTGGTCGACCGTCCCGCTGGCGGCGCTCGCCGGCCGGCCGATCGAACCGGCCAAGCGCTCATCGATACACGGCCGCCACCGCGAACTTGGCGCGCGCGTCCAGTGGGCCGGCGACTGGCGGCGGGCCTACGACTACGGCGACCCGGAGGGTGAGGCGATGGCCGTCCACGACGGCGCCGGGGTGATCGATGTCTCGACCCTCGGGAAGCTGCTCGTCAGTGGTCCCGAGGCGGGGGCATTTCTGGATCGCTTGTACCCGAACCGGATGTCGACGCTGAAACCGGGCCGCGTTCGCTATGGGGTGCTGACCTCCGATGCCGGTCGGATCATGGACGACGGCACGGTCAGCCGGCTCGACGAGCAGACGTTCTACGTCACCACCACCTCCAGCGGCGCCGGCGCGGTGGAGCAGTGGTTCTCGTGGTGGCTGGCGGACTGGCAAATGGACGTCCATATGAGCGACGTCACGCAGGCCATCTCGGCGATCAATCTGGCCGGCCCACAGGCTCGCGAGATCCTCGGGCGGCTGGCGGACCTCGACTGCTCGCCGGAAGGCTTCACCTACCTCGACGCCCACCAGGGAAGGGTCGCGGGCGTGCCTTGCCTGCTGCTGCGAATCGGGTTCGTCGGCGAGCTCGGCTACGAGATCCATTGCCCGGCCGCTTACGGCGAGGATCTCTGGAATGCCCTGCTGAAGGCCGGCGGGCCGGACGGCATCCGGCCGTTCGGTCTCGAGCCGCAGCGGATCCTCCGTCTGGAGAAGCAGCACATCATCGTCGGCCAGGACACCGACTCGGAGTCGACGCCGTTCGGCGCGGCGATGCCGTGGGCGGTCAAGCTCGACAAGGAAGAGGACTTCATCGGCAAATGGGCGCTCGCGCGCGTTGCGGAGGCCCCGAGCGAGACGGCGCTGGTCGGTTTCACCTTGAGCAACGACCATGTCCCCACCGAGGGCGCTGTGGTGCTCGATGCGAGCGGCGTCCCCGCGGGACAGGTCACGAGCGCTCGCCGCTCGCGCAAGCTCGGGAACGTGATCGGGATGGCGTGGGTGCCGGCTGCGCTGGCGAGCGACGGGGCCACGATCGCGATCGCCGACAACGGCACGCAGCTCCAGGGCTCGGTCGTGACGCAGCCGTTCTACGACCCTGAAGGCCAGGTGCTGCGGTCGTGAGCGCGCTGAGCTTCCTCACCACCGACGCGACTTCGGACTCGGTCGCCGCCCGCACGCCGATGGAGCGACTGGCAAAGGCAGCGGGCGCGCACTTTGAGCGCCGCGACGGGTGGAACGTCGCTGTCAGCTTCGGTCCCTCGACCGATGATGAACGACGCCGGATCGAACAGACCGTCGCCTTCGTCGATCGCTCGTGCATGACCAAGCTCGAACTGCACGGCGACTCTGGCGTGCTCGCTGACGTGGTCGCGTCGGCGGGTGACGGGCTGGCGCTTACCCCGCGCGTCGCCGCCCGCGCGAACGGAACCCGGTGGTGCCCGGTTACTCCCTCGCGCGTGCTGGCTCTGGGCGAGCCGGCCGGCGCCGAGGCCCTACGCGGGTCGGTGGCGCAGGCGGTGAGCGAAGCCGGGGGTGATCACAACGTGACCGTGGTCGACCTCACGTGTGGGATGTCGGCGCTGTCACTGATTGGCCCGGGATGTAGCGAGTTGCTGGCCCGGCTCTGCGCGATCGATGTTCGCCAGACGGTGACGCCGGTCGCCGGCTTTCGTCCCGGGTCGATCGCGCGCACGCCCGGATACCTGCTGCGCGAGGACGAGGACCAGCTGCTGATCATGGTTGGCTGGGCACTGGGCGAATACCTCTGGCAGGTAATTGCCGACGCTGCTGAGCATCTCGGTGGCGGGCCGGTCGGCATGGACGCGATCGCGGAGCGCCAGCGTGCGTGAGATCTTCCGTCCGGGGCGTATGTGGCGCAAGCGCGGTGAGCTGCGCAACAGCTACGACGTGGTGATCGTCGGAGGCGGCGCGCACGGGCTCGCGACCGCCTACTACCTGGGCAAGCTCGGTGTCAAGAACGTCGCCGTGCTCGAGAAGAGCTACATCGGCTCGGGAGCGGCCGGGCGCAATACGACGATCCTCCGCTCCAACTACAAGACGCCCGAGGGCGCGCGCTTCTACGACGAGAGCGTACGGATGTACGAGCGGCTGTCGGCGGAGCTCGACTTCAACTTGCTGTTCTCGCAATGCGGACACCTCACGCTGGCGCACTCCGATCGGGCGATGTTCGTGATGGCCAACCGGGCCGAGGTCAACCGCCTGAATGGGATCGACTCGCGGCTGGTCGACGCTGCCGAAGTCAAGCGGCTGTGCCCGCAGCTGAACGTCTCCGACGACGTGGCCTATCCGATCATGGGCGCGCTGTATCACCCGCCAGGCGGGATCATCCGCCACGACGCGGTGGTCTGGGGCTACGCCCGGGGAGCGGACCGTGCCGGCGTCGAGATCCATCCCTACACCGAGGTCCAGGGATTCGAGCGCACGAACGGTGCAATCACCGCCGTACAGACCAACCGCGGCACGGTCAAGGCAGGTCAGGTGGTCAGCGCCACCGCCGGCTGGAGCACGCTGGTGTGCGACATGGCTGCCGTCGAGCTTCCGATCACCACCCACATCCTTCAGGCGTGCGTGACCGAGCCGGTCAAGCCACTGCTCGATGCGGTGATCGTCTCCTCGCAGATGCACGTCTATATCTCGCAGTCCGACCGCGGCGAATTCGTGATGGGCTCCGAGATCGAGCCGTGGACGACCTACCGGATGCAGAGCACGCTCAACTTCCTCCAGGATCTAACGCGCCACACGCTTGAGCTGTTCCCGCAACTGGAGCACGCGCGGCTGCTACGCACCTGGGCGGGTTTGTGCGACCTGTCTCCCGACTACAGCCCGATCCTTGGCAAGACCGAGGTCGACAATTTCCACGTCAGCGCCGGCTGGGGGACGTATGGCTTCAAGGCCGCGCCGATCGTCGGCAAGACGCTGGCCGAACTGGTGCATACGGGTCAGACGCCCGAGCTGATCGCTCCGTTCGCGCTCGAGCGCTTCTACCAGGATCGGCTCGTGTCCGAGCTGGCCGCTGCCGCCGTCAGCCACTGATGGCTTACGCCTCAGGAGGACCCGGTCGCGGCGCCGACCACACCGCACGTCTGCTGATCTCGTGTCGCGACGGCCCCGGCATCGTTGCGGCCGTGTCGAGCTTCCTGTTCGAGCGCGGTGCCAACATCGTGCATTCCGATCAGCACTCGACCCATGCCGAGCACGGGATGTTCTTCATGCGGGTCGCGTTTCATCTCCCCGAGCTGGTTGCGGATCGCACCGGGTTCGAGACCGAGTTCTCGATGCTGGCCGAGCGATTCGGAATGGACTGGCGCGTCTCGTACGCGCGGGAGCGAAAGCGGGTGGCGCTGATGGCCTCGCGCGAGGATCACTGCTTGTTCGACCTTCTGTGGCGCCACCGACGCGGAGAGCTCGAGATGGATGTGCCGTTCGTGATCTCCAATCGCGAACTGTTCCGCGACGAGGTGCAGGCGCTCGGCGTTCCCTACCACCACATTCCGGTCACGAAGGACACCAAGCCGCAGGCTGAGGGGCAGGCGCTCGAGTTGCTTGCCGGTGAAGTCGATCTGGTGGTGCTCGCTCGGTACATGCAGATCCTGACCGGTGACTTCCTACAACGGGTGGGATGCCCGGTGCTCAACATCCATCACTCGTTCCTGCCGGCGTTCGCGGGCGCCGATCCCTACCGCCGGGCCTATGAGCAAGGCGTGAAGCTGATCGGGGCAACGGCCCACTACGTGACCGAGGCGCTCGACGCTGGTCCGATCGTCGACCAGGACGTGCAGCGGGTCGGCCACGGTTATACGGTCGAGGATCTGGTTCGGGTCGGCCGCGACGTCGAGCGAGTGGTACTCGCGCGGGCGCTCCGTAGCCACCTCGACGACCGCGTACTGGTCAACGAGGGCCGGACGATCGTGTTCTGAGTTGGTCCGCGTGGCCGGGCCCGCGCGGCCGCTACGTTTGGAGCATGAACCAACGAAACCTTGCCACTACCGGAGTAAAGGTCAGCCCACTGTGTCTCGGCGCGATGATGTTCGGTAGCTGGGGCAACCCCGACCAGGGCGACAGCATTCGCATCATTCACCGCGCGCTCGACGCGGGGATCAACTTCATCGACACCGCGGACGTGTACTCGCGGGGCGAGTCGGAGGAGATCGTCGGCAAGGCCCTTGCCGACGGCCGGCGTGAGAACGTGGTCCTCGCGACCAAGGTTCACGGGACGATGGGCGATGATCCCAACGAGTTCGGCAATTCGCGCCGCTGGATCATCCGCGAGGTCGAGAACAGCCTCCGCCGGCTGAAGACCGATTGGATCGACCTCTACCAGATTCACCGCCCCGAGCCAGACACGGACATCGACGAGACGCTGAGTGCGCTTACCGACCTCGTGCGCGCCGGGAAGGTCCGGTACATCGGCTCCTCGACCTTCCCGGCCAGCCAGGTCGTCGAGGCTCAGTGGGTCGCGCAGCGGCGCGGGCGGGAGCGCTTCGTGTGCGAGCAGCCCCCGTACTCGATCATGGTTCGGGGGATCGAGAACGACGTGCTCCCCACGGCCCAGCGTTACGGGATGGGCGTAATTCCCTGGAGCCCGCTCGCGGGTGGGTGGCTGTCGGGTCGTTACCGCAAGGGCGCCGAGCTCCCGAGCTCGCATCGCGCTGAGCGCATTCCGAGCCGCTATGACATGTCGCTTCCCGGAAACCAGCGAAAGCTCGAGATAGCCGACGAGCTCGCCGGGCTCGCCGGGGAGGCGGGGATAACGCTGATCGAGATGGCGCTCGCGTTCGTGATCCGCCATCCTGCAGTGACAGCGGCGATCATCGGGCCGCGAACGATGGATCACCTGGAATCGCAGCTTACCGCCGCGGACGTCGAGCTCTCAGACGAGGTGCTCGATCGGATCGATCAGATCGTGGCGCCGGGCGTCAATCTCAATCCCGGAGACGCCGGCTGGCAGAACCCGGCGCTCGAGCCCGCGGCGCGGCGACGGTGAGCGTGGCCCCGTTCACACCCGGCGAGTGAGGACTATCCCACCGTGGCCATGGATGTCGAGGCCCGGCGGGCGTTTTGGGCAGCCATGCGGAGGTTCGCTGCTCGCGGTAGGACGGTGATGTTCGCTACGCACTACCTCGAGGAGGCGGACGCGAACGCGGACCGCGCGGTGCTCATGGCCCATGGGAAAGTCGTCGCCGACGGGCCGACGACGGAGATCAGGGCGCGCGTCGGCACGAGGACGATCCGGGCGACGCCTCCCGGAGTGCCGACCGATGAGCTGTCCGCGCTCGCCGGCGTCAACTCAGCGGAACGTCACGGCGACGCGGTGATCCTGATCTGCTCGGATTCCGATCGGGCGATCCGAGACCTGCTCGAGCTATACCCGGCGGCGCGCGACATCGAAATCACCGGCGCGGGCCTGGAGGATGCGTTCGTCCAGCTGACCGGGGACGCGGATTCCGAGGCGCCGGTTCCCCGTCACGCACGGCTTCCTGCACGATATCGGGCAGTTTCTGCCGTCTTACTGGCTGGTCCAAGCCGGGCGGATCTCACTCCACGGCCATGGTTGGGGCGCGATGGGATGGGCCGTTGTCCTGAGATGGACAGTCGTACTGGCGGCGCTCGCGGGCTTCGCGTACGTGCCGACACCGGGCGGGTATAGCCGGCTGGCTAGGACCTCGTCCGGGCGAGCGTCTCGCGCCCCACGCGCTGGAGTTGCCGCAGATAGTCAACATGGGCGTCCCACCGTGGATCCCCAAGCCGGTCATGACTGAGCCGAACGGTGTCCTCGTGCGCGTCTAGCAGTTCGTATACGAGTTCCGTCAGCGTCGCGGAGGACGCAGCTGTCGATTTCGGGTGCCAGATCTTCAAGCGGGCTCCTAACGGTCACCCTGCGATTGCCAGAGGCAATCTTAGGCCGGGGGGCGGCGGCAAACCGCTGCCTGACTGCTCGACGGCGCTCACACGAACGTGAGAAGTTAACGGGCACGATGGCCGAGATTCGTGAGCCTCCGCCGTGGGCGGCGCACCTGCCCTCAGGACTCGCTCCGGAGGACGTCGACCTGCTTCGGGACAGGACCCTTCCCGGTCGCTGGACCCGTCGCTGGGCTGAGCGGCCCGCGTGGTCGCAGTTGCAGGATGTCGACGGCACCTGGTTCTCGAGCGACGAGCTCGAGGAACTGACCAGGCGCGCCGCGCGGCGTCTGATCGGCGCCGGGCTGAACGCCGGGGATCGCTTGATCGTCTCCGGGGTGACGTCGGCGGAACTCGTGATCGCCTACATCGGGGCCCTGCGAGCGGGGCTGGTGGTGGTGCCGATGAATACTGCTTACACGCGCGCCGAGGTCGAGCGGATCGTGCGGGACGCCAGGCCGAAAGGGGCCGCGGTCGACGACGATCAGCGGGCCACGTGGATCAGAGAGACGCGCCCGGGGAGCGGAGTACTCGTTTGCGGGGTTGGGCTCGAAGGCCTGTCAGATTCGACCGACGCCGACATCGGCATCGACGGCGCCGATGCCGATGATCCCGCGCTGCTCGTCTACACGTCGGGAACGACCGGACAGCCCAAGGGCGCCCTGCTGTCGCACGGAAACCTGCTGGCGAGCGCCACGGCCGTCAACCTGGCGTGGCGCTGGGAGCCCGATGACAGGCTGCTGCTGACCCTGCCCCTGTTCCACGTACACGGTCTGGCGGTGGGGTTGAACGGCAGTCTGTGCGCGGGCGCGGCCGTGGTGCTGCGGGCGCGGTTCGAGGTCGATGATGTTGCGGCAAGATCCAGCGAGGTCTCGTTGTTCTTCGGCGTGCCGACGATGTACCAGCGGCTTGCCGCAACCGATAACGCGCAGGCCCTCCGAAGCCTGAGGCTGCTGGTGTCGGGGTCGGCACCATTGCCGGCCGCGCTCTGCGCCGAGATCGCATCGGCGGCGGGACAGCTTCCGCTCGAGCGCTACGGGATGACGGAGACGATCATGCTGACGTCCAACCCGTATGAGGGGGAGCGCAAGCCGGGCACGGTGGGCTTCTCGCTGCCCGGGGTCGGGGTGCGGCTGGGGGAGTCCGGCGAGGTCGAGGTCTGCGGCCCGAACGTAATCGCGGGCTATTACGAGCGGCCGGAAGCCAATGCGCAGTCGTTCACTGCTGACGGCTGGTTCCGGACCGGCGATCTCGGCGAGTTTGACGACGAGGGCTACCTGACGCTCGTCGGTCGGAGCAAGGAGCTGATCATCAGCGGCGGCTACAACGTCTATCCGCGCGAGGTCGAGGAGGCGCTGAGCACGCACCCCCGGGTGCGTGAGGTGGCGGTCGTAGGCCGGCCGAGCGAGACCTGGGGGGAGGAAGTGACGGCTGTGGTGGTTGCGGTAAGCCCGGTTGAGGTCGAGGAGCTGCGCGCCCACGCCGCCGGCCAGCTCGCGCCCTACAAGGTCCCTAGGCGGATCGAGTTCGCCGACGAGCTGCCCCGCAACGCGATGGGGAAGGTGGTGCGAGGTGAGCTGGGATGAAATGAGGGCGCTCAGCGGGTGGCGGCGCGGGCTCGCGCCGCGTCCAGCAGCTCAGAGTGCTTGACGAGCTTGACCCGGGGGCGGCCATAGGGCTCGCCGGCGCGGCGTTCCTGCTCGTCGATCGCCAGCCAGCCCTCCCATGTGACCGCCGTCGGGACCCGCTGCGAGATCCAGACGGCCGCGGCGTCCGCGTCCGGATGGGCCGGCTCGTTCAGCGCGCCGGCGTCCGCGTCCTCGAGCACCTTGGCGACCGTATCGGCGGCGTCCTTTTTGTTGGTGCCGATCACGCCCGTCGGACCGCGCTTGATCCAGCCGACGACGTACTCGCCGCGATGCGAGCGCTCGTCCTCGTCGCATACCCGCCCACCGACGTTCCGGATCAGGCCGCGGGCGTGATCGAACGGGACGTCGTCGACGGGCTGACCCCGATAGCCGATCGATCTCAGGACCAGGCCGCAGTCGATCTCCTCAACCTCATCAGTGGGGATCGCGCGTAGGCGCCCGTTCCCGTCGGGCTCGAGCCGGTTACGAACCACGCGCAAACCGGTGACCGGTCCGTCCTCGCCTTCGCCGAGGACGGCCAGCGGGGAACACAGAAAGCGCAAGCTGATGCGGTGTGTCTTACCCTGGGGCTCCCGGTGCGCGTACTCCCGGAGCAGGGCGACGTTGCGCCGCGCGGTAGCGTCACCTTCCTGCTCCAACCAGCGGGCGCTGTGTTCGTCGAGCTCGAGCTCGATCGGATTCACGGCGACGTCGGCCAGCGTCAGCTCGCCCAACTCGCGCAGTTCGGGGTTGGTGAAAGCGGCTTGGGCGGGGCCTCGACGACCAAGCAGTACCACCTCTTCGATTCCCGCCGCCACGAGCTCGGCCAGCGCATGGTCGGCCGTATCGGTGAGGGCAAGCTCATTCGGCTCCAGCAGAAGCATCCGCGCGACGTCCACGGCGACGTTGCCGTTGCCGATCACCACTGCCCGCCGGGCTCGAAGATCGAACTCCTCGTCGATCGCGTCCGGGTGGCCGTTGTACCAGGCGACAAACCGGGTGGCCGGGTAGGATCCCGGCCGGTCTTCGCCCGGGATCCCGAGGCGATTGTCGTCTGCTGTGCCGACCGCATACAGCACCGCGTGATAGCGCTCGAGCAGCTCCGCCCGGGTGACATCCGATCCTAGCCGGACGCCGCCGAAGAACCGAAAGCCCGGCTTTGCAGCGGTTTTTTCGTAGACGCGGGTGACCGACTTGATCTTGGGATGGTCCGGAGCCACGCCGGCGCGAACGAGTCCGAAGGGCGTCGGCAGCGCGTCGAGCAGGTCGACCTCGAATCCGGCGCTGAGCAGCTGGTCGGTGGCGTAAAAGCCGGCCGGACCGGCGCCGATCACGGCGACGCGGCGAGTATCTGTTCCTGCGTTCATTAGAACCAATTGTGGCGATGCGGGCGACCGGGCAGGTTTTCCACGATGATGCCGGGGCTTTGCGCGGGAGGTTTAGATTGCTCCCTTCCTACCTAGCCAGAAAGGTTTCCGTCCATGTCTGCCCGTGCCGCGCTTGTCACCGGAGCTTCCCGGGGAATCGGTCTCGCCCTGGCCGAGACCCTCGGAGCAGAGGGCTTCGCGCTGACGCTCACTTCCCGTAAGCCGGAGTTGCTCGAGGCGACGGCCCATGCCTTGCGCCAGAAGGGCTACGAGGTCGAGTACCTCGCGGCCAATATGGCCGACGAGGCGGGGATCCGCGAAGTCGTCAAGCTGCACGGTGATCGCTTCGGCCGGCTCGACGTGCTGGTCAACAACGCCGGGGTCGGCGTGGGCGCGGCGGCCGGCGAGCATCAGACCAAGCACGTCGACTTGCAGCTCGACGTCAACCTGCGCGCGATCGTGCTCTTTTATCGCGAGTGCCTGGAGATGCTGCGCGTCGCCGGCGCGGAGCACCGCAATGCGCTCGTAGTGAATATGGCCTCGCTGGGGGGCAAGTCTCCGGAGCCGTGGCTGTCGGTGTACTCGGCGACCAAGGCGGCGGTCATCGCCTACACGGTCGCGATGAACAAGGAGCTTGGCGGCGACGGGATCAAGTCGGTTGCGCTCTGCCCGGGGTTCGTCGACACCGACATGACCGAGTTCATCAAGAGCACGATTCCCGCCGAGGAGATGCTGCGGACCGACGACATCGCGCAGGCCCTGCGGTTTCTGCTGCACGTCTCGCCAGCCTGCGTGGTCCCGGAGATCATCTTCCAGCGACCGGGAGAGGCGCTCTGACGGCGGTCCCGGGCTCGCAAATCACCGCTGGGCTGGGCCGGGCTGGGCCGGGCGGGTCGGTCGTGGTGGTCCGCCCTGCGTGACAAGCTTGCCGCCGTGCCGCAACCGCTCCCGTTTGATCCGATCGAGGAGGCTGGGCGCCAGTGGCGCGAGCATTGGGGCCCGTCGCCGGTTCCGTCGATGATGGCGGTCACGTCGGTAATGCGGGTTCAACAGATCCTGCTCGCCCGCCTGAATGAGACGCTTGAGCCGTTCGGCCTGACGTTTGCGCGCTATGAGGCGCTGATGTTGCTGTATTTCAGCCGCGCCGGTTCGCTGCCGCTGGGAAAGATGGGGGCGCGGCTCCAGGTCCACCCCACGAGCGTGACGAACCTGATCGATCGTCTCGAAAAGGCGGGATACGCCCAACGGGGACCGCATCCCAGCGACCGCCGCACGACGCTGGCGACGATCACCCCGAACGGTCGCGAGGTGGCGGCAGCGGCGACCGACGCGCTGGATGCGATCCGGTTCGGCACTCCGCCATTGCGATCGGATGACCTCGAGACGCTAACCGAGGTGTTGCGGAAGGTCCGCGTGGCCACGGGCGACTTCGTGGCCGACTAGCCGCTCGTCCCCGATGCGCGCAGGCGCGCACCGGGCCCCCGCCCGGCGCCCGACCCGACCCGACCCCGGAATAGTTTGACGTCCTACTATTGATGGCCCTATAATTCTTCGTAGCGTGGCGGTCGTCGACAACATCCCGGTCTCCGAGCAGGAGTGGCGTGAGGCGTACGGGCTCTCGGTGGAGCGAGACGCGCCGTTCTCGACGCTCTCGGGCGAGGAGATCAGGCCGCTCTACACCGAGCGAGATCTCCCCGTCGACGGGGAGGGCTCAATCGGGCTGCCCGGGCAGTTCCCATTCACGCGCGGTGTCTACCCGTCGATGTATCGGGGACGGCTGTGGACGATGCGCCAGTTCGCGGGGTTTGGCACGCCGGAGGAGACGAACGAACGCTTCCACTACTTGCTCGAGCATGGGCAGACCGGCCTCTCAACCGCATTCGACATGCCGTCGCTGATGGGCCACGACTCCGATCATCCACGGTCGCTCGGGGAGGTGGGCCGGGAGGGCGTTGCCGTCGACACGGTCGGGGACATGGAGACCCTGTTCGGAGGGATTCCGCTCGATGAGGTGACGGTGTCGATGACGATCAACGCGCCCGCGGCGATCATGCTGGCGTTCTACGTCGTCGCCGCGGAGCGACAGGGCGTCCCGAGCGAACGGCTCGGCGGCACGATCCAGACCGACATCCTCAAGGAGTACATCGCTCAGAAGGAATGGTGCTTTCCCGTCGATCCGGCGATGCGACTGGTGACCGACATGATCGAGTGGTCCGTCGATCACATGCCCCGCTGGCACCCGATCAGCATCTCCGGCTACCACATCCGTGAGGCGGGATCGACGGCTGCCCAGGAGCTCGCCTTCACCTTGAAGGATGGCCTGACATATGTGGAACACGCGGTCGCGCGCGGCCTCGACGTCGATGATTTCGCGCACCGACTGAGCTTCTTCTTCAACGCCCAGGTCGACTTCTTCGAGGAGATCGCCAAGTACCGAGCGGCGCGACGGATCTGGGCCCGCGAGCTGCGCGACAGCTTCGGGGCACGCAAGCCCGAGTCGTGCCGGATGCGCTTTCACACGCAGACCGCCGGGGTGTCGCTGACGGCGCAGCAGCCGCTCAACAACATTGTGCGCACGGCCATCGAAGCGCTGGCGGGGGTGCTCGGGGGGACGCAGTCGCTGCATACGAACTCTTACGACGAGGCGCTCGCACTTCCGACCGAGGAAGCGGTGAGGATCGCGCTGCGAACGCAGCAGATCATCGCTCACGAGACCGGCGTCGCGAACACCATCGACCCGCTGGGCGGCGCGTACTTCGTCGAGGCTCTGACCGATCGGATGGAGGAGCTCTGCTACGGGTACTTCCACAAGATCGACGAGCTCGGCGGGATGGTCGAGGCCGTCAAGCGCGGCTTCCCACAGCGCGAAATCGCCGACGCGGCATTTGAGCTCCAGCAGGAGATCGACGCCGGCCGGCGGATCGTGGTCGGGGTTAACGCGTTCACCGAAGGGGACGGAAAGGAGACCGCGATCCTTCGGATCGACCCGACATTGGAGCGCAAGAAGATCGATCGGTTGCGTTCTATGAAAGCCGGCCGGGATGCGGGAGCCGTCGCCGGGGCGCTCAGCGAGCTGAAAGCTGCGGCGGCCGGCGATCACAACCTGATGCCGCTGCTACTCCAAGCGGCCCGGGCGCAGGCCTCCGAGGGCGAGATCGTGCTTGCGCTCCAGGAGGTCTGGGGCGACTACCGCGAGACCCCGTCGTTCTAGCCAACCGTGACCGCCGAAGCGAGCGCCTCGGCGGTGCTCGCGTCCGCGGGGAAGAATGCCTCGATCGACAGCTCCGCGACGGTGATGTCAATTGCGGTGCCGAACGTGGTGACGGTGCTGAAGAACGACAGCTCGCCGAGGTCTGTGGCGAGGTCCAGCCGGACCATGATTTCGCCGGGACTGCGCGGAGTCCCCTCGGGGACCGGTCCGGGATAAGCGAGCAGCTCCTCGCTGAGCGCCACCAGCGCGCCGTCGGCGCTCAGCGTGATCTCACGCTCGAGGCGGTGCAGCAAGTGCGCTCGCCATTCAGCGAGGTTGAGGATCCGCTGGGCCATTCCGTCGGGATGCAGCGCGAGTCGCATGCAGTTCACCGGTGGTTGAAGTAGCGCTGGCGCCACTCCCTCGAGCATCGGGCCCAACGCGCCATTGGAGGCGACGAGATTCCAGCCGCGGTCGACCGCGATCGCCGGGTAGGGCTCGTGGCCGGCGAGCACGTGGCCCAAGGCATCGCGGATCGGAGCGAGCTCGGGATGGTCGAGCGAGCGGGCGTCGTAGTGCGGTGCGTAGCCCGCGGCGAGCAGCAGCTGATTGCGATCGCGCAGCGGTACCTCAAGCTGCTCGGCGAGATGGAGCAACATCTCAGGGCTGGGCTTCGAGCGGCCGGTCTCGACGAAGCTCAAGTGCCTCGTCGAGACCCCGGCCTCGAGCGCCAGGTCCAGCTGACTGAGCCGGCGGCGCTGCCGCCAGTCGCGCAGCAACGTACCCACGCGGTTCTCGTTCACTCGCACAAGCGTAGCCACGGCGATCACACCCTCTCGGCGGCCGGCAGCAGGCGTGTTAGGGCCGCGACGACTACCAGCACTCCCGCCAGCACTGCCAGACTCAGCTCGAACGCCTCGGCGAAGCCTGAACTGAGTGCGCCGAAGAAGATCACGCCGATGATCGCGACTCCGATCGCGTTGCCGACGTTCTGCATCGTCGATAGTGCTCCTGAGGCAGACCCGGCTTGCGCTGCCTCCATCGAGGACATGATGATTGTCGCCAGCGGCGTGATTCCGAGGCCCATCCCGGCACCGACCAGCACCAACCCGGGCACCAGCGCGAGGACCGAGCCGCCCGTGCCCACCCCGGCGACAGCCGCGAGCAGGGTCAGGTGTCCGGATGCCAGCAGGAGCGCTCCCACCGCCAGCACCCGACGTCCGTGCCTTACCGCGAGCCCTGGTGCTCCCAACGAGGCCACCAAATAGGCGCCCGCGAGGATCGTGAACACGAGTCCCGCCTGCAACGCGCTGAGGCCACGGCCTTGCTGCAGATACAGCGCGAGTACCAGAAAGAAAGATGCCTGGCCGCACCAGAACACGAGCTGCGCGAGCAGGCCCGCGCTGAAGGTGCGCTTGGAGAACAGCGAAAGGTCGAGCAACGGCGAGCCGCCGATGCGTGTCAGTCGGCGTTGCTGCGCCACGAACGCGGTCAGAATCAAGGGCGCGGCCGCAAGCGAGCACCAGGTCCAGGCCGGCCATCCGTGCTGACGGCCCTCGACGAGCGGGAGCACGACGGCGGTCAAGCCGGCGGTCACGAGCACGGTGCCGGCGATGTCGATCCGGCTGGACCGTGGTGCCCGGGACTCAGGCACGAGCGAGGGAGCCAGCGCGAGCGCGAGCAAACCGACTGGGACATTGATCAAGAAGCAGCTCCGCCAGCCGAGGCCGGCGATGTCGGCTTGGACGAGTACGCCGCCGATCAGCTGTCCGCCGACGGCGGCCAGGCCCATCACCATCCCGTACGCCGATAGCGCGCGGGCACGGTCCTCGCCGGTGTAGAGGACACCGATCAGCGACAGGACGTTCGGCATCAGCAGCGCCCCCGCGAGCCCCTGGACGAGACGTCCGACGATCAGCGACGCCGGGGTCCCGGCAACCCCGCATCCCGCGGAGCTGAGGATGAACAGGGCCAGGCCCAGGGAGAACACGCGGCGCCGCCCGATCCTGTCCCCCAGGCGGCCGGCGGTGATCAGAAACACCGCGGAGGTCAGACCGTATCCGGCCACGACCCATTCGATCGCGCCACTGGATGCCTGGAGGTTGGACTGCATCGCGGGCAGCGCAACGTTGACGATGAAAAAGTCGAGCACGACCATGAACGTGCCCGTCAAGACAATGGGAAGGGGCGCCCAACGGCTGGCGCGCGCTCGGGCGAGCGGCGCGGCGGTCAGGGTGCCCGCAATGGTTGTGGCTGGTTGTGGGCTCATACGGGCACGGTCCCAGCCGAGGAGTGGCGTGTCGATTACTTGCGAGGTAATCGGGGTGGGTTGCGGACTACCGCGGTGTATCGCGTTTGCGCTGCAAATGCGCCACTTCAGCGAGTGAGGCTTGGTCTGTTTGTTGCGCTCCGCTGCGCTCGTTCGCTTCCACAACGCTTCCATAGAGCGCTGTGAGGCTGCGCCGTTGCTCCGCGCGCCGCCTAGCGACCTCGAACTCGTGCGTGTAGGTCCGCAGAGTGATCGCGCTGTCGGCGTGCCCGAGCCTGCGACTGACTGACTCGACGTCCCAGCGGGCAGCGATCAATGCGCTGGCGTGAGAGTGGCGCAGGTCGTGCGGCGTCGGGGCGCGCTCAATCAAGTTCGTGCCGCTCATCACATCACCGAGCCCGGCGCGCTCCGCTGCACGCCTGACCGCGCGTTCGATCTGCTTTTGGTTGTACGGCATGCCGTCCCCGTCGCAGAACACGAACTCGTGCTTGCGGACGTGTTCCGGCCGCGCGTCGCGCAGTTCTGCGGTGAGCTCTCCGGTGACTGCGAGCGACCGCCGCGAGCGAGCAGTCTTCAGCTTCACCCGCTGCCCTGTGCGCGGCTCGAGTTGGTACACGACCTCGATCATCTCGGCATCCAGGTCAATCTCGCCCCACGCCAGTCCGAGCAGCTGGCTCAGACGGACGCCGGTCTCGGCCAAGAACCGCAGCGCCAGCCGGAATCGCGGCTCGGTGGCCATCAGCAACTCGCGGAGCTCGACCGTCTCAAGGATCCGCTTCGGCTTGCCCTCGCCGTGCGGACGTTCTATGCGATCGAGCAGCTGCACGGGGTTCGCGCCGGTGAACCCGAGATGGCGGATCGCATACGCGAATGCTTGGCCGATCACCGAGAGATCCTTGCGTAGGGTCTCGGCGCTCAGCCTCTCGTGAGCCGCGACGTAGGCGGCAACGTCTCCGGTGGAGATGCTGCCGAGCCGTCGAGAACCGAAGTAATCGCGCACGCGCTTGCGACTGGCCTCATAGACGACCTGCGATGACCTGGCGAGCCGATGGCGTTTATGCGCCCACGCCGCATCTACGGCGAAGGCGAAGGTCAGTCGGGGAGGCGCTACCCGCTCCCCCTTAGCGCGCTTGGCGTGCTCGATCGCTAACGCCGCACGAGCGGCCTTGATCCCGCCGTCTACGACATGCCAGCGCTGCTTACCGCTCGCGTCACGGCCCGCGAAGGAGCTCAAAACTCCATCTCCTCGCCGTCGTCATTGTGGGCCCGGAAAGTCCCCGATTTGCCGGTTTCGGAGCCAAGGTGGTCACTCTCACGGGAGTGGCCATCTTTGGAGGTTTGAGAGCCCGGATCGACCGTATCTACGGGCTGTTCCCAAAGCTGGCCAACCCCGCTTGACCATCTTTGGAAGCGTCGTTTAGCGACCACGACCAGGCGCCCTGATAGCCCGCTTTCGAGACCCGGATCTCGAGCTTGTTCTTGGCCCTGTGGAGCGTCTTCTCGGAGATCCTGGCTTGCGCCGCTGCCTCCTTGACCTCGACGGACGGACGGGGCCCGTCAGCCAGCTCTGCAACGAGGAATTCGACCGCCTCATCCAGCGCGGAGGATTCCTTCTTGCTCTCGTGGGACCCGAGAAGGTCGCAGCCGGTCGCGTCTGATTCGCCGACGCAGGCGATCTCGGCGGTCACGATTTCTTCGCCGGTGTCGGCCAGGACGGTTGCGGTGCGGATCTGGTAGAGCAGCGATGGGGCGAGCTGCGCAAGGTTGCTGCTGCTGACCGCGAGGACTCGCCGCGATCCGCGTTCGCCTTCCGGGTCGTTGGGGTCGGGGCCGAGGAGCATCGCCCCACGCAAGACTTGGGTGAAGGCTGCGCTGCCTTCGTGGCGGATCAGCGGGTCGGTCGACGCGCCCTTGTTGAGGTGGACGATCACGACGATCGCGACGGTGATCTCGCGGGCGAGGCCGTTGAGGGCGGCGAGTGCTTGGCGTACGGGTTGGGATTTGTGCGCGTCGGTCTTGCCGTCGATGAACTCGATTAGCGGATCGACCACGACGAGCGCGGCGTTGGTCTGGTGGATCCGTCGCGCTAGTTCCTCGACGTCTTGCGGGATCCGGAACGGGACGGGCTCGTAGGGGCTGCCCATTTGGAAGAAGTGAACGCGCCGGAGATCGGCGGCGGCGGCCATCAGACGCGGCTTTAGGGTGTCGCCGGGATCGTCCTCGGTGGTGAGGATGATCGCGTCCCGCGGTTGGCGGTCGCCGACCCCCGTTTTCGTCGCGAAGGCATCTCGCGCGCGCGTTGCGGTCCTCAAGCTGCTCGCGGAAGTCGACCCTCGGCGCGCCCCGCAGTCACGTGAGGGAAGTCCGGCACGCGTCGAATTGGACGATGATCTCGCAATCCGCGACTCAATCGCCACGTATGGCATGCGGGCTGCGAGACTCGTGGTTCTGATGTTCATTTCCTAGCAGGAGGTTCTTATGGCGGATAGCGTCTACCGTGTCACAGAGATCGTCGGCGTCAGCAGCGAGTCTTGGGAGGCCGCGGCTCGCATTGCGGTCAAGACTGCTGCGACGAGGCTACGTGAGCTACGCGTGGCCGAGGTCGTGCGCCAGGACGTGACGATCCAGGACGGCGCCATCGTGAACTTCCGCGTCCGCCTCCATATCTCGTTCAAGTACGACCGGAGCGAGTAAGGAGAGCGGCTAGCGGAGAACGCTCGCTCCGGTGAACTGCTGCCCGCCCGGGGGCGAGGTCGCGACCTTCTAGCCAAGACGCGGGCGCCGGCGGATCAGGAGACCGCCGGCGCCCGAGCTAGCCCGAAGTTCCCAGTGAGGTAGATCGTGGATTTCCCGCCGGGGTTGGGTTTTGGCGGTGCTGGGGGTGGCTGGGTGGTGACTACGTGAGGACGGGCGAAGTGTTCGGCGAGTTCGAGCTCGCCGGCGTGGGCGGCGATGTTGCCGAGATTGAGCCGCA
Source organism: uncultured Solirubrobacterales bacterium (assembly GCA_963836065.1). Lineage (GTDB taxonomy): Bacteria > Actinomycetota > Thermoleophilia > Solirubrobacterales > Solirubrobacteraceae > Palsa-465. The sequence continues at coordinate 737,561 of CAWIII010000036.1, forward strand.
TGCCCACCTGACCGGGCGCGTCGTCGGTCTCCTCGATCAGCGCCAGCGCTCCGCCGATCAACGACCGGCCCCGCTCGAGGTCTCCGGCGCGGGCGGCAAGGATGCCCAGGTTGCCCAGCGTCATCCCGACCTCTTCGGTCGCCGAGCTCGCGGCGTAGCGTCAGCCCCCTCCAGCCACCCGCGGCCGAGCTCGTGCTCCCCCAGAGCGCCAGCGAGGTTGCCGAGACGGTTCAGCGCGAACGCCATGCCATCCGCCGGCGTGTCGCGGAAATGCGCCAGGCTCTCGGTCAGGCGCTCGCGCGCCGGCTCAGCGAGTCCCTGGGGCGTGCGCGACAAATAGCAGTGCGCCAGAGGGGCGAAACCGCGGCGCCCGGGGCTTTGATCAACATGATGTTTCAACCGATCACCTACCGCGGGCACACCGTTGCGGCGGCAACTCAGCGACGACTGGACACCGAGCCAAGTCGCCTCGTACTTCAAGCGAGTGCTCCCGACCTACGCGCCCTTTGGGCGGTAGGGGTCGGCAACGAGCAGGACCTCACCTCGACAAACCGCAATGCGCAGGGCACCAGCACAGGGAGCGGGCACGGGCGAACCGCAGGAGAGAACTACCGCGCCGACTGGAACGCGGTCGAGCCCGTCCTCGTGAAGCTCGCGCCGCACGCCATCCGCGTCTACGACGAGTTCAGCCGGTGGACGTTCATCGCCAACAAGCAGGGTTCGCGGCAAGCCGCCCGCCTCAGGCGCGATGGCCTTTGGTTCTGCGATGCTCGGGCACGTACTCCTCCATGACGATGTGGAAGTTGGTTCCCCCGAAGCCAAAGGCGCTGACGCCGGCGACACGGGTGCGGTCGGCGGCGATTTCCCAGTCACGCAGCTTGGTGTTGACCGCGAACGGAGACACGCCCCAGTCCACGTTGGGGTTGGGCCGCTCGAAGTTGAGGCTCGGCGGCAGCACCTTTTCGTGCAGCGCGAGCGTGGCCTTGAACAGGCCTGCCGCTCCCGCCGCCGCCTTGAGGTGCCCGATGTTTGACTTGACCGACCCGAGCGCGATCGATCCCGGTTTCAGGCCCGTCCCGCTGAATGCCTCCATCAGCGCGCTCAATTCGACCGCGTCCCCCACGCGCGTGGAGGTGCCGTGGCCCTCGATCAGCGTGCATTCCGCGGGCGAGAGCCCGGCGTTCTGCCAGCCGCGCTCCAGCGCGAAGCGCTGGCCGACGGGGTTAGGTGCGGTGATGCCCTTGCCCTTGCCGTCGCTCGAGGCGCCGACCCCGCGCACCACCGCGTAGATCCGATCATCGTCGCGGACGGCGTCGGCGAGCCGCTTGACCACGAACAGCGCGGCGCCCTCGCCCATCACGAATCCGTCCGCGCCTTCCGAATACGAACGCGTGCCGGTCGCCGACAGCGCGCCAAGCGCGCAGAACTTGACAAACGCGTGGACGCCCATGTTGCGATCGACCCCGCCCGTGATCGCGACGTCGAACTCGTGCGCGAGCAACCCGTCGACGGTCGCGTCCATCGCCGCCAGCGCCGACGCGCAAGCCGCGTCGGTGGTGAAGTTGGGGCCGTGGAGATTGAACAGGTTGCCGACTCGGCCTGCGAGGCAGTTGCAAAGCTCGCCCGGCATCGTGTCCTCGCTGATCTCGGGGAGCCACTCCGCGAAGCTGGCGCGCAGCTCGCGCTCGATCGTCGAGCGCACCTCGGCCGGCAACGCAGCGAAGCTCTCGGCCCGCTTGAGCTCGCGCGCCAGTTCGGGGAACATGATCCGCGCCGAGGTCAGATAGTGCTTCTCCCCCGAATTGGCGTTGCCGATGATCACCGCGGTTCGATCGAGATCAAGCGGGCGATCAGGCCAGCCGGCATCCATCAGCGCCATGCGCGTGCACGCGACCCCCCATTTGTGGGCATCCTCCATCGCGTCGCTCACCTTCGGCGGGATCGGGAGCTTCCAGCCGAGCGGATTCCACTCCCAGTCGCGCACCCAGCCGCCGATCTTGGAGTACGTCTTCTCGGGCGCCTTCGGATCCGGGTCGTAGTACAGCGCCGGATCCCACCGCTCCGGGTCGACCTCGGTGATCGAGTAACGGCCAGTGGTTATGTTGTGCCAGAACGCCCCGGCGTCCGGGGCATCCGGCATGATCGCGCTCACGCCCACGATCGCGACGCCGTTATCACGGTAATCGGTCATTTCAAATCGGCCTTCGTTCCTCGTTCGTCTAATCAAGCGCGCAACCGTCCGTATACGCGGTTGCGACCGTCGGGACCTCGGTGGACGGCCCGTCAAGCACCAACCATCCCGCGCCGAGCCCGAACGCTCCACCAATCAGCCTCCGGTAAGCGGGAGCCGCCAGCGTTTCGGCGCTCACGATCATGCTCTCGCCAGTGATCCGATCGCGGCACGCGCAACCTAACTTGAGGACTTGGGTGCTCCGCAACCCGACCGAGCGGGCAAGCGACCCATCTGAGCATTCGAGCGGCATGGCACACTCCTCTGCCGAGGGTACGCTTGGGAGAGCGCCACGCGATCGGCACTCACCCCCAGTCTTGACGGTAGGAACTACCTAAACGACCGTCGGGCTAATCCGCGTTCAGCGTCTCGCCGTCGTGATGGTAGAGACTTGGGACGGCGGTTGCGCGAAGCAATCGAGACCGCAGGACTCGAGCAGCAGGCCACGATCACGAGGAGGCGGCGCTTCCACAACGCTTCCATAAGCCTTCATCCATCGATCCGAAATCCATCATTTGCAGCGACTTTCTTGCATGAGTCGATTACTTGCGAGGTAATCGGGGTGCGTCATGCCCGGCGGTGCCTCACCCCGTGGCGTGATCTCCATGGGCAAGGTGATCTCGTCGGGACGCATGCTGCGGATGGGCCTGCGCGCGAACCGACGACAGTCTCGTCACTCCCTGCTCGTCGTGCAGGCGCTGCCACACCGTACTCGTCGTGCGCGCACTCACGGCGGGTGCGACCGCGTTTCGCCCGTTTCCCGTCGCCACTTCAGCATCGATGGCATGACCAGTCACACGATCAGAGAAGAGCTGCGGGACCCGCTTCACCCACCGCTGCCGGACGGTTTCCTCAAGGTTCTCCAATGACCTCCCGGAGCCAACCGCCACACACGTCAACGGCGACTCTGCGAGGTGCGCGGGCATCTGCATCTCGTCGCGCAGGCGCTCCTCTAACCCCTTTAGGAGCGACACTCCACCGGACAGCATGATTCCACGATCCATGATGTCGGAGGCCAGCTCCGGGGAGGCACGGCAGAGAGTCCCTTTGACTGCGTCAATGATCTGCGAGACCAGCTTGTCCAGCACCTCCCGGATCTCCTCGCTGCTTAAGACGACTGTCTTTGGCAGTTCGGTGACGATGTCTCGGGCGCGGATCTCAGCTCGGAGCTCCTCGCTCATCGGATAGGCGGAGCCGATGTCGAGCTTGACCTGTTCCGCGGTCTGCTGGCCGATCAGCAGCTTGTACTCACGCTTTACGTGGTTGATGATCGCTTCATCGAGCTCATCACCGCCGACGCGGATCGACTGCGATACGACAATCGCGCCCAGCGAGATCACCGCGACCTCGCTCGTGCCACCACCGATGTCGAGGACCATCGAACCAGCGGGCTGGTTGACGGGAAGCCCGGCGCCGATCGCCGCGGCCATCGGCTCCTCGATCAGGTAGGCCTGCCGCGCGCCGGCGGACAGACAGACTTCCTCGACCGCTCGCTTCTCGACGCCAGTTACCCCACTCGGCACGCACACGACCACTCGAGGAGGCGCCCAACGGTTCTGATGCACCTTGTGAATAAAGTGTCGGAGCATCGCCTCGGTGATTTCCAAGTCTACGATCACCCCGTCCTTCAGCGGGCGGATCGCCCTGATCGCGCCGGGGGTGCGGTCGGGCATGTGCTCTGCCTCAATCCCGACGGCGTGGACCGCTCCCGTCCGCGAGTCGACCGCCACGACGCTCGGCTCAGAGAGCACGATCCCGCGTCCGCGAACGTAGACGAGCGTGTTGGTAGTGCCGAGATCGACCGCCATGTCGCAGCCACCGAAGCCAGTCATGTATATGAAAACGCCCCCGCGCTAGCGAACTACAGGTAGTAATCGGTCATCGAGCACGGTCCAAGGCAAAGTGTCGCGCCGTTGAGCTCGGCCCCGTTGGTGCCATGCGGCAGGATTCGACGGGCGAGCGAGAGACCCTTGTCCTCAATGAATGCGGGCACGAACTTGCTTTCGTCCCGTCCACCCGCGGGGTAATCGCTCCTCGGTTGCCGTCGGGCTCACCCGGCGCCGTAACCGAACTCTTACTTCCCTCCTACGGCGCTCCGACGAAGCCAGAGCAAGCTGTAGCCAGTCGACCAAAGGAGGTGATCCAGCAAATGCGACATCGATTCAAACCTGTACTGACGGCGGTTGTCCTGACCGGCGCTCTCGCTGGGGGCGGAGCCGCGCTCGCGAGCGCGGCCACGTCGACATCGTCGAGCACCACCACGACCACTGCGCCTTCCTCTACGCAGGCGCCTCAGGGCAACCGCACGGCACCACCCGGCAATCACGCCCCCGGAAGTAGGGGCAGCCGCGGCTCTCACAACTGCCCCAACATGTGAGCGCCGCGCCAAGACGGGCCCTCTGAGGCCTCCGGGACTTGGTCGAGACAGCGCGGTGTGGTCGCGTTTTCGACCAGGCCCGGGGGCGGCGGCCAGGAGGCCCGGGGGCCGAGGGCCCTGCAAGGCCGGAGGGCCGCGAGACCCACCTACCTCAAGCGCCCGCCGACCGCGCAGGCGCCGCGGTGACGCTGCTGACGTGCATCTGATATATCAGGGGGTGAGCGCCGAGAATCCAGCTGGGCGGCTGCCCTCCGCCCAGCGCGTTGTGATCGTCGGGGCGGGGATCGTCGGTAACAGCCTGGCGTATCACCTCACCCGGCTCGGAGAAACCGAAGTGACCCTGATCGACAAGGGGCCGCTACCGAACCCCGGTGGGTCGACGGCGCACGCGTCGAATTTCATCTTCCCCGTCGACCATTCCAAGGAGATGATGTCGCTAACGCTCGAGAGCCTGCGCCAGTACCGGGAACTGGACGTGTTGATCGAGAGCGGCGGGATCGAGATCGCGCACAACCAAGAGCGGATGCAGGAGCTCACCCGCCGAATGGCCTCGGCGGCCGCTTGGGGCATCGAACCTGTCTCCCTGACAGCTCAGAGGAGGTCAAGGAGCTCGTTCCGTTCATCAACCAGGAGCTGATCCTGGGAGCCTTCTACACGCCGGGCGCGGGCGTGGTCGACTCGCTACGCGCAGCGACGATCATGCGCGAGCGCTCGCAACAGGCGGGACTCACCGTATCGGCCAACACCGAGGTGCTGGGCATCGATGTTGAGCATGGAGCGGTGAAGCGCATTCGCACCACGAAAGGCGACGTCGAGGTCGACAGGGTGGTGATCGCCGCCGGGTGCTGGAGTCCGCGGCTTGCGCGGATGGCGGGCGCGTCGATCGCGCTTACGCCGATGGCGCATCAGATGATCGACATCGGACCCGCCCCGCGGTTCGCGAACGCCAAGGGCATGATCGAGTTCCCGATCGTCCGCGACATGGACACGAACATGTATGAGCGCCAAGAGGGAACGGGCCTGGAGATCGGCTCGTATCCGCACCGCCCGATCACGCTCGACGCTGATGAGATCCCCTCGATCGAGGAGGCGGCTCTGACGCCGACCGAGCTTCCGTTCACCCAGGAGGATTTTGACCCGCAGATGGAAATCGCGCTCGACCTGATGCCCGAGATCGTCGGGGACGAGACCGGGGGCGTGAAGTATGCGATCAAGCTCGGGCTGTCGGTCACCTACGACGGCATGCCGCTACTCGGGGAGACGCCCGAGGTACGCGGCCTGTGGTCGGCGGCGGCGATCTGGATCAAGGAAGGTCCCGGGACGGGCAAGACGGTCGCCGAGCTGATGGTTCACGGAGAGTCCGAGATCGATGTGTATGAGTCGAACATCGCTCGTGCCCATCCCTGCCAGCGGACGAGGACGCACATCAAGGCACGCGCGGCGGAGGGCTTCAACAAGATGTACGGGATCGTCCATCCGGGCGAGCAGTGGGAGTCCAATCGGGGGCGGGATGGCCGATCTCACTGCGTTCACGGTGTTCGATGTCACCGGGCCGGGAGCGCTCGAGGCGGTACAGCGCGTAGCGATGCCGCAGACGGACGTGGCGGTCGGACGCGTCGTGTACACGCCGATCCTGACGCCGAGCGGCGGCTTCAAGGCCGACCTGACGATCATGCGGCTCGATGAGACCGGCAGCTCGCAGTGCAGTACATGGGCGAGCAGTACCCGGTCACGGTCGCGGTCGCCGACTCGACGCCGGTGTTCGATCCCGCGAACTCCCGGGTCCGCTCCTAACGATGAACATCCTCGTGTGCGTAAAGCGGGTACCGCTAACCGGCGGCAAGATCGTGCTCACCGATGATCAGCGCGCGATCTCCACGCGCCACCTCGAGTTCACCGTCAGTCCCCACGATGAATGCAGTGCAGAAGAGGCCGTCCGTCTGGTCGAGCAGCACGGCGGGTCGAGCACTGTGTTGACACTCGGGCTGCCGGAGGCAGAGGAGCAGCTGCGTGACATGATGGCGATCGGAATCGACCGTGCCGTCCACTTGGTGACCGGCGCAGAGGAGTGGGATCCGCAGGCGACGGCCGCCGCGATCGCCGAGGCGGTCCGCGCCGAGCCTGAGCCAAGTGACCTGATTCTGTTCGGCAATGAATCCGCAGACTCCGGCAACTGCCAGGTGGCGATCCGGGTCGCGCATCGGCTGGGACTGCCGTGCGTGACGGGCATCAAGGCGATCGGAGTGGACGGCGGCCGCCTGCGCTGCGAGCAGGAGGTTGCCGGCGGGCGCGACATCTACGAACTTCCGCTGCCTGCGGTCGTGACCGTCAAGGAGGGGATCAACCTCCCGCGCTACCCGTCGGTGCCCGGCCGGCTGCGGGCCAAGCGCAAGCCGGTGACCGTCTCGAACCCGGAACGGCCCCCGCCACGACTGGAGATGGTGCGTCTCAAGCTGCCGCCGGGCTCGGGCAAGCAGGTGCAGGTGCTGGGCAACGGAGCGGAGGCGGCGCCGGCGGTAGTCGAGGTCTTACAGGAGATCGGGGTGCTCAAGTGATCCTGGTGTTCGTCGAGGCGGCGGCAGACGAGCTCTCCCAGCAGGCGGTGACGTTCGCGCGCGGGCTCGGGGAGGAGGTCCAAGCCGTCGAGATCACGGGAGCTCGCTACGCGCCGTCCACGTACGCGCAGGCGCTCGTCGAGCTGACCCGGCAGCGCTCTCCCGCGGCCGTGGTGGGTCCCGGCACCGACCGTGGCAACGAGGTGCTCGCGCACGTGGCCGCCCGGTTAGAGCAGCCGATGGCAGCCAACTGCGTGTCGGTGAGCGCCGGCGATCCGGTGATCGTCACCAGGGTTCGCTGGGGCGGCAGCCTGCTCGAAGAGGCGCTCGTGCACGGCTCGCCGCTGCTCTTGACGGTCGCCCCGCACGCCGTGGCGGCGGATTCCGAGGCGGACGTGGAGGTCGTTCGCGTGGCCGACACGGAACCCGCGGTCGGGGTCACGGAGCGAGTGGCGACAGCCACCGCGGGCGTCTCGCTCACTTATGCCGAGGTGGTCGTCTCCGGCGGACGGGGGGTCGGTTCCGCTGACGGGTTCGCAGTGATCGAGGAGCTCACGGCGCGTCCAGCTTGAGTCGCGGCGTCGATTGCGGTCATCCGCTGCTGCAGCTGGGCAAATCTGACCGATCGGTCCTCCGCGGACGGTGCCCTCGTGCCGCCAGCCCGGCCCGCGTCGCCCCAGGCTTCCTTCGTCGGGTGGGCCGTCGGCATTGGCAGAGCCCGGACGGTCGGGCGAACGTACTGGCGCTCGACGCCGCTCATGTCAGCCGCCAGGCCACGATCGGGCGCTCGACCCCACGCAGCGATAGCTCGCGCCGTGTCCTGAGCGAGTCGGTGAGCTCGGCAGAGGCGGCTGAGCGCGCCGCGGAGCTGACAAGCGCTTCGTTGGGCCCGGCCTCGCTCGCGAGGCGGGCGGCGATATTGACGGCGCTGCCGTACCAGTCCCAGCCGCTTATGACTGCCGGTCCGGTATGCACGCCGACGCGCACGGGCAGCAGATCGGGGCGCGTCCCGACCTCCTCCACGGCGTGTGTCGCGATCGCAACCCCCCGCGCCGCATCCGGGGCCCAGATCATCACGCCGTCGCCCATCGATTTGACCTGCCACGCCCCGTACCGGCGGCTCAGTGCCCGCATCGTGCGCCCGAACTCGCGCGCGATCTGCGCGGCCGCGTCGTCACCGCGGTCCTCCGTCAGCGCCGTATAGCCGACGAGATCGGCGAACACGAATGTCGGCACGGGATAGCGGCGCATCCACCACCGTTGGCGCGCTGCCCGCATCCTGACAATCGCCGTCCCGACACCGCTCCCGAAGATGATCTCGATCATCTTCGGCTCCCGGGAAACACATTAGACGTCTGATGACTTTTGTTCACACAGCAGAAGACGCAGACGACTCGGCGATCCTTCCCGCACTCGTAAGTTTTCGCGTCTGTTCAGGGCAGCGGTGGCGAAAAATCAGGGCACCGTCCCGATTGCCGACCGCGGGCATGCGATCTAAGTTCGACCGGCGCAAGCCCTCACCGAAGACGAAAGGGAACGATGACAATTCATGCTGCACACCTTCGACGGAGAGCGCTCGAGGCAAGTGCGATTGCCGGCCTCTCGTTTGCCGGAGTGCTTGGCTTCTCCGTCGATCAGGCCGTGGCCTCCTACAAGGCGCACGTGCAAGCCGGGACATTGGCAGATCTCCGGTAACGGAGCGAGCCACAAGCTCGCGCTACGGCTCGCGCCCGGGGCGCCCAACACGCTCCAAGTCGACGTGGGTGAAGACGGCACGGCCGACTTCAGCTTCGAACGCAATAGCTTCACGGCGATCAACGTGAGGGGCGGCGGTCGGCAGCGAGGCGGCCAACGACACGCTGCGGGTCAACACCCTGGACGGCAACGATAACGTCACAGTCGCGCCGGATGTGAGCCAGCTACATCATGCCGGTCATCGACCTCGGCGCCGGTCAGTAGAAAGAAAGAAGGAGGGCGCCGCCGCGGAGCGAGCGGCGCCCTCCCGATGACGATCTGAGCCTCAAGATCACCGATCACTACCCTGCCGCAGTCACCCGCGCCAAGGCAAGCCTAGACGGGTTGACGCTGTACGAGCATCCCGTCAGGATCGACCGCGTCCGGGTCTTCGTTGCGAGTTGGTTATTCCGTTTGCCCTGGTTTCGCCGCTTCGACGCTTACGCGATGTGGAACCTGATCCTGCTGCGCTCGCCGGAGCTGGAGGGAGACGACGAGCTGATCTGCCACGAGCTCTGCCACGTCTGGCAGATGCAGCACCGCCCAGTGCGGATGCCACTCTCTTACTTACGATTCGGTTACGCCGACAACCCCTACGAGGCGGAGGCGCGCCGGGCGGCGGCCTCGCCAGCGCCGCCGGGCTCCGGTCGGTGAAATCGCGACGCGACTCCGTATTTCGGCCTTGTGCCAGATGATTCCTGGCTCGCATGCCGGTCCTAGCCTAAGCCTTCAAGCGCAACCGTTAGGAGGGATCATGCAGATCGAGCTGTTACAGCCGTTTGTCGGCGAGTGGCGCATCGAGGCATCGTTTGCCGACGCGTCCGCCGGGCGGACGATGCTCGAGTGGCTACCGGGAGGACAGTTTCTCGTCCAGCGCTGGGAGGTGCCCCATCCGGCCGCACCCGATGGCATCGCGATCATCGGCGTGGACCCCGAGCGTGAGGGATATCTCCAGCACTACTTCGATTCGCGTGGGGTGGCCCGGGTCTACAAGATGAGCTTCGGCGATAAAGAGTGGAAGCTCTGGCGAGAGGAGCCGGACTTCTCGCCGCTCGATTTCGCTCAGCGGTACCTAGCTAGGTAGGTTCAGCGAAGACGGCAAGGCAATCCGCGGCAGCTGGGAAACGTCCAACGACGGCGCTCCGGTGTCGTGAGCGGTGCGCATGAACAGCTCGAGCAGCTCCGGTCGATAGCACAGCTGAAGCTGCAGGAAACGGGCCCCAGCGAGCGCCTTCTGGGCGGCACGGCGGACGCGGTATTCGAACGGTGGCGCGCTCGGGTTCTCGACCGCGCCGATCAGAAAGTGCGGAGCCGGTTCGATTGCGCGCCCGGAAAGGTAGTGACCGCGATCGAGCACTCGCGCGAGCGCGATCAGCTGTGGGCCATCGAGGTCGAACACGCGCCGCGTCTCGGGCTCGTCCCCAGCGGTCACGTCGTCGCCGGTGAGACAGCAGAGGTTCTCGACGCCGTGGATCGCGGCGCCCATCAGCTCGGCCTCGAGCGCCAGGCGATTGCGGTCCCGGCAGGTCAGCTGCATCACGGGCTCGGCTCCCGCCTGTAGCATCGCAATCGAGACAGCGAGCGGCGAGCAGAGCGCGTGCGCCGCCGGATTGTCGGTCGCATTGAACGCGTCGACGAACGGTCGCATCGGCTCCAGCTGACGGAGAATCTCCGACTTGCCGCCGCCGTCGATCACCGGCAGCTCTGCGGTTACAACGAACTCCCGGGCAGCGAGCTTGCGCTCAAGGTTCGACATCGGCGCCCGCCGCCCATCCGGCCGGCACCTCGCGATCGCGGCCGGTCGCCAGGTTGATCCAGGCCGAGCTGCCTTTCAGCCAGTTGTCGACCGGCGGGCGCAGGTGATCGATGTGAGAGCCCCACACCGGCACGCGCTCGGCGCGCTCGACTGCCTTCAGCCACACGCAGCGCATCTCGGGTTTGACCTCGCAGTCACCGTTTGCTCGCACGCCGCCGCAGGGTCCGGTGCGCAGCGTCTCCGGACAGTTCATCGGGCAGGTCATGCCGGTGGCGTGAAGAACGCACTGCCCGCACATCTGGCAGCCCCAGATGGGTCCCTTGATTGCGTGCTCGACGCGGCTGACTATCGCCGCCGGCTTCATGCGGGCACCTTCGCCCGCCGCAGCGCGACCAGTTCCCTGGCCTTCTTGACGGCCGACGATGCATCCGCCGAGTAGCCGTCGGCGCTGACCGCCTCCGCATACTCCTGCGTGACCGGGGCCCCACCAACCATCACGATCACGCGCTCAGGAAGCCCCGCCTTCGTGAGCGCGTTGATGTTCGCCTTGAACATCGGCATCGTCGTCGTTTGGAAAGCCGAGAAGCCGACGATGTCGGGACAGTGCTCCTCGATCTGCTCGATGAACTTCTCCGGCGGCACGTTGACGCCGAGGTCGATCACGTCGAACCCTGCGCCCTCGAGCATGATGTTGCAGAGGTTCTTGCCGATGTCGTGCACGTCACCCTTGACCGTCCCCATCAGGAACTTGCCGACCTGGGGTGAATCGGACTCGGCGAGCAGTGGACGGAGAATGTTCAAAGCCCCCTGCATCGCGCGGGCGGCGATTAGCATCTCCGGAACGAAGTAATCCCCCCGCTCAAAGCGGGCGCCGACCTCCTCGAGCGAGGGGATCAGCGCGTCGTACAGCATCCGTTCGGGCTGGAGGCCCTGGTCCAGTCCCTCTCGCACTCCGTCGGTGACGGCTGGCGCATTGCCTACGAGCGTTTCGTCGTAGAGGAGCTGCAGGATCTCCTCGTTGGTCATGCCGCGTGCTCTCCTTCGTCGGTGTTGCCAAGGCGCTGGCTGAGGGCCCGCGCCTCGTCGATCAGAAGCGGGTGAAGCTGTTCGATCCGCTGTGGTGTCATCCGCAACGTGGGCCCGGAGATGCTGAGCGCGGCGACGACGTCGCCCCGGGCTCCGCTCACCGGCGCCGCCATCGCCGCGAGACCGTCCTCGAGCTCGTCGATCACCGTTGCCCAACCATTGCGGCGGACGGATTCGAGCTCAACGCCGAGGGGCGCCGGCTCGATGATCGTGTGCTCGGTGTAGCTAGTCAGTGCGGTGGTGGGTATCGGGGCGCGGCCGGCAGCCAAGAAAACCTTGCCGACGGCCGTGCAGTGGTACTCGACCAAACGACCGACCCATTGGCCGGCGCTGAGGAAATGGCGGCTGTCGACCTGCGCCAGATGCTCGACGCCGTGAAGCGCCGGAACCGCCAGATTGATGGTCTCGCCGCTGATCTTGGCGAGCGCGTCCAGCGAGGGCCGCGCGAGCTCGACCACGTTGCGCTCGAGCATGCTGCGCTCGGCGACTCTCAGGATCGCCGGTCCGGGACGAATCCGGCCGCGCTTGCCGTCCTGCTCGACCAGCCCACGGCGCTCCAGCGCACTCAGCAAGCGAGAGGCGGTGCTCTTGGGGATCCCGGTTACCGAGGCAAGCTCTCCTAACGCGACTGGCTGCTCGCTCTCCAGAACTCGGACCAGGAGATCGGCGCTGCGGTCCACAGCGGCGGTTCCCTGGGTTGGGGTGTCACCCGGGAGGATCGCCGCTGCGCTGCCTCTAGCGCCAATGTCGCCGCCTTGAAACTCGTGTTTCACGGCGGATATATTACGGCTGCCAGACTTCCTGCTGCTGGAGCAGGTGGCCAAGGCGCCGCGAGAGTTTGAGCTGCAAGCGCGCAACCCCGACAAGAGCGCCCACATCGGCGGTAACCACATGGTGTTCGCGCCCGTCTACGGGTGCCCGTTCATCCGCGAGGGCGATGTCAGGCGGGACGCGAAGATGGCCGACTTCGAGGACCTGGTTCGCCTCGCGCAGACGTTTGCAGAACTTGACTCTCCGGGCGGGACGATCTGCGAGCGCGAGGACCGTCCGCTGGACTCGCGTCATCTCGACATGGTGCTCGCGCTGCAGACGCTGTCGGACAAGCCGTACATGGGCTCGGTGACAGCGCGCGGGAGAAAGCCCCAGCGGGAGGGTATGCTCATAAGCTATGAGTCGTATATCAGCCCTGGAGCGTGAGGGGCGGGGTTCGACGCAGGGCGATGGCGCCCAACGGGGGTTGCTCGCCGACCGGGCATACGCTGATCTGCGCGATCGGATCGTGACGTTGCGGATTGCTCCCGGGGAGCCGATCGATGAGGATGTCCTCGGCGAGGAACTGGATATGGGCCGGACGCCGGTTCGCGAGGCGATCAAACGGCTGGCGCTCGAGAACCTCGTGACCGTGTTCCCGCGGCGGGGAACGTTCGCCTCGGAGATCAACATCACCGATCTGGCGGACATCTCCGATGTGCGGATGGTGCTCGAAGGCCATGCCGCTTACCGCGCCGCGCAGCGGATCACCGATGCCCAGCGGGCGGAGCTGGTAGAACTGCTCGATGAGCTTGCTCGTAGCGAGGGAAGCGACGATGTCGAGGTGCTGATGGCGCTCGACGCGCGAGTGCATCGATTCGTCTATCGCTGTGCAAACAATCCCTATCTGGAGGAGACGCTGGGGCGCTATTTGAACCTCTCGCTGCGCATCTGGTACCTCGTGCTCGATCGGTTGCCGCACCTGTTCGCCCGCGTACACGAGCACGACGATGTGCTTCACGCGATTGCCGCCGGAAACGCGGGTCGTGCTCGCGATGTGCTGGCCGAGCACATCGGAACGTTCGAGCGCGAGATCAGGACGGTGCTCTAGTGTCGCCGCGGCGGGCGCGACTCCAGATACTCGGCAAGCGAGGCGCCGTGCCCGAGGCGCGCGGACACCGCGTGTGCCTGCTCAAGCGCGACCCGGCCGAGGAGCGAGAGCCGCTGCGTCGGTAAGCGCAGCGTTGCCCCCGACGCAGTCAGAGCCGCAATCACCGCCCCCGCGCGATCGCGCACCGGGGCTCCGACAGCCGACAGTCCGGACTCGAGCTCGTCCACGATTGTGCCGTAGCCATGGTCCCGGATTGCGGCGAGCTCCTCGGCCAGCAGATCGCGATCGGTCACCGTCGCCGGCGTCAAAGCCTCGAGCTCGCCATCGGGAAGCTCGGCGGCTCCGAACGCGAGGAACACCTTTCCTGCGGCGGTGCAGTGCGGCCCGAGCTCTCGGCCGATCCAGTTGGTCGCGCCGAGCAGGTGGCGGCCGTCGACTTGCGCGATCGCCTCGGTGCCCGCCGGATCTCCGTGCCGGCGAGGAGCCTGACGACTACGTCGATCCTGCCGCGCTCAGCGCGCTCACGCGCAGCCACCTCAAAGAGGCTTTCCGCGCGGTGGCCTCGATTCAGAAGCACGTGGCGGCGGACTCCGACGTCGCGATCCCGTGAGACCGGAAAAGTTGGGTTCCTGACTGGCGACTGGCGCGACTGGCGACCGGCGATCTGGCTCGCGATGCTCGGCGTTGCGGTGGCGTTGCTGATCAATCCACCTTATTTCAGCGCAATCTTCTTCGGAGCCGCGATCGGAGCCGCCCTGAGGATCCGGCAGCGACGGCGGCGCGCGGCAGCGGCCGGCAAAGCTGCTCGAGGCGGTCGTGGGCGCCGTTCGTCAGGCTCAGGCAGACGGTAGCCACGCGGATGCGATCACCCAAACGTGATCACGCTGCGGATCCCGTCCTGGCGCTCCATCAGCTCGAAGCCACGGTTGACCTCATCGAGCGTGATCCGGTGCGAGATGAACGGATCGACGTCAAGTTGGCCGTCGAGGTAGAGCGCTACGAGCTCCGGGACCTGGTCCCGACCCTTGACGCCGCCGAACGAGGATCCGCAGGCCCGCCGACCGGTGATCAGGTAGCGAGGGACGACCTCGAGCGTCTCGCCCTTGCCGGCCACACCCGCGATCGTGCACAGGCCCCAGCCCATCCGGGCGGCCTCGACCGCCTGGCGCATCACGGCCACGAGCCCCGTCGCCTCGAAGGTGTAATCGGCGCCGAAGCCGCCCGTCTCCTCCAGCACTCGGGCGACAGTCTCCGGCCCACCAATCCAGGTGTCGGTGGCGCCCTGCCCGGCGGCCAGTTCGAGCCGCTCCTGCGCCATGTCGACACAGATGATCCGCTCGGCCCTTTGCAGGCGGCACCCGGCAACCGCGCCCAGGCCCACCATCCCGGCCCCGAACACCACACAGGTCGACCCCGGCTCCACGTTGGCGGTGTTGATCGCGGCGCCGAGACCCGTAGAGAGCCCGCACGCGAACAGGCACGCCCGATCGGGCGGCGCGTCGAGCGAGACCTTGGCGAGGGCAATCTCGGGCATCACCGTGTACTGCGCGAACGTGCTCGTCCCCATGAAATGGCGAATCGGCTCGCCGCCGCGGGACAGCCGTGTCGTGCCGTCGGGAAGGTGGCCGAGGTTCTGTTGCTCGCGGATCGCCAGGCAGAGGTTGGTCTTCGGGCTGCGGCAGTGCACGCACTCACGACATTGCGGAGAGAACAAAGTGACCACGCGATCACCGGGAGACACGCTGGTGACCCCGTCGCCGAGTCGCTCGACAATTCCGGCGCCTTCGTGCCCCAGCACAGTCGGGGCGTATCCCGAGGGGTCGGCGCCCGAGGCCGTGTACATGTCGGTATGGCAGACGCCACACGCCTCGAGGCGCACCAGCACCTCGCCGGGCGCCGGTTCGGCGAGGTCGACTTCGGCGATGTTCAGCGGCTGGCCGAATTCCTCGAGCACCGCGGCGCGGATCTTCACGGAAACGCTCTCCTCTTGTTCGTCGGGGCGCCTCGGAGCCTATTAGGCTCGCCCCCGTCCAGCGCGATCGTTGCGGTCGGGAAGGTGGGTGCCCCTGCTCGGGTGGACGCCGGCGAGCGGCTCTTTCGGCGCATGCGACAACCACTCGGTGTCCGCTACCGGAATGGTCATTCCGGTAAATGAGTGGCGATGGCCTCAGACGCGCACCAATCGGGGCGAGTCCATCCGAATGTGATCCTCGCGGTGCTGTCGCTCGCCGGCTTGGCGTACGCCGTCCTGAGCTCGGCGGTGATCCCGGCCCTGCCGACGATCCAGCACAGCTTGCACACCAGCGAGACGGGCGTCACCTGGGGTCGGGAGGTGGAGGGGCGGTTCGCGGGGCGGGGGGGTGGGGTGGGTGGGGGGTGACGGTTCGCGCGGGCGGCGGGTGTGCGGGCCAACGTTACGTTGGGGGCGTCTCGTCGGCCCGGTGTAACGAAAGCCTGCGGTGCGCGGGCCAACGTAACCGTCGAGCCGGTATGCGCCCCGAGCGTAACGTTGGCCGGCCCGGGGGAGGGGGGAGCCTCCGCGGCCCGGAGGAGGGGGGCGTCCGGGGGAAGGCCGGCCGGGCGCGGAGCGCCGGGCGCGCGGGTATTCGCCGCAGCGAGCCGACTCCCACGAACGTTGGCTCATCTACCTCCGGGGGCCGGAGGTAGATAGCCAACGTTCGGCCGGCGAGCCTCGCCCGCCCGCCGCCCGCCGCCCGCCGCCCGCCGCCCGCAGCCCGCCACGCGTCCCGCGCCCCGCGCCCGCCCAGCCTCGCCCGCCCGACCTCAACCCTCGACTGTCGCCCGCCTCCCCTCAACCCCGCCTCATTTCCCAGCTGGCTGACCAGCCAGTTAAGATCAGGCGATCGATCAGCGGCACATGAGGAGGTCCGGGATGTCCACGACCAGTAACGATCTGGAGCAGGTCCTCGTCACCGATCGTGAGCTGTGGGCGGAGGGTCCTCCGCACGAGCTGTTTCGCCGGCTGCGCGCCGAGTGTCCGGTTCACTGGACGTCGAGGCTGACCGAATACCCCAACGAAGCGGGCTTCTGGTCGGTCACCCGTGCCGAGGACATCCACACCGTCAGTCGGGACTGGCGGACGTACTCCTCGGAGTTGGGTGGAATCACGGCCGTGACCGAAGGATTCCCGCTCGAGCTGCTGCGCGCGATGTTCATCGGCATGGATCCGCCCAAGCATGACCGGTTGAAGATGCTCTTCCAGGCCGGTTTCACGCCAAAGCGGATCGCCGAGCATGAGCCGGCGATCCGGGCGATCGTGGTCGACGTCCTAGAGCGGCTCCGCGGCCGCGCTGGCTGCGACCTGGTGAGCGACGTCGCCCAGCCGGCCGTCTCCCGCGTGATCGGACGGTTTATGGGCATTCCCCCTGAGGACGATGCGATCTGGGCGAGCATCATGAACTCCACGCTCGGCTCCGGAGATCCGGACCTGAACCCGGATGGCGACGTGGCCAAGGACCTGCCGGAGATCTTCGAGCGCTGCCGGAAGATGATCGCGGAGCGGCGCGAGCGTCCCACGGACGACCTGACCAGCGTGCTCGTGCACGCCGAGGTCGACGGGCAGAAGCTCGAGGAGCACGAGATCGTGATGGGCTTCTTCCTGCTTGTGGCGGCCGGGAACGACAGTACGAAAGCGACGTACTGCAGCGGCATGCGGGCGCTGATGGAGCATCCCGATCAGCGCCGACTGCTGCTCGGCGATCCGTCTCTGATCCCGAGTGCGGTTGAGGAGTCGCTGCGGATGTTTCCGGCCTTTGCTCACTTCCGCAGGACGGCCACGCGCGACACCGTACTCGGCGACCAGGAGATCCGAGCGGGAGAGAAGGTAGTGATGTGGTACGTGTCCTCGAATCGCGAGCAGTCCCGCCACG
Organism: uncultured Solirubrobacterales bacterium; assembly: GCA_963836065.1. Lineage (GTDB taxonomy): Bacteria > Actinomycetota > Thermoleophilia > Solirubrobacterales > Solirubrobacteraceae > Palsa-465. Next base: position 755,050 of record CAWIII010000036.1, read on the forward strand.
AGGATCCGGACCGGTTCGACGTGCATCGGAGCACGGACCATCAGGCGTTCGGTGCGGGCGGTCGACACTTCTGCCTCGGCGCGGCGCTTGCCCGCTTGGAGTTGCGGGTGATGTTCGAGGAGACGCTGGCGCGCTTTCCGGCAATGGAACTCGACGGCGTCCCAGCGATGGTGGAGTCCCCGTTCATCAACCAGCTCAAGACACTGCGGGTGAGGTTCTCGCCAGCGGGGTAGCTTTAGCTTAGTAGTGCCAACGCTTGGGCGTCGAGGCCGAGTTTATTGAGGACCTCAATACTTGAGGTCGCCCACGATTGGATGTTAGAATTATCCCTGCTGAGGGTCTTGTCAGGGAAAGGTTGCTGGCGTGGAGCAGCGGACAGCCGCGGACGAAGTCACAAGTAGTCCCGATCGCGATGCTCACCGCCTGCGCAATGGGGTGATCTGGACAGCAGCGCTGCTGCTCCTCTTGCTAGGAATTGGTTTGGCGATTCCCGATCTTCGCGGCGTCCTCAAGCGAGTCGCCGACGCGAGCCCCAGCTGGGTCGTGCTGGCGCTCGGGCTGGAGATCGCGTCATGCCTCGGCTACGTCGCCACCGTCAGGCTCGTGCTCAGCCGTGGTCCAGCTCGCGAGGTCCGCTGGCTGGCTTGGGCCGAGATGGCATTCGGCGCGGTCGTCCCGGTTGGCGGTGCCGGAGGTCTCGCGTTCGGCGCGTGGGCAATGCGCGCGTGGGGCATCGAGTGGTCTCGGATCGTCAACCGCTCAGTGGTGATCTTCTTGTTGACGAGCGCCGTCAACGCGACGGTGCTCGCACTGGCGAGCTTCGGGATCACGTTTGGCATTGGCGGCCACGCCCCCAACCTGGTGTACGCGCTGCTCCCGGGGGTGGTCGGCGCGTTGGGTGTGATCTTCTTCATGTCGCTGCCCCGGTTTCGCCCGCGGGACAGTCGAACGGGGCCGATCGCGAGCGCGCTGCGCCGGGCCGCCGACTGGGTGAGCGACACTGAGGCGGTTGCCTTCCACCTCAATTGGCGGCTGCTCGGGACGATTGGTTACCTGGTGTTCGACATCGCGATGCTGTGGGTCTGCATGCGTGCCGTCGGCTTGAATCCTCCCGTGTTCGCGCTGGTGATGGGCTACCAGATCGGTTACCTGGCGAACCTGATCCCGGTTCCAGGTGGCGTCGGTGTACTCGAGGGAGGGCTACTCGGCGCGCTGCTGCTGTATGGCTTTCCCGCCGAGCCGACGGCCGCGGCGGTGGTCATCTATCACGCGATCGCCTTGTGGGTGCCGACGCTTGGCGGGATTTTTGGGTTCGCACGGCTACGCAGCGCCGTATCTTCGGGTCTGCCGTCGCAGCAACGCGCGGCGGTTCAAACAAACGACGACTCCCCGGCCCACGATGGATCAGCGGCCGACCGCGCGCGTGAGGGGAAGCCGTCGCACCCGGCGGCGCGAGCCGAGGTCACCGACTTCGCGGCCTAGGGAAATCGGGCCGGGAAACCCCGACCGACCTTCGAAGCGCCAGCAGAGCACGAGGCGCGCTGCACTACGATCAGGTGCGCCAACAGCAGGCCAGCCGGCCTGGTTTGTACTGATGAGCGCATGACAGTGGCCGACCCAACCCCCCGTGTCGGTCCCGGCAAATCCACCACCCGCCAGCCGCAGGCGCGCCGTCGAACCCTCCCAAGGGATCGCCTCGGATGGAGCTGGTTGAGTCTGGGACTGGCCGGCTCGATCCTGATCACGGTCACCGCACCCCGTGTGACGGGTGGCGGCTGGTGGTTCAACGTCGACCTGCCGCCTGGTGACGGCGCCAACAACGTCGTCTTCTATCTCGGCATCGCCGCGCTCTCGTGTGCATGGCTCGGGACGGGTGCTCGACTCGCTCGCTCGCCTGAGATGCGACTCAGCGAGCTGTGGACCGCGGGCGCGATCTGGTGCGCACCACTGCTTCTCGCGCCGCCACTGTTCAGCAGGGATATCTACAGCTACCTCGCCCAAGGAACGATCTTCCACCTTGGCCACAACCCCTATCACGACGCACCGGTGACCCTCGGGCATTTGGGCCAGCAGCACGTGCTGAACGCCGTGTCTCCCTTCTGGCGCACGACCACCGCTCCCTACGGTCCGGCGTTCATCGCGATGATGAGCGCGATCGTCGGCTTGACCGGCTCGCACCTGATCGCGGCGGCGATCCTCGCGCGGCTGCTAGAGCTCGCGGGGATCGTGTTGCTGGCGGCGTTCATCCCGAGGCTCGCTCGCCGCCTGGGAGCGGATCCTCTGTGGGCCACATGGATCGCGGTCATCAGCCCGCTCACCCTTCTCGAGCTGATCGGCGCCGGTCACAACGACGCCGTGATGGCCGGGCTGATGGTTGCCGGCGTAACGGTCGCGCTCGAGCGCCGTCCGGCGGTTGGGATCGCGATCTGCGCGGCGGCGGCGACGATCAAGCTTCCCGCGGCCGCGGCGGCCGTGTTCATCGCGGTCGCGTGGGCGCGCAGCGCTCCGGACACGCCCACAAGGGCACGAGTACTCGCGCAGGCGACCTTGGTGGCCGTCGCTGTGATCGCAGTGATCAGCCTCCTCACCGGGCTTGGCCTCGGCTGGATCTCGACCTCGTTGTTCTCGACTCCGGCCAAGGTGCATCTCGCGATTACGCCGGCAACTGCGGTGGGGTGGACGATCGGGCCGGTGTTCGGATTGAGCTCAAAGGCTGTCGCGCACGGGGTGGGCGTGGTGGCGGCGGCGGCGATCGCGCTGCTCGGTGTGGCGATGATCTGGCGGGTGCGGTTCGAGAACCTGGTCCGCTACCTCGCCGTGCTGCTGCTCGTGGCGGCGCTCGCCGGCCCGGCAGCGTGGCCCTGGTACTTCGTGTGGGGGCTGGTGCTCCTGGCCGCCTGTCCGGGGATCCAGCGCTCCCGAGCGATCCCTCTGGCCGTGGTGCTGTCGGTGTTTCTGGTCAAGCCGAACGGAATCCTGGTGCTGCCAGTCACGGCCGCCCCCTATGTGCTGGTCGTTTACGTCGTGCTTGCCGGTCTCGCCTGGCGGGGCGTCCGCCGGCGGGCGGCCGTGGGCCGGGCGTGAGTCGCGAGCGCCTGCGTAACGCCGCCGCCGTCGCGATTCCGGCCATGCTCGCGCTGGCGCTCTGTTGCTACCAACTCACCACCCGGAGCCTCGGATTCGACGAGGGCGCAACGGTTTCGATCGCCTCCCAAAACGGCTCGGCGCTGTGGTCGGCGATCGGACACGACGGCGGCAACATGTCGGGCTACTACCTCCTCCTGCACATCCTGATCGCCTGGTTTGGGAGCGGGACGTTCGTGCTCCGGTTTCCGTCGGCGGTCGCGACGAGCGTCGGGGTGGCCGCCATGGGTGCGATCGCGATCCGCTTGTTCGATCGGCGCGTCGCACTCGCATCAGGTTTGCTGAGCGCAGTCAGCCTGCCGCTTGTGTTCTGGGGACAGTCCGCTCGCGGATACGCGCCGATGGTGGCGCTCGTCAGCGGCTCGTTTCTGGCGTTCGTGGTGCTCGTTGATCGTTGGCTCGACGGGCGACCGATCCGCTGGGCGTGGCTGGCCTACGCGATCTGCACCGTGCTGTCGGTGTACATGAGTTTCGTCGCGGTGCTCGTCGTGCCGGCGCAATTGGCCTCGCTGGCGCTACGGCGGCGGGCAGTTCGCCCCGTGCTCTCGGCGCTGGCGGTCGCGGCGATCTGCTGGATCCCGCTGCTGGTAGTGGCGCTGCGTCGTGGCTCGGGCCAGCTGTTCTGGGTGCCGCGACCGAACCTCAGCGGCACGTTGGTAGTACTCGAGTCGCTGGCCTCCTCGGCGCTGCGGCCGAGCTTTCACCGGACCGTGACGAGCATTCCGCTGCTTTGCGTGACGCTCGTGCTGATCGGCGCCGTCACGATCGCCATCGCTCGCCAGCCGCCGCGCCACGGCGGTCAGCGAACGAGATGGTCACTCGTGCTCCTGTTGGGATGGCTGTTCGTCCCGGTGGTGCTGGCGTTGCTGGAGTCATTCGTCGGGCAGTCGATCTTCCTCCCTCGCAACCTGCTGATGTGCCTGCCGGCGGTAGCGCTGACCCTCGGGTTGGGAATTTGTGACCGCAGACTGCCGAGCATCGTCGCTCTGTCGGTGTTGGCATTGCTGCTCGCGCTGCGAGCGCTCCAAGTCGCGCCGAGCTACGGCGTCTCGCCGGAAGACTGGCGGACGGCGACCAACTACGTCGACGCGCGAGCGCAACCAGGCGACTGCGTTGCATTCTATCCATCCGACGGCCGGATGGCGTTTGCCTACTACGCGGGCCGCGGCGTCCGTGCTCCGCGCTCGGTGCTACCCGTCGTGCCGTGGGGCAAGGTCAGACCGTACGTCGAGGACTACGCGACGCTGAGCAAGCGACAGCTCTCCACCGTGGCGTCGCAGTGCAAGCGGCTGTGGTTTGTCTCGAGCCATGAGGGCCAGCGGAGTGGACCATCGGGCTCGAGAGCCAACTACGCCCGCTACCAAGCACTGAGGAGCGCGCTGGCTGCAGAGTTTGCGGGTGAGCAGCCCGCGGTCAGATTTGGATACGCCGCGCCGGTCCGAGTGCAGTTGTTCGCGAGGTGAAGGCGGTCACGGTCGCAGGGTCGTGCCAACGAACGTCAGGGCGCTCAGGAACACGAGCAGGGTGCCGTTGGCCAAGGCCAAGGCGACGTAGCGCCTGCCCTTCAAGTAGTGAGCGAACACGAGCACGACCGGAAACGCAGTGATCAGCATCCGGGGGTTTGGCGGCACGTACTCGGAGGTCACGGTCAAGAAGGCGATGCCCAGCGTCCACGCGAGACCCTCGACCGAGACCAGCCGCGGCCGGCGTAGCAGCAGCACCAAACCGGCCACGAGCACGATCACACCGAGCAGCCCAACCACAAGGTTGAGGTTGATCGTGGGATGGTTGAAATGCGTGAACGAGATCTCCTTGAGCAGGCTCTTGGCCTGCCACACCAACGCCAGGGGGTCACTTCGCTCGCCCCAGCCGTATCGCTGCGCATGCAGGCTGGCGAGTGGCGTCCCGGTCCGCGTCCACAGAAAGATCCCAAACGAGGCGATCCCGAGGACCGACAGCAGCGGTGCGATCAGGCTGTTGCGCGCGGCCGGATCACGCCATCCGTGCCGGCGTAGCTCAAGACCCGCCGAGACGGCGCAGACCACGATCAGAGCGGCGGCGTCCGGTCCGACCGCGGTCGCCAAACCCGCGAGAATGCCCGCGAGGAGCCATCTTCGGTGCTGCAACGCGAGGATGCAACCGGCAGCCAGCGGAATCAGCAACCCCTCCGAGTAGTCCATCGAGAAGACCACCGAGCCGGGGAACAGGCAGAACAGAATCGCCGCGCGGCGGCCGCTCGCCTCGCCCCACCAGCCGCTGCAAAGTCGCTCCACCAGTACCGTCGCCACCAGGCCGCCGATCAGCGAGATGATCACACCGGCAACGTCAGGGGTGGTCGAGAGAAGATGCGAGCCGGCCCACATCACGATCGGGTACAGCGGAAAGAAGCCGAGCGTGGTACGGGTATGGAAATCGTGGTCCGGATAGCCGTACAAGGCAACGTCGCGGTACCACTTGCCGTCCCAGTTGGCAACCTCGGTGCCGAACGAATGGTGACGCAACGCCCCTTCCACGAGTGCGACGACGATCAGCAGCAGCCGAGTGCCGAGATAGGTCAGCAGCACCGGGCGAAGGCGCGCGAGCTCGTAGGTGATCCGGGCACGCAGCAGCGCCGCGCGCGTGTCGCTCACAAGGTCGACTGTCGGTTCAGCGCGCGGGTCCAGTCCGTCTGAGCTGCGGGCCGCGGAGGGGTCGGCAGGCAGCCCTGTCCGCTCGGAGGCTGTCTCCACGATGGGGAGGATTCTAGGCCGGGCCGGATTCTCCCCTACGGATCGCGCACTCACAGAGCCCTTGTCGCGCTGGCCAGCACAGCGCGCGGTGAGCCCGCGTGAATCGGTTCAAGTCCGGGTAGATCCTGAAAATGAAGCCGTTGCGTCGTCCCTCGTTCAGAAACCGGGCTGCGAAGTCCAAGCATGGCTGGGGGCCCCTGCGCTCCCCGATGGACGTGAGCGGCAGACGCCAATGTGGTCGCTGGTGCTGCCGCCCGGCTCGACTCCCGCTAATCCCGCCAAGCGCCGCTAGCCATCATCGAGTCGCACGCCGCAGGGAAAGCGCGAGTAAGGCGAGGACTGCCGCCGGCATCACCCACCAGGCGGCGGCACCCGTGCCCGCGATGATCGCCGTCAGCATGAGCGCGGCCACGACCCCGGCCGCCGTCACCCAATCATCGCCGACAATGAACTCCCAGACGCCACGCGCGATATCCGAGATCCGGTTCATGCCGTTTCCGTGATCGTACGCGCGCCGGCTGAAACGCGGCGCAGCCAGCGGACCATTGCCAGCGAAGCGAGCAGAACGCCGAGGACGATCGCCAGCAATGCGGCGTCGCCTCCGGGCCACGAGGCGCCCGCTCCCTCGGCGCCCCAGAACGTGCCAAACGAGGTCAGCATCACCCCCACCGAGAACTTCATCGCGTTCTCCGGCACCCGCCCCAGCGGTGCGTGTGACGCGATCCCGGCCAGCACCACGAGCGCGACGGCGGCTCCGGCTGCGGCCGCCGCCAGCCCGATCCGATGCTGATTGGCGCCGAACGTCAGGACGATCACCGCCACTTCGAGGCCCTCCAGCAAGACCCCCTTGAACGAGACCACGAACGCGTAGGCGTCGAGTCCCGCCACTACGTGATCAGGGGCCGACCGGGCCGCTGCCGTCTCCTCGGCGTATGTCTGCTCCTCGTCGTGGAGCGCCTTCAAGCCCGCGGCGCGCAGTACCGCCTTACGCAACCATTGCAGGCCGAACACCAGCAGCAACCCGCCGACGACCACCCTGAGCGCGCTGAGCGGAAGCGAGGTAAGTGCCGGGCCGAGGGCGGCGATCAGCACGGCTAGGGCGACGACAGCCGCGCCACAGCCGTACAGCGCCGAGGACCAGCTCCTGGTGCTGCCGACCGCCAGCACGATCGTGAGCGCCTCAACGGCCTCGACCGCGCAGGCGAGGAAGACCGAGAGGGCGAGTCCAAGCTCCGGGCCTGACATGTAACTCAGTATGCCGAGGGTTCTGAGGTGTGCTCGACGAACCGCGTCCGGTCGCCGAGATCGCCCGGCGCATGGGCCTAACCCGCCAAGCCGCCGGGGTGAGCGTGTCCGTGCGTCATCATGGATAGGAGATGAGCTTCTCTTCAGGACGCGGACTCAGTTCAGCGCACGGCGCGGCGCCCGGCTCGATGCGCTCGCTACGGCGCCCCGACCGCAAGCCGCCCCCGTTGATGGATCCGGAGCGCGAGCGCGACGGACGGCGCATCGTGCGTCTGTTCGCGCCTTATCGCTGGCGCCTGGGCTCGGTGCTGGTGCTGATCGTGATCTCTGCCGGGCTGAGCATGTTGACTCCGTTCCTGTTGCGGGACGTGCTCGACAACGCGATCTTCAAGCACAACCCGACGCTCCTGACCGAGCTTGTGCTGGCGATGATCGGGATCGCGGTTGCGACCGGTGTCTTCGGCGTCTGGCAGACCTACATCTCGAACTCGATCGGCCAGCGGGTGATGCACGACCTGCGAGCGGCGGTGTACCGGCGCCTACAGAAGATGTCGCTGGCGTTCTTCACGCGCACCCGCACGGGCGAGGTCCAGTCCCGGATCGCGAACGACATCGGGGGTCTGGACAACGTCGTGACGAATACCGCCACGACGATCGCTCAGAATGCGACCACGGTAATCGCCACGGTGGTCGCAATGTGCCTGCTCGACTGGCGGCTGGCGGCGATCTCGCTCGTGTTCGTGCCGCTGTTTGTGTGGATGACAAGGCGAGTCGGAAAGCTGCGACGCAAGATCACCAGCGAGCAACAGCGGCGGCTTGCGGATCTGTCGGCGCTCGTGGCGGAGTCGCTGTCGGTGTCCGGGATCATGCTGGGCAAGACGATGGGCCGGAGTAACGACCTGGCGGGTCGCTTCACGCGCGAGTCCGGGGACATTGCCGACCTCGAGGTTCGCTCGCGGATGGCAGGACGTTGGGTGATGTCGACCATCCAGATGACGTTCGCGATCCAGCCGGCGATCGTTTACTGGCTGGCGGGCCAGAGCTTCGTCGGCCATCCGATCTCGATCGGGACGCTCGTCGCGTTCACGACGATCCAGGTCCGACTGATGTTCCCGATTCAGCAGCTGCTTGGGGTCGGCGCCGACGTCGAGGCATCACTGGCGCTGTTCGACCGTATCTTCGAGTACCTCGACCTTCCCGTCGACATCGTCGAGTCTCAGAGTCCGGTCGAGCTGAGGCCGGAGGAGCTACTCGGTGAGGTCAGGTTCGAGGGCGTGTCGTTCCGCTACGGCGCGAACGGCGATGAAGCTTGGACGCTACGTGACATCGACCTTGTCGTGCCCGCGGGCACGCGCACGGCGATCGTCGGCGAGACGGGTGCGGGCAAGACGACGCTCGGATACCTGGTCGCGCGGCTCTACGAGCCGCAGGAGGGACGCGTCACGATCGACGGCGTCGACGTGCGCGAGGCCTCGCTGGCCTCGCTGGCGGCGACCGTCGGCGTCGTCTCTCAGGAGACCTACCTGTTCCACGCCAGCGTGCGCGAGAACCTCCGCTTCGCCCAGCCGGACGCAACCGATGAGGAGATCGAGGAAGCGGCCCGCACTGCCCGGATCCATGACCTGATCGCCTCGCTCCCCGATGGCTACGACACGGTCGTGGGCGAACGCGGCTATCGGTTCTCGGGCGGCGAGAAGCAGCGCATGGCAATCGCTCGCACCGTGTTGCGCAATCCGCCGGTGCTGGTGCTCGATGAGGCGACCAGCTCGCTCGACACGCAGACCGAGGCGGCCGTGCAAGCGGCACTCGAGCGGCTCGCCGAAGGACGGACCACGCTCACGATCGCGCACCGCCTTTCGACCGTTCGCGATGCCGACCAGATCGTGGTGCTCGACCAGGGCCAGATCGTCGAGCGAGGCACGCACGAGGAGCTGCTCGAACGTGGGGGCCTTTACGCCGCGCTGGTGGCGCGTGATGTGACCGAGGAGCGCGTCGAGGGCTAGCGCAGCTCTACGAACTGCATCGTCACCGGTCCAACCGAGATGACGTCGCCATCGCCGATGTTGGTGGCGACGATTCGCCGTCCGTTGAGAAACGTACCGTGTGAGCTGCGATTGTCGAGCACGCGCGCGTAGCGCCCGTGGCGCACCACAATCGCGTGGCTCCTTGAGACCCGCTGGTCCTCGAGCCGCACCTCCGAGCTAAGTCCCCGCCCGATGTGCGTGATCTTTTCCTCGAGCGGAAGCAGCCAGGTGTCCTCGCCATCTCTGAACTGGAGATACGGGCCCCGGGGTGCGAGCCGAGGGGTAACCGCCCGGCTGCGGGTACGGTGGTCAAGCAGTGCAAATGAATCAGTGATCGTCTCACTGACGGGCGCCTCGATCGGAGCGGTCTCGAGCTCCCGCGGCGCAGCGAACTTGTAAGGCCCGACTGGCTTGGTTGCGGTCTCGATGGTCATAGAGCTACTTCACCAGGTAATCGGCAGAACAACGTGAGGGCTTTAGAAGAGCTCTTGAAGAACGCTTACGCTGTCGTGATGACGAACGGCTCCATGAGATTGCTTCTGATCGGCGGCCCGACCGCGCTAATCGACTACGGCGGGCTCAGGTTCCTCACCGATCCGACCTTCGATCCGCCCGGCGAACACCCCCGCCCCGGTACGAACATCGTGCTGCGCAAACTAAGCGGTCCCGCGCTCTCGTCAGAAGAGCTTCCAGAGATCGACGCGGTGTTGATCTCCCACGATCACCATGCCGACAACCTCGACCCGGCTGGCAGAGCGTTCCTACCCCGGTCCCGTCGCGTGCTGAGCACCAGCACTGGCGCGCAGCGACTCGGTGGCGGAGCGACCGGGATGGAACCCGGCGATACGGTAACGCTGGAAGGTCCGGGCGGCGGCGTGACCGTCACTGCGGTCGCAGCGGAGCACGGGCCGCCGGAGGTCGCTGCCAGGAATGGCCCGGTGATCGGCTTCGTGATTCGGGAAGAAGGGCTTCCCACGCTCTACGTCAGTGGCGACAACGCGTCGGTCGAGGTCGTGCGGAAGATTGTTTCCGAGCACGGGCCGATTGCGGTCGCGGTGCTGTTTGTAGGCGGGGCCAAGGTGCCCGCCGCCTGGGGGCAGGCATTCCTAACGCTGACAGCCGAGACCGCGGTGGAGGCCGCTAGGGCACTCGATCCGGCCCTGATCATTCCGATCCACCAAGACGGCTGGGAACAGTTCACCTCCAGTTTTGAGGATGTCCGGGAGGCGTTTGCGGCCGCCGGTGACCGACCGGTTGCGTCCTGTCAAGCCGGGGGAGGCGGTGTCCGTGACCTAGGGCGTCGTGTGCGGGCCCCTACTTGCGCTCGAGCAAGCCGGCTAGCTTCGCCGGCGTATCGTGCTCGGGCAGCGGCGTGTAGAGGATCAGGCGGAGCTCGAGGTCCATCGAGGGATGGAAGACGGCGTGCTCGAACAGCATCAGCCCCGCCTCCGGGTGGCGAACCTGCTTTCGCCCTTCGCCGGTACGGGCCACCTCATGACGCTTCCACTCTTTACAGAACTCCGGGCTCGACTGCCGCAGCGCGCCGATCAGCTCCTCGAACGCGGGGTCGCCGAGGTGGCGGGCACTGTCGGCGCGGAACTTGGCCACGAGCAGGCGAGAGCTGCGCTCCCAGTCGGCGAATAGCTCGCGCCGGGCCGGGTCCATGAAGTGCAGCCAGACGTGGTTGCGGGATGGACGCGGGATGCTGTCGAAGTCGCCCAATACGGCGCAGGCGGCACCGTTCCAGGCGAGATAGTCCCAGCGACGGCCCAGGATGTAGGCAGGATTTGCACCCAGGTTCTCGATCAGGCGCCGGAGCGTCGGCGAGACCTTCTCGGAGAGCGACTTGCAGGGCGGGGGTTCCTCGCCTCGGCCCAGCAACACAAGGTGTGTGCGCTCGGCCGGAGTGAGACGAAGCGCCTGCGATATGGGTGCGGGTCTCCGAGAGGGACTGAAAAGTGTGCCTGAGCAGGGATTTTGTGGGCGGCTATAGGCAAGGGTCGCCAGGTGTAAGGAGGAACACGAAAAGAGGGTGTCGAAAGTCGGCGGTGGAAACGTTCAACGTCGATCACCGGAGGTGGCCACGTGTGTGCCGACTTCGACACCCTTGCAAGCCAAGCTTACGCATCAGCGGGCAAACTCCTTCAGGTGGAGCGCCCGGCCGATGGTGAGGCAAAGGATGTTGCCGGCGATGCCGGCGCTCGCTCGGGCGATCTGCCTTTGCCCGAGGGGTTTGCCCGCTCCCTGGAGCGGTTCTGCGGGCTGGCTGGCTGGCTGTCGGGCGAGGAGGCTCAGGGCCTTGAGCATTCTGAGCTTGAGGAGCGGGTTGTGTGCGACGGTCGCGAGCTATTGCAGGCGCTGTTTCAGGACTCGCTCGATCTGCGCGCCTTGCGGGAGCAGCGGGTCGATCAGGTCGTGGGCTCGGACGGGGTGCGCCGGGCGAACGTCGAGCGCGCGCACGAGCGGGCGCTGTCAACGGTGGTCGGGGAGGTTCGGGTCGACCGGCTGGCCTACCGGGCGCGCGGGCAGGAGAACCTATATGTGGCCGACGGGATGTTGAATCTGCCCGAGGAGAAGCACTCGCACGGGATGCGGCGCCTCGCGGCGATCGAGGCCACACGCGACAGCTTCGAGGAGGGGCAGGAGGCGATCTTCCGCCACACCGGCCAGCGGTTGGGCAAGCGCCAGCTGCGCGAGCTGGTGGTCCGGGCCGCGGTGGACTTCGAGTCCTTCTATGAGCAGCGCCAGCGCACCGCTCCCGAGCAGGACGACGTGCTGATCCTCTCGTGCGACGCCAAAGGCGTGGTGATGCGTCCCGAGGCGCTCAGGCCGCAGACCAGAAAGCAGGCCCAGAGCGCTGAGCGAAAGCTCAAGACGCGACTGTCCAAGGGCGAGAAGCAAGGCCGCAAGCGGATGGCGGAGGTCGCCGCGGTCTACGAGATCGCCCCGCAGGCCAGAACGCCAGCCGACATCCTGCCCGCCACCGAAACCGAGCGCGAGGCGGCCTGCTCAGCGCCCGAGGCCAAGAGCAAGTGGCTGTCTGCGAGCATCACCGACGACGCGGCCACCGTGATCACGCAAATGTTCGAGGAGGCACAGCGGCGCGACCCCAAGCACAAGCGCCCGTGGGTCGCGCTGGTCGATGGCAACAACCACCAGATCGACCGGATCAAGGCCGAGGCCCGCAAACGCAAGGTCAAGGTCACGATCCTCGTCGACGTGATTCATGTCCTGGAGTATCTCTGGGACGCGGCGTGGTGTTTCTTCGCCGAGGGCGACCCCGCCGCCGAGCGCTGGGTGCACGAGAAAGCGCGCGCAGTGCTCGAGGGCAACGCTGGCACTGTCGCCGCAGCGATCCGTCGCAAGGCCACCCGCCTCGGCCTCGAGAACGCCAAGCGCACCAACGCCGACACCTGCGCCGACTACCTGCTCGCCAAACGCCGCTACCTCGACTACCCAACCGCGCTGAGCAACGGATGGCCGATCGCGACCGGCGTGATCGAGGGCGCCTGTCGCCACTTGGTGAAAGATCGGATGGACATCACCGGCGCGCGCTGGGGCCTCGACAGCGCCGAGGCAGTACTCAAGCTTCGCGCTATCCGAAGCAACGGTCACCTCGACGAGTACTGGCACTACCACCGCAAACAAGAACGCCGCCGAGTCCACGAATCCCGCTACGCCCACGGCGTCATCCCCCAGTCAACATGAAGTCCCTCCAGGAGACCCGCACCCCTGCGATATCGCCTCGAGCACCTCCAGCGAGGCGCGCACGTCTCGTCCCTGCTCGAGCCAGGTGTACCAGGTCGTCCCCACGCCGGCGAGCAGCGCCACCTCCTCCCGGCGCAGGCCAGGAGTCCGCCGCCGGCCGCCGTTGGGGAGCCCCACGTCATCCGGTCGGAGGCCGGCCCGGCGACGGCGCAGGAAGTCAGCCAACTCGGCTCGCCGACCATCAAAACCTCGCGGCGGGCTTCCACGAACGCACTTCTGATGGTCGTCTGCCTGGCCCAATTCATGGTCATTCTCGACGTCTCGGTCGTGAACGTCGCTCTGCCGTCGATGCGTAACGGACTGCATTTTTCAACCACCGGCCTGCAATGGGTGGTCAACGCCTACACGATCACATTTGCGGGCTTCCTGATGCTGGGGGCCCGTGCCGCCGACCTTCTCGGACGCCGGCGGGTACTGCTCGCGGGCACCGCCCTGTTCGCCCTCTCCTCGCTGGCTTGCGCGGTCGCTGATTCGCGTGGCCAGTTGGTCGGATTGCGGGCGCTCCAGGGGTTTGGGGGCGCGATCGTCTCTCCGGCGACGCTGTCGATCATCACCTCCTCGCTGCGTGAGGGTTCAGAGCGCAATCGCGGACTGGGACTGTGGGGTGCGATTGGGGGCCTCGGCGCGACCTCGGGAGCGTTGCTCGGAGGAGTGCTGACGCAGGCGTTCGGTTGGCCGGCGATCTTCGCCATCAACGTTCCGCTCGGTGCGCTCGTGATCATCCTCGGTCTCCGGGCGATTCCCGCTGACGTCAGGACAGCAGGGCCCCGCCACTTCGATCTCAGCGGAGCTGTGCTCGTGACCGTCGGCTTTTTCGCGCTGGTCGAGGCGCGGATCGCGGAGGCTCCGCTGGTTCCGCTCTCGATCTTCAAACTCCCGCAGCTTCGAGCCGCCAACTCGGTCGTGGTTCTGATGTATGCCGCGCTGTTCTCGATGTTCTTCTTCGTCACCCTGTACCTGCAGCAGGTGCTCGGCTTCGACGCGCTGAAGGCGGGATTCTCGTTCATGCCGATGACGCTCTCGGTGTTCACCGCTTCTTCGCTGGCACCGCGGGTGGTCGCCCGGATCGGCGTACGGGGTGCCGTGACCAGCGGCATGCTGCTCGCGGCCGTCGGTCTGTTGTTGCTCACCGACGTGCGGCCCGGAGGCAGCTACTTCGCACTGGTTCTGCCCGGCGGGGTATTTTCCGGCCTCGGCATGGGGCTCGGGCTCGTGTCATCGACGATCGCGGCCACTCATGGAGTGCCCTCAACCCAGAGCGGAGTTGCCTCCGGCTTGCTCAACATGTCGCGGCTGTTCGGCGGCGCACTCGGACTTGCTGTGCTGAGCACGATCGCCGCAGGCAACTCACATCTCGGCGCAGGAATCAGCTCGGCGATGGCGCTCACCAACGGATTTACGGTTGCCTTCCAGGTCGGTGCCGCGATCTGTCTCGTCGCTGCGGCGATGGCGCTGCTGGGCCTGCGTCCGTGACCTACCCAGGCGGTCGCACCCGCTCCGTCTGAGGCGGAGGTCGACGAGCCGCGGGCGCTGGCGGCTTGACCTCATGCGGGCTCGAGGTAGCGACGAAATCCACGAATGCACGCGCCGCGGGCGACAGACTTCGCCCGTGGCGCCACCACAGGGCGACGGTCATCCATAGCGCGGGGGACAGCGAACGGAACGCCACCGGCGGTCCGGGGAGCTCCACGAAGGAACGGGGAAGGATGGCGACCCCGAGTCCGCGCGCGGTAAGCGCTCGCACCAGTGCAAGGTCGTTGCCTTCGACCGCGACGCGTGGCCGCACCCCCGACCGGGTCAGCGCTCCGTCAACCCGCTGACGGGTTGAGGAGCCGCGTTTTCAAAGGCGATCAACGGCTGATCGGCGAGTGCCTGGAGTGCGAGCGCACCGCTACCCGACAGTCGATGAGTCGGGCTGGTGACGAGCACGAGCTCTTCAAGTGATAGCTCGAGGCGCACGATCCCGTCGGGTGGCTCGGCCTCGAGCGCGAGGCCAGGTCGATATCGCCGGGGGCGAGCATCGTCAGCATCCGTTGCGCGGTTCCCTCCCGCACCCCGACCTCTACCTGGGTTCGCGATTCGACGCCACCTGAGGCCGGGCGACGGGACCGCGATCGTCGCGCTCCACGACCAGGTGTACGGCACGGCCAATATGCGGAGGCTCGAGCTTGAGACGTTCAGTGCCCTGACCGCGGCCGCATACCTCTACCGGGAGGCAGGCTTCCGAATCGAGAGCCTCCGCCAGACCGATCGGTGGGGGACACCGATCATTCTGCAGCGGTACGAGCTCGAACTACGATGATCGGGTGGCCGCTCGGAGCGCTGGGATGTTGCTCTACCGCAAGCGCGATGGCGCGCTCGAGGTGCTGCTCGTACATCCGGGCGGCCCGCTGTGGGCGCGACGCGACGCTGGGGCGTGGTCGGTGCCGAAGGGGGAGTACGACGCGAGCGAGGATGCGTTAGCGGCAGCGCGCCGGGAGTTCGCAGAGGAACTGGGGGTAGTGCCGCCGGACGGACAGCCCATCGGGTTGGGAGAGGTGCGGCAGAAGTCCGGCAAGGTGGTGGCCGCGTGGGCGCTCGAGGCAGATCTGGACGTCGCGTCGATAGTGAGCAACATGTTCGAGCTCGAATGGCCACCACGGTCAGGCCGGATCCAGGAATTTCCCGAGGTCGACCGTGCGCGTTGGTTCGCGCTGCTGGAGGCGGGCGGGAAGATCAACCCAGCGCAGGTAACGCTCCTGAAACGACTCGAGGAGCTCGTTGGCTGAGCGCCTCGAGTCGGAGGTCCTCGGCGGTTCTTGGACACCGAGGGGGCATATACATGCCGGAGCGATGCCGTCTCCGTAGTCGACACCCAAGAGTTGCCGATCGTTAGCGGACAGGAGATGAGCTTGTGGTCGCATACCAGACTGCGATCACAACGAGATTCCCAGGTCTCGTATTGAAATTGAACAGGGCCGCTAATCGTCGTCAGGCAGCGGGCGAAATGGTTGTTCGTGATTGTCGCTGACCCCTGTGTGGGTGAGAGGCTCGCATCGCTCATAGACGCTGAACCCACCGCCCGGCCCCGGTGACCCGCACCGAGAGCCGACCTCAGGGACAGAGCCACCAGAGTCGGCGTCAATCTGGTACCCGCTCGGTTTGCAGTTCTCAACAGTGCAAACAGCAGAGTCACTGCGGTCACGTTCCAGCGACCCTTGCGATTGGGATGTTGAGTGAGTAGCTAGTGACCCTTCCCCTGTGGTGTCCGCGCGTGAAAGCCATCGACGGCGCCTCGTCTACCCGTTTGGCCGAAGTCGCCTGAGAATGGCCAGTAGCCATACTTGTTGCCGCCACCGGAGCAATGCCATATGCCGCCGGCGCCGGCGACCGGAGTGGTAATGCAGCGAGCGAACCGATTGCCGGTGATGGTGTTCTTTGCCGAACCTGCCGAACTCGCGTTCCCGCACGGATAGAACGTGTACCCGCCGCCGCCGATCAGGTTGTTCGTGATGGTGAGATGGTTCGAGCACGCGCCACCCGACCCGCCGTTGGTGTTTGCAAAAATGACTGCCGTCTGATTTACCGGGTTGACCAGCGTGTCGTGGTTGACGGTAAGCACCGCACCATCCGAATACGAGTTCTCGATGTGGTCAGATGAGATCGAGATCTTCGCGATTCCGTACGAGTTCTCGATGTCGGTTGAGGCCGGATTCTCGGTGTAGACGTTGCCGTCGCAGGCGGGCATGTAGACGCGCTGGATGACTAGGTTGGGATCGCCGGTATTGCGAAATGTCCTGCTGGCAGGTGTCTCCCGCGACGCTCGCTGTCTCGGAGTCTTCGATCACGGTGCCCGTGTGGCCCTCGCCGATCCTGATCGCGCTGTTGCCGCACGCTTTAGTGCTGCCGCACGTGGAGGTGTTCGTGATCCGCGAGTTCTTGATCGTGACGTTGTTCGCCTCAATGTCGAGCGAGCCGGTGACTTGCTCGCCGTCGATGACGGCCCCATTGGTGGTGATCGTTCGCCCCGATGAGGATGTGAGCGTCGTGCCCGCTGGAACGCCAACGTTGCCCGCGGCCGAGTCCGGGTAGCCGCACGCACCAGTTGCGTTGAAGCAGTCCGTGTGGCCCGAAGCCGAGCTCGAGCTTGAGCTTGAGGTGGTGGTGGTAGTCGGGGTGCTGGTGGTGGTTGTCGTGGTGGGGCTTGAAATCGTCGTGTCGTGCCCGCTGCATATACTTGAGACATCAATCGAATGATCTCGGCGACCCTCTACAACGACCCGGCCTGCCCGTGGGCCTATTCGGAGAGCCCGGCAATCCGGGTGATCGAGTGGCGCTACGGCGATCAGCTGCGATGGCGCTTGGTACTGATCGGCTTGACCGAGAGCGCATCCCAGTACGAAGCTCGTGGCTACACACCCATCAGAGGAGCGCTCGGGCAGCTCCGCTTCCGCCAGCGCTACGGGATGCCGTTCTCACCCGCCCCCAAGGCCCGGCTGAGCGCCACCGCGCGCGCCTGCCGAGCGGTGGTAGCGGCTCGGCTGGAGTCACCCGGGAGCGAGTGGCGGGTGTTCCGGGCGCTCCAGCTCGCGAGCTTCACGACGCCGCTGTTGCTGGACGACGACGCGCAGCTCGTGGCGGTGCTCGAGGATCTGCCGGGGATCGACGCGGAGGCGATCATCGCCCGGCTTGACGACTCCGAGGTCACCGCTGCGTATGAACAGGACCGCGCGGCGTCACGGACTGCCGCCGGATCCGCGGCCGAGCTCCAGGGCAAGACGGCGACCAGCGATGGACCGGTTAGGTACACAGCCCCGTCGATCGTGTTTGAGTGTGACGGCCTGCAGATGGTCGCCGGCGGGTTCCAGGCGGTTGAGGCTTATGACGTCCTGGTCACGAACCTGGACCCGACGCTCGAGCGCCAAGCGCCACCAGCGACGCCCGCACCGCTGCTGGAGCGCTTCCCGGACGGCGTGACCACTCAGGAAGTGGCGGCGTTGATGACGCACGGCAACGACGCCCCCGACCGGTTTGCGGCAGAAGTTGCGCTGCTCGAGCTCGTGGCAGCGGGGCAGGCCCTGCGTCAGCCGTTCGGCGACGATGCGCTGTGGAAACCGGCCTGATCGGGGATCAGGGGCAACGCACGAGTCTGAGCGGCAGCGACTCCAGCCCATAAATCCCCGAAGGCGTGCCGAACTCCGGAGCGCCGTCAAGCTCGATCCGTTTGATCCGCTCGCCGAGGAAGGCGATCGCCTCCTGCATCTCGAGCCGGGCGAGGTTGGCGCCAAGGCAGTAGTGGATGCCGGCACCGAACGTCAGCACTCGCGATCGAGGCCGCTCGACGGTGACGTCAAAGGAGTCGGGCGCTCCGCCGGAGCGGTTGGCGTGCCAAGCGGAGACGAGCACGACTGTTCCGGGCGCAAACACCACGCCGCGGTACTCGATCTCCGCGATCGCGATTCGGGCGGTGAATGGGGTGATCGGCTCGTAGCGAAGCGCTTCCTCGATCGCCGGAAGCGCCAGGGCTCGCGGATCGCTGCGGAGCGCCTGCCACTGCTCCGGGTGCTCGGCGAGCAACCGGACCGCGTGCGCCAACTGGCTCTGGCTGGTGTCGACACCGCCGACGAGGATGTTCAGGATCAGATTTCGCAGCTCGCCATTGCTCAGCCGGTCGCCGGCCGCTTCGGCCTGGATCAGGGCTGAGATCAGGTCGTCTCCGGGCTGGTCTCGCCGACGCGCGATCAACGCATCCTCGTAAGCGTAGAACTCGGCAACGGCCTGCTCGATCAAATCGCGCTCGCTTAGCAGGCTTTGGGGGTCGAACTGACGCTGGATCCAGGCCGACCAGTGGTGCAGGCGAGGGGCGTCCGGCAGCGGGGCGCCCATCAGCTCTGCGATCACGAGCGACGGATATGGCTTGGCGAAGGCATCGATGAACTCGCACCTCCCGTCTGGGGGGATGCCGGCGAGCAACTGCTCGAGGAAATTCTTCATCGCGGGGCGGTAGCGGTCGACGGCGCGTGGGGCAAGCGCCGGGTTGACAAGGTTCCGCAGCCGGCGGTGATCGTCGCCGTTGATGTTGATGATGTTGTTCACGATCTCCGTATGCAAGGGCCCGTCGGAGATCCCAAACAGCTCGGCGATCGTCAGTCCCGGGAAGACAGCACCCTTGTTTCGCAGGAAGAACTCCCCCGCCTCGTGGTCGAGCACGATGAATCCAAACGGTCCCGCCGCGAGCCATCCGTCATGGCCCTCGAGCTGCGCCATCGCCGCGCGGTAGCGCTCGCCGCCGAGCTGGGGATCGGTGTGATCGAAGCTTGGAAGCTCGAGTTCGGAGGCGAGAGGCATAACCCCGGAGCCTAGTCAGGCCCGCGCTGGAGGCGCTCACCGCCCTCGGGGATGGCGATCACAACTCCTAAACAGGCTGGTAACACGCCAGCAACCCACGGGAGGCGGCGCTCCGCAAGATTGCTGACCTCGGCGCGGACCGCCGCCGCCAAGGATCGGATCGATCTGTGCCGGAGTGCACCCGCCAAGCAACGGACAGGAGAATTTCATGGCGCATAAGCGCAAGGCTTGCTTGCTGATCGTGGGGCTGGTCCTTACCGCCGGAAGCGTGGTGATCGCCAAGACAGCGAGCGCGGGCGGCTGGCCTCGCGATCATCGGCGTTCCCGGGAGCGCGTCTTCGAGCGTCGGACTTCCACTCCGATCAAGCACCTGGTCGTGATCTTTCAGGAGAACGTCTCCTTTGACCACTACTTCGGCACCTACCCGAGCGCCGCCAACACAGACGGCCAGAAGTTCAAGCCCTCGCCCGGTACTCCGCCTGTCGACGGGCTTCTCCCGGCGACGAGCTCGTCGCTGCCGCCGAGATTGAGGCACACCGCCAACCTTTTGACGAGCAACCCCAACTCCGCTCTCCCGCAGCGCCTCGACTCGAGCGCGATCGGGCTATCGGGCACCGCCGGCGGCCAGCTCACCTGCGATCAAGACCACGACTACAGCGACGAGCAGCAGGCGTTCGACGGCGGCAACTTGGATCGCTTCGTCCAGAACGTGGGGACAGGTAGTGGCACCTCGCCTTTCGGAAGTGCGTGCAGCGCGGCAACCGTCATGGATTACTACGACGGCAACACGGTGACCGGGCTGTGGAACTACGCGCAGCACTTTGCAATGAGCGATAACTCGTTCGGGACCACGTTCGGCCCATCGGCACCGGGGGCGATCAACCTGGTCTCCGGCGATACCGGCGGCGTCGACACGGCCCACGGGGCGAACAATCCATCGATCTCGACATCCACTTCTCCCGATGGCGACATCACGCCGGATGGTCAGGGCGGCTATTCGCTGACCAGCGATGCCCAGCCCTACTGGGATGACTGCTCGACCCGTGACGCGGTGGGGCTGACCGGATCGAACATCGGCGATCAGCTGAACGCCGCTGGAGTGTCGTGGGGCTGGTTTGAGGGTGGTTTCCGACCCAGCACCAGCTATGGCGATGCGCTCGTCGCGACTGGCAACGTCGGTCAGCCGACGAGCACGTTCACTCCGGATCAGTTCAAGAACGCCGGCTTCCAGAACTCCATTGCGCAGTCCTCGAACCAGGGGATCTGCGACACGGTGCATCCCGTCGGCGTCGCGCTCGGCGGAAACGGTCAGTGGGGCTATAAGGATGACTACATCCCCCATCACGAGCCGTTCCAGTTCTATGCCTCGACCGCCAACCCGCATCACCTGACGATTCCGACCGACGCCGGTGGTCAGGACACGCTCGCCGGCCTGCGGGATATCGGCAGCGACACACAGAGCTACGCGGGCGGCGTGCCGCAGTTCAACACTCCGAACCACAACTACGACACCAGCGACTTCGACCAGTTGTTGGCGGCGATCGGAAAGGGTGAATTGCCGCCGTCGGCGTTGCCGGGGGTCAGCTTGCTTAAGGCTCCGGGCTACGAGGACGGCCATGCCGCGTACTCCGATCCCGAGGACGAGCAGCGGTTTATCACCGATGAGATCAACGCGTTGGAGCACACGCCGGACTGGAAGAGCACGGCGGTGATCATCGCCTACGACGACTCCGACGGTTGGTATGACCACGTGTACAGCGGGGTGAGAAATCCGTCGCTGTCACCGGCGGACAACTTGACCAACACCACGTTCAGCGGGGCGACGTCTGGCCAGTGTGGGCCCAGCCCGCAATCCACGGCCCCGCTCGCTGGTGAGCAAGGCCGTTGCGGCTTCGGTCCGAGGCTGCCGCTACTGGTGATCTCACCGTTCGCGAAGCGTAATTACATCGACCACAATCTCAGCGATCAGGCTTCGATCATCAACCTGATCGAGTACAACTGGCGGGTGGCGGCGATCCCCGGCTCGGCCGACCAAGTGCTGAGAAGGACCGATCGTTCCGAGTGGCTGCCGTTCGACCTGGCCGGGATGTTCCGCTTCTCCGGCGATCGGGACGAGGGGAGCAAGTTGCTCCTCGATCCCACGACCGGTCAGCCGTAGTCCAGGGCGGCCGGGACGGGGCCTCCTGGGCGCTCTACCTATGGCTGCGCTGCGAGCACGCCGGTGATCCACGCGGTCGCGGCCGGGATGTCATCAGGATCGAGGTGGTGGGCCGCGCCCGACTCGCGGTAGGTGACCTGCAGTCCTGCCCCGGCCAGCAGATCCCGAGCCCGCCGGGCGAAACCAACCTCAATGACAGGATCGGCCTGACCATGCGCGATGAACACGGGGAGCCCCGCGCGAGCTGCCAGGTCCGGCTGCCATCCCTCGACGGTCGGGACGAAACCGGAAAAGGCAAGGATCGCGGCAGGGGAAGGGCGCCGGCCGTCGAGCCCGAGCGCGTAGCTCATCACGGTGCCCATCGAGAACCCGCCGAGCACCGTTCGCTTCGGATCAATACCGGTGCGCTCCCACAGGTTGTCGTGGAGGGCCGCGAGCTGTGCGATCGCGCTGTTGAAGCTGTCGGGATCCGGATATCCGACACGCGGTACGAGATACCAGTGGAAACCCGGTGAGCCCGGCAATCGCAGTGGCGCCCGCGGTGTGACCACGTGCAGGTGCCGCTGCGGGTCGAGCGCATCACCGAGCGGCAGGAGGTCGCGCTCGTCCGTGCCGCGGCCATGGTGGAGGATCAACAGCCCGTCCGGGTCGCCGGCTGCCGGTCGCTCGCGGAAAGTGAGCATCGAGCGAACGGTACCGGGGCAACCGAAGAGCGGGCCTAGCGGAGGACCAGGCCGCAGTTAGTCCGTGATCGCGACGTGGCGGGACTGGGCGGCAACTCGCTGCAGCCACGTCCGGACCGCGGGATACGGACCGAGCTCGAAGCCTCCCTCGGGTGCGACGTGCGTGTAGGCGTACAACGCGATGTCGGCGATGCTGTAGCGCTCGCCGACCAGAAACTGTCGCTCGGTCAAGCGGCCGTCGAGCGCTCGGAGGGCCGCCCGGCCGCCCCTCAGCTTTGCCTCGAGTTCAGTCGGCGAGGGCTCGATCCCAGCGATCTTCCAGAAGCGCGCCACCGCGATATATGGCTCATGGCTGTACTGCTCGAAGAACAGCCACTGCAGCACTTGCGCGCGCTCAAAGCGGTCGGCCGGAAGGTAATCCGTTCCCTCCGCGAAGTAAAACAAGATCGCGTTCGACTCCGCGAGCACCCGGCCATCATCGAATACCAGCGTCGGGACGCGCAGCGCTGGGTTCAGAGCGCCCAGCACCTCCTGGCGGTCGGAGCGGTCGATCACATCGAGCTCTCGGCGCTCATAGCCCAGCCCGAGATGGGCGAACAGCAGCCGAGCCTTGTAGCAGTTGCCTGAGACCTGGGAGTTGTAGAGCAGCATCACGCCAGATCATCCATGAAATGGCCAAGCGGTAGGGTCTGCGGTGACGGTGAGCGTCACTAAGTCCGACCGCCATCCCCCAGAATTGGGGTCTCCCGCTGACGCGCCCGAGGCCTTGCTCCTGGCGCAATCGACAGCGCAGGTCGCGCGGCCGGCTGCGGCAGTGGCGACGATTGCGTTCGTCGTCGGCGCGTCAAGTCTCGGCGCGGAGATCTCCGCTGCCCGACTGCTCGCGCCGTATTTCGGCGCCTCGACGATCATCTGGGCCAACACGATCGCGACCGTGCTCGTGGCTTTGTCCGCCGGTTACGCGATCGGTGGCAAGCTTGCTGACCGGAGAGCCAGCCTGCGCGGACTATGCGCAATCGTGCTGGTGGCTGCGTGCCTGCTCGCGCTGGTGCCGTTCGTTGCCGACCCGTTCCTGCGGTTGTCGGTGAAGGCGCTGGGTGCCCTTTCGGTCGGGGGTTTCCTCGGATCGCTGGTGGCGGTCCTGGTGCTGGTCGCAGTGCCGGTGATGTTGCTGGGAACGGTTGCCCCGTATGCCAACCGCCTCGCCCTCGGCCGGATCAGCGACACCGGAACCGTCACCGGCCGTCTGTACGCGATCTCCACCGCCGGCTCGTTGGTGGGCACGTTTGCCTCGGCGATGCTGCTGATTCCGCTGATCGGGACCCATCGAACGTTCCTGGTGTTCGCCCTCGCGCTGGCGCTGGTTTCGGCGCCGGGACTCCGGTCTCGGCGCTTCCTGCTCGTCCCAGTTGTGGTGGGCGCGCTGCTGGCCGTCCCGCCGGCCGCGGTTGGAGCGGACGTGCCGGGCGCGAAGGTCCTGTTCGAAACCGAAACGCCGTATCAGTACGCGCGAGTGCTCGGATTTCGCAACGGCGTCCACTGGCTCCAGCTCAACGAGGGAGTGGCGATTCATTCGTTGTACAGACCTGGGAGTTACCTCACCGGGGGTTACTGGGACGACTTTTTGGCGTTGCCGCTCGCCGGGCGGCTAGGAGTTCCGAGGCGGATCGCGATCCTGGGAAACGCCGCCGGCACGGTGGCCCGCGCGTACGGTCATTTCTTCCCGTCGACCCGCGTCGACGCGGTCGAACTGGATGGCGAGCTGACCGCGATCGGCAGGCGCTACTTCGGTCTGCGGGGACCGCGCCTGCATCTGTACACCGCCGACGCCCGTCCCTGGCTCGAGCAGAGCAAGGCTCGCTACGACGCGATCTTCGTCGACGCGTACCGCCAGCCTTACATCCCCTTTTACTTGGTCACGCGCGAGTTCTTCGCATTGGTCAGAGCGCATTTGCGCCGCGGCGGGGTCGTGATCGTAAACGTCGGACACCTACCGGGATCCGACGGGCTCGAGAAGGTCGTCTCGGCAACGCTCGGAGCCGTGTTCGGAACCGTGATGCGCGATCCCGTCAGCGGCACGAACTCATTGGTGGTCGCGAGCGACGGGTCGTTATCCGCAAGTCGAATGCTCGCTTTACCCGGGTCGATCCCGCCGGCCCTCGATGGTGTCGCCACCGTAGTCGGCGCGCGGCTTGCCCCGGCACTCCGAGGAGGGTCGGTATACACCGATGACCGCGCACCCGTGGAATGGCTAACCGATCTGTCGATCCTGCGCTACGCGACCGGCAGGCGGTGAGGTTGTGGTCGGGGGGTGGCTGGCTTGCTGGTTTCGGGAGCGGGGTGGGGGCGGCTTCCACAAGTCGCGGGCGTCGCGGGTGGGGCGGCGTCGCGGGTCGCGGGCGTCGCGGATTGGGCGGCGTCCCCGGATTGGGCGGCGTCGCGGATCGGCGGCGTCGCGCCTCGCTATAGCGATAGCTAGTCTCACGATCCATGTTGGCGACAGCAATCGAACTCGTCGGCGCGCCGCTGCTGGTCGCCGTCTCGACCCTCGCCTGCCGGAGATGGGGCACTCGGACGGGCGGGGTGGTGAGCGCGTTTCCGGCGATCGTTGGTCCGGTGTTGCTGATCACGGCACTCGGGCACGACGCCGAGTTCACCGCCAGGGCGGCCAACGGAGTGCTGCTCGGGTTGGTGTCGTTGAGCGCGTTTGCGCTCGCCTACGGACGCCTGGCCGAGCGCGTGGGCTGGAAGCCCACCCTGCTCGGGGCCTGGGCGTGCGCCGGGCTGGCTGCGCTGACGGTGGCCCTCGGCGGAGGAGCGCTCGGTTTACCCGCAGGACTGATCGTCGCGACGGCATCTCTGACGATCGCTTTCATGGCGCTTCCGCGGGCGCTGCCGGCGGCGAGCGGCCCCGCTCGGACGGGGCTCTCCCGATTGGAGATCCCGACGCGGATGGCGGCGGCGGCACTCCTGGTCACGCTCCTGTCGGCGGCGGCCAGTCGGCTGGGACCGCTGGCAGGCGGCATCTTGGCCGCCCTGCCGGTGCTTGCCTCAGTCCTGGCGGTGTTCACGCACCGCCGCCACGGAGCCCGCGAAGCGGCGGCCCTGCTACGGGGAATGCTCGCCGGCATGGCCGGGTTCGTGGCGTTCTGTGAGATCGTTGCGACGCTCGTCGTTCCCGCCGGGGCAGCGGCAGCGTTTCTGCTCGCGACCGTCGCGGCGCTCGCCGCGCAGGCGATGACCGTCGGACGGCCGCCACGCGTGTCCGATCAGCCGGCCGAGGTCGGCGCACGTTCCTGAATCACGCGTACGCCGCTCTGGGGGGCGAGCGTGATCGCGCGGAACTGCACCTTGTCGAGCTCCGGATCAGCGGCCCTGAGCATTGCCCGCTGGAGCACGCGCTTCAGGATGATCCGCATCTCCACCAGCGCGAAGCTCGCGCCAAGGCAGCGGCGGACACCCCCTCCGAATGGGATCCACGTATAGGTGTCAGGCGCATCCTCGCCGAGGAACCGCTCTGGCCGAAACGCCTTCGGGTCCGGATACAGGTCCGGGCGCCGATGGATCATGCGGATCGAGGGGTTGATCTCAACGCCGGGTGGGATCACGTACCCGTTCAGATGGAAGGCTTCGCCCCGAACCACCCGCCCCACGCCCGGGATCACCGGCCGTACCCGGAGCGCTTCCTTGACGACCGCGTCCAGGTACGGATCCTCTCCCTCGCGCGTGCGGGCGAGGGCCGCCTGGGAATGAAGCAGCAGGTCGAAGGTCCAGGCCAGCCCGGTGGCGGTCGTCTCGTGACCGGCGAGCAGCAGCGTGACGAGCTCGTCGCGCACCTCGCGGTCACTTAATCGTTCGCCGTGCTCGTCTTGCGCGAGCAGCAGCGACGAGAAGACATCGCCGCGCCCGGCGAGCTCGGGATCGGAGCGGCGGCGCTCGATCTCCCGATACAGAGTCTCGTCGACCGCGCGGCGGCTGGCCTCGAAGCGCTCCATCACGCCGCGGTTGCCGCGAAGGCGACCGAGGATCAGCATCAGCGGCAGCCCACGCGGCCGCGCCAGTGGCTCGACCATCGCCCGCAGGCGAGAGCGGAGCTCTTGCTCCTCGGCGCCCGGGCGGTAGCCGAACACAGCCCGCAGGATCACGCGCAGAGTGAGCGACTGCATGCTGGGCAGGAGGGGGAATGGCTGGCCGACCGGCCAGCTGTCGATCTCGGCGTCAGCCGCCTCGCGCATCGTCTCAGCATGGGCTTGCATCTGCCTGCCGTGAAACGCCGGCAGCATCAGCCGGCGGTGTCGAAGATGCTCGGAGCCGTCGAGCAACAGCACCGAGCGCTCGCCGAGGATCGGACCGAGCAGCGCGTTTGCTTCGCCCGCGTGTAGCTGGTCGCCCCGGCCTTGGAAGAGCTCCTTGACCAGCACCGGATCGAACAGCATCACGAACCGAGAGTCGAATAGCGTCCCGAAGGTGACCGCGTCGCCGTACCGGCGACGACAGGCCTCGAGGAACCGCGGCCCGGCGAAAATGAAGCCGGCGGTCTGGAGGATCCGCGGGAGCCGAGGGCCTGGAGGGAGCGCTGAAGCCGGCACCGTCATACCGGCCGATGGTCGCACACGCGCCGAGCGAGGCTCAGCTGCAACCGCTCAGCGTGACGCGGGTGCTTGCGAGGCGGCGGCCCGGGGGCCGAGCTGAGCAAGTGTCAGCGGCCGCGCCGGCGGGCGCTCCAGCGGTCTGGTGACGGTGATCCGCAGCTCGTGATCGACGTGCAGCAGCGCGCCAGAATCAAGCGCTCGCCATCCCGGATCCTCGTCCATCGGCTCAGTGGCGATCACCGCAGCCGGCGCCCGAGCCAGGTCCGCGGATCGAACGCGGACGCTCCCACGCGCGCTGGCGTGCTCGAGAGTGCGATCGCCGCTCGTGCCGCCGGCCGCGCGCTCGAGCACGTGCAGCTCGTGCACATCCGGGTAGCGCAGGGCCCACAGCTCCGACTCGGTGATCAGCACGAAGTTCAGGGCGAATACCGGCAGCGTCTGAGCCACCCAGCGGGCCGCCCGCGTGATCCCCGCGCTCACATTCCCGGCACGTTCGATCTCCCGCGAGATCAGCGCGAAGAAGCGCTCGGAGTCGGTGTCTCCCTGGACGCGGTTCATCTCGTCGCCGAGCTCGTGCTCGAGCCGATCCAGATCGCCGATCACACCGTTGTGCGCGAACAGCCGGCCGTCCAGCTCGAACGGATGGGTGTTCCGGGGGGCGACTTCGCCGGTCGATGCGTAGCGGACGTGAGCGACGAACGTGCGGGAGGACACCTCGCGCGCCTCGCGGGCGAACGCGTGATCCTCGTAGGCGGCCAGAGGCTGCTTGAACACCAGCGGCCGCCCGTTCTCGGAAAATGTTCCGAGCCCGGTTCCATCGGGCTCGCGGCGGCTTTGCTGCGCCAGCGAGTCTGGTGCCTCCAGGAGCCAGAAGGTCGCCTGGAGGCGCTCGGTCCCTCCACTCATTCCGAACAGGCGGCACATCCCCCCGCCACGGTACCGGGCCCGGGACGCAGACGCCATCTGTCAAAGTAATTTCAAGCTTCTCGCCTACCGTGGAGTTCGTCACGAGAAAGGTGGAGCCGTTATGAAATTCCTGCGCACAGCCTCAACTAGACGCTTGTTAGCGACCATCGCCGGCGTGGTGGCGGTGATTGCCGCTGGCACGGCGATCGCCGTCGCCGCCTCGGGCAAAGGGCCGGTCCCTAACAAGGAGGGCCTTGCCCAAGCCGCCCACGCCGCGCTCGCGGCTCCGCCTCCGCAGGGGATCAGTGCCCGAATCAAGTTCACGAATCATCTGATCGACGCCAGCAACATCCAGGGGTCTGATCCAATCCTCAGCGGCGCAACCGGACGCCTGTGGCTCTCCAGCAACCACCAGATGCGGCTCGAGCTTCAGGGTGACAACGGTGACGCCCAAGCGGTCGTCAACGGTGGATCGTTCTGGGTGTATGACCCGACTTCGAACACCGTTTACAAGGGCAAGCTTCCTGCGGAGCGCTCAGGCTCGGCGAGCAAGCCCAAGGCCGGAAAGGAAGGGGTCCCGTCCGTGGCCCAAATCAAGTCCGACATCGCCCGCTTGATTGCGCATGTCGACCTCTCGGGCGCGATCCCGAGCGATGTGGCTGGGCGGGCGGCGTACACCGTCCGCGTCTCGCCCAAGCACGACGGTGGCCTGCTCGGCGCCGGCGAGCTCGCGTGGGATGCCGCGCGCGGGGTCCCGCTCAGAGTCGCCGTCTATGCCCGTAACGACAGCTCGCCCGTGCTGCAGCTGAAGGCGACCAACATTTCCTATGGGCCCGTCGCCGCCTCGACGTTCACGATCTCGCCGCCCCCCAGCGCGAAGGTCGTGACCGTCTCGACGCCTGGCGGCGGGGCCGCCGACCACGGCGCCAAGCGAGATGCCGGCAAGAGGCACGCCAAGATTACCGGGGCCGCCGCGGTGGCGCGTCATCTGCCCTTCGCCCTGAAGGCGCCGAAGTCGCTGGTTGGACTGCGACGCCAGTCGGTGATGCTGCTCGATTGGAACGGCAGCCCGGCCGCGCTCGTCACCTACGGTCAGAACGTGGGCGGAATCGCGGTCATCGAGCAGACCGCGAAGGCGGGCGCGTCAAGCCAGACCGGCGATCATCAAGGCCTCAGCCTGCCGACAGTGTCGATCAACGGAGCCACTGGCCAGGAGCTCGACACCGCGCTCGGAACAATGATCCGCTTCACCCGAAACGGCGTTAGCTACACGGTCGTCGGTTCGGTGCCTCCGACCGCGGCCGATCTCGCCGCCCGGGCCCTATGAGCCCGGATCCGGCCGGGGGCGACGGGCCGCCCCCGGTTGAGGTCCGTGGCCTGCTCAAGCGCTACGGAGATCTAACCGCCGTCGCCGGTGTGGACTTGACCGTCCGCGCCGGCGACGTGTACGGCTATCTGGGTCCTAACGGGGCCGGCAAGACGACATCGCTGCGCATGATGCTGGGACTGATCAGACCCACGGCCGGGACGGTGCGGCTGTTCGGCCGCGATCCGATGGAGAGCGTTGACGCGCTGCGGGGCGTGGCGGGGTTCGTCGAGGCGCCCACCTTCTACCCGTATCTGACAGGGCGGCGAAACCTCCAGCTGCTCGGGGCGTTTGACGGTGACGGTGCGTCTGAGCGGATCGACCAGGCGCTCGAGACCGTCGAGCTCACCGACCGGGCCGGCGATCGGGTTGGCGGTTACTCGCACGGAATGAAGCAGCGTCTCGGGATCGCGGCAGCGCTGCTGCGCGATCCCAGGCTGTTGGTGCTCGACGAACCGGCGACCGGACTCGATCCCGCCGGAATGCGCGATATGCGACTGCTGATCAGGCGCCTCGCCGATCAGGGAATGACTGTGCTGCTCTCCAGCCACCTGCTGGCTGAGGTCGAGGAGCTGTGCAACCGGGTAGCGATCGTGCGCCGCGGGGAAATTGTCTACGAGGGCGAGATCGCGACGCTGAAGCGCAGCGCCGGGGCCAGCTATCGGCTGTCGAGCACCGACGATGAGCGTGCGCTCGTGGTCTGCCGCGCTCAGCCGGGGATCGAGGATGTCCGCGAGGAGCATGGCCGAATCAGCTTCACGGCCGAGGAGGCCGCGATCGCCGAGCTCTCGCAGGCGCTGATCGAGGCGGGGGCGCTGATTCAAGCTCTGGCGCCGCAGACGGTCACGCTCGAGGATCTCTTCTTCTCGCTGACCGAGGGCGAGGAAGTGCCTGACGGACGTCCACTAGAGCCGGTGCGGGTAAGCCGATGAGCCCCAACGTCGGGACGGTCTACCGCTGGGAGCTGACCAAGCTGCGCTACCAGAAGCGCACTTACCTCGGCCTCGGTGCCGCGGCGCTCGTGCCGATCATGTTCGTGGTTGCGATTCACTTCCGCCACGACCGGCACGGTGGGGACTTTGCCTTCTCTTCCTACCTCGCCCGCAGCGGACTGGCCGTGCCGTTGGTGATCCTGCTGTTCGGTGCAGTTTGGTTGTTTCCCCTGATCACCGCGCTCGTGGCCGGCGACATCTTCGCCTCCGAGGATCACAACGGCACGCTGAAGACGATCTTCACGCGATCACTGGAGCGCGGGCAGATCTTCGGAGGAAAGGCGCTTGCGGCGTCGACCTACGCGATTGGCGCGATCCTGCTGACCGGCACAGTGGCTGTGGTTGCGGGCAGCATCCAGTCGGGATTCAACTCGCTCCAGAGCCTGTCAGGCACGATCGTCTCCGCGCCGAAGGCGCTCGAGCTCGTGTACGTCAGCTTGCTGGTGTACTTGATTCCGATCGCGGCGATCGTGTGCATCGGACTGCTGCTGTCCACGGTCACGCGCAACAGTGCTGCGGCGGTCGTCGGGACGCTAATGATCTCGCTGCTGATCCAGCTGATCGGGATCCTTCCAGGACTGGGCGCGCTGCAGCCCTACCTCCTCAGCACCCAGTTCAACGCCTGGCAGGGCCTGCTTCGCACCCCGATCGACTGGGCGCCGATCGTCCGCGCCGCATGGGTGTGCGCGCTGTACGGCCTTCCCGCGCTCGGCGCTGCGTATCTCGTGTTCCTGCGCCGCGACGTCGCCGGTGGCTGAAGCCGCGCGCCAGGAGCGCGTGCTCGTCGTCGACGACGATCCGCCGCTGCGACGGATGCTCGAGCGGACGCTGTCCGCGGAGGGGTACGAGGTGAGCGTCGCGGCCGATGGTGGCGCGGCGCTGGTCGCGGTCGAGCGCTCCGCTCCCGACGTGATCGTGCTCGACGTAAGGATGCCGGTGCTCGACGGGCTGGCGGTCTGCCGGCGGCTGCGCAGCAAGGGGTTACCGACGCCGATCTTGATGCTGACGGCGCGCGACGCGGTGCCCGATCGAGTCGCCGGCCTCGAGGCCGGCGCCGACGACTATCTCGTCAAGCCGTTCGCGGTTCAGGAACTGATCGCGCGGCTGCATGCGCTGGTACGCCGCGGCTCGGAAGCGATGCCGCTGCTCTCCTACGCCGACCTGACGCTCGATCTCCGGACGCGCACCGTAACGCGAGGTGCACACAGCGTGGAGCTGACGGGACGCGAGACCGCACTGCTCGAGGTGCTCCTGCGAGAGCCCGGCCGCACCGTCACCCGTGAGCAGGCGATCGAACGGATCTGGGACGGGGCCGCCGAGGCGAACGTCGTCGACCGCTACGTCACACGCCTGCGCCGCAAGCTTGGCTCCCCGCCGCTGATTCGAACCGTTCGGGGTACCGGCTTCACGGTACGAGCCTGACGCTCGGAGCCCTACAGTGGCGATCCATTGGGCTGGTTCGTAAACGTTACGCGGACGCTCCGCGCCCGCCTCGTGCTCGCCGCCGGAGGATCGATTGTCGTCGCGGTCGTGTTGTTCGGCGTGGCCAGCGTTCTGCTGGTCTCGCACCAGCTACGCAGTTCCCTTGACACGGCGCTGCGCGAGCGGGCACAGGCGGTCGCGGAGCTCGCCGTCTCGGCTCCGGCAGTGCTCGGTTATCCAGGAGCACTCGAGAGTCCTGTGTCCGGGCGCCAGATCGTGGTCGAGGTGCTCGACGCCGATGGACGAATCCTGGCACGGTCGCTAACCCTCGGCGTGCGGCTCCTGCCACGGGACCGCCTCGTAGACCAAGCGCTCAGCGCGGGCCGCCCCGGATTCGAAAACATCCCGATCGGTGGCCGCACGTTCCGCTTGTACGCGGCGCCGATCGCGGAGGCGGGCGGCGCGGCCGCGGGCGGCGCCGTGCTCGTCGCGTCCGACACGACCGACATTTCGCAGACGATTCACCACCTCAGCCTCGTGCTGACACTCAGCGGCGCGGCCGCCGCGCTGCTGGCCGTGCTCGCCGCCGCGCTGCTGACGCGGCGCGGGCTGCGTCCGTTGCGCCGGCTAGCGTCCGCCGCGGGGGAGATCGAACGAACCGCAGACCCCGCCCGGCGCTTGCCCGAGGCCGGCGCCGGGGACGAGATCTCGCAGCTGACGGGAGTGCTCAACCGCATGCTCGCTTCGCTGGAGCAGGCTCGCACCAGCGAGCGCCGCTTTCTGGCCGACGCCTCGCACGAGCTGCGAACGCCGGTCACGGCGCTGAAGGGCAACGTCGAGTACGCCGCTCGCCACGGCGCTGATCCCGAGGTGCTCGCCGATCTGGAGCGCGACGCGGCGAGACTTGCGCGGCTGGTCGACGCGCTGCTGGTGCTCGAGCGCGAAACCGCTGCCACGGGAGAACGGAGCTCGTTCGAGCTCGGAGATCTGGCCCGCGAGGTTGTAAGTGACTACGCGCTCTTGACCGAACGGGTCCGGCTGGAGGGGGTTGAGTCCGCGCCGGTGCACGCTGAGCAGACGGCGATTCGGCGTGTACTAGAAAACCTGATCGAGAACGCGCTCGTGCACGGTCCAGATGCTGGCGAGGTCATTGTCAGTGTCCGCCGCGATGGCGATCGGGCGCTGCTCACCGTCCGCGATCAAGGTGCCGGCCCGGATCCGGCCCATCGTGCTCGCCTGTTCGAGCGCTTCTGGCGTGGACCGGATGCTTCGGAGCGGCCT
Source organism: uncultured Solirubrobacterales bacterium (assembly GCA_963836065.1). GTDB lineage: Bacteria > Actinomycetota > Thermoleophilia > Solirubrobacterales > Solirubrobacteraceae > Palsa-465. The sequence goes on from CAWIII010000036.1 coordinate 787,687, forward strand.
GGATCCGGATTGGGGCTGTCGATCGTCGAGGCGATCGTCGAGCGCCACGAGGGCCGGGTGACCGTTGCGGGCGCGGCCTTCACTGTCGATTTGCCGGCTCTGCAGCCGAGAGGCGGGTAGGACAATTCTCATCTGGTTCTTACTGAAAGCTGATCGACTCAATTGAATATTGTGAGTGTGATACGTACCGAACAGCCGCGGCCCGTACGTCGCAATCCGTCGCGGGCGCAACTGGAACGTGACGCGGCACTGAAGCGCGTGAGCCGGACTCGGCGCTGGATGATCGCCGGGGGGGCCGTGCTTACCGCCGGCCTGGCGGCGCTGGTTTCCGCGATCGTGCCCGGCCGTACGCTCGCCGCGCGGCCTCATGCCGGCAGTCCCGCCACGGCGCATACCGCACCGGTCAGGACGGCCTCCGGCAAGCGGATGCCGCCGCTGGCGAGTGCCAGTGCTCTCGGGTTACAGGGGCCAGGGCAGGCCCCGCAGGCGTCCACCCCAACGCCGGCAACGTCGGCTCCCCCGCAGGCGTCCCCGCCCGCCGCGCCCGCTCCGGCTCCGTCGAGCGGCGGCGGCGCCGTCGTTTCCGGCGGCTCCTGACCCTCTCGGGCTCTCGGATGACGAGCAGCGATCCATGCGCCAGGTTCTCCGCGCTCGGCACCACCGCGGTTGTTGCGGTGACCGTGCCCGCGCAACTTGCGCTCGCGCGGGAGGCGGTCGAGGAGACCGTCGCCGCATTCGATCTCGCGTGCTCACGCTTCCGCGAGGACTCAGAGCTGAGTGCTGTCAACGGCGGAGCCGGCTCGCCAGTGCGGGTGAGCACGCTGCTGCTTGATGCCGTGGAGGCGGCGCTCAGAGCGGCGCGCCTGACCGGTGGGAGCGTCGACCCGACCGTCGGGTCGGCGCTGATCGCGCTCGGGTACGACCGTGACTTCGAGTCGCTGAGCACACCCTCAAGCGTCTCGATCGCAGCCGTGCCCGGCTGGCTGAGCGTGGAACTCGATCGCCAGGCGGGGACGATTCGGGTGCCCGCGGGGGTCAAGCTCGACCTTGGCGCGACCGCGAAGGCGCTGGCCGCTGATCGCGCCGCGGAGGCGGCTTTTGACCGTTCCGGTTGTGGAGTGCTGGTGTCGCTCGGCGGAGACATCTCAATCGCGGGACCGGTCCCGGAGCAGGGATGGCGCGTACGCGTGACCGATGATCACCGCTCCGATCTGCGGGCCCCCGGTCAGTGGATCACGCTTCGCTCTGGAGGGCTCGCCACCTCGAGCACCGCGGTGCGGCGCTGGCAGGCCGGCGAGGCGCAAATTCATCACGTCGTCGATCCCGCCACCGGTGGTCCGGCGAACGAGGTGTGGCGGACGGCGAGCGTCACCGCGGCTTGCTGCCTGGACGCCAACATCGCCAGCACGGCCACGATTGTCCGCGGGTCCGAGGCCGCGGGATGGCTCGAGGAGCTTGCGCTGCCCAGCCGGCTCGTCGGCGTGGACGGAACCGTGTTGCACCTGGCCGGCTGGCCTGCGGACGGCGATGACCTTCTCGGCCTGCGCGAGGCGGTCTGGGGATGACCACACTGCTGGCCGCCGCTGGCCCGAGCGCTTACTGGTACCTCGCGCGAGGCACGGGCATCGCTGCGCTGCTGCTCCTGACCGCCAGCGTCGTGCTCGGCATCCTCGGCTCGCTGCGGTTCGCCGCCGCGCCGCGCTGGCCGCGATTCGCGATCGACACGCTGCATCGTGACGTGTCGCTGCTGGTGATCGTCGTGCTGGTGCTCCACATCGCGACGAGCGTGCTCGACAGCTTCGCGCCGATCAAGCTGATCGATGCCGTGATTCCGTTCGTGTCGCGGTACCGGCCACTGTGGCTCGGATTAGGCGCGCTGTCGTTCGACCTGCTGGTCGCGCTCGCGCTCACCAGCCTGATCCGCCGCCGGCTCGGCTACCGGACCTGGCGGGCGATCCATTGGCTGGCGTACGCGAGCTGGCCGGTCGCGGTTCTGCACGGCCTGGGAACCGGGAGCGACACCAAGCTCGGATGGGTGCTCGCGATCACGGTCGCCTGCGTGGTGGCGGTGATGGCGGCGATGCTCGTCCGGATCGCTCGCTCCGGCCCGGAATTTGCCGGCCGGCGCGCTCCGGCGATGGCGCTCACGGTCGCCGCGCCGCTCGGGATCGCGATCTTCACGCTCCAGGGACCGCTTCAGCACGGCTGGTCCCGACGCGCCGGAACCCCGACGTCGTTGCTCGCCAAGTCCTTCCGTCCAGTCGCTGCTTCGGTACCGGTGCCGCGCACGACGACGGCGTCGGCGCGAACGCTCAATGCTCCCTTCTCCGCACGGCTGGCGGGCTCGATCACGCAGACGCAGGCCGCCGGAGGTGCGATTGTCGACCTCTCGCTGCGGCTGAGCGGCGGCGTCCACGGAAGATTGCGGGTGCGTCTCGCCGGCGCCCCCCTCGGGGCCGGGGGCTTGTCGCTGACCGGCAGCCAGGTGGATCTGCTGGCCGACGGCCTGCCATCCGTGATGCAGGGCCGGATCGTGTCGCTCCAAGGCGGTCAGTTCCTGGCGCGCGTCGCCGACGGGTCAGGGTCGGTGCTCGACCTGCACGCGAACCTCAACGTAGACAGCCAGACCGGTGGCGTGACCGGCAACCTGGACGCCACTGCCGGGAAGGGAAGCCGATGAACTGGGCCGCTGGACCACGAGGGCTACCGCGCCTGCTCACGGGGCTGGACGCCAGCGGCGCGGCGATGACGCTCGCCGAACACCAGGATGTGCATGGCCCGCTTCCGCGGATCAAACCGCGCGAGCTGATCGACGCGGTTGACCGCAGCGGGCTGCGGGGCCGCGGCGGTGCTGACTTTCCGACCGCGGTGAAGCTCCGGTCGATTGCGGAGCGACGTCGCGGCAGCACGCTCGTTATCAACGGAAGCGAGACTGAGCCCGCCAGCGCCAAGGACCGGTTGCTGCTCGCGCGTCTACCGCACCTCGTGCTGGACGGCGCGGAGCTGGCCGCGGGGGCGATCGGGGCGGGCGAGATCTTCATCAAGGTCGGCGAGACTGCGCTCGGCGCGCTCCAATCACTCGAGGGCGCACTCGCGGAACGCTCGGATCCGGTGCCGCTGAAGCTTGTCTCGGGGTCAGAGGGATACGTCACCGGCGAGGAAAGCGCGGTCGTCCGTTACCTGGGTGGTGGCGAGGCGAAGCCGACGTTCGTGCCGCCGCGACCGTTTGAGCGCGGATACCGAGGAAGGCCAACGCTGATTCAGAATCCCGAGACGCTCGCGCAGATCGGGCTGGTCAGCCGCTACGGGGACCACTGGTACCGCGAGCTCGGGACCGAGCTTGACCCGGGATCGGCGCTCGTCACGATCTCCGGTGCGGTCGCCTCGCCGGGCGTGTACGAGCTGGCATTCGGAACGCCGATGACTGACCTACTGGCGGCGGCCGGCGGCTCGACCGAGCCGCTGCAGGCGCTGCTCGTCGGCGGCTATTTCGGCACATGGGTGGAACCCTCGCGCGCCTTTCGGCTGCGATTGGCCCGCGAGGATCTGCGGTCGGTCGGCTGCTCGCTCGGCTCCGGCGTGTTGATCGCGCTCGGAGAGAGCGCGTGCGGCCTGCACGAAAGCGCGCGGGTGGTCGATTACCTGGCAGCCCAATCGGCGGGTCAGTGCGGGCCGTGCGTATATGGCCTGCGGGCGATCGCGGACTCGGTGGCGGCGCTGGCGGACGGCGTCGCCCACGGGAGCGAGCTAGATCGGGTACTTCGGTGGACCGCGGAGGTTCGCGGTCGGGGCGCTTGCCACCATCCCGACGGCGCCGCTCGTTTCGTAGAGAGCGCGTTGGCCGTCTTCGAACCGGAGATCGAGTGGCATCGCCAGGAGCGGTGCGGGGCGATGCCGGCGGGGTTGCCGCTCGGAAGCGGGCCTCCGCGGCGGTCGGCTCGTCGTCGGGCGGTGGTGCCGTGAGCGCGCGGCTACGGGTCAACCCGATCATGTGCGAGGCGCACGGCCTGTGCGCCGAGCTGCTACCCGAGCTGATCCGCCTCGACGACTGGGGCTACCCGATCATCGACGAGACAGAGGTGCCCCCCGAGCTGCTCGGCCTTGCCCGTCGGGCGGCCGACGCCTGCCCGACGCTGGCGCTACTGCTGGACGAGGACGCTCGCCGCTAGGCGGAAGTTTTCACGGTTGAGATGTTGAATCCCGCCTCAAAAACTTCCGGCTAGGCGCCGGCGGTCCCGCACGCCCCTCCACGGGAGGGTGGGATATCCGTCGCCAATCTGGCCACTTATCTACCACCCTCATTCGGAGGCGAGCCGTAGCGGTGGGCTCGGCTCCGCCGGCCCGCGCCCCGCGGCCCCCGGCCCGCGCCGCGCCCGCGGCCCCCCGCCTGCGGCCCCCGGCTCGCGCAGCTGTAGCTGCCACCAGCCGACGTCCCACCATTGCCCGTGCTTGAAGGCGACCCCGCGGTAGACGCCGACCGGCACGAAGCCGATCGACTCGTGCAGGGCGACGCTCGCCACGTTGGGAAGCGTGACTCCGGCGCAGGCCACGTAGTAGCCCTGGCCGACGAGCAGCCCGAACAGGGCTGCGTACAGGGCCCGCCCGATGCCCCGCCGGTGGTGGGCGGCGTCGAGATATACGGTCACGTCCGTCGCCCAGCGATAGGCAGCCCGGACGTGGTGCGGAGAGCTGTAGGCGTAGCCGGCGATCGCCCCATCGACTTCGGCCACGAGCCACGAATGCGTGCGGGAGATGCGCTTGATGCGTGCGGCCATCTCTCGCTCGTCGGGCGCGGACTCCTCGAGCGACGCCACTCCTTCCACCACGTACGGCGCGTACACGGCGGCGCAGGCGAGAGCGTCGCGCTGGGGATCAGCGTGGCGAATCACTGTGTGGCTAGGTCGTCATCCCACCGAGCTGGCCGCCAGTGATGCTCAGCACCTGCCCATGAACGTAGTTGGACCACGGCGAGCAGAGGAAGAAGACGCCACCGGCCGCCTCCTCGGGCGTGCCGGAACGCCCGAGCGGGACCAACATCGGTGCTGCGTGGCGCAGCTGCTCCGGGATCCCGAGCTGGACCGTCTCACCGCCGATCTCCATCGTGTTGGTCTCTTCTTTGGGGGCGGTGAGACGGGTCTCGATCCAGCCGAACGCGACCGCGTTGACGTTGATCTTGAACTGGCCCCACTCCTTGGCGAGCGTCCTGGTGAGGCCGACGACGGCCGCCTTGCCCGAGGAGTAGTTGGCCTGGCCGGCATTGCCCATCGTGCCCGAGATCGAGGACGTATTGACGATCTTGCGGAACACTTCGCGGCCTTCTTCCCGCTCCCGCTTGGCGGGCTCGCGCATGTGGGGGGCGACCGCGCGACACAGGCGGAACGGGACGATCGAGTGTATATCGAGCATCCGCTGGAACCACTCGTCGCTCATCTTGTGGATCGGAGCGTCCATCGTGTAGCCGGCGTTGTTGACGAGGATGTCCACTTGGCCCCATTCGTCGATCACCTTCTGGACGAGCTTGTCGGGAACGCCCGGTTTGGTCAGGTCGCCGGCGAACACGATCGTCTCGCCGGCGATCTCGCCGGCGGTCTGCTCGGCGACGTCGCCGTCGAGGTCGTTGATCAGCACCTTGGCGCCCTGCGCTGAGAGCAGCTCCGCGGTCGCGCGGCCAATACCGCGGGCGGAACCGGTGACGATCGCGACCTTGCCATCGAGGACTGTCATCTCGTTGCCTTTCAGTTGCGCTTTGCGAGCGGGCATGATGTCAGGTGCGCCACGAGCTTCCGTGGAGCTTCGCTGGGGATCCTGCTCAGCGACGGCGCAACCGGGTTAGGATGGCCCGACTAACGTGATCGTTGACACGTGCCGCTCACGTGGACGGAGCACTACAGATCATGGGGACGCTCGGGCTCGGCGATCGGCACGATCCTGCCGGTGCTCCGGGACCTAGACCAGCTCAGGGGGCGGGTCGGACCTTCGATGCTCGCCGCTGGGGCGGTCGGCGAGCTCGGACCGGTACTGATGGTGACGCTGTTGCTGAGCGCCAATTCCTCCAAGCTCTCGCAGGCGGCCGTGCTGGCTGCGTTCATTGCCCTGACGATCATCGCGGCTCTGGTCTCGAGCGGTGCCGTTGGCCGAGCGAAGGGCTACCTCGACAAGAGTCTCGACACCAGCGGCCAGGTCCCCGTGCGGCTCACTGTCGTGCTGGTGTTTGCGCTCGTCGTACTCGCAGACTCGCTCGGACTGGACGTGATCCTCGGGGCGTTCGCGCCCGGGCTGATGGTTCGGTACGTTCTCCACTGCCGCACCTCGCACCGGTTCGAATCGAAGCTGGACGCGGTCGGGTTCGGCTTCCTGATCCCGTTCTTCTTCATCGAGCGATCACGAGCTTGGGAGTCGAGCAGGGTCAGATGCGCGAGACGACGGCGGTGGTGCTCGTGACGGCAGGCGTCCTGTCGGTGCTGATTTTCCCGACCATGGCGATTGCGGTCCGGCGCCCCGGCACCAAGGTCGCGCCAGCGGAGGCTGTGGTGACGGAGCCCGGTCTTGAGTTAGCGTAGGGTCCGCACCATGAACGCACGCCAGTGGCTTGATGTTTACGCCAATAAGCTCGGCACCTCAGCGCCCAGCACCGATGAGTTCACGGCGGTTCTCGATCTCGCTGGGGAGGCGGCACACTCCTCCGAGCGGGTCGCGGCCCCGGTGGCCTGCTGGCTGGCGGCGAAGGCCGGGATCGGACTCGAGGAGGCGATGAGGCTAGCGCGCGAGGTGAGCGCAGCGGATGGCTGATCGCGAGCACGAAGTGGTCGTGTTCGGGGCCACCGGATTCACGGGGACGCTGACCGCCGGGTACCTCGCGCGGCACGCTCCCACCGGAGCGCGCGTGGCGCTGGCCGGACGCTCCCGCGCCAAGCTCGAGCAGCTCCGCAGCCAATTGGCGGTGATCAACTCAGCCTTCGCCGATCTGAAGCTGCTCGAGGCAGACGTGGACGACCCGGCCTCAATCCGGGCCGTCGCGGAGTCGACGAAGGTGATGATCACCACGGTCGGCCCGTACCTCCTGTACGGCGAGCCGCTGGTCGCGGCCTGTGCGGCCGCCGGAACCGATTACGTGGATCTGACCGGCGAGCCGGAGTTCGTCGACCGGATGTGGCTGCGGTATCACGAGCAGGCGCAGGAGACCGGCGCACGGATCGTCCACTCGTGCGGCTTTGACTCGATCCCCTACGACCTCGGCGCCCTGTTCACGGTTCAGCAGCTTCCGGAGAACGTACCGATTCATATCGACGGATTCGTGCAGGCGAAGGGCACCTTCTCAGGCGGGACGTATCACTCCGCCATCAACGCCATGGGGAGGTTGCGCCAGGGCGCGCAGGCAGCGCGCGAGCGCCGGCAGCGCGAGCGCCGTCCGGAGGGGCGACGCGTGAAGGGATCGCCCGGCAAGCCCCACCGCGACCAAGTGGCCGGCGGATGGGTGCTCCCATTTCCGACGATCGACCCTCAGACCGTCTTGCGCTCGGCCCGGGCGCTCGACCGCTACGGCCCCGACTTCAGCTACAGCCACTACCTGGTCGCCAAACAGTTGTCGGTACTGATCGGTTTGACCGCCGGCGCCGGCGCAGCGATTGCGCTCGCCCAGCTACCGCCCACCCGCCAGGCGCTGCTGAAGCTCAAGGGCCCGGGGGAGGGACCGTCCCCCGAGCAGCGCCAGAAGGGGTGGTTTCGTGTCCGGTTGGCGGGGGAGGGCGGCGGCACGCGAGTCGTGACCGAGGTCTCGGGCGGCGACCCCGGTTACGAAGAGACCTCGAAGATGCTGGCGGAGTCGGCGCTGTGTCTGGCCTACGACGAGCTGCCGGAGTGCGCCGGTCAGCTAACGCCCGCGGTGGCGATGGGAGAGCGGCTGACCGAGCGCCTGCGGCAGGCGAAAATCCGCTTCGGAGTGCTCGACTGATGCCTGTGAAATGGACAGCCGCGGAGATGGGGGCGCCGCCGACGCCATATGCGGACGAGCTGGCGTGACCGATCTGCGCTCGGACGGTCACGCGGCGCTCGACTGGGCGGCAAGCTATCTGGAGCGCGTTGGCGAGCTGCCGGTGCTCGCGCAGGTCAAGCCCGGCGAGGTTCGCGCCCGCCTGCCGCAGAGCGCGCCGGAGCAGCCGGAGCCGTTCGCGAATGTCCTCCGCGACCTCGATGAAGTGCTGCTGCCGGGAGTTACCCACTGGCAGCATCCGCGCTACTTCGCTTATTTCGCCACCAGCGCGTGCGAGCCGGCGATCCTCGCCGAGATGCTGGCGGCGACGTTGAACTCGGTCGCGTTCCTGTGGCGGACGGCGCCCGCGGCGACGGAGCTCGAAGGGTTGGTGCTCGACTGGACCGCCGAGTTGCTCGGGCTTTCGCGGGGCTGGCACGGTCACATCGAGGACACCGCCTCGACTTCGACGCTGAGCGCGATCATTACGGCCCGCGAGGTGACCGGCCGGGATCTGATCGTAACTTCGGAGCACGCTCACTCGGCCGCCGACAAAGCGGCGAGGATGCTCGGTATGAGGCTGCGCAAGGTGCCCTGCGACGAGCAGTTCCGGCTCGTGCCCGAGCAGCTCGGGGACCTCGGCGAAGCCGCGGTGGTGATTGCGACAGTCGGCACGACTGCGACTACGTCGGTGGATCCGGTCCCGGCGATCGCCGATGCCTGCCAACCGGCCGGCACATGGCTGCACGTCGACGCGGCGTACGCCGGCGCGGCGATGGTGTGCCCGGAGTTTCGCTGGGCGTTTGCCGGGGTCGATCGCGCTGACTCGCTGGTCGTCAACGCGCACAAATGGATGCTGACGCCGATGGACTGCTCGCTGCTGTGGACGCGCCACCCGGATGACTTTCGGAGCGCGTTCAGCATGATTCCCGAGTTCCTGCGCACACCCGACGCCGAGGACGCGCTGTCGCTCAGCGAGTACGGGCCCGCGCTCGGGCGCCGCTTCCGAGCGCTGAAGCTGTGGGCCATGCTGCGCTGCGTCGGGCGCTCCGGGCTGCAGGCCCACATCCGCAGCGGAGTGGAGCTGGCGGCCAAGTTCGAGCAGTGGGTCGATGCCGAGCCCGGCTGGGAGCTGTGCGCGCGCCGGGAATTCTCGGTCGTGTGCTTCCGGCTTTCTGGGTCTGACGAGCGCAATCGCGCGCTGCTCGAGCGCGTCAATGCCAGCGGCGAGATGTTCATCTCGCAAGCGGTGCTGAACGGGCGCTACGTGCTGCGACTGGCGATCGGGCAGATGAGCACGACCGAGGATGACGTGCGACGGGCATGGGATGTGCTACGACGGGAGGCAGCAGCCGAGTGATCCGCGCCGGTTCGGCGCGGGCTCTTACGGAGTTCTTATCTTGCGCGCGTCATGCTGGCCGCAGTGCGCGTGTTGATCGCAGAAGACGAGCGTCGTCTGGCGGATGCGATCGCCCGCGGGCTGCGCCGGGAAGGGATGGCGGTCGATCTGGCGCCGGATGGACCCGACGCACTGCTGAAGGCCCGCGTGATCCGCTACGACGTGCTTGTGCTTGATCGCGATCTTCCTGGGATCCACGGGGACGAGGTGTGTCGGCAGGTACGCGGGGAACGGCCAGAGACGGGGATCCTGATGCTGACGGCCGCGGGCGCGCTGGAGGACGTGGTCGAGGGACTTGCGCTAGGCGCGGATGACTACCTGGCGAAGCCGTTCCGGTTCGCGGAGCTCGTGGCTCGGATTCGGGCGCTCGCGCGTCGCTCCGCGCCGAGCCGACCGCCGGTCCTTCGTCATCGCGATCTGGAGCTAGATCCCGCTCGGCGCCGGCTCGGACGCGACGGAACGCTGATCGAGCTTGCCCGAAAGGAGTTCGGCGTACTCGAGGTGCTGATGAGCGCGGACGGCGCCACGGTGTCGGCCGAAGAGCTGCTCGAGCGGGTGTGGGACGAGCACACCGATCCGTTCACGAACGTCGTACGGATGACGATCATGACCCTGCGGCGCAAGCTCGGCGACCCCCCGGTCGTGGAGACCGTGATTGGCGTCGGCTACCGGATGGTGTGATGCCGATCCGTCTGCCCCGGCCAAAGCTCGAGGGGCCTGCGCCCACTATCCGGCTGCGCCTGACGGTGCTCTACGGCCTCATGTTCCTGATCACCGGGGCGGTGTTGCTGACGATCGGATATGCCCTGGTACACCACAACCTCGACGTGCACAGGAACATCGGCGCTGAGCTGAGGAAGCTGGGACTTCCCGCGCCGTCCGGTCCGCCGTTCTTCGGTCGTCTGGGTTTCGACCCCGGATCTCCCGAGGCGCGGGTGGCGAGCGCGGCGCTGGCGCAGCTTCGCAGCGATGCACTCCACAGGCTGCTGGTCGAGTACCTGCTGGCGCTCGGGGTGATGACGATGATCTCCGTTGCCGCAGGCTGGCTGCTCGCCGGACGGGCGCTGCGTCCATTGCGCCAGATCACCGCGACCGCGCGGCGTGTGTCCGGCGAGAACCTCGGCGAGCGGATTGCGCTGGTCGGGCCAGCCGACGAGCTCAAGGAGCTGGCGGACACATTTGACGGGATGCTCGAGCGCCTGCATTCCGCGTTCGCCAGCCAGCGTCACTTCGTCGCCAACGCCTCCCACGAGCTCCGCACGCCGCTGGCGATCATGCGTACCGAAGTCGACGTGGCGCTCGCGGATCCGGACGCCGACATCGCCGAGTTACGAAGGATGGGCGAGGCGGTACGCGAGACGGTAGACCGCTGCGAGCGGCTGATCGAAAGCCTGCTGATGCTCGCTCGCAGCGAGGCGGCCACGGGAGGCGGAGAGCCGGTCGATCTCGCCGCGATGGCGGCTTTCTGCATCACCGATCTGCACGCGCGCTCCGAGGAGGCTGGCGTTCGGGTCCGCGACGAGCTCGAGCCGGCGTGGACGCGAGGAGAGCCAGGCCTGCTCGAGCGGATGATCGCGAACCTGATCGACAACGGGATCCGTCACAACGTCCGCGGTGGCTTCCTGAACGTCTCGACGCACGCACTGGATGGCCGTGCGTACCTGATCGTCGGGAACGGCGGGCCGCGGATCGACCCGGCCGACGCGAGGAGCCTTAGCGAGCCGTTCCGTCGGCTGGACCGCTCACTTGCCGGTCTCGGGCTCGGCCTCTCGATCGTGAGCTCGGTGGTCGACGCGCATGACGGCAAGATGCAGATCACCGCGCCCGGTGCCGGCGGACTCGCAGTGCAGGTGGAGCTCCCCGCGATCTCTGTGCCCGCGATCAGCATGTCTAAGCCAACGGCAAGAGCGCTTATGCAGAGCTGACAGGCGGCTCGTTACAACAAACGGCGGAAGATTCTCGGTCGGCAATGAGCCGTGCTCCCGATCACAACCCTGCCCCTCGCAGGTCCTCCGCAGTGAGGAAGGTTGGTCTGGCGCGTGGCACGGGGCTCCGACCGGTACCGTGCTCGCGCCGGAGCTCGTGTTGGTCGCGGCGCCGTGTCTGATCGTCTAGCGGAACCAGGAGGACCTGCAACCCAAGCGCCGCCACGATCGAGGGCTATCGGACGGGAGCCCGGGAGCCCGCGTCCGGATCGGCCCGGTAGGGCCTGGTACCTCTACGCGCTGGCGCTGGCTGCGGTGGCCGTGGCCGCGTTGGCGGTCATCGAGGTTGGACCGCCAAGCAACTCAGCTCGCACGTCGCGGGAGATCGTCACCGCGGAGACGGGCGTTGTCCAATCGACCGTCTCGGGCAGCGGGAACGTGCAGGCGGGCGCGGACGTCAACGCCAACTTCCGGACCGGTGGGACGCTGACCGGCGTCTACGTCTCGGTTGGTCAGCATGTCAACGAAGGCCAGCTGGTGGCCTCGCTTGACCCGACGGTCGCGCAGCTCTCACTGGACCAGGCCGAAAAGAACCTCACCGCCGCGGAGGACCAGCTGACGGCCGTCGAGAACGGAACGGCTGGCTCGGCTTCGGGGGCTGGCGCGACCTCGGGGACGGGATCGAACTCGAGTGCCACGAGCACAGGCACTGCCGCGACGAGCGCGAGCTTCACGCCGGTCTCGGGATCAGCGGAGTACGTCTCAGACACTCCTCAAACCGGCACGACCAACGACACCACCACCACCACGCCGACCACAACCTCGACCACCTCGACGAGAACCGGGGCGACGACGACCAGGCCGAGCATCACGACGCCAACGACGAGCACGCCGACCGGGACTCCATCGCGACCGAGCACCACTCGCACCCTCGGCTCGCCCACAGCACGAGCTGCGGGAAGCAGTGCGAGCGGAGGGATCCGCACAGCCACGAGCACGACCACGACCACGACGCCTTCACCGGCGAGCATCGCCTCAGCGCAGGCTGCGGTCTACGGCGCCCAGGCGAGCGTGCAGAACGCCGAGACCGCGCTGGCAAACACCAAGCTCACAGCGCCGACGAGCGGCACAATCGTCTCGCTCGCAAGCCTCTCGCCCGGCGACACGGTATCCGCAGGCTCAACGTCCACCGCGTCGGGCAGCGGCTCGTCGTCGGGCACGTCCTCGAGTAACGCCAACGCTACCGCAGGTGGGAGCGCGACCGCGGGCAGCCTCGGCGGCTCGAACGGGTCCTCGTCATCGAGCGGTTCGTCGAACGGCTCGAGCTCGGGGTTCGCGGAGATCGTCAACACGAGCTCCCTGACGATGACGGTCGCGTTCAGCGAGTCTGATATCAGCAAGGTCAAGGTCGGTCAGCCGGCGACGATCACGATGGATGCCCTGAACGGGGTCGAGCTCGCCTCGCACGTGAGTGCGATCTCCGCAGTCGGGACGACGAGCAGTGGGGTCGTGTCGTATGACGCCACGTTGACCCTCGATCAGACCGATTCGCGGGTAAAGCCCGGGATGAGCGCGTCGGCGTCGGTGACCGTCGGCCAGGCGCAAGGCGTTACGGTGCCCAACCAAGCGGTGAGCGACAGCGGCTCGCTGGGCACGGTCAAGGTGTTGCGCAACGGCAAGACGGTGCCGCAGCAGGTCGTCGTCGGGCTGAGGGGAGCCAGCCGGACGCAGATCATCAGTGGCCTAAAGGCGGGTGAGCAGCTGGTCTTGACGATCACGCTGCCGTCGCTCGGCTCGGGCGCGAGTAACACCAGCGGCTCGAGCGGAACGCTGGGTGGCGGCCGGTTCGGGGGCGGCGGGTTTGGCGCCGGCGGCGGCGGAGGTGCGTTCCTCCGCGGTGCCGGGGGTGCGCCCTGATGCGCGGCCGGGTCGGTCGATCCCAGCGCGCCGCTGTGATGCGGGCGCAGCGAATGCTCCAGACACGCAAGACGGGGCAGACGCCGGTCGCCAGCCCGACTGCGCGCCGGGCTCGTCGCACCAACGTGCCGGTGATCGATCTGCATGACCTACGCAAGACCTATCGAGTGGGGGATATCGCTGTGCACGCACTCCGCGGCGTCAGCTTGCGTGTCGAGCGCGGCGAGTACGTCGCGATTATCGGCGCCTCGGGGAGCGGCAAGACGACGCTGATGAACATTGTCGGATGCCTCGATCACGCCACCAGCGGCAGCTACCGGCTGAACGGCCTTGACGTTCGCGGGATCGACGAGGACGCGCTCGCGGACGTGCGCAACCGCGACATCGGCTTCGTGTTTCAGAGCTTCAACTTGATCCCGCGCACGCGGGCGCTGGCAAACGTCGAGTTGCCGCTGGCCTACGCCGGTCTGCACCGAGCCGCTCGCCACCAGCGGGCGCTGGCTGCGCTCCGCGAGGTGGGGCTTTCGCAGCGGGTCGACCACTTTCCCTCCGAGCTGTCGGGTGGTCAGCAACAGCGCGTCGCGATCGCGCGGGCGCTGGTGACCAACCCGGCGATGGTCCTCGCCGATGAGCCGACGGGCGCTCTGGACACTGTTTCCTCCGCTGAGGTGATGGGCATCTTCCGCCGGCTCAGCGACCAGGGGCGGACGATCATCTTGATCACCCATGAGCAGGACGTAGCTGCTCACGCCCGCCGGGTGATCCGGCTCAGCGACGGGAGGATCGTCACCGACGAGCGCCCCGAGTCTACGGAGCTCGTCCGGTGATCGAGACAGTCCGGGTGGCGTTCGGAGGCTTGATCGCCAACAAGCTGCGCACCGGCTTGACGATCCTCGGGCTGATGATCGGCGTTGGCTCGGTGATCGTGCTGATCGCCGTCGGCACCGGCTCATCCAACACGGTCGAGAAGCAGATCGACGCGCTCGGTAGCAACGTGCTGCTGGTGAGCACTACGCCCACGCTTGGGGGCCTTCGTCGCGCCTCCACCAGCAGCACCGAACTGACGCTCGCAGATGCCAATGCGCTGCAAGACAAGTTTGAGGCCCCCGACGTCGCGAGTGTGTCGCCGGTCGTGAGCGCCAACGGCGTGACACTCACCTCCAACGACACCACGTATACGCCGTCTTCGTTCGTCGGCACGACCCCGAGCTACGAGCAGGCCCGGAGCTACACGATGGCCGAGGGTTCGTGGTTCACGAGCGCGGAGGAGCGCGATCACAGTCGGGTACTGGTGGTTGGTCCGACGGTCGTCAGCGAGCTGTTCGGGGGGCAGGATCCAGTGGGCGACACGGTCCAGGTCAACGGCACGAACTACGAGATCATCGGCGTCACCGCGTCGAAGGGATCCAACGGTACCTCGAACCAGGATGACGTCGGGATTGCTCCGCTGAGCGCCGTACAGGACACGATGACCGGCTACGCCAGCATCAACCAGATCGTTGTCCAGGCCAAGTCACGGCAGCAGCTGAACGCGGCGCAAACGGAGGTCACCGACATCCTGGGCCGGGTCGATCCACCGACTCCCGGCTCCGCTTCGTCGAGCAACTTCAACGTGATCAACCAGAGTTCAATCCTGCAGACCTCGGCCTCCAGCAGCAAAGTCTTCACAACGCTGCTCGGCGAAGTGGCCGCGATCTCGCTACTCGTCGGCGGGATCGGCGTGATGAACATCATGCTCGTCTCGGTCACCGAACGCACCCGCGAGATCGGGATTCGCAAAGCGGTCGGCGCGCGCCGCCGGGACATCCTGATCCAGTTCCTCTTCGAAGCGGTACTGGTTTCGTTCTTCGGTGGCGTCGCGGGTGTTGTGGCGGGGATTTTCGGCAGCCAGTTCAAGATCGCCGGCGTACAGCCCGCGATCGCGCCCTACTCGATCGGCCTCGCTTTCGGTGCGGCTGTCCTGATCGGATTGTTCTTCGGCACCTACCCCGCCGGTCGCGCCGCTTCGATGCGGCCGATCGAGGCGCTGCGCTTCGAGTGAGGACCGATTACCACCCAACCCACGACAGGAACGAACATGAACGCAATCCCCTATGACAGCCCCAAGGAGGATTGGGACGGCTACCCGGACGATGACGTCAACGAGCCGCTACCGGGTCGTCCCCGTCGCCAGTACTTCAACCGTCGCAGCGCAGCCCTCGTCGCGCTAATCGTTGGCGCAATCGGCTTCTACGCGGGCGTTCGCGTCGAGAAGAGCCAGCTCAGCAGCTCTTCAACCAGCGCTCGGTCGTCGGCGCTCAGTGCGAACGCACGGACCGCTGCCGCGGGCGTGGGCTCTCGGACAGGGGCCGCGGCCCTGTCCGGTGCGGGCGGCTTCCGGACGGGCGCCGCGGCCGGGTTCGGGGCCGGTGGGAATGCGTCATTCGGGACCGTCAGCAGCATAAGTGGCAACGCCCTCTACGTCACCGAAACCTCAGGCAACACGCTCAAGGTCAAGCTCTCTCGCGCGACCAAGATCACGAAGAGCGTCACTGTTGGCAAGTCAGCGGTCCGTCCCGGCGACACCGTCGTCATCCGCGGCCTGAACTCGAGCGGCGCGATGAGCGCGACGTCGGTCAGCGACTCGGGCGCCAGCAGCGCGAGCTCCAGCTCCGGCGGCTCCGGCGGCTCCGGCTCCGCCGTCAACTCTCTGTTCGGCTCCGGAAGCGGCGGCTGATGAACGACCTGAGGAATACCGAAAGGACCAGACGATGAAGATCTTCGAAATCGCCAGATGGCGAGCGCCGCTGGCACTCGCTGTGCTTGTCACCGGCTGCGGCATCGCGGCATGCGGGACCAGCTCCAGCAGCTCGAGCACCACCAGCTCATCCGTAGCGGCGTCGTCGAGCGGTTCTACAACCGCGAGGCGGGCGGCGCTGATCGCCTGCCTGCGCAGTCACGGCGTCAACCTCCCCTCGCGTCCTGGAGAGTTCCGTCGCCGCCCTCCGTCGGGAGGCGCAGGGACAGGGGCGGGCGGCCCTCGATTCTTCGGCGGTGGCGCACCGAACCCCAAGCTTCAGGCCGCATTCAAGGCCTGCGGGGCGAACTTCGGGCAGAGGGGGCGCTTTCCGCGCATCTCTCATCACGCGATCCAGAAGTACGTCACCTGCGTGCGCCAGCACGGTTACAGCCTGCCCAATCCCAACTTCTCCGGCCACGGTCCGGTGTTTCCCGCAAGCATCCGCTCCAACCCCAAGTTCCAGTCCGCGAGTCGTCCCTGCCAGAGGTTGCTGTTCCCGGCCCGAACCGGGAGTCCGTCGCCGAGGGCCTGAGCGCACGTGCCCACCGTCTCGATGCCCCGATCAGGCGGGCGGCCGACACAGCCGGGTGGCTTACGGAGACCTTACGCCTGATTCTTAGACTGCCGATAATCTCGCTTCGGCGCCGCATGATGGAGGCACTGGAGGAAGGGACGAGGGTTTCCTGCACCGCGTTCCAGTCACCGACGCCTCCGAGCACGCCGAACGACGGCGACGAATGTGCGCCTCGTCGCTCAGCGGGAAAGCGCCCCGCAAATCCGAGGCACCGGCGGCGGCCTGGAACACGACTCCCATCCGACGCCGCTCGCCGGTACCTCGGGCCATCTCACCTCTGTGTCCCGCCCCGCTGGTGCGCGGCCAGAGCTGAGAGCCCGCAGGCGCCGGCGGCGAGACCGATGACGGCGCTGCTCGGTGGTAGCGAAGGCACGACATAGCTGAGCGCCAGCCCGCCCCACATCGCGGCCACCGCCAGTCCTCCTGACAGGGCCATGCCGAGGTAAGGTCGCGCGCAGAGGCGTGCGCGGCGCCCGCCGGTGCCGCCAGCAATCCGAGCAGCAGCAGCGCCCCGACCGCCTGCGTGCTCTGGGCGGTGACGATCGCCAGCGCGAGCAGGAACAGGATGCCGAGCACCCGCACCGGAATCCCGCGGACGGCAGCCAGTTCGGCGTCGAGGGTGCAGAGCAACAGCGGTCGAGCAGCGACCGCTACGCCCGCGGTCACGACCAACGCGATCGCCGCCGCCAGTTGTGCGGCTCCGGGGGTGAGTTCGTAGATCGATCCGAACAGCGTGTTGACTCCCGCGATCCCGTTGCCGCCGGCGGCGCTGACCGCGAGCAGCGCGAGCAAGAAGACACCGATTCCGAGGATCCAGGCGAACGCCGTGCCGATCAGGACGACGAACCATCCGACGATGCCGCAGGCCAGTGAAATGAAGGTCCCGGCGAGGTAGGCATTGCGCACGAAGTCGTGGGCGAACATCAGCGGCGCCTGAAGCTGGTGAGCGCCGCCCGGGTCAGCCGCACGATCAGATACAACCCGAACGCGAACGTCGTCGTGAAGAAGCCGACCGGATAGATCGAGAAGTAAGCGACTCCGAGCCCCCGCCAGGCGATCAGGAGCGCGAAGGCGACGCTCAGCACAAGCCCGGCGAGTGGCCGCATGGTGATCAGCTGGGCACCAGCGGCAGGTGCGACCAGGAGTGCGAACACCAGCAGCACCCCGGTGATCTGGCTGGTGGCCGCGACCGCCAGGCCCAGAAGCAGCAGAAACCCGACGTCGAGCACGCGCACCGGGGGAGCGCGAGCGCGAGGAGCCGGTTGCGCCGATCGCGAGCGCCGCCGCGCCGCACGCGAGGTAGTAGCCGAGCGCCGTCGGGAGTCCCGCCAGCGCCGCTCCCGTCGCGCCCGGGAACGCCATCACCGACAGGGTGTGGCCGGCGAATGTCTGTCGGCGTAGGACCATGTACCAGCCGACGACTCCAGCCAGGACCGCGACGATCGTGCCCGCCTCGAGCGCGTTCACCATGAACTGGTAGGCGAACAGCTCGCGCAGGTCGGTGATCAGATCGAGCGACAGCGAGGGGTTCACGCTGCTTCGTGGCGGTCGCCGTGGTGGTGAGGCGCCTCCGGTGCCCCGACTACGACCAAGCGGCCGTCGCTGGTTCGCAGGACCTCTATCGAGGAGCCGTACAGGGCGCTGAGCTTCGGCGCCGTGATCACCTCGTCGACCGTGCCCGCCAGCGCCCGGCCGCCCGCGAGGTAGATCACCCGGTCCTCGCTGCTGCTCGCCACCAGAGAGCGCGCCGAGCGCGCGCCGAGCGTATTTGGCCGCCCCGACGAGTTCGATCACCTCGTCGATCCGTTCGCTCTCGGCTCGCCTGCGCTCCCGGGCTCGGCGCGTCACCGGGGTGGGAAGGCCCCAGCGTGCTCCGTCGAGCCCGAGGCGAACGAGATCGATCCCCCGGATCCGGGTTGCCGAGTCGAAGCCGTGCCGCTGGGGGAGGTACCCGATCTCGGTGCGCGCCTGGGCGGGAGCGCGGTCGAGCACGCGCGCCGAGCCGGCGCCGAGCGGTACGAGTCCGAGGATCGCCTTCATCAGGGTCGACTTTCCGGCGCCGTTGGGGCCGAGCACCGCCAGAAACTCGCCTCGCGCGACCGTCAGCGTCACGCTGCTGAAGATGACCTTGCCACCGAGGCTGACCGCGGCATCTGTGAGCTCGATCGCCGCGGATCCCGATGGTGGCACTGTGGAGAGCGTCATCGTCCGGTCGCCTGGTGAAGCGCCCGCTGAATGCCTTGGAGCTGGACGAGCTGCCATTGCTCGAAGCTGTCCCGGGCGGGGGATAGCGTCTCGGAGACGGTGGCGATCGGGATCCCTGCCGCCGCGCGAGCGAGTTGAGATCCTGGATCGCGGGCGTCGCGTTCTGGGAGTTGTAGATCCACACCTTGATCTGGTGGTCGGTGAGCTGGCGCTCGACGATCGCCGTGTCCTGCGCGGTCACGTCGGTTCCCTCGCTGATTGCCTTCATGAAACTGTCTGGGGTCAGGAGGTGCAGCCCAAGTGCCGGCGCCTGCAAGGCGAAGATGCTCTCCGAGGCGCCAACCGGGCCACCGGCGTAGCGCCTTCTGATGGCGGCAATCGCCTGGTGGTAGCCCGCGAGGCCTTGGTGCTCGAAGGCCGCGCGCCGATGGTCGAAGTAGGACGCTTGTTTGGGGTCTAGTCGCTTCAGCTTGGCGGTGATCGCGTTCGCGACCAGTTCGACGTCGGCGGGGTCATACCAGCGATGCGGGTTATCGCCCTCGCGCAGACCGAGCAGGTCGCCGACCGTCAGCACCACCCGCCCGGACGCCGGGTCGGCGGCCAGCAGCTTCGCGGCCCACGGGTCGTAGCCGAGTCCGTTGACGATCGCGAGCCGAGCGCTGGCCAGGGTGCGCGCGTCAGCTGCCGTCGGCTCGTAGGAGTGAGGGTCTTGGGCGGGGTTGACGATGATGCTCTGGACCGTCGCCTCCGAGCCGGCGAGCTGGGTCGCGATGCTGCCCCAGAAGTTCTCCGCGGCGATGACCTGGAGGCCACCGCTACCGGTACCCGTGGCCGTCGCGCCGCAGCCCGTCAGGAGGCTCGCGACCGCGAGCAGCAGCGGTGCGAAGTGCGTCGGCTTCACCGGGAAAACCTACCAAATAGGTGAGACTGAGTCTCAATCTCGCTGAACGGTTCGGCGCTAAGCTTCGGACGGTCATGGCATCGACCGACAGCGGCAGCTGGAGCGAGCACGCTCATGCGGTACTTGCCCGAGCGGGACTCAAGCGGGGTGGCGCGCGCGAGCGGATCATCCAGCTCCTCGCTGAGCAGCCGTGCGCTGTGAGCGCGGTCGAAATCGAGGACGCGCTACGCGGGCGAGGACGCGCCACCGGACGGGCGAGCATCTATCGCGTGCTGGAGCTGCTGATCGAGCACGGCCTAGCCGAGCGCGTCGCCGTCGGGCCCGGGCAAGCGCGCTTCGAGACGATCCATCCCAGCGGCCACCATCACCACCACCTCGTCTGCGAGGAGTGCGGCTGCCTGGTGGCCTTCCATGACTCGGGGCTCGAGCGCGCGATCGACCAAGTCTCCGAGCGCCTCGGCGTGCGAGTCGAGCGCCACGATGTCTTGCTGCGCGGATCGTGCGAGCGCTGCGGCTCCTGACGAGCTCACCAGGTGTCGATATTGGGCCGCTTCTTGCCCGCGCGCTCCCACCACCTGCCTGAGCTCTCATCGACCAGAGTCGCGATCCAGCGGCGGGTATCGGCCGGGTCGATCACGTCATCGATCTCGAAGTACGCCGCCGTTTGACTGCACTGCCGCGCTCATAGGCGGCGGCCACCGCCTGCTCGAATGCCGCTTGGCGCTCGCCGGCATCGGTGATCGCGTCCAGCTCCCGGCGCATGCCCAGCCGCGGTCGCTCGGCGTTGACAGCGGGGGGCGTTTGCGCGATCACAGCGAGCAGCTGCTCCCCATCTTCATCGCCTCGAGTACGACCACCGCGGCGCCAGCTCTGACCGGACCCTCGGCGAGCGCGATCACGGTTCCGGCGAACGGTGCCAGGACGTTGGATGGGGATGCGACGGCCACGCTCTAGGACAGGCGCGTGAGCCCCCGTCAGCGTTCGGTCCCGGTCACCGGGCGAACGTTATCCCGTTTCGCGATACTGCCGTCCTATGAGCGAGCCCGAGGTGTTGTGGGCCCCTTCCGAGGATCGGATCGAGCGGGCGGAGCTGACCCGGTACCAAGCGTGGCTCGACGATGCACGTGGCCTGCGGTTCGAGAGCTATGAAGAGCTGTGGCGGTGGTCGGTGGAGGATCTCGAGGCCTTCTGGGGCTCGATCGTCGAGTTCTTTCAGGTGCGCTTCGCGGTGCCAGGAAAAAGAGTGCTCGGCAATCAGCAGATGCCCGGTGCTGAGTGGTTCCCGGGCGCCCAGCTCAGTTACGCGGAGCACATCTTCCGCAACAAAGATCCCAATGCCGTGGCGTTGCGGGCGGCGTCAGAGCTGCGGCCGCTCGGCGAGTGGACCTGGGATCGGTTGCGCTCAGAGGCGGCGGCGATCGCGACGGGTCTGCGCGCCGCCGGGGTTCGCTCGGGGGACCGCGTCGCCGCCTACATGCCGAACATCCCCGAGACGGTCGCGGCTTTGCTCGCATGCTCCTCGATCGGCGCCGTATGGTCCTCCGCCGCACCCGAGTTCGGCGCCCGCAGCGTGATCGACCGGTTCGCTCAGATCGAACCCAAGGTGCTGCTGGCCGTCGATGGATATCGCTACGGCGGCAAGGACTACGACCGGCGGACGGCCGTGCAAGAGATCGCCGGCTCGATTCCATCGCTGCGGCGTGTCGCCACGCTCGGATACCTCGACGAGTCCGGCTGGGAGGACGGATTCCTCGGATCGG
The DNA here is from genome assembly GCA_963836065.1 of uncultured Solirubrobacterales bacterium. GTDB lineage: Bacteria > Actinomycetota > Thermoleophilia > Solirubrobacterales > Solirubrobacteraceae > Palsa-465. The sequence continues at coordinate 809,116 of CAWIII010000036.1, forward strand.
ATCCGCTGGAATTTGCCCAGCTCCCGTTCGACCATCCGCTCTGGGTGCTGTACAGCTCGGGCACGACCGGGCTGCCGAAACCGATTGTTCACGGCGCCGGCGGCATCCTGCTCGAGCAGATCAAGAAGACACACCTGCATCTGGACGCTCAGACCGGAGACCGACTCTTCTGGTTTACGACGACCGGTTGGATGATGTGGAACTTCCTGGTCGGGGTGCTGGTGAGCGACGCTTCGATCGTGCTGTTCGACGGCAACCCCGGCTACCCGGATCTGGGAACGCTGTGGGAGCTCGCCGCCGAGACGGAAATGACCTGCTTTGGCACGAGCGCGGCATTCATCGCCGGTTGCATGAAGGCTTCTGTCTCCCCCGGGGAGGGCCGCGATTTGAGCGCGCTGTCGGCCGTCGGGTCGACGGGGTCGCCGCTGCCTCCGGAGGGCTTCCGCTGGATCTACGACGAGCTCGGCGAGAAGACGTGGCTGTTCTCGACCTCCGGCGGCACCGACCTGTGCACAGCATTCGTGGGCGGGGTACCGACGCTGCCGGTGTACTTGGGCGAGCTGCAGGCACGCTCACTCGGGGCATCCGTGGAGGCCTGGGATCCGTCGGGCCAGCCACTGGTGGACGAGATGGGCGAGCTCGTGATCACTCAGCCGATGCCTTCGATGCCGATCTTCTTCTGGGGCGATGAAGATGGCTCTCGCTACCGCGAGAGTTACTTCGAGCAGTACCCGGGGGTGTGGCGTCATGGCGACTGGATCGAGATCACCTCGCGGGGGACCGCGATCATCTACGGGCGCTCGGACTCGACGATCAACCGCGGTGGAATTCGGATGGGAACCAGCGAGATCTACCGGGCAGTGCTTGCCGTTCCGGAAATACTCGACGCGCTCGTGGTCGACCTGCCCAGGGAGGGCACGGACGGCTGGATGCCGCTGTTCGTGGTTATGCGCGAAGGGGTCGACCTGAACGACGATCTGATCAAGTCGATCCGGGCTCGAATCCGCGAGGACTGCTCCCCGCGCCACGTGCCCGACGACATCCGGCAGATCGCCGAGGTGCCGCGGACGCTCTCAGGCAAGCTGCTCGAGGTCCCGGTCAAGCGAATCCTGATGGGGGTGCCTGCCGAGGAAGCTGCCAGCCGCGAGTCGCTGGCCAACCCAGCGGCACTCGACTACTTCGTGGAGCTGAAGGACTAACCCGGCGCGGCGCCCGTTCTTATGCTTCTCTGAAACAGCGCTGGGATGATCGGGCCACGGGCGTGCTGGGATCCCCGGCCGCCCGGCCAATTGCCGGAGTCATTATGCAGACGAACCTCAGGCGCAAGCTCGCGATCGGTACCACGGCGCTCGCCGCGGCAGCATTTGCCGGGGGAGCGTACGCGGCAAACCAGGAGCCAGGCGCCGGCGCGCGCCAGGCCTTTCTGGGCGACGTCGCCAAGCGCCTGAACGTCAGCCCCGCACAACTCCGCGCGGCGCTGCGCGGTGCCTTTGATGATCAGCTCCAAGCCGCGGTAGCCGCGGGCAAGCTCACGCCAGCGCAAGCGAACGCGATCAAGCAGCGGGAGCAGCAAGCCGGGGCGGGGCCGCCGGAGAGGTTCTGGTTTGGACATCGGCGGGGTGGGCCGCTGCAAGTTCCGGGCCCGAACCGGCTGGCGGCGGCGGCGAAGTACCTGGGCGTCAGCGAGTCCCAGCTCGCAGATGAGCTGGGCGCTGGCAAGACGCTGGCGCAGCTCGCGAAGGCCCGGAGCAAGTCGATCCCCGGACTCGAGGCGGCGATGAGTACGGCCGTCCGCTCGCGACTCGACAAGGCGCTCGCTCAGCGTCTGATCACCAGCGCGCAAGAGCAGCAAATTCTCGGGCGGCTCAAGCAGCGGCTCGCTCATGAGATCAACGGCACCCGGATCGGGCCGGGCATGCGGGTGCGCCCGAGGTTTCACGAGTGGCACGGGCGGGAGTTGTTGCCGGCACATCCCCCCGGAGCCGCCGCTCCGGCGCCCCCGTCGGCTCCGCCGGGGCCGGTGTACTGAGCTCTTACGCACTTCTTCTTCGCCTCTCAAAGGTTTCTCACTGGCGGCTGCTGTACTGAAGCTCAAGATTCGAGCAAAGTCGATCAGGAGAGAAACCGGACATGAAGCGCCTCAGCCGTCTGATTCCAGTGATCGGCGGCGCCGTGGCAGGGGGAGTCATCGCGCTGGTAGTAGCCAGTGGCAGCAGCACGACTCACTCGGTCACGACGACCGTCGTCCAGCCTTCCAGCGCGTCACCGATTCCCACTTCGTTGACAGCCGGACACGGCATGACCGTCAACCAGATCTACCGCTCGGCCAGTCCCGGCGTGGTGGACATCACCGTCACGCAGCAGAACCAGAACCGGGGCCTCGGCTTCGGTGGCGGCGGAAGCTCGCAACAGACGGAGGGCGAAGGCGCCGGTGTCGTGTACGACAACAAGGGCGACATCCTCACCGATGAGCACGTCGTCTCGGGCGCGGACTCGGTGACGGTTCGCTTCCAGGATGGCCGTAAGGCGTCCGCCAAGGTGCTGGGGACCGACTCCTCCACCGACGTCGCGGTGATCCGCGTGAACGTGCCTGCCTCCGAGCTTCACCCGATCGCGTTTGCCGACTCTTCGCAGGCGCAAGTCGGCGATCCGGTCGTGGCGATCGGCAGCCCGTTCAGTCTCCCCGAGACGACGACGGCCGGAATCGTCAGCGCCACCGGCCGCAGCATCATGGCGCCGAACAACTACACGATTGCCGGTGCGATCCAGACCGACGCCGCGATCAACCCCGGGAACTCGGGCGGACCGCTGCTCGACGCAAACGCCCACGTCCTCGGACTCAATGATCAGATCCAGACCAACTCCGGCTCGAGCGCCGGGGTGGGCTTCGCAACCCCGTCGAACGAGGACGCCCGGATCGCCAACGCGATCATCGCCGGCCACCCGCTCAAGCACGCCTACGTCGGCGTTTCACTGAACGGCAACTCGACTGGTGGCGCGACCGTCGGCTCAGTTTCCAATGGCTCGCCAGCGGAGCACGCCGGCATCCAGGCGGGCGATCAGATCACGGCGATCAACGGCAAGGCGATCACCTCGACCGAGCAGTTCATTGCCACCGTCGATAACTACTCGCCTGGTAGCACGATCACGCTGACCGTCAAGCGCGGCGGCGCGACCCAGACCGTCAAGGTGACGCTCGGTACGCGTCCGGCGACACCGAGCGCAGGCTAAGTCTCCGTTAGCTGGCGGCGCTCGCAGCCTGTGCCAATGCTCGCTCCATCAACTCGCGGTGCACCGAGCGGGTGCCTCCGGGCCGGCGAGTCCAATCACCCTTGGCGTCCAGCGTCCAGGCGAAGGTGTCGTCAGCAAGGCAGCGGCCGAGCGTGTCGTCGAGTTCGGCTTGGAGCTCCGGACGTTCGACCGGCACGAGGAGCTCGACGCGGGTGTCGAGGTTCCGTGGCATCAAGTCGGCCGAGCCGATGTAGTAGACATGCTGCTCGCCGCGGTGAAACGAGTAGATCCGGGAGTGCTCGAGGAAGCGTCCGACCACTGAGACGACATTGATCGTCTCGCTCACTCCCGGGATGCCGGGGAGCAGGCAGCAGATGCCGCGCACGTTGAGATCAATCGGCACGCCCGCCTGCGAGGCCCGATACAACGCCTCGATGCAACGCCGATCGACGAGCGCGTTCATCTTCATCGTGATCCGCGCCGGCTCGCCGGACTGGTGAGCGGCGACCGTCTCCTCGATTTCCTCGAGTAGTGGCTCGCGCATCGATCCCGGCGCGACCAGGACCTTGCGCTGGCGCTCCGGATGACCGTAACCCGTCAGCGTGTTGAACAGGCTCGCGACCTCCTCGCCGAGCTCGCGATTGGTCGTGAACAGTCCGAAGTCCTCGTACAGGCGCGCGGTCTTGGCATGGAAGTTGCCGGTCCCGATCATCACGTAGTGACGCACGCCGTCGCCTTCCCGGCGCACGATCAAGATCGCCTTGGCATGTGTCTTGAGGCCGGGGATCCCGTGGACGACGTGCGCGCCCACTTCCTCGAGCGCCCGCGACCAGGCGATATTCTGGCGCTCGTCGAAGCGGGCTTTCAACTCGACCAGGCAGACCGCCTGCTTGCCCTTCTCCGAGGCCTCGACCAGCGATGGCACGAGCGCCGAGTCATCCGAGGTGCGGTACACGGTCATCTTGATCGCAAGCACGTTCGGATCCTCGGCGGCTTGCTTGACTAGTCGCTCGACGCTGGTGGCGAACGAGTGGTACGGGTAGTGGACGAGTACGTCGCTCGCCCGCATAGCCGCGAACACGTCCGGCTGCTCGTCGGTGTCGCCGGGTGGCGTCATGAACAAGGGGTGAGTGAGCGGCGTCCATGGCGGCTGGCGCAGCTCGGGATGGCCATCGATGCCGGCGAGCTCCCAGAGATCGCCGAGATCGAGCATCCCTTCCACGTCGTACACCTGAGCGTCATCGACTCCGAGCCATTCGATCAGCCTGCTCCGGAGCGCCGGGTCCATTGCGGCTCCCACCTCGAGCCGAACGACCTCACCAAAACGGCGCCGGCGCAGCTCATCCTCGACTGCTTGCAGGAGATCGTCAGCCTCATCGGAGACCTCGAAGTCGGCGTCGCGCGTGACGCGGAACAGGTCGTAGCTGACGATCTCCATTCCCGGGAACAGCGCATCGAGGTTGTGGGCAATCACCTCCTCGAGCGGGATAAAGGTGTCCTGGCCAGTCTTGATGAACCTGGGAAGGACCTCCTTGGGCACTTTCACCCTCGCGAACGCATCATGGTCCAAGTCAGGATCGTGCAGGCGGACGATCAGGCTCAGCGAGAGATTGGAGATGTATGGGAAGGGCCGTCCGGGGCCGATCGCCAGTGGGGTCAGGACGGGAAAGATCTGCTCGCGAAACTGGCGCTCCATCACGGCTGAGGACGCATCCGATTCCTCGCAGGAGACGATCCTGATCCCGTGCTCGGCAAGCTCGGGTCTGACGACATCGGAGAACTGCCGAGCATGCCTACGGTCGAGCGCGCGCACCCGGCTGGCGATGCCCTCGAGGGTCGCCGTGGGTGAGAGGCCGTCGGGCCCGCGGGCATCGATCCGGGCGTCGACTTGGTCGTGCACGCCCGCCACGCGGATCATGAAGAACTCATCCAGGTTGCTGACAAAGATCGCGAGGAACTTGAGTCGCTCGATCAGCGGCAGCGACTCGTCCTCGGCGAGCTGCAGCACGCGGTCGTTGAAGTCAAGCCACGACAGCTCCCGGTTCACGTACAGCGCAGGATCGGAGAGGTCGACTTGCTGGGGCGCGCGGCCGTCGACCGCGGAGGCCGCGACTTCGATTGATTGCAGGCCCGGATCGCTCACCCGACGCGCTCCTCGGCGCACGCGATCGCCAACAAATCGCCGGGGCGGAACAGGGCGACGAGCTCGCCCTTGGCGATACCGGCGACACCACCCTTTTTCATTCTCGCCTGCGTGCCTGTCAAGTCGTGCAACGTAAGCGAGAAGGAAGGATCGTGGCCGACCAGCAGCACGTCGCCGAGCCCGGCGATCAAGCCATGCACGTCGAACGGCTCACCAGATAGCGCCGGCTCGATTGTCACCGGCACGCCCAGTGGCTCGCAGGCGCGCTGTGCGGTTTGCACTGCGCGCAGCTTCGGGGAGCTCAGGCACACGTCGATGTTCGTTTGCAGCCGGCCCAATCCGAGGCCCGCCGCGTCGGCTTGGCGTACCCCGCGCTCTGTCAGCGGACGGTCATCGTCGGGCTGCCCGTCGGCCGCTTCGGCGTGTCGTAGTAACCAGAGCATCCTGGAACTTTACGACGCATCGGCAAATCACCGCTAGGAGACCGGTGTCACCAGTCGCGAACGTCCCGGCATCGCCAGCGCAAAAGCTCATAGGGTTCGGGCAGGACGCCGACAATCTGCTCGACGCTATCGAGCAAGTTGATCGCGCGCTTGGCCTCGCCCCAGCGATCCTCGGCTTCCGCCATCACGAGCAGCGTGTCGATTGCGTCGAGATGGCCGGGGTCGGCTGGCCAAGTTGGCAAACGGGTGATGACGTTCATGGACGTAACGTACAGATTCACCCCGAAAGATGTGTGTCCGTTACGTTAAGGGTGGCCGGACCATCTGGTTGACGCGGTGCCCTACCCGATCAGCAGCCGGCGGCCGAACACGCGCTGGAACATCTCCCCGTCGCCGTAGCGGTCGACGCTCCAGCGCGGGAGCGTAAGGTCGCCGGCTGCCTCGAGGTGAAGGTCGACGCCGTGGCCGTTGGCCCGCAGGCGCGCCTCCGAGACAGACTGGTCGCGGCCGCGCTCGAGGTGCTCGGCGAGCCTCAGAATCAGCGAGCAGCGGTCGAGCAGCTCCTCGTCGCTCGGTTGCGAAAGGGCGGCCATCTCGCCGAGCTTCGGTGCGCCCTTGCGGTGATAGCGGGTGATCTGCGCGATCAGTGCGCGCTCGCGCGGATTGAACCCGGGAAGCTCGGCGGACACGATCAGGTAGCGGGAGTGCTTGTGGTGATCGTCGTAGGAAATCGTCATGCCGACGTCGTGAAGCATCGAGGCTGCCCACAACAGCTCGCGCTCACCCGACCGCGGCTTGATCAATCCGCCGTCGACGAGCGAGTCGAACATCTGCAGCGCCAGCCTGGAGACGTGCTCGACGTGCGTGAGATCGGATTCGTACTGGACCGCGAGGTTGCGCACCGCCGCCTCGCGCACGTCGTCGAACAGCGGCTCTCCATCCGCCAGCAGCGTCCGGGCCAGGAAGACCCCCTCGCGCAGGCCCGCTTCGGTGACCTCGATGCCATCGAATTCACCGAGCTCGAGCACCGTTTCGATCGTCAGCGCCGCAGCGAGGATGATGTCGCCTCGTCCCGGCTTGATACCGGGAAGCGTCCCCCGCTCCGGCACCGGAAAGCCCGCCAGCGTCTTGACGAGCTCCGCCATCATCTCGCGGGTGATCACGAAGCCCTGCACACCAATGTCCAGCTCCTCCGTGATCGGTTGAGCGGCAGTCGCGAGATTGCGCACTGCGCCGCCGACCCCGACCAGGCGCCCGCCGGCGGCGCCCAGCCACCCGATGTCCGCAAGCGTTTCGCGCACCCGCGCGCGGACGCGTTGAAGGTCCTTCTTCTTCGCCGGACCCGGAGCGGAGAGGAACTCCTCGGTGAGACGCACAGCTCCGAGGGGGAACGAACTGAGCGCCTCGGGGCGGCGCTCGGCGACCTCGATCAGCTGCATGCTTCCCCCGCCGAGCTCGAGCACGACGCCGTCGGTCAGCGTCGTGGTGTTGACGGCCGCGACGTAGCCGTAGCGAGCCTCGTCCTCCTCCGAGAGAACCTCGATCTCCAGACCCGTCGCCTCCTCCGCGGGTCGGAGGAACTCCTCGCGGTTAGCGGCGTCGCGGATCGCGCTGGTCGCGACCGCGAGAACGTCGGACGAGGCGAGGCCATTAGCGGCGCAGAAGCGCCCAAACACCCCGAACGTCTCCAGTCCGCGCTCGATCGCTTCGTCGCTGAGGCGTCCCGAAGCGCCCAGCCCCTCGCCGATGCGGACCGTCTCATAGAGCTCGTCGGTGCGCTTCCACCAAGTCCGCGGTGCGTAGGTGAACACCACCAGGCGCCACGAGTTGGAGCCCAGATCGATCACGGCAACCTGACGGTTGGCCTCGTCGATCCGTCCGGCGGCGCGAGTCGATCGCCAGCTCACGGTTGGATCATGCGCTTTGCTGCGGACAGCTCGTCGCGGCCGATCCCGGATTTTGCGGGGTGTGGGGGTGGGGGTGGTCGCGGGGCGCCCCGGTCCGGCACCGCGCCCCGACCCGGTCGGGCCGAGGCGCCGGCGGCCCGGAACGGGGTTCCAGGGTTCCGTCGGGGACGAAAACCTGCTCCAGCGCCCAATCTGTCGCGCGCGGACGCGAACTGCCCGGTTGAGCATGAAATACGTGTCCTCGCGCGCATTTCGGCGGCGGGCGAGGCGAAATGCGCGCGCGAGCAGGTCGGCAGGTGCGCTCGCGGCGCGCTCGGGTGGCCACACGGGCGTAGACCCGGCTAACGCGCCGGCCCGCGGTCGCGTTCGAGCAGACGTCTTGGAGCGCGGATCCGGCACGCGTCTTCGATCAACTCGACGAGCTGCTTGGGATCCACGGCCTCGAGGGCAACGAGTATGTGAGGAGAGCCGTCGTAGTGCGGGGTCGTGAAGAAACGAAGAAAACGTCGGGGTGGCTTTGCAGGAGCGCTTCTCGATCGCCGAGATCGAGGACGCGGACGACGAGCGCGTCAGGTTGGGTGCGCAGGCGACAGAAGCCCTTGCCGGCGACTTTTAGTAGCGTGACCGCTCGGGCGCACGAGCGCGACCGTCCCGGCGCAAGCAAGCATGCAACCGCCCACGCGCCGCATCTCGGCGACCGGCGAGAATTACCTAAAGGGCGGGTCGTCGCGCAGTGCGCGAGCGGCGGTGAGGATCACCAGCAGCGTCATCAAGACTGCGCTCGCCACGCACCATTGGCAGATCGCCTTGATCGTGAACAGCTCGCGGTAGGTCAGGTACAGGCTGAACAGGAAGCCGATCAGGGCGATCCCGAAGGCGGCGGCGCGGCCGGTATCGCCGCGGATCGCGAGCGACAGCAAGATCGAGACGTAGCCCACAAGTCCGAGGACGGCTACCGGAATCCCGTCGAGCTTGGCGTACTTCGAGGCCTGGACGGTCTCGCAGCCGCCGCTGGAGAGGCAGAGAACCTTCAGCCCCGCGTAGTGGACATAAGTCAGATAGCTGGCGATGCCGATCCCGATCACGCACAACACCGCGATCGCGATCGCCAGCCGCCGATCAGTCGAGGGGCGGGCCGCCGTCGGGCCGCTCCCCACGCCGACGCCGCTCACGGGCTGGCGTTTCGGGCTGGCGACCCGGGCGTCGCTCATGACACCTGATTGATGGCCTTCTGCAGGTCGGAGTAGGTGGGGACGCTGGCGCTCGGCGATGTCTTGCCCTTCGGTCCCTGGAAGACCAGCGTCGGGGTGCCCTGCACACCGGCGGAGTTACCAGCCTGCCCGTCGGACTGCACCTGCGCGAGGAGCGCAGGATTCTGGCGGTCGCTCTGCCAGGTGCCGAGGTTCAGGTTGGCCTGCTTGGCGAGGCCGTTCAAGTAGTTCTCGTTCACGTAACCGGTTCCCTCGGCGCCCTGCTCGTGGTAGAAGAGCTCGACGTAGTTCCAGAGCTTCGCTTGCTTTCCGGCGGCGAGCGCGGCGACCTGTTGCGTCTGGAACGTCTGCGCATCCGGGGTCGCCGTCTGCAAGGCGCGGTAGACGACCTTCACCTTTCCTTGGCGCACCTCGTTGGCGACCAACTGCGGCCAGCCACCACTCAGCGTGAAGTCCCGGCAGATCGGACACTCCAGATCGCCGTAGTAATCCACCGTCACCTTGGCGTTGGGGTTGCCGAGCACAGCACCCGTCTGCGGGATGCCGGACAGCAGCGAATTGACCGAGGACTCGGTGGCCGAGGCCTTCGACCCGCTCTGAAGGCCGGTACCCCCACTGCCGCCGCCGCCGCTGGAAACCGCGATCGCAACTGCCACGACCGCGATCGCGCCGAGCATGATCCCGGCGATCATTCGCATCCGGCGTTGGCGCCGTGTCTGCTCGGCGCGGGCTCGCTCCTCGGCGAGTCGCCGCGCGCGCGCTTGTTCTTTTTGCTTAGTCCGGGAAGCCATTAGGCATCGGGCTTACGCGAGCACGCCCTGCACAAGCAGGATAGCGACGACAAGCGCGCAAATGCCGCAACAGACCGCGGCCAGCGCGGCGAGCAACCGAAGCCTAATCGCACGATCGCTCATCAGCCGTCCGCCTGATCGACGATCAGCGCCGTGAAGGGTGGGCCGCCGCGCGGGGTGATCTGGAACGAGAGCCCCCATCGTCCGACCATCACCAGGGCCGGCGCAGCGTGAGTGTAGACACCGGGCTGCCGCTCGGGCAGCTGGTACTCCTGCTGAGGCATCTGCATCTCCAGGTGGTTGAAGGTAAGGGTCACGTTGGCACCCCGGACGGGCTGACCGCCTTTGGTGATTCGCAGCGCGAACGAATTGGGTGCGGCGGCCTTGTTTGGCGAGACGAGCATCTGGAGCACGTATCCGGCGTCGTGGACGGTCTTAACGACACGACCAGGTCCGACCTTCGCGACTGCCTGGTTCTCGAGGGCGAACGCGGGCGGGGGCGGGGCAAGACTCGAGAGGACGGCGGCGGTGAACACGGCGCCCGCGACGATCACCGCCTCGGCGCCGACGAGCTTACGCAGCAGGCGCGCGGACGCCTCGCCGCCTTCCGGACGGTCGCGGGCGAGGATCAGCGCCGGCCGGGTGCGCAGCAGGTTGCCGGACGCGAGGGTGATGGCGCCCAGCAGCAACCCGATCTTGACCAGGATGGCGACACCGTAGCTGGTCTCCCACAGCGCGTTCAACGCCGGCATATGGATGATCGTCGCGCCGATCCCGCTCGCCAACAGGAGCAGCACCGATCCGAAGGCAACGCTTGAGAAGCGGGGCACGACTACGCTCAGCGCGGCGACGCGGTTTGCCGCTCCCACAGAGTGCCACAGCACCAACAGGCCGATCAATCCGCCCAGCCACAACGACCCGGCGAGCAGGTGAAGCCAGTCCAACGCGAGCGACACACCGCGGGGCGAAGTCTGTCCGGCGTGGCCCGCAGCGCCCGGAAGGATCAGAACCGCGGCGGCGGCCAAAACCGCACCTGTGCCCGCCACGAGCTCCGCGACAGAGCGCTGCTCGCGCTGGGGACGATCGACCCACAGCGAGACCCACGCCGCGACCGAAAACAACGCGAAGCAGAGCTCGAGGTCCAGGAGTGCACGGCCGAAGGCGGTCACGCGAAACAGCGGTACCAACGCGCCGAGGTCGAAGACCGCGCGCAGCGAGTCGTTGGCGGTTGAGAAGTCAAGGTAGACGGGGATTGCGATCAACCCGAGGACCGAGGTGATCACGAACGCCACCGAGATCGGCCGCAGATCCGCGCCGCGCAAGCGGTGGACGACGGGGCGCGCGATCAGGAAACGGAGCACGAACAAGCCGATCGCGCTCATCACGGTCAAGAACATCGCCCACCGCGTGATCAGCAGCTGCGGCGTGACGGCGGTAGCCGAGATGCGTGGGACCTGGAACTGAGGCGCCGGCCCCGGATTGGGGCCGACGGCAAAGGTGAAGGCTCCCTGAACCGGGTGGCCGTCGACCGAGATCGCCCGCCAGTAGACCAAGTACCAACCTTGGGCGAGATTGGCACGCAGCGGCACGATCAGGGTGTCGGGATTCGCCGAAGAACGACTGACCGGACCGGTCGTCTCCTGCGTGCCGGACGCGCTGGTGACCGAGACGATCGCGAACCGGGGCTCGACCGCCTCGTCGTAGGTAAGCGAGACGTTGTTCGGCGGGGCGTTGAGCACGACGCTCGCCGCCGGCGAGGTGCGGATCAGGTAGGCATGGGCGAAGGCCGCGCTCGGGAGCGCACAGCTGGCGGCGAGTGCCGCCAGGGCGATCAGCGCGATGCGGATGCGCCGGCTCACGCCAGCGGCCGTCCTCCGCTGCGATCCCCGCCACTGAGCAGCGCAAACCCGCCTGCGAGCAAGCCGAGCGCTCCAAGCACCAGGGCAACGATCGTCAGCACCGACACGCCACCTCCGCCGAGCGAATCCTTTACCTCGATCGTCGGGGCCGGCGATGCCGCGGACTCCGAGCCGGACCAGTTGACGATCGATCCGTCGGAATAGGTCTGCGTGACGGTGAACTTGTAGGTTCCGCTCGAGGCGGGTTGAGCGAGGAACTGAAACAGCGAGTCCTCGCCGGTGGGCACGTGACCGCCGGTCCAGGTCACTGACGTGACCACCGCACTGTCACCCGAGCCGGTTTGCTGAACGTTGCGATGCCAACCTGGGCTCGGCGCGAACGAGTCGATCGAGAAGCCACTGGGCACGTTCATCACGATCTTGGTAGTGGTCGCGTTGTCCTTCTCGGTCGGCACCGCCAGGCTGTAGAGCTGCAGCAGACCCTTGATCGAAACCGGCGGGCTCACCCGAGCGTGCGCGGATGCGGTGGCCGGCGCCGCTAGCGCCGCCGCCAGCACGCCCAGGACCAGCAGCGGCCGTCGCGCCGATGAGATGGCGGTGATCTTCACTCGCGATTCTCCTTTGGGATGCGGGGCCCGGCAAACTGCGCAATGGGCTCCCCGAAGCTGAAAAGAAAGCGGGAACTGAGCGGCGCGGAGCCGCGTCCGATGCTCAGCTAGGGGGACCGCGTCCCGACCAGCCACCGGCCAGCGGTGAGAGCCGGGGGAGCAAAGCGACATCCGGGCACGACGCCAGCGAAGAAGGGATTACGCGAGGCGCGAGCGGACGGGAGCGACGGTGGGCGACCTCATCGAGCACCCAGCGGGCACCGTGGCAGATCGCCGCCAGGACCAACCCGACGCACAAAGCAGCGGGGATCGCCCACCAACCACCGTAGCCGAATACGCCGGCCAGGCCGCCAGGATGGCCGACGGCGAACAAACCCTCGAGCGATTCCTGCGTGGCGTAGATCGCGACCAAGCAGGCCGAGCAGAAGATCCATAGGCCAATGAGCGAGACCGTGTAGCGCGAAAGCGACCTTTGACCGGCCAGCGCACGACCGAGGGCCCACACGAATCCGCCGACGGTGACGCTGATTAGGATCACGATCCACGGCGTCAACGAATGCAGGTAGGAATGGCCTTGCCGGGCAAGTTCCAGTCCGGCCCTCCCGCCGAACGCCAGCTGAAAGCGAAGCTGGTGCACGAGCAGCGCGGCGACGGGCATCGGTGCCAAACGCGCGAACCCTGCAAACACCGCCCGGCGGTTTGCGCGCGCGCTCATGGCACCCAAAGAATCAATTACGACACCTTCAATGTGTAGGGAGCGGTCACCACGCGGCCGCCCAGTTTCATCTGTAGGAACAGCCGCCAGGTACCGGGCACGGCAAGAAGGACTCCGACCGTCAGCTTCCCCGGGGCGGTCGATCTGCCGCTGATCCGGCTGGAGCTGACGCCCGGAAGGATCCCGCAGTTGGGAGCGTTGGGTGCGCAGATGTGCGTATGGAAGTAGTCGAGTGAGCCCTGGTGGAAGAAGATCGCGTGCGCGAGCGCGCCAAACCACGGGACGAAGGCCACCTTGCGTCCCTGTGAATCAGTCACGCTGACGTTCAAGAACTCCGCTTGGATCGCGTGCAGATGCGGATGGCCCTGCACGTCAATGTGGTAGCCATCGACCACCTGATCGGCCTTGAATGGCGGCAGGGCCTGGGGGTGATACGCGCCGGCGACGTCAATCTTCGAGAACAGCTGGAAGTTCGGCTGGCTGCCGGGGATGTTCGGGTACACGTCGACGAGCACGCGGTATGGCCCCGGCGCGGGAAACCTCACCGTCTGACGCAGCAAACCGTTAGCACCGACCGGCGGATGCTCGTGGATGATGTACGCCAGATCATCGCGGACGATGATCAGGTGCACCCCGGTGTGCGGCCCCGAGCCGGTCTTGTAGCTCGTCAGCGACTTTCCGTTTGGCATCTGGACGGTGAACGAGACCGTGGTCGGGCGCCCCGGGACCGCCTTGGTGGGAACAAAGCCGGCCAGCGTGAACAGCCTTGCTGGAGCTACCGTGGGAACGCTGACCGCTCCGCTCGAGCTGGAGCCACAACCGGCAAGGGCCGCCGCACTCGCGCAGAGCAACAATGCGAGCGACAGCGGCCAGCGCGAGCACCTCATTGCAGGGCCGCCGCCAGGGCTTGGCGGAACTGGTTGCGGCCGAACGAGCCCTCGAGGCGGGCAGCGATGATCCCGTGGCGATTGACCGTGAACAGCCAGGGCTCGGTCTGGAGGTGGAACGCCTTCAGCTGAGGCCGCAGGCCCTTCGACGGCTGATTGTTCACGTACACCTCCTGGTGAATGAAGGTAATCCGCTTCCCGAATTGGTGCTCGAGCTGAACGGCGATGTCGGTCACAGGACCGCAGACCTTCGAGATGCACAGCTGCGGCGTCGAGAACAGCAGCACGACCGGCCGCTTGCCGAGCACCTGGTTGAACGACACAGCGTGCATGTCATCGGGGGGCGTGCGCGTCGTGAGCAGGGCCGTGTTGCCGTGGACGGAAGCGGCCGTGTCCGTGGCGATATCCGGGGGCCGCTGGCCCACACCGGGAATCGGCGAGGAGGCCGCGACGGCGATCTCGCCCGGCGCCCCGATCACTCCCTTTGAGGTCCGGGTCAGAGCAAGAATCGTGTAGGTGCCCGTGTGCGGCACGGGTACGTTGGTGGCGTAGATCGCCTTGATCCCGCCGGGACCGGAGTTCTGCTTGCTGCGGTACTGCGGCGGCACCGTCATCGGATCGGCTGGCGCCACGAACGGGCCTCGGGCGGGAGCCTTCGGCGACTTCGCGATATAGAGCGCGGTCGGCGCGTAGATGAACGCGCCAGAGCTCGCACTCAGTGCGAATGCCACCCGGCGCACACCAGGGGTAAACGTGCCTGTCGCCGACCCGAGCTGCGCAGCGGCTTTCGCGAGCGTCGCCAGCTGCTGGAGGGTGCGGCCGTGCGTGGGCGGAAAGGCGCTCGGGCTCGGCCGCTCGGCCGCCGCCAGCTCGTCGACCGCGGGCGGCAGCGTAGCGACGCTCTGGGTGCTGGTCGTTTGGGTCGCGGTCGCCCGCGCGGCGGTCGACGAGCTGTGCGAGCTCGAGGAGCCACATCCGGCGATCGCGAGTGCGAGGAGCGGGGCGGCGAGCCCGGCGTAGGCGTTCTTCATCCCTCGGATGATGCCGGGGATTTGCCTAGCGCGTGTCACTAGCGCGCGCCGCGCAGTCGCGGAGGCCGGGCGCGTAGGCTGGCTGTCCAGGCGAGAACAATCAGCGCGCCTCCGAGCGCGAACACGATCCAGGCGACCGTATCGGTGGCGCCGGAGGCAGAAACGACGGTCCCACTTCTCGCCGGCAGCGGGCGGCCGGACGCCGTAGCCAGGCGCTGGATCGCGCTTAAGGCCGCGCCGGCGAGTTCGCTGCCCGGGGGTGGGGCACCGGCGAGGGCCGAGGTCGCGGCGCTCAGACGCCCGCCGGCTCGATACAGCCCAAATCCGTCGGGCATCACCACCAGCAGGGGCCCTCGATAGACGAGCGAGAGCTCTTGTCCGAGGAACTGGGCGTAACTCTGGGGTTGGTGCCAGAGCTCTCCCACTGAGCCGAGATCGGCTGGGGAGGCGATCAGAGCCAGGCGTACGGGGTAACCGCGGCGCCCGGCGGCGCTGAGGAGTGCCGATAATTGCGCCCCCTGCTTGGCCGGCGGCACGCCGGCGTCCTGGGGCAGGTACAGACTCTGCGATGCCAGGACGTCGCTGGCCGGATCACCGTCGGCGTGCGCTACCGCGGCGCCACCGCGCGAAAGGCGATGTTTGAGGTGCGCGTAGAGTCCGCCTGCAGTGATGAGTTCGTTAGGGACACGCTAGCGATCAGCGGCCGTGACGATCGCCGCCGAAGAGTTCATGGGCCGCGCGCGCGGTCGCGTGTTGGTGCTGGCGCTCCTCGGCGCGCTGGTCACGGCCGGGGCATCTCCGAGCGCCGCCACAGCGCACGGACCGGTCGCCCCGATCGCGACCAGCTATCTGGCAAGGGTGGGCCAGGTCCCTGCGGGCCTCGACGTAAAGGTCGTCGACGGGGATCAGCGGATGTGGCTGCGAGCCCCGCCAAGCGAGACCGTGGTCATCGTGGACTATCGCGGTGCCCCGTATCTGCGCTTCTCGAGCTCTGGGGTGGACGTCAACCGCGGCTCAGCGATGTACTACCTCAACCAGACGCCCGCCGAGACTCCGCCGGCCAGCCTCGGCCGGAACACCTCACCGAGCTGGAGTCACGTGAACAGCGGGCATGAATACGGCTGGCACGATGGCCGGCTTCATGCTCTCGCCACCGTCGCGCTGTCTCCAGGAGCCACGTACGTCGGCAAATGGACCATCCCCGTCCGCGTCAACGGGCGTCTGAGGGTGCTCTCCGGTGGGCTGTGGCACGCGCCGGATCCGTCCCTCGTTTGGTTCTGGCCGATCGTCGTGCTGCTGGCGTGCGTGCCGGCGCTGCGCCGGCTGCGCCGGTCATCGCTCGACCTCTCGGCGGCGCGCGTGCTCGCAGTTGCCGCGCTGATCGCGATCGCCGTCGGCGCGGCCGGTCGCGAGCTTCATGGTCGACCGATCGTGTCCGTCGGCCAGCTGGTCCTGTTGGCGAGTCTGCTCGCGTTCGTGGGATGGGGACTGCGCCGGATATTGCTCAGGCGCGATGGGTACTTCGGCTACTTCGTGATCTCGTTCGTCGCGCTGTGGGTGGGAGCTGTTCTGGCGCCCACGCTGGTGAACGGATTCGTGTTGATGGCGGTGCCCGCCTTCGTGGGGCGAGCCGCGAGCGTGACGTGCCTGGCGACGGGCGCGGGATTGACTCTGATCGTGTTCCGGATGGGCGAGCGCTCCGAGGATCCCTCCGCAGACACTCCGGAACCCACAGATGAACGGCTCCGCGAGGATCTCAGCGCGCTTGAGAGATCCGCCTAGGTGAATACGGCGCCGCCCTCGTACTCCAGAGGGCCGATCACTCGCTCTTTGCGCGTAAAGAACCTGTTACCCACCGGGGCGGCTGCGGTGTAGCCGATCCGGTTTGCATTAGAGTGCGCAGCATGTCGCCCGAAAGGAGCGACGCGCTTTCGGGGCCTCAGGCAACGCCGCAGCGCGCGCACAACCGGTTCCGGCTGGCGGTCATCGACCGCGATCCCGGGTTCATGCAGGTCCTCTCGAACCGCCTCGACGCGCTCGGCTGGGATTACCGCACCGTTTCGAGTGCGGTGACCGCCGACGTCCTCGTGGCGATGCGGTTGAACGCTCTCGTGTTCGACGTCACCGTGCTCGGACCCGGCAGCTGGGAGTACCTCGAGGGTGTCTGCGCCCGCCTTCCCGGGCTGGCCGTGATCATCTGCACGGGGCCCTCCTCGGTCGCTCAGAGGGTTCGCGGCCTGCGCCTCGGCGCCGACGCCTGGGTGACGAAGCCCTGCCATGCCGAGGAGCTGATTTGCATCGTCGAGGCGGCGATTCGCCGTCACCGCCGCAACGAGATGCCCGCCCTGGAAGCGGCCGTGGGCGTGGGCGAGATCATCGTGCGACCCGACCTCTATCAGGCCTACGCCGGCCAGGTCAGCCTCGAGCTCACCGCGCGCGAGTTCGAGATCTTGCACCTTCTGGCGCAGTCGGATCGGGTGCTGCGTCGCGAAGAGATCTATGAGCGGGTCTGGGGTTATGCGATGGCTCACGGCGATCGTTCGGTCGACGTGTTCGTACGCAAGCTACGTCAGAAGCTGCGGGCGGCGTCGCCGCAGTGGGACTACATACACACCCACTTCGGTGTTGGCTATCGGTTCGCGCCCGAGCCTGAGCAGAATCGCGATCACGAGCTGATCGAGGCACGCCCGGATCGGGGCGAGCGGATCCCCGAAATCCCGCCAGACGCGGATTTCGATCCCGCCTTCGCTCACTGAGCGACGACCGCTCGACGCCGACGCCGACGCCGGCTGATCACAAGTTGTTCACATCGACGTCACGAGTCGATAACGCCGATGCGCTCGTGGCGGAGCAGCATCCGCCGCGATGTGGGCGACCGTTCCATCACGCCGGGAAGTTCTGGAGATGGGACCGCTCGAGATCCTTCCGGATGAGCACCTCGCCCGCGCCAACGGACGCGCGCTGATGCTGTCGATACGCGAGTTGCGTCTGCTGACGGAGCTCGCGCGGAGGGCGGATCGCATCATGGCGCGCGAGGAGCTGTTCAGCCTCGTGTGGGGAAGGGACATGCGGCCAGGGGACCGTTCGGTCGATGTGTACGTGCGAAAGCTGCGCGTAAAGCTCGAGCACGCCTTACCCGGGTGGCGATTTATCCATACGCACTTTGGTTTCGGCTACCGACTGGCGGCGGAGCAAACACAGAGCTCCAACCAACAGTTCACAACTGGTTAACACCCTACGGGTGCGATCCCCACAGACTCTGCCGATACCT
This sequence comes from uncultured Solirubrobacterales bacterium, assembly GCA_963836065.1. Classification (GTDB taxonomy): domain Bacteria; phylum Actinomycetota; class Thermoleophilia; order Solirubrobacterales; family Solirubrobacteraceae; genus Palsa-465. The sequence goes on from CAWIII010000036.1 coordinate 827,213, forward strand.
AAGGAAGGAGATGGCTTTGCATACAAGTCGCATCAGTGCGGTCGCTTTGCTGGTGGCCGCAGCGCTCACGATCGCGGCATGCGGTTCGAGCAGCTCGAGCTCGAGTTCGGGTACGAGTTCATCGGGGTCGGCGTCGTCGAGCTCGTCGAGCGCATCCGGCAGTGTCGCCACGGGGACCATCAACGGCGCGGGCTCGACGCTCGCCGCTCCGATCTACCAGCAGTGGGGATCGACGCTCGGGTCGAAGGGTCTGACCGTGAACTACAACCCGGTCGGTTCTGGGGCGGGCGTCGCGCAGATCCAGTCAGCGACCGTTAACTTCGCGGGGAGCGACCCCGCGTTGAAGTCCAGTGACGAGTCCAAGGCCAAGGGCACCCTATTTCAGTTCCCGGTGGCGTTCGGCGCGATCACCGTGTCCTACAACCTGCCGGGGGTCAAGAGCGGGTTGAAGCTCAATGGCCCGACGCTCGCAGACATATTCACTGGCCAGATCAAGACCTGGAATAATTCGGCGATCGCGTCGCTCAATCCAGGGATCAAGCTTCCCAGCACGGCGATAACGGTGGTGCATCGCTCGGACTCCTCGGGCACGACCAGCGGATTCACGACCTACCTTTCGGACGTCAGCCCAGCGTGGAAGTCGAGTGTGGGCAGCGGCAAGGACGTCAAGTGGCCGACCGGCACCGGCGCCGCGAAGAATTCGGGCGTGGCAGCTGCGGTCAAGCAGACGGCCGGGGCCGTCGGCTATGTCGAGCAGGCGTACGCGATCGAGAACGGGTTCACCTACGCATCGATAAAGAACTCCTCCGGGACCTACGTGCTGCCGACGATTGCCAATACCTCGGCCGCTGCGGTCGGGATCGCGGTCCCGGCAAACCTCGGGATCTCGACAATCAACTCTCCGAATCCGTCTGCCTACCCGATTGTGTCGCAGACGTTCCTGGTCTCGTACGGGGACCCCTGCAAGGCGGGGCTTAGCCAGTCGGTGGCGGCCTCGGTGAAGAGCTTCCTGACCTATGCCTTTGGGGACGGACAGAAGACGCTCGGCGCCAGCAGCAGCCAGCTTCCGTACGCGCCGCTGCCATCAAACCTGGTATCGAAGGACAACGCGCAGCTCGCCAAGATGACCTGCAATGGATCACCGCTGTCGTAGGAGGAAGTAGGTGGAGGCAAGCGTCACCACCCCGCCGCGCTCCGGCGGCCGCTCGAGTATCGAGGGGTCGCCGGTCGCCCGGCTTCCCGATCGGGTGATGAAGTGGGGGCTGCTGGCGCTCGCGGTGGCGATCCTGGTCCTGATCGTCTACTTCTTCATCAGGCTGATCGGCCAGTCCGAGAAAGCCCTCAACCAGTTCGGACTCAGCTTCATCTTCGGCGACGACTGGGACGTCTCGCGCAACATCTATCGCGGCGCGGCGCTGGTGTTCGGCACGCTGGTCACGTCCGCGATCGCCCTGTTGATCGGCGTGCCGATCGCGATCGCAACCGCTCTGTTCATCACCGAGCTGTGCCCGCGCCGTGCCCGCGGGCCGTTTGGGATGCTCGTCGACCTGCTGGCAGCCGTTCCATCCGTCGTCTATGGACTGTGGGGCGTATTCGTGCTTATACCCAGGCTGCTGCCCGCGGAGAAGTGGTTTGCGAGCACGTTTTCATTCATTCCCTGGGTCGGAGGCGGCACGGTCACCGGACCGAATTACTTCATCGCGGGGCTGATCCTGGCGATCATGATCCTCCCAATCGTCTCGGCGATTTCGCGGGAAGTGATCGCGACCGTGCCGCCTGAGAACAAGGAGGCGGCCCTGGCGCTCGGTGCCACCCGCTGGGAGATGATCCGGATGGCGGTGCTGCCCTACGCTCGGCCGGGCATTACCGGCGGCGCGATGCTCGGCCTCGGCCGAGCGCTCGGTGAGACGATTGCGGTCGTGCTCGTGATCGGTAACGCGCCGGTGATCGGCAAGCATCTGTTCACCCAGGGCTACAGCCTCGCCGCTGTGATCGCGAACGAGTTCGGAGAGGCGGCCAACACGCCGATCCACAGCTCGGCGCTGTTTGCGGCGGGGCTCGTGTTGTTCGTGCTGACGCTGATCGTAAATATCATCGCGCGCTCGTTCGTCGCTAGAGGAAACCGCAGGCAAGGAACCTCGGCGAAGCGTGCTACAGACGACACGGGCGTCACGGCCGCGCCGACGGCAGCAGGTGAAGCGGCATGAATCTGTCCAGCCTTCCTCAGATCAGCGCGCGCCGGCGCCGCACCGATCAGGTGATGCGGGGTCTGCTGCTGGTCGCGACGCTGATTGCCCTTGTCCCGCTCGTGCTCGTGATCTACTACCTGCTCTACAAGGGGCTGAGCAGCGTGAGCGGCAGCTTCTTCAGCTCGGATCCGAACGGGAATTTTTTCGGCAATCCCGGCGGGATCCGCAGCGCGATCCTTGGGACGCTCGAGATCGTCGGGCTTGCGACCCTGATCTCCGTACCGATCGGGATCGGTGTGGCCCTGTACCTAACCGAGTACGGCAAAGGTTCCAAGTTCGCGGGCCTGATTCGCTATTTCGTCGACGTGATGACCGGCGTGCCATCGATCGTTTTCGGCCTATTCATCTACATCTCGCTGGTCCTGGCTCACACCGGCGGTAGCGGTTTCGCGGGCTGGAAGGGATCGATCGCGCTCGCGCTGCTGATGCTGCCGATCGTCACCCGGGCCGCCGAGGTGGTGCTACTACTGGTGCCGGGCAGCTTGCGCGAGGCAGCGCTTGCGCTCGGCTCTCCACGGTGGCGCGTGGTCACCCGGGTGGTTTTGCCGACCGCCCTTCCTGGTCTGGTGACGGGTTCGTTGCTCGCCATCGCGCGCGGGATGGGCGAAACTGCGCCGCTGCTGTTCACGGCCGCCGGCGCGTTCGCTCTCACCGGCAACCTCAACAGTCAGATGAACGCCCTGCCACTTCAGATCTACGACGACATCCTCTCGCCTCGAGCGGTCGTGGTCAGCCGCGCCTGGGGCGCCGCACTAACCTTGGTTGCGCTTGTCCTGATTTTGAACGTGATTGCGCGAGCCGTCTCTCGAAGGAGCCGCATGGCATGATCCCGCCAGATACGAGCAACGAAACGGCTGACGGTACCGTGAGCAGGGAGACGACCGACGGTACCGTGAGCAAGAAAACATCCGAAATGTCTATGTACGGAGGAACCCCATCGAAACAGGCTGACGCGGCGCCAGATCTCGCCGCGCTGGGGGTTCGGGAAGGCGCCGGACATGCTGTCCACGTCAAAGGCCTGCACGCGTATTACGGTCAGCTCCACAGCATCAAAGGGATCGACCTTGAGTGCCCGGCCAACCAGGTGACCGCGCTGATCGGTCCATCCGGCTCGGGCAAGTCGACCGTGGTCCGCTGCATCAACCGGATGCACGAGGAGATTCCGGGCGCCCGCGCCGAAGGCCAGGTCATGCTCGACGATCTCGATGTGTATGCGACTGGCGTCGACGTCACCGCCGTCCGGCGCCTGATCGGGATGGTCTTCCAGAAGCCCAATCCGTTTCCGACGATGTCGATCTTCGACAATGTCGCCGCGGGCTTGCGACTGACCGGAACGCGCAGCGATAACCTCCGCGAACGGGTCCACACGTCCCTACGCGCGGTCGGACTTTGGAATGAGGTGAAGGACCGGCTGAACGAGGCCGGAATCGGTCTCTCGGGTGGCCAGCAGCAGCGCTTGTGCATCGCGCGGACGGTCGCAATCGAGCCCGAGGTGATCCTGATGGATGAGCCGTGCTCGGCGCTCGACCCTGTGGCGACGCTGAAGGTCGAGGAGCTGATCGACGAGCTCAAGGACCGCTACACGATCGTGATCGTCACGCACAACATGCAGCAGGCGGCACGGGTGGCGAACACGACGGCGTTCATGCTCGATGGCGAGCTGGTCGAGCATGGCCCCACCAACGACATCTTCACGAACCCCAAGGACGAGCGTACGGAGCGCTACGTGACGGGTAAGTTCGGGTGAGGGAGCGGCAATGCAAGAGACCCGCCACCAGTTTCGCGAGTCGCTCAAGGAGCTCGAGGCGCAGGCTCTCGGCGGTCTTGACCTCGTGATCGGACAGCTCGATCGTGCGCTCGAGGCGATCTCCTACCAGGATGTCGAGCTGGCCGGGATGGTCGTCGCCGACGACGACCGGATCGACGGCCGTTACCTGGAGGTCCACCAGGGCGTCCTGTCGATGCTCGCACGGCAGGCGCCGGTGGCCGGTGACTTGCGGATCGTCGCCGCGCTGCTGCACACGATCCGCTGCGTCGAGCGAATGGGTGACCAGTGCGTGAACATCGCCAAGCTGGTGCCGCTGTCGGGGTATGAGCCGCCCAAGGACAAGGACATCCTCGACCTGATCGAGCGGATGGGACAGCTGGCCCGCTCACAGGTCTCGCAAGCCAAGGATGCTTTCGCAACCCGCAACGTGGCCCTCGCCCAGGATCTCGTCCGCCAGGACGAGGAGATCAACCGCCTCAACCGTCAGATCTTCAGGCGCGCTGTCGAGGTCGGCGACGACCTCGAGGTTCGCGAATGGGCGATGTTCATGATCTTGGTGGCACGCTGCCTGGAGCGCGTCGGCGACAATACCGTGGAGATCGCCGAGCAGACAGTGTTCGTCGTCACGGGCCTGTTCCGGGAGTTTGGGCGTCTCGATGCCACCGACGCCGTAAAATAAGCCGGGCCGGCGGCTCGCCGGCTCACCCCGTTCGCCGGTGGAGTATGAGGACCGAGTCAGCTTGGCCATGGGGCCAATGACCGGTGGTTGCAATTCGCCTTATCGTCTCGCCATGTGTGCGCGGCCGCCTCAGATCGTGGCCTTCGGAGGGGGAGGCTTTTCGACTGAGTGGGGCAACCCGCTGCTCGATGATCACGTGCTTGCATTGACGGGAACCGAGCACCCGCGCGTGTGCTTCTTGCCGACCGCCAGCGGTGACGCCGATCACTACGTCGTCCGCTTCTATCGGGCGTTCTCCGCCCCCCGTTGCCAGCCTTCCCACATCTCCCTGTTTCGGCGCGAGACTGGGGTTGGCGATCCTCGCGCGCATCTGCTTGCCCAGGACCTCGTGTACGTCGGCGGAGGCAGCCTGGTATCGCTGCTGGGGACGTGGCGAGCGCACGGGATCGATCTCGCCTTGCAAGAAGCGTGGCGTGCCGGCGTCGTGATGTGCGGTGGCTCAGCCGGCTCGCTGTGCTGGTTCGCCCATGCCGTCAGCAGCTTTCACGAAGGGCCGGCGAGAACGATCGAGGGTCTCGGTCTGCTCCCGTGGAGCAACGCCGTTCACTACGAAGAGGAGCCTGGCCGCAGAACCGCGTTCACCACAGCGGTAGCGGGCGGGATGCCGCCGGGCTACGGGGTGGGCGATGCCGCGGCGCTTCATTTCGTCGGCACCGAATTGTTCGAAGTCGTCTCGTCACGTCCGGGCGCCCGCGCGGTGTATGTCTGCACGGACGGCAAGGGTCAGACCAACGAGCGGGAGCTGCCGGCCCGCTTTCTCGGGACCCAGGCCCTCTACAGCGAGCAGCCAGTCGCGGCGTGAAGCCGGCGGCGGAAAACTTCCACGGCGCTGACCGTCGCCGGATCCTGGCGATGGGAGGTGGAGGTTTCACGATGCAGGAGCGCACGCCCGCGCTCGACCGGTTCGTGCTGTCACTGACCGGCAAAGCGGTGCCGAAGATCTGCTTCCTGGCGACCGCGAGCGGCGACCCCAAGGAGCAGGTGGCCCGCTTCTACGAGCGCTTCGCGGGCTGGCCGTGCGAGCCGAGCGCGCTGTCGCTTTTCCACCTCGGTCGCGACCCGATCAATCCAACCAAGCACCTGCGCTCACAGGACGCGATCTACGTTGGCGGCGGGTCGATGCGCAACATGCTGGCGATCTGGCGCGAGCACGGGGTGGATGACGCGATGCGGGAGGCGTGGGAATCGGGGGTTGTGCTGGCTGGCCTCAGCGCCGGGGCAATGTGCTGGTTCGAAGGCGGTGTCAGCAGGAGCGGCGGCACGCCCGAGCCGGTCGCGGGCCTCGGGCTGCTCTCGGGCAGCCTCTCGGTTCACCTCGGCGGTGAGTCGGCGCGCCTGCCCGTGTACTGCGCCACCGTCGCCGCCGGCGAGCTTCCACCCGGATACGCCGCGGACGATGGAGCGGCGCTGCTGTTCGCCGGCACGCGACTGGCCGAATGCGTTGCCTCGCATCCCGGCGCGCGCGTGCTTCAGGTCAGCCCGGACGGTAACGGAGGTGTTCGCACGCACGAGCTGACGGTCCGGCCGCTGCCCGGCGCGCAGCGCCGCGAGGTCGCCGGCGAAGAGGCCGACGGAGTCTCGGAGTTGCGCGCCCTGCGAGCGGGGCGTGATCGCTGGCGGTGAGCATCAGCGTGCCGCCGCCTGACGGCGCCGAACGAACACCAGCCCGCCGGCTGTCGTGACCGCGGCCACGATCAGCACGACCAGCAGGATCGTGGTTGTGGAGCTTCCGCCGCCGCCCGAGCTCGATGTGCCCGAGCTCTTCTCCAACGGGTGACCTGAAGCGCTTGCCAGCTTGCCGACGGCGGTAATGGCCGCGCTTGCCAGATCGTTGCTCGCTGCGCCGGCGGGCTTGGGAAGTGCTGCGAGCACCCCCTTGGCAGCTGTGGGGAGGCCTTGAGTGCCGTAGCCGGCGGCCATCACCACCAGCAGCGGTTGCTTGCCCCGAAAGCTGATCTCCTGGTCGAGGAAGTCGGCGTACTTCTGGGGCTTGCCGAACAGGTCTGGGACTACCCCGAGATCGACCGGCGAGGCGATCAGCGCGACCTTGATCGGGAAGCCGGCCTGCTTGGCGGCCGCGGTCTCCCGGTTCAGCGCCTTCTGAGTCGCGACGGCGACCGGCGGGGTGTACGGATAGAAGACGTTCTCGCCGAGCAGCACATCGCTGGCAGGGTCGCCATCGGCAAGAGACTTGGCTGGCGTGAGGGCGACGGCGGCGAGCGTGGTGAGGATGATCACGGCGAGTCGAGCGGCCATCGTCCGGGAGGCTACAGGCCAGGCGGGAACCGATATCGGGGATGCGGAGCCACGTATCCGCCGACCTCCAGCACGATCTCCGCGTGGCGGCGCAGGGGACTGTCTTTCGGCGCTCCAGTCCAGCGACGCCCGTCGACGAACGCCAGCACCGGTCCGCTGAAACCGGCCAGGTGTCGCTCAGAGATCGATTGGCCCCAGATCGCGAACAGCTCGCCGAGCGGGCGCACCCGGCCAGCGTCGAGCACCACTACGACTGTGGGCTCGAATGTCCGGATCGCGTAAGTGCAGACGCCGCCGAGCACGTAGGCACGCACGCCGCGCCTCCGAAGCAGGCGCGGACGCGGCGGCGACGGCGGCGACTATCCTGCCCTGTCAGTGGCGGGCCAGAAGAAGCGGCGTTCACGTAAGCGGCGCACCCCGGGCGCTTCCGCGGGAGCGGTCACCGCGCCGCGGCGAGCGCGGGGCGCCGAAGCTGAATTTGCCGGCGCCCCTCGCCAGCGGCCAACACGACCGCCCGCCGGCGCGGTCGGTGAGCGTCCCCCCAGCCCGTTCGGAGGCCTGCCGATCTCGGAGCTGGCGATTTTCGCGGGCGGAATCGGAGCGCTCGTCGGGGTTGTTCAGGGCGGCGGCCCGGCGCTGATCGTCGGCGTGATCGTGTGCACGCTGGGAGTGGTCGAAGTGACCGCCCGCGAGCACTTCTCCGGTTACCGCTCCCACGCCTCTCTGCTCGCCGGGATTCCCGCTGTCGGGGCCGGGATCGTGGTGATCGTTTTAGCCGGGGTGCCGCGGCAGCGAGGCCTGGTGCTGTTGGCGGTCGTCCCCATATACGCAGTGCTGTTCTGGCAGCTGCGCAAGCGCTTCATGAGCGCGCGCCAGGCACGGCTGGCGCGACCGCCGGCTCCATAAAGCCCTCCCCATCGAGCGCTGACGGGTAGACGGGAAGGTGGAGCGTGAAGATCGCGCCCCCGTCGGGCGCGTTGGCGGCGGTTGCCGACCCGCCGTGCTGCTCGGCGACCTGCCGAACGATCGCGAGCCCGAGGCCGCTGCCCTGGCGGCCGCGGCTGGTGGCACCGCGGAAGAAGCGATCGAATACGTAGGGCAGATCCTCCTCCGCGACCCCGGGGCCGTGGTCGCGAACGCGCACTCCGTCTCGGTCGACGGTCACCTCGACTACTCCGTCGGGTGGGGAGTGACGGGCGGCGTTGTCGAGCAGATTGTTGATCGCGCGCTCGAGCCGTTCCGGGACACCCTCGACGATCACGGGATCGAGCGCCGTCTCGAAGAGCACACCCGAAGCGTTGCGCCGGGCCCAATCAACTGATTCAGCCACAACCCGGTCGAGACGAACGTCGTCGGTCGCTTCGACCGGCTGATCCCCGCGCGCCAGCTCGATCAAGTCACCGACCAGTGTGGTCAGCTCCTCGCTTTGCTCGACGACGTCGTTGAGTAGGCGACGGCGGTCCTCATCGTCGAGCTCCGCCTCGGCGAGCAGCACCTCGACGTTCGTGCGCAGGCTTGTCACCGGGGTCCGGAGCTCGTGGGAGGCGTCGGCGACGAGCTGACGCTGCGCCCGGACGGACTCATCGAGCGCTGCGCGTGAGCCTTCCAGGCGCTCGAGCATGGTGTTGAAGCGGGTCGAGAGCTGACCGATCTCGTCGTCGGCGTGGATCCGCAACCGCCGAGAGAGGTCGTCGGTCTCGCCGATCTCCTGCGCGGTCTGTGCGACCTCGGCGAGCGGCGCGAGCACGCGACTGGCGGCGACGCGCCCAAGCGCAGCGGCGAGCCCGACTCCGCCGGCACAGAGCAGGATCAGGACCAGGCGGAGCTCAGAGAGGATATGGTCGACGCCGGCCAGTGGCCGTGCGAGCTCGACCGCGACGGGGGTTCCCGTCGTCGACGAGTCGTGAAAGGTGATCACCCGGAGGTGGTTTGCACCGAAGGTGACGTCGCGGAGCACCGTCGACGGGCGTCCCAAGGCGACCGCTTCCGTACTCGAGTCGTTGGGCAGCGACTGACCGCCGCTATTTTCGAGGACCGAGCCATCGCCGGCGACGATCTGCTGGTACGGAGCCGGCCCTCCGGCATTTGGTGGAAGGCTGACGATGTTGCTGCCGAGTGCGTAGTTGCCGTGCTGGAGAACCAGGGAAGCCTGAGCCTTCAGAGCGCTGTCGACCTGCCCGCGCAGCTGTGCCCGCACGACCATGTAACAGATCCCGCAGGCCAGCAAGACCGCGACCGCGACCGCGGCGGCCGCTGCATAGGAGAGTCTGCGACGCAAGGGCACTTCTAGCGCTACTCAGTCTCGCAGGATGTATCCGACACCTCTGACCGTGTGTAGCAAGCGAGCCTCGCCTCCGTCCTCGGTCTTACGGCGCAGATAGCCCATATATACGCCCAGGGCATTGGAAGTCGGACCGAAGTCGTAACCCCAGACATTCTCGAAGATCTGCGAGCGCGTGAGCACCTGGCGGGGATGTCGCAGGAACAACTCCAGCAGCGAGAACTCGGTGCGGGAGAGGTCGATCAGCCGGTCACCGCGACGGACTTCGTGGGCAATCGGGTCGAGCACCAGGTCGGCGTACCGAAGCACCTCGCCTTGCGCAGCGCCTTCGCTGGCGCGACGCAATAGAGCCCGCAGTCGCGCCTGTAGCTCTCTGAGCGCGAACGGCTTGACGAGATAGTCATCGGCGCCCACATCAAGGCCCTTGACCCGGTCCTCGATCGCGTCACGGGCGGTGAGCATCAGGATCGGCGTCTGATCGCCGGCTTGCCGCATCCGCCGGCAGACCTCGAGCCCGTCGAGCCGCGGCATCGCCACATCGAGGATCACGGCGTCGGCGGGCGAGGTTGCGAGCGCGTCGAGGGCCTCCTCGCCGTCGGAGGCGAGGGCAACCTCATAGCTATCGAGGCGCAGCGCACGCTCGAGCGCCCGCCTCACAGCGGGCTCGTCGTCGACCACCAGAACGCGCGCCATCGGCAAATGATGCCGGGTGGGGGTAAAAGTTGATGAAGAACGCCGTGCAGGCTCGATGTGAAGTACGCGGGTGGCGCGCGAGAATGAGTCTTGATGCCTCGCGACCAACTCGAGCGCTACAAGGACAAGCGCGACTTCCAGCAAACTTCCGAGCCCACCGCCGACGGCTTACCGGGTGCCACGACCGCCGCGCCGCGGTTCGTGGTCCAGGAGCACCATGCCACCCGACTGCACTGGGATCTACGGCTCGAACATGACGGCGTGCTCGCCTCCTGGGCGATCCCCAACGGGATCCCGCCGGACCCGGCCGAGAATCGGCTTGCCGTCCACACCGAGGATCATCCGCTCGAGTATCTGCATTTCGAGGGCGAGATCCCGAAGAGCCAATACGGCGCGGGCACGATGACGATTTGGGACCGCGGCACGTTCGAGCTGCACAAATGGGATCAACGCAAAGTTGAGATCACCTTCCGCGGCGAGCGCCTGAACGGGCGTTACGGCCTGTTCCCGATCGCCCGCGACAAGTCCTCGGGGAACGACTGGATGATCCATCGGATGGATCCTCCCTCAGATCCGGACCGTGATCCGTTCCCGCAGCGAATCGTGCCGATGCTCGCGCGCCCCGGCAAACTTCCCACTCCTGAGCGAGACTGGGCGTTCGAGGTCAAGTGGGACGGGATTCGCGCGATCGCGTATCTGCAGCCCGGCCGCCTGCGGCTCGAGAGCCGCAATCTGAACGAGATCACCGATGCCTACCCAGAGGTTCGGGGCCTGTCGGGCGAGCTGGGAATGCAGGACGCGGTGCTCGACGGCGAGATCGTTGCCTTCGATGATCAGGGGCGTCCGAGCTTCGAGCGCCTCCAGCGCCGGATGCACGTCACCGCGCCTTCGGCCGTGCGCAGGCTTGCCGCCAGCACCCCGGTCGTGTACGCGATCTTCGATCTACTCCACCTCGACGGTCGCTCGTTGATGGGTCTGCCGTATAGCGAACGCCGCGAGCGCTTGGACGAACTGGCGCTCAAAGGGCCGGCGTGGCACGTGCCCGCGGCGCACCGGGGCGGCGGTTCGCGCCTGCTGGCCGCGACTCGCGAGCAGGGACTAGAGGGGATCGTCGCCAAGCGGCTGGACTCCCGCTACGAGGCCGGACGGCGCACGGGCGCCTGGTTGAAGGTCAAGCACACGCTTCGCCAGGAGCTGGTAATCGGCGGCTGGATCCCTGGTGAAGGCAGACGCACCGAGCGGATCGGTGCGCTGCTGATGGGTTATCGCGAGAACGGAGACTTCAGATACGCGGGGCGCGTCGGCACCGGGTTCACCGAAAAGGTGCTCGAGAACCTAAGCGAACGTCTGGCGCCGCTGCGCCGCAAGACCACCCCATTCGACTCCGGCCCCAAGCTGCCGCGAAACGCCGTGTTTGTCGAACCTTGCCTAGTCGCGGAGATCGAGTTCAGGGAGTGGACTGCCGAGCGGGTGATGCGGGCCCCGTCGTACAAGGGTCTGCGCGAGGACAAGTCGCCGCGCGATGTTGCGCTGGAGGCCGACTCGGTTGGTGCGCCGCCCGACTCCCCCCAAGCGCTGTTCGAGAACGTGGAGACCTTGCCCGAGGGCGCGATCGCCGCCGTCAGCGAAGGACGTCGACTCAAGCTCTCAAACTGGGACAAGGTCTTGTTTCCGCAAACCGGTTTCACCAAAGGGGACCTGATCGCCTACTACGCCCGTGTGGCGCCCGCTGTACTGCCTCACCTTCACGACCGGGCGCTGACCTTGAAGCGCTACCCCAACGGAGTCCAGTCGCCGTACTTCTATGAGAAGCAGTCGCCCTCACATCGCCCGGAGTGGGTGCTCACACAGCGGGTCAACGGCGTTGACTACACGCTCGCGCAGGACCGCCCGACGCTCGTATGGCTGGCGAACCTGGCGGACATCGAGCTCCACACCTCGCTGTCGCTCGCGCAGGCACCGGAGCAACCGACGATGCTCGTGTTCGATCTCGATCCGGGGGCGCCCGCAGATGTCGTGCAGTGCAGCGAGGTGGCGTTGGTGCTGCGGGGGCTGTTCGAACAGCTTGGACTGGAGACGTACATCAAGACGTCCGGCTCTAAGGGACTCCAGGTGTATCTGCCGCTGAACACACCTGTGCAGTACGAGCAGACGAAGCCGTTCGCGCGCCGGATCGCTGAGCTGCTCGAAGCGCGAATGCCCGAGCTTGTCGTCTCGCGCATGACCAAGCGGCTGCGCCCCGGCAGGGTGCTGGTGGACTGGAGCCAGAACGACGCCCACAAGACGACGGTCACCGTTTACTCGGTCCGCGCCCGTGAGCGCCCAACCGTTTCCACGCCGCTCACCTGGGATGAGGTGGCGCGCTGCCGCGATGCGGGCGACGCCGAGCTGCTGTCGTTCGACACCGAACAGGTGCTCGAGCGAGTCGCCGAGCAGGGGGACCTGTTTGCGCCGCTACTGACCGTCAAGCAGCGGTTACCGGCGCTTGGATGACCCGGCCGCCCAGTCTCCGTGGCGCCGGGCGGGCGCGCATCAGCAATATGCACCGCGCCAGCCGCTGGGCCTTTAGGATGACTGCCCTTGAGCCCGATGGACCCGATCACCTTGAGAAACCGGCTGTTGGTCGCTACCGGAATGTGGAAGGAGACGACCGGTGAGCCGCTTCCACGGCTTGCCCCGGGTGATCCCGCAGATCAGATCCAAAGCTTTGAGCTAAGGCTCGTCGATCGCCTCTGGGAAACCGCGACGCCGGAAACAGCCCGCGAGGTCGCGGACCGCACGTGGGACCTGGTACACGACCGGCCCGACGATGACCCGGTCAAGCAGCGAGTCATCGAGTGTCACGAGGCGCTCGCCCGGATGACCCGACTCGGAGATTGACGCTCGTCGCGCATGCCCCACGAGCGTCACTGCTGGTCATCCGCCAGTGACGTCTCTCGGTGGGACCGAACTTACGACGCGCTTCCTAAGCCTGCTCGATCATCGCCGGGGTTTCCGGATCCGGCGCCTCGCGACTGCGCGGAAGGCCGGCGGCGGCGTAGGCGTCGGCCTCGTCGAGCGTCTCGTGCTCAAGCAGCGCGGCGACGAGGGCGTCGAGGTTCTCACGGTACTCGCGGAGCAGTTTGTTGACCTCCGTGTGGGCGGTATCGACGATCCGCCTGACCTCTTCGTCAACGAGGCGCTGAGTTGCTTCCGAGGTCTCTGAGGCGCCTGGAAGCAGGGGCCCCATGCCGTCCATCGGGATAACCGCGATCGGTCCGATCGCCCGGCTCATGCCCCAGCGGCCGACCATGTGGCGGGCGATGCGCGTCAAATGTTGGATGTCCGATTCGGCCCCGGTGGTCAGATCTCCAAAGACGATCTCCTCGGCCGAGCGACCGCCGAGCGCGACTTTGATCTGGGCGAGCAGGTGACGCTCATCGAAGTTGAAGCGATCGGCGTCGGGTGCCGAGAACGTGACCCCAAGCGCCTGCCCACGGGGAATGATCGACACCTTGCGCACCGGATCGGCCCCAGGAGTCAGCATCCCCACTAGTGAGTGGCCAGCCTCGTGGTAGGCCGTGCGGCGGCGATCGTCGTCGCTGATCATCACCTTGCGCTCCGCTCCTAGCACGATCCGCTCGAGCGCGTTGTAAAGATCCTCGGAAGTAACGCGGGTGTGCTCACGGCGGGCGGCGAGCAGGGCCGCCTCGTTGACGAGGTTGGCGAGATCGGCTCCGACCATTCCCGGCGTCGAGGAAGCCACCGCGCCGAGGTCGACACCGTCGGCAAGGGGCACCGAGCGGGTGTGGACCCGCAGGATCGCCAGCCGGCCCGCTCGATCGGGCGGCTGCACCGCGACCCGACGGTCGAACCGCCCGGGGCGTAGCAGCGCCGGATCGAGCACCTCCGGGCGGTTTGTGGCCCCGAGCACGATCACGCCGGTCCGCGGATCAAATCCGTCCATTTCGGTAAGGATCTGGTTAAGCGTTTGCTCGCGCTCGTCGTGGCCGCCTGAGATGTTGGGTCCGCCGCCCGCCCGGGAGCGACCAATCGCATCGAGCTCGTCAATGAAGATGATCGCGGGCGCTGCCTCCTTTGCCTGCTGGAAGAGATCCCGCACCCGCGAGGCTCCCACGCCGACGATCATCTCGACGAACTCCGAGGCGGACATTTGGAAGAAGGGGACGCCGGCCTCGCCGGCGACCGCGCGCGCCAGCAGCGTCTTGCCAGTGCCCGGTAGTCCGCTCAGCAGCACCCCGCGCGGGATTCGCCCTCCGAGGCGAAGGTACTTGTCCGGATTCCTGAGGAAGTCGACGATCTCGGTGAGCTCCTCCTTGGCCTCGTCGATTCCGGCCACGTCCTGGAAGGTCACAGGCTGGTCGCTGCCCTCCACCCGCCGCGCGCGCGAGCGCGCGAACGACATCAGCCCGCCGGCGCCGCCGCCCGCGGCGGCGGCGCGGCGCATGATGAACACGAACAACAAGACCAGGAGGATCGTCGGGCCGAAGCCGAAGATCAGGCTTTCGAGGAACGACGGCCCGGTATCGGGCTTCTTGGCATCGATCGTCACGTTGTGCTGCTGCAGCAGTTGGGAGAGCTGCTGGTGGTCGGCGAACGACGGCACCTGGGTCGAGAAGTCGGTCGCCTGTGCGCTCGAATTGGCCGGATACTTCACGGCGGCCTTGAACGTTCCCTGGATCGCGTCAGAGGTCGAGGTGATCTCCGTGACGTTGTTGCTCTTGACCTGGTTCAGGAAGGTTGGGCTATACGGAATCTGAACTCGAGCGTTGGGCTGCAGCGCCCGCGAGGAGATCCACAGGTTGAGTGCCAGGAGCCCGACCACGAGCAGCGCCACCATCCAGCGGGGGTTCTGCCGGCGCGGAGACGGTGCCGGCGGCCGGGTTCCGCGACCGTCCGGAGCCGGGGTCACCTTCCAGCCCGGCGACGGCGGCGCCGGCGGGTTCTGGCGGGACCGCTGCTGAGGCTCGCTGCGCGTGGATTGGTCGGCCATTAGCAGAATTGTGGCAAGCCCGGCATCGGGGAACGGTAGTTCTTCCGCTGTGCTTAGGCTGTCTTGATCAGCTTCTCGCCTCGGCGGCGATTAATCCGACTCGAGCCGCAGGCGAAACGAGTCGGCGCCCTCGACGCTTGCCCCGGCGGCGTACGCGCGCTCGGCGAGCCACCGATCCGAGGTTACGACCCGCACCGCGGCGGGATCGGCGTCCGCGCGAAGACGCCTGACGATCTCGTCGTCGGCGGCGTTTCGCCGAGGACGTGGGGCGTGCGTCACCTCGATCACGGTTGAGCGGATCGGAGGAGATGGAGGCCGTTCGAACACGACGGTGACGTCCTCGCCGGTGGCCGCCGCCCAGCGCTCGAGGGTGTCCACAAGGCGTAGCATCGCGGCGTCGCGGTCCCGCCACCACGCATCGGGTCGGGTTCCGATCACGTTCATTCCGTCGACGAGCCAGCGCACCGCGTCAATCATCCTCCCGCGGCGTCCGCCGTGCGCGCTTGCGCTCCGCCTGGCGGCGCTTGGCATCGAGCCGCTGGCGCACGGCCGCCTTGGTCGGCCTCGTGGGGCGGCGCGGACGCTGCACCGCCAGCGCAGCGATCAGGCGGCGGCGAAGGCGCTCGAGCGCGAGCTCCCGGTTGCGTGACTGGCTGCGCGCGTCTTGGGCGACCGCGACGACGCGTGGTCCGGCGCGGGCGATGATGCGGCGCTTCTGCGTGTCGCTGAGCGCGGTGGAGGCCGCGACGTCGAAGCTGGCCTCGACGCGCGAGGCGGTCACGTTGGCGTGCTGTCCGCCGGGGCCGGACGAGCGGGAAGTCCGGAGCGTGACTTCCTTTAGGGGGATCGCCGCATGGCGACCGAGCTGAATCGGATCATCCATCTGAGTTGAAAATATGACCTGTGAGGAAGTTGTGAATCTGTCATCCAGGCCGCTCGAGTCCGGAAGCCGTGATAGCTTCCCCGGCCGTCGGGCCGTTCGCGCGAGCTGTGGGCGGCGAGAAGCAGGTGCAGGCCCCGGGGTATCGCAACACATCCTCCGCGGAAGCAGCACTTCGATCTACGGAGGACACTCCACATGGCAATGGGAACCGTCAAATGGTTCAGCGACGATAAGGGCTTTGGCTTCATCACTCCCGACGATGGCAGCCGAGATCTGTTCGTCCATTATTCGAGCATCAGCTCCGACGGCTACCGCTCGCTTCCCGAGGGCGCGAAGGTCTCCTATGAAGAGGAGATGGGTCCAAAGGGACCCAAGGCGATCAACGTCACCAAGATGTAGCCGGGCTAGTCTGCCCAGTCGCTGATGATCGCGCGGTTCGGAGTCGGGACCGAGGAGGGGCTCGATGGATTCCGGGCCGAGGTGGTGCGGTACTGGAACGTCGATGGCGCAGATCCTGGCCAGAGGGCCGTCCCAGCCGCTGCGTACAATCGCCAAGTAGCTAACGAGACGCGGCGCACAGGTCAGTGATTAGATGACGAAGGCAGTGGAGGAGCGCGAGCGGGTGGTGGTCCGCTTCGCGGGCGATTCGGGTGACGGCATGCAGCTCGCCGGCAGCCGGTTCACAGACGCCACCGCAGCGGTCGGCAACGACCTGGCCACGCTGCCGAACTTCCCCGCCGAGATCAGAGCTCCCGCGGGAACGCTTGCCGGCGTGTCGGCGTTTCAAATTCACTTCGCGTCCCGCGACATCCTGACGCCGGGCGACAAGCCCAACGTGCTGGTGGCGATGAACCCGGCTGCGCTGAAGGCCAACCTCCCCGAGCTCGAGCGCGGCGCGACGATCATCGTCAACGAGGACGCGTTTTCGAAGCGCAACCTCGAGAAGGCGGACTACCCGTCAAACCCGCTTGAGGACGGTTCGCTGTCGGAGTTTCGCGTACACCGGATTCCCATGACCTCGCTGACGACGCGCGCGGTGGAAGGGATCGAGGGTGCCTCGACGCGCGATGCCGGCAGGGCCAAGAACCTGTTTGCGCTGGGCGTGCTGTCCTGGCTCTATGGCCGACCGACCGAGGTGACGCACCGGTGGATGGAGAAGAAGTTCGCCGGTAAGCCGGGCGTGCTGGAAGCCAACTTGGCTGCCTTCAACGCCGGCTGGTCGTTTGGCGAGACGACCGAGCTGCTCGATGTTCAGTATCGCGTCAGCCCGGCAACGGATGTCCCGCCCGGAACCTACCGCAACGTCAATGGCACCACGGCGCTGTCGCTGGGGCTGATTGCCGCGAGCGCCCGCAGCCGACTTCCGCTGCTGCTGGCGAGCTATCCGATCACTCCGGCGTCGGAGCTACTCCACGAGCTCTCCCGACATGCCCGCTTCGGTGTGCGCACGATTCAGGCCGAGGACGAGATCGCCGCTGCGGGGATGGCGCTTGGCGCCGCCTTTGGTGGTCGGCTCGCAGTGACTGCGACCAGCGGTCCCGGAATGGACCTAAAAGCGGAGACGATCGGATTAGCGGTCGCGCTCGAACTGCCAATGATCATCGTCGACGTCCAACGGGCCGGTCCTTCGACGGGCATGCCAACCAAGACCGAGCAGTCCGACTTGCTGATGGCGATCTTCGGACGGCACGGAGAATCGCCCCTGCCCGTCGTCGCCCCGAGCACGCCCGGAGGTTGCTTCGACGCCGCTTTCGAGGCGGCCCTGATCGCGATCCGTTACCGGACCCCGGTGATCTTGCTCTCGGACACCTTCCTGTCCTCCTCCTCTGAGCCGTGGCTGCTTCCGGACGTCAGCGCGCTCCCAGAGATCGATCCAGCGTTTGCGAGTGCCCCCGCCGAGTCTGAGACGTTCCTTCCCTACAGCCGTGATGAGCGCCTGGCGCGTCCATGGGCGGTTCCGGGCACGCCGGGGCTCCAGCACAGGATAGGCGGACTGGAGAAAGCCGACCGCACGGGGAACATCTCCTACGACGGATCCAATCACGCGCGGATGACCGAGCTGCGGGCTTCCAAGGTGGCGGGCATCGTGCGTGACATCCCTGCTTTGAACGTAGACGCCGATCGAGACGCCGAGCTGCTGGTACTCGGCTGGGGCTCGAGCGAAGGCGCGATCCGCGCCGGCGTGCGGCGGGCACGGCAAGCAGGTCACAAGGTCGCGTGTGCGCACCTGCGTCACCTGAACCCGCTCCCTGAGAACACCGGCGACGTGCTGCGCTCGTTTGATCGCGTGCTCGTCCCAGAGATGAACAGCGGTCAGCTCTCGTTGCTGTTGCGGGCCAAGTTCCTTGTCGACGTCGAGTCGTTCTGCAAGGTCGAGGGCCAGCCGCTGTTCTCGGCCGAGATCGAAGCGGAGGTGGCAAAGCGCCAATGAGCGCGGTAGCGACAAACGGACACGGGACCGGCCTTCCGGCTGACCTCACAAAGGCAGATTTTCAGTCCGATCAGGAGACTCGCTGGTGCCCCGGGTGTGGGGATTACGCCGTCCTCTCGGCGGTCCAGCAGTTCATGCCGGAACTAGGCATCCCGCCGGAACGGATCGTCTTCATCACCGGCATCGGCTGCGCCGGTCGGTTCTCGTACTACATGGACACATACGGGATGCATGGCATCCACGGCCGGGCGCCGGCGCTCGCGACCGGCCTGGCGTCCACGCGCGAGGATCTCTCGATCTGGGTCGTCACCGGGGACGGCGACTCGCTCTCGATTGGCGGCAACCACCTGATTCACGCCCTGCGCCGAAACGTGCCCGTCAAGATCCTGCTGTTCAACAACCAGATCTACGGCCTCACCAAGGGTCAGGCTTCACCGACCTCCGAACTCGGGAAGATCACTAAGTCGACGCCTTTCGGGGTCGCCGATCACCCCTTCAACCCGGTGGCGCTCGCGCTCGGGGCGGAGGCTACGTTCGTCGCGCGGACCATCGACCGCGACCGCCATCATCTCACCGAGGTCCTGCGAGCGGCCGCCCGCCACGAGGGTGCGGCGCTGATCGAGATCTATCAGAACTGCCCCGTGTTCAACGATGGGGCATTCGCCGCGCTGACCGAGAAGGAAGTCAAGGACGCGAACCAGATTCGGCTCCAGACCGGCAAGCCGATCCGCTTCGGGGCAGGAGACGAGCGCGGCATCGCCCGGGGCGCGGACGGCGGCTTGGAGATAGTCGATGTCGCCGGCGTGGCCGAGGAGGCCCTGATCGTTCACGACCCGCAGCGACCGGATCCCGGGCTGGCGTTTTCGCTCGCGCGACTGGCTGAGGACCCGACCGGTCCGACGCCGATCGGGATCTTCCGCTCGGTGCGGCGTCATGTGTACGGGCGGGGGGGAGAAGGTGGGCTCGAGCCGGCCTCCGACGAGCAGCTAGCTGGGCTGGTAGCCGGCGGCGACACCTGGACTGTTGCCTGAGCCCGGCGAAATCCGCCCGCGTACAGCGGCTGAGTAACCTCGGGGATGTGAGTGCGCCGTTGATCGAGCTTCTCTGGTGGGAGGGCTGCCCCTCGACGGAGCGAGCGCTGAGGGAGCTGCACGAAGCGCTGGCCGACGTCGGACTGGCGGGCGCGGAGATCCGAACGATCGAGATCAAGACCGATGAGGACGCGGACCAAGCCGGGTTTCGCGGCTCGCCGACGATCCTGATCGATGGCGTCGACGTAGCCAGCGGCGATCCCGACGACCCTCCGGGACTGACCTGTCGTGTCTACCGCCGTCGCGACGGCAGCATCTCTCCGATTCCCGACCCCGATGATCTGCGCGAGACGCTGCGCCGAGCGGCCGCGCGCGCGGAGGTGAGCAGATGACGCTAGCGGTAGGCAACCGAGCACCCGAATTTGAGCTGATCGACACGGCCGGTGCGCAGTGGAGCGCCGACGGCGACGCCGCGTCGGCGACCGTGATCGTGTTTACCTGTAATCACTGCCCGTACGCGCTCGCGTGGCACGACCGCATCGCCCAGGTGGCCCGAGACTACGCAGATCGCGGCGTGCGCTTCCTGGCGATCAACTCCAATGACGCTGATCGTTATCCCCGAGACTCCTACGAGGCGATGCGAGCCCGAGTCGCCGCCGAGGACTGGCCGATGCCGTATCTGCACGACGCCACTCAGGAGGTCGCCCGCGCGTATGGGGCCAAGACGACTCCGGATCTGTTTGTGCTGGACTCCGGCGGCCGGCTGCGCTACCGGGGCGCGCCGGACTCCGACTACGACAATCCCCGCCAGAACGCGCAGTGGCTGCGCGAGGCACTGGACGCCGTGCTTGCGGGTAAGCACCCCACGCGGCCACAGACGCGGCCCGTCGGGTGCTCGATCAAGTGGAAGCAGTGACGGCTGGGCTTAGCTTGGCGCTACGTAGCCGTCGTCCGGCTCGAGCGGCAGACCGGCCGTCTCCCAATCGAGCAGGCCGCCGATCATGTTGTGAGCGTCGTAGCCGGCACCTCGGAACGCGTCGGTAGCCATCGCCGAGCGTGCACCGCTGCGGCAGTAGAACACGACGGGCTTGTCTCGGTCGATTGTTGCCGTCTGCCCGGCGAGCTCGGCTAGCTCGAGCAGCCTCGCGCCCGCGATCCGGCCCGCGTTGTACTCCTGCTGCTGGCGTACGTCGATCAACTGGATCTCTTCGATCGCCAGCAGTTCGGCGACCCGCTGTGGGCTGTAGTCGGCGCTCACGGACCCAGCGTAGCGACCTGACACGGCCCGCGGTGGCGTAGGAAACCGGAGGCACACATCCGGCTGAGATCAGGGGCCTGTCGCGCGGCGTCGCGTAGGATGCAATCAGGATGTCCGCGCTCGCCGAGGTGTACACGATTCCACAGGAGCATCTCGACTTTCGGGACACGATTAGCCAGATCGCACAAGAGCAGATAGCGCCTCGAGCCGCCGCGATCGATGAGCAGGAAGAGTACCCCCACGACCTCCGCGCGCTGCTCTCCGAGCAGGACATTCTCGGGCTCCCGTTCGAGATCGATCAAGGCGGCACCGGTACCGGCGCCCTAATGCTCAACATCGCGGTTGAGGAGATTGCGAAGGCGTGCGCCTCCACCGCTTTGATCTTGATGGTGCAGGAGCTGGGCACGCTGCCAATCAAGTTGTTCGGCACCGACGAGCAGAAGGAACGCATACTGCCGCGCTGCGCCACCGGACAATGGTCACCAGCGTTTGCGCTCTCGGAGCCGGATGCCGGCTCGGATCCCGGCGGTATGCGCACCCGGGCGGTCAGGGACGGCAAGGAGTGGGTGATCGACGGGACCAAGAACTGGATCTCGAATCTCGGCATCGCCGATTTCTACGTCGTGTTCGCCGTCACCGATCCGCAGGCGGGCCACTCACGCGGGATCACGGCGTTCATCGTCGAGGCGGATCGACCGGGGTTCAGCGTCGGCAAGCTCGAGCACAAGCTGGGTATCCGCGGCTCGCCGACCGGGCAGCCGATCTTCGACGGCGTTCGGGTGCCTGAGGCGAACCTGATCGGCGAGGTAAACCGAGGCTTCAAGGTGGCGATGGCGACGATCGACCGCTCCCGTCTCGGGGTCGCCGCGCAGGCATTGGGGATCGCTCAGGGCGCGACCGACTACGCCGCTGCCTATGCCCGCGAACGGCGGCAATTCGGAGCGCCGATCAATTCCTTTCAGGCGATCCAGTTCAAGCTCGCCGACATGGAGACTCAGTGTGCGGCCGCCCGCGAACTGCTCTACCAGGCATGCGCCAAGGTGGACCGCGGCGACGCCGACATCGGCAAGTTCTCGGCGATGGCGAAGCTGTTCTGCTCGGACGTCGCGATGAAGGTCACCGTCGAGGCGGTGCAGGTGTTGGGCGGCTATGGGTACGTCAAGGAATACCCGGTTGAGCGCATGCTGAGAGACGCCAAGATAACCCAGATCTATGAGGGCACTAACGAGATTCAGCGGCTCGTCGTCGCCCGGACGCTCCGGTAGCTCGATGTCCGGATCGCCTCCCACCACCCGCCGCGTTCTGCTCTCCGCGCTCGCCGCGCTCACGGTCGGGTTCGGGACGGTCAGCGTGATCGCCGGCTTCAGCGACTCGTTCCCGGTGCGGCTGATCCAAGGCCTGGCGGTGTTCGCCGCCGGTGCGGTAATCATCGGCGGGACGGTGCTGCTGGTGATGATCCGCCTGGCAGGCTGGCGTGACCCGGAGTCCGAGGATGACTTCGAGGCGCTCGTTCAGCGTGCTGAGCGCCTGGCGGCGCAGGACTCGTGGGGCGACTCCGAGGATTACGAGCCCGCCAACGGCGACGGCATACTCGATCCCGAGAACGAAGACGACTTCAAGGTCTTGGTCCGCGCGGCGGTCGACGACCTACCGCTCGAGTTTCACCGCGCACTGGAGCATGTGGCAATCGTCGTCTCTGACCGGGGCGCGATGGCGGGGCTCGGGAAGCGCGGCATCCCGCGCGGCGCCTACGGGCTCTACCAGGGCGATACCGTGGCCCGCGACTTCTTCCACGACCGGATCATGATCTTCCGTGACACCCTGGTGCGCGACTTTGGCCACGACCCCGAGCTCCTCAAGGCCCAGGTGACTCGCACTGTTCGGCATGAGCTCGCCCATCACTTGGGGTGGGACGAAGAGGGCGTGCGGAAGCTGGGGTTGTGAGAGGACCTGAGAGATGCCCGAAGCTGTGATCGTTGATGCCATCCGCACGCCGATCGGGCGCGCGGGCAGAGGCTCGCTGAAGACCGTCCGTGCCGACGAGCTTGCGGCGGTCCCGATCAAGGCGCTGATGCGGCGCAATCCTGAGGTCGACTTCTCGGAGACGGTGGACGTACTGATGGGCGCCGCGTCCGGGATTGGCGAGCAGGGCTACAACGTCGGTCGAAACGCCGCGCTGCTCGCCGGGCTCGACCACCACGTCCCGGGTTGCACGGTCAACCGCTTCTGCGCCTCCTCGTTGATGACGATCAGGATGGCCTCGCATGCGATCAAGGCGGGGGAGGGCGAGCAGTACATCGCCGCAGGCGTCGAGGCTGTGTCGCGAGCCGGTCTCGGCGCGGGCATGATGGACGAAGCCAAGCATCCCAAGCTGAACGGATCCGAAGGCTCGTTGTACGACGTCTACATCCCGATGGGGATGACGGCCGAGAACGTCGCCGAGCGTTGCCACGTGACGCGCGAGCAGCAAGACGGGTGGTCGGTCATTTCTCAGTCGCGAGCGGTGGCCGCCCGCGACTCGGGCCACTTCGACGCCGAGATCGTCGGGGTGACCGTGCCCGCGCACAAGGACGTCGACAAGGAGGGCAACGAGATCGATATTCCGGAAACGGTCGTCACCACGGACGACGGACCGCGAGCGGGCACGACGATGGAAGTGCTTGCGAAGCTCAAGCCGGCGTTCAAGCCCGATGGTACGGTGACCGCCGGCAACGCCTGTCCGTTGAACGACGGCGCCGCCGCAGTGCTGGTGATGTCGGCTGAGAAGGCCGAGCGCCTGGGCCTGGAGCCAAAGGCGCGGATAATCGCATCGACGGTCGCCGCGATCCGTCCCGAGATCATGGGACTCGGTCCGATCCCGGCAATCCAAGCACTGTTGCGTGAGACCGGGATGACGATTGCCGACGTCGACATCGTCGAGATCAACGAGGCCTTCGCGGCACAGATCGTGCCCTGTCGCGACGAGCTTGGGATTCCGGAGGAAAAGCTGAATCCTTTCGGGGGCGCGATCGCGCTCGGCCACCCCTTCGGGATGACTGGGGCGCGGATCATGACGACCCTGATCAATGGGCTGAACGCCTGGGACGGTACCTACGGGATCGAGTCGATGTGCGTCGCCGGCGGAATGGGGCAAGCGATGCTGGTGGAGCGGCTGAGGTAGGGGGTCCTGGGTCGGCTTGGCGGGTCACCCGCTCGGCCTGTGTGAATGCTCGCTAGCTGCCTACTTCGGTGCCATTCGCAGCGCGCCGTCGAGTCGGATCACCTCTCCGTTGAGCATCTCGTTCTCGATCACGTGGGCGGCCAGCGCGGCGAACTCCTCGGGGCGCCCGAGCCGGGACGGGAACGGGATCGCGCTCCCCAGCGACTCGCGGGTCTCAGGGGAGAGCGAGCCGAGCAGCGGGGTCTCGAAGATTCCTGGCGCGATCGCACAGACGCGGATCCCCATGCTCGCAAGATCGCGCGCGGCCGGCAGCGTCATGGCAACGATCGCGCCCTTGGAGGCCGAGTAGGCGACCTGACCGATCTGCCCGTCGAATGCGGCGACCGATGCGGTGTTGACACACACCCCCCGCTCGCCGGACGCCGAGGGCTGATTGGCGAGCATGGCGGCCGAACCCAGGCGCAGCACGTTGAAGGTGCCGATCAGGTTGACACCGATGACCCTCTGAAACGGCTCGAGTTCATGCGCGCCTCGCTTGCCGGCGAGTCGCTCTCCCCAGCCGATCCCCGAGCAGCAAACGGAGATCCTGAGACCGCCTGGCTGGGCGGTGGCGGCGTCGACCGCCGCTTGCACCGCTTCCTCGCTCGTGACGTCGGCATGGACGAACGATGCGCGCTTGCCGAGCTCTGAGGCGAGGGCGCTCCCCCGCTCGCCGTTCAGGTCGACGATCACGACGTGGGCTCCGTTGGCATGAAGCAACCTGGCTGTAGCCTCACCGAGTCCCGAAGCCCCGCCGGCCACAAGGGCGCCCTGGCCGTCGATTCGCATACCGGAACCCTAACCACTCACTGGGCGGAGGAGGCTAGAGGCGCTCAAGGTCGCCGATCCCCGCCGACCCGGAACCCAGCTCGACCAGCTCGCCGGCGCCGGACTCCTCGACGATCTCTGAGGCGTGGCGCTCGAGGATTTCCCGCTCGGTCCGGATCGCCCCCGTCTCGAGCACAGGCTTCATCGCGACAGGTGCTTCGCGATTCGAAAGCCGGAGAAGATCTGGCGGCGCTGTGGGTGATCCCAGTTGCGGAACGTGGGCGTGATCACATGAGCGCGCGTCGCCCACGAGCCGCCCCGCAGGACCTTGTAGTCACCTCCGAAGAACATCTCGGAGTACTCCCTGTACGGACAGGCGACAAACCTCGGCGCCAGGCGTCTCGAAGGCGTCATAGAGATCATCGAGATCCTCCCGCAGTAGCGGCTGCTCGCCCCTCATTCTGACATCCCCGAAGGGCAGCAAACGAAGCGAATTGTGAACTGTCAGCTGAGCTGGTAGCGCAGGAACACGGAGCCGTGGCGCTCGAGCAGCCACACGAGTCTTAACCCCTGCGGGTCGGAGAGCCCAGGGCCGGTGGCGATCGTCGGGGCGTGGCCGCCGCCGGCGAGCTTCGGCGCCAGCGTCAAGAACAGCTCATCGACGAGGCCTTCCGCCAGCAGTCCGCTAAACAGCGTCGGCCCGCCTTCGCAGAGGAGCAGCCGCACGCCGTAGTCCGAACGCAGGTGCCGCATCGCGGTCGTCAGCGTGAGTTCGCCAGGATCGAGTCGGACCACATCGATCTGGGCTGGACAAGCCGTGACGTCGAGGTCGTCCGGCGAGAAAACGACCACCCTCGCCTCAGGCTCTGAGAACAGCGGTGCATCGAGCGGTACGTCGCCGCTGCGGGTGATCACGCAGGCCAACGGCTCCGGGGGCAGGTGCCGTTGCGCGCGGCGCTCGCGCCGCTCTGCCTTGCCGAGAATCCGGCCGTAGCGCTCGGTTCTCATCGTCCCCGTCCCCGCGATCACCGCGTCGACCTGCTCGCGCAGTCCGTGGAACATCTCGCGATCGCCTTCGTCGCCGAGCCGGCCAGAGCGCCCGCCGACGGTGGCGCGACCATCTGCGCTGGCCACGAAATTGACGATCGTGTAGGGGCGCCGCTCGGGCGCGTTGGGCACCAGCTCCAGCCTCCCGAGCAACTCGAGGATGTCGACGACGGCAGGCTCTGGGAGAAGCTGACTGAACTCCACTCGCACGCGAAACTACCAGCAATACCGGTATGTTCCCCTGGGTCATGCCCGCTCTGAAACCGGTTAGGCTGCGCCGCGATGAACTTCAGGCAGCTGGACAGGGGCGAGATCGTCGCGACGCTGGGAGGATTCCTGCTCGCGGTCTCACTGCTCTTGAACTGGTATGCGCTCGGCGACAGGTTCGCAGTGCTGAACAGCTGCAAAGGCCCCCACAGCTCATGCACCGGCTGGGCTTCGTTGACGATCCTGCGGTACCTGCTGCTGCTCGCCGCGATTGCTCCGGCGATCCTCGCCTACATCATCCTTCGCGGTCATGCCCTGTCGTGGCCGCGGGGAGAGCTGACCGCCGTGATCGCGCTGGTCGCCCTAACATTCACGATCTACCGAGGCGTGATCTCCAAGCCTGGCTGGCCGACCGGGGAGATCTCGGTCAGCTACGGTTGGTGGGTAGCGCTTCTCGGAGGGCTGCTGATTCTGTTCGGATCGATCTGGCGCTCGCGCGAGAGCTCGGTCAGACGTAAACCACCCGGAGTCTTGTGAGCTCATCCTCCACTCAACGCCCTTCTCGTAATCTCGCGCTCGAGCTCGTGCGGGTCACCGAGGCCGCCGCGCTCGCGGCGGCTCGGATGGTTGGCCGTGGCGACAAAGAGGGTGCCGATCAGGCCGCCGTCGACGCGATGCGTCAAGTGCTGGATACCGTCTCGATGGACGGGGTTGTCGTAATCGGCGAGGGCGAGAAGGACAAGGCTCCGATGCTGTATAACGGCGAGAGCATCGGCGACGGCACCCCGCCCCAGGTGGACATCGCCGTCGACCCGCTGGAGGGCACGCGGCTGACGGCGCTGGGGATGCCGAGCGCGCTGGCGGTGATCGCGCTGTCTGAACGGGGCACGATGTTCGATCCGGGGCCGTGCGTGTACATGGAGAAGATCGCGGGTGGGCCCGACGTCGCGGATCTGCTCGATCTCGATCGGCCGCTTCCTGAGACGCTCGAGCTGGTCGCCGAGCGCAAGGGGATCGACATCCGCGACGTGATGGTGGTGATGCTCGATCGCGAGCGTCACGAGGACGCGATGCGTCAGGTCCGCGAGGCCGGGGCGCGAGTCAGGTTGATCATGGACGGCGACGTGTCAGCGGCGATGTTGGCGGTCAGCGAGAACACGGCGGTCGATCTGCTGTGGGGGATCGGGGGCACTCCCGAGGGAGTGATCTCTGCGGCGGCGATCAAGAGCATCGGGGGCCAGCTGCTTGGTCGCCTCTGGCCGCGCAACGACGAGGAGCGACGGGTATCGGTCGATGCTGGATACGACCTGGCCCGCGTCCTGACTGCCGACGACCTCGTATCCGGTAACGACGTGTTCTTCTCCGCCACCGGCGTCACGGACGGCGACGTGCTGCAAGGGGTTCGCTACCAGGGCGACCGCGGAGCGACGACGGAATCGCTCGTCATGCGTTCACGTTCGGGGACGGTGCGCAGGGTCTCGGCGCGCCACGACCGCACCAAGCTACGGGCGGTTGTCGGCATCCGCTACGGCTGAGCGGCGGGCTGCTCGTCGGCGATCGGTTGTGCGAAGCGGCCGACCTTCGACTCGGCGAGGTCGAGCGTCGCCAGCGAGCGGAGGAACGCGTGCGTGACCAGCACGTGGATCGCCGCCTGGGTCGCCTCGTAGACGTACATGCTGAAGCCGACCGCGATCGCGGGGTAGAAGTTCGCCACCTCAACCTCAATCCAGAGTTTTGAGCGTCCGCTCGAATCGGCCTCGCCGTTCCGGCGGACGTTCAGCGCTAAGAACCCGCAGCCTCGTCCCGAACGCGCTACCAGGAGCCCATCTCGAATTCGCCAGCGGACGTTGCCATGGCCCTCCTCCAGCTGATACTCGGGCGCCTCGAATCGCAACAGCGTCAGCGGCCGGGCGAGCAACACGATCGAGCGCTCGTTCTCGCCGTAGACGACGCGGATCAGGCCCAGCGTCACCCGGGTGAGGAAACGCCAGTACGTGCGAGCGAGGTTCTCAAGGCTGGTGGAGCCCCAGAGACGCTCGAGATCCGCCTCCCCAACCGTCAGCTCTGCCGACTGCACCGAGCGCACGGCGCCGTCCCGCGCGATCACCGTCGATTCGCGCGGGGTGACGATCACCGCACGGGCGGGGAGCCGGCGCCGGCGCCGCCGACGGGCAGTGAGGAACGCAGCTAGGGCGAGAACCACCAAGACCAGCGGCCCCAAGAGGAGGGATTGTGCCCGTTTTCTCGTCATACGACGCCAGTTGGCTAGCGGGCCAAGGCCTCGAGCGCAACCGTCGTGCCGGCCTGAAGCTCGCCCGGCCCGGACGGGATCAGCGCGAGCGCGTCGGCGCCCAAGAGCGAGCTCAGGATGTGGGAGCCCTGGGGGCCGTTTGGAATCGCGACGGTCGCCCCATTGCGCCGGTCGAGTCGCACCCGGATAGCCTGTTCGCGATTCGGATTGCGGGCAACCGCGACGCCGAGCACCGCTTCACGGTCAAGCTTGCCCTCGACGGTTGCGCCTTGCAACGCGGCGAGCGCGGGGTGGGCAAATAGGGAGAAGGTGACCACGGCTGACACCGGATTCCCGGGCAGGCCGAACACGAGCCGGTCGCCGCGCTCGCCGAACCAGGTTGGCTTGCCCGGCTGGAGCGCCACCCCCCAGAACAGCTCCCGCACCCCAAGCGTCGCCAGCGCCGGCTTGACGTGGTCGTGGGGCCCCACCGACACCCCGCCGGAGATGATCACCACGTCGGCATCTCCCAGCGCCGCCGCGAGCGTCGCTTCGGTCGCCTCCCGGTCATCGGGGATCCGGCCGGCTGGTTTCACGGCTGCGCCGGACCGCGCCGCCAGTGCGACCAGCATTGGGGCGTTGGAATTGTGGATCTCCCCCGGGCCGAGGGGCTCTCCGGGTGCGCGCAACTCGTCGCCGGTGCAAAGGACGGCGACCACCGGTCTGCGCCGAACCAGCACTTCGGCCGCCCCCGCCGCAACGGCGGCGCCGAGCTCGGCACCCCGGAGGACGGTTCCGGCTCTCAGCACGGTGCTTCCAGCGCGCATGTCCTCGCCGGGATGGCGGAGGTTGTTTCCGGTGGTGACCGCGGCGCCGGTGGTGACCGTGGCGCCCTGCTCGTCGACATCCTCCTGCCGGATGACCGCGTCCGCGCCGTCCGGAATCGCGGCGCCGGTCGAGATCCGGATTGCCTCTCCGTCGTGAAGCTCGAGCATCGATGGCGTGCCGGCGCGCGACTCCCCGATCACCGAGAGCGTCCGGCCGGCGGATCCGGCCTTGATCGCGTAGCCGTCCATCGCCGAGCACGGAAAGACCGGCACGTTTCCGGCGGCTAGGAGGTCGTCAGCAAGCACGCGGTCGAGCGCTTGGTCGATGGCGACCGTCTCGATTGGGAGCGCTCGCACGGCCCCCAGAACCCGCTCGCGCGCCTCCGTGATCGTGATCAGCGTCTCGGCCATGACCCCATTCTCCCGTGCGGATGGTAGGAAGGAGCTGGCGACCGGAGCTGCTGCTAGAAAGCCGCCAATGTCGGTGGGCCCGCCACGCCCTCGGCGCCCGCGGCCGGTCGCCGACGCCCCGGCCGAAGCGCTCCTGGGCCGTACTGAAGATCTGACCAAAGGCTGGCTGCTCGCGTGGCTCGAGCAGCTGCCTCTCCGCGAGGCGCCCGCCATGCTTGCTGCTGATCTCGCTCGGGAAGGGCCGCGAGTGTGTGAGGCGGCGATCCGCGCGCTCGCGGATGACGCCGAGCTGAGCCGGATCGAGCCGGGCGGAGCACTGGAGCTGCTCGTTTCGCGGACCGGCGAGCTCGCGGGAGCGCAAGGGGTGGAGGAGACCGCCCGCGCTGTCGAGACGCTCCGGGCGGTGATCTGGAGCGCGCTCCGCGAAGAGCTCCATCGCCCGGATCCGGATCAGATCGCCGAGCTCGCGGAACGGCTCGCGTTCGTCATCGAGCAGGTGCGCGGCGCGGCGCTGCGCCGCAGCGACGTGCCGTCCGAGCTGGCCAATCCGCCGCGTGGCGCCGGCCCACTGCGGGTCAGTGGTGGGCTGGGGGACGGTGCGCTGGAGGACGAAATTGTCCGAGCGGAGCGGCTGGAGGAGCCGTTATCGTTGTTGCTGGTCGAGCTCGATGAGGTCGAGCGGGTGACCGCGGTCGAGGCAGCATCCGAAGCCGAGGCGACCTTTGATCGGTTCGCGCAGACGCTTCGGAGCGCCATCCGCCGCCACGACAAGGTGGCGGGCGACACTCAGACACGCGCCTGGATCATGGCGCGCGACACCGATCGGATGGGCGCGCTCGCGCTGGGCGCCCGGATCGCAAGCTCGGTAGGTGGCGCAGAGCTTTGGCGAGGGGCGCCGTTGACTGTCAGCATTGGGCTCGCCGTGCTGGGGGAGGATGGAACCAGCGGGGCCGGCCTGATCGAGGCCGCGGAGGAATCTAAGTACGCCGCGGCCGCAAGCGGGGTGGGTATCGCGCAGCGGGGATTGGGAACACGGACGGGCGAGCGACCGCCGGAGCCAGGCCCTCGGCTGGTGAGATGACGCCTGGGTCCACGCTGGCCTGTCCGGGGCAGCGGGCGCGGCAGCGCTAGTGCTGGGCGGGGAGCGAGACCGCTCCGATCGTGGCCTTTCCCGGGAATCCGAGCCTGCTCGCGGTGGCTTCGGTGAGGTCCCAGTCGGCGTGGTTGGCGTACGGACCACGATCGATCACCGGAACGACGATCGTCCGTCCCCCGTAGTAGAACGAGACCATCGTCCCGCAGGGCAGGGTGCGATTGGCGACACCGAGCGTGCCGGGGCGTAGGGTTACCCCGCAAGCGGTCGAGTTCCCGTAGAAGCCCGGTCCATACTCGGTCGCGATCGCCTGCCGGTAAACGATCGCCGTTACCGAAGGCGAAGCCGCTGCGGCCCGAGCGCCTGAGGCACCTGTGATGACCGCCCGGAACTGGAAACGACCGATGTGGTTCGTGTACCACACGATCGTGAACGAGCCGTTCGAGCTGGCCGTGGCGTGTGCGGTGTTGGCCCAGGTCCAACCTGTCTGCGGTCCTCGCCGCTGGATCTCGATCACCTGACCACCGGCGGGTGATGGCACCGAGCCCGTGAAGCGGAGCTGCTGGCGCAGGATTGCCGACTGGTGGCTGGCAAGCGAGATTCCGTTGCCGCTGGCGCTGACGGTTCCGTTGCCCGGCTGCACAACCCCCACGGTGCTGCTGCCGGCGGCCAGCGTCTGGTTCGTCGACCTTGTGCTGGCCGAGGGTGTGCTGGCCGGGGCTGAGGGAGTGCTGGGGGAGGGAGCGAGTCCACCGCCACCCGTGGCGGCGATTGCCGACGATGGCAACGCTGCAGCAGCGCTCGCAAGGAGCACGGCGAGGGCATACGCGTTGGCGCGACGGTTCGCGGTCACATCAAATTCGTCCTATTTCGCTTTACGCCTACGGGGTGAGCTGACGGGCTCGCGCCTGGTGAGCGCTACGGCCTAGAGCTACGACCGATTCGCCCCTACGGACCTGACGGTCCGCAAGTGGGTCCCCCGTCGACCGCCCGCGGACGGACGATCGTTCGGCGTGGAATCCGGCAGTATACGAAACGGCGGCGACGGCGCTAGGTCTGGTCGGCGAGTTGCGTCCGGGGACCCCGAGGGCCGGGCTCGCCGACTACGGTCGCGGCAGGCGGGACACGGCACCTTTGACCGCGCGGGCGCCCGCGGAAAGCCCGATCTCGGCGAGCTCGGCCGCGGCCCGAACAGCCGTCCCGACGATGTCGCTGTCCGTTGCTGGGGCAACGTTTGGCGTCCGGGCGGCGTTGGGGACACCGCCCGGCTGCGCGGGCTGAGCTAGACGCGATGCCTTTTCCGCCTGCGGCTGGGTCACGGGTCCAATGCGAGTCACCGGTCGCGGTGATCCAGTGCGGGTCTCCGGTCGCGTCCCGCGTGTGGCGCGCGTGTCGCTGGCGGCGGGCGGCTTGGCCGAGGCGGGAGCCGCGCGCTTCTGGCTGCGACGGTGGGGACGGGTGCGCGGGAGCGCGCCCAGCACATCAGAGGATTGTTCTTCGCTCATTGGATCAACGACATGTTCGCGCAGTTGCCTTCAAGCGTGCAGAAACGAGGGGTGCCCGGCCTCAAGGGTTGATTGCAGCTATTTATTGGCCCTAAGCTGAAACGTCTGGTGCAATTCGACGTGTTGTTGGGAACGCCGTGAGCACGGCGTTGGTTATGGACGGCGCGGCTCCGCAGGGTCGGCGCTCCCCCGTACCTCGTTGACTTCAGAAAATATAGCGCCTATACTGGCGAGCCTATGCTATTGAATAGCGCGCGTAGGCCTGCGGGTGGTGTGCGCTCTTTGATCATAAGTGCTGTGGCTCTTTTCGGCACCGGCGCACACGACGGAAACGGAATCGGATGTCAGTAGCGGAACTGCAAGAACTCGAAGAGATCAAGGGTCTCGTAACCCGGGGGCAACAGCTCGGTGTGCTCACCTACGCCGACATCTCCACCGCAGTATCCGAGCTTGATCTCGACGAGGCCGATGTCGAGGAGCTACATGGCTTCCTCGAGCGGGCGGAGATAGAGCTCGTCGAGGAACTCGATCCGGCGCTGGCCGCGGCCGAGGTGGAGCGCGCGCCCGACAAACGCGGCCGGCGCAAGGCAAAGACGGCGCTTGATCTCAAGCCCGATATGACGACCGATTCCCTTCAGCTGTTCTTGAAGGACATCGGGAAGGTGCGCCTGCTGACGGCGCAGGAGGAGGTCGATCTCGCCAAGCGGATCGAACGCGGCGACCTCGATGCCAAGCAGAAGATGGTCGAGTCCAACCTCCGGCTGGTCGTCTCGATCGCCAAGAACTACCGCAATCAGGGTCTTCCTTTCCTCGACCTGATTCAGGAGGGAACGCTCGGCCTCGTTCGCGCAGCGGAGAAGTTCGACTACCGCAAGGGATTCAAGTTCTCGACATACGCGACCTGGTGGATCCGACAGGCGATCGCGCGGGCGCTTGCTGACAAGGCGCGAACGATCCGCATTCCGGTGCACGTGGTCGAGAAGCTGAACAAGATTGGCCGTGCTGAGCGCAAGCTCGTCACCGAGCTAGGACGAGAGCCGACAGCGGAAGAGATCGCCGAAGTGACCGGGATCGAGCCGGAGGAGGTCGAATCGATCAAGCGCTCGGCCCAGGCGCCGGTCTCGCTCGAGAAGCCAGTTGGTGACGAGGAAGAGTCCGAGTTCGGGCAATTCATCGCCGACGAGCGGGCGGAGTCACCGTACGAGCGGGCAGCGGAGATCCTGACCAAGGAAGCGCTCCGCGAGGCACTCGAGAATCTCAGCTACCGCGAGCGTCGCGTGCTCGAGCTGCGATACGGCCTCGGCGGAGAGCATCCGCGGACGCTCGATGAGGTAGGCCGCACGTTCAACGTCACGCGCGAGCGCATCCGGCAGATCGAGAATCAGTCGCTCAAGAAGCTTCAGTCGCTCGCCGAGGCGCAGAAGCTTCGCGACGTAGCCTGAGCCGCTAGTCGCGTTCCATCGGGACTGCATCCGGCTTTTCGGGACCGGGTGGCGGAGCCCCGGAAAAACGGATTGCGCCTGCCTGACGGGCCTTCAGCCGACCGCTTCCTTGACACGGAGGACCCCCTCGCTTCAGTTCGTGAAGCATTGCGGTAGAATTGGAGTTCTGATGCCTTCCGATGACACTTGTCCGGTCTGCCGTACAGCCGAAATCGTGTGCGGTAAATGGACCCTATTGGTGATTCGAGACCTCGCCGACGGGCGGTCGAGGTTCTGCGAGCTCGAGCGCTCGCTACAAGGGATCAGTCCCCGAACGCTGTCGCTGCGCCTGCGGGCGTTGGAGGAGGAGGGGATCCTCGAGCGCCAGACCTACCCGGAGGTTCCGCCCCGGGTCGAGTACGCGTTGACCGAGAAGGGCCAGGCGCTGGTGCCGCTGATCGAGGACATGCGCACGTACGGGCGCGAGTGGCTCTCGGCGTGCGCGGAAGACCAGGAGCAACCGCCCGAGCGCGAGCCGGCGATCGCGGTCGCCTGAGTCCTGCCTCGGTGGGCGAGTCGTGAGCCGATGCGAATCGCGATCGCCGCCGACGAGCTAACTGGTGTCGCGCCGGCGCTCCCGGAGGAGCTGACCCGGCGGGGTCACGAGCCGATCCTTCATGGCGCCTACGCTGCCGGTGAACGTGACGACTGGGCGTGGGCGAGCGAGCGGGCTGCTCGCGACGTGACCGAGGGGCATGCCGAGCAGGCGATCGTCGCCTGCTGGACCGGCACGGGCGCATCGATCGCCGCCAATAAGGTTCCTGGAGTGCGGGCAGCGCTGTGCGGCGATGCGCGGACGGCCGAGGGCGCGCGGCTGTGGAACGACGCGAACGTGCTGGCCCTCAGTCTCCGGCTGACGTCCGCGGCGGCGCTTGAAGAGATTCTCGATGCGTGGTTTGCCGGCGAGGCGAGCTCCGAGCCGGACGATGCCGAGAACATTTCGCACCTGGCGCAGATCGAATCAACGGCAAACCTTGCAAGCTGACGTTCGCGGGGCAGGAGCGTCGACGCCAAGAACGAAACGTCGAAGGTGCGCAACAGCACCCTCCATCAGATCCTCGAGGCGTTCATCGCCGATGCCGCGGGGCAGCTGACCGCCGAGACCGCCCGCGGGGCGGAGATCCCCTTTGAGCTGACCGAGCGACCGGGCGGGAGCACGCCACTGTATTGCTACCGCTCGCTGACCGGCGCGTTCATTCGCGACCGGCTCGAGCTGCTCTCGGCACTGCCGACTTATCCATCGGCAGTCCGAGCCCTCGCCTCGCTCGAAGGGGTCGAGGCGTACCTGCGCGAACGCGGTGAGCCGCGAGTTCCCGGCGATGGGCGTGAGCGCGCGGACGCGGCCCTCCGGTGCCTGCTCGCTCACGTGTTTGCGGAGCGCAGCGCGTTCGGGTTCGATCCGGCACGTTTCGATGCCGCCTACGAGGAACTCGAGCGGGCGCTGTACGAGGGTCGCTGCGTCACCGCGGTGATCGCGCCGCTGCTCGGAGTCGCCCTCGACCATAGAACCCGCGAGCTGGCGCTGGCCGATGGGCTGTCGCTGGTTCGCGGGGAGACGGTGTCCGACGCGCCCGCCGAGGCGGTGTGGGGAGACGGAGAGGACCCGAATGTGCTCGCGGTGCTGATGGTCGCCCAGGACAGGTCGGTGCCGCCGCCGGTGTCGATCGCGCGGGCACGCTTCCGGCGGATCCTCACCGCTCTGCGGCTGTTCGAGCGCGGCGGCTATGCGCTCGGCCCGATGGGTTGGACGCGGACCGATAGCGGCTCGTGGCGGCCGGTGGCACTCGGAGGCAGCGGCCGACCGCGGTTCGTGACCCTGATCTCCGCCGCCCACGAGGACGAGCTCCGAGCCTTCTGCAACTTGATCGCCCGTCGCGCGCCCAGCGGCGGCGAATTGGCGTGGGCACTGAACCGGTTCGAGATGGGCTGCGAGCGACTGACGCGGTTCGATGCACTGACCGATTACTTGCTGGCGCTACGCGCGCTGCTCGAGCCCGAGGGTCCGAGCAGCGGCCGCTTGGCCCAGCGGCTGGCGGTGATCTGTGCGCAGCCGGCCGGCCGGGCGCCGCTCGCTGAGCGCACCGCCCGG
Organism: uncultured Solirubrobacterales bacterium; assembly: GCA_963836065.1. Classification (GTDB taxonomy): domain Bacteria; phylum Actinomycetota; class Thermoleophilia; order Solirubrobacterales; family Solirubrobacteraceae; genus Palsa-465. Next base: position 862,652 of record CAWIII010000036.1, read on the forward strand.
GCGATCTCGCTCGAGCACGCGGTGATCGCGGGTCTGGCGCCAGCCGAACCCGACGTCGATTCGCTCGTCGACGAGCTCGCTGGGCACCTCCGTGCGCTACTCAGAGACGCCCTCTGCGGCCATCTCGACAGCGACCTGCGGGCGGTCGCGGACGAGTTGCTGGCCACGGCTGCGGAGACCCAGGCGGCGCTGGTGTAACTACCGTCTGCCCGTTCGCCCGCTACGCTGGGGGGTAGGCCGCTCCTTACTCGGTCTCTTCGGGGACTGGGATTGTCTTGCCACCCAGGCTCGACATATAAGTCCTGGGGCTCAAATGAAGTTAGGGGGAGCGCGACCTCAGTTGCGAGCGGGCCACGGCCCGCTCGTTCTGTTTAGGGAGGGGGGTTGGTGTGGGGGGTCGGGGGCTGTGGGGCGCTGTGGCGGGGCGTTGGAGGGCCGGGGCGCGGGACTTGCGCGGCCGAGCATGGCGGGCGCCGTCGCGAGCGCCTCGCGACCGAACGTTGGCTATCTACCTCCGGCCCCCGGAGGTCAGGAGCCAACGTCCGGGCGAGCCGTCTCGCCCGCCCCGCGGCCGGCGCCCGACCCGCGACCGCCCCCGCCCCCGCGACCGCCCCCGCCCCGCGTCCGCCCCGCGAGCCGGTCTAGCGCGGCGCTCAGCGCCTCCCGCGTGGCGTCGAGGGCTTGCGGGATCACGCTCGTTTCCGCGAGCAACGGCATGAAGTTCGTGTCACCGCTCCAGCGCGGCACCACATGGAGGTGGAGGTGATCGGCGATCCCCGCGCCGGCCACGGTTCCGAGGTTGAGGCCGACGTTGAAGCCGTCCGGGGACATCGCCTCCCGGAGTGCGAGGGTCATCGTGCGCGCCTGCTGCATCATCTCGAGCAGCTCGTCATCGGTCAGCTCCTCGAGCTGCGCGACGTGTCGGTAGGGCGCGACCATCACGTGCCCGGGCGCGTAGGGAAAGGCGTTCAGGATCGTGAAGCAGTGGGCTCCGCGCGCGAGGACACGCTCCACGACGCTGGCCTCCTCGGCGGAAGCGGTGCAGAAAACGCACTCCACGCCCTTGGAGCCCGTGATGTATTCGATTCGCCAAGGGGCCCATAGAGGTCGCTCAGTCATCTTGAGACAAAGAAACTTAACGTTCGCGTTACGTGTTTGAAAGTCCGATGAGGTGGACGGGTCTCGCGCTGGCGGTGGCGACCGTGGTGCTCGCGTACTGTGGGACGGCGTTGGCTGCGAATCCGGTCAGCGTGTTTCCGACGCCCGGGTCGAGGACGGCGCTGCCACGTAGGTCCCGGGGTGAGAACCGCGTTCCAGCACAATCTCGTGGTGCAGCCCGACGGCACGTTCACGCTGTTCGACGATGGCGCCGGCCCCCCGACAGTTCATTCTCAGTCGCGGGCAATCCGCGTCGCGATCAACACCAAGACGAGGACGGCGACGCTGCTCGGCCAGTACGAGCATTCACCGCGGCTGCTGGCCCACTTAGAGGGCGGCTCGCAGCTGCTGCCGGGGGGCGACATGTTCGTCGGTTGGGGCGAGCAGCCGTACTTCTCGGAATTCAATCCGCGCGGACGGCTCGACTTCGACGCGCACTTCGTTGCGCTCACGCCGAGCTACCGCGCATACCGGTTCCCGTGGAGCGCACAGCCGCCGACACCGCCGGCGGTGACGCTGAAGAGGGGGGCGGACGGGATCAGCGCCGTGTATGCGACCTGTTCCCAAGCGACGATTCGAAACCCGCTTCCAAGCGCATAGCGAGCTGCCGTACTTTGCGGTGCAGGCGCTCAGATCGTCGGGCAGGACGCTCGCGTCCTCGCGCACGGTGGGCACCAGCGCCACCCGACTGTCAATCTTCGGTCACAGCGTTCGTCTCCTCCAGTGGTTTCGGTGGGCCGTTCGTCGGTTGCTTCTCGGCACGTCCGTGCCGACTCGCGACGACTCTGAATGCGGGCCGCACCGTGGTGGCCCGCACCGGCGGAGAGGCGGTCGGCGCCGGAGACAGCGGGGTCGTGTACTTCTCACTCACCCGCAGTGGCCGGAAGCTGCTCTCTCGCACGCGCGGCCACGAGCTTGCCGTCAGTTGTTACGCCAAGGCAACCGTCTCCGCGGGTCGCGAGGTGATCGCTCGCACCGGGACCGAATTCATCGGTGCCGAGGACTCCGCAGTCGTGTTCTTCAAGCTCACCGCCGCCGGCAAGGCGATGCTCGCCCACGCCCGCGGCAACCAGCTCGCCGTAGCGATCACCGTCACCAGTCGACGTCATACCGCTTCCGAGCGGGGCTCGCTGGTGCGTTTCGGTTGATCAGGCGCCGGCCGCGCCGGGATGCCAACCTACTGATGCCGGCACCGCGCGCGCCGCGCGCGCTCTCGGTCAATGACTTCCAGGATGAGCCATTAGCGTGTTCCACGTCGAGCTGCGCAAGTTCCCGAACGTTGCCCGGGCGTTGAACCTCACCGCGACCGAACTTCACGAGCGAATCGTCGGACCGTGGCTGCGCAACGAGGTGATCGAGCTCGAGGATCGTCGTTGGATTCCCGAACAGACAAAGTTGACGATCTGCGAAAGCCCGGAGCTGCGCGCGGATCAGATCGGCCTCGGACGCGGGTGGGCGAACGCAACACGCTCCGGGGAAGAGGTCACGGATCGCGTCCTGACACAGGCCCGGGAGGTGGCGTGGGCTCCGCTCGCGGAGTTGCGTGAAGAGCTGCTCGGTCGCTGTGCCGCGGGCGCCATGACCGTGCAGCAGCTCGTGTTGCTCGTCAACGATCGTTTTGGTCAGATGCGAGTCAGCGATCGGCTCGGGCTGGCCGAGCGTTGCGTGTGGGAGTTGCTGCACCACGGACGCCTGCAGATGCTGATCGATGGCCCCGAGCGGAAGCGGGTGGCACCCGAGGAGTGGGAGTCGATCCTGCTGGCGTGGGACACCTGGTGCAGCGGCAGCGCTCGCGTGCTGCTGGCGAGCACCGAGACCGAATCCTGAGCCACTAGCAGCTAGGCCACGACGTCAGCGATCAACTGCTCGCGCTCGGACTGTGAGGCGAACAGATAACGATGCACGCGCAGCAGTCCGTGCACATCATGGACGTCGTCGTCGAAGTGCGGTACCAGCAACAGTGGACGGCCGCCGAGCTCGGTGGCGAAGCGCTCGATGTTCCGCCGGTCCCGTTGAGCGAGCACATGGTAATCGTGGAAGTTCTCGGCCACCCGCTGCGCCAGCTCGGGGCCTAGCTGAGAAGCTAAGGCCCTCGCTACGTGTTGGGGTTCGCGATCACCGAGGATGTCGTGGTGGACCCGGTTGACGACCACGCCTGCGAATGGGAACCCCCCTTCCTCGAGCGTACGGCGAAACCAGATCGCCTCATCGATCGATCTCTGCGCAGCGGAGCTGACGAGCAGAAACGAAGTGGTGCTGGCATGGAGCATTTTCTCGACCTGCTCGGCGCGAAGGCTGAAGTCGTTCGTCATACCACCGAGCAACCCGAAGAAGGTCGAGAGGTCGGCGATCAGGTCGACACCGGTCACCAGTCGCAGTGCCGCTAGCAGCGGCATGGCGCCGGCACCGAGCACCCGCATGCCAAGCCCGGTCGGCCGGATGAACGCCTTCAGCGCTCGTCCCTCGAGGAACGATGTCAGCCGGCCGGGAGCGTCGAGGAAGTCGAGCGCATTGCGTGACGGTGGCGTGTCGAGTACCAGCAGATCGAAATCGCCCTCGCGGTCGAGCTCGTACAGCTTCGCGATCGCGGTGAACTCCTGTGAGCCGGAGACGGCAGTCGACAACTCGCGGTAAACGCGGTTGGCCTTGATCTCCTCGGCTCGCTCGGGATCGGGCGCGATCCGGTCAATCAGCTCGTCGAAAGTCTGCTTGGGGTCGAGCATCATCGCCCACAGCTCACCTCTGACCTTCAGCCCACCGCTGGCAAGCCGCCGAGGCTTAACTCGCCGGGGGTCGTTCTCGAGCTCTTCGAGGCCAAGGGCGTTCGCCAGCCGCTTGGCCGGGTCGATCGTAACCACCGCGACCTTGGCGCCACGTGCGGCCATACCCAGCGCGATCGCGGCCGAGATAGTGGTCTTGCCGACCCCGCCGGAGCCGCCGCAGACGCAAACCCGCTTGCCTTCGAGCAGCTCCGGAATGCTCACGTGGCCTTAGTCTAGGCCGGTCTCCCGTCGAGTACTCGCAGCGCCTCGACCGGTACGTGCACTGCCACCGGGGTGCCCTGGCGGTAGGAATCCGCCTCGCCGTCGTTGGCAACCGACGCCTGCATCGTGGCTCCCGTGGCGAGCCGAACGATCACTTGCAGGCTCGCGCCGACGTACACCGTGCGCTCGACCATTCCGGGCAGGCAGTTGGGTTGCTCGCTGCCATGCGGCAGCAGCAGCACGCGCTCCGGCCGCGCCACGATCTTCACCGGTCCACGGGCGTCGAGGTCGCCGCATCCCGCCCGCAGCGTGTAGTCGCCGACGCGGACCGCGCATTCAGAGCCGCGAGCTCCCACCGGATCGGCGTCCATCAGGTTCGAGACACCGAGGAAATCAGCCACGAACACCGTGGTCGGATCCTCATAGACCTCGGCCGGGGTTCCGATCTGCTCGACCCGGCCAGAGTTCATGACGGCGACCCGGTCGCTCATGCTGAGCGCCTCTTCCTGGTCATGGGTGACGAACACGAAGGTGATCCCGACCTCCTCCTGGAGGGCCTTCAGCTCGAGCCGCAGTTGCTTTCGGATCTTCGCGTCCAGGGCGCCCAGTGGCTCGTCGAGGAGCAGCACGGCCGGCCGAAGCACGAGCGCACGCGCGAGCGCGACCGGCTGCTGCTGGCCACCGGAGAGCTGATTCGGTGGGCGCGCCGAAAGGCCCTGCAGCTCGACCAGCGCCAGCGCGTCACCGACCCGCTGGCGGACATCGCCCTCCCCAACCTTGTGGCGGCGCAGGCCAAAGGCGACGTTGTTGAACACGTCGAGATGTGTGGGAACAGCGCGCATTTCTGAAACACGGTGTGGACGTTTCGCTCGTGGGGAGGCACCGCGGCGACATCGACGTCGTCGAGCAGAATCTCGCCGTCGGTCGGCCGTTCGAAGCCGGCGATCATCCGCAGAGTGGTCGTCTTCCCGCACCCGGAGGGACCCAGCAGTGAGAAGAGCTCCCCGCCGTTGATCTCCAGGTCGATCCCGTCGACCGCCACCTGCTCATCGAAGCGTTTGGTCAAACCGCGCAACCTCACCTCACCGGCCGCCATCACGTTGCCTCGAGTCCCGAGAGCGCGCGAAGTGCGGACACCACCGTGCCAGCCGCGCGTCGGCTGAGCGCGGTGTAGAGCAAGTACGCGACCGCCACCCCGAGCAGCGTCGTCAACACGAGAATCGTCGCCAGCGCGTTGAGGGCCGGAGTTGAGGTGCCGCCGCGGGCGTCGGCATACAGAATATGAGGAGGCGGCACGGGACTTGGGCGCTACCGCGTTCGCGGCGTACCTGGGCCGGGGTACCGAGATGGACCAAGGTGAACGGCACGATTGCCAGCTGGGTGGACACGAGCAGCAACGAGACTGCCATCACGATCTCAGGGGTCACCAGCGGCCCGAGCATCAGCCCGTTGGCCGCGCTAGAACCGCGGCCTCGCCAGCGAGCGAGACCCAGCGCCAGGAGCACCCCCAGCGGAGTCGCGATCGCCATGTCGAGTGCCGCCAACTCGAGACTGTGCACCAGAACGCCTGAAACGGTGTCGCACCGAGGTCGCGAGCGGCTTCGATCTGGCTGCGGTCGATGCGGTCGAGGCCGGGGAACACGGGCAGGATGAAATACGGGATGTAGTCGTACACGAGCGCCAGGATCACCGAGTAGGCATTGCCATTCAGCCAGTCGGGCGGATGCGTGATCCCAATCACCTGCAGCAGCTTGTTTACGTGTCCGTCGGAGGACAGCAGTCCGATCCAGGCCAGCATCCGCAGCAGGTAGCTAACCCAGAACGGGATCACCAGCAGAATGATCAGCAGCGTCTTGGTGCGGCGCGCGTGCCGCGCGACGTAGTAGGCGACGGGATAGCCGATCGCAAAGCACAGCGCGAGCGACACGCCGACGTGGACGAGCGTGTTGCGGACCGCGGGCCAGTACTCGCCGCCCGGCAGTGCGCCCGAGAAGGCCTTGGACAGGTATCCGGGATTCCACGTCGCCGGGCTCCACGACGGCACCGGCTCGAGCAGGATGTTGACCTTGCCCAGGGCCATCGCCAGCACGGCATAAGCCGGGACGACGACGAACAGGCACTGCCAAACCACGCCCGGAAGCGCAAATCCTCGCCACAATGTCCGCCGGTACAGCTCTTACTCCTTTACGCCGACTTGACTGCGCCCCACGCGTTCTCCCAGTGCACCTCGCCCTGCTGGCTCAGTGGTCCCTGGACAAGGCCTCGTTTGAACTGCGCCTCACGGATGATCGTCGTGCGCAGGTTCGGGGCCACCAGCTGCTGTTTGACCAGCGCTTCCGGAGTCATCGCGTTGATCGGCTGCTGGTAATTGAATTGAGGAAGGAGAAGTTCTTGAACACTTGCTGGACATTGAGCACGTGGTTCAGGAACAGATGGCCGAGGACCGGATTCTTGGCCCCCCGCAGCAGTGCGAACGTGTCGTTGTTGATCGGCCCGCGCCCGTCGGTCGGCCACCAGTAGCGGAATACCGAAGCGGGCGTACCTTGCGGCGCGTAGGAGGGGGTAGAGGCCATGTCACCGGACCAGGCCTGGTGGAGCCACAACGAGCCGTCCGCCAGGTGCTGATACTGTTGGTGTCGAACTTCAGGTTCGCGCTCGAGACGAGCTGGACGAGCCCTTTCTGGGCGGCGGTCAGTTGCTGGGGATTCTCCGTGTTGACGTCGCTGATGCCGTTCCGGAGGAGCCCCATCGCGATTCCTTCACGCTGGTCGTCGAGCATCCCAACCTTGCCGGCGATCTTCGGACCTTGCACCCACAGCGCATCCCATGGGTTTTGGAGCTTGGCTGGGTTGAAGCCGACGTTCTCCGGGAGGTTCGGGATGTAGCTCAGGTTTAGGGGCTGCAGCACCTTTCCCACGGCTAGGCGTCGGCAAGGCGCTCGAGACTCACGAGCTCCGGCGCGAACACGTCGAACTGGACGGCGCCGCTGGTCAGCTTGGCAACTGCCTCGTCGATCGTGTTGAAGGTGCTGATCTGAACCTTGACGCCGTACTTGCGCTCGAATGACTTGACCACGTCGGGATTGATGTACTCGATCCAGTTGTCGACCTGCAACGGTCCCTTCTCCGGCTGCAGGCCCGACGCGATCGCCTTGTTGTCAGCGTAGATCGGGAGGGTCACGGGCCGGTAGGGACGGGCCAGCGGCAGGCCATCGGGGCCGGCGCTGGGCGCGGCTGTGCTGGCGCCGCCCGAGGGCGAGGTCGTGCCACATGCCGCCAGTAGTCCCGGGACCGAGAGCCCGGCGGCAGCGACGCCGGCGTGTTTGATGAAGGTCCTGCTGTCGGTGCCGGCGCGATCAGCGCCGTTTGGATCGTCTGAGCCCCGCGTCATCGCTTCGCGACCCTCCTTCTCGGTTTGTCGATCGGCTTGCTCGGGCGAAGCTCGCAGCCCAGCTCTTTCGATGCCAGGCCAAGGCAGCGCTCGACCATCCGCTGCGGCGTCACGTCCGGCTGTCCGAGCGTGACCTGAACGCCGAGCCCGTCCATCAGTCCGCTGAGCCCGAGCGCGAAGTCGTCAGGATCGGCCTCGGGCGTGAACTCGCCAGCGGCCTGACCATCCCGGACAATTTCGGCGATCAGCTCGCGTTGCCGGCGATCGAGCCGGAAGTACGAGCGCCTGACGGTGGAGTCGCGGCGCGCCCGGACCCACATCTCCATCCACAGCGTGTAGTCGCTCAGTCCCCCCGGACCGACGCTCGTTTCCTCGATCAGGTGAACGAGCTTGTCGGTCGGGCGCCGCTGCTGGGCTTGGCCCTCGGCCATGCGGGCATAGAACTCGCTGTCGGTCTTGTCAACCGCCTCCTCGAGCGGCCCTTGGACTCGAAGTAGTAGAGAATCGTGGGTGAGCTCGTTCCCACCCGCTCGGCGATGTCGACGATGCGGGTGTCGAACAGCCCACGCTCATAGAGCACCTCCGCCGCGGCAGCGACGATCATCGGCTTGCGCAAATGATCGACTTTCGGTCGGGGGCTCATACCTCTTATCCAAGCGATTCAGAACGCGAACCGGGGCGTTTACTGAATGGCGATTCAGAAAACTAGTGCGAGCCTTCTACCACTGTTAAGTCCGAACCAACGAACATCCACATCGGCCTCCGCCGCCCCCAGGCGGAGCAGGCGCGCGGGCCTCGAGCGCTCGCTCGAGCTCGTCGAGCTCAATCCGGTGCTCGTGCGCGAAGCGGGCGCGGTGGTGCTCGACGCGACGATCCGGACCTCGGGTGGTGCAGCCGCGCCGCTGACAACGGTGGAAAGGTTGGCTTCATGCACGACGTGATCGTCGTTGGCGGTGGCTTTGCGGAGGTGACGGCGGCACGCGAAGCCGCCCTGCGCGGGCGCTCTGTGTTGCTGCTCGAGGCGCGCGATCGCCTCGGCGGCCGGACGTGGCGTTCGCCCTCTCGACGTAGAGCTAAGCGCCGATCCAGAGGTCGCGGACTGGTATGTCGGTGAGGAACGGCGATCGGCCACGATCCGAGAACGAAACGCGATCGTGCAACGGGGCTGGGATCGGTTTGTGGAAGGCGTCGAGACGGCACTGCCGAAGCCTCACGACCCGCTGTACGCGATCGACCGCTTGGCCAGGTTCGACCGTCTCTCGATCGCGCAACGAATCGAGGAGCTCCCCCTCTCCCAGGAGGAGCGCGATGTGCTCACGGCCGAGCTCGAGTCGCTGGCTCACGCCCCGCTCTCAGATCAGACGCGGGCGCGGTGTCGGTGTTGCGCTGGCACGCGCTGTCGCCGGCTCCAGTCTCCGGTTGCCTCGGTCTCCCAGCGGGACGGCCGTGTCGTGGTCGAAACCCGTGACGGCTCCGAGTTCCCCGCCCGCGCGGTCGTGGTCGCCGTACCGGTAAAGGTGCTCGGCGCGATCCAGTTCACCGCCGCGGTTGCACGAACGCAAGCGGGCGGCGATCGCGCTCGGCCAGGCCTCGCGCGGAATCAAGATCTTCATTCGCGCGCGCGGCGAGCCACTGACGCACAACGCGATCCGACCGGGACACCCCTTCGGCTACCTCGATAGCGAATCGCTGCTGGACGACGGCACCCAGGTGCTGATCGGCTTCGGGCCTGACGCCGCCAGCTGCAACGCGCTTGATGTGCCCGCCGTACAGCGGCAGCTCAACGCGATTCTTCCCGGCTACGACGTCCTCGACGCGACCGCCCACGATTGGCTCGCCGATGAGTTCTCCGGGGGAACGTGGGCAATCCATCGCCCCGGTTGGTACGAGTATCACCATGCGGCGATGCAGGAGCCGGACGGCCGGGTGGTGCTCGCCGGTTCGGACATCGCCAACGGCTGGGCGGGGTTCATCTACGGAGCGATCGAGTCGGGCCTGAAGGCCGGAGCGCGGGCGGCGGCGATAAGCGGGTGATCGGCCCGATCAGCTCAGCCCGGCCGCGAGCGCGTTCGCCAGCAGTTCGAGCTCGGCCGGACCGAAGCTGTCGGTGAACACATATGGCAGCGGGGTCAGCGGCATCCGGAGGCCGTCGGCCAAGCGCGCCTGCTGCTCCCGCTGCGCCGCCGCGCGGGCGTGCTCGGATAGCGCCGCTGTCAGGGCCGCGCGGGCCAGCGGGGAGGAGCCGCGCTGCACAGCCGCCCTGAGCGCCGCGACCTGACCGTCTTCGAACCGCGCCGGGTACAGCGCGTTGACGATCACAGCGTCGATTTCCAGCTGCTCGCGCTCAAGCGCGTCGCGCAGCGCGAGCGTCTCGTTGACGGGCATGTCCTCGGCGGTGCTGACCACGACCACGGCGGTGAAGTCGCGGTCGGCGATCGTCGCCGCGATCGTGCGGCCCTGGTGGGCAATCGGACCGACGCGAGCGATCTCGGCAAATGTCCGGGGTGTCCGCAGGGCCGCCACCCCGTGCCCGCTCGCAGGCGCGTCGACGATCACGAGATCGTATGTGGTGGCGCCGTGGCTCCTGCGATCGAGCTGCGCCAGTTCCCAAACCTTTCCGATGCTGAGCAGCTCGCGCATCCCCGGAGTTGCCATTGCGAAGGCCCCGAACAGTCGGCTCGAGGCCAGCGCATGACCGAGCGGACCGGTCTTAATCCGCAAGTACTCCTCCATCGCATGCTGGGGATCGATCGAGATCGTAAACAGGCCCGGAGCGAGCTCAATCTCCCGGAACTGCCGGCTCGAGTCCGCCGCTCCCGGATCGAATGTGCGCTGGATGCGGTCCTGGCTCGAGAGCTCGGCGACGATCGTTCGCCGGCCGCTTCGGGCGGCGAGCAGACCCAGCGCCGAGGCGACCGTCGACTTACCGACGCCGCCCTTACCGGTGACGAAGATCAGCCGTCGATCGAGAATCGCGGTCACGGGGGCGGAAAATACTGGGGCACGGCGGGCCGCGGGCGCGGAGGATTCGGGGAGCGGGCTGCGAATACAGGCGCGTATGAGTTCCCCGACGCACCGGAGCTTGGAGGCACCTCTCGTGACGGCCACCGCCAAGGTGATCGCGTTCGCCAACCAGAAGGGCGGCGTCGCGAAGACCACGACCACGCTCAATCTCGCCGTGGCCTTCGCCGAGGAAGGCCATCGCGTTATGTGCTGCGACATGGATCCCCAAGGCAACCTGACGATGTCGCAGGGAATCGATCCGGACACGCTCGAGAAGAGCATGTACGACGTTCTCGTACACCGGATCTCGATCCGCGAGGTGATCCGCAAACGAGAGATCGACGTGGCCTGCGCGTCGATCGATCTCGCCGGCGCAGAGATCGCGATGTCGACGATGATCGGCCGGGAGCGCTCGCTCCAGAAGGCGCTCAAGGAAGTGGAGGAGGACTATGACTTCGTGTTCATCGATACACCACCGAGCCTTGGGCTGCTCACCATCAACGCGCTGACCGTGGCCGACAAGGTGATCGTCCCCGTTCAGTGCGAGTATTTGTCGATGCGCGGCCTGGTCCAGCTGCAGAACACGCTCGCCATGATCCGCGAGAACTTGAACCCGGATGTCGAAATCGAGGGCATCCTGCCGACCCTCGTCGACACCAGGACGCTCCACGCCAAGGAGGCGATCGAGCTCCTCGAGGAGAACTTCGGGGATCGAGTATTTGCATCAAGAATTCGCAAAACCGTGCGTTTTGCCGAGGCGCCGGTGAAAGGCATGTCGGTCCTGAAGTACGATCCCGACGGGTTGGCCGCACACGCCTACAGGCAGCTCGCTAAGGAGGTCCTCTCAAATGCCAGCCGGTAAGCGCGCGAGCATGCGCGAGGGCCCGCTTGCGGCCCTGTTTCGGAAGACAGCAGAGGACACGGCGTCGCCGGGCGCAAGACCTGAATCCGGGGCTGAGGGAGGGCCCGCGACGACGCCGGCCACCGCCGAGCCGCGCGAACCTGACGCCGCACCGGAGCCGCGCAGTGTCCCCTCTCCGCAGGAGCGGCTGCGCCAGGCATTCTCGGCCGACATTCCCGAGAACGTGCTGGAGCCTCAGCCGACGCCTGATCCCAAGCCCGAGTCCGAAGCCGATGTCTATGCCCGGCCCGAACGCGCCGGCGAGAGCTTCACCGCTCCGCGGCCGGGTGGTGGACCGGTGCTGCGGGTGGTCGGCGTCGGCGGGGCCGGGGTCAATGCGGTCAACCGGATGGTCGAGGCCGAGATCGAGGGCGTCGAGTTCCTGGCGGTCAACACCGATCTGCAATCGCTGCAGCAGTCAGCAGCGCACGAGACGCTGCACATCGGCGAGTCGATCACACGCGGCCTCGGGTCGGGCTCCGATCCGGAGCTGGGCCGCCAGGCCGCCCGCGCGGAGTACGACCGGATCAAGTCGATGCTCCGTGGCTCGGACATGGTGTTCATCGCCGCCGGCGCCGGGGGCGGTACCGGCACCGGCGCGGCGCCCGTTGTGGCTCAGATCGCGCGCGAGCTCGGAGCACTGACGGTCGGGATCGTCACCCGGCCATTCCAGTTCGAGGGCACCCGACGCCAGGCCCAGGCCGAAACCGGGATCGCGTCGCTCGCCGAAGAGGTCGACACGATGATCGTCGTCCCCAACAACCGGCTACTGACCGTACTGGACCGCAACACGTCGATGGTCGATGCCTTCGAGGTCGCCGATGATGTGCTCAGGCAAGGTGTCCAGGGGATCTCGGACCTCGTGACGCTCCCGGGATTGATCAATCTCGACTTCGCCGACGTCCGGACGATCATGTCCGAGGCGGGCAACGCGCTGCTCGGAATCGGCATGGGAACCGGCGAGCGACGCGCGATCGACGCCGCCGAGAAGGCGGTCGCCTCGCCGCTGCTCGAGACGAGCATGGAGGGTGCCCGCTCGATCCTGCTGTCGATTACGGGAGGTCTGAACCTGTCGCTCTGGGAGGTCAACGAGTCCGCCAAGGCCGTGGCCGACGCGGCTCACCCTGACGCCAACATCATCTTCGGTGCGATGGTCGACAACAAGCTCGACGATCAGGTCTGGGTGACGGTGGTGGCCACCGGCTATGGTGACGCGCGCTCCCGGCGGCGCGACCGCCCGGGAACCGGAGAGCGAAACGGCCGGGAGGCGCGAACCCCGCTGCGCGAACCGCAGGGCGAGCCTCGGGTCAGCCGGGTGCGGCGGAGAGCCTCGTCGCCGCTCGACTTAGAAGTGCCGGAATTCATCCCCAGGAGATAGCTACCGCCGTGGCCGGGCCCCAGCTCGGCGTCATTGCTGCCGGTCATCCGGTGAGCGCGCGGATCGGCGCCGATGTGCTGCGCGACGGGGGAAACGCGGTTGACGCCGCGCTCGGGGCGATGCTCGCCTCGTTCGCCTGCGAGCCGCTGCTCACGGGCCTTGGCGCGGGGGGTTACATGCTGGTGGCCCAGCCACAGAAGACGCCGGTGTTGCTCGACTTCTTCGTCGAGGCGCCGGGGCACGGCGCTGACCCCACCGGGCGCGCGGAGCTGGTGCCGATCAGCGTCTCGTTCGGCGACGCGATCCAGGTGTTCAACATCGGGGCGGCATCGGTGGGCGCCTTCGGGCTTCCGGCGGGCCTGTACGAGGCCGCCCGCCGGTTCGGTCGCGTACCGATGGCGGAACTGGTGAAGCCTGCGGTGGCACTTGCCCGCAACGGGGTCGAGCTGAACGCCCAACAGGCTTACGTGATCGAGATCCTGGCGGGGATCGTGACGGCGACGCCCGAGTGCGCAGAGCTGTTCGCGCCCTCCGGGCAGGTGTTGCGGGCCGGTGAGATCATTCGGCAGCCAGAGCTGGCGCAGGCGCTCGAGCGCCTCGGAGACGAGGGCGCCGATCCGTTCTACACGGGCGATATCGCGGCGGCGATCGTCGACTGGCTGGCCGCGCGGGGAGGAATGCTGACGGCGGCCGATCTGGCAGCATACGCGGTTCTCGATCGAACCCCGGCCCGGGTCTCCTATCGCGGACGCGAGGTGCTCACGAACCCGCCGCCTTCAGCGGGCGGGATCCTGATCGCCCACGCCCTGGAGCTGTTAGGAGCGATCGCCGGGCCGCTCGAGGTCGAGCGGATCGTCGAGGTGATGGAGCGCACGCAGGCCGAAAGGACTCCGGAGTTCCTGGAGGGGCTGAGCGACCCGCAGTTCGTGGAGCGCTTCCTGGGTGGGGGGCGATCGCTAGGCTCGACCACGCACATCGCCGTGATCGACCGTGACGGATGGGCGTGTTCGGTGACGTGCTCGAACGGCTCGTGTTCGGGTGTGCTCGTACCGGGCACCGGCATCCACCTCAACAACATGCTCGGAGAGCAGGATCTCAACCCGCTGGGATTTCATCGCCATCCAGCCGGAAACCGTTTGCCGAGCATGATGGCCCCGACCGTTGTGCTGCGCGATGGCGAGCCCGAGCTGGTGCTCGGCAGCGCCGGGTCCAACCGGATCCGCTCAGCGATTCTCCAGACGATCGTGCGAGTCCTCGACGAAGGTCTCAGGGCCCCGGATGCCGTCGAGGCGCCGCGGGTCCACTTCGAGGACGGCGTCGTGTATGCCGAACCCGGAATCGACACCCCCGCGCTCGAGAGCGCGGGCCGAGCAATCGGTCGCTTCCGCGAGCGAAACCTGTTCTTCGGCGGAGTCCAAGCGGTCGAGCGGGACGCGAACGGCGAATTCTGGGGCGGGGGCGATCCGAGGCGGGGCGGCGCCGCGCTTGTGGTCGCACCCAGCCCGTGAGACTGGCCGGTGCCGTGTTGGTGCTCTGCATGGCGCTCGCCGGATGCGGTCTGAACGTTCAGTCGGCCGATCTGTTCCTGCTCAAGCGCGTCGGCCAAGGGCGGACACTGACACTACTGATCAACGATTCGGGCACGATCCGCTGTAGCGGTGGGAAGCCCAAGCAGCTCGCCGACCCGCTGCTGCTTCAGGCCCGCGATCTGGCGAGCACGCTCGCGAAGGACGCTACGGCGAAGCTAAAGATTCCTTCATCTGCGGATAGCGTTTTCTCGTATACGATCACGCTGCAGGACGGAACGATCTCGTTTCCCGATACGGCTGGATCCAGGCACCACGAGCTAGCGCAGGCTGAGCTGTTCGCCGTGCAAGCGGCGCGGCAGGCGTGCGGGCTGAGCGGATAGCTGTCTTAGGCGGCCGTTTAGATCGAACGCTACGGTTCCCGGCTTGTGATTACATTCGCCTCCACCCATCTGATCAGCACCTTCCAGGCGATTGTGCTCGGCGTGCTTCAGGGGGCCACAGAGCTCTTCCCGGTCTCGAGCCTCGGGCACACGGTCCTTTTTCCGACCCTGTTCGGCTGGGACAACATCGTCGCCTGGCAGTCGGAGCCCGAGTCACCGTGGCTGGCGTTCGTGGTGATGCTGCACGTCGGGAGCGCCGTCGGACTGCTGATCTACTTCTGGCGGGACTGGGTCGCGATCGTCAGGGCGTTCTTCGCGACGCTTGGCAAACGCCGGATCGAAACCCCGACCGAGCGCCTCGCCTGGCTGATCATCCTCGCCACGATCCCGGTCGGGATCCTCGGTGTGGTGCTCGAGCACACGGTCCGCGTGGCCCTGGCGAAACCGTTATCGGCGTCGATCTTCCTGGTCGTCAACGGCTTGATCCTGCTGTGGGCAGAACGCTTTCGCAAGCGCGCCGAGGTGCGCGAATTGGCCGCCCGGGAGGGGATGAAGCGCGACGGGGGGCGCCGGCTGGACACGCTCGAGTTTCGCGAGGCAGGGTTGATCGGCGTCGCCCAGTGCGCGGCACTGATCGCGGGAATCAGCCGCGACGGCATGGCCATGAGTACCGGGCTGGTGCGCGGGCTCGATAACAGCGACGCGGCCCGATTCGCGTTCCTGCTCGCGACCCCCCCGATCCTCCTCGCTGGGATCTACAAGCTCGGCGATCTGACCGGACCGCTGGGCGCCGGCGTGCGCAGCGCTGCGGTAATCGCCGCCGTGGCCGCGGCGGCGACGGCAATCGTGACGGTCCACTTCCTGACGAAGTACTTCAAGACGAAGACGCTGACCCCATTCGGGATCTATTGTGTGGTGTTCGGGGCGGCGATGATCGTGTACAACGCTTAGCGGCCGTCAGCCGAGCCTCACCTTGCCGTTCGAGCGCGCGCGAGCCTGCGCCCGGTCGACGAACTCCAAACGCTTGATCGCCGCGCGGAACAGGCGTGTGACCAGGCGCAGGCGCGCATTCTCAGAGCGGAGGTCGAGCAGTCCTTGCTTGGCGTCGAGGCCGAAGTCGACGGTCGCCGCCATCGCGTACGCGCTCAGGTCGGCGAGCTCCTGCTTCTCGGGGTCGCGGTCGGTTGCCAGCTTGACGAGCTCGGCGTACGCCTCGTGCGCGGCTTGCGCGAGGTCCGGATCCACGGTGTCACTCCGGTCCTCGACGAACTCGATCACGCCGGCGGGGTAGGGAAGATGCGATTGGCGCTCGAGCACTCGAAACGGTCTGGTGCCGCGAGCGAGCAGGTTCATGCGACCATCCTCCATCCGCTCGAGCACCTGCTCGATCTGGCATGCGCAGCCGATCTCTCGCAGCCCGTCGTCCGACATCCACAAGATTCCGAACTCGCCCTCCGTGCTCAAGCATTCGTTCATCATCGTCTTGTAGCGCTCCTCGAAGATGTGAAGCGGTACCGCCTCACCTGGCAGCGCCACGATCCCCAGCGGGAACAGAGGAAAGTCGTGGATCGCGCTTTCAGCCATCGCAATCAGTCTACGAGCCGCTACTGTGGCGGCAAGCATCAGGGCTTGCGCGCGCTTAGCAGCAGGTTGTAGAAGATTGCTGCCGGAAGTCGAGGCTCGAGCACGCGTTCATCCAGTCGCTGCAGCAACAAGTAGCCACGGAACGCGTACTGCCGCCACCACATCGGTACGCCGTCGGGATCGGCACTGGCCTCGAGCGCCCGGTTGAACCACCCGAACCAGTTGGCCACCAGCTCCTCGCCACCCACGCGAACGTCGACAAAACCGGCGCGCCGCGTGAGCTGCGCCAGGTCTGCGGGCGCGAACGCGTGGATATCGACGAACCGCTCGAGCTCGTGATCGTCCTGGATCCGGGACCCGGTGCCGGTGCTCGCGGGGGCCGGGGCTGCCCGCATGACCGTCCGCCACAGCGGGGCCACTGCCACCGCGGCGTGTTTGGGGATCGCCGCCAGCCGGTCGCCCAGCCGGGATGGCTCGCCTGCGAACGCGATCCGGCCGCCGGGCGCCAGCACGCGGTGGAGCTCCGCGAACGCGCGCTCGAGATCCGGGAGGTGGTGGAGGACGGCGTGACCGAGCACGAGGTCGAAGCTGCCGTCCTCGAACGGGAGCGCCTCGGCGTCAGCGCGCGCGGTTCTGACGTGCAGCCCGAGTTGCTGCGCGTTGGCGCCGAGGCGCGCGAGCATCCCGCCTGAGATGTCAGTGCACGTCGCTTCATGCACGAGCCCTGTCTGAAGCAGGTTGAGGCTTAAGTACCCGGTCCCGGAACCGATCTCCAGCGAGCGCTTGTAGCCCCGGTCCAGATCGGATCCGAGGAGCTTGCGGAGCTTCCCGAGCACCTGAAACTGACCGATCTCGCCGAAATCGATCCCCCACTTGGAGTCGTAACCCGTCGCCGCGACGTCGTGGTAACGGGCGTTGACGTCGCGGATCTCATCCGCAGTCCTCCGTGCCTCCATGGCGGGGGCACATTACCCTGTCGAGCGTGCCAGCGAACGCGTACGTTCAGCGGGATCAGCCACCGGGCGTGCCGCCGCTGGAGCTGACGGGCGAGCGCACCCTGCCGGACGTGCCGGCAGAGAACTACTGGTTTCGCCGCCATCAGGCGGTCTACAAATGGATCGGTTCTCGGGTTGCCGGCAAGCGTGTGCTCGACATGGCCTGCGGCGAGGGCTACGGCTCGGATCTGCTCGCGTGCTCAGCCGCCAGCGTGGTCGGAGTCGACGCCAATCCCGAGGCATACCAGCATGCGCGGCTGCGTTACCGGCGTGAAAATCTGCGCTTCGAGCGCGGTCTCGTCGAGACTCATGGTGGGTCGGCCAATTACGACGCGGTGGTGCTCCTGCAGACGATCGAGCACGTGCATGATCCGGTCGCCGTGCTGAGGCACCATCGCTCACTGCTCGCACCGGGCGGGATCGGGTATGTCTCCACCCCGAATGTGCTCACGCTCGCGCCGCCCGGTGCCGAGCGCTCCGGGAATCCATGGCACGTCAGGGAATACCGCGCCGCGGAGTTTCGTTCACTTTGCGAATCGGTCTTCGGGCGCGTCTGGCTCCTCGGTCTGTTCCACGCCCGTAAGCTGCGCGTGCACGAGCTCGCGCTGGGGCTTGGCTGGGATGCGGTTCATCAACGCCTGCGACTCACCAAGCCTTTCTATGACCGGTTCACTCCCGCGATCGCTGCCCGGGATTTCGCTCTGCACTCCGGTCGCCTGGACGCGGCGCTCGACTTCCTGGCCGTCTGTTGGCGCTGACGCGAGCCAAGCCCGGAGCGCTGGCGCTCGTTCTGCACACGCATATGCCCTACGTCGAGGGGTTCGATACGTGGCCATTTGGTGAGGAATGGTTGTGGGAGGCGATCGCGACGAGTTATCTGCCGCTACTCGATGTGTGCGGTCGCTCACCGTTAACCGTGTCGCTGACCCCGGTCCTGTGCGACCAGCTCGAATCACCCGGGACGATCGAGCGCTGCCGGCGTTTTCTGCGCGAGATCCGACCGGAGTCCCATCGACTCGACCGCGAAGAATTTGCCGAAGCTGGACAGAAGCAATTGGTCGCCGAGCTCGAGCGCTCCGCCGCCGAGTACGCGGCCGCCGCCGACCGACTGGATCAGCTGGGCGGGGATCTGTTGGGAGCGCTCGGGGAGCACGCCACCTGGACATCGGCCGCGACGCATGCTGTGCTTCCGCTGCTGGCAACGGACACCGGAATCGCCCTTCAGGTCGATACCGGGGTCGCCTCGCACCGTCGACGGTTTGGCGGCTGGGCCGGCGGTTTCTGGTTGCCGGAGTGCGCGCACGCCCCGTGGCTCGATCCGCTGCTCGAGGAGGCGGGCGTACGGCACACGTGCGTCGAGCTGACCGGAGTGCTGGGCATCGGGGACCTGCGGAATCTGGTCCCGCTGGCGACGCAAGCGGGACCGGTGCTCTGGCCGGTCGACCGGCAGGCGATGGCGCTCGTGTGGAGCGAGGGTGGATACCCGGCGAGCGGCGCCTACCGCGACTATCACGCCCTTAGCACGCACCATCACCGGGTGTGGCGTAACGACGGTGAGCCCTACGACGCCGGGGCGGCCCGCACGCTGGCTGCTCAGCACGCCAAGGACTTCGTCGGACGCGTGGCCGAGCGCGTCGGCGATGGGGGCATCTGTGTGTGCGCGCTCGACACCGAGCTGCTCGGACACTGGTGGTACGAAGGCGTCCACTGGCTCGCGGAAGTCCTCGAGGAGTGTGCGCGCACGGGTCTGCCGCTCACGACCCTCGACGAGGCGCTCGAGCGCCAGGAGCCGGTCCCGGCGCCCAGAGACCTCGGTGTCACGAGCTGGGGGGAGGGCGGGGATCTACGCACCTGGAGCGGCCCGGCGGCCGCCCAGCTTGCCTGGCAAGCCCGAACCGCGGAGCTCCGGGTGCTCGCGGCGGCGGGGAAGCGCAGTGAGCGAGCGGTGCGGGAGCTACTCGCGCTTCAGTCCAGCGACTGGGCGTTTCTCGTCTCGCGCGCGCTGGCAGGCGACTACGCGCGTGCCCGGGCCGACGGACATCTGAGGATGCTGGAGCGGGCCATGGTAAGCGATCCGGAACTCGAAGGGACGCTGCGGAACCTGGCACCCGAGCTGGCGGGTTGGCTCGGTTGATCGCTACGCCGCGGCCTTCACTCCCACCTGAACGTTCGCGGCGTGTCGCGCATCCTGATCAGCCGCGCCGGGACACCGCCGACGACGGCGTTCTCGGGTACTTCGCAGGTGACGACGGCGCCCGTCCCGATCACGGAGTTGCTGCCGACCGTCACGCCCCGCAGGACGCAGGCGGCGTATCCAATCCAGACGTTGTGGCCGACGTTGACGTCGCGCTTGTAGATGCCCTGCTCGCGGATCGGGCGCTCGGTCTCCACGATGCCGTGATCGAAGTCGATCATCATCGCGCGGTCGGCAATGATGCATTCGCGGCCGATCGAGACATGCTGGTAGGCCGAGATCGTGCATTCCTGTCCGATCACGGTCTTGGCACCGAGCGAAACGTGGCCTTCGTGCACGCGGATCTTGCAGCCGTGACCGATCCACGACCAGCGGCCCAGCGTGACCTTCGCGTTGCGGCCGATCTCGAACTTGACTCCCGGGCAGACGAAGCACATGCCGTCCGTCTCCAGCCGGCCTCGCCAGCGGAGCTTCAGCCACAGCCACCGAGCGAACAGGGGCAGATAGCCGCGCTGGAGCATGTGGTGCTCACGGGCGAAGCGCACGAACGCGCGCGGGCCCCCGTGCAGCGGCGGAGGGCCGGCCCGGACGAGCGGCGGCGGAGGCGGGAGGAGGAGCTCGCGCTCGATCCGTTGGGTGGTCGTCGACTGCACCGGCAGATCGTACGGCGTCAGCCGTCGTCGATGAGGCCTTGCAAGGGCCCGAGCAGGCGCCGCGAGCGCCGCGAGACTCCCGGGAGCGCGATCAGGCGGTGGGTCGGGCGCGCCCCCGACTGGCGCCGCTCGAGCTGCTCGAACGCGATTCCTCGCCAGTGTTCCGCGACCAGCGCCCGGGGATCGGCCGGCGCTCGCGCGCCGTCGATCAGCACCTCCAGATCGCAGCCCGACCGGGGTGCGAAAGATCCCCGCGCCCACAGCTGCTCCCCCTTAGGGGCAAGGGCGCGCTCCCATCCCAGCCGGCGCAGACGCAGGCGATGCTTGGCGGTCACCGCTTGCTCGACGCGGTCGCCGACGAACGAGTCGAGCCGGTCGACGAGCGCCGTGCGGGAATGACCGTCCGGTGCGTTCACGGCGGCAAGCATGCCATCGTCGAGCTCAGGGCGCGTGCCGGTGCTGGCCGGCAGGCCGCGAGTCCGCCCTGGCATGATCCTCGGTTCCATGGTCGATCCCCAACGATCGCTTGCCGAGCGGCTCTTAGCCGGGGACAAGCGCGCGCTCGCCCGGGCGATCACGTTGGTGGAGAACGACGATCCCGAGGGCTGGGCGCTTGTCCGGGAGGTATATCCACGCACCGGTCGAGCCTCGATCATCGGCTTCACGGGGCCGCCAGGAGTGGGGAAATCGACCCTGTTGGCGGCGCTCACGAAGCTCGAGCGCGAGCGTGAGCGAACGGTCGCGGTGCTCTCGGTGGATCCGTCTTCGCCCTTCACGAAGGGCGCGCTGCTCGGCGATCGGATCCGGCTGAGCGATCACTTTTTGGATCCCGGCGTGTTTATAAGGTCGATGGCAACCCGAGGGGCGCTCGGAGGGTTGAGCGAGGCGGCGTTACAGACGGCGTTGCTGATGGACGCCTCCGGCCGGGACCTGGTGTTGCTCGAGACAGTCGGCGTGGGCCAAGCCGAGGTCGACATCATCGATCACGGCGACACCGTCGTGCTCATCCTGATGCCCGGGTCGGGTGATTCGATCCAGGCGCTCAAGGCCGGTGTGATGGAGATCCCCGACATAATCGTCGTCAACAAGGCCGACCACCCCCTGACCGACACGATGGTCCGCGAAATCAAGGGTGTGCTGGCGCTCGGGCCCCAGGAAGGGTGGCAGGTCCCGATCTTGAGAACGGAGGCCATCCGGGGGGAGGGAGTGGCTGAACTGGCCGACAAGCTGGCTGAGCACCGCCAGTACATCGAGGCGGAAGGCACGCTCTCAGAGCGCCGCCGCCGCAATCTGATGAATGAGGTGCTCGCGATCGCCACAATCCGCATGCGCAGGGAGCTCGAAGCTTCGCTGCGCGCTGATCCCGAGGTCAAGGACCTGCTCGACCGGGTGGTTTCCCGGGAGCTGGATCCGGGAAGCGCGGCGACGCGCATCCTCGCGCGGCCAGCGGTGGGCGGGCGGGAGGAATAAGCGCTTGGCCGACTCGCTGACTGGACCGTTCGTGGTCGCGGCGACCCTGCTGGCGATTGCCGGCGGCGCCAAGCTGCGCGCCCCGGCCACGGCCTCGCGTGCCCTGGCGGATGCCGGATTGCCGTCCGGGCACTCGCTGGTGCGCGCGTTTGCCGCCTCGGAGGTCGCGCTCAGCGGGTGGTGCCTGGTGAATCCGGGACGCGTGAACGCCGCGCTACTCGCGGGCATGTATGCAGGGTTCGCCGCGCTGTCGGCGGTGCTCGCGCGCCGGCATGCGTCGTGTGGTTGCTTCGGTGAACGCGACGCGCCCGCATCGGTCGCGCAGTCGATCGTGAGCGTCCTGGTGGCGCTGGTGGTGCTCGCCGCGACGATCCGCACGCCGCACGCAGTTGCGTGGATCGTCAACCGACCGGCGCCGAGCGCGGCGATCTTGCTGCTGGGGATCGCCGCCTCCGTCTACGGGACCGTGCTGGCGTACGTCGAGCTACCGGCTGCCTGGTACTCCTGGAGCCCGAGGTGATGCTTGCGCAGCGACTCGCTGCCACGGTGGGATCACTGCTCGAGCGGCGGATCTCCCGCCGAAGCGCGGTCTCTCGTGCTGCGCTCGCGGGCTCGGCGTTCGCGATCGCGCCCGTCCGCTATCTGGTCCGCCCGGGAACCGCTTGGGCGGTGATCGCCCCGCACAACTGCCGACCGAACAGCAGGTGCCGCGACGGCTACACGGCGTTCTGCTGTGAGACCGAGCAGGGACGCAACACCTGCCCGCCGGATACCTATGTGGCGGGGTGGTGGAAGTGCACCAGCTACCGCGGCGGCGGGCTGTGTCACGAGGAAGGGGTCCGGTACTACCTGGACTGCAACCGAATCCCGGGTCACCACTTTCCTGGCGGCTGCCAATGCGCTCGGGGCGATTGCCGCCGGCGACGCGTCGACTGCAACCACTTCCGCTACGGCCAATGCAACACCGGAGTCAAAGGCAGGACGGAAGTCGTCTGCCGCCTGGTGATTTGCCAGCATCCCGCGTCTGTACGGGGCTGGGGCTGCAACGCCACTGAGATGATCGACGACCGGACCTGTGTCCAGGAGGCGGGGTGCCTCGAGGGCCTCGCGGGGCAGTTGCAAGGTGGAGCCGGCGTGTGATGGTGGCGATTGTCTCAGTGGAAACCGTTCTGCTGGTGGTTCTCCTGGTGTTGGTGGCCGGCCTGCTGCGAAGCCACGCCGAGATCCTGCACCGGCTCGGAGCACCCGGCGAGGAGAGCGACGATGCCGCGCTGCCGCCGCCCCAGGCAGGGCGCGGCCTGAGCGAGACGCCAGCTCCGACCCTAACGGGCAGCACCCCGACCGGCGACGCCGTCGCGCTTGACTTCGCCGGACGCTCGACCGGCCCGACGTTGCTGGCGTTCCTGAGCAGCGGCTGCAGCACCTGCGCCGGATTCTGGGAGACGCTCGCCGAGCGCCGCCTCCCGCCCGGCGTGCAGACGGTAATCGTGACGCGCGGCGGTGAGCGCGAACGGCCCTCGAAGGTGCGATCGCTAGCGCCGCCCGGGGTCGCGGTGGTGATGTCCTCCCAGGCGTGGCAGGACTACCGGGTGCCAGGGACCCCGTATTTCGTGCTCGTCGATCGATTCGTGCGCGGCGAAGGAGCGGCACCCACATGGCAGGCGCTCGGCTCGCTGGTAAGCGATGCGATTGCCGAACAGCGCGAGGCGGAGGCGGTCGGCGGTTCGGGCGGCCAACGAGCCCAACAGATCGACGAGCTGCTCGCGGCATCGGGCATCGGACCGGATCATCCGAGCCTGCGCCCGGGATGAGCGTCCTGCTTGTGATGGGTTGCGCGGCGGCGATCGTCGCTGCGGTTCGCGCCGCCTGGTCACCTTGAGGGGAGTCGATGCTCGCGAGCATCACCCCGCTCGGTGAGCGGGGCCGGCAGGCAACTTGGGGCGTCACGGTCACCGCGTTCGTGCTTGGGGCGACCGCCGCCGGGGCCATGGCGGGAGCGGTGCTCGGAGCGGCCGGGGCGCTGGTGCTCGGAACCTCGGTGAGTGCCGAATCGCGATTGATCGGGCTGGCCGCCGCCGTCTTGATCGCGATCGCGCTCGATGCCCGTGGCGAAGCGATCCCCGGTCCCCGGCGCCAGGTCAACGAGCGCTGGCTAGACCAGTACCGGGGTTGGGTGTACGGGCTTGGCTACGGAGGTCAGCTCGGGATCGGATTGACGACTGTCGTGACGAGCGCCGCCACCTACGTTGCCGTGGTTGCGGCATTGTTGAGCGCCGACGCCGCCGGCGGGGCGCTGGTGATCGGCTGCTACGGCGCGATCCGTGGGCTGACACCGCTGGCCGCCGCGCGTGTGCACACGCCCCAGCAACTGCTCGCCCTGCATGCGCAGATGCTGCGGCTGCGGGCGGCCGCCGCGCGCGGCGCCACCGTGGCGCTGGCCGTGATCTTCGCCCTCGCGCTCGCGGCAGGGCTCCAGTGAGGATCGAGGCCCACGGGCTGCGGATCGAGCTCCCGCACGGCTGGAGCGGGCGGGTGTTCCGCCGGGCAGCGGGCAACGCGACGCTTCACGCCGGAGATTTTTCACTCGCTCTCGACGACGGGGAGTTCGGTGGGCGCAGCACCGCGAGGATGCCGGCCCAGGCGTCGTTTATCGCGCTCGTCGAGTATCTGCCGGGGACCGGACTCGAGCCGGGTCGTGGCCTGTTCGCATCCCGGAGGATCCCGCGGCCGCCCGATCCGGCCGCCTTCAACGCCAATGGACTTGCCCATCCGCTTCCCGGCCAGGCCGGCATGCAGCACTTCTTCACCGCGTCCGGAAGGCCGTTTTGCCTGTACCTGGTCCTAGCCGGCGGACGCGGCATCCGCCGCCGCCAACTCGCGGTGCTCGATCATGCACTTCGGACCTTGCATATTGGCCCGCGCGTGTGACAGGATTTTTTTTCGTGTGGGCCGAAGGGGTTTTGGTTGGACAGACCGATTGATCGGCGTGGTTTCCTAGTCGGAGCGGGAGCGGTTGGCCTCTCGCTGGCGTCGGGAGCGAGCGCTGGCGCGATCGCTCGGGCGGCGGCTCGCAAACCGGGAGCACGGATTCCCCGCACGCTGGAGCAGGCGATCCGTGGACCGGTGATCAAACGCGGCGCGCCCGGCTTCCTCCAGGCCGCCCATGTCTACAACGAGCGCTTCGATGGCGTGTTGCCCGCGGCGGTCGCGCGTCCGCTCAACGCCGCCGACGTCCAGAGCGCCGTGCGATGGGCGGTCGCGCGCGGCGTCCCGATCCGGGCGCGGTCGGGAGGCCACAACTATGCCGGCTACTCGACGCTGGGAGGCAACGGCGTGGTGCTCGATCTGCGGAACATGCGCGGCATCAGCGTCGCCCGCGGCAACGGCAGCGTGACGATCGGCACGGGATCACAGCTGA
Source organism: uncultured Solirubrobacterales bacterium (assembly GCA_963836065.1). Lineage (GTDB taxonomy): Bacteria > Actinomycetota > Thermoleophilia > Solirubrobacterales > Solirubrobacteraceae > Palsa-465. Next base: position 887,689 of record CAWIII010000036.1, read on the forward strand.
TCGACGTGTACGCCGCCCTGGCTGCTCACGGGGCGACGATACCCGCCGGTTCGTGTCCGTCGGTAGGCATCGCCGGTCACGCCATGGGTGGAGGGATGGGGCTGGCCGGTCGCCAGTTCGGCCTGACCACCGACAACATCCTGAGCGCACAGATCGTGACTGCTGACGGACGTCTGCGGACCGTCAATAGCCGGAGCAATCCCGATCTGCTGTGGGCGCTCCGAGGCGGTGGCGGCGGCAATTTCGGCGTCGTGACGAGCCTCACGTTTCGCCTGCACGCGGTACCCCGGACCGTCGCCTCGTTCATCGTCTCGTGGCCATGGTCGCGGGCCTCCCAAGCGATCGCTGCCTGGCAGGCCTGGGCCCCACACGCTCGCTCGCAGCTCACCTCGATCTTCCACCTGTCAGCCGGCGGCGGCACCACCTCGGTGTCCGTGAGCGGTCAGTACTTCGGGCCCTCCAGCGATCTTCGCCGGCTGCTGGCACCTCTCACAGCCGTCGGCGGGGCCAACGTGTCGACCGGCGACCACGGTTACCTGCAGGCCCAGTTGCTGTGGGCGGGGTGCTCGACGATTGGGCTGACAGCGTGTCACACCGAGGGCACGCGACCGGGCGGAACGCTTCAGCGGGCGAGCTTCCAGGCCAAGTCGGACTATGTCGGAAAGCCCCTACCCAGTGCCGCCCGCCAGACGCTCGTCGCGGCGACTGAGGCGCGGGCGAAGCTGCCCGGGTCGGGCGCGATTCTGTTCGACTCCTACGGCGGCGCGATCAACCGGGTTTCGCCCTCGGCGACCGCGTTCGTGCACCGGAACGTGTTGTTCTGTATCCAGTACCTCAGCTACAACGGTGGGGGCTCATGGCTCGCCTCGACCTACGGGCAGATGTACCGATACGTCACCGGCGGGGCGTACATCAACTACACCGACCCTAACCTGAAGGGCTGGCAAAACGCCTACTACGGATCGAACTACCGTCGCCTGCTCGAGATCCGCCGCCAGGTCGATCCACACCATTACTTCAACTTTCCGCAGGCGATCGGGCGCTAGGCCCGGTTACAGGAGCAGGTGCCCGTGGTAGCGGGCCGTGTCGTGGCCGAGGGAGCCGGCGACGCATGGTGTCAGGTTCGTCCGAGACCGATTTCTGTAAACAGCCTTGACGCGGGAGGCGACGGTCGCGCCGTTCACGACCAGCGCCTGCCTGACCGTGACACTGATCGTGAACGGCACTCGCACTCCCAGCGGGTAGGTGCGCCTCGCGCAACGGAGCGGCGCGTAGAAAACCCCCGTTCCGAGGTAGTGGCCAGGAGCGCGCTCCTGCAACGCGATCGTGTCGCTTCCCGCGGCCCGCTGCCTGAGCAATCGCACTTGCCGGCACGGCCCGGCGGCACACAGCGGCGCGAATGTCCAGCTCCGCTGCACGATCTGGCCAACTCGCTCACCGCGGACATTCCGCGCGGTCGTCACGGTTCCCTCGAGCACGAACTGGCCCTGCAGCCGAGCGGCGCTCGGCGCGCCCGGAGGGAAGGACGTCGCGGCCGCGGAGGGCGTCGCCGCGCCGGCTATTCCGGGGACGCACAGCCCACCACCGGCGAGCACGATCGCCGCGTACCAGCGGCCACTCATCCCGCGTCGGCCCCAGCCAGGCGCTGGGCCAGCTCCGCGAGAAGCGCGATGTCGATCACCGTCAGGGTGGCGATGTCGAGCAGCCGGTCGCAACCTTCCTGGCGGGCGTAGGAGAGGCAGTCGGCCATCACCAGCCGCCCCTCGGCATCGGTGTTATTGACCTCGATCGTGGTCCCGTCGAGCGCGCGTACGATGAGCGGCGAGCCTCGGCGTGGGTGACCGCCAGGCGACCCCACGACCGATCGGCCTCGCCAGAATCAAGCAGCGCCCCGAGCGTCCCGTCCGCCACGTCGTGAGCGATGCTCTCGCCTTCGAACACGCCGACCACGATCGTGTCTGCGTCGGTGGCGAGTGGACTGGCCGTCGTCGCCTGCACTTCCATGCGCGGAACCTAGCAACGCGGCCGCTTCTCACCGATGACTAGCATTGCTGGAGCCATCGAACCGGAAGACGAGAAGCCCTATGCCGAAGACCGTGATCCTGTCCGCTGCCCGTACGCCGATCGGCAAGCTCGGGGGCGGCCTTGCCAGCGTCGATGCGACCGAGCTCGGCGGCACCGCGATCAGCGCTGCGCTCGAGCGTGCTGAAGTATCGCCCGAGCAGGTACAGCACGTCGTGATGGGCCAGGTGATCCAGGCCGGCCAAGGCCAGATCCCCTCCCGTCAAGCCCAGATCAAAGCCGGCATCCCCAAGGACGTCCCGTCGGAGACGATCAACAAGGTTTGCGCGTCGGGCGTTCGCGCCGCCGGTCTGATCGACGCGGCGATCCGCGCCGGCGACCTTGAGATCGCGGTCGGCGGCGGGATGGAGTCGATGTCAGGTGCGCCTTACCTGCTCAAGCAAGCGCGCTTCGGGTTCCGGATGGGAGACGGAAAGGCGATCGACTCGATGATCAACGACGGGCTCACGAACCCGTTCTCGGGAAAGCACATGGCCCAAGAGGCGAGCGAGGTGGCGACCGAGCTCGAGCTGACCCGCCCGGACATGGATCGGTGGGCGCTGCGCTCCCACGAGCTGGCGGTCAAGGCGACCGATGAGGGACGCCTGCCCGAAGAGATCGTCCCGGTCACGGTGAAGGGCAAGAAGGGGGATACAGTCGTCGAGATCGACGAGGGCCCGCGGCGCGAAGCGAGCCTTGAGGCGCTCGCCAAGTTGCCGCCGATCTTCCTCAAGGACGGCTCTCACACGGCCGGCAATTCACCCGGTGTCAACGACGGCGGCGGGGCGCTCGTGCTTGCCAGCGATGAGTGGGCTAAGCGCAACGGCAAGTCGGCGCTGGCGACGATCCGCGCGCAGGCTCAGGTCGCCGATGATTTTGCCTACCTGCCGCGGACTCCCGCCAAAGCGGCTCAGCAGGCGCTCGAAAAGGCCGGGCTGGACGCGCAGGACATCGACCTGTGGGAGATCAACGAGGCGTTCGCGTCCGTGACACTCAACTCGATCCGCGTGCTCGGGATCGACGAGAACCGCGTCAACGTAAACGGCGGTGCGGTCGCGCTCGGCCATCCCATCGGTGCCTCCGGAGCCCGGATCCTAGGTGCAATGGTGTACGAGCTCCGCCGTCGCGGAGGTGGGCTGGGCTGCGCGGCGATCTGCTCGGGCGGTGGACAGGGCGATGCGGTGATCGTGGAGGTGAACGGCGGCTGAGCGCTGCCAGCGAGAGCCAGCCGGGCCCCCGGTCTCGCGCAGCGGCCGCATTCTTCGACCTGGACCGCACGCTGATGGAGGGCTCTTCGGCCTTCCAGTTCGGCCGTGCCGCCTACAAAGCCGGGCTGATGGGGCGACGGCAGCTGGTCGCCGACGGGTGGGCTAACCTGCGCTTTCGCCTCCGTGGATCGACCGACGAGGACACGCATGCGCTCCGGGATCGAATCTCCAAGTCGCTCGAAGGTGTCCGAGTGCGCGAAATGGAGCGCCTGGGGGCCGATGTGCTGGCCGGAATCCTGCCGCGGATCTATCCCCAGATGCTGGCGGTCGCCTACGAGCACCAGGACGCGGGGCGACGCGTGTATATCGTCACCGCCGCCTCGCGGGAACTGGCCGAGATCCTCGCGCGGGTGCTGGCGCTCGATGGGGCCATCGGGTCTCAGTTCTCCGAGATTAAGGACGGACGTTTCACGGGTAAGCCCGCCGGCCTGTTCATCTACCGCAGCGACAAAGCCCGGGCGATTCGCGAGCTCGCCGGGCGCGAGGGGATCGAGCTCGCCGACTCCTACGCGTACTCGGACTCAGAGTCAGATCTGCCGATGCTGCGCGTCGTCGGTCACCCCGTTGCCGTCAATCCCGACCCCGCGCTGGCGCGGATCGCGCGTCAGGAGGGGTGGCAGGTGCTGCGCTTCGATCGCCTTGGGCGGCGGCTGAAAACGGCGGTGGCGCTCGCCGCCGCCGCCGTCGCGGGCGGTATCGGCAGCGCCGCGCTGACCTCGCGCGGGCGCCCCCTGCGCCGGTCGCTGCGCCGTCGCCGCTCGGCGCCGCGACTGATTTTCGGCCGCGGCTGACCCGGGGAACAGACAGGCCTGCCCGGGAATGCGCGCTAACCGCTGCGGGAATACAATTGGCGTGCCTGTGGCCGCGCTGCTGCGCGACTGCAGATCCTGATGGCCTCCTCTGCCGAGAAGAAGATTCGCGTTGTCGTCGCGAAGCCCGGACTCGACGGGCATGATCGCGGCGCGAAGATCATTGCCCGTGCTCTACGTGATGCCGGGATGGAGGTGATCTACACCGGCCTGCATCAGACGCCCGAGCAGATCGTGGAAACCGTGATCCAAGAGGACGCTGACGCGGTCGGGCTCTCGATTCTCTCCGGAGCCCACATGACCCTGGTGCCGCGGATCGTGGATTTGCTCAAGCAGCAAGGCGCCGACGACGTGGTGGTGACCGTCGGAGGGACGATTCCCGCTGACGACATCAGCGAGCTGAAGGAGCTCGGCGTGGCGGAGGTCTTTACGCCAGGGGCCTCAGCGCAGCAGGCGATCGACTTCATTCGCGGCGCTGTCCGCGCATAGACCCGATGCCGCGGATCGAGATAGGGACCTGTCCAGACCGTCACCGAGGCCGCCGATTGACTCGTCAGTCAACCCGGTAGTATGTGGCCGGTAAAACAAGGAGGCACCGTTGAAAATTTGCGTCCTGGTCAAAGAGGTCCCGGACGCCGCCGTCGAGAAACGAATCGATCCTTCGACGGGGCGGATGGACCGCTCAGGGGAGAAGAACCTCAACCCGTATGACACTCACGCCATCGAGGCGGCGATGCAGATCCGCGAGGGCGGCGCCGTAGAAGTCGATGAGATCGTCGCGGTTACGATGGGGCCCGAGTCCGCAGTGCGGGCGCTGCACAAGGCAGTGTCACTAGGCGCCGACCGGTCGCTGCACCTGACCGATGCGGGGCTGGCCGGCTCCGACGTCGCCGCCACGGGATACGCGCTGTCGAAGGCGTTGGAGAAAGAACAGCCCGATCTCGTGCTGCTCGGCCAGCAGTCAGACGACGGCGAGTGCTACACGATCGGTGCAGTCCTGGCCGATCACCTGAAGATGCCGTCGCTGACTCAGGTGATCAAGATGGACGTGCAGGAAGGCGCGCTGAGCTGCGAGCGTCAGGCGGAGTACGGCTACGACACGGTGGAGATCGAGTTGCCGGCCGTAATTTCGGTGGGCGACGCGATCAACGAGCCGCGCTACCCGTCGCTGAAGGCGATCATGGGCGCAAAGAAGAAGCCGCTGGAGACGCTCGCGCCCGGCGATGTCAGCATCGATTCCTCGCTCGTCGGCGAGGACGGATCGCGCGTGCAGTGCGGCGATTTTCACGATCCGCCAGCCAAGGCCTCCGGCCAGGTCATCGAGGATGAGGACACCGGAGAGACAGTCGAGAAGATCGTCGCCTGGCTCGAGGAAAGGAAGCTGATCTAAATGGCTGATGTTCTGACCTACGTCCTGCACTACGAGGGCGCGCTCAACAAGAACTCGCTTGGAGCCGTGTCAGAGGGCGCCGCCCGCGCGGCCGAGATCGGCGGTGAGTGCCACGCCGTGGTCGTCGGTGGCGATGACCTGACCGACGAACTGTGCCAGTCGATCGGTGCCTACGGCGCGACGAAGGTGTTCCGCGGACGCGGGCCGGAAGGCCTCGCCCAGCCGGTGGTAGACGTGATGGCGAAAGTGATCGACGAGCACGGCCACAACTACGCCCTGTTTGGCGGAGGTCTGCTCGGCTTCGAGATTGGAGCCGGACTCGCCGCCCGCAAGCAGGCCGGCGTCACGATGGAGGTGACGGCGGTCCGGGCCGAGGACGGCAAGCTCCTCGCCGAGCGCCCGATCCTTCAAGACTCAAAGATCTCGGTGTCTCGATACCGGGGGGAGCTCGGAATCATCATCGGGCGAATCAACGCCTTCGAGACCGTTTCCCGCGACGGAGGCTCGGCGGAGCTGATCGACGTCGACGTGGAGCTGTCGCCTTGGTCGACCCAGGCGAAAATGGTCAAGCGTGGCGAGCAGCGCGGTGCCGATGTCGACATCGAGGGTGCCGACATCCTCGTTGCCGGCGGTCGTGGGCTCGGCAAGGCCGAGAACTTCCAGCTCGCGGAGGAGCTCGCCGGCGCCTTCGGCGGCAACACGGCCGTTGCCGCCACGCGGGCCGTGGTGGACGCCGGCTGGTACCCGTACGCGGCGCAGATCGGCCAGACGGGCAAGACCGTGTCACCGAAGCTGTACCTCGCGGCCGGGATCTCCGGCGCGATCCAGCACAAGGTCGGGATGCAGTCCTCGGAGAACATCGTCGCGATCAACAAGGACGCGAACGCTCCAATCTTCGAGTTCTCCGACCTTGGTATCGTCGGTGACCTGAACAAGATCCTGCCGAAGCTGACCGAGGCGATCAAGGCGAAGAAGGGCGGCTGATCGGCGATGTCCTCGGGAAACGGCCGGGATCCCCACGCGCCTAGCGAGTTCCCACCGCCCGTCGATTCGGTCGGGGAATTCATCAGGCGGGAGCTTGACGGCGAGGATGATCGAATCGACGTGGGCGTCGTGATCGTCGGCGGGGGCACCGCCGGCCTGGCTTGTGCCAACCGCCTGCTCCAGCTGCTCGGCGACGATCCGGACGCGATGGAGCGCCTGGGCGAGGTGCCGGTTGCCGTGATCGAGAAGGCCAAGACATGCGGCGGTCACAATCTCTCGGGCGCGGTGATGCGACCGGGGCCGCTCCAGGAGCTGTTTCCCGAGCTGACCCGCGAGCAGTGGCGCAGCGAACGCTTCGCGTTCGGGGAGGTCACAAAGGAAGCGGTCTACATGCTTCCCAGCGCGAAGACCAAGCTCCGGATTCCGACACCACCGCCGTTCAAGAATCACGGGAACGAGATCGTTTCGGTCTCGGCGCTCGCGCGCTACCAGCAGCGCCAGGCGGAGGAGGGCGGCGCCTACATCCTGACCGAGACTTCCGCGGCCCAGCTGATTGTGCAGGATGGTCAGGTCGTCGGCGCACGCTCGGGCGACAAGGGCCGCGGCAAGGACGGTGAGCCGCTTGGGAACTTCGAGCCCGGGACGGATATCAAGGCCGCGGTCACGGTGCTGGCCGAAGGCTGCTGGGGCCATCTCACGGGCGCTGCGATCAAGGAATTTGGATTAGCCGGCGGACGTGAGCCACAAGTATGGGAGCTCGGCGTCAAGGAAGTGTGGAAAGTGCCCAAGCCGCTCGACCGGGTGATCCACACGATCGGCCCGTGGCCGCTGAAGCTCTCGTCGAAGTACGGACAGATCGGCGGCACTTGGATCTATCCGATGAAGGACTCGAAGACCGGTGATGACTTGGTCAGCATCGGCTTCGTTGTCGACCTCGAGTACGCCGACGCGACGACTTCGGCCCATGATCTGCTTCAGATGTTCAAGCTGCATCCCCTGGTTCGCGGGATTCTGGAAGGCGGCGAGCGGGTCGCGTGGGGAGCGAAAGCGCTGCCCGGCGGGGGCTTCTGGTCGATGCCCAAGCTCTCGATGCCCGGAGCGGTGATCGTCGGCGACGCCGGCGGGATGGTCGACACGGTGGCGCTCAAAGGCGTTCATCACTGCATCCAGTCGGGGAAGCTGGCGGCCGAGGCCATCTATGCCTCGCTCAAGCGCGGCGAGTCGCTCACCGGTTACGAGGAGGCAGTCGAGCAGTCGGCGATCGCCAAGGAGCTCTGGCAGGTCCGCAACACGCGCCAACCGTTCCAGCGGGGATTCGTCCGGGGGGGTCCGCTGGTCAACATGATGATCGCGACCAAGGGACGCTTTCCGGGTGGCCGCTGGGCGTGGCACCGCAACGACGAGCAACCGATGTTCGTGGGCGACACGCGGGACCGTTATCCCAAGCCCGACGGCAAGTACATCTTCGACAAGCTCTCGAGCGTCTACATAAGTGGCAATGCCACGCGCGACGACGCCCCAAACCACATCCGCGTGCGCCAGAGCGTGCCGCGGGAGATTGCCGAGACGTGGGAGTGGATGTGTCCGGCTGGTGTCTACGAAATCCCCGAGGATGCGCCGTCTGAGGGTCCCGTCGATGTGACCGTCAACTACACCAACTGCGTGCAATGCGGGGCGATCACGGCCAAAGGTGGCCGGCTGACCCCTCCCGAGGGGGGCGATGGTCCGCTGTACACGGTCACGTAGAGCATGTGGGCCGGAAACTTCCAGTCCCGGCCGTTGTTTAAGCAGCGTGTCTCGATATCTGCTTGTTGGATCGGCGGCGGTCGTACTCGCGCTGAGTGCGGCCACCACCGCCGGTGCCAACCCGGCCGCTTCGCGAGTAAGCCTGACTCGGTTTGTGTGCCAGCCGGCGCTGGAGCCCGCCCAACGGGAAATCTCGGTTCGGGCGGTGATGCGTCCGGTCGTGGGCACGCAGAGAATGGCGATGCGCTTCGAGCTGCTTAAGCGGACGAGACCCGGAGGCCCGGTGACGGAGGTCACCGGGCGCGATCTGGGCAACTGGACGACCCCAACCAAGCCGACACTCGGCCAGCGGCCGAACGATCAGTGGAGGGTGGATCACCCGGTGATCGGCCTGGCCGCGGCCGTCTCCTACCGCTTCCGAGTCACGTTCCGCTGGACCGGCACCCACGGCAAGGTGCTCGCGGCCGTGCAGCGCCAGAGCCGGGCTTGCGCGCAGCCGGAGCTCCGTCCAGATCTTGTCGTCCAGACGATTGCGATTAGGCCAATACCTAACAAGCCAGCGCGCAACGAGTACATCGCCCTGATCCGGAACCGCGGTGCGAGCTCCGCGGGACCCTTCGAGATCCTGTTCTCGCCGGGTGGTGCCAACTCGGTGCAGACCCGCACAGTGCCGCTGCTGCGCGCTCACAGCCGGCGTGAAGAGGCGTTCGTCGGGCCCGCGTGTACGGCCGCGACAGCGCCCACGGTGACCGTCGACCCGAACGATCAAGTCGACGACATCGACCGGTCGAACAACTCGCTGACTGCTACCTGCCCGGCGAGCTCACCGGTCATCACCAGCCTCTCGCCACGCCAGACGGCGATCCGCGCCCCGCTACACTCAATTGCAAGATGAAAACCGAAATCCATCCTGAATACGTGGACGCCCACGTGCGCTGCACGTGTGGCAACGAGTTCATGACCCGCTCGACAAAGCCCGAGATTCGCGTCGAGATCTGCTCCGTTTGCCATCCCTTCTACACCGGCAAGCAGAAGCTGGTCGACACCGGTGGACGGGTGGAGCGCTTCCAGCGGCGAGTCGCCAAGGGCCGCCGCGCCGCGCGAACCGGCGCGGGCGCCTAGCCCCGAGGCCGTTCGTGAGCCAGGGCGGCGGGGCGGACGCACCACTGACCGCCCCGCGGGACGCCCCGCTTGGCGGGCAAGCGGTGCTCGAGGGCGTGATGATGCGTGGCGTCTCGACCTGGGCGGTCGCGGTCCGCAAGCCTCCAGAGGGCCCAGCGAGCAGGGCGCTTGGCGGGATCGGCGTGCACTCGTTTCCGCTTGTCTCGTGGAGCAAGCGCCGGCGTGTCTACCGATGGCCGGTGATCCGCGGCGTGGTCGCGCTCGCGGAGTCGCTGGGAATCGGGCTGCGAGCGCTGGGGATCTCAGCCAACGCCCAGCTTCCTGAGGCTGATCAGGAGATCTCCGGCGGAGTATGGGCCGGAACGGTCGCGGTGGCGATCATCTTCGCGATCGGCCTTTTCTTCGTGGTTCCTGTCGGTCTGACCAGCTTGATCAAGCACCAGCTCGGGTCCTCAGTGCTGTTCTGGGCCGTGGAGGGCGTCCTCCGGACCGCGATCTTCCTCGGGTACCTGGTGTTGCTCTCACGGTTGCGCGACCTCCGGCGCGTGTTCGAGTATCACGGGGCCGAGCACAAGGTGATCTCGTGCTTTGAGGCCTCCGACGAGCTGACCCCGGAGCGAGCCAAGCTCTACTCGCGCCTGCACCCGCGGTGCGGCACGAGCTTCCTGCTGATCGTGATGATCATGGCGATCTTCGTATTCGCGCCGATCGGCCTTCCAGCTTGGTGGTTGCTGGTGCTGACCAGGATCCTGGGCGTGCCGCTGATCGCCGGCCTGTCGTTCGAGGTGATCAAGTGGGCGGGTCGCAACCGTCGGCGCCGCTGGGTCCAGGTGATCATGTATCCAGGCCTGCAACTCCAGAAGCTGACCACGCGCGAGCCCGATCTCGACCAGCTAGCGGTCGCGATCGCGGCGCTCGGAGCGGTGCTCGAGGTCGAGCGGCCCGGGGAGGCTTCGGCCGAGGACATGGTCGGCGTCGAGGTCGTGGCCTGAAAAGCGCCGCTCACGTAGGCCGTTGCCGGCTGTGCTCGCGCCTACACTCGACATCAGGATGATTAACGAGTTGGTGTCGCAGATCGATGAGCGCTTCGAGCAGCTTCAGAACGAGCTGTCCGATCCCCTGGTGATTGGAGATCGAGACCGGTTCACCGCCACCAGCCGGGCCTACCGGGAGCTCGAACCGGCGGCCCGCCTCGCGAGTCAGTATCGCCGGGTGGCCGACGATTATCTCGGGGCGCGTGAGCTGCTGGCCGAGGACGGCGATGACCCGGAGCTGCGAGAGCTGCTCGAGTCCTCGCGCGAGCAATTGCAGTCTCTGGAGGAAGAGATCCGTCTGGCGATGGTCGAGCGCGACCCCAACGACGATAAGAGCGTGATCGTCGAGATCCGGCCCGGTGCCGGCGGGGATGAGGCTGGTCTGTGGGCCGGCGACCTGTTCCGGATGCTGTCGCGCTACGCCGAGCGGCGAGGGTTCACGGTCGAACCGATGTCAATCGGCGATGGTGCTTACACGTTCGCTGTCAAGGGCGACGGGGCCTATTCGGTGTTCAAGTTCGAGGGCGGCACCCATCGCGTCCAGCGTGTGCCCGAGACGGAATCGCAGGGACGGATCCACACTTCGACCGCGACGGTCGCCGTGCTTCCGGAGGCCGACGACGTCGAGATCGAGGTCGATCCGGGGGACTTGCAGATCGACGTGTACCGGAGCTCTGGACCCGGAGGGCAGTCGGTCAACACGACCGATTCAGCGGTCCGGATAACGCACAAGCCGACCGGAATCGTCGTCTCGATGCAGGACGAGAAGTCGCAGCTGCAGAACCGCGAGCGGGCGATGCGGGTACTGCGGGCGCGGCTGTACGACCGCGCGCTAGCTGAGCAGCGGGCCTCGATCGACGCCTCCCGACACGCGCAGGTGGGAACCGGAGAACGCGCCGAGAAGATCCGCACGTACAACTTTCCCGAGAAGCGGGTCAAGGACCATCGCATCAACCTGCTGGTGCACAACCTCGACGCGATCCTGATGGGGGAGCTCGACGAGCTCACCGCGGCGCTCCAGGACGACGAGAAGCGCCGACGCCTGGCGGAGCGGGCGCTTGCCTGAAACTACGACCGCGGTTGGCGTGTCGGTGAGGGAGACGCTCGGGCGGGCCACGGCCGTGCTGTCGGCGGCGGGCTGCGAGACGCCCCGGCTTGACGGCGAACTGCTGCTCGGGTTCGTACTGGGAGGAGACCGGGCCGAGCTCGTGCTGCGATCGCGCGACCCGGTCGAGGCTTCGGCGCTGGCGCGGTTCGAGGCGCTGATCGCGCGGAGGGCGGCGCGCGAACCGGTCGCATACATCACCGGCGTCAGGGAGTTCCGGCGGCTGTCATTGGCGGTCGATCGACGAGTTCTGATTCCACGCCCCGAGACCGAGCTACTAGTGGAGGTCGGGCTGTCGCTCCGATCCCGGGCGCGAGTGGCGGATGTCGGCACCGGAAGCGGGGCCGTCGCTTTGGCGCTCAAGGACGAACGCCCCGACCTTGAGGTGGTGGGGATTGACGTGAGCTCCGATGCGCTGGCGGTGGCCCGCGAAAACGCCGCCCGGCTCGGTCTCGACGTGTCCTTCGTGCGGTCCGATCTGCTCACCGGAGACAGGTACGACGCGGTGGTTGCGAACCTGCCGTACGTAGCTCGCGCCGCGGAACTGCCCCCGGAGGTCTCGGTCTACGAGCCGACGGTTGCTGTGTATGGCGGGGAGGATGGGCTGGACGTGATGCGTCGCTTGATCGCGATGCTCGGCGGCGTGCCGATCGCGGTGCTCGAGGTGGGGTTCGATCAGGCTGGCACCGTCGCCGGTCTGGTGCGGAGGGCAGGATTCAACTCCGTCGAGCATCTCCGCGACCTGGCAGGCCACGAGCGAGTAGTCGTCGGCCGGCGGTGAGCTCGGATACTGGTTCAAGCGAGCTGTTCGAGCGCTGCATGGCTGCCGGCGGCATCGCAATTTTCCCGGCCGACACCGTGTACGGCCTGGCCTGCGACCCGAGCAACCGGTTTGCGGTCGAGCGCTTGTATCTGCTGAAGCGTCGCCCGCTCGACAAGCCCTCTGCGGTGATGTTCTTCGATGCCGGCCTGGCGCTCGAGTCGCTGCCCGAGCTCGGCCGCCGCACGTTCGAGGCGCTGTCGCGGTTGCTCCCGGGAGCGGTGACCGTACTGCTGCCCAACCCCGCGGGGCGCTTCCCGCTGGCCTGCGGGAGCGATCCGGCGACGCTCGGCTTGCGGGTTCCGGTGGTACCGCGGCTCGCCGATGTCCGCTGGCCGGTGCTCCAGTCGAGCGCCAACCGGGCGGGAAGTGTCGACCCGCGACGTCTGAACGAGGTGCCGGAGTTCGTCCGAGCTGCTGCCGACCTCGTGATCGACGGTGGAGAGCTGCCCGGAACCCCGTCGACGGTGCTTGATCTGCGTTTTTACGAGGACGCGGGCGAGTGGTCTGTGGTGCGGCCTGGCGCCGTCGGGGGGGAGACGTTGGCGGTCGCGCTCGGATGACGGGTGCCCCACTGATATCGTCGCCGCTTCAGTGTCTGTCGAGTTGCCGCCCGACTTTTTCAACCGGCCGCTGGCCGAAGTCGATCCAGAGATCGCAGAGGTGCTTGCGCTTGAGCTCGAGCGCCAGCAGGGCACGCTCGAAATGATCGCCTCTGAGAACTTCGTTCCCGCGTCGGTGCTCGAGTGCCAGGGCTCCGTGCTGACGAACAAGTACGCCGAGGGCTACCCCGGCAAGCGCTATTACGGCGGTTGCGAGTACGTCGACATCGCCGAGCAGCACGCGATCGATCGCGCAAAGGCGCTGTTCGGTGCCGAGCATGCGAACGTTCAGCCGCACGCGGGCGCCCAAGCCAACGCAGCCGTCTACCACGCCCTGATGCAACCCGGCGACACGCTAATGGGACTCGAGCTTGCCCACGGGGGCCACCTCACGCACGGGATGAAGGTCAACGTCTCCGGGCGGCTGTATGACATCGCGCCCTACGAGGTCGATCGCGAAACCAGTCTGATCGACATGGACGAGGTCGAGCGGATTGCCGTCGAGCGACGGCCGAAGATGATCCTCGCCGGCTGGTCGGCGTACCCGCGTCAGCTGGACTTTCCTCGCTTCCGCGAGATCGCGGATGCGGTCGATGCTTACCTGGTCGTCGACATGGCCCACTTCGCGGGGCTGGTTGCCGCCGGGCTGCATCCGAATCCGGTCCCGTACGCCGATGTGGTCACGACCACGATCCACAAGACGATCGGCGGCGGGCGCGGCGGGATAATCCTGTGCCGCGAGGAGTACGCCAAGAAGATCGACTCGGCGGTCTTCCCCGGCCAGCAGGGCGGTCCGCTCGAGCACATCATCGCCGGCAAGGCGGTTGCGCTACGGATCGCCATGTCGGACACGTTCCGCGAGCGCCAGGAGCGGACCCTTACCGGCGCTCGCGCTGTGGCTGCGGAGCTGCTGGGCGCCGGCGGCGGTGTGAACGTGCTGACCGGCGGGACCGACGTCCACCTGCTGTTGTGTGACCTGCGGGAATCGGAGCTGGACGGCAAGCAGGCAGAGGACCGGCTCCACGAGATCAGGATCACCGTCAACCGCAACGCGGTGCCATTTGACCCGCGACCGCCGGCAGTTTCGTCGGGGCTGCGGATCGGTACGCCCGCGCTGGCGACCCGGGGGTTGCAGGTTGAGGACTTCGTCGAGGTGGGGAAGATCATCGCGGCTGCCCTGCAGCCAGCCGACTTCGAGGCCGAGCGCGCCGGTCTGGTCGAGCGCGCCGGGGCGATCGCGGCCCGCTATCCGCTGTACGCAGCGCTGGGGGCGGCGGCGGTGGTTTAGGGGTTTGGGGGGCGCGGGTCGCGGGTGCAGGTCGCGTTGTGCGGGTCGCGTTGGGTCGCCGGGGGGCCGGTCGGGGTGCGGGTCGCCGGGGGCGATGGGTCCGCGGGCGCCCGGGTCCGCGGGCGCCCGGGTCCGCGGGCGCCCGGGTCCGCGGGCGCTGCTGCCCGCCCCTCTGTGACGACTTCGCCACGGTCGCGCGCAAATCGGTCACAGGCCTGTGCCAACTCGGTCGCGTCGGGTCGCGTATGGGTGTCGTGCGGCTCTAACGCACAGATACTGCGTGCATGTCGCACGCCCTACCTGTTCCGCGGCGCAAATCGGCCCCTGCGGCCGCGCAAAAAACTTCCGGCTATACGGGCGTCTACCTCCTCGGCCGTCCGTCGATCGGCCGCTCGGTGAGGAGATGGGCGCGGTTCTCCACTCCGGCGGCCACGCAATCCTGAGCCACCGGACCGCCGCGGCGGTGTGGGGATTCGTGGCGCCGACGGCGCCGCTTCCGTGGCGACGGCGACCGCAGGCCGCGACGCCGACGCTCCCGTGGCGCTGACGATCGTCGGCAGAGGCTGCCATTCGCGTCCGCGTGTTGCCAGTCTCGATCCCAGCGACCTGCGAACCCGGCAGGGATTGCCGCTCACCTCGCCGGCCCGAACGCTGCTCGACTTGGCCGGCGTCGTCCGGGAGGATGCCGAGCTCGAGCAGGCGCTCGCCGAGGCCCACGCACTGCGATTGATGCGGGAACGCGAGCTCGAGGCGGCGCTCCGCCGGGCGCCCGGGCGCGCCGGGGTGGCCCGAATTCGCAGACTGCTCGAGGCGGATGGCGGTTCCGTGTACACCCGTTCGAGCGGAGAGCAACGGATGCTGGCGCTCGTGCGCTCGGCGGAGCTTCCGCGACCGCTCGTCAACGTGCCCTGCTCGGCTACGTCGCCGACTTTCTGTGGGCTGATCAGCGCCTCGTTGCCGCTGGATACCGGGTGATCCGAGTCACCTGGCGCCAGCTGTGGGACGAGGCCTATGGAGTGGTCGCCCGGGTTGCCCAGGCGCTGCTGCATGTCCCATGACTGCGCTCCAGTCTGACGCGGCTGCCATCCTACGACTCGTCCATGCGGTACTGGGACGCCGTGTTCGCTTTCCTCGTCGCGACGGCCGTGGCCGCGCTACTGACCCCAGTCGCGGCGCGGCTGGCACGCCGGATCGGAGCGGTCGACAAGCTGAGCGAGCGGGGGCTGGCCAAGCGGGAGACTCCGTTGCTCGGCGGCCTCGCGATCCTCGCCGGCGTGCTGATCGCCGCCGCGATCTGGATGCCCGAGACGATCAAGCTGGCTCGAACGCCTCATGCGGCGCCTGGCTCGGGCGGGATCGTGCACACGTGGACGATCGTGGCCGGGGCGTGCGTGATCACGCTCGTCGGGGCGATTGATGACATCTGGGATCTACCACCGCTCGCGAAGCTTGTCGGGCAGGTGGCCGCGGCGTTGATCGTCGTCGAGGGCGGGGCGATCGTCACCGACGTGACCGTGCCGTTCGTGGGGGCGCTGCAGTTCCCCAACGCCGGCGGTGCATTGACCGTGATCTGGCTCGTGGGGCTGATGAACGTCGTCAACTTCTCCGACGGCATCGACGGCCTCGCCGCGGGGCTCTGCACGATCGACGGTGTGGCGTTCTCGATCATCGCGTTTGACCTGGACGTCAGCGCCGCCGGCATCCTGGCCGCGTTGACGGCTGGGGCATCGCTCGGCTTTCTGTTTCACAACTTCTATCCAGCCAAGGTCTTCATGGGCGATTCGGGCGCAAACCTGCTCGGCTACCTGCTCGGGGTGACGGCGGTCGCGGGCTCGCTGAAGACGAACGTTGTCGTCGCGCTGGTTGTGCCGCTGCTGATCCTCGCGGTGCCGTTCCTGGATACCGGCTTCGTGGTCGCCAAGCGTTTGAAGTCCGGCCGCAAGCCATGGTCGGCGGACGCCAACCACTTCCATCACCGCATGGCTCGGATCGGTTTCTCGCAGCGCAAGACAGTCGCGTATCTGTACGCCTGGTCGGTGATGCTGGCGGGAGTAGCGGTCGCGCTGCGGTTCGTCCCCTACCACCGCGCCGGCCAGTACCACATCGGTTGGATCCTGGTGATGATCGGGATCGGGGCGCTCGCGCTCGCCGCCAGCGTCTACCTGATCTACATACTGGAAATCCTAAAGCTGCGAGGACGGCGCGACCGGGAGCTTCGGACCGTCGATCCAGACACAACCGAGCACGAGATCGACGCGCAGGTGCGTCGGGACATCGAGACGGGCGAGTTCGAGCGGATGCGATAGTGCACGCCGTGGAGAAGGCGAACCTGGAGGAGTTGCCGTCGTTCGTAACGCTGGACGGTTCCTCGATCCGCGAGCTGGCCGGGCCGTCGTGGACTCAGGTGCGCTACGACACCGTGATGACCAGGGGCTGAGAGCTTCTGAGCGGCCTGACCAGAACCGAGCGTCTGCTGCTCGGTGCAGTCGCTCTGGCTACGGTGCTGGCCGGCGTCGCGCGCTACGCAGGCGGCGTCCCGCACGTGGTCGCGTTCCTGATCGCCACCTTGGCGCTGGCAGGGCAGGCGTGGATCGTATCGTTCGCGACCGAACAGGTCGGCCTCAAATTCGGTCCCGCGTTGACCGGTCTAATGCAGGCAACGTTTGGCAACCTTCCCGAGTTCTTCGTCGTTATCTTTGCGCTGAACGCCGGCGAGAAGATCGTTGCGGAGACGGCGATCCTCGGCTCGATCCTCGTCAATGCGTTGCTCGTCCTCGGCCTCGTGATCGTGGCCGGCGCCAGACGTGCCAGCGACGGCGTGATGCGCTTCAATGCGCGCCTGCCGAACGACACGGCGACCTTGCTGTTGCTGGCGACGTTCATCATCGTGCTGATCGGGCTCGCCGACTCCGCGAAGGATCCTGCCAGCCACCACACGCAGACGATCTCGATCATCGGGGCGCTCGCGATCCTGATCGTGTACGCCACCTGGTTGGTGCAGTACCTCCGCACGGATGAGGCCCCCCGAGACGATCCTGAGCAGCCGCGGGTGTCGAGCAGCGCCGGCGTGGCCCTGCTCGTGATCGGGGGGACCGCATCGGCGTTCGTGTCGGATTGGTTCGTCCACGCGCTGCAGCCAACGATCCACACACTGCACATCTCGCAGGCGTTTGCCGGCCTGGTGATCGTCGCGATTGCCGGCAACGCAGTGGAGCACGCTGCGGGAATCGCGCTGGCGGCCAAGGGGCGATCGGAGCTCGCAATCTCGGTAGTCAAGAACTCGGTGGCTCAGATCGCGGCGTTCCTGTACCCGGTGCTCGTCCTGGTTTCTTTGCTGACGGCGACGACGCTGACGTTCGCGATCGCGCCCGTCTACATCGGCGCGCTGTTCGGAACTGCGGTGATCGTCTGGCAGATCACCGGCGATGGGGAGGCGACCTTATTCGAGGGTGCCGCGCTGGTCGCGACGTTCGTCATCCTGGCGGCGGTGGCGTCCTTCGAGGGCTGACGAAGGTCGACTGCTATTCTGACGTTAACGTAAGCTTCCAGAACCCTGAGGATACCGCCTTGCCTACAGTCCAAGAGCGCCCACTCACCCGGACCCCGCGGCTTGGCGTGCATGCCGATCACGACTCCTATAAGTGGTGGGCACTGTCGTGCACCAGTCTGGGGATGCTGCTGGCGACGATCAACTCGGGGACGCTGATCATCGCGCTGCCCGACCTCGAGCGAAGCTTGCATACAAGCCTGCTCGAGCTGGTGTGGGTGATTCTCGTCTACATGATTGCCTCAACCGTGCTCGTGCTCAGCGCGGGCCGTCTGTCAGACCAATTCGGGCGCAAACGCGCATACATCTTTGGGTTCCTGGTGTTCGCATTCGCCTCGCTGGGCGCGGGCTCTGCGGCCAACGGTACGCAGCTGATCCTGTGGCGGATTTTGCAGGGGATCGGTGGGTCGTTTTTGTTCGCGAATGCCGCGGCGATCGTCACCGACGCCTTCCCGCGCGAGCAGCTTGGCCTTGCGATGGGCACGAACACGATGGTCGCCGCGGTAGGGCTAGTGATCGGGCCGGTGCTTGGTGGCGCGCTGGTCGCGATCTCGTGGCCCTGGGTGTTCTGGTTCAACGTCCCGCTCGGCCTGGCCGGGTGTGCCTGGGCGGGACTGGTGTTGCGTGAGCTCTCGGGGCGGGCCGAGGATACGAGCTTCGATGCTGCCGGCACGGTCACGTTCCTGGTGGGATTGACGGGCCTCGTGCTCGGCATTTCCAAGGGCGGAATCTCGGGCTGGAGCTCGCCCGTGGTGATCGGTGGCCTGGTCGCGGCCGCGGTCCTGCTGCCCGCGTTCGTGCTGATCGAGCGCCACCACCGCGCGCCAATGCTCGATCTCTCGATCTTCTCCAGCCGGCTCTTCTCAGCGGCCGCGGCCGCCGCGTTCATCAACGGGCTGGCACGGTTCGCGCTGATGTTCGTATTCGTCTTCTACTTCCAAGGGGTCCAGGGCAACTCCCCGATTCTTGCCGGAATCAAGCTGGCCCCGCTTGCGGTCGGAATGCTGATCTCTTCTCCGCTCGCGGGCATCTGGGCCGACCGTCGCGGCTCCCGTGGGATGGCGGTGCTTGGAATGCTCGTGACCGCTGCCGGGCTGGCGCTGATGACGACGCTCGGACGTGACACCGCCTACCTCCCCAGCGGGGTGTACATGTTTATCGTCGGGCTCGGGTCGGGGATGTTCAACTCGCCCAACACGGCGGCGATGATGGGGACGGTCGCGCCGCGCCGGAGGGGAATTGCCGCCGGCGCTCGCGTGCTGGTGATGAACACCGGCGCCGTGATCTCAATTGCCTTCGTGCTTGCCGTGATCACCAGGTCTGTTCCGAAGGACGTTCTGTTCAAGGTCTTCTCCGGGCTTGCCAACCACATCTCCAACGCCCAGCTCGATCCCTTCATCACCAACATGCACACGGCGCTCTGGTGCCTCGCGGTCGTGTCAGTGCTTGGCGCCTTCGTGGCCGCGGCGCGGCCATCGCACAAGGAGTCGACGGCGGCGGAGCCGCGGGTGGTGATGTCGTGAGCACGACCGTCAACGCTTCACCCGAGAGGTCGCTGCGGATCGGCGAGGTCGCCGAGCTGGCCGGTACGACGACGCGGACGGTCCGCTACTACGAGGAGATCGGGCTCTTACCCGGTTTGGCCGAGCGAGAGCACGGCAAGCACCGTTGCTACTCGGAAGCCGACGTTGAACGCCTGCGGGAGGTCGTTCGGCTCAAGGAGCTGCTCGGCCTCTCGCTCGAGCAGCTCTCGAAACTGGTCGAGGCTGAAACGGCGCGGGCCGATTTGCGGCGGGAGTACCGTCAGACTGAGGATTCAGCGGTCCGCCAGCGGATCCTAGACGAGGCGCTCGGGCACATCGCCAATCAGCTCGAGCTGGTGCGGGAGCGACGTCGCGAGCTCGAGACGCTCGAGGAGGAGCTGCTCGCGCGGCGGCGGCTGCTGCAACGGCGGATCAAAGAGCTGATTTAGAGTCCCTCGAGCAGTCCCCGAGTTGGCCGAGGCGTCCGCGGCGAGCAGGACAACCGCCGGTCCCGGCGTAACCCACCGCTGGGGACGCGGTACTTGTCTTGCAATGCCGATTGGCAGCGCTTCAAGCCGTCGTTGACCCCAGGCTGTGGCCCTGCGCCGATCGTCTAACGCCTCTCCATGCAACGTTTCTCACATTGGCTTCCGCGCCTGGCGGCGCTCGCCGCGGCGGTTGTAGGCCTCATCAACATCGCGTCGACGCTCACGCCCAACATCCGGTGGCGCGGTCACCTGCTGCTCAATTTCGAGCCCGTCCAGGCGATGCGCTTATTCCATGCGTTGGCGCTGCCGGCTGGAACCGCGCTGCTCCTCGTCGCCCCATACCTGCTCAAACGGCGCCGGCGCGCGTGGCGGACGGCGATCGTATTGATGGCGGCCCTCGGAGCATTCGACCTGCTCAAGGGCTTGGACTTCGAGGCGACCGCGGTTACCTGGGCCACCGCCGCGGTGCTGGCGACCGGGGGAGCCACCTTCCAGGTGCGCCACGACCCGATCTCGCTGCGCTCGGCGATCTGGCGTGTGCCGCTACTTGGCCTCGCGGGGGTTAGCGTCGTAGCCCTGGCCACTTGGGCTTCCCAGGGTCATCCCTCACCGGCGACGATCTGGAGCGAGACGTCGGATCTGCTGCGCTGGCAAGCCGGCCCGATCCACTTCGAGGCTCACAGCGCCTTTCATCATCACTTTGCCTGGATCCCGCTGAGCGTTCACCTGATCGAGTTCGGGACGCTGCTGGCGATGGCGTATGTCGTCTTTCGCCCGCTGACCGCGCCTCGGACGCTTCCGGGGCCGGGCGCCCGAGCGGAGGCCGCGGCTCTCGTCCGCGCCTGGGGCACCGACACCCTGTCGTTCTTCAAGCTCCGCTCCGACGAGCAGTATCTCTTCAGTACAGACGGGCAGGCGTTCGTCGGCTACCGGATCGAGAATCGCGTGCTGCTGCTGTCCGGCGATCCGGTGGGACCTGCTCAGGCTGTCCCAGCGCTGCTCGCCGAGGTTCGCGCCTTTGCGGACGTGCGCGGGCTGCGGCTGGGGGCAGTCGGCGCCAGCGAGATCCTGCGGCCCCTGTACGAGGAGTTGGGCCTGCGCACCATGTACCTCGGTGATGAGGCGATCGTCGATCTGGAGAAGTTCTCGCTCGAGGGCCGCGCGATCCGCAAGGTCCGCCAGTCGTTCAGTCGCCTGGTTAAGGCCGGATACACAGCACAGCTTCATGAGCTCAGCGCCCTCGATATGGCCACTCTCGAGGACATCGAGGTGGTGCTCAGGCGAGGCCGCCAGGGCGCTCCCGAGCGTGGGTTCTCGATGGCGATGGACTCGCTCAGGGGAGTGCTCGGCGACGAGACGCTGGTCGTGCTGGCACGTGACGAGCACGACGCGGTCCGCGGAGTGCTCCAGTTCGTCCCCTGTTTCGGTCGGCGCGCGGTCTCTCTGTCGTTCATGCGCCGAGATCCAGAGACGCCGAACGGCCTCACCGAGTTCCTTGTGGTGCAGGCGATCGAGCTCGTGCGGGACCGCGATGTGACCGAAATGTCGCTCAACTTCGCGATCTTCGCGAGGTGGATGCACAGCGAGAAGCGAGCGGAACAGGCGCTCGGCAGGATCGTCGCGCTCGCCAACCCGTTCTTCCAGATCGAGAGCCTTTACCGGTTCAACGCCAAGTTCTTCCCGCGTTGGGAGCCACGCTATCTGGTCTACGAGGGCGCGTTTGGGCTGCCGCGGGCGGGTCTCGCGGCGGCATGGGCGGAGGGCCAGTTACCGAAGCCGTCCCGGCGCGCGGCTGGACGCAGTCGGCGCACGCTAAGCCGCCCAACTGCGCTAACGTGGCGCTAACCTTGTCCTGCCCTGACGGTGTTCCAGTGTGGACTCCGTCGGCGGCGGCGCCGCACGTAATGAGGCAGGTCGTAGGCGGTGCTCGCCGTTGAACGCCTCTGCCGCCTCGCCGATACCCTACCGGCCCTCCGATCTCGTGCTCAGGTTGAAACCCTCCCATCACCACCATGACGAACACCCGTCCCCCGTTCACTGGCAGGGACGCCGCCGGCGCCGGAGCGCTGATGCTGTCGGTGAATGCGATCTGTGCCGGAGTGGGCGCCGGGATCGGTGCTCTGGTGGGCGCGGTGGTACCGCTGCTTCTGGCGGGCTTCTTCATCGGCTTCTTCCTGGGGACCCGTGTTGTCGCTAAGCGCTTCCGCGACCTCTGAGCGGCCGGTGACGCTGCTTCGCTACCTCGACGTGGTACTGGTGCTGCTGGCTGCGCCGATCCTGCTGCTGATCGGCGTTCCCGCGCTTGGTTACGGAGTGGGCGCCGGCGCATGGTTGCTGCTGCGTGCGGTGGGCATCGCGGTCGAGCGCACCGCAAGTGCCAGTAGCGACGCCAGAATCCAGATCACCGTACGGCTCGGATACATGCTCGGTCGGATCTTCCTGCTCGCCCTGGCGGTGATTCTCGCCCGGCGCAGCGGCGGGCGGGACGATGGTCTCACCGCGCTGGCGGTGATCGTGTTCGCGTTCACCGTGCAGTTGGCGACGTCAGCGGCGAACCGACCGAGGTCGCGATGAGCAACACCCGCAAGGTCCTGTTGGGCATCGTCGGGTTCTACATCCTCGGCCTGATCTTGCTCGTCGTCATCTTCGGGATCTCCGGCCACAAGAACAACGCGTTCCAGATCCAGAACGAGTTCAAGTTGATCAACTGGGTCAATCTCGGCGTGTTCAGCATCAACCGGGCAGTGCTGTATCTGTTTCTGTCGGCGATCGCCACCACCGTCACGACGGTCTGGATCGCCCGGCGGATGCACGCCAGACCCAACCGCGTCCAGACGGCCGTCGAGGCTGTGTTCTCACTGATGCGCGACAACATCACGCGTGGGAACATGCCGGACTCGATGGCGCGCAAGTGGTTTCCATTCCTCGGCGCTCTGTTCCTGTTCATCTGGTTCTGCAACCTGATCGGGTACCTCCCGCTGCCTACCAACACCGAGGAGAAGTTCAACCTCTTCGGCGCCCACATACCTGCGTTCGCCCTTTACGCCGCGACGGCGAACATCTCCGTCCCGCTCGTGCTCGCGCTGATCGTCTTCATCGCTTTCAACTATGAGGGGATCCGGGCACAGGGGCCGATCGGCTACACGAAGAGCCTGATCCCGGCCGGCGTGCACGGGCCGATGCTGCTGCTGATCGGGCCGCTGGAGGTCGTTTCGGTGTTCATGCGGTTGATCTCGCTGACGGTCCGACTGTTCGCCAACATCCTGGCCGGGCACCTGATCATCCTGTTCATGGCCGGTGGACTCGCCGTCATCCTCGGTCTCTCATTCCTCGGATGGTTCGCGCTGCCGGTCGGAGTCGCCATATACCTGTTCGAACTGGGTCTGGTGGCGACGCTGCAGGCCTTCATCTTCGCGACGCTAGCGGCCATCTACCTCGGTGGCGCGGTCACTCACCACTAACAGAAGGAGCTGAGCTCAAGTGTTTCACGTGGTTAATGCAATGTTCCCATTTGCCGCCTCCTCCGGGATCGGAGCGGGGCTCGGGATCGGCATCGGCGGCGGTCTCGGCGCGCTCGGCGCCGGCGTCGGCATCGGCATCATCTTTGGCAAGGTGATCGAGTCGGTGACCAGGCAGCCCGAGATGCGCGACGAGATCACCAGTATTCAGTGGCTCGGGTTCGCGCTCACCGAAGCCGTGTTCTTCTACGGGCTGGTGGCCGGCCTGATCTCCTACGTGCTCAAGTAGATGGACGCGGTAACCATTCTCACTCCAGTAGCGTCCTCGAGCGGGTCCTTCCTGATCACACCCAACGTCGGGCTGATGATCTGGACGTTGCTGCTGTTCGGGATCTCGATGCTGGTCCTCGCCAAGCTCGCGTTCCCCCGCATCTCCGAGGCACTCGACCGTCGCCAACACGCGATCGAGGAATCAATCGATGCCGCCGAGCGCACGCGCGAGGATGCCGACGTGCTGCTCGCGGAGTACCGCGAGCGCCTCCACGAGTCGCGGCAGCAGGCGGAGGAGATCATCCAACGGGCGCGCAAGGCCGCGGAGGCTCACGAGCACGAGGCGCAGGACGAGGCGAAGGAGAAGCGCGAGCAGATAATGGAGCAAGCTCGCCGTGACATCGAGGCCGAAACGCGCCGCGCGATTCAGGAGATCAGGCACGAGGTCGCTGATCTGACCGTGATGGCGACCGAGAAGGTGACGCGCAAGACCCTCACCGAAGACGACCAGCGGCGGCTGGTCGAAGATGCCCTCAAAGAGCTCGACTTCAACGTGTTGGCCTCTGGAGGCCACCACTAGTGGAAGAGATTGCTCAGGTCTACGGGCGGGCGTTGTTCGAGGTCGCGCAAGAGCGCGGGGTACTCGATGACGTGCGCACGCAGCTCGGGCAATTCGCCGACGCACTCGAGCAGCAGCGTGAACTGGCGGTCTTTTTCTTCTCGCCGTACTTCTCGAGCGACGAGAAGAAGGACGGCTTGAACCGGATGATCGAAGGCGCCGAGCCGGCGTTTCTGAATTTTCTGGAGGCGCTCCTCGAGCGTCATCGGATGCCGGCGATTTTCCGGATCCGGACCCGCTTCGAGGAGCTCTGGGACGAGGAGAAGCAGCTCCTTCCGGTCGAGGTGACCAGCGCGGTCGAACTCGACGAGTCGACCGTGCGCAGCATCGGCGAGCGAGTCGGTGAACAGACCGGACGCACGGTCGAGCTCGCAAGCCACGTGGATCCCGAGATCCTGGGTGGAATCGTGCTGCGAGTCGGAAACTTCATCCTCGATGCCTCGATCAGGAACAGTTTGAACCAACTTCGCAAGCAAGTCGCGCAGGCCTAGGCCACGGCTGCCGCGGCTGTCAAGGGAGCAACCTCATGCAGATCAAGCCCGACGAGATCACCTCAATCCTCAAGAGTCGTATCGAAGGCCTCGATACCTCGAGCGCCGAGCTGACCGAAGTGGGGACCGTCCTGTCGGTCGCCGACGGCATCTGCCGGATTCACGGTCTGGAGAACTGCATGTCGTTCGAGATGCTCGAGTTCCCGCACGACGTGACCGGTCTGGCCCTGAACCTGGAGTCCGACAACGTCGGCGCCGTCATGTTCGGCGAGTGGGAGAAGATCGTCGAGGGTGACACGGTCCGCCGCACCACGCGCCTACTCGAGATTCCGGTCGGCGAGCAGCTGCTCGGCCGGATCGTCGACCCGCTCGGCAACCCACTCGACGGCAAGGGAGAGATCAGGTCCACCGAGACCCGCCCGGCTGAGCACAAGGCGCCGGGCGTCGTGCAGCGCCAGCCGGTAAAGGAGCCGATGCTCACCGGTCTGAAGGCGATCGACTCGATGATCCCGATCGGTCGCGGCCAGCGCGAGCTGATCATCGGCGACCGTCAGACCGGCAAAACCGCGATCGCGGTTGACGCGATGATCAACAACAAGGACCGCGACCTGATCTGCGTGTACGTCGCGATCGGCCAGCGCAAGTCCGCCGTGGTGGCGCTCGCGAAGACGCTCGAGGACGCAGGTGCGCTCGAGAACACGATCATCGTGATGGCCGCTGCAGACGAGGCCGCCCCGATCAAGTTCCTGGCGCCGTACGCCGGCTGCGCGATGGGTGAGTACTTCCTCTACAACGGCAAGGCCGCGCTAGCGATCTACGACGACCTGACCAAGCACGCCTACGCCTACCGGCAGATGTCGCTGCTGCTCCGCCGGCCGCCCGGCCGCGAGGCATACCCCGGCGACGTCTTCTACCTGCACTCGCGGTTGCTGGAGCGGGCCGTGAAGCTCAACGATGACCTGGAGGGCGGCTCGCTGACGGCGCTCCCGATAATCGAGACCCAGGCGGGCGACGTGTCGGCCTACATCCCCACCAACGTGATCTCGATCACCGACGGCCAGATCTTCCTCGAGCCAAAGCTGTTCTACTCGGGTGTCCGTCCGGCCATCAACGTTGGCATCTCGGTCTCGAGGGTTGGCGGCAACGCGCAGATCACCCCGATGCGCAAGGTGGCGGGCCGATTGAAGCTGGAGCTCTCGCAGTACCGCGAGCTCGAGGCGTTCGCGCAGTTCGGCTCCGAGCTCGACCCGGAGACGCAGCGCACGCTGTCGCGCGGCGAGCGGCTGGTGAAGACGCTCAACCAGGCCGAGCGCCAGCCGATGCCGGCCGAGGACCAGGTAATCCAGCTCTACGCTGCGACCAACGGCTTCCTGGACCGGATCACTGTCGCGAAGGTCGAGCGGTTCCTGGCGGATTTGAGCGACCACGTGCGCGGCAACGAGCCTGAGCTGCTGAAGAAGATCGGCGGAGGTGACTGGAGCGACGAGACGGTGTCCGAGGTTCATGCGGCGGTTGAGCAGTTCGCGGGGGACTTCGGGTTCGATCTCGATGAGGAGGGTCACCCGATTGACGAAGAGGCGTCCGAGCCGCGCCCGAGCGGTCACCACGAGGACGGCGAGCGGCCGTCTGAGGACGGCAAAGAGCACTCTGACCTGCCCCAGGAGCAGGCGGCGTAGCCCGCCTGGTGTAAGCGCCCGATGGCCACTTCCCAGCGTGACGTTCGCAACCGCATCGCGTCGGTCAAGAACATCGAGAAGATCACGCGCGCGATGGAGATGGTCGCCGCTGCCCGGCTGCGACGCGCCGAGCAACGGATCGAGGCGCTGCGCCCCTACGCGCGGGCGATCAGGAGGATGACGCGCCAGGCGGCGCAGGCCGCCGGCAACGTTCCTCACCTCCCGATCCTGGCCGAGCACGACCAGGTCTCCTCCGTCGGTCTGCTGTTGATCGCCGGCGACCGTGGACTGGCTGGTGCGTTCAACTCCAACATCGTGCGCGGCGCTATCGCCGCGGGCCGCGAGCATGGTGCCGAAGGCCGGACGCCTTTGTACTTCGCCTCTGGCCGGCGCCCGGCGTCATCGCTCGCCTTCCGCGGGTTGGAGCCGGCGGAGAGCTTCATCGGCTTCACCGACCGCCCCGCCTATGCCGATGCGCGCCGGATCGCCGAGCGGCTGATGGCTGCCTACATCGATAACGAGGTCGATCAGGTCGAGGTCTTCTACAACGGCTACATCTCTCCGATCTCGCAGGTCGTGCGGCGTGAGGTTCTGTTACCGCTGCAACAGGCCACGGTGCTCGAGGAGGGTGAGTCCGAGGATGGCGAGGATGCGGAGCGCCCCGAGCGCCGGGCGCTGGTCGAGTATGAGCCTGACCCAGAGGAGATCCTCAAGCGGCTCGTCCCCGACTACGTTGAGGTGTCGATCTTCCGCGCCCTGCTCGAGTCGACCGCCTCCGAGCACGGCGCGCGGATGACCGCAATGCGAAACGCATCCGAGAACGCTGGCGAGCTGATCGAGGATCTGACCCTCGAGATGAACCGCGCTCGCCAGGCCGAGATCACGCAGGAGATCATGGAAGTCGTGGCCGGGGCCGAGGGCCAGGCCGGTTAGACCCTAAACTGGAGATCGTTATGGCACTGACAGCAGAGACCCCAGCGAAAGTGGAGGCCCGCACCGAGAACGTCGGCCGGATCGAGGAGATCCAGGGAGTCGTGATCGAGGTGGTATTTCCTGACAAGCTACCCGAGATCAACCACGCGATCAGGATACGCCGGCCGGAGGCGGCGCGGGCCGAGGAGGACTCCGAAATCGCTGCCGGCGAGTGGCTGGTCTGCGAGGTTCAGCAGCATCTTGGCGACGACCGGGTGCGGGCGGTCGCGATGGACACCACCGATGGCCTGGCACGCGGAGTGGAGGTAATCGACACCGGCTCCCCGATCACGGTGCCCGTCGGCCAAGTCACCCTCGGCCGGATCTTCAACCTGCTCGGCGACCCGATCGACCTCGGTGATTCGCTGCCCGACGACGTCGAGCGGTGGCCGATCCACCGGGAAGCGCCAACCGTGGAACAACAAATTCCGACCGCCGAGATGTTCGAGACCGGGATCAAGGTGATCGATCTGCTCGCCCCGTACGCCCGCGGTGGGAAGGTCGGCCTGTTCGGGGGGGCCGGAGTCGGCAAGACCGTGATCATTCAGGAGTTGATCCACAACCTCGCCCAGGAGCACGGTGGCCTGTCGGCGTTCTGCGGCGTTGGGGAGCGCTCGCGCGAAGGGAACGATCTGTGGTTGGAGATGAAGGAGTCAGGCGTGCTCGACAAGACGATGCTTGTCTTCGGGCAGATGAACGAGCCGCCTGGCGCCCGCATGCGGGTCGCGCTGTCCGGATTGACGATGGCGGAGTACTTTCGCGATCAGGAAGGCCAGGACGTGCTCCTGTTCATCGACAACATCTTCCGTTTCGTCCAGGCCGGCTCCGAGGTCTCGGCGCTGCTCGGCCGGATGCCCTCGCAGGTCGGCTACCAGCCCACGCTTGAGTCCGAGATGGGACAGTTGCAGGAGCGGATCACCTCTACGCAGAAGGGGTCGGTGACCTCCATTCAGGCGGTCTATGTGCCTGCTGACGACTTGACCGACCCGGCCCCGGCATCGGTGTTCGCCCACCTGAACGCGACGACGACGCTTTCGCGCTCGATTTCGGAGAAGGGCATCTACCCGGCGGTCGACCCGCTCGACTCGACCTCGACGATCCTCAAGGCCGAGATTCTCGGCGACGAGCACTTCAACGTGGCCAACGAGGTCAAGCAGGTGCTCCAGCGCTACCAGGAGCTGCAGGACATCATCGCGATCCTCGGTATCGACGAGCTCTCAGACGAGGACCGGCTGATCGTCAACCGGGCACGCAAGCTCGAGCGGTTCCTCTCGCAGCCGTTCTTCGTCGCCGAGCAGTTCACCGGCACTCCCGGCGTGTTTGTGCCAATCGCGGAGTCGATCCGCGGCTTTAGGGAGATCCTCGAGGGCCAGCATGACGATCTGCCCGAGCGGGCCTTCTTCATGAAGGGCACAATCGACGATGTGGTCGCAGACGCCCGAGGAGATTCGGATGGCGATAAGGGCGGCGAGGGCGAGAGCTCGGACGACGCCGGGGAGGCTCGCGAGCAGTAATGGCGCACGAGAAGTTTCCGGTCGAGGTCCTGACTCCCGAAGGGGAAGCTTTCAACGACGAGGTCGAGATGATCTCGACCCGGACGACGATTGGCTCGATCGGCGTCCTCGCCCATCATCAGCCGATCCTGGCGATGCTCGAGCCCACGGAGCTGCGCCTGTACCGAAGCGAATCGGAGGTCGTGCGCTTCGCGCAGGCCGAGGGCTACATGCAGGTCGCCGAGAACCGGGCGTTGATCTTGGTGGAGGAGGCACACCCCCCGGACGAGCTGGATGCCGGGGAGCTGCGGGAGCGGCTGCAGCAAGCGGAGAGCGAGCTAGAGAGCGCGGGAGACGACACCGAGCGCAAACGAGTGGCGCAGCGGGATAAGCATCGCTGGGAGCAGTTCCTGAGGCTGCTGGAGTAGCTGAGCGAGCTGCCGCGCGCGCTCATTCTCGGCGTCGCTTCTCCGTAGCTTGCTGAAGCCCGAATCAGGCCGAATGCTTACCCTTTCTTCTCCATGACCCACGAGCATGTTTTGGCAGAGCGGCTGATCTCATACGACACCTCACGGCAAGAGGAGTTGGTTGCGGCCGCAGGATTTGTGCAGGGGTGGCTCGAATCGAGGGATATCGAGGTACGCGATCACGAACACAACGGCGCCCCCGTGTTGGTGGCGGAGGTCGGGCCTGCGCGCCAGGACCTGCCGTGCGTCGTCTTCCACGGCCATCTTGATGTCGTGCCGGGGCGGCCCGAGCAGTTCGCGCCGAGGGTGGAGGGGGACCGGCTGATCGGTCGCGGCGCGTATGACATGAAGGGCGGCCTGGCGGCGATGATGTGCGCACTGAAGGACGTCTCCGAGCAGGAACGGGTCCGCGTGCGGCTCGTGTGTGTGCCAGATGAGGAGTCCGAGGAGCTCGATGAACGCTCGACCGACGAGGTGGTCAAGCTCGGGCTGGGCGGCGATTTCGCGATCACCGGTGAACCGACCGACATGCACATCGGGGTGGAGGCGAAGGGCGTGCTCGTGATGCGGATCGAGGTTTCCGGTCGGGCCGCGCACAGCTCGACGCCCTGGCTTGGCGACAACGCCGTGCTGAAGGCGGTCGACGTGTTCCGCGCGATCGAGTCGCTTCCTTTCAGCCGCGAATCCTCGGAGCTGTTTGATCGCCCGTCGATCAACCTAGGCCGGATCCAGGGCGGTGACGCACTCAACAAGGTGCCCGATCTGTGCACGATGGCCGTCGACATTCGCTATCTCCCGGGCCAGGACCCCGGCGAGATCCTGGCGCAGGTGAGGGCGATCGAAAGCATCGAGGTGACGCGCACCTTCATTCATCCACCGGTGACGGTGTCTCGCACAGACCGCTACGTGCGGGCGCTGCGCGAAGCCGTAGCGCGGTCGGCGTATGGCGAGGTGATGAGCGTCGGGCGCGATGGTGCATCCGACGCCGCGTCGTTCATCGAGGCCGGAATTCCGGCGGTCGAGTTCGGCCCTGCGGGGGCGGGGCACCATGGACCCGACGAATGGGTGTCGCTCTCTTCGCTCGGGCGCTACCGCCGGGCGCTTGGAGATTTCGTGCGAACTCTGCCGATTTGGCTCGAGGACGGTGGTTCGGGGGATGTTGGACTGCGGGCCGTCGAAGGGGGTCTGGCGTGAGCTTGATGCCGCGAACACGGGGCGGGGCCCTGTGGCGGTGCCTGTTCGCGGCCGTGATCGTGATCGGATTCACGGCGGCAACGACAGCGGTGGCCGGGCTGCTCCAGTTCAAGACGCTGGCGTCGGACATCGGGCTCACGCTGGCGATCGGTCATGCAAATACCACGATCCCCGATCCCGGCAGCCCGCAAACGATTCTGGTGATCGGATCAGATCACCGCGCGGGGACGCCGTTCAGTTCCGCCAACACGGACACGATGATGCTGGTGCGGCTGAACCCGGACTCCTCGTCCATCAACGTTTTGTCGATCCCGCGCGACTTGGAGGTTCGGATCCCTGAGGGCGCAACCACCACTACCGCGAGGATCAACGCGGCCTACTCGGTCGGCGGTCCGAACCTGCTGATCAAGGTGCTCCGAGGGCAGGTGTTCCCGGGGCTACGGGTCAACCACATCATCGACGTCAACTTCGGCGGCTTCGCTGCGCTCGTCGACGCGATCGGCTGCGTCTACACCGACGTAGACCACCGCTACTACAACAACACCGCGTACACGGATTACTCGAGCATCCACCTGCAGCCGGGCTACCAGAGGCTCTGTGGCCCCGACGCGCTGTCGTTCGTGCGCTTCCGCCACACCGATAACGACCTCGTCCGCAATGCTCGCCAGCAGGACTTCGTCCGCTGGGCGAAGGACCAGTACGGAGCCTCGCAAATTTACGCCGACCGGGACAAGCTGCTGAAGATCTTCGGAGAGCACACCCAGACAGATCACAATCTGCACACGGTCGATGGCCTCATCAACCTGTTCAACCTGGTCGCTTTCTCCGCTGGTCACGCGATCAAGCAGGTCAAGTTCCCGGCGACGTTTTTGCCGTGCGGGACGGGACCAGGCGGAGTCCAGACAGCGTGTTATGTGACCGCCGGTCGAGGGGCCGAGCACCGAGTGTTCGCTCAATTCATGACCCCCACGAGCGCGGCTGCGGCCGGCGCCAGCGTCGGAGACGGTTCCGGCAAGCGTCAAGGCTCGTCCCACAAGCGCGCCGGACTCGCCGGAGACGCGAGCGACGGTAAGGCGCAGGCGGCGGCGCTCGCCAGGGTCAGGATGCCGATCTACTACCCAAGGGTGATCGCGACAGGATCGAGCTATTGCGCCAGCGCGACCGAAAACTGCCCGGTGGAGATCGCCAGTCCCCGCTCCTATCCCCGCGGCTATCTGATTCGCGATCAAGCTGGGTACACCCATCCCTCGTACCGGATGACGCTCGTGCTGAACGCCATGCTCGGGCAGTACTACGGCGTCCAAGGAACGAGCTGGCCGCACCCGCCGATCATCAACAATCCCACGGAAACGCGGACGGTGGCCGGCAAGCAGCTAATGCTGTTTTCGAACGGCGGCAAGCTGACCCAAGTGGCGTGGCGCACGCCGAGAGGCGTCTACTGGATCTCCAACACGCTGACCAGCGATCTCAGCAATTCCCAGATGGTTGCGATTGCCGCGTCGCTGACGCGCGCCTGATCCTTCAGCCTGGCCCTCGCTACCCTCCGGCGTTCGATGCCCTCTACACGCGATCCGATTGCCGTGATTGGCACCGGCTATGTCGGCCTGGTAACTGCCGCCGGTTTCGCTGAAATGGGCAGCGAAGTGTGGTGCGTCGACGTCGATACGGCCAAGATCGCGTGCCTTCAGAGGGGCGAGATCCCGATCTATGAGCCCGGTCTGGTGGAGTCGCTGGCGCGCAATCGCGAGCGCGTGCATTACTCGACAGATCTCGCACCCGCGCTCGAGCACGCAAGCTTGTTGTTCGTGGCCGTCGGCACGCCTCCAACGTACTCGGGGGACGCTGACCTGTCGGCGGTCCATGCCGTGGTCGACGCGATGCCAAGCTCGAGCCGGCACGCATTGGTAATGAAGTCGACCGTCCCGGTCGGAACTGGCGCCACGATCAAGCGGATCTTCGTCGAGCAGGGTAAGGCTGACTTCGCTTACGTCTCCTGCCCGGAGTTCCTCAAAGAAGGCTCGGCGCTCGAGGACTTCCTCGCGCCGGACCGCGTCGTCGTTGGTGACGATGGTGACTGGGCAGGAGACGCAGTGGTAGAGCTCTACTCGCCGCTGCAGGCGTCGCTGGTGCGCACCGACGTCCCCAGCGCCGAGATGATCAAGCTCGCGGCGAACGCCTTCCTGGCGACGAAGATCTCGTTCATCAACGAGATCGCAAATGTCTGCGAGGAGACTGGAGCCGACGTGCTCGAGGTGGCGAGGGGCATGGGTCTCGATCACCGGATCGGCGGGCACTTCCTGCGACCGGGGATTGGCTTCGGAGGGAGTTGTTTCCCCAAGGATGTCTCGGCGCTCAAGCAGCTCGCCGGCAACTCCGGCTACCACTTTCAGCTGCTGACAGCCGTCATCGAGGTCAACGAGTTGCAGAAGCGGCGCGTGATGGGCAAGCTTCACAAGCACCTGGGATCGCTCGTCGGGAAAACCGTTGCGCTACTGGGTCTCGCGTTTAAGGCCAACACCGATGACATGCGCGAGGCGTCGTCGCTCGTCCTCGCGGCGCGGCTCCAGGCCGATGGAGCGCGGGTCCGCGCCTATGACCCGGTCGCTGAGCAGGAGGCGCGCAAACTGATGTTTGGCGTCGGGTTTGCGGGCTCTGCGCTCGATGCGATCGAGGGGGCTGATGCCTGCATCGTGGTGACCGAGTGGCCAGAGTTCGCGGAGCTCGACTGGTATGCGGCCGCGCAGCGCATGAACGGTCGGCTCGTGATCGATGGGCGCAACTTCCTGGACCGAAAGGTCGTCGAGGCGGCGGGATTTGCCTACGAAGGAATAGGGCGCTGATTTGCAGGCGCTGATCCTGGCTGGGGGGGAGGGGACCAGGCTGCGGCCGCTCACTTCGACGATGCCCAAACCGATCGTGCCGCTGGTCGGTCAGCCGTTCATTTCCTACATGCTCGGGTGGCTGCGTGGTCACGGCGTCGACGATGTGATCCTGTCCTGTGGATTCATGGCTGATGGGATGCGCGAGGTGCTGGGCGACGGATCGACGCTCGGGCTGCGGCTACGCTACATCGAGGAGCCGCGTCCACTCGGGACAGGCGGGGCGCTGCGCTTCGCCGGGGAACTGCTCGACGAGCGTTTCTTCATGCTCAACGGCGATGTGCTGACCGACATCGATCTGACCGAACAGCTGCGCCAGCACGAGCGGACGGGCGCGCGAGGCACTCTGGCGCTGGTCAGGGTCGAGGATCCGTCCGCTTACGGGCTGGTGCGATGCGAGCCCGACTGGTCGGTGACGGAATTCGTCGAGAAGCCCGGAGGAGAGGAAGAGGACACGAACCTCGTCAACGCCGGCGCGTATATCTTGCAGCGCGACGTGCTGGACATGATGGCCCAGCCAGGAACGAACATCTCGATCGAGCGGGAGGTCTTCCCCGTGCTTGTCGGTCAGGGTTTGTTCGGCTACGAGGCCAGCGGATACTGGCTCGACATCGGGACTCCCTCGCGCTACCTCCAGGGGACATTCGACATCCTCGAGAGCAACGTGCAGACGGAGATTGGACGTCGCCTGAGCGAAGCCTCCCTGGTGTTGGCGGAGGGTGCGACAGTGCAGGGAAGGGTCGTCGCGCCGGCAATCCTGGGTCCCGGCAGCGTCGTCGCCGAACATGCGATCGTCGGAGGCCGGACGGTGCTCGGCGACGGCGTCACCGTGCAGACCGGTGCGCACGTGGAGGCCTCGGTGCTGCTCGACGGTGCCAACGTCGGCGCGCGCACCATGATCCGTGGCTCAATTGTCGGTCGCAGTGTCGAGATCGGCGATGACTGCCACATCAGCGGTGGCGTTGTCCTCGGTGAGGGCGTGTGGATTGGAGCAGACAACACCCTGACCGCCGGCGCGCGTATCTTCCCCGGGGTGCGATTGCCAGCCGGAGCGATCAAGTTTTGAGCGCCTCGACGGATCTGAGCCGTGAGGCGATAGGAGCCGTCGATGCTGCCGGACAGCTCGACGACATTCTTGGGCTGCCCGACCAGCTTCGGGACGCGGTCTGGCGAGTCGAGTCGGCCACTCTGGAGCCTCACGACTCTCCGGGCGGTCTGGTCGTCGCCGGAATGGGCGGTTCCGCGATCGGTGGGTTGCTGGCGCGGGCGGTCCTGGGTGATCGGGCATCCCGTCCGATCGTGCTGGCTCGCGGGTATGCCCTTCCCGCCTGGACTACCCCCGATACGACCGTGCTGTGCGCGAGCTATTCCGGGACTACTGAGGAGACGCTTGCCGTGTACGAGGCGGCGGGGGCGCTGGGGGCCCGGCGGATAGTGGCGAGCACCGGAGGCACGCTCGCCGATGAGGCTCGTAGTGAGAACGTCCCCGTGATTCCACTTCCGGGAGGCTTTCAGCCGCGGGCCGCGGTCGCTTATTCGCTAGTCGCTGCCCTCGAGGTCGCTGCGGTGTGCGGCGCGGGTGAGCGCTTGCACGCGGAGATCGACGTGGCAGCCGCGCACGCCGAAGAGCTGGTCGCTGCATGGGGCCCAGAGGGCGCCAAGGATTCGTTAGCGAAGGAGCTCGCGCGCGCACTGCACGACACCATCCCTCAGATCTGCGGCGCCGGCCTGACCACACCGGTTGGATATCGCTGGAAGACTCAGATCAACGAGAACGCCAAGGCTCCCTGCTTTACGCACGAGCTCCCCGAGCTCGATCACAACGAGATCGTCGGCTGGGAGGGCGCGAGTCGGCTCGGACGTTTTAGCGCCGTATTCCTCGACGACTGCGACCTGCATCCCCGTATCCGGCAGCGGATCGAACTGACCCGTGGCCTGATCGCCAGCCACGCCGCAGCGACATATCGAGTCGACAGCGTCGGGCAGACCCGGACCGAGCGCCTAGTCTCCCTCGTGCTACTGGGCGACTTGGTGTCGCTGTATCTCGCTGTGCTCGGCGGGATCGATCCCACACCGGTGGTCGTGCTGGATCAGCTGAAGGGAGCGTTGGCCGGCGGCTGAGAGGCTTCGCTGGCCAGCGCGATCCCGCGCTGCTCATACAGCCGGCGGTCGGCCGCGTGCAGCAGCTCATCGAAGCTGTCGCCGTCCTCTGGAAAAGCAGCGATCCCGATCGTCAGGTCCCACGGGGCGCTGATGTCCATCACGGCGCGGCGAGCGGGTACCTCCGTCTGGATCCGATGTGTGACCGCGGCGGCCCCACCCGACGATTGCTCGGCGAGCAGCAGTCCGAGCTCGTCGCCACCAAGGCGGCCGACGACATCGTCCGCCCGGGCGGACTCGGTCATGATCAGCGCGACTTCCTTGAGCAGCCTGTCGCCTGCCAGGTGCCCCTCAGTGTCGTTGACCTGCTTTAGCCCGCGAACATCGACGTACGCCAGTACAAATGGCCGCCCGTAGCGGCGTGCGCGAGCTAGTTCCCGTTCGACGGCGTCCGTGAACCCACGGCGGTTCAAGACACCAGTGAGTGGGTCGGTGAGTGCAGCGGCGCTGACGGCCGCGAACTGCCCCGCCTGCCGGCGGGCCCGACGCGAGGATCTAAACGCTGCCGCGCCACCGATCGCCGCCAAGCCGATCGCCGCCGCGAGCGCGATCCAGACGAACCCGGGAATCACACGCTCGAGGCGCTGGATTACGGTCGGTTTTGTGACCGTTGCCGGGTGTCGACGGTGACCGGTCGATCTGCTCGGGCGGGCGTGAGCGCCGGTGGTGCCCGAGGTGCTCGCAACCGCCGGTGTGAGCAAGCTGGCCAGTGCGCTTGGCGAAACGATCGAGCCGGCGGTGGCGAAGGCGCCTCCGGGACTCGTGCCGATGGCGAGTTGGCCGGCCGGGGAGAGCACCCCAGGTGCGGGGGATACCCCCTGCCCGGCGGCGTTCGAGAAGATGGTCGACTTGTTCTGCTCCAGCGGTGATGCCGCCAGGGTCGGGAAACTCGAGTTGGCTCGCGTTGGCAGGAGGACGGGAGTCGGGGCTGGCACGGCGACCGGGGTCGGGGCCGGCGTGGGTGCGGCCGGCGTCGTAAGGACTGAGACCGGCAGGGAGACGATGCCGGCGGGCAATGGACTCGCGCTCGAGGGAACCGAACTCGGCGAAGAAACGGCGGCCGGTGGAGAGCCAATTGCCATGGGCTCCACCCTCTGGGTGCCGGTTGCGCTTGACAGCGCCGTGATCCCCGGGGTCCGGATCGTGAGCGTTTGAGCGCTGCTCGTGGCGCTGCTGGTGATGTTCCCCGGCTGCCCA
This sequence comes from uncultured Solirubrobacterales bacterium, assembly GCA_963836065.1. Lineage (GTDB taxonomy): Bacteria > Actinomycetota > Thermoleophilia > Solirubrobacterales > Solirubrobacteraceae > Palsa-465. Next base: position 924,352 of record CAWIII010000036.1, read on the forward strand.
CCCTCGCTTTGCTCCCCACCGTTGCCTTGTCTCCTGCCGTCGCCTCCTCGCGAGCCATCTCCGTGGTGGCGGCCATTGCCGCTCTGAGAGTTGTCCGTTTGCCCGGGAGTGACCGGTTGGGAGACGCTGGACTGGCTCTCGCTGACTGAGCTGGAGTTCGAGCTTTCGCTCTCGCTGGCCGTACTGCTAGTCGTCTGGCTGACGCTTGTGGATTGCGTAGCGCTGGTGGTTTGGCTAACGGTTGTGGTTTGGCTGGGGCTCGTTGGCCAGCTGACGCCCGTCCGTGGGCTGCCACTGGGCCCCGGGCTAACGCTGGGCGGTTGGCTGATGCCAGATCCCTGGCCGCGGCCGCCGAGGTTGCCTGATCCGCCGCTGCCGTTTTCACCTTGGGCGTCGCCGGCCCCCGCACCCTCGTTGCGCTGGTTCGGATAATCGTGGACGTTGAGACGCTGGGAGGCGGAATCGTGAGCTAAGGCCCCAGCCACGGTAAAAAGCATGACCGCGAGCACAGCGATAGCCGCGAGCAGACGACGCTTTCTTCCGAGACGGATTCTGCCTGGACGCATTCGGTCCCTTCACGGCCCGCGCCAACACTTCCTTTGGGCCGATAAGCAACTTCATAGTATGGCGCGAGTTGGAGGTCCTAGCGGGCTGTGGACAAGTGTCGTAGCGCACAGTTGGGATAAGACCTCCTGATTCTTGACCAACGCGTCCGATTGCTCGCTGCTAAACCTTGACACAATCGTGGTAATGTTCGCCAACCAATGGAGTCGTTGACGATCCACGAGGCAGCGGAGACCACGGGTTGGTCGGCACGGATGCTTCGCTACGTCGAGCGCACCGGGGTGGTGATCCCTCCCCGCTCTTCTTCCGGCTATCGCCTGTACGGGCCGGCTGAACTGCAACGGCTTCGGACGCTGAAGGAGCTGCTCGCCCGATTCGACATCGGGCTGTCCGACGTTGCCTTCACAGCTCGTATGGCCGCCAATGGCGAGCTCCGCGACGCTGTGCAAGCCTGGCTGGAAGCGCAACCACGTCGCCCTGAGGATGTCGATCCCGCCGACTGGCTCCGATTTGAACAGGACAAGCATCAAAAGCTGCTGGCTGCTGCCTGACAGCAATCCCGAGAATAGTTGGAGAGATCATGAGTACGACTGCTGCGAAGACCGACTACAAGGTCGCCGACCTCTCGCTTGCCGGCTTTGGTCGCAAGGAGGTCCAGCTCGCTGAGCACGAGATGCCGGGTCTGATGTCGACCCGTCGCGAGTACGCCGAACGTCAGCCGCTAGCCGGCGCGCGGGTCACTGGGTCGCTGCACATGACGATTCAGACAGCAGTTCTGATCGAGACGCTGGTGGTGTTGGGAGCAGAGGTTCGCTGGGCATCGTGCAACATCTTCTCGACCCAGGATCACGCGGCCGCGGCTGTAGCCGTTGGCTCCGAAGGTACCCCTGAGGATCCGCAGGGGATACCGGTGTTTGCGTGGAAAGGTGAGTCGCTCGAGGAGTACTGGTGGTGCACGGAGCAGGCACTGAGCTGGCCGGACGGCGCTGGTCCGAACATGATCCTCGACGACGGAGGGGACGCGACGCTGCTCGTTCACAAAGGGGCTGAGTTCGAACAGGCTGGCGCGGTACCCGATCCGGCGAGCGCTGATTCTGAGGAGTTCCGGATCGTGCTGGAAGTCCTCCAGCGGTCGCTCGCGGAGGATCCACAGCGGTGGATCAAGATCGCAGCAGGGATCAAGGGCGTAACTGAGGAGACCACCACGGGAGTGCATCGCCTATACCAGTTCGCGGAGCGAGGCCAGCTGCTGTTTCCGGCGATCAATGTCAACGACTCGGTGACTAAGAGCAAGTTCGACAACAAGTACGGCTGCCGGCACTCGTTGATCGACGGGATCAATCGCGCAACCGACGTTCTGATCGGCGGCAAGGTCGCAGTGGTGTGCGGATACGGCGACGTCGGCAAGGGCTGCGCCGAATCTCTCCGTGGCCAGGGCGCGCGGGTCGTGGTGACTGAGATCGATCCGATCTGCGCGCTGCAGGCGGCGATGGACGGTTACCAGGTGGCAAGGCTCGAGGACGTCGTCGAGAGCGCGGACATCTTCATCTCCGCGACTGGAAACAAGGATGTGATTACGGCCGATCACATGGGGCGGATGAAGCACCAGGCGATTGTCGGGAACATCGGTCATTTCGACAACGAGATCGATATGGCCGGTCTGACGACGCTCTCGGGCGTGCAGCGAATCAACATCAAACCGCAGGTGGATAAGTGGCGGTTCCCGGACGGGCACGCGATCCTGGTGCTCTCGGAGGGACGGCTGCTCAACCTCGGCAACGCGACTGGCCATCCCAGCTTCGTGATGTCGAACTCGTTCACCAACCAGGTGATCGCCCAGATCGAGCTTTACGGCCACGAGGACCTCTACGAGAAGCGGGTCTACACCTTGCCCAAGCATCTCGATGAGAAGGTCGCCCGCATGCATCTGGACGCGCTCGGCGCGAAGCTGACCGAGATGACCCGCGGCCAGGCCGCCTACCTCGGCGTCCCCCTCGAAGGGCCCTACAAGCCGGATCATTACCGCTACTAACCGCGAGCGCGCGCAAGTAGAGCCGGAATGCCGCGAGCGGCACTTCCGCCTCATGAGATTGCCGATCTCGCGCTCGCTCCAGTGGGCGAGGCGCAGATCGCGTGGGCGGCCCAGCAGATGCCTGTGCTCGGCGCGGTCAGTGAGCGATTCAAGCGTCAGCAGCCGCTCTCGGGCATTCGCATAGCAGCTTGCCTGCACGTGACGGCGGAGACCGCCAACCTCCTCCGCGCGCTGATTGCCGGCGGGGCGAGCACAGCGCTGTGCTCGGCGAACCCGCTCTCAACGCAGGACGACGTTGCCGCCGCGCTTGTGTTCGCCCACGGCGTCGAGGTCAGAGCAATCCGAGGCGAGGATCTGCCTACCTACGCGGGGCACGTGCACGCGCTCCTGCGCGGCGACCCGCAGGTCACGATCGACGACGGAGCGGATCTGCTGGTCACAGCGCACGAGTCCGGTGACTATTCACTCGAGGGCGTGATCGGAGGGATCGAGGAAACCACCACTGGTCTAGTCCGGCTGCGACGGATCGAAGACCAGGGCAGGTTGGCCTGTCCGGTGCTGGCGGTCAACGAGGCGCGGACGGAGCGTGCGCTCAACGATCGCCACGGCACGGGTCAGTCCGCGCTCGACGGAATTGTGCGCGCTGGGCACGTGCTCCTCGCCGGACGCACGATTGTCGTCGTCGGCTACGGATGGGCCGGACAGGGAATCGCTGAGCGCGCCCGCGGCGCTGGCGCCGCCGTAATGGTCTGCGAGGTCGATCCGTTCCGAGCGCTCGAAGCCAGAATGGCCGGGTACGACGTCAGACCTTCATTGGAAGCCGCCGAGCGCGGCGACATCTTCGTGACGGTCACCGGTTCACGCCGCGTGTTGCGGGGGGAGCACTTCGAGCGGATGAAGGACGGCGCCTTGCTTGCGAATGCCGGCCACTTCGACGTCGAGATTGATCTCGAAGAATTACGTGCCCTGGCCAGGCAGGTCCGCGACGTACGTCCGCTGGTTGAGCAGTACCAGCTGGCCGACGGCCGGCGGCTGAACCTGCTGGCGCATGGCCGGGTCGTCAATCTGGCGGCCGCCGAAGGCCATCCCCCGGAGGTAATGGATGTCTCCTTCGCGCTCCAGGCGCTGTGCGTCGAGGAGCTCGTCCTGAACCGGGGCAAGCTCGCGGCGGGAGTCCATCCGGTGCCGGCGGCGATTGATCAAGAGGTCGCGCGCCTGAAGCTCTCATCGCTCCGGGTCGAAATCGATGAACCAACGCCTGAGCAGGAGCACTACCGCGAGTCTTGGAGCTGATAGCTCGCTCGTCTGAGAGGATTCGGCAATGGAGGCATCGGTCGCGACCCGCGCCGCGCGCGGCGGGATCGATCTCGGCGGTACGAAGATCGAGGCCGTCGTGGTCGACTCGCGCAACAACGTGCTTGGCTCAGCCCGCCATCCGACGCCCACCAGTGGAGGGCCACAGTCGGTGGCCAGGCAACTCGTGGCTGCGATCACGGGCGCCGCGCGAGGCGTGGGCCTCGAGCCATCCGAGCTTCGCGGTGTCGGCGTCGGCTCGCCAGGGATCGTCGACGTCGAGAGCGGCGCCGTCTCCAGCGCGCGAAACCTGCCCGATTGGGACGGTGTGTTTGAGCTCGGACCTGCGCTTGCCGAGCAGCTCGGCACGGCGGTGTTCGTCGGCAATGATGTTCAGGTCGCCACTGACGCTGAGTTCCAACTCGGCGCTGGGAAGCCCTATAGGTCACTGCTCGGCGTGTTCTGGGGCACCGGTGTGGGCGGTGGACTAGTCCTGAACGGCAAGCCGTGGCTTGGCCGAGGGGGTGCCGCCGAGATTGGGCACATCGTGGTCGTGATGGACGGAGCACAATGCCCTTGCGGACGGCGAGGCTGCCTGGAGGCTTACGCCGGCCGCGCGGCGATGGAGGCGCGAGCGCGCCGACGCGTCGAGAAGGGCAACAAGAGCGACCTGTTCACGTTGATGCAGGAGCGAGGGCGAACGCGCCTCACGAGTGCGGTCTGGGCGCATGCGCTCGAGCGAGGGGACAAGCTGGCGAGCCGCATCATCGATGACGCGATCAAGGCGCTCGGAGCGGGCATTGGGTCGGCGATGAATCTGCTCGATGTCGAGGCGGTCGTGATCGGCGGTGGACTCGGTGTGCGTTTTGGGCAGCCGTTCTCGGATCGAATCGCGAAGGCAATGCTTCCCCACCTGTTCAATGACCACAGCCCCCCGGACGTCCGCGTTGCCGCGCTCGGAGACCTGGGCGGCGCGGTCGGGGCGGCGTTGCTCGCGCGCCAGGCGCGTAGCTGATTGGGCGGCATGTTGCCGCACTGTGCTCCACAAAGCCATAACTTCCGCTCAATCCACCGGTCTGGAAACGCATAGGCAAGTTTGGCAGGATGATGCCCCGGCGCAGAGGCACCGTTCGGGGACGAGGAGAAGGAGCGTCACATCACGCAGCCCGCCAGAACGGCACGAACGCTGGCACGGACGCCGAAAACGCGCACACAGCTGCGGCCCGATCCGCCTGCCCGACGCGCGAGCACGATCGCGCGAGTCGCCGCGGCGGGCGCGCTGCTCGGGGCTGTGCTGCTGGTGGTGTTGGTGCTGTTCACGAGCGGTTCGACGTACACCCTGCGCGCCGAATTCCAGGACGCCAGCGGCCTGGTGTCCGGCAACGATGTCCTGATCGGTCCCGCAAAGGTCGGAACAGTCAAGTCAATCGCGTTGACCGCCAACGGTCAGGCGGAAGTCGTGATGGGACTCGACTCGAGCGCCTCGCCGATCCACCAGGGAACGGTCGCTCGGGTCTATGAGAACTCGTTGTCAGGCATCGCCAACAAATACGTGGTGCTCGAGCCAGGCCCTCGCAGTGCGCCCGAGATTCCCGACGGCGGCGTTATCCACGCCGACTACACGTACTCGATCGTCAACCTTGACCAGGTCTTCGACACCTTCGATCCACTTACGCGTGCAGGGCTAAGTGGGTTTATCCGGGGCGAAGGGGCTAGCCTCAAGGACCGCGGCGTGGACGCGAACCGGATGCTCGAGTACCTGGCGCCGGGGCTTTCGAGCACCACCCGGGTTACCGGTGAGCTCGCCCGGGACGAGCCAGCGTTCGACGGTCTCGTGGTTCAAGGTGCGAAGGCGCTGCAGGCGTTGGCGTCGAGAGCAACCCAGCTCACCGACCTGGTCGCACAGACAAATACGACCGCCGGTGCGATCGCGGGCCAGAGCCAGTCGCTACAGCAGACGCTGGCGCTGCTGCCGGGCACACTCACCCGTTCGACCAGGACCTTCGCCGGGCTGCGGAGCACCCTCAACGCGCTCGACCCCGTGGTTGCGAAATCCAAACCCGCCGTCCGGCGGCTCGCCCCGTTCGCGAAGAATCTGGGGTCGCTGATCACGGTCGCGATCCCGACCGTGTCCGGGCTCAATGCGCTCGTCGGCGTCGGCGGCCTCACCACCCTGGCATTAGAGACCCCTGGTCTGGCCTCGGTTGCGGCCACCGCGTTCCCCCGCCTGATCCGTGAACTGAACGACTCGCAGCCCCAGCTGGACTATCTGCGCGAGTACACCCCCGACGTCGTCGGCGCGCTCACGAACCTTGGCCAGGCGAGCGCGTACTACGACGCCAACGGTCATTACACGCGGACGCAGCCGACCTTCTTTGCCTTTGGTGTGAATGGGGCAAACCAGCTGACCACTAAGTTCCCCTCGCAGCGCTACGACGGCCTTCATCAGGTGCATGGCCGGTGCCCCGGCAGCGCGATTCAGCCAACGCCTGACGGTTCGGCGCCCGTGCCCGTGCCGGGGTGTAACCCTTCCGCGACTCCGCCGGGGCCATGAGACGGCTCGCGTTGATCCTGCTGATGGTGATCGCCGCCGGCGGCGCGGTAGTGATCGGAACGAGCTCCTCGAAGGGGGCGGGTGGCCCCTACACGGTGCGGGCGATCTTCGATAACGCCGCATACGCGGTGCAGGGCGAGGACGTCCGGATCGCCGGCGCCCCGGTCGGCACGATCACGTCGCTGGACGTCACGGCTAGCAACAAGGCTGCGGTGTCGCTGGGGATCGACAACTCGAGCTTCTCGCCGTTCCGTGCGAACGCGCACTGCACGATCCGGCCACAATCACTGATCGGCGAGAAGTACGTCGATTGCAATCCGGGTACCTCGGCGGCGCCGCCGCTGGAGCAGATCAAAAGCGGACCCGGGGCGGGAAGCTACCTCCTGCCAGTGACGCAGACGAGCTCGGCGATCGACTCGGACATCGTCCAGAACATCTACCAGCAGCCCGTCAGGGAGGCGCTCGCGGTGATCATCGACGAGTTCGGAACGGGTCTTGCGGCGCGGGGCTCGGACTTGAACGCGGTGATTCATCGCGCCAATCCCGCGCTCGGATACACCGACAAGGTGCTCCAGATTCTGGCCCGACAGAACCGAACGCTCGCTCAGCTGGCGGTCGATTCCGACGCGGTGCTCGCGCCGCTGGCGCGCGAGCGACGCGCGATCGCCGGCTTCGTCGTGGGGGCCAACGCGACCTCGGTCGCGAGCGCCGCGCGGGCTGCGGAGATCGAGCGGACGTTCCAGCTGTTTCCCTCGTTCCTGCGCCAGCTCCGGCCGCTGATGGCTGATCTTGGCGGGCTCGCCACCCAGGGCACCCCGCTGATGCACCAGCTCGCCCGCAGTGCCTCGGACCTCAACCGAGAGTTCGCCAATCTGACGCCGTTTGCCACCGCGGCGCGCTCAGCGCTAATCAAGCTGGGAAGCGCGGCGGCGCAATCCCAGCCGGCGCTGGTGGCGACAGAGCCGCTCGCCCACCGTCTGTTGAAGCTCGGGAACGCGACAGCACCGTCGGCGGTGTTGCTCGATCGCCTCACCGCGAGCCTGCAAAGCACCGGAGCGATCAAGCAGCTGATGGGGGTTCTGTTCAACGCTACCGAAGCTGGTAACGGGTTCGACAGCCTCGGGCACTACGTCCGTGACGAGCTGCTGGTCAGCGATTGCACTGGCTACGCGACAAGTCCCGTACCGGGATGCTCGGCGAACTTCGACCAGAGCTTCGCGGCGGCCGACGTCGCCCGGGCGGCAGCCCCGCTCAAGGGGCTGCTCGCGTATCTGATCGGGAAGCAGCGATGAACCGTCGGCGAGGGCGCGAACAGAGCGTGTTTGCCAACCCCGTGCTTGTGGGTGCGCTAACCGTGCTGGTGACGATCGTCGCGGTGACACTCGCCTACAACGCCAACAACGGGCTGCCGTTCGTACCCCGTTACACGCTCAACGTACAGGTACACAACGCCAGCGAGCTGACCCACGGCGCTGATGTTCGACTCGGCGGCACACTGGTCGGGTTCGTCAATGGCGTCACCGCGGCTCGCGACTCAGCCGGCAAGCCGATCGCCGTCCTCAACCTCAAGCTCCAAAAAAGCCTCCAGCCGCTGCCGGTCAACACCCGGTTTGCGATTCGGCTCAAGGGCGCGATTGGCCTCAAGTACCTTCAGGTGCTGCCCGGCCGCGCGAGGCGGGGATTCGAGGACGGGGCGACCGTCCCCGTCAGCCAATCTAGCGCTGAGGTCGACCTCGACCAGGTGCTGTCGATGTTTACCCCGAAGACCCGGGCAGGCGTGGCGGCCTCAACGCTCGGTTTTGCTGCCGGCTTGGCAGGACGAGGGCCCGATCTCAACGACGCAATCGGGGCCTTCGTGCCGTTGCTCGGGGATCTCGGTCCCGTGGCGCGCAACCTAGCTTCCCCCCAGACCGATTTGGCGGGCTTCCTCCGTGGGCTGCAAGGACTCGTTGGCGCCCTCGCGCCGGTGGCTCAAACCCAGGCGACGCTGTACGTGAACCTCGACACGACGTTCCGCGCGCTGGCCGGCGTCGCGGTCCCCTACCTCCAAGAGTGGATTTCGCAAACGCCGCCGACGTTCCAGGCGGTGATCACCGACAGCCCAATCATCCGGCCATTCCTGACCGACACTACGGCGCTGTTCAAACAGTTCCAGCCCGCGGTCGCGACGATTCCGCAGAACGCTCCGGTGCTGGCGGACGCGTTTGCCGCCGGGACCCGCAACCTACCGGGAACGGCAGCCCTCGACCAGCGGCTGGTGAGCCTCTCGAAGCGATTGGCGAGCTACGGGGAGACCCCCTCGGTCCAACAGGGTCTCGACCGCCTCACGTTGACGATGTCGCGACTGCGCTCGCCGCTGGCGTTCCTGACGCCCGTTCAGTCGTCCTGCAACTACGTGACGCTGTTCCTGCGCAACGTGGCGAGCACGTTGTCCGAGAACAGCGATTCGGGGACGGCACTGCGGTTCGTAATCGTCGCGATCGACGACGTGCTCGGCGGAGAGGCGGTTCCCTCACAGCAGCCTTACTTGACGCCGGGCACGCCGGGAAACGAGCACGGGCCGCTGCACGTGAATCCTTATCCCAACACCGATTCGCCCGGCCAGACCCCCGAATGCGCGGCTGGCAACGAACCGTACTCCGTTCACCGAGCTTCGATCGGCAACCCACCCGGGAACGTCGGGCTAAAGACGGAAAGCACCTCGGTAGGCAAGAAATGAAGCGCCGTCGCCGTCCGTGGATCTCGAACCTGGCCGCCGGGATCATCGGCGCGATCGTGATCCTGGCCGCCTTCTACGCGGTGTTCGGTGGGTCGCTTCCGTTCTCGGGTTCGCGATTCGTACTGAAGGCGCAGTTCACCACCCCGACGCAGCTCCATATTCCATCCCCGGTCCGGATCGCCGGGGTCGACGTGGGGCAAGTCACCGCCGTCGATCGGGTGTCGGGATCGTCGAGCGCCGCCGTGGTGACGATGGACATCGACAGCAACGGCCTGCCCCTCCACCAGGACGCCACCGCGAACATCCGGCCACGGCTGTTCCTGGAGGGCAATTTCTACATCGACCTGCATCCGGGAACTCCGAGCTCGCCGACGCTCATTTCCGGCACCGTCCTGCCGGCCGCCAATACCGTCGGCGCCGTTCAGCTCGATCGCGTGCTGTCGGCGCTCAATTCCAACACCCGAGCGAATCTTCAGACGCTGCTGCGCGGGCTGGGAGCGGCGCTCGACGGACCCTCCACACCCGCGCAGGACGCATCCCAGGACCCGAGCGTGCGCGGGCTGACCGCGGGACAGGCGCTCAACGTCTCGCTGAAGTATGCGGCGGACGCGTTCAAAGCATCGGCGATCGTCAACCAGGCGCTGCTCGGACAGCAGCCACACGACCTCTCGGGCGTCGTTTCAGGTAACGAGCAGGTTTTCAGTGCGCTCGCGGCCCAGCAGACCCAGCTGGCGAGCCTGGTGAGCTCGTTCGACACGACGATGGCGGCGCTCGCCTCGCGACAGCAGGACCTCAGTCGGACGATCGCGCTGCTGCCACCGCTGCTGCGCAGCACCAACAGTGCGCTCGGTCCACTGAACGCATCGTTCGGTCCGACACAGAGGTTTGCTAAGGCGATAGTCCCGGGAATCGAGCAGCTGGGTCCGACGATCGATGCCGGGCTGCCGTGGATTGCGCAATCGACCGCGCTGCTTTCGCCGAGCGAGCTGGGAGGACTCGTTTCGGCGCTGACGCCGGCAGTCAGGGAGACCACGACCTCGCTGAACGCGACCAAGTCGCTGCTCGTCCAAGCCGACCAGCTTGCTCGCTGCTTCATCCACAACGTGATCCCGACGGGCAACAGGGTGATTTCCGACCCGCCGGCATCAACCGGATTGCGGGTCTATCAGGAGCTCTTCCAGTCGGCGGTTGGACTGGCTGGTGCGTCCCAGAACTTCGACGGCAACGGACGGTACGTGCGCTCCTCGGTGGCCGGCGGATCCGAGTTGGTGCGCACCAGCGCGCTTCCGGTGCAGGGTCCGCTGTACGGCAATGCGGTCCTGCCTCCGCTCGGAACCCGGCCGGCGTGGCCGGGGCAAGCACCGGTCGTGCGCAGCGACATCGCCTGCTACAAGAACCCGGCGCCGAAGGTGAACAACGTCCGCACCGGAGCCGGCCCGTGAGACGCGCGATCTCCATTCATCGAAAGGACTTCGCGGCGATCGCGGCGCTGGTCGTGATCGCGTTCGCGGTCGCCGCCTACATCCTTCGCCACCAGCCGGCTTTCACCTTTGGTCAGAGCTACTACACCGTGCGCGCCGAGTTGGCCACGGGGGCCGCGGTTGCCGCCGGGCAAGGACAGGCAGTCACGATCGCGGGCGTCCAGGTTGGTCAGGTCGGTGGCGTCAAGCTTCAAGGCGGCCGCGCCGTCGTGACGATGAACATCTACAAGAAGAACGCGCCGATCTACCGAAACGCGACCGTGCTGCTGCGCCCCCGGACGCCGCTGAAGGACATGTACCTGTCGCTCGATCCGGGGAGCAAGAACGCGGGGGCGATCCCCAACGGGGGCGTGCTGGGTGCCGCGAGCACGAATCCGGACATCGATTTCGATCAGATCCTCTCCTCGCTGGATGCCGACTCACGAAACTACCTGCTGCTGCTGTTGGCGGGCGGAGCCCAGGCGTTCCACGACCCCGGGTCGACCCGAACCGCGCCCAGCCCGGCCGCGGTGTCTGATCTACGCGGAACGCTGAAGCGGTTCGCACCGCTCAACCGCGACACGCGCACGTTTGCGAGCCTGCTCGCCACCCGTCGTCAGAACATCGCGCGTGCGGTCCACAACCTGAATCTCGTCGCCACTTCCCTCGGCAGCGTCGACAGCCAGCTCGGATCGTTGATCAACTCCGCGAACACGAACTTCTCAGCGATCGCCTCGCAGGACGCAAACCTGCAAACGGCGCTCTCGCTGCTGCCGGGCACGCTCCAGCAGACGACGCAAACGCTCGGACAAGTGCGGACCTTTGCCAGCGCCACCGGCCGGACGTTGCACGCGCTGCTTCCTTTCGCCCGCAACCTCGGTCCGGCGCTCAGCGCCTCGCGACCGCTATTCCGGGATACGACTCCGGTCGTCCGCGACCAGCTCCGTCCGTTCTCGGTCGCGGTGCAGCCGCTGGCACGGATCCTCCAGCCAGCGGCAGCGCAACTAGCCCGCGCCGCGCCGCCGCTGACGCGTTCCCTGGGCGTATTGAATGTCCTCTTCAACACCCTCGCCTATCAGCCGCCCGGAAGCGAGCAGGGCTATCTGTTCTGGGGCGCGTGGCTCAGCCACATTGCGTCGAGCCTGACCAACACCCAGGACGCGCAGGGGCCCAACGTGCGGAGCATCTTCATGTCCAGCTGCTCCCAGCTGGATCTCCTCAATGCGCTTCAGCAGACCACGCCCTCCCTATCGGCTTTGATCGACCTGCTGAATCAGCCGGACCGGACAAAGATCTGTCCGGAGGATCGGTTGGGATGAACAAGCAGGCACCAACCCGCGGCCGGGTCCTGACGATGGTCGCGTTTGCGGCGTCATGCGTCGGCCTACTCCTGTTCCTGTGGATGTCGTTCGGCGGCTCGGTCCCACTCGCACCGCAGGGGTACCGGTTCAATGTCGAGTTCAACGACGCCGTCCAGCTCGCCGACCAATCGGATGTGCGGATCTCAGGTGTGAGCGTCGGAAAGGTTGTGAGGGTGTCACTCAACCACCACACGGGGCTGACGCGAGCGGTGATCCAGATCGAGAATCAGTTCACCCCGAGGCCCGCCGACACGCGGGCGATCCTGCGGGAGAAATCGCTGCTCGGCGAGACCTACGTCGAGCTTACGCCTGGGTCCAGAACCGGTCCCAAGTTGCCGGACGGGGGGACACTCGCCCACGGACAGGTCGCACCGACGGTCCAACTCGATCAGATCCTGTCGACGTTCGATCCGACCACTCGCCGCGCGTTCGAGACCTGGATGCAACAAGCCGGGATTGCGCTCACTGGGCGCGGCGAGGACTTGAACATCGCCGTCGCCCAGCTCTATCCGTTCGCCACCAACGTGGACAAGGTCCTCGCGGTGCTTCATCGCCAGGGCGCCGCCACCACCACACTGCTGCGCGACGGTGGTCAGGTGTTTGCGGCGCTCAGCCGCTCGCCGGAGCAGCTGCAAGGCCTGATCCGGAACGCGAACGCCGTTTTCGCCGCCACCTCCGCCCAGGACGCCGCGCTGGCGGCGGCCGTGAGGGCATTCCCGCCCTTCCTGATCGAGACCCGATCGACGGTCAACCGCGTCGCCCGCTTCGCCCAGGCCACCAAACCGCTGATCGACGAGCTCCGTCCCGCGGTGGTCCAGCTGACGCCCACGCTGCAGTCGCTCACCGGCCTTGCGCCAGAGTTGCGGGACCTGTTGAACAATGTCCGCCCGCTTACCAGCGCTTCCAAGGCGGGCTTTCCGGCGCTCGAGCAGTTCTTGGACGCCAGCGTGCCTCTGCTCGCGCGGCTGACCCCGTATCTGGGGGGCGTAGTGCCGGTGATCAACTACATCAACGACTACCGGAGGGAGATCGCTGGGTTCTTCGCCAACAGCACAGCCGCGACTCAGGCCTCGGTTCTGAACGTGGCGGGCACGAAGCTTCTCCACTACATTCGGGTGTCCAACCCCGTTAACCCAGAAGTGCTAACCAGTTACCAGCTACGTCTCTCGAGCAACCGCGGCAACCCCTATCTTGAGCCCAGCGGCTACTTGAAGCTTCTGCAGGGGCTGCCGGTGTTCGCCAGCTATCTCTGCACCCATAACCCGCTGCCAACCATCGGTCCGACAATACCCGCTACCCTAGCTACGGTTCTGCGTGACGTGTACTTCACGTCAAATCCGAACGGACCTCGGTGCAGGCCTCAGACGCAGCTTGGAAAGCTGACAACAGGGCAACTGCAGGAGTTCCCGCAACTCAAACCATTGCCATGAGCGCGGCCGGCTCAATGGCCTTATCAAACAATACCCACCGTCAAGTCAAAGGAGAGAGATGAGACGGATCGTCATCATCGGCACGGCCCTTACCGTGCTCGCCTTGGCAGGATCAGCGTTTGCTGCCTCGGCACTCAACACCTACACCGCGTCCCACCCGGTCTCGCCCAACAAGGCAGGCAGCTCCAGGTCACCGATTCCCGTGAGCGTGACCGACAAATACACGGCGCACAACACGATCGCCGGCGAGCGGACGGCTCCGCTGACCGACATCAAGTTCTCACTCTACGGCTTGGTGTCGAACGGGAAGTACTTCCCAACCTGCAGCCTCAGCAAGATCGCGCACTCGGGTGATACGGCTTGTCCTAAGGGTGCGCTGGTCGCTAGCGGAACGCTCGGCGCGGTCATCGGTAAAGCCTCGGATCCGAGCGTCAGCGCGCCCGGTACGGGCTCGTGCAACGTGATCCTTAAGGTCTGGAATGCCGGCCAAGGCAAGGTCGTGTACTACTTCCACACGGACGCCTCGCATGTCTGCTACTTCGGCGCGATCCATACGGGAGGGGTTGGCCCTTACTATGGCTTCAGCCGCACGAAGCACAACGTCTACACGCTGGACGTACCGATCCCACCCTACGTCTCCTTCCCGCTCTCCGGGCTTCAGGGCTCGCTCGTGACCGAGACTCTCAAGTGGCCAAAGAAGACCACCAAGGTCCACGGCAAGACCGTCGGATATCTCGCCTCGGTTGCCTGTAAAAGGGGTAAGCGCCCCTACTCCACGACGTTTACCGCCGAGACCGCCCAGCGTGGCGGCGTCAGGCAGTCCACGACGCTCTCAAGCAGGACGAAGTGCAGCAGGTAGTCATCTGACGCTGATCTCGCGCGGCGGGAGCAATCCCGCCGCGCGGCCCGGCCAGCCGATCGCAGCGGGCGGCGTGGGGCGCTAGACCACCTCGAACCGCTCGGCCCGCTGCGCCTCGCGCTCGGACTCGCTCAGCATCTGGACGAACAGCACCACCAGAGCGATGCCCATCACGATTGATTGTTCGAGCGCCATAACAAGCCCGGCCATCGACTGATCCTGGAGCGGGGTCAGGCCCCAATAATGCGGCTTGTGAGCGTAGAAGGGATAAATCACGCGGGGGGCGAATGCGAGCACGATCCCCAGGATCCCGACGAGCAGCTTCGCGCTCGTCATGTACGCGATTGGGCCCATCCCGCCCAGCCGCATGCGGTTGCGGATCGGCGATAGCACGTGCCACCAATAGAGCGCGCCGGCGGAGAAGAAGCACAGATGCTCGAGCGCGTGAACAGCGCCGTTGCCCTGAGCCTGGTCGTAGATTGCAGGGATGTGCCAGAGCCACAGGAAGCCGACGTACAGGAAGACGGCGAACACGGGATGGGCTAGGTATCCAGCCCGCCGCTCGATTGTGTTCAGGCGTCGCGTGACCGGACGCAACAGCACCTTCGTCAGGCCGAGGATCAAGAGGATCGGCGCGATGTCCAGCAGCAGCATGTGCTGGACCATGTGCATGACCATTAGCTGATCGCCGAGCGAGTCAAGCGGCGAGACCAGCGCCAGGAGGATCGTGAGGATGCCCGCGCCGAACAGCGCCAGGCGCCCGAATCCGGGCGGATGAGGCTCGCGCGGATCGCGTGCCCGGCGCCAGCCCCTAAGATACAGAAGGATGAGGACCAGGACGCCAACCAGAACGCTCGGATCGAAGGTCCAGGAAAGCTCGGGAGCCACTCCGTAGATTCTCCCAATCGACAAACCTTATGTGGGGTACTACTGTGGAAGGTTCAGCACATCCATCCGCTTGCATCAAGGAGGTCGGCCGATGCGCATCGAGGTGAAGGGGCGCAATCTGTCTGTTTCCGAGGACTTGAGAGAGCACGTAAACAAGCGCTTTCGCAAGGTTTCGCGGCAGGTATCGGAGCTGGCCGAGCTGGAGGTGGAGGTGTTTGAGGAGCGCAATCCGGCGATCGCCGATTCACAGGTTGCCGAGGCTACGCTGCACTTGAAGGGAGTTACGCTGCGGGCGCGGGACGCATCCCCGGACATCCTGCATTCGATCAATCTCTGCGCGGATGAGCTTGGCGTCCAGGTCAAGCGCCATCGCGATAAGCGTCGCAAGCGCAGAGAGTCGCGGGCTGCCGCTACGGCGAAACCGCCGGTGACGGGCGACGTTGCGGCGAGCGGCTCGTTGCCTGGGGACGTCTCGCCGGCGACGTAGTCGCCCCGCCCTCCGGTCCGCGCTGCTCACGTAACCACTGAAGTCGGCTCGAGTTTCTCGCCGCGTCGCGAGCGAGCGTCGGCCGCTGGGCGCTGACCAAAGGCTTACCCAAATCCCGACCTAAACGGTCAGCAAACTGACCCTGGCGAGGACGGGTGCGCTCCCCCGGGGACGAAAATACGATCGGATTAAGCGCTCAGCTGGGCCAAGCTCCGATGCTACGCTAGCCCCATGTCCATCCTGGACCGCGCGCTTCGCATGGGCGAGGCGAAGAAGTTCAAGTCCTATGAGCAGCGTGTCGGGCGGATCAACGGTTTCGAGCCGGAGCTCGAGCACTACACGGATGCAGAGCTCCGTGAGGCGACCAATGAACTGCGCGGCCGCGCTCGCGAGGGCGAGAGCCTCGACGAGCTGATGTATGAGTGTTTCGCGCTCGTACGCGAGGCTGGCAAGCGATCGATGGGGATGCGCCACTTCGACGTTCAGCTGATCGGTGGCATGGTTCTTCACGACGGCGCGATCGCAGAGATGAAGACCGGTGAGGGTAAGACGCTGACAGCGACTCTGGCCGTGGTCCTGAACTCGCTCGGCGGGCGAGGCGTCCACCTGGTAACCGTCAACGATTACCTCGCGCGACGCGACGCGATGTGGATGAAGCCGATCTACGACCTGCTCGGCGTCACCGTGGGCGTGCTGCAGAACATGCAGCCCTACGAGGAGAAGCGCGATGCCTATGCCGCTGACGTCACCTATGGCACGAACTCCGAGTTCGGCTTCGACTATCTGCGCGACAACATGGCGACCACGCTCGAGGAGAAGGTCCAGCATGGCGGTCGGCCAAAGCCGGAGGAGGGCAAGTCGCCCTACCACACGTTCGCGATCGTCGACGAGGTCGACAACATCCTGATCGACGAGGCGCGCACTCCGCTGATCATCTCGGGCGCTCCGGAGCAGGCCGCCGATCTGTACGTCCAGTTCGCGCGGCTGGCCCCGCAGTTGAAGCCGGGCAAGACGCCCGACGGGATGGACCCACGGATGAAGAAGGAATTCGTCGCCGACTTCGATTACGAGTTCGAGGAGAAGCACAAGACGGTTGCGATCACTGAGCGTGGGGTGGCAAAGGCCGAGCGCTTTCTGAAGACCGACCACCTCTACCGGGCCGAGAACGGCCATCTTGTCAACCACCTGATCCAAGCGCTGAAGGCGGAGTCGCTGTATAGCCGCGACGTCGACTATGCGGTGATCGATGGCGAGGTCAAGATCATCGACGAGTTCACCGGCAGAATCCTCGAGGGCCGGCGCTGGTCGGAGGGCTTGCACCAGGCAGTCGAGGCCAAGGAGGGCGTCCGGATCCAGGAGGAGAACCAGACGCTGGCGACGGTAACGCTTCAGAACTACTTCCGGATGTACGACAAGCTCGCCGGCATGACCGGTACGGCTCTCACCGAGGCGACCGAGTTCATGAAGATCTACGAGCTGCCGGTAGTCCAGATTCCGACAAATCGCCCGATGGTCCGCGCCGATCGCAACGACCAGGTCTACAAGACCAAGGACGGCAAGTGGGGCGCCGTGACCAAGGAGATCGAGGAACGTCACCACAATGGCCAGCCGGTCCTGGTCGGGACGATCTCAGTCGAGGTCTCGGAGCTGCTATCCGAGCGGCTGACGCGTTTGGGAATCCCCCACACCGTGCTGAATGCCAAGCCCGAGCACGCGGAGCGCGAGGGCGAGATCATTGCCGAGGCCGGGGCGCCTGGAGCAGTCACGATCGCGACCAACATGGCGGGCCGTGGAGTAGACATCAAGCTGGGCGGTAACGGCGAGCATCTGGCCCAGCTTGAGCTCACGAAGCTGGGATTGCGACCCGGCATGCCCGACTACGAAGAGCATTACGCCAAGGTCCTGCCGGAGGTCGACCGCCGCGTCGAGGACCTGCGTGGGCGGGTGCTGGAAGCCGGCGGTCTGTTCATCCTAGGCACCGAGCGCCACGAGTCACGCCGGATCGATAACCAGCTTCGCGGCCGCTCTGGACGCCAGGGCGATCCCGGCGAGTCGCGGTTCTTTCTCTCGGCCGAGGACGATCTGGTGCGGTTGTTCGCCGGTGAGCGGATCTACAAAATCCTCGATCGGCTCGGCACACTCGATGATGAGGGCAACGAAGAGCCGATCGAAGCCGGGATGCTCTCCAAGCAGATCGAGAAGGCGCAGAAGAAGGTAGAGGAGCAGCACTTTCTGATGCGCAAGCACACGCTCGAGTACGACGATGTGCTCAACCAGCAGCGCGAGGTCATCTACAACTACCGTGACGAGATCCTCGAAGGCCGCGACATGAGCGATGCGTCGCGGGAGGAGGTTGCAAACCTGATCGACAGATTGGTCGCGGAGTACACCGCGGGTGACTTCGTCGAGGACTGGGATGTCGCCAGTCTGGTCCGTCGCGTCGAGGAGATCTTCACCCCCAGCGCGCAGGTGATCAGCATCGATCCCCACCGGATCGATCGCGAAGACCTGACCCAGCGTCTTCAGGAGGAGGCGCTCGGCCAGTACGAGCGGCGCGAGCAGGAGCTCGGTGAAGAGCTGATGCGCGCGTTGGAGCGGTTCCTACTGCTTCAGATCATCGATCAGCACTGGCGCGAACACCTGTATGACATGGACTACCTTCGTGAGGGCATCCATCTGCGGGGGTTCGCGCAGATCGAGCCGCTGGTCGCTTACAAGAACGAGGCGTTCGAGCTGTTCCGAGATCTGATGAACAGCATCTGGGGAGACTTCGCGCGAATGATCTTCCACGTCGAAGTGACGCCGGTAGACGAGAATGGGGAACCGGTGGCAGCGCCGGCGCCGCGCCGCCCGAGCCCGAGCTCGAGTTCTTCCACTGGAGGTCGCAATGTGACCTACTCAGGCGGCGGGATGGCGGCACAGCCGAGCGCCCTGGCGATGGCAGCGGCGGGAGCTGGAGCTGGTGCGGCCGAGGAATACGCCGAGCTCGAGGCGCCGCAGCCAGTTCAGCAGCGACGGGTCGACGAGAGTGAGCAGATCGGCCGCAACGATCCCTGCTGGTGCGGTTCGGGCAAGAAGTTCAAGAAGTGCCACGGGGCCTAAGCGGTACGAACTTTGGCTCCTGACCTCCGGGCGCCGGAGGTAGATAGCCAATGTTCGGATGGGGCGCCCCGGCCGGCCGCGGGCCGCGACGCTGGCGCAGTACATTGACGCGATGGCCTCCGAGCCCGGCGACTTCCGACTCTCCGATCAGCAACGCGAGCAGGCAACGCAGGAGCTGCGAGAGCACTTCGCCGCCGGGAGACTCAGCGACGAAGAGCTGAGCGAGCGTGTCCAGGAGGTCTACCGCGCGCAGACCGAAGCCCAGCTGCGGGCGCTGCAAGCCGACCTGCCGAGGCTACCCCCGACTCCACAGCAGCGGCGCGCCGAGCTCGCCGCGCGCCGCGCCGCGCTGCAAAGACGGTTGCTCCAGGAGTCGGGCGGTGGCGCCATCCTGTTTCTCACCTGCACGGTCATCTGGGTCGTTTCGGGCGCCAACGGCCAGTTCTGGCCGATCTGGGTGGCGCTTTTGGCCGTGATCCCGCTGCTGCGTAACGGCTGGCGACTGTACGGACCAGACCCGCAATTCGATCGGGTTGAGACCGACCTGGCCCGCCGGGCCCGTCGCGAGCAGCGGCGACGAGACCGGTTATAGCGGTCGAGCCGGGCCGTCAGCCCATCTTCAAGTGCCGGATGTGCTCTGGTGCGATGACGAACTTGATTCGCTGCTCGCCGGGGCCGCGGAATGGGTACTCGTCCTGGTTCATGTACTTCTTCGTGAGCTGATTGATGTGGTCGTCCGCACCCTCTCGGATCCCGTCGCGGTGCCGCGGATCTCCACGTGTTGTGAATCGATCCGTTCGCGTTGAATGTCGAGACAACCGCGTAGTTCGGCTTCTCGAGCAGGTCCTGAACTTCGGGGCCATTGAGGCTAGCCATGGCGCGTACTTTACCCGTCAACGTTTCACGCAACCACGGCTGCTACGGTTGCTGCTCGATGGCCACCGCCTCCTCCGAGCCACTCGCCCAGCGCCTTGCGGCGATCCGCGACCAGCTAAAGCTGCTCGCGGACTATCTTTGACCCCGTTGCGCTGACAGAGCGCGCGGATGCGCTCGAACAGGAGATGGGAGACCCAGGCTTCTGGGACGATCAGGAGCGTGCTGCGCGGGTGAGCTCCGAGCACGCCAAGACCAGCCGCCGGCTCGCGACCTACCGCGAGCTCGAACGCGACGTCGAGGACCTCGAGCCGCTTGCCGAGCTGGCTGAGGAAGACCCCGAGATCGCCAGTGAGCTCGAGGATCAGATCCGGGGTGTGCAGGAGCGGCTGGACGCGCTCGAGGAGCAGCGCCTGTTTTCGGGGCGCTACGACACCGGCGACGCCCTGGTGACGATCAACGCCGGCGCCGGCGGAACCGACGCCCAGGACTGGGCCGAGATGGTCCTCCGAATGGAGATGCGCTGGGCGGAGAAGCGCGGATTCACGGTCGAGCTACTCGAGGTCTCGCCGGGGGAGGAGGCCGGGATCAAGTCGGCCACGTTCACCGTTAGGGGGGAGAACGCCTACGGCCTCTACGCGAGCGAGAAGGGGGTTCACCGGCTCGTGCGCCTTTCGCCGTTCGATGCCGCGCACCGGCGCCAGACAAGTTTCGCAGGCGTCGAGGTCTCTCCGGTCGTGCCCGAGGCATCGGAAGTCGAGATCGACGAGGACGACCTGCAGATCGATACTTATCGCTCCTCGGGTGCCGGCGGCCAGCACGTCAACAAAACGGACTCTGCTGTCCGCATTACCCACCGACCGACCGGGATCGTCGTGCAGTGCCAGAACGAGCGCTCTCAGTCATCGAATAAGGCGACCGCGATGGCGATGTTGCGCTCGAAGATCGTGGAGCTCGAGGAGCGCAAGCGGCGTGAAGAGATAGCGCGCGAGCGAGGGGAGGCGCAGGACGTGAACTTCGGATCCCAGATCCGCTCCTACGTGCTGCATCCCTACACAATGGTCAAGGACCACCGGACCGACTATGAGATGGGTGATACCAATCGCGTGCTTGGCGGCGATCTCGACGGCTTCGTACGTGCCTATCTGCACAAGGCCGCTAAGTGACGGACGTCGGTCCGTCTGAGATGACAGGCCCCCGCCCGCCGGCTG
Organism: uncultured Solirubrobacterales bacterium; assembly: GCA_963836065.1. GTDB lineage: Bacteria > Actinomycetota > Thermoleophilia > Solirubrobacterales > Solirubrobacteraceae > Palsa-465. The sequence continues at coordinate 945,185 of CAWIII010000036.1, forward strand.
CCCAGCCGACCGCACCCTACCTCGAGGCGGTCACCGCTTACGGTTTCCGCGGCTCGACTCGATTTCACGTCCCCGGCCACAAGGGGGCAGAGGGGGCGGATTCGGGCCTGCGCACGGCGCTCGGGATCCGCACGCTGCTCCTGGATGTGCCCCAAGACATCGAGGGCATCGACGTTGGTCCCTCCCCGACTCCATATGAGCGGGCCGAGCAGCTGGCCGCCGACGCTTACGACGCGGAGCGCACCTGGTTTCTGACTAATGGCGCCACGCAGGGCAACCACGCGCTGTGCCTCGCGCTCGCGCCTCAAGGCTCCCATGTGGTCCTCCAGCGCAACTCCCATGCGAGCCTGGTCGACGGCCTGATTCTCAGTGGCGGCACGGCAAGCTTCGTGGCGCCGGAGTACGACCAGGAGCTCGGTATCGCTCACGGAGTCACGCCCGAGGCGATCGCGCAGACGCTGCGTCGCGCTCCAGTCGCGCGCGTGGTGTTCATCGTCTCGCCGACCTATTACGGGATGGCGGCTGACGTCGAGGGGTGTGCGGAGGTCGCGCATCGGGCCGGGGTCGCGCTGGTGGTCGACAACGCCTGGGGAGCTCACTTCGGCTTTCACGACAGGCTCCCGCGATCGCCGCTCGAGCTCGGCGCGGACGCGATGATCGCCTCCACGCACAAAATCGTCGGCAGCCTCACCCAGTCGGCGATGCTGCTCGTCGGGCGCAGCGAGCGGGTCGACTCCGACGCGGTGGCGCGGGCCGTGCGGCTCGTGCGTTCGACCAGTCCGAGCTCCCTGCTGATGGCGTCGCTGGACGCCGCCCGGCGCCAGCTCGCCGTCCACGGCGAGGCGCTGCTCGATCGTACGATCAAGGCTGCAAACGAAGCCCGGGAGGCGATCGGCGCAGTGCCGGGTTGCGGGGTATTGGGCGAGGGCCTGGTTGGCCAGCCGGGCATTGCCGGGTGGGACCCGCTGCGGATCGTGATCGACGTTCGCGGCACCGGATGCACGGGCTACGAGGTCGCCCAGGCGCTGCGAGCTTCCTACGACATCTACGTCGAGCTGGCGACACACGCCACGCTCGTGCTAGTGCTCGGGCTGGGACAGCCGGTTACGGCGCTCGAGCGGCTCGCGCACGATTTCGCCGAGACGATCAGACGCATCGCCCGTCCCGGTGTGAAGTCAGCGATCACTCGCTCGCCGGCTGCGCCCGGTGCGGTCACCGAGATCTCCCCTCGCGATGCCTTCCTCGGCGCCAGCGAGGCAGTGCCGGTAGACGAGGCGATCGGTCGAGTTTCGTCCGAGTCGATCGCCGGCTACCCCCCTGGTGTGCCGTCGCTGCTCCCGGGCGAGCGGGTCACGGCTGAAGTCGTCGCCTATCTGCGCGACTTGACCGCCGCCGGAGCCAGGCTCCACGGCGCCGCGGATGCAAGCTTCGCGACGGTGCGCGTGCTCGCCGAGTAGTGATCTGAGCCGAGCAGCGGCGGGGTGCCCAGATGCTCTGGGCACCCCGGATCGCTACGGCTTATTTAACGACGATTGTCCCGTGCATGAACGCGTGGATCAGGCAGATGTAGTGATACGTGCCTGCCTGGGTGAACTTAATCGTGCCCGACCCCGGTGACGGGGTGTCCGAGTCCCGGTCGAGCGCACCGGTATTGGCGAAGCCGTTGCCGTGGGAGCTTCGATCAAGCGGGATCGGTTGAACCGGGTCGCTGGGGTAGAGACTATTGGCCGGGGGCGCCGGGCTGTTGGCCAGCTTTGCGAGGTATTTCGCGGGTCCAAAGGTCGCCGTGTGAACCTCACGCGAACTTCTCGACATCGAGAACTTCACGACCGTGCCGACTTTGACGGTCAGCGTCGCGGGAAACATCGTGAACAGCTCGACGCCGCTCGAGTTGGAGGCGCCGAGGCTGACCTGGTCCGGCCCTGGCTTGGTCTTCGCAAGCGCCTTGGCCGAGCGGATGTCGGTCGTCAGCTGCTCGGTGACCGCCGCCGCATCCTGTTTGACGGACGGGACCGGCTTGCCCTTTGGTTTGACCACTACGTAGCCGATCATGCCCGCGTGAACATCGCAGAAGTACTTGTACGTGCCAGGCTTGGTGAACGTTACCTTTAGCGGCTTCGGTGGGCCGGAGCCGGACGGAAAGCCGCTGTCGATCCGGCTCGAACCGTCGTAAGTCCGTTTTCCGGTCGGCGAGGACAAGCTGGGGTTGAACCCCAGACTAGGGACATGACCGTTGAACCAGAACGGGGTGCCGGCCGCATCCAGAACTCCGGTGACGATCTTCCCGCTGACGAACAGCGGCAGGTCGTTTCCGGACTTACCGGGCAGATCGACTGTGTGGAAGCCGTTCAGGACGAATGAGACGGTGTCTCCCTGGTTGACCGTGACCCGGTGTCGAAAGAAGTCGTTGATGTCCGGGTTGTACCGGCTCAGGAATGCCTTTCCGCCCTTGCCCAATATCTTCCCGGCCAGCTTACCCGTCGACGGCGGCGGTCCCGCGTAAACCGTCTTCGTGTGTGCTGAGGCAACGGCGGGCATCGCCGCTGCGACGGCCGCCACGCCCAAAGCGGCGACCAGCCTTCGAATTTCGCCCATATGGCCCCCTTTCAATGTGTTCCCCGAGTACGCCAGAGCGGACCCTACCCGAACGATGTTCACAAGTGCAACCCGTATCGTCGTCTGCGAAGTGGCGACTACAGCGATCACAGAGCTAGTGGCGCGCGCTCTCGCCGAGGACATCGGCGGTGGTGACGTGACGACGGCGGCGACGGTGCCGAAGGGCGCGCGCGCGAGAGCGCAGGTCTGGCAGAAGGCCCCTGGCGTCGTGTTCGGGCTTGAGGTTGCCGAAGAAGCGTTCCGCTCGCTGGACGATGGTGCGACGATCGCGCGGCTGACCGATGAGGGCGAATGGCGGGAGGGGGGTCCGGTGCTCCGAGTCGACGGCTCGGCCGCGGCGATTCTGACCGGGGAGCGAACAGCGCTCAATTTCCTCCAGCTGCTGTCGGGCGTCGCCACGTTGACGGCGCGGTGCGTGCGAGCGATCGAGGGCACCGACGCGCGCATCCTCGACACCCGTAAGACGACGCCGGGGTTGCGCGCACTCGAGAAGGCCGCGGTCGCGGCTGGCGGCGGGACCAACCATCGGGCCGGCCTGTATGACGCGGTGCTGATCAAGGAGAATCACGCCGCGCTCGCCGGCGGGGTTCGCGAGGCCGTCCGTCGGGCGAAGGCGGTAGCGCCGGAGCTGCTGATCGAGGTCGAGTGCCGGACACTTGCCGAGGTGGATGAGGCGCTGGCAGCGGGCGCGCCGCGGATCCTGCTCGACAACATGACGGTTGAGCAACTGCGCGAAGCGGTCGGCTACGTCGACGGGCGGGCTGAGCTCGAGGCCAGCGGCGGAGTGACGCTGGAAACGCTGCGGGAAATCGCGAGCACCGGCGTACAATTCATCTCAGTCGGTGCGCTTACCCACAGTGCCCCGGCGTTAGATCTCTCCCTCCTGCTGGATCCAATTCAATGAACCTTCCGATGCTTGGCGCGAGCGACGCGCCGTTGATGCTGGAAAACATTCCCCGTCTCCAGGAAGAAGTCCGCGCGCTCGCAGACAAGCAAGGCGCCGTCATCCTGGCGCATAACTACCAGCTCCCAGAGATCCAGGACATCGCGGATTATGTCGGGGACTCGCTGGGCCTCTCCCAGCATGCGGCGAAGGCGAACGCGGGAACGATCGTGTTCTGCGGTGTGCACTTCATGGCGGAGACCGCCTCGATCTTGTGTCCCGAGAAGCTGGTGTTGATTCCCGACCTGGAAGCCGGCTGCTCGCTGGCGGACTCGATTACTGCACGGCAGTTGCAAGACTGGAAGCGTGCGCACCCGGGGGCGATCGTGGTGATGTACGTCAACACCACCGCCGAGGTCAAGGCCGAGACGGACTACTGCTGCACGTCGGCGAATGCGGTCAAGGTGGTCGACCACATCTACCGCGAGTACGGCGACGAGACGGAGATCCTGTTCGGCCCAGACATGTTCTTGGGTGCCTACGTGGAGAAGACTCTCGGGCGATCGATGCGCGTCTGGGACGGCGAGTGCCACGTTCACGCCGGCATCAAGCCCGACGACATCGCCACTGTGCGGGCTGCGCACCCGGGGGCTGACTTCCTGATCCATCCGGAATGCGGCTGCTCGACCAGCGTGATGGAGTACGTCGCCGCCGGCGATGTTGACGGCGAGGGCGTTCACATGCTCTCCACCGGCGGGATGCTTGGGTACGCCAGCGAACTTCGCGGTGGCATCGCGATCGTGGCCACCGAGACCGGCATGCTTCACCCTCTTCGCCAGGCGGCCCCCGACACGCAGTTCATCGCGGCTAACGAGGCGGCGCACTGCCGTTACATGAAGATGATCACGCTTCCGAAGCTCCGCGATGCTTTGCGGAACGGTGTCCACGAGGTCAAGGTGCCCCCGGAGATCGCCGACCGGGCGCGACTATCGATCGAGCGGATGGTCGCAATCAGCTGAGCGAGAGCAGATCCAGGCCGCCATCGACCGCTTCCCGGACGGAGCGCATCGCTTTGCGCTTGCGTTCGAACTCCGGCGGGGTGTAGCAGTGAACGTCGGCGGGAGCGCCCATCTCGAGGGCATCCCACAGCGAGCCGGCCTGATAGACCCGATCAAGCCACGGCATCCCGTCGTATGCGGATGAGACGAGGACGACTACGAACTCGGGCCCACGCTCCCGCTGGGCGGGGGCGCCCCGCTCGTCGGCCACTCGAGCACCGCCCAAAAACGCGACTTCGATCGGCCAGCGATCTCCGATTCGCGCGAGGTAACGCTCCAGCTCGCGCCGGTTCACAGCCATAGTCACCTCCACAGGCCGATTTTCGCCGCTTGCACCCCGGAAGCGCAAGGCCAGCACAGATCTTTTTCAGGTCTTAATAGCGAGCGATCGCGGCGACCATCCGGCCGAGCAGCACCAACGCCTGCTGGTTGGAGGGACCGTCGACGAACAACGCGAACGCGACCATGTGTCCGCTATGGACGTGGCAATAGCCGGCCAGGTTGGTGATGTAGTTCAGCGTGCCCGTCTTCGCGGCGCAATGGCCTTCGGCGGGCGTCCGCACCGCGATTGTCCTGACCGTTCCGGTTTCGCCGACGATCGGCAAGGAATCGCGCAGCACGTCTCCAGTCGGGGTTTCCCAGACCGAGCGCAGCAGGTCGACGACCTCGCGTGGAGAGGAGCCGTCGGCGCGCGAGAGTCCCGAGCCGTCGACGATCGTCGGGTGCACGCCGTACTCCGTGATCTCCTGGTGGATCACGCTCGCTCCTGCCGCGGTCGTGCCCGCCGAGCTGAACCGCACCCCGAGCTGCTTGGTCAGCAGCTCCGCGAACAGGTCGTCCGAGGGCACGTCCATCAGCTTTAAGAGAACCGACAGCGGCGGCGATGAGACGACCGCGAGCTGGTGAGCGTGGTGCGGAGTGCGAGTCGCCACCGCTGCCGCTCTCACCCGCACCCCCATGGCGCGTAGCGTCCGCGCGAGCTGCCTGGCGGCGAACGCCCCCGGGGAGAGCGCGCCCGCCGTAGAGCCGTGGTCGTAAGTCAGCGCGCTCAGCTGGCCACCAAAGTCGGGGATGTCAGCCGCAAAGCCGGTCGCCGGCCCGCCGCGGCGCTCGTCGAACAGCGATTCATCCCCAATCAGCCGGCCGGTGACGGAACGAATCTCGCGAGATCGCAGCTGCCCGGCGAGCTGCACCGCGGTAGGTCCGTAACCGAGTTCCCAGACCCGGTTGAAGCCCCCGTCACCAAACGTGGGATCTCCGCCTCCGCGCAGATACAGGTTCCCGTGCCACACACCGCCGGGGCCGAGGTGCCCACTGCCGAGAACGGTGGTGTGGAGGCGCGCGCCCGGACCGAGCGTGTTCAGGAGCGCAATCGTCGTGTAGAGCTTCTCGACCGACGCCGGCGGACGCTTTACGCCATCTTCGGACACGAACAGGGAGTCTTGAGCGCTCAGGTCGTAGACCGATGCGCCCGAGCTCGGGCCGGCACGCCGAAGCGAGCGCTCGAGCGCCACCCGAAGATGGGACAACGCCGGCGGAACCGGAACCGGAACCGGACGCGAGCGGCTAGCCGGTGCTCGAACGGCCGCCCGGGGATGATGGATCACGGTAGCGGTGGCACCCGGTGCTCCGCCGGGAGCGCCGCTGTTCACCGATGTGACCCGGCCGCCTCCTCCACAGCCGGCGAGCCAGAGCGCCGCGAGCCCGCCGGCCACGAGCGATCGCTTCAGGCCGACTCCAACTCCTGGATGGTGTGCGGCCCGACACACGCGACCGACAGCTCGTCGGCGACCTGGCCAGCTATCGATCTGACCTCATCGAACGTGACCTGGTCGAGCAATGCGATTGCCCTGTCCGGATCAACGTCTTCACCGAATACAACCCGCTGCTGGGCAGCGTGGCGGGCGACGGCACCCGTGTTCTCGAACGCGATCGTTCGCGCCCCGGCGGCATAGGCGCGCGCGCGCCCAACCTCCGACTCGGTCGGCCCACGCTCGCGCACCTCGTTAACGATCTCGCGCATCCGGCGGTAGGCCTCGATGCACTTGCCGGACTCGAGCCCGGCGGAAAGCTGAAGGATCGGCACGTCAGCGTAAGAATGAGCGACCGAGTGGACGGAATAGGCCAAGCCGCGCTGCTCGCGGATCTCGTCGAACAGGCGGGAGCCCATCGAGCCCCCGAGGAGCGTCGAGTAGATCGCGAGCCCGGCGCGTTGGCGCGGGTCTGACACCTCGATGGCAGGCCGGTAGGACATTCGCAGGTGGGACTGGTTGGAGTCCCGCTCGCGCACGAGCACGCAAGGAGAGAAGGCAGGAGCGGGCTCATATGGCTCGGGCTGAGTCTGACTTTCGAACCGCCCGAACAGCTCATCGAGTTGACCATTCTCGGCTAGCGCCTCGAGATTGCCAACCGCGAAGGCCGCTCCCCGGGCCGGTGACCAACGGCGGGAGCGAAACGCGACGATCGCTTCGCGCGTGAACGTGTCGCGGATGTGCTCGGCGGGGCCGAGCACAGTGCGCCCCAACGGGTGATCGCCGAACGCCGCCTCGTCAATCAGATGCTCGGCGATCATCGCGGGCTGGTCATCGGCGCGGGCGATCTCCTGGACCACCACTCCACGTTCACGCTCGAGCTCGTGCGGGTCGATCCGGGGTCGCCCGACGAAGTCGGTCAAGAGATCGGCTGCCTCGAGTGCCCGCTGAGCGCGAGCCGTGATGTGAAACGCGACCAGATCGTGGCTCGTGTAGGCGTTCAGTACCGCGCCGATGCTCTCGGCAGCCTCATTGACGTCGCGGTACGTCGGATACCTCTCGCCACCCTTGAACACGAGGTGCTCGAGAAAATGGGCCATTCCATTCTCGTCCGGGCGCTCGGCGCGAGCGCCCGCGTCGAAGGCAACCAGCAGCGTGACCGCCCGGGTACCGTCGACCGCGACCCGGTAGAGCGGGAGACCGTTCTGAAGCGTCGAACAAGAAATCGCGGACATCGCTGAACAACGGTAGCGATCCCGGTACTCACTGGAGCCAAGGGGCCGTCGAACCGCGTTGGTTGATCCCTGCTTTACGAGAACTGCCTGCAAAAGTCCTTGCAGAGCCCCCCTTTAAGAGGCGCGGCGGGGGAGGGCCCGCTAGGGTGCCTCCCGGCTATGACTACTTCAAATTCACAGTCTCGCAATCGGCCCCGAAACGGCGCCGGCGTTCCTACACGTCACACCGTCGCTCCGAAAACCCGGTCCAAAGACGCATCCGCTCCGGCGTCCGGTGGGCCTCCCGTAGTCGAGTTCCGAAGTGTCTCGAAGCATTACGCGGCCGGCGATATCGGTCTCGACCAGGCCAGCTTCTCGATCGATCGCGGAGAATTCGTGTTCCTGGTCGGCGCGACCGGATCAGGCAAGTCAACCGTCATGCGGCTGTTGATCAAGGAGATCGACGCGACCGAGGGTGCGATCAGCGTCGCCGGTCACGAGCTGGCCGAAATCAAGCGGGCGCGGGTCCCGTTCTACCGACGCAACATCGGGGTCGTGTTCCAGGACTTCAAGCTGCTACCCAACCGGACCGTTTACGACAACGTCATCTACGCGCTCCAGGTCACCGGCCACTCGCGAAGAGAGATTCGCTCCAAGGTGCCCGACATCCTCCGGCTCACCGGCCTCTCGACCAAGCTCCACAACTATCCCGATCAGCTGTCGGGCGGTGAGCAGCAACGAGTCTCGATCGCGCGCGCATTCGTCAACCATCCGCCCCTACTGCTGGCTGACGAACCGACCGGCAATCTCGACCCCGAGACCAGCATCGACATCATGCGGCTGCTCTACCGGATCAACCGGACCGGTACGACCGTGCTGGTCGCAACGCACGACCAGGCGATGGTCGACAAGATGCGCCGCCGCGTGCTCGAGCTCTCGCATGGCCGGATCGTCCGCGACGAGGCCACCGGTCTCTACACGCGCGACGAAACTACGCGCGAGTTCGCGCAACGCCTGCGCTCCCCGGCGACCCGGCCGCCGGGGCTGTAGACGATGCGGATCGGCTTCTTCCTCCGCGAGGCGCTTCGTGTGATGCGTCGCAACGCGGCGCCGAGCTTTGCCGCGCTGGCAACGGTGCTCGTCACGATGCTGGTGCTGGGCGTGTTCATCCCGATCGTCCAGGCCACCAATGGCGCCGCGAACAGCGTCCGCCAGCGGGTGATGGTCGATGTTTACATGAAGACCACCGCCACTCCTGCGGATAATGCGCGCGTGCGCAAGGAGCTGCTGGCGGTGCCCCACGTCAAGACGGTCCAGCTCGTCTCCAAGCAGCAGGCCTACCAGCAACAGTCCAAGGCGGATCCGCAGGCCTACGCCCTGCTGGCTTCCAACCCGCTGCCGGATACCTTCCATGTGACTCCCGACAATCCGGGCAACGTGCTCGCAGTGCGTAATGCCTTGACGCCTCTGGCATCCGGGGGGGGATCCGGAACGATCGATAGCGCGATTCAGAGCGTGTCGAACAAGCGCAGCGATACGAAGAAGATCCTCGAGGTCACCAACCTGGTGACGATCACGGCAGCGGCGCTGTTCGTGCTGCTCGCGATTGCGTCCGTACTGCTGATCGCGAACACGATTCGTCTGTCCCTGTACGCCCGGCGCCGCGAGGTGGAAGTGATGAAGTTGGTGGGAGCCACCGATTGGTTCATCCGCTGGCCGTTTGTGATCGAGGGAACGGTTGTGGGAGCCGCTGGAGCCCTGCTGGCGATCGGCGTGCTGGCAGTCACCAAGGTCGCCCTGCTCGATCCGCTCGCCAACAACTGGACGCTGATCGCGGCCCCGCGAACCCTGGCATTCTCGGCGCTGGTCGCGGTGCTGCTTGGCGCCGGGGTGTTGGTCTCCGCGGTCGGCTCGGGGATCTCGCTGCGCCGGTTCTTGCGCGTTTGAGGCCACCGCCGCCAGTACTGGCCACTCGAATCTCGGCGCCAGACACGCCACATCACATCGGCGACCCAAGGTGGCCGTCGGTTGTGCTGAATCCGAATCAGGTGTTCAGGTCGACCACGATCTACAAGTTCGGGACCACGGGGCGCAAGCACTCCTGAGCTCGGATCGGAACGGTCGCGCAAGAACTAGACCGTACGTAGGGATCTCGCCCCGCCGCTTCCGGCGGGGCGAGACATGTTTAGGGAACCGGTGGTAGCGGCGATCGCGCGGTCGCACCCGGCTACCCTCCGTTCCTAGGATGTTCTGGCGCACGACACGCTCCTCGAGAATCGCGGCCCGGCTGGCGGTCGGCCTCGTCGTGCTGCTGATCGGGGTCTGGTTGGGAGGCCATCCAAGCTGGCTCCCGGCACCACTGCGGAGTACGTTCGTCAGCGATAGCGGCGGGCAACTGGTTAATCAGGCGCTGGGCATCATCGAGCGCGACTACTACCGGCGCGTCAGCCGAACCCAACTGGTCAACACCGGCCTCGCGGCCGCGGTCGCCAGCCTCCACGATCCGTTTTCGCAGTACATCAGCCCCACGGATTACCGCTCCTTCGGCCATCCGAGCCCGCACATCAGCGGAATCGGCATCGACGTCAAGCCTGACAACCTTGGACTGCGGGTTGTGGGGGTGTTTCCCGGAACGCCCGCGGCCCAGGCCGGACTGGCACCGGGCGACGTGATCGTGTCCGCGGGGAGCACTGGGCTGGCTGGTCACTCGGCCGACTTCGATTCGCGCCTGATTCGCGGGCGAGCCGGCACCCAGGTGAAGCTCACCTTGATCAGAAACGGGCGCCGGCAAGTGATGCAAATCACCCGTCAAAGCTTCACGCTGCCAATCGCCGACGATCGTCTAGTCAGTCACAACGGAATCAAGCTAGGTTACGTTCAGCTCACCACCTTCAACCAGGCCGGTGCAGGCGCCGAGGCTCGAGCCGATGTCGAACAGATGCTCCGCCAGGGCGCCCGCGGGATCATTCTCGACCTGCGCGGTAACGGCGGCGGATTGATTGAGGAGGCCGTGAATGTGGCCAGCATCTTTCTTCCGGATGGCACAATCGTGTCGACCCAGGGCCGTAATTCACCACGCCAAGTCTTCACCGCAACCGGCCACGCGATCTCGAGCAAGATTCCGGTGGTCGTGCTCGTCGACCATGGCACCGCGTCGGCCTCGGAGATCGTCACCGCCGCCTTGCAGGATCGCCACCGCGCAGTGGTGATCGGCACGCACACGTTCGGCAAGGGCGTCTTCCAAGAGGTCCAGGAGCTTCCAAACGGGGGCGCACTTGACATCACCGCCGGGTACTACTTCACCCCCAACGGGCGCAACCTCGGAGGGGGAGGCGTCAAGGAGGGGGCCGGCGTGAGCCCGACCATCGTCGCGCAAGACAACCCGACGACAGCGCGCGATGAGGCGCTCGCGTCCGCGGAACGCGTCCTCGCCGCCAAGGTCTAGTGAGCGCCTCGCCGAGGCGCGCCACCGGCGCGCCACGCGTTGCGGTGATCCAGCGGCGCGGAAAATTCTTGGTTGCCGAGCCTTTCTTTGAGCCGGGACCTCGATTCGCCGTCAGCCGCGATCGGAAGGCCGACGTGGGGGATTTGGTCGTCGTCCGGGCCGCCGCTGGTCGGGACGGTCGGGCCCGCGGTCGCAAAATCGTCGCCCGCCGCCTGGGCCGACCCGACCTCGCCCGCGATGTAATCGAGGCTTTGATGGTCGACCGCGGACTGCGTCGCTCGTTCGATCCGGCAGTCGAGCACGAGGCCCGTGACACCGTCGCCTCGATCGGATCTCGGAGCGAGGGCGATGCGCGCCGCGACGTGCGCGACCTCCCGACTTTCACGATCGACCCGGCAAGCGCCCAAGACTTCGATGACGCGATCTCCGCCGAAGCGCAGGACGACGGTGCTTGGCGGGTATGGGTACACATCGCGGACGTCTCGGCATATGTGCCCTCGCGCTCGCTGGTTGACCGCGAGGCAGCTCGGCGAGGAACCAGCGTCTACGCCCCGGGCGCCGTCGAGCCAATGCTGCCTCAGGAGCTCTCGAACAAGGCCTGCTCGCTGGTGCCCGGTCAGGATCGGCTCACCGTCACGGTCGAAATGAAGATTCGCGGAGACAGCGTGACGAGCGCTTCGCTCTACCGCTCGATGATTCGCTCCGACCAGCGACTCGAATACGGTCAGGTCGACCGCATCTTTGCCGGAAGCGAAGCGGCTAGACAACCATGGGGTGCGGCCCTGGCCGCGGCGCGGGAGGCCGCGGCCGCGCTCGGCGCCCGGCGCGCGGCGGGCGCGGCGCTGGTGGTGGAGTCCGAGGAGCCGGAGTTCGCCTTCGACCGCCGCGGCAACGTGATCGCTGTCGAACCCATCGCCCAGACCGAATCGCACAAGTTGATCGAGCAGCTCATGATTGCCGCCAACGAGCAGGTCGCGGGCCTGCTCGAGTCCCGCCGCGTGCCAACCCTCTACCGAGTGCACGAGCGGCCCGACGGCCCGGCGGTGCAGCGGCTGATCGAGCAGCTCGAATCGCTCGGGGTGCCGACGCCGCCGTTGCCCAGCCACATCACGCCACAGCAGGCGGCGGATCTCGTGGGGGAGGCCTCGCAACTGGTCGAGCGCCACGTTAGTCGCACCGGTCACGGACGGACCGCGCTGACCCGCCTGGTGCTGCGCTCGCTCAAGCAGGCCTACTACGACCACCGCAACCTCGGACATGCCGGACTCCAGTCGCCCCGGTACTGCCACTTCACCTCGCCGATTCGGCGCTACCCGGACCTGATCTGCCATCGGGCGCTGCTGTCCGTGGTCGCCGGGGGGGTGGCGCCTGAAGCCTCGTGGGTGGCATCTGCCGGACCATGGACGTCGGCCCGCGAGCGCGAAGCGATGATGATCGAAAGGGATGCGGACGACATCGCGCGCTGCTTTCTGCTCGAGCGCGCGCTGCCGGCAGCTGAGCCGGATGCCGTGTTCGAGGGCGAGGTGGTTGGCGTGATCGGATCCGGAGCGTTTGTGGCATTCGGATCCAATCAAGCTTTCGAAGGGATGCTGCCCGTGCGGCGAATGAGAGGTGACTGGTGGGAATTGAACGAGCAGGGCACGATGCTCGTCGGAGCTCACAGCGGGCGTACGATTCGTCTGGGAGATCCGATCCAAGTGCGCGTCGGGCAGATCGACGCGCCGCGGGGTAGGGTGGACCTGCTCCCGGCTTGGGAGCAGGACTGATAAAGATGGCAAAGGCACGCAAGCGCAAAGCGGCAGCGGGCGACGTGGCGACGAACCGTCGGGCGTCGCATCGCTACAACCTGCTCGAGCGGTTCGAGGCGGGGATCGCGCTGACCGGGACCGAGGTCAAGTCACTGCGCGAGGGCAAAGCACAGCTGAAGGACTCCTACGCGGTCATCCGCGACGGCGAAGTATGGCTCGTGGGGGTCTATATCCCGCCGTACGGACCGGCCTCACGCGAGAACCACGACCCCGAGCGTGACCGCAAGCTGCTGCTACGTCGTGCGGAGATCGAGCGACTGGTCGGGCGCACGCACGAGCGCGGGCTGACTCTGGTGCCGACACGGATCTATTTCTCGGGCCCCCGCTCTCGCGCCAAGGTGGAGATTGCGCTCGCCCGAGGCAAGGACCTGTACGACAAGCGGGAGACAATGCGCAAGCGACAGATGGCGCGCGACGTGGAACGGGAGCTGCGCGAGGTGCGGCGGTGATACGCTGCCGACGGCGCGGCCCCCGGGGGTAGCGCGTCGTATTTCTGGGTAAAGGTGGCAGATGGTGACCATAGGGATCACCAGGTGCGAGAACCCGGCAACGGCGGGGTTCTTGCGGTCTTGAGGACGAGGATGGCAACCCGGATGGCAACTCTGCGGTTGACATCCCACGGGCTCGAGATCTGCGTGGGAGTTCTGACGCTCAAGCGGGCTCGTCTGGCGAGGGAGCGTCGACGGCGTAACGCCGCCGACGCTCGTTGTGATCAGAGGTTGGCGTCGTCATCTTCTGCAGGGTCTCCGACACTGGGCTGATCGCTGCTGAGCCCGACTTCCGAAGTTGGTAGGCACGTCTTGAGGCGGAAAACCCGCGTGTGGCGAGGGTTTCCGGGGGTTTGTGCGCTTGTGCGGCGTGTGCCTACGGTTGCTTGGCTTGGGCGGGCGTGATGTCGCCGAAGCGTGGTGGTTCGGGGACGCCGAGCTTCTTGAGCAGCTGGCGTTGGTCGGCGGTGAGCTCGGTGCGTTGGGTGAACTCGCCGTCGGGTGAGCGGAACCGGCCGAGCTTGATGCGGCCGAGCTCGTCGCCGATCGTGCGCCAGGTGTCAGCGGCGCGGATCTCGGCGACGCGGATGATCACGAGCGCGAGGAAGCAGATCAGGACGTGGGAGCGGATGCGGTCTTCCTTGCGGTGGAAGACGGGGCGCATCAGCAGCGTGCCCTTGAGGTCGTTGAAGCCGCGTTCGGCTTCGAGCAGGTTCTTGTAGCCCAGCGCGATGTCCTCGGGGGTGAGCGTGTCGTCTGAGGTGCTGATCAGGTACTTGCCGTCAAGGCGCGCCTGGTCGCGGATCTTGGCGCGGTCGATCATCAGCCGGCCGGTCTTGGTCTGGCGCGGGTAGCGGCCCATGCTGCGGTGTGCGCGCAGCTTGCAGGCGGCCTTCTCGTGCGCCTTGCCGCGCGTCTGCTGCAGCTGTGAGAGCCGGTCTTGCAGGCGTGTGATCGTCTGCTCGCGGCGCGTGCGGTCGCGCTCAGCCTCGCGCGGGTTGCGCGCGACGACGAACCGCTGGCGCGCCTGCCCGTCGCCGACGATCACCTGCTTGACGGTCATGTTGTCAGCGACGGTGTGGTAGCGGCCCTGGCGCTGCAGGGCGAGCCTGGCCTCCGCGGTCCCGGAGCGCAGCTTCATCCCGGCGATGTAGTGCCCGCCGGCGCGCTGCAGGTAGCGCAGGTTCTCCTGGCTTGAGAAGCCGGAGTCCACGAGAGCTCGCGATCGGGGTGGTTTGCGTCTCACTCAGCGCCACAGATCCGGGGTTTGATTAGCCCACATCTGCGACGCTTCCGGCCCAATCGGAAAGGGGTCCTCGATGACCGAGGAGCCGGGTCGTTCAGCAGGTGACAACGGAGGCCGTCGTCGTAAGCGGTTTCTGTCGCCGTCGCAGAAGTATGAGATCTGGATCGGGTTGGTGCGTGGCGAGTACACGACGGTGGAGGCGGCCGACCGGGCGGGGGTGGATCGCTCGACGATCATGAAGCTCCGGACGGTCGCGAAGCAGGGCGCGTTGGATGCGTTGGCGGCCTCCCGACCGGGGGTCAGGACTGGCGGTGTGGATCCGGAGCTGGCCGCGGCGAAGGCGGAGATCGCCAGGCTGTCGGAGGCGTTGAAGGAGATGGGCGTCCGGTTAATGCTGGCCGAGGGAAAAGGGCGCTGGGACTGAGTGGCCGGGTCCCTCGCCGCGTGAACGCGGTCACCAAGCATGAGTTGCTCGCGTTGATCGACCGGGCGCTCGTCGGCGGGTGGGAGCACTGTCGGGCGTGCTCCTATCTGGAGCTGCCGGAGAGCCGGGCGTGGCGATGGCGGCGCCGGCGCGACGCTGGCTGCCTCGAGGACCGGCGAGCGGGTGGGAACCCGGTGCATGGTCTGCGGCCGGCCGAGGTGACGGCGATCCTTGAGCTGTTCGAGACCTGGGGCGAGGTTGATCGCGCGCACCGCAAGCTCGCGCATCGCGGCAGCTATCTCGGGCTGGTGTGGGTCTCCCCGGCCACGGTCCGACGGGTTATCGCTGCACACGGCCTGGTTTTGAAGCGACCACGACGGGTCGTGCGCTCGGCACGCAAACCGTTCCCGTCCTGGGCGGAGTACCGCCAGAACTCGATCTGGATCTACGACGTCACCCACTTTCACGGCTGCCCCAAGCACGCCGTGTTCGCGGTGATGGACCTCGTGACCCGCAAGTGGATCACCGAGCTCGTGAGCATCGAGGAAACGAGCACCCAGGTACAGATCGTGTTCGCCGACGCGCTGGAGCTGGAGGGACTGCTGGAGCTGATCGAAGCCCGTCAAGACATCCCGGACCCTTCCCCCTCGATGCCGACGTTGACGTTCTCCCACCGGTGCTGCTCGCCGTCTCAGACAACGGGCCGCAGATGACCTCCGGCTCGACCCGCGAGTTCATGGCGATGTGCGCGATCGCTCAGCACTTCGGCCGGCCCGGAACCCCGACCGACCAAGCCTGGATCGAGAGCCTGTTCTCGCACATCAAGGCCGACTGGCCACACCTCGACCGGATCACCGACCCGACCGTGCTCAGAGCCGAGCTCGCCGTCGTCCGCCACGAATACAACACCGTGCGGCTGCACGCCGGGATCGGCTACGTCACCCCGAACGACGAGCACCAGGGCCACGGCCCGCGGATCCGCGCCGCCCGCAAACGCGGACTCCGACACGACCGCTGGGCCCGAATCGCCTACCATCGAACACAGCAAGCCAAAGCCAACCGCCGGAGCCCCACCGATGCGGACTAATTCGCTCCCCGATCCGTGGCTTTGAGTCAGACACACCTCATCATCGGGTTCACGCTCGGACTGCTGGGCCTCCCGGTCGTGCCGGTGATCGCCCTGATCGCCGTGCAGACGTTCCTGGTCAGGCAGGTCGGGATGCGGATCGGACAGCGGATCGGCGAGCGAGCGAGGGAGGGCGCTGAGCGTCTCGCCGGCGTTGCTCTGGGATTGCTGGCGATCGGGCTGCTGATTGCCAAACCTCACGGGGTAGCCAGGCTTCGTCAGCGGGCATCGCGCGAGCTCCCGTTCGACGTCGATATGGGCAGCATCGGCGGCGCCGATCCTGTCGGCTGGGTCAGCTGGCTCGGTGTCGGCCCAGCCGGAGTCGCGACGTCGGCGAGCCGTTCGATCAGCCGGTCGACGGCTCCCTGGTCGCCCTCGACCGCGGCGCGCTCGTCGTCGTTGAGCGAGATCTCGACCAGCATCCGCCGCAACCCGTCCTTGGCCTCGAGCAGCTGCGCTTCGCTTGACGGCTTCGGGAGATAGAAGTCGCAGCGCGCGCACGCCAGCCGGTGCGGGCATTGCTCGAAGAAGCTGTAGCTGCAGTAGCCGTGCCCGAGGTCATAGAACTCGAACGGATTGCCGGCGCCGGCAGCGCGGGTCTGGATCGCGTCGCGGTCGAGGAGAACCTCAATCGCGCGGACGTTCCGGGCGAAGTAGCCGGCGTCGGTGTATGCCTTCGTGAGCGTGGTCGGGGTGATCGGCGCGTAGTGCTAGGCGGAGTGCGGCGATGAGTGCCCGAGCCAGGCCTGCAGCTCGAACAGACCCATCGGATCCTTGGCGTTGTAGAGCTGGCTGGCGATCGTCGCCCGGGCGCGATGGCCGGTGATCGACCCGCGGACGTCCTCGCCCGGGACCCCGGGTCGTCGAGTCGATGTTCCTGTCGCGGCGTGCAGGGGCGCACGCTCGTAAGGGAGCCGCCTGTTGGTGGTCGGCGACTATCCGGTCTGGGTTGGGTTCAGCCCGCGCGGTGGGCTGCTCGCACTAGCCGAGCCGTCGATGATCGACTGTCAGCGGGCGCTAGCGAATCGGAGCTGCAGGGGCATTCAGGGTTCTGAGGTAGAGGCCAAGTTCCTCGGCGACGACCTTCTCCTCGGCTGGCCAGGGTGGCTGTTCGTAGACCTCCGAGCGCCAGCCGAGGCCATCGATCACGCGTGCGGCGAGGTACAGCGGCCGATTGCCGCTCAGCAGCATGCCGCGGATCACCGGTTCAAGAGGTGGCGGGCGCTCGCCGATACCGGCGAGATGTGCGATGCCCGCGGCTGCGGTATCGGCCTGCTGGGCTCCGATCCCGCCGTGCTTGACGGGGAAGTCGGTGGCGTCGCCGGCCGCGAACACACGGTCGTTGGTGTCTTGCACCAGGCAGCGCCCGTTGATCGGCACAAACCAGCCATTCCCCGCTGGAATCCCCGGTATCGCCGGGCCGTTGACTCTCGGCAGCGTGACAACCCGCTGCACCACCAGCCGCGTGTCGCTGAACGTCACTAGCTGCGGAGCGGGCACTCGCGCCACCGCGCCGGTGTGCAGGTTGATCCCGGCCTGCGCGAGCAGGGGCAGGATCGCGTCCGCCGCTGCCTGACCGAACGCCTTCAGCGGCCGCCCCTCGGGCGTGATGAACGAGATCTGCAGGTCGAGGCTGCTGCTCCGCGCGCGCTCAGCGGTCATCAGCGCGAGTTCATAGAGCGGCACTGGCCACACCGGCCAGTCGGGGAGCACAAACGCGACGCTTTTCACGCGACCCAGCTCGATTTCCCGCACGATTTCCCGGAGGCTCTGACCGTCGTCGTGGTCGGAAAAAACGAGCGCGTGCTCGTACGGTGAGGACTCCCGCGCCCCCACGGCGAGCAGCAGCGCATCGAAGGACAGCTCTTCGCCACTCTCAGTACGTACCCGGCAAGCGTCCACATCGACGTCCGCCAATCGGCCTCTGACACACCTCGCCCCTGTGTCAGACGCTATCCGCTGCAGCGGATAGCGGCGAGCGTCCGCCTGTCCGAACGGCTCGCGCACCGCCAGTGGCCGGTAGGCGAACTCGTCCTCCGGGCTAACGAGCGTCACGTGAACGCCGTCGCCAGCCAGGCGACGCAAGCGCAACAGACCCTCGATCCCGGCGATCCCGCCACCGCAAATCACCACCTTGAAATCGGCGATAGCTCCGCGCTCCTTATCGCTGACACCGAGAAGGGAATGACCGTCCCCGCTCCGTAAATAGCACAGCCGCCGCCTGAGCGACGACACCGAAGAGTACCGCTGAGCCCAACGCCGACACCATTAGGACAAGCCTCGACGAGCTCGCCCAAGGCAACCTGATGGCAGCGTCGGACCCGGTCCTTGCGAACGCCTATTTTCAGTCGATTCGCCCCAAGCGGTCTCGAACCCGTGACCTTCGGCTTGGGAAGCCTTTTGGGTAGGGGGAACGGGCTAGTCCGTAGTTGCCCGGGAGCTTGATCGAGAATCTGCTTCTGCGCCTGGGTTTGCGCGTGTGGTGGGGATTCAGAGCGGGCGGTGGCTTGGCGCGTCGCGCTGATGAACTCGGCGAGCCGTGGCCTGCGTCCGGTCGCGGGACAGGTCATTTGCTGCGTCTGCCGAGCCCGCAGACGATCGTCGGGATCTCTTCAAGGGTGAGGTCTCGCACAGCATGCTGCGCGCTGAGTTCGCTGTACGCGTTGTCGAGCAGTTCGGGCACGCCGGCCGAATGCGCGGCGGCAGCGCGGCACAAAGATACGTACCTGGACCTCAGACGCCTAATCGGGCGCATCGGAAGTATTCGCGGCGGTACCTTTCGCTCGGGCACTAGCGCTCGGCTGCAGGAGCCGGAACGAGGCGATCGTGGCGATGACGCCAGCGACGATCAGCGTGATCTGGATCCACGTCGGAGCGCCGAGGATCGCGTGCCCGGCGAAGTAGTACTCGAGCGTGAGTATTGTCGACCATGCCGTCGCCGCAATTGCGCTTACGATGAAGAAGCGGGGCAGCGCCATACCGCTGGCACCGGCGAGAAGTCCGACCACGTTCCGGGCGCCGGTGACGAAGCGAGCGATGAGTATCGGGGCGACGGCATGCCTCTGGAACTCCTCACGAAACTTCTGGATGCGCTCCGGCCTAAGGCGAAAGAGCCGTCCCAGGCGCAGTAGGATCAGCTCACCGCGCCAGCGACCGAGCGCGAAGCCGACGGTCGTGCCGACGAGGGCGCCGAGCGCGCCTGCCGTGATCACCCCGCTCAAGGGCAGGCCGCGCTTGGTCGACGCGTCTATCCCCGCTGCCACCAGCGCCGTTCCTCCGGGGATGGGGAAGCCCATCGCCTGTAGCCAGGTTGCCACAAAGACGACGATCAAGCCGTATTCGTGGATCAGCTGAGTGATCGCGTGCGAGCTCACCCGACCTAGTTTGCAGCAAGCCGTCATGCAACCCCGCCTTCGAGCGGCAGTCCGCCGACTCGGGGTGGGCTCGCGCTCGGCACCCATGATGCAGAACTGATCGAAGATCGGCGGGGACGGTGCCTGCATCGTTGTCCTGCTTCGTTGTCAGCACAAGCATCCCGCCGCTGGGGGCATGGCACCCGAGTTGCGCGAATCTCGCGCATCTCGCAGCTTGGATGCCGCCGCCGAGCCCGTTGACAGAGAGGGCCGAGCCCGGCCGCCCGGCCCCCCAAGCCGCGCGAAGGATGCGCGTTTCAGCTGGGCGCGCCGAGCATCGTCGACAAGCAAGCCGGGTCTCCTTGCCTGCGGCCGGCGGGTGGCGGGGGGCGGACCAGTCAACGCTCACGCGATACCGGCGTGGCGGATGCGACCCGATGACGTGGCCGAAGCGCGCGATAGGCGATGATCTGTTTGCTGCCTAGACCCACCACGATGACGCCTTACGCGGGTACGCTTGGCGTGATGCAAGAGCGCGAGGCATTTGAGCTTGCGGGACAGTGGGCGGAGGCGCAGCCAGGACCGCGAGCGCAGCCGGCGTACGAGGCGACCGGTCGGCTGGCGACTGCGTTGTCGATCGTGCCCGACAGACTGCAGTGGGGACGCGGCGTCGGTGAAGGCCCGCTCCAGCCGCTGGTGCTGCTCGGCGGTCGGCGGTTCAGCGTTGATGTTGGCGATCGTGACCACATCGGAGTGACCATCGACTACGTCTCGCTGACTCCAAGCGCTTGCAGACTCAGCGTCTCGCAGCTTTGGGGTCAAGACGCGAGTGTCGGCGTACAGCAAGGGTTTTGGCTGCGCACCTACCACCTACCTACAGGTCTTCCATCCAGGCGCGGAGCCGTTCGAGTTGAAGGTAGAGGCCGCGAGATCGTCCAAGGCCGGTTCGTGGGCGAGTCAGGACTCGACCAGCAGGAAATGTTCGGCCGGGCGCTGGTGGCCGCGCTCCGCGGGGAACCTGGCGACGCCGCCTAGCGTCGCCGACACGGCGAGTATGTTCGAGCCGTGAGCGCTCCGCCTTTCTCCACCGTGTTCGTCAGTTCGGTCCAGTCCGAGTTTGAGGACGTACGCGCCGCGGCACGCGACGGAGTTGAGGCCTCTGGCTGCCGGGCGTTGATGGCCGAGACGGCTGGCGCAGCGCCGGCATCCCCGCGGAACGCGCTGCTCCAGCTGGTCGAAGAGAGTGACGTGTTCTTGCTCATCGTCGGGCCACGCTACGGTGACGCGGGCTCCTCGGGTCGATCTCCCACAGAGGATGAGTTCGAGTACGCGCGGTCGCTCGGCAAGGACATCCTGGTGCTGGTCTACGACGGGGCACGCGAGCCCGCAGCCGAGGAGTTCCTACGCCGCGTGCAGGGGACCTGGGAGAAGGGCTACTACGCTCCGCGATTCACCGAGGCTCCGCAGGTCGTTGCGTTGACGGTCCGCTCGCTGCGAGAACTGGCGGCTCGGCGTACCGGAGGTGTCGCGGCACCACAGGCTCAGGAGCGCGCTGCAGAGCTCGCTGCCGGTGACCGGCGAGAAGGTTTGGGGAGCGGATCGCGCCTGCGAGCCGCATTCGTCCCGGTTGGGTCGCCAGTGCTCCTCGCCGCCGTACGGATCGATGATGCGGCGCTGATCGAGCGGTTGGCGGGTGCACTACGAGCCGCAGGCCTCGCCCCGCAGGCGGCTGGGATCGAGACCCAGGTCACGACATCGGGCGTCTCGCTGCACTCGTCCCATAGCCGCGCGTGGCAGTCAACAGACGCCGCAATCAGCGCGCACGCCGCGGTCTGGGTCGAACTCGACGCTGCGGCTGAGGGGCTGCTCGGATCAGGGCAGGTCGATCACAGCCGCGTGACGACCTCGGTGGCGAGTGCCAGCCGGTTCGCGCAGATAGTGTGGGAGGAGCTTGACCACCGCGGCCAGGCGCGCAGATAGCGGCCGCGATCGGGGTGCCTAACGCGCAAGGCAAGCTCTACATAATGCGGTCGACCGGCAATTCGTCGCGAGTGCCTATGGGCGGACCAGGCACAATCGTCGTACCGCAGCCGGCGCTGCTCCTGCGCCGCGAGGACATCGGAGCGGAACCGACAATCAACCAGCTCGTGATCTCGCTCAAGCGCGCCTTCGCCGATGGTTCCGCCCCTGCTGTGCGGCGGAGCGCTTTGGAACACACCGCTGAAAGCCGCGGGCGGCCGCTCGACGACGGTGCTGGCTTCCTATGTCACCGGGGGTGTGACGTGTGCCGCGGCCGCGGCGTTTGGCTCCGGTAAGGATCCGATCCCGGCGCCGCCGTGGAGGATCGAGCGCGACGACATGGGCGTCGACGCCAGCGCGCCGACCGGGACGCCGATCTACGCGACCGCGCCCAGCACGCTCGCGCAGGTGATCGGCGACTGGTTCGAAGGCGAGCCGCTGCTGCTGTTCAAGTTCGACACGCCGCAAACCGGCACGCCCTACGGCGATCAGTACTGGTACCTCGCCGAGCAGATCATCCCCGTCACCACCACGATCGGCACCACGTTCGCCACCGGCCAGGCCGTCGCACACTACGCCCCAGCCGGCACCGGGATCGAGATCGGCTGGGGCTCACCCACCTCAAATCAACGAACCCTCGCCGGACAAGAAGGCGACGCCGCGGCGGCCAATCCCGGAGCGGGTCAGACAACCCAATGGGGCGAGACGTTCAAACGCTACTTCGGCATCAAACCGCTCGGGGTCTCGCCGTGACCGTAGGCATTCCCGTCGGTTCGGCACCCCCACGCCCGACGCGAAATCTCCTCGGACTAAGGAGCAAACCAATGAACGTCGCCGACGCTAGCGCAGGACACGGCGCACACCGGAGCGGCAGATGGTTGCGACCTCGATAGGTCTGTGTGCCCGCTGCGAGGACCCTGGCTCCTCGGCGCTCTACAGGTCTCCGACGATCGAAGGCAAGGTGTGCTGGAAGTGCCTGCGCCGCGAACTGGGCGACACCAACGGCACGGTTGAGGAACCACGCCTGGTCGACGAACTGTCATTCGGCCTGAACGGCACCACGCCCGACGGCATAGCGGCGAGTTCGCTGATCTCGTTTGATCAGATCGTCGCTGTGCCCGTGAAGTGGCTCTGGCAGGAACGCGTCGCGCGCAGCAAGATCACCGGACTCGCCGGACGGCCGAAGATCGGCAAGGGCCTGATCTACTCGCGGCTGATCGCCGACGTCACCCACGGCACCCTCGCCGGCGACATCCGCGAACCGCGGGACGCGATCATCCTCACCACCGAGGACGATCCCGGCGACACCCTAAAGCCGCGTCTGATGGCCGCCGCCGCCGATCTCCGGCGCGTTCACTTCTTCCAAATGGGCAGCCCCTACGAGCCCGTCCCGTTCCGGATCCCGCAAGACGTCGAGGAACTAGCGCGACGGATCCACCAGACCAACGCCGCGCTCATCGTCGTCGATCCGCTGATCGAGTTCATCGACGGCAAGACCGACGCGCACAAGTCCCAGCTCGTACGACAAGCACTCGCCACCCTCAACGCCCTCGCCCGCGAGAGCACCGTCGCGATCGTGGTGATCATCCACCTCAACAAGGGCGCGTCGACCGACCCGCTGATCCGCCACGAAGGCAGCGCAGCCTTCACCCAAGTCTTGCGTGGGGCGATGCTCCTCGGCCCCGACCCCAACGACCCCGAAGGCGAACGCGGATCGCGACGAGTCCTGGCCGTCAGCAGCAGCAACCTCGCACAGCTCGCCCCATCGCTGTTCTACGACATCCGCACCGCGACCGTCCATGGCGACACCGGCGAGCAAATCGTGACCGCCGAGATCGCCTGCGTCGGCGAGTCGGATGCGACCGGCAGCGACCTTCTCGGGGCTGGGGCGGACATCGACGAGCCCTCCTCCGCGCTCGATGAGGCTGTTCAGTTCCTCATCGGCGAGCTGTCCGCTGGACCCCAGCCGGCTAGCAAGATGAAGAAGTCCGCGGGGAGGTCGGGATCTCTGCGGCGACCCTCCGGAGGGCCAAGGAGAGCCTCCAAATCAGCGTCTCCAAGACCGGTTATCAGGGCGCCTGGGAGTGGTCTTTGAGCGGACTCTCCAAAGGTGCTCATCGCGGGTTGAGCACCTTTGAGAACCAATCGGATGAGCACCTTTGCGAAACCCCCGCAGATACGGCCGATTCGGGCAATCGCGACTCCAAAGGTGCTCACTCACACGAGAATGAACATCTTTGGTCTCAGAACGGCAATTCGGGCGGTCAGAAGGCCGATAACAACGGCGGCGACGAGACGGTGTCTTGAGCTCCTTCATTCGTCAGCTCCGCCGCCGTCGGCAGCGCCCACCACAGCTCCTCGCATACGCCACCGATCGCATCAACGCGCATGACGCGACGCTCGCTGCGGCACGTGCAAGCGGATGCACCTGTCAGCCAGACATCGAGGTCCGGGGTGCATACGTCTACTGTCGCCATGACGACTGGTGCGCGCTGCTGCGACGGGAGGACGTGAATTGATGCTGATCGATCACGTCGAAGTGGTCGAGGACGTGGGGCTCGTCGGTTGTCCGATGCAGACCTGCCCTCCCGAGTGCTCCGATGTCCTGACCCGCACCTGTCCGTGCGAGTGCACGGCCTGTCAGAAGCCGCGTATGCGCGGATCGTGGACGGCACCGTGGTCTCGGCACTGATCGAGTTCGAGGACGGCTATCGCGCCGTGACAAGCCGCAACGGGCTGCGGAGGGCGCTGTGACGAACCTGACTCGCGCCTTGATCGACCAGCTCGAGCCCGAGGACCTGCGGTCGCTCGCGGAGAGGCTGGCGCCGTACCTCCCTGCGCCGCAACCTGAGCGGGGGTGGGAGTGGCTTGATAGTGGGGCTGCGGCGGCGCATTTGGGCGTCAGCATCCCGAGGTTGCGCAGGCTGGTGGCCTCTGGCGAGGTCCCGTTTCGCCAAGACGTGGAGGGCGGCCGGCTGCACTTCCTCCGCTCGGAGCTTGATCGCTGGCGAGCGCGCGGATAGGTTCAGACCGTGCAACCTACGCGACGCAAGTTGGAGCAGGGTGTGTACGAACGCATCAGCGCGGACGGGCGCCGATTGGGGCTGGAGGTCGTCTACAAGGATGCGAACGGCAGGACGCGCCGCCGGACGGTCAAGGGCAACCTCCAGGATGCTCGCGACGTGTTGGCGAGTGCGCGTGTGCGGCGCGTAAGCCGTGAGCGTGAGCCGAACAACCCGCGGATCACGTTCAACGATGTGGCCGATCAGTTCGACGCCGCGCACGTTACGGCGTTGCGGCCAAAGTCCCGCGAGGCCTACCGATCGGCCCTCAAGCGCTTGCGGGGACACTTCGGGGACAAGCGGATCACCACGATCACCAAGCCGGACGTTCGCAGGTTCGTGGCGGTCGAGATCGAGGAGAACTTGAAGGCCAACACGATCAACTCGCACCTGAGCGTGCTGGCGAAGCTCTACAACTTCGCCCGCGACGACCTCGAGCTGTCCGTGACGATGCCGAAGCTGAAGCCGTCAGAGCGGCCACGGCCGGCGGACGATCAGCGAGAACACCGCATCGTGAACGACGATGAGCTTGCCCGGGTGCTGGAGGCCGTGCCCGAGCGGACGCGGCTGTACTTCCGTTTCTTGGCTGAAACCGGCTGCCGGCTGTCTGAAGGTCTCGGACTGACCCCGCGACGCGTCGGGACCGCGGATGTGTCGTTCTCCGAGCAGCTTTCTCGGCGCCGTGAATTGGTGCCGTTGAAGACCAGTCAGAGCCGACGGACGATCGAGATCACCCGTAGCCTGGCGGCTGAGTTGAGGCTAGCGGCGGGCGAGCGCGTCTTCGAGCATCTTACGCACCGCAAGGTCGATAAGGCATGGGCGAAGGCGCTCGAGTGCGCGCAGCTCAAGGACCCGCAGCCAGTCGTGCACGACCTCCGCCACAGCCACGTTTCGGGTCTGATCGCCGATGGCTGGGACCCGCTAGAGGTAGCCGCCAGGATCGGGGACACGCTCCCCACCACCTTGCGCGTTTACGCCCATGCGTTTGATTCACGCAGGCGCTCCGCCGCTCGCCTCGAGGCTCTCGAGGCTCGATATTCAGGGAAGATGGCAACCGAGACTTCGCTATCAGCGGCGATCAAGGGTGGCGACACAAGTGCCGAAATGGTGGATATGCGGGTAATCCGTAATCCGTGATCGCCAGCGGTAAGCTAATCGACCTATGGTGACCATAGGCACCGCACTCGTGCTGATCGCGGTCGGCGCGATCCTGAAATGGGCCGTGACGGCGCACGTCAGCTGGATCGATCTGGAAACAGCTGGAACGGTTCTGTTCGTCGTCGGGCTGGTCGCACTCGCGCTGTCGATCGTCTACACGTTCTGGTGGGCGTCGCGGCGCGAACAGGATCAGGACCCGCGCGCGACGCGCCGGCCTCCCAGCAGCGGGACTTTCTAACGCCTAGCCGAACGTTCGCGTGAAGCTCATCGCGTGCATGCCGACCACGAGCAGCGCGATCAGGCTCAGGTAGGTGGCGGCTACCAGCATGCGGTCAACCGGCTTAACTCGGTAGTAGGTCTCCTGCTCGACGCCGCCCGCCCGGCGCTGCTTCCAGCGCCGGGAAGTCTCGAGGCCGGCGAAGACGAGGATCAGCAGGATCAGCGGGTTCGGGAAGATGAACGCGAGCGGAATTATCGCGGCGAGCCCGAGGAACCACATCCACGGGGCCATCGCTGCCATCGCTCGACCGCCGTCCAGCGGGACGACGGGCAACAGATTGAACAGGTTCAGGAAGAAGCCGGTGAACGCCAGCGCGCGCCACAAGTCGTTGCCGGTGTCCTGCCAGACAAAGACGCAGACCGCGGCCCCGACGCTGCCGAGGATCGGGCCGGCGAGCCCGACGCGCGCCTCGGCCAGCGCATTTCCGCCCAGCGAGCGAGCGCTGATCACCGCTCCGAGGAACGGGACGAACATCGGGGCGCTGGCCTTGATCCCTTCGCGGCGAAGCGCGATTGCGTGGCCCATTTCGTGCACGAACAGCAGCGCCACGAACCCGGCGGCAAACTGCCAGCCCCAGAGCCAGGCGTAGGCGGCAAGCGAAACGAGCATCGTGCCAGCGGTCGCCAGCAGCTTGACCTTCGGCAGCAGCAAAAGGATCATCTTGAACTTGGCAAGGAACGCCGCAAGCGCGGCAATTGCCGGTCCAAGCGTTCGCTTGAGGAACGACTTGGGCGGTTCGGGAGGCGGCTCGCGGTCAGCTGGGAAGGGCCGAGACCAGGCCTGGGCCGGCTCGGGTGGGGGCCACTCGGGAGCTTGCGGAGCGGGCTCGGACAGCCAGGGGTTGCTGCTGCTTTCCATAGTTACGTTCTATTCTCGCAGCACCCATTCGGCTTTCCGTCTGGTCTTACGATCTCCTTCGTTGTCGGGATCATCCGGCCGCGTCTAGAATCGATCACGTACACATACCCCCAGGGGACGACAGGCTTCGACGTGGTCGGCTCGTGGGGGTGGTTGCGAGTCGAGGGTCCCGGGCGGCCTCGTAAAACACCCGGGAAAACAATAAGTGCGGACTCTCATGAGTACGCTCTCGCCGCTTAGTCACTAGCTAAGCCGTGAGGTCTCGGCCCCCGCTAGCCTGCGGCGGGGAGTTCCGGGATCAGATAGCAGGCTAGCTCGGTGAGGTTCGCTCCAGCCAATCCGGGGACATCTTCTGGAGTTGGTCCTCGACAACCCCGCCGGCGAGGCGAGCCGAGGACGAGATCAGAGCGCCGGCTACGCTCGTAGACGCCACCTTTCACGCGACCGCGGACGCGGGTTCGATTCCCGCCGTCTCCACTGGTTGCAGCGGGGCGAAATCCTCTCGATTTCGCCCCGCTGCAGGTGTTTAGGGGTGCGAAGGCTGGGGTCGTTCGCACGAAGGAATTTCCGCTGTTTGCGGGCGGTCGAGGGGATGGTCGGCCGCAGTTCGGCCGCAGCTGTGGCCGGAGTCGGCCACAGACGCCCGGCGGGTCCGGTGTCCGGCGATCTGTCGGGAGCGGTGGCTAGCTTCGCCGGCGTTGTCCGCTCTCCCTGAACGACGCACGCGACCGACGATCCGATGCCTCCGTGAGACCTGGGCATCGGACTGCCGACCATCGACGTCGACCTCGGCTCGATCGAGCACCCGTTGATGGACGAGGCGCGTCGCGTGGCGCCGACCGCGCCGCAGGGACAGAAGCGGATCCTGGCGATCGATCATCGGCTCGTCTACCGGCTTCGGCATGGCCGGTGGCGTGGCGCGACCTGGCTGGAGGAGGACGCGGCGAGGTTCTGGCTGCTCGCCGCCGCCCAGCGCGCGGCTGGCTCGCGGCAAGACGCCTACGAGGTGTTCGTGGCGCTGCACGAGGCTGGGCAGCTGCTGCCGACGGACGACGATCAACTTCGCGATGTGTTCGAGCGCGACGCTCGGGTCCTAGCTGCCGCTCGCGCCGAGGCCGCGTCCGCGCTGGAGGCCGCGGCGGCCGCGCGGGAGAGTGATGTGATGATCCGGTTCGGCGAGTTCGTCGGGTGTTGCTGTCGGCGGGCGGCGACGAGGTTTGGGTCGCGATTGCCACACGGACCCGCCGAGGGCGCTTTCGTGGCGGAGGGGCTTCGCGAGCTGCTGTTCGCGATCGTCTTCGACGCGAGGATCGCGCGAGAGGCCTGCTCCCAGCCGCCGCGCATAAGCGGCGCCGGTCGGCGTAATAGGCCGCGCGTAGCAATCCGCGCGGCGGCTTTGTTGCCACCGGAGCGCGATCGGCGAACCTGCTGTTGGCGACGAGCAAGGCAGAGACCGCCTGAGCATGCGGGAGTTCTGCTCATAGATAGGGCAACCTGTGGTGGCCTCGACCGCCGCCGGGAGAGGGCCTGTCCTGCTTGCCCTTGTCGGAGGGCCAACGAAAGACCAGCGCGTCCCGGCGGTGGTGAGGTGCCGCGAGCGGCGACAGGACGTAGCCCCTGGTGAGGGCCTTGTCTATGAGCACCCGTAACGGCACCTCCGGGTCGGGGCACTGTCGAACCGTTCGGACCGTTGGAGGTAACGATGGGCAACTGCGCCGGGATCGATTGGGCTTCGGAGAAGCACGATCTGCTGATCGAGGATGCGGCCGGCGAGGAGCTGCTGGCGGCGGCGTTCGCGCATGACGAGGATGGGGTGAGCGCGTTGTGCGCAGCGCTTGCGTGCTTTCAGGTCGCGGTGGTCGCGATCGAGCGGCCCGATGGGCTGCTGGTCGATCGGCTGTTGGAAGCGGGATTGCGCGTGCTGGCGCTGCATCCCAATCAGGTCAAGGCGGCGCGTGATCGATTTCGCGCCTCGGGCGGCAAGTCCGATCGCTTTGACCGCTTCGTGCTGTGTGAGCTGGCACGGACCGATCGCCACCGCTTCCGGCTGCTGGAGCCCGACTCCGAGGAGACCAAGGCGATCAAAGCGCTCACGCGCGCGCGGGAGGATCTCGTGACCGCCCGGGTCGCGTAGCGAACCAGCTGCGTGCCGAGCTCGAGCGGTTCTGGCCGGGCCCGGTCGGCCTGTTCTCCGCGCTCGACAGCCCGATCTCGCTCGCGTTCCTCGCCCGGTACCCGAGCCCGCAGGACGCGCGCGGACTGGGCGAGAAGCGCCTGACCGCGTTTCTCCAGGCCCACCGCTACACCGGTCACAAACCGTCCGGGCAGCTGCTGGAGCGCCTGCGGTCCGCGCCCGCCGGTCGCGCCGGGGAGATCGAGATGCTCACGCGACGCTCGATCGTGCTGCGGCTGACCCGCAGGCTGCAGGTGATGGTCCAGCAGATCCGCGAGCTTGAGTCAGATCAGAGATCTCCGACGCGTTGCACGCGCGCCCCGACGGCGAGATCTTCTCCAGCTTCTTTCGCTCACCGGACTCGGTGATCTGCGCCGCGACCCTGCTCTCAGAGATCGGCGACTGCCGCCCCCGCTACCCGCACCGCGACGCGATCGCTGCCGACGCCGGCCAAGCGCCCGTCGCTGACAAGATGAGCGCCGTCGCGCTCAGCAAGCAGCCGCTCCGCCTCGCTCCGGGGCATCGAAGAGGGCGCGCGGAACTCTTCCGGCGTTAGGCCGCCGCGGCGGCGGGTTCCTCGCCGGCGATGTGAGGCGCCCGCGCGTCTCGTCGCGGAACCGCCGGATGCTCACGAGCAAGCTGTTGACCAGTTCGTGAAGCTCGTTTCAGGCGGGCGAGAGTTTGTGCCGGGATCTGGCGAGTTCAGTTCAGTTTGGCTCGTGCTGCGGCTAGACTTGCTAGACAAGCGCTACGCGGCGTGTGCGGCGTGCTCTATGCCGATCGGAGGAAGGGGTAGGTGCGCCAGCTCACTGCCCTCGACGAGCAGTTCTTGGCTTTGGAGGGTCCCCGCCATTATGGGCATGTCGGCGCGGTGGCGGTTGTTGATCCTTCGACCACGCCCGGTGGTCGCTTGGAGCTTTTGGATCTGCAGTCCGTGATCGCCGAGCGTTTGCCGCTGGCGCCCCCTTTTCGCTGGCGGCTGGTGGAGGTTCCGTTTGACCTCGATTACGACTATTGGATCGACGATCCCGACTTCGATCTTAACTTCCACGTGCGCGAGCTCGCATTGCCCCAGCCGGGAACGGATCAGAAGCTGGCCGAGCAGGTGGCTCGGATTTTCGCGCGGCCGTTGGACCGTTCGCGTCCGTTGTGGGAGCTCTACCTGATCCACGGTCTGGAGGGCGGCAGGTCCGCTGTGATGACCAAGGTCCACCATGCCGTGATCGACGGCCTGTCAGGGGCGGAGATTATGGGCGCGCTGTTCGATCTCTCTCCGGAGGGCCGCGAACCACCGCCGTCGCTGGCCAACGTAGGCGACCGCAAGCCTGGAGAGCTCGAGATGCTCGCGCGCGGGCTACTTGGCTTACCGCGCTATCCGCTGCGGCTGCTTGGTTCGTTGCCGCGGGCGCTCCCCCACATCGACGAGGTACCGTCAGTGGGGGGACTCCCGGGCCTCAAGGCCGCCGGGCGAGTGGCCGCGATTGCCCAGCGGGCGATCGGGCGCGGCGGCCCGGTGGTCGGGCACAACGACCTCGTCCCGCCGCGCACGTCGTTCAACACGCGGATCTCGGCCCACCGCCGTTTCGCTTTCGGTCAGCTCTCGCTCAACGAGGTGAAGCAGATCAAAAACGCGAACGCCTGCACCGTCAACGACGTGATCGTGTCGATCTGTGCGGGGGCGGTGCGGCGCTGGCTGATCGAGCACGACGAGCTGCCAACCGAGCCGCTCGTTGCCCAGATCCCCGTGTCCGTGCGCACGGAAGAACAACGAGGCACGTTCGGCAACCGCATCCTGCTGATGACAGCGCCGCTCTATACAAACGAGGCCGACCCGTTCGAGCGCCTGCACCGGACCCACGAGGCTTTGGCCGAGATGAAGGCGCGGCACAAGGCGCTGCCGGCGGAGCTTCTACAGGACGCGAACCAGTTCATTCCGGCCGCGGTGTTCTCGCGGGCGGCGCGGCTCACGTTCGCGATCTCCAGCAACCAGCGCGGGAGGCCGGCGTGGAACCTCGTGGTCTCCGACATCCCGGGGCCGCAGTTCCCGATCTACCTCGCCGGCGCGAAGCTGCAGGCCAACTACCCGGTGTCGGTGATCACCGACGGCATGGGGCTCAACATCACAGTGATGAGCTACTGCGGGCAGCTGGACTTCGGGATCATCGCCGACCGCGAGCAGATGCCCGACGTGTGGTCTCTAATCGACTGGCTGCGCGAGGCGGTCGAGGAGTTCAAGCCCCCAGCAGCAGTCGGCACACAGGCGGCCGGCGAGGAGAACGCTGACAACGACCGCAAGCCCGCCCGGAAAGGCAAGACCGCGGCCAATCCGAACCCGCACTCCGGCTGAGCGGTCTCGCAGCGACCGGAACGCTCGGCGCCGCGCCCCACGGTCGGGCAAGTGAGAGCTGCGACGTAAAGTATCGGGGCTAACCCAAAAGTCGTGGTCACTCGGAAGGCATGGCGGAAACCGGCAATTCCGAGAAGCTGGGCGCAGCAAGGTACGCCAGGACCCAAGGATCATCATGCGGAGCCGGTCGGTCAGGGCTGGACGAGGATCTTGATGTTCTCCTCCTTGTTGTTGATCAGTTCGTCGAAGCCGTTCTTGACGATGTCGTCAAGGGCGATCCGTCCGGTGATGAACTGGAACGGATCGACCTTTCCGCTCGCGATCATCTCGATCGTGGCGGGATGGTCGTTCGCGTACCCGAGGCTTCCCAGGACGTTCACCTCGTGGAACACGAGGTCGTTCATCGCCACCGATGCCTCGTGGCCCCAGATCGCGACGTTCACGCACGTCCCGCCGGCTCGGGTCGAGAGTATGGCCGACTTCAGCACGGCGTCGATTCCGGCGCACTCGAACGAGACGTCGGCGCCGCGTCCCTTTGTGAGCTCGCGCACCTCACCCACCACGTCGGAGGTCGTCGGGTCGATCACGTGGTCGGCTCCGGCGATCGGTGCCTTTCGCTTGCGCACGTCCGCCGGCTCCACCACGATGATCTGCTCCACCCCGGAAGCATGCAGGGCCGCCGTCGTCACGAGTCCGATCGGCCCCGCTCCGAAGACCAGGGCCGAGTGGTTGGGCTGTGCGCCGGACAACCTGACCGCGTGGTAGGCGACTGCCAAGGGCTCCACCAGAGCACCGAGGTCGGTGCCGAGGTCGCCGAGCGGGTGGATCCAACGACGCTCCGCGACCACTAACTGCGAGAACCCTCCCCCGAAACCCGACAAACCGACGAAACCGAGAGACTCACAGACGTTGTACTTGCCCTGCGCGCAGGCATCGCAATGCCCGCAGATGATGTACGGCTCGACGACGACCCGGTCACCGACGTGGACGTCATCGACACCGTCACCCACCTCGTGGACCACCCCGGCGAACTCGTGACCGAGCGTAATTGGCACCGTCTCGCCGGTGAGCGGGTGCGGAGCGTCTGCAGCCGGAGCGAAGATCGGCCCCTCGAGGTACTCGTGCAGGTCGGTCCCGCAGATGCCGCACCACTCGACCTCGACCTTGACCGTCCCCGGACGCGTCCGCGGCTCCGGCATGTCGTCGATGCGGATGTCGCCAGGACCGTAGTAACGTGCAGCTTTCATAAGGAGATCTCCTTGTATTCGAGTGTCGGGTGGTCTGCGCGTGACGGCTCCGCGTCGTCCACCTCCGCGTCGTCCACTTCCGAGTCGGTTTGGACGAGAGGGCGCGGGACGCCGTACGAGCCGAAGCCAACGACGTACGGCAGCGTGATGAGGGCGAACCAGCCCATGAATCCGAGCGCGTTACCGTGCAGGCTTCCCGCCACCACGGGTTCGTGGAGCACGTGATCGACGTAACGCAGTAATGGGGCACGGGCGTCTCCAGAGCGAATGCGAACGTGATGACGGTGCGCGCGACGAGGTGCGCGATTGGCGCCGCCAGCGGCGTGGCGTCGCTGTCGGTGAGTGGCCGGGTGGTGATCTGTTGGACGAAGACGTGCTGCGCTGGAGCATGTCCGTCCTCCCTTCGCTGGTGTGAGCCAGATCAGGTTCGGCGGGTCGACGCTAAGAAGCGCCCTCTCAGCCCCTACGGATAGGGACCCCCCCAGGATAGTGCGTATCGATGGAACCGTACCGCTCACCGAGCACAGACGCGCAGCGCCGCCTATGCTCACGCTCAGTGCCGCGGACGAGCGTGTTGAAGCTCAAACTGAGCGTCGCTCAACAGCAGCGGGCGCAACCCGCACGCAACGTCTTTGGCCCTAGGCTGATGTGAGGATGTGGCCAAACATCAGCGTGGGCGTAATCGCCAACCCCGCCTCGGGGCGGGACATCCGCCGGCTGGTCGCCGGCGCGTCGGTCTTCGGCAACGCCGACAAGGCCGGTATGGTCTTCTGCCTGCTCGCCGGTCTGGGCGCCGCGGGCGTCGGGCGGGTGCTTATGATGCCGGCGTCGGACGGGTTGTCGACGACGCTGCGCCGGCACCTGCAGGCGCGTCACACGACGCCCGCGTTCGACGGCGCCGCACAGGTCCCCGAGGTGGACGAGCTACCGATCGCGCTGCACGGGACGGCCCGCGACAGCGCGGTGGCGGTCGAGCTCATGCGTCGGGAGGGTGTGGCGGCGATCGTCGTGTTCGGCGGGGACGGGACGCACCGCGTCGTGGCTAAGGCGTGCGGCGATGTGCCGCTGTGCGCGCTGTCCACTGGCACGAACAATGTGTTCCCGGAGATGCGCGAGGCGACGGTCGCCGGCCTGGCCACCGGCCTTGTCGCGGCGGGACGCGCAGGGGCCGGCGCGTTGCGGCGGGAGGCGGCGCTCGTGGTGGAGGTTCCGCGCGGCGCGCGTGACCTTGCGCTCGTCGACGTTGCGGTGAGCCGCGAGCGGTTCGTGGGCGCTCGCGCGATGTGGCGGACGGCCGACGTCAGTGAGCTGTTCGTGACGTTCGCGAACCCGTGTGCCGTCGGCCTGTCGGCGGTGGCCGGGATGCTGCATCCCCTGCCGCGGGGCGGCGGGCGGGGCTTGCACGTCCGCCTGGCGCGCGACGCACGCGAGGCCGCGGTTACGCTGTCGGTGCCGCTCGCCCCCGGGCTCGTGGTCTCGGTTGGCGTCGCCGAGCACCGGGTGTTCGAGATGGGCGATCGGCTGTCTGTCGCGCCGGGCGCTGGCACGGTGGCGCTCGACGGCGAGCGCGAGCTTGAGCGCCCGCACGGCGAGGCGGTGACCGTCCGCCTGGTGCCCGGTCCCCTCACGATCGACGTCGACGCGGTGATGCGCGGCGCCGCCCAGGCCCCGTCCGCGCAACCACGATCGTGGTAGAGTCGGTGCCCCCGTACAGGAGGAGAGACATGTCGGCAGTCGCGCCGCCCGCGGCGGGAGACCTCACCAAGGAGCAGCTGCTCGAGGGATATCGGGTGATGCGGACGATCCGCGAGTTTGAGGAGCGCCTGCACAGGGAGTTCGCGACCGGGGAGATCCCGGGGTTCGTGCACCTGTACGCCGGCGAGGAGGCGATTGCCGCTGGGGTTATCGCTCATCTGCGTCCCGACGATTACGTGGCCAGCACGCACCGGGGCCACGGCCACTCGATCGCGAAGGGCTGCGATGTCAAGGCGATGATGGCCGAGATTTACGGCAAGGCGACCGGGTTGTGCAAGGGCAAGGGCGGCTCGATGCACATTGCCGACCTGAGCAAGGGGATGCTGGGGGCCAACGGGATCGTCGGCGGCGGCCCGCCGCTGGTGTGCGGCGTGGGGCTGACCGCGAAGGTCAAGCAGACCGATCAGGTTGCCGTGTCGTTCACCGGCGACGGCGGCTCCAACCAGGGCACTTTCCTGGAGAGCCTGAACCTCGCCGCCGTCTGGCACCTGCCGTGCATCTTCATCGTGGAGAACAACGGCTATGCCGAAGCGACGTCGAGCAATTTCCACCAGAGCGGCGTCGACGTCGCCAAGCGCGCCGACGGGTTCGGGATGCCGGGCGTGGTCATCGACGGATTTGACTTCTTCGCTGTCCACGAGGCGGCGGGTGAGGCGATCCGGCGCGCGCGGTCAGGCGGCGGCCCGTCGCTCCTCGAGTGCAAGGTCAGCCGCTACTTCGGGCACTTCGAGGGCGACCAGCAGACCTACCGCGCGCCGAACGAGGTGGAGGAGCTGCGGCGCACGCGCGACTGCCTGGAGGCGTTCGTGCGGCGCGTGAGCGAGGCGGGCGTGATCGAGCGCGACGAGCTGACCGAGATCGACCGGGCGGTGCAGGCGCTGATCGATGAGGCAGTACGGGAGGCGAAGGCGGCGCCGGACCCGACCCCGGCCGACGTGCTCGCCGACGTCTACGTCAAGTACTGAAAGGGGAAGACTGTGGCTCGACGGATCAGCTTCCAGCAGGCGATCAATGAGGCGCTCGCCCAGGAGATGGAGCGTGACCCGGCGGTTGTCGTGTTCGGCGAGGACGTGGCGGGTGGGTCGGGCGCGCCCGGCGACGAGGACGCGTGGGGCGGCGTGCTCGGCGTGACCAAGGGGCTCTACCCGAAGTTCCCTGACCGCGTTCTGGACACGCCGATCAGCGAATCCGCTTACATCGGCGCGGCGGCGGGGGCGGCGGCCTCGGGCCTGCGCCCGGTGGCCGAGCTGATGTTCGTGGACTTCTTGGGCGTCTGCCTGGATCAGATCTACAACCAGGCGGCGAAGTTCCGCTACATGTTCGGCGGCAAGGCGGTCACGCCGATGGTGATCCGCGCGATGTTCGGCGCAGGCATCCGCGCCGCGTCGCAGCACTCGCAGGCGCTGTATCCGATCTTCACGCACATCCCGGGGCTGAAGGTCGTGATTCCCTCCAACCCCTACGACGCCAAGGGGCTGCTGATCCAGTCCATCCGCGACGACGACCCGGTGATCTTCCTTGAGCACAAGGTGCTCTACACCGTGGAGGGCGAGGTGCCGGAGGAGTCCTACGTGATCCCGTTTGCGGAGGCCAACGTGGTACGCGATGGCTCCGATGTGACGGTGGTCGCGCTGGGGCGGATGGTGCACTTCGCCGAGCAGGCCGCTGAGGAGCTGCAGCGTGAGGACGGTATCAGCTGCGAGATCGTCGATCCCCGCACGACCTCGCCGCTGGACGAGGACACGATCCTGGAGAGCGTCGAAAACACGGGGCGCCTGGTCGTGGTCGACGAGGCGAGCCCCCGTTGCGGCATAGCCTGCGAC
Organism: uncultured Solirubrobacterales bacterium; assembly: GCA_963836065.1. Classification (GTDB taxonomy): domain Bacteria; phylum Actinomycetota; class Thermoleophilia; order Solirubrobacterales; family Solirubrobacteraceae; genus Palsa-465. The sequence goes on from CAWIII010000036.1 coordinate 981,319, forward strand.
ATCGTCGCGCGTGTCGCGCAGGAGGCTTTCGCGGACCTGAAGGCGCCGCCGCAGATGGTTACGCCGCCGCACACGCCGGTGCCGTTCAGCCCGACGCTGGAGGACGCCTACGTTCCGTCGCCCGACAAGATCGCGGACGCCGTCCGCGAGGTCGCGGGCGCGGCGACCGCCAGCGCGCGATGAGCGCGGACATCCAGAAGTTGGGCATGCCCAAGTGGGGCCTGTCCATGACCGAGGGCAGGGTCCTCGAGTGGCTGGTCAACGAGGGCACGGAGCTCTCCGTCGGTGACGAGGTGGCCGAGGTCGAGACGGAGAAGATCAATGGCGCGGTCGAGGCCCCCGTGGCTGGGATCCTTCGCCGGCGCGTGGCCGCCGAGGGCGACGTTGTCCCCGTCGGCGGCCTGCTCGGCGTGATCGCCGAGGCCGACGTCCCCGATGCGGACATCGATGCCTTCGTGGCCGACTTCCAGGCGAGCTTCGTGCCCGGGGAGGCCGAGGAGGAGGCGGGGCCGGCGCCGGAGACCGTGACAGTCGACGTGGGCACGCTGCGCTTCCTGCGCACCGGCGAGGGCGGCAAGCCGCTCGTCCTGCTGCACGGCTTCGGCGGTGACCTCAACAACTGGCTGTTCAATGTCGAGCCGCTGGCCGCCGGCCGCGCCGTCTACGCGCTTGACCTCCCCGGCCACGGCGGCTCTACCAAGCACGTCGGGGACGGCGAGCTCGGCTTCCTCGTCGCCGCCCTGCGCGGCTTCCTGGATAGTCAGGGCATCGAGCGCGCGCACCTGGCCGGGCATTCCATGGGCGGGCTCGTCGCCGCCGCGCTCGCGCTCGAGGACCCGGGACGCGTGCTCTCGCTGACGCTCGTGGACAGCGCCGGGCTGGGCGCGGAGATCGACCGCGGCTACATCGAGGGCTTCGTCGCCGCCTCCAGCCGTCGCGAGCTCAAGCCCGTGCTGCAGCGGCTGTTCGCCGACCCGGACCTCGTGACGCGCCAGATGATCGACGAGGTCCTGAAGTACAAGCGCATCGACGGCGTCCAGGAGGCGCTGCGCGCGCTCGCCGACCGACTGTTCGCCGACGGCCGCCAGCGGCGGGTGCTCACCGACGAGCTTCGATCCTTCCAAAGTCCGATGCTTGTCATCTGGGGCAATCAGGACCAGGTCATCCCCGTCGACCAGGCCAACGCCGCCCCCGAGGGCGCCGAGACGAAGGTCCTGCCGGGCGCCGGGCATTCGCCACACATGGAGGCCGCGGGCGACTTCAATCGAACCCTGGAGGGCTTTCTCGCCGGTGTTCGCGCTGGTTGATCGCTGTCCGAACAGCGGAAGGAAGGACACGAAGATGCTCCTCCCCAAAGAGATGACCGTCGAGCAGCTGGGGCGGGGGCGAGGCCGGGCCGTGAGGCCCGAGAAAGGAGTGATGGCATGAGCAGCACCAACGGAAACGGCGACGGCCGCGTAGCCCTGATCACCGGGGGCGCCCGCGGTATCGGGCGCGGGATTGCGGTCCGCTTGGCAGGCGACGGACTCGACGTGGCGGTGGCGGACCTGCCATCCATGCGCTCCGAGCTGGAGGCTGTAGCTGACGAGATTCGTGCCGCCGGACGGCGAGCGGCGGCGATCGACGTCGACGTCAGCGATGCCAGCCAGGTCGACGCGATGGTGGCGGCGACGGTCGAGCAGCTCGGCCGGCTCGACGTCATGGTCGCCAACGCCGGCGTGGCGGGGGTCGCGCCGCTGCTCGAGGTCACGCCCGACGAGTTTGACTGGTTGATGTCCATCAATTTGCGCGGCACCTTCCTGTCCTACACGGCGGCGGCGCGGCAGATGATCGTCCAGGGCGGCGGCGGCAAGATCATCGGCGCCGCCTCGATCGCCGCGCACAAGGGCTTCGCCATGCTCGGCCACTACTCTGCGTCCAAGTGGGCCGTCCGCGGTCTCACGCAGGCTGCCGCGCAGGAGTGGGCGCAGCACGGCATCACGGTCAACGCCTATTGCCCGGGGATCGTCGGCACAAAGATGTGGGAACTCATCGACGAGAAGCTCGCCGAGCAGATGGGGCTGCAGAAGGGGGAAGCACTGGCCAAGTTCTCCGAGCTCATCACCCTCGGCCGCGTCGAAACGCCCGAGGACGTGGCGGCCTTCGTCTCGTATCTCGCGTCGCCCGACTCCAACTATATGACCGGCCAGTCAGTCATGATTGACGGCGGTGTGCTGTTCGCGTGACTCGGCCGCGGCGTGTGAGCCGGCCACAACTCCGAGTCGGACGAGAACCGGTCGTCCAGGACAGCGCCGACCAGCCTCTGGGCTGATCATGTTGTCTGTGCAGGTAGGCCGTCTACGGACGCATCTGAGTGCTCTTGCTCGTTGCTGGGCGTCGGGGTTCGCTCGCCTACTCGACGGGACGGAGTCGATGGGTGAGTGCGGTGTGGCGGCGGCCGGCTCCGGGGGTGCGGACGGCTTGGGCGAGTGCGCGGCGTGATCCGGCGAGGATGATGAGTTCTTGGCGCGGGTGACGCCGGTGTAGAGCAGGTTGCGTTGCAGCATCATCCAGGACGAGGTCGTGAGCGGGATGACGACAGCGGGGTATTCGCTGCCTTGGGAGCGGTGGATGGTGACGGCGTAGGCGTGGGCGAGTTCATCGAGTTCGGCGAAGTCGTAGTCGACTGGCTCGTCTTCGTCGGTGAGCACGGTGAGGGTCTGCTCTTGCAGCGACAGGCCGGTGAGGACCCCGACGGTGCCGTTGAAGATTCCGGCCTTGCCTTTGTTGTAGTTGTTGCGCAGCTGGGTGACCTTGTCCCCGACGCGGAACACGCGCCCGCCGTAGCGCTTCTCCGGCGTCCCGTCGCGCTCGGGAGTGAGTGCTTCTTGCATCAGGGTGTTGAGGTTGCCCGCTCCGGCGGGTCCGCGGTGCATCGGGGTGAGCACTTGGACATCGCGGACCGGATCGAGCCCGAATTTGGCGGGGATGCGGCGGGCGACGATGTCCACCAGGAGTTTGGCGCCTCCGTTGCCTGCAGCCCGGAGTCCTCGGAGGGCTCGCAGACAAACCAGTAGAAGTCGCCGAAGCCGGTGAGCTGCGGCGGCTGGCCGCGGTTGATGCGGTGGGCGTTGACGACGATCCCGGACTGCTGGGCTTGGCGGAAGATCTGGGTGAGGCGCACCCGCGGGATCGCGTCGGCGGCGAGCAGGTCGCGCAGTACTTCGCCGGCGCCGACGGAGGGGAGCTGGTCGACGTCGCCGACGAGCAGCAGGTGCGCTCCGGGCGGGATCGCCTTGATGAGCTTGTTGGCCAGGATCACGTCCATCATCGAGGATTCATCGACCACGACCAGATCGGCGTCCAGGGGGTTGGCGCGGTCGTATTTGGGGTCGCCGCCGGGCTGCAGCTCCAGCAGCCGGTGAACGGTGAAGGCTTCGTGGCCGGTCAGCTCGGCCAGCCGCTTGGCGGCCCGGCCGGTGGGCGCGACCAGCACCACGGTGGCCTTCTTGGCCGTGGCGAGCTTGACGACGGAGCGGATAGTGAAGCTCTTGCCGCAGCCCGGCCCGCCGGTGAGCACCGCCACCTTGCTGCTGAGCGCGAGCTTGACCGCCTCGAGCTGCCCGGCTGCCAGGTCCTGCCCGGCCTGGCTCCGTAACCAGCCCAGCGCCGTGTGCCAGTCCACGTGCGCGAATGCGCGCAGCCGCTCTTGCCTGGACTTCAGGAGGTACAGCAGCCCACCCGCGAGAGAGCACTCGGCCCGGTGAAACGGCACCAGATATACCGCCGGAACGGTACTGCCGATGGCATCGTCGCTGGCCGGCACCGGTTCACGGACGGCGCCCTCGTCGGCCACGAGCTCATCCAGGCAGGGGCCGATCAGCTCCCGGTCGACTTGCAGGTTCTTGGCGGCCTCGCCGATCAGGTTAGGCTCGGGGAGGTAGCAGTGCCCGTTGTCTGCGGCTTGCGACAGGGTGTACTGCAGCCCCGCTTTGATCCGCTGCGGGCTGTCGTGGGGGATCCCGACCGCTTTGGCGATGGTGTCGGCGGTCTTGAATCCGATGCCCCACACCTCTGACGCCAGCCGGTATGGCTCGTTGCGCACCACCGAGATGGAGGTGTCCGCGAACTTCTTGTAGATCCGCACGGCCAGCGACGTGGACACCCCGACGCCGGACAGGAACACCATCACTTCCTTGATCGCCTTCTGCTCCTCCCACGCGTCGGCGATCTTCTTGGTCCGTTTGGGTCCCAGTCCATGCACCTCGATCAGCCGGCCGGGCTGCTCTTCGATGATGCTCAGGATTTCGGCGCCGAAATGCGTCACCATCCGCTCGGCCATCATCGGGCCGATCCCCTTGATCATCACTGAACCCAGGTAGCGGCGGATGCCCTGGATGGTCGCCGGCAGCACGGTGGTGTAGGAGTGCGCCTGGAACTGCTTGCCGTACTTGGGATGGCTGCTCCAGCGCCCGGCCAGGCGCAGGCTTTCCCCCGACCTGGGCGCCCAGCAGCGGCCCCACCACCGTCAGCAGATCCGGGCCGGTCCGCTCAGTGGCCACTCGGGCGATGGTGTAGCCGGTGTCCTCGTTGGCGTAGGTGATCCGTTTCAGCACCGCCTCCAGCACCGATTGGCTCTTGGGCGCGTGCGGCGAAGGGGACTGAAGGGTCACGGCGACCATTCTGCCGATGGCAAGACCAGTGGCGCGCGCCCATCCGGACTTCGGCGGTAGAGGGCTCTGGTGCGTCTGGCGCTTGGGCGAGCTCGGTCGTGGCGGCTGCTGCGGCCAATGGTGTGAGCCGCTCGATCGAGGCGGTCTCGTTGTCGGCCCATGCGTGGGCGGCGGGCGGGAACCGGTATAGGTCCATTCCTCGACCAACTGGCGGGTCTCACAGAAGACGATCTAGACGTTAGGCCAGCGGATGTCGAGTTCGGCGAGCTGGTCGACGACCGGGGCCGGCCGGGGGTGATCTGCTCGCCGGTGATGAACCCTTCCCGCAGCCACGGATGCACGGTGGCGGTGGACACGCCGAGTTCGCTGCCGGCTTTCGCGATCGTGACCATATCCCCATCGTGGTCGGTGGGTCGGACGGGAGCGGCGGGGACTTGTGGTGGGCGCAACAGCCAGGCGACGCGGTGGGCGGCGAATGGGTTGGCGGCACCGGGGCGCCGTCCTTGGCGGGCGAGGATCGCGGCGATCTGCTCGTCGAGGCAGCGCTCGGCGAGAGCCCTTGCCGGGGAGGGTCACCTCGGGCAGACCGTCGTCGATGCTGGCACCCGTCACGATGTGCAGGTGCTTACCGAAGGCCAAAACTGGCTCTTGACGATCACACCAGAGACCTGAGCCAATAGGCTGTCGGAAGAGCCGCTCTTCGGGGCGGCTTTCGGAGGGAACCTTGCGCGGGTTCGATTCCCGCCGTCTCCACCTTCGCAAAGAATTTGAACTGCCCTCCGCACTGGAGGGCGGTTCTATTTGGGCGAGTCCGTCGAGGGTCGTGACGGCGCGGTAAAAGGGGCGGCCGATGTCCGGCGTTTGCAGCTCAAGTCGGATTGGGCCCAACAGATTGCGGGGGATCTGGGCCGATCGGGCGGTCCGCTGCTCCAGGACCTCCTTGATGTTGGCGAGCCGGTCCCTAATCCACTCGATCGGTGGCGGACAGAAGATCCTCTCGCGGCTACCGCGCAGCGCCGATGTCCTCCGGATCCGCGATCGGTTCCTCGACCGCCTCGATGATCACCTTGGGAACCGCCGCTCTTGCCGCTCACCTGCGCGATGGTGGCGCACGAGCCGCAGAGCATGGTGTCCGCGAGCAGGTGGGTCGGAAAGTGTGCCTGCCGGCTGCCCTGCTCACGTGAGAAGCCGCGCTTGCCGTTGCCGCCCGGCCAGGTGCGATGCATCTCCTTGCGCCGCGGTCAGGGGCTACGCGGCCGAACCTCCGCAAGCCCGCGGCTACTGTGTGGGCGATGAACGTCGAACACGCGATCCGGGAGCGGCGCACCCACAAGGTGTTCGCCTCCGAGCCGCTTCCCCGGGCGCTGCTGGACGAGCTGCTGGAGCTCGCGCGGTGGGCGCCGAATCACCACCTCACGAATCCGTGGCGCTTCCGCGTGCTCGGGCCGGGCGCGCTGCAGCGGGTCAAGCAAGCCGCCGGCCCCGGCGCCGCCGCGAAGCTCGACCGTGCACCCACGCTGGTAGCTGTTACGCAGATGCGCGCTGGCGATCCGGTCCAGGATCAAGAGGACCTCTGCGCCACCGCCTGCGCCGCCTACGCGGTTCTGCTCGGCGCTCACGGGCGCGGGCTGGCGGGCTACTGGCGAACGCCCCAGGTTCTGCGGACACCGGAAGGCCGCGACGCCTTAGGAATCCGCGACGACGAGCGATTCGTCGCGCTGATCCACCTCGGCTGGCCGCGCCAGGAGAAGGCGCCGCCCGAGCGCGCCCCCCGCAGCGACGTCGTCAGCTACCTCGACTAGTGAACGGCCGGCGCGACACGACGTGGGCACGCCCGGCTGATTTCGATTCACGCCACACCGCCCGAAACCGCACAACCCGACCCCGGCTCACTTACCGATGTGGTCGCTGCCGCATTGCCACGTCGGGTAGGAGGCGTCCCCTCGGCTGGGCCGCGACGCTTGCTCATAGGGCAAGCTGGGGTTGCCTCGACCGCCGCCGGGAGAGGGCCTCGTTTGCTTGCCCTTGTCGCAGGGCCACCAAGAGGCCGGCCCCTCCCGCGCGGTGGTGAGGTGCCTCGAGCGTCGACAGGACGTAGCCCGGTTGAGGGCCTTGTCCATGAGCACCCCCAACGGTACCTCCAGGTCGGGGCGCCGTCGAATCGTCCGAAGGAGGATCAATGGGCAACCGCGCGGGGATCGATTGGGCGTTGGAGAAGCACGACGTGCTGATCGCCGATGAAGCCGACGAGGAGCTGCTGGCGGCGACGTTCGCGCACGATGAGCGAGGTCGCGGTCGTCCCGCCCTGTCGCAATTCTTGGCCGAGCGGCGGTCGATCCGTCCGGCGTTGCCGGCCGCCATCGTTGTGAGGTCCTCACAAGCCGAGGCCTCGGGCGCCGAGCGGCTCGGGTGCACTCCCGGCTCAGTGCGACAGCCCTCCCTTCGTCCGTGAGCAGGTGCCCGCCTTCAGTCTCCGGCTTCCCTGCTGCTGGCGAGTAGCACGGAGGCGAGGATCGCGCGGATCGGCGGCCGGCCCGGCCGCCGCATGGCGCAACGTCAATTTGACACAGATTTCATCCCCCGCGGGTGGCGAAGCCCCGCCATGACGACTTCCATGAAAACCAGGGATTGTTGCCAGGCGGCACTTGCGGGACCACGCACTGATAGGCCGAGAACAGGGTGGGCAGCATCGTGCGGTAAATGTACTGGCCCAGCGAGCGCGACATCGACTGTTGCAGCTGGAGCTCGTTTTGAGGGTTGAGTCCCCAGCCCTGCCCGGGGTCGGTCCTGAAGTCGTTGATCTGGGGTGTCGAAGGCTGGGAACGGCTGGGGCGGCTGGGCGAGCATCTTCGTCAGGGCGGGCTCGAACGCGGCCGGGCCGTTGGTGGCGGTGGGGTTGCCGTTCGTGCCCGCCTGCCACAGCCCCTGGTTGTTGCGCGCGAACACCCCGGTGAGGCGGGCCGATGCAGCGCCGGTCTCGACCTGGCTGAGCTCCGCCCCGGCGTTGGGGCCGTCGAGCGCGTGCAGGCCGTCGAGGCCGACGAAGGTGTAGTCGCCGGTCCCGTTGAGCCCGAGCACCACCCAGGGGTTCGCGCCCATGCCCTGGAGGGTCTGCGCAATCTGGCCAGGTGAACGCGAAGCTGCCGCTGATGTCGAGCTGCAGATTGCCCGCCATCCTGGCGATGTGCTGGCCGTGCGGGCGCAGGGGATCGCACGTGTCAGTTGGTACTTGTGATGAGCCGTTCGCGGTCGAACATGGCCGAGGTGATCCGCCAGCCGAGTCTGTTGGCGAGCAGCAGCACAGCCGCAAGGGCGAGGGCCAGGCCGAGCGTCGCGTGGATCACGTTGAATGCGATCAGCGATGTCACCGTGACCGTCGGGAGACTCGCGAGCATGCCGAGCTGCTGTGCGACACGGACGTCGCTCGATCTGGCCGAGATCGCGATGCCGATCCAGATCGACCAGGCCGCGATGAGCGGGGTGAAGATCAGCTGGGCGAGTATGTCCGGGCCGCGGATGAGCGCCGGCGCCACGCCCGGTCGTGCGAAGAGCTCGACGCAGACGAGGAAGAAGGCGTAGACCTCGTACGCGATCGCCACCGACGGGATGAGAGTCGCCAGCGCCTTGCCCAAGTAGGAGCTCCTCGCGACGAATCGGCGTCGTGAGGACCGGCTCGAGCGGGCCTTGCTGACGCTCGCCGACGACCGTGTAGGCGGCGACCAGTACCGGCACGATCGCCGGAATGGCCAGCATGTACAGCAGAGGATGCTCGTGCTCGAGTGTGCTCGACGCCGACGCCGACGCGGGCAGGGCGAAGACTTGGATCAGTGGTTGGATGAGGAAGATGAGCGGGAGGACGGCCATCGTCCCGACGACCAAAGAGCGGTTACGTCGGTACTCCCGGAGTTCTTTCCGGAAGATGGCCCGGACGCGCCTCTTGTTCACTTTCATGTCCGCCCCGCCTCCACGTCCTCGCCGATCAGCTCGAGGTAGACGTCCTCGAGTGAGTGGCGCGATTCGCCGATCGACAGCACGTCGGCGCCGGCTGCCACGAGCGCCCGGGTGACTCCCGGTGCGGCAACTGCCGAGTCGGACACGGCCAGGACGCAGGTACCCGAGCCGTCGTCGTGCCAGCTGTCGACGGCCGGGAGGCCGGCGAAGACGCTGTCCGGGTGTGCGAGCGGGGCGAGGATCCTAACCGAGAGCGCCTTGGCGAACAGCTGGTCGCGGAGTTCGTCGGGACGCCCGATCGTGCGCAAGGTTGTGTTCAGGATGGCGACGCGGTCGCAGAGGCGCTCGGCCTCCTCCAGGCGATGCGTCGTAAGGAAGATCGTCACACCGCTGCGGCCGAGCGCGGCGATCAACTCATGGACGTCTCGAGTGGCGACCGGATCCAGTCCGGCGGTCGGCTCGTCGAGGAACAGCACCTCCGGGTCGCTGAGCAGCGCCCGCGCCGGCGGCGACCTGGAGCTCGTTCACGTCAACGATGCGGACCCGGCGCCTGCCGAAGCGGCCGACGAGGTCTTCAGCGCCCGGATCACCCTGCGCCTACCGGAGAGCCTGAAGTCCCGCGTTGAGGAGGCCGCTGCGACCAACGGCGTCTCCGTAAATACCTGGCTCGTGCAAGCACTCAACCGCGTGCTCGAGCCGCGTTCATCCACCGGCGGCAGCCGCCGCCTCACCGGCTATGGCCGGAGCTGAAAGGAGTCCCATGTTCGCGTCCCGCGTCCCCACTGCCGCCGCCGCAACGCCACGGCAGACCCAGGACGATCCCTCCGGCTTCCCTGAACCGTCGGCGAAGGGGGTCTGACGATGGTCGAGCAACGCTTCCCCACGCCGCGGCCCGTCCGGCTCGAGGTCAAGGTCGCCGTCGCCGACGTTGATGTCGCGACGGTCGACGGCGGCGAGTCGACGGTGACGCTCGTGGGCTCGCAGAAGCTCGTCGACGCGACGAAGGTCGAACTCGTCGGCGACCGGCTCGTTGTCGAACCGCAACGGAAGACGTTCACCCGCTTCTTCGGCCGGTTCGACGGATCGCTGCGGGTGCGCGCCCGCGTCCCGCACCACACTCGTGTCGAGATCGTGACCGCCTCGGGCGACGGGGCGCTCGACGGCACCTTCGCCGGGCTCGAGACGAAGTCCGCCTCCGGTGACATCCGGGTCACGGGCGAGCTCGACGGCAACGCGAGCGCTAAGACCGTGAGCGGCGACGTGCGCCTGCCCCGAGTCACCGGCGACCTGACCGTGCGGACAGTGTCAGGTGACGTCGGCGCCGACTCGGTCGACGGCTCCGTATCGGTGAAGTCAGTCTCAGGCGACGTGCACGTTGACTCGGTGCGAGAGGGCAAGGTGACTGTGCAGAGCGTCTCCGGCGACGTCGAGCTCGGCATCGCTCCCGGAACGAGCATCGACGTGGACGCGGGATCGGCCTCCGGCGAGCTCAGCTCAGAGGTCCCGCTCTCAGATACGCCCGGCGACGAGCCCGGCGCGACAGTCGTTGTCCGCGGCAACACGGTGAGTGGTGACTTTCGAGTCTTCCGCGCCGCGTGAAACCAGCCGGCTTGCACCCCAAAGCGACGTGGCTCGTCGTGCCTAGCGCTGTGCGCGCTCTTTGCGTCGCGCTCGGATCATCCGGCGGCCGATCAAGTCGCCGGCCGACGTAGTGATCCAGATGATCACAGTCGCTAGCACATATGTCTGGAAGCGATGGATCGTAAGTCCACTAACGACCGCGCTGACGATGATCAATGCGACGATTGTCGAAGCGAGCGCGAGCAATCCGGCCAGTGCCACCGACGGCTCACGCACGAGCACTTTGAGGGCGAGTACCTGCACCACGAGATGCACCACCCAGAACAAGAGGGTTGCCTGAACGACGGCCGCGGCGTCGATCGAGAATTTGCTCAGCACCGCGCCCGAGAGAATCAGTCCGACCGCGATGCCGATTAGTGAGGTACCAAGGCGGATCCCCCAGCGAACCAACATCCACTGATCCTACATCCAGGGGCGGCTGGGGCCTCAGACCCCGGGAGCCGTTTCCTTCCAGGGACCGGCGCATACGCCACACGCGTTGCGTCTGCGACTGTGCTGGCTAGACCGGGTTCGGGGTGGTGAGCACTGTTGGTTGGGTTAGGCGCCGGTTGTCGTTGGGGTGTAGATTCGGTCGAGGTAGTCGTTGAGCATTCGGCTGGCGCAGAAGGGGGTTTGCGTCTGACTTCGTGATAGTTGCCCTGGGCTGCGCCCACCCGCGGCGGGTGAAAATGGGTGGCAGGGCGAGGGCTGTCGCGCGGCGAACTGGTCGGGGTTGTCTGCCGATCGCCGCAATCTCTCTGGTGCCTGTGAGCCCGTCGATAGTTTGGCGTGGGAGCCTCGCCCGGATCCCGGGACTGTTGCCGTGAGCACGCTCTTCAGACTCGTCTGTTTCCGAGGCCCCTGGCGGATAACGAGAGTTGTCGATCGAGCCGAGGAGGCCGTAGATGGATGTGATCGTGGAGCGCCCGGCGGCGCTGGATGTGCACAAGGAGCAGGTGACCGCATGCGTGCGGGTGCCGGGAGCGGATGGGTCCCGTGCGCAGGAGGTGCGCGAGTTCAAGACCACGGTCGGCGGGTTGCTGGTGTTGCACGATTGGCTGGAGGCACACGGGGTCACCCGGGTGGCGATGGAGGCGACCGGCGTGTATTGGAAGCCGGTGTGGGCGATCCTGGAGGATGACTTCGACTGCCTGCTGGTCAACGCCCGGCACGTGAAGAACCTCCCCGGCCGCAAGACCGACGTCAAGGACGCCGAATGGCTCTGTCAACTGCTGGAGGCGGGGCTGCTGCGGGCGAGCTTCGTGCCGCCCAAGCCGATTCGGCGGCTGCGGAACTTCACCCGCTACCGGACCGCGCAGGTCAAGGAGCGCCAGCGCGAGGCCAACCGCCTGCACAAGGCGCTGGAGGACACCGGAATCAAGCTCGACTGCGTGGTCACCGACATCCTCGGCAAGTCCGGTCGCGCGATGCTCGACGCGTTGTGCGAGGGCACCACCGACCCGGACATCCTGGCCGAGCTGGCGAAGGGCCGGCTGCGCGCGAAGATCCCCGCGCTACGGGAGGCGCTGGAGGGCCGCTTCGACACCCACCACGCGCTGTTGATCGGCGCGATCCTCGCGCACTTGGACTTCCTCGATGAGCAGATCCAACGGCTCTCCGACGCGATCGAGGAGCAATTGCGCCCTTTCCAGGCGCATGTTGAGCTGCTGCGCTCGCTCACCGGGATCGAGACCCGCACCGCGCAGAACATCCTCGCCGAGATCGGCACCGACATGTCGGTGTTCCCGACCGCCGGCCACTGCGCCTCGTGGGCAGGCCAGTGCTCGGGCAACGACCAGTCCGCCGGCAAGCGCCGCTCCGGCAAGACGCGCAAGGGCTCCAAATGGCTCAACGACGCGCTCAAGAACGCCGCCATGTCCGCGATCAGAACCAACGACAGCTACCTCCAGGCCCAGTACCAGCGGCTCCGGCCCAGGATCGGCCACGGTCGTGCGCTCGGCGCGGTCAAGCACTCGATCATCTGCGCGATCTGGCACATGCTCACAAACGGCGAGCTGTATAACGACCTCGGCGGCGATTACTTCCGCAGACGCGACCCCGAGCGACAGACCCGACGCCTCGTCGCCCAGCTCGAGCGCCTCGGCCACAAGGTGACACTCGAGGAGCTGCCGCAGGCCGCCTGAACCCCCAGCGCTGGCGCGACCCGACGGCTATTTTCCCTTCAGAGGTCGGGTCGTTTTTCACACCAATTCTGGTTGGCTGTTGGGGCTCTCGACCAGGAGGATGTGATGATGGAGAACGGCAAGTGGCGCAAGCGTCGGCAGCTGTCGCCGGAGGAGAAGTGGGAGGTGTTCCTCGAGGTCTGCTGGCAGCAGCTCTCGCAGGTCGATGCAGCCCGCAAGTGGAACGTCGATGTGAGTACGGTGATCTGGATCAGGCAGCTGGCCAAGGACGCGGCGCTGGCGGCGTTCGCGGCATCGAAGCCGGGGCGGATGCCCTCTCCTGAGCAGGTCGAGTTGGAGGAGGCGTTGGCGGAGAACGGTCGGCTGTCGGAGGCGCTGAAGGAGTTGGCGGTCGAGCTGAGCTTGCACCGGGGAAGGCAACGCTCGGGCTTTTCGGCCCGGTCCCCACGCGCGTGAGCGCGGAGACCAAGCTCGAGCTGCTGGGGCTGATCGATCAGGCCGTCGCTGACGGCTGGGCGCACGCCAGAGCGTGCCGGGTGCTCGATCTCGCCGACGTCCGCACGCCACCGCTGGCGGCAGCGGCTGCGGGACACCGGGACGCTGGTGGACCGCGATCCCGGCGGCGGCGCGGTGCACGGGCTGCTGGCGTGGGAGGAGCAGGCGATCCTCGATCTGATCGAGACTTGGGGTCCGGTCGATCGGTCGCATCGTAAGCTCGCGCACCGCGGCTCTTACATCGGCGTGGTGTTCGTCTCGCCCTCCACAGTGCTGCGCGTGGCGCTCAAGCACCTCGTGCAGCTGCCCGGTGAGCGGTTCCGCCCGCGCCCGGTTTTGCCTGCTATGCCGCAGGTTCCGTGGGAGAAGAACCGGATCTGGATATGGGACGCGACCCACTTCACTCGTTGCAAGCGGGTCGCGTACGCGATCGTTGACGTCGTCACCCGCTACTGGATCGGCTACCTGCTCACCAGCGAGCAGACGCACACCCAGGTGCAGCTGCTGTTCGCCCGCGCGCTCGAGGACCAGGAACTGCTCGGAGCGGACGGGCTGCCGCTCCGCGACGATGACGAGGACGGTCCGATCTTGGTCGCCTGGTCTGACAACGGCGCCGAGATGACCGCGATCGACACCCGCCAGTTCATGGCGCTGATGGCGATCGCCCAGCATCACGGCCGGCCCGGCACCCCGACCGACCAGGCGCACGTCGAATCGTTCTTCAGCCACCTGAAGGGCGACTGGCCACACCTGACCGGCATCACCGACCCGGCCGTGCTCGACACCGAACTCGCCCGCATCCGCACCGAGTACAACACCGTCCGCCTCCACGCCAGCATCGGCTACCTCACCCCCGATGACGAGCACCACGGCCGCGGGCCCGGCATCCGCCGCGCCCGCGCCGCCGGGATGCGCCGCGCACCGGCCGAGCGGATCAAGCAGAATCGAGCCAACAAGAAATGAGCGACCTCCACAGCATCGAACAAACCCACGCTCCCCTGGGGAAGAGGGGCGCTTTTGAGGGGGTCGCCCGCCGGCACGGACGCCGGCGGAACCCGGCACGGATGACGCCTCGGAGCTCGCTCCGAACACCCACCAACCAGTCCCGACACCACGCTCAGCATTGGGTTAGAGGCGTCGGCCGCTCTGAAGGGAAAATAGCCGTCGGGTCGCGCCAGCGCTGGGGGTTCAGGCGGCCTGCGGCAGCTCCTCGAGTGTCACCTTGTGGCCGAGGCGCTCGAGCTGGGCGACGAGGCGTCGGGTCTGTCGCTCGGGGTCGCGTCTGCGGAAGTAATCGCCGCCGAGGTCGTTATACAGCTCGCCGTTTGTGAGCATGTGCCAGATCGCGCAGATGATCGAGTGCTTGACCGCGCCGAGCGCACGACCGTGGCCGATCCTGGGCCGGAGCCGCTGGTACTGGGCCTGGAGGTAGCTGTCGTTGGTTCTGATCGCGGACATGGCGGCGTTCTTGAGCGCGTCGTTGAGCCATTTGGAGCCCTTGCGCGTCTTGCCGGAGCGGCGCTTGCCGGCGGACTGGTCGTTGCCCGAGCACTGGCCTGCCCACGAGGCGCAGTGGCCGGCGGTCGGGAACACCGACATGTCGGTGCCGATCTCGGCGAGGATGTTCTGCGCGGTGCGGGTCTCGATCCCGGTGAGCGAGCGCAGCAGCTCAACATGCGCCTGGAAAGGGCGCAATTGCTCCTCGATCGCGTCGGAGAGCCGTTGGATCTGCTCATCGAGGAAGTCCAAGTGCGCGAGGATCGCGCCGATCAACAGCGCGTGGTGGGTGTCGAAGCGGCCCTCCAGCGCCTCCCGTAGCGCGGGGATCTTCGCGCGCAGCCGGCCCTTCGCCAGCTCGGCCAGGATGTCCGGGTCGGTGGTGCCCTCGCACAACGCGTCGAGCATCGCGCGACCGGACTTGCCGAGGATGTCGGTGACCACGCAGTCGAGCTTGATTCCGGTGTCCTCCAGCGCCTTGTGCAGGCGGTTGGCCTCGCGCTGGCGCTCCTTGACCTGCGCGGTCCGGTAGCGGGTGAAGTTCCGCAGCCGCCGAATCGGCTTGGGCGGCACGAAGCTCGCCCGCAGCAGCCCCGCCTCCAGCAGTTGACAGAGCCATTCGGCGTCCTTGACGTCGGTCTTGCGGCCGGGGAGGTTCTTCACGTGCCGGGCGTTGACCAGCAGGCAGTCGAAGTCATCCTCCAGGATCGCCCACACCGGCTTCCAATACACGCCGGTCGCCTCCATCGCCACCCGGGTGACCCCGTGTGCCTCCAGCCAATCGTGCAACACCAGCAACCCGCCGACCGTGGTCTTGAACTCGCGCACCTCCTGCGCACGGGACCCATCCGCTCCCGGCACCCGCACGCATGCGGTCACCTGCTCCTTGTGCACATCCAGCGCCGCCGGGCGCTCCACGATCACATCCATCTACGGCCTCCTCGGCTCGATCGACAACTCTCGTTATCCGCCAGGGGCCTCGGAAACAGACGAGTCTGAAGAGCGTGCTCACGGCAACAGTCCCGGGATCCGGGCGAGGCTCCCACGCCAAACTATCGACGGGCTCACAGGCACCAGAGAGATTGCGGCGATCGGCAGACAACCCCGACCAGTTCGCCGCGCGACAGCCCTCGCCCTGCCACCCATTTTCACCCGCCGCGGGTGGGCGCAGCCCAGGGCAACTATCGCGAACTCAGAAACACCGCACCCGCCCCAAGTCCACCGCGAACGCGTCCTCAAGCGACGCCACCCGAGCAAGCAAAGCCGGATCACCCGCCGCCCGCGCTAGCGCCTCACCCGACGCCTCCTGCAGCAACCGAACCGGATTCTTGCCACACAACCCCCAGCGACTCTGATCGATCGAGCGAAACACCTCCTTGCCGCCCGCGTACCAGCACCAGCGATAGTTATAAGCGATCCGAGCCAACGGCGCCAGCGCGCCCGGCAGCCGCCCGGCAAGATCAGCAGCCCTAACACCAAGCTCCTCATCACCGCGCATCACCACGATCATCGCACCTCTCGCGCCCGCAGCCTAGTCCCGCCCGCTCGACACCCCGGCCGATCCCATCCGGGCACCGGTCATCCGCGCCCACTCCACGCTCCAGCCACTCACCGCTCAACGGCCAGAAAGTACGATCCCCACGCCTCAAGCGCGACGCACAAGCCCTCGCCCGCCAGCTCCTCGCCCGAGCGCTCAAAGCATTCCCCGCTCAGCCTGTCAACCAGCCTCCACACTCCTCCGCCCAAGTCGCGCCACGGCAAACGCACCCGGCCCCTGGCGCCATCCGGCGACAAGTTCACCACCACCAGATAGCGCGCGTCCGAGCTTGACCAGCACCAAGCAACCAGCTGCCGAACAGAGTCATCCTCCTCAGACCAACAAGCGGACTCGCACAGCCGCCAATCACCGCTTCGCAACTGCGCGTCGGCAACCGCCCGCAACAACCGGTCATAGAACGCGCGCAGATCACTATCCCGTGGCTCCCCCGGCCCCCGCCCAAGCTGCACCGGAACGCGCGTCCGACGACCCTCCAACTGACCATCGTGATACAAGCGCGCACCCTGCAGCGTGGACATCACGACCGCGGCCGCCCGGGCTTGAGCAGCCCCGAAGGTCGCCGCCGCTCGCGGCTCGTCGTGGTTCTCGATAAACCGGATCAGGCGCTCCTGATAGGAAGCATCGGCCTGCAAGTGGCCGCGCAACGACTCGGGCGGGTCGTGGACGAGCCGATCGTAGAGCCGCTTGTCGTAGCACTGATCAAACCCTTGCTGCTGCAGGGCCCACTCCATCTCCCAATACACCTCGGCGATGAACAGGAGATCCGGATGCGCCTGCCTGCAGCGACCGATCAGCGTCGGCCAGTAGTCGTCCGCTGGGCCGGGCCCGGCCCGGTCGCCCCACGTGCGCGCGAAGACCTCGTTGGTCATCAGCATCGCCATGTCGCAACGAACGCCGTCGCATTGATCACCGATCGCGATCACCGTCTCCGCGGCAGCATCTCGCAGCGCCGGCGAGAACGCATTCAGCTGCAAGACATCCTGCCAGGGCGCAAAGTACGGGTCGCGCCCCTTTGCGAACACGCCACCGGCGATCCCCACGAACGCCTCCGGGTGCAACGCAAGCTCCTCCTCACTGCCGGTCAAAAAGCACTGCGGGCGATCCGTGACCCACGGATGGTCTAACGCGACGTGATTTGGCACAAAGTCGAGGATCAACGCCAAGCCCCGATCCGCCAGCTGCTCGCGCGCCGCCGCCAGCCCGTCCCGTCCGCCGAAGCGCTCGTCCACGACGTAGTCGCCCACGCAATAAGGCGAACCGATCACATCGTCCTCACGCAAGTCAGGCAGCGCTGCGCGATAGCCGGCAACCAGCCCGGGATCGGCAGCCAGCGCGCGGCCAACGGGGCTCCGCTGCCACACACCCATCAGCCACACCGCGTCGACCGGCAGCGCCGCCAGCACGTCCCACTCGGACCGCGGAACCTCGCCCAGCCCAAGCGGGCGCCCCCACTCGTGACCGAGCCGCCGGAGCCACACTGCGGTGTTGATCTCATAGACGGTCGGCCGGACCCCGAGACGCATCGCCTAGCCCCTCAGCTCGACGTCCTCGACCGCGTCAAGCCACCGCCATGCTCGGCGTGGAAGTACTCGGCCCATGGCCCGCCCGTTGCCATCGTCCGGGAGTATGCAACTCCCTGGCGGTCCACGTCCTCTCCCCAGAAGGGCAATGCGGAAGAGATGCGCAGAGGTTCAGACCTCCGTGCCTTGCTCAGCTACAAGCTGAACCGCGGGGGAACGGAATGCCGCCGCCCCGTCGTCGCCGGCACACTCGCTTCGACTGGCACCTGCGCCACACGCCCGCTAACGCTCTTCGCCGTCCGGATAGATGAGGTTCGCGTAGTTCAAGACCATCCGCGCGGCGCCGAAACCGGGGCCGCAGGTCATCAGTGACCTGCGGACCATCTGGAGCCAGCGGACCGGCAATCCGTCCTCACGCGAGTAGTAAAGCGGTGCGACCTCCTCCCCCAGCAGTCGGTAGAACTCGCTGGCGTGGCGGGCGTCCTGGGCGCCATGGTCGGCGTCGACGGTGCCGTCGATGGCCCAGCCGTTGGTGGTGTCGTACGCCTCTGGCCACCAGCCGTCGAGCACCGACAGTTGCAGACCCCCGTTGAGGGCCGACTTCATGCCCGAGGTGCCGGACGCCTCAAGCGGGGGTCGGGGGAGGTTGACCCACACATCGCAGCCACTAGTCAGCAACGCGCCCAGACGTATGTCGTAGTCGTCCAGAAACACGACCCGGCGGGCGAACTCGGGACGGTAGCGATTCTCAAACAGCCGGCAGACTAGCTGCTT
The DNA here is from genome assembly GCA_963836065.1 of uncultured Solirubrobacterales bacterium. Lineage (GTDB taxonomy): Bacteria > Actinomycetota > Thermoleophilia > Solirubrobacterales > Solirubrobacteraceae > Palsa-465. The sequence goes on from CAWIII010000036.1 coordinate 999,530, forward strand.
GCCCTGTTCATCCTTGGGATGCGCTTTGCCGGCGATGATCAGCTGCACCGGGCGCTCCCCGGACTCAAGCAGGGCGACCATCCGGTCCATGTCTGCCAGCAGCAGGTCAAGGCGCTTGTAGGTGGCAAGACGGCGGGCGAACCCGACGGTCAGCGCCTCGGGCGAGAGCGTCTGGGCGGCGGCGCGAGCGAACTCGCTGTCTTCTCCCCGCCCCAACCGCTGGGTGATGCTGCGCATGCGCACGACGTCGATGAGCGCCTGCCGCTGCTCGCAGCGTGCCGCCCACAATTGCTCGTCGGGGATGTCCTGCACGGCCTGCCAGGTGCGGGGGTCGGTGGCCTGCGCCACCCACGCCGGACCGAGGTGGCGGTCAAGCAGGACGCGCATCGGCCTTCCCTGCCAGGTCGGGATGTGCACGCCGTTGGTCACCGAGGTGATAGGCACCGCTTCGACGGGCCGCCCGGGCCACATTCCATTCCACATCTGGCGGGCGACCTCGCCGTGGCGGGCCGCGACACCGTTGGCGCTGCGGCTTGAGCGCAGCGCGAACTGCGTTACGCCGAACGGTTCGCTTTCATCGTCGGGGCTGGTGCGCCCGCGACGGATCAGTTCGTCGAGGTCGACTCCGAGTTCGGCGCTGGCGGCGCCGAGCATGTCCTTGACCTGCTGAGCCGGGTAGGTTTCGTTGCCGGCTGGCACCGGCGTGTGGGTCGTGAACACGGTCTTGCGTCGGGCGCTTGCGAACGCGTCGTCGAGGCTCTCGGCGCCGTTTAGCAACTCGCTGTGGGCGAGTTCAAGGGACGCGAATGCGGCGTGCCCCTCGTTGAGGTGCACGACCGCTGGCTCGATGCCAAGCTCGCGGAGCACCCGCACGCCACCGATGCCCAGCACCACGTACTGAGCCATACGCACCTGCGGGTCCCCGACATACAGTCGGGAGGTGATGAAGCGGTCCGGCACGTCGTTGTCGGGAATGTCGGTATCCAGCAGCAGCAGACCGACACGCCCAACGTTGACGCGCCATACCTGGCATTGCACCTGCCGGCCGCAGACGGGGACGGCAACCCTTAGTGGGGAACCGTCTTTGGCCCGCAAGCTGGCGGCGGGAACGCGGGCGGCGTCGGTGTCGACCCAGTATTCGTGCTGGTAGCCGCCCTGGTCGATGCGCTGGCGGAAGTAGCCATGGCGGTACATCAGCCCGACTGCCACCATCGGAAGCGCCAGGTCAGACGCCGCCTTGAGGATGTCGCCGGCCAGCACGCCCAGGCCACCGGAGTAGACCGGCAAGGACTGGTGCACCGCATACTCGGCGCAAAAGAAGGCTGCGGGATGCTCGAGACTGGCGGCGCCCTCGCGGCAGGGGCGCGACAGGTCTTCCTGCACCTCATCGGCCAGGGCGCTCAAGCGCTCCAAGAAACTCTCGTCCTCGGCCAGGCCCTCGAGCGTCGCCTGCGAGACTTCCTGAAGCATCCTGATGGGGTTGGTCGAGCACAGCGTCCAGCGCTGCGGTTCGATCTGCTCGAACAGTTCGGGGCCGCCCGGCGTCCAGGACCATCGGTAGTTGTAGGCCAGCTCGGCCAGCGGCTGAAGCGAAGTTGGCAAGCGCTCCGCGAGGGTCTGCGCAGCAACAGCGACATCCTCGACGCCTGCGTCCAGTGGCTGAAGGATCGTGGTACTCATCGGCATCTTCTCCGCCAACGGTGTGCTGAGGTGATGCTCAACCGGCCGTCTTCCTGGTGGGTGGTGCGCTGGGCGTTCATGATCAGGCCACCGCGCCCGGCGTAGAAGCGACCCTAAGGTGAGAGCTGGACACACCCTCCCTTTATCGGCTCCTCGCCCCAGGAACTAAACGACCAACTCCCTCAGCCAGGGCCGAGCGTGCTTTCTCCTGCGCGAAACGGGACAGAGTTCGTCAAGAGGCGAGCTTTCTCCCGCTCGATGCCTCTCTAGGTGACCGGCGCGGCTTGGGGCGGGTTCGTTAGGCTCGGGCCGTGCGCGTGGCGCGGAAGCGGCGGGCGTGCAGTCGTGGGTCAAGATGAGCTCGAGCTTTCGCATACGGCCCGTGCGCCAGGTAGATTCTCCCTCCCAGCGCCAGTCCCGCGCCCGGCGCATAAAGCGCTCGGGCGCGTGAAGCGAGGCGCGCGGGTCCGACCGTGATGAACTGCTCTGTTGCGATTACGTCTCGCGGATGCCAGCTCGGGTTGCTGGCACGGACGGCTGCCCGACGCTCGCCAGGCTCGCGTCTGGTGGTGGGTGTCGCGGTGGGCGGGCGGCTCGCCACGGGCGGGGTTTTGCTGGCGATGTTGGCGGTCGGTCCAGCGCCGGCGGAGGCTGTTGTGTTGGGCGAGGTGCTGCCGTGTTTGTGGTGATGGTGGCTTCGGAGTGCGCGCCGGTCGCGCAGGCGGGTGGGCTTGGGGAGGTGGTGTTCGGGCTCAGTCGTGAGCTGGAGTTGCGGGGCCATGCTGTGGAGGTCATCTTGCCGAAGTACGACTGTATGCGGTATGACCGGATCTCTGGTTTGACCGTGACGTTCGAGGATTTGTGGGTGCCTTGGTACAGCGCCGCGGTTCATTGTTCGGTGTGGTTCGGGTTCGTGGAGGGTCGCAAGTGCTTCTTCATCGAGCCGCACTCGCAGGATCGGTTCTTCGAGCGTGGGCATCTGTACGGCTCGGCGGATGACGTGTTGCGTTTTGCTTTCTTGTCGAAGGCGGCGTTGGAGTTCATGCTGGAGTCCAACAAGCGGCCTGAGGTGATTCATTGTCATGATTGGCAGACGGCGCTGGTGCCGGTGTTGCTGTACGAGATGTATCGGGATGTGGGGATGGGCGGTCAGCGCGTTTGTTACACAATTCACAACTTTGGTCATCAAGGGGTCGCGGGCGAGGCGGTGCTGTGGGCCACTGGTCTTACTCGACCAGATCACTTCTACGACTATGACCGCTTGCGGGATGAGTTCAATCCTGCCGCTTTGAACCTGATGAAGGGCGGCATCGTGTACGCTAATTTTGTTACGACAGTCTCTCCCCAGCACGCTTGGGAGGCGCAGTACACCGACCAGGGTCAGGGCCTCGGCCACACCCTGCACCTGCATGGCAACAAGTTCGGTGGTGTGCTCAATGGCGTCGACTACGACCTATGGAACCCGGAGATCGATCCATTGATCCCGGCGCGGTACGGCAGCGAGTGGATCGACGGTAAGTACGTCAACAAGCAAGCGCTGCGGGAGCGTTTCCTGCTGGCCCAGGAGTTCAAGCCTGTGGTGGCGTCGATCGGGCGACTGGATCGCCAGAAGGGCGTGGAGCTGATCCGTCATGCGCTGTTCTACGCGCTGGCCGAGGGTGCGCAGGTCGTGCTACTGGGAAACAGCCCCGACCCGGCGATCGGCGCAGAGTTTTGGCGACTGAAGTACGAGCTCAACGACAATCCGGATTGCCATCTGGAGCTCACCTTTAGCGTCGAGCTGGCGCATCTGATCTACGCGGGGGCCGATCTGTTGTTGATGCCGAGCGTGTTCGAGCCGTGCGGGCTGACGCAGCTGATCGCGCTCAAGTACGGGACGGTGCCGGTCGTGCGCGCAGTCGGCGGGCTGGTCGACACCGTGTTTGACCGCGATTACTCGCCGGTGCCCGAGGGGGAGCGCAACGGTTACGTCTTTCACCACGTCGACCCACCGGCGCTGGAGTCGGCGATGGCCCGCGCGATCGGCCTCTGGTACGCCCACCCGACGCAGTTCCGCGAGTTGCAGCTCAACGGGATGCGGGCGGATCACTCGTGGGCGCGGCCGGCCGAGGATTATCTCAACATCTACGAATACATCAGGCACAAGTGAGCGAGCGAGGGCGTGGTGTTATGGAACAGCTAGCCGAGTACGTCGATGGATTGCCGAACATTTGCGGCTCCGAGAGCCTAATCGACGAGGCGATACGCGACCGCGGCCAAGCGCCCGTGTTCTGGGGTGATGGCGCGACGGGCGACCCCTTCGCGGGCGTCGACAGCGCTTACGCGATCGCCTTGCATATGCACCAGCCGCTGATTCCCGCCGGTGGCGAGGATCTGCGCACGGCCCGGCTGATCAGCAACCTGCAGTACATGCAGGAGCATCCCGATATCGGGGATAACCATAACGCGCCGGTGTTCCGGTGGTGCTATCGACGGATGGGGGAGTTCATCCCGCAGCTGATCGGCGAAGGCTTGCAGCCACGGGTGATGCTGGAGTACTCAGGCACGCTGCTGCACGGCTTGCGGCTGATGGGCGCCGACGATGTGCTGGAGGCACTGCAGTCGATCACCTGCGACCCGAAGTATCGCTGGGCGGTGGAGTGGCTGGGCTGCCCCTGGGGACACTCGGTCGCTCCGTCGACTCCGGTTCAGGACTTCCGCCTGCACGTGCGGGCGTGGCAGCACCACTTCGGCGCGCTGTTCGGGCTGGAGGCGCTCGGTCGCGTGCGTGGCTTCTCTCCCTCTGAGATGGCGCTGCCGAACCATCCCGATGTCGTCTACGACTTTGTGCGCACGCTGCTGGACTGCGGGTACCGCTGGGTGCTGGTGCAGGAGCACACGGTTGAGCAGCTGGACGGCTCGGGGGTGGAGCGCAAGCACCTGCCCCACCGGCTGGTCTGCACGAGTTCGGGCGGCGAAACGGCGAGCATCGTCGCGATCGTCAAGACGCAGGGAAGCGACACGAAGCTGGTCGCACAAATGCAGCCCTACTACGAGGCGCGTACCCTTAGCCGGTGGGAGCTGGGCGGTCGGATGGTGCCGCCGCTGGTGACTCAGATTGCCGACGGGGAGAACGGCGGGGTGATGATGAACGAGTTCCCGCCGAAGTACTTCGAGGCCGTCCGCGAGTCCTCGGGATCGGCCACCGCGATGCTAAACGGGACCGAGTATCTCGAGCGCCTGTTTGCAAGCGGCGTGCGCGAGGGGGACCTGCCGGTACTGCGACCGCTCTTTCAGCGCCGGATCTGGGATCGCATGGACCCGGGGGACGGCCCCGACCGGCTCGCGCGGGTGATCGAGGATGTCGGCCGCGAGGACGATCGCTTTCACATGGAGGGCGGCAGTTGGACGAACAACATCTCCTGGGTGCGCGGCTACGATGACGTCTTGATCCCGATGGAGCGGGCCAGCTCGCAGTTCCACGAGCGCGTGCTAGCTCGCAAAGTCGCGAGCTCCGATCCGAGCTACCGCAACGCGCTGTTTCACCTTCTCGCCAGCGAGACGAGCTGCTACCGCTATTGGGGCGAGGGGGTGTGGACGGCCTACGGAGCCGAGCTGGCCCGCCGCACGACGGAGATCGTCGCGCACGATCTATGAGCGCCCTGGAGAGGCCAATGGCGGACATCGAGTTGGCGCTCGTTCTCAACCTCCACCAGCCGTCCGGCAACCTCGAGGACTTGCTCGACACGCAGGAGTGGGAGGCCAAGGAGATCCTGTGGGCGATCGACCGGATCCCGCGTTCGCTGTGGCAGGACGAGGACCTCGCACGCGTGCACCTGTCGCTCTCCGGGAGCCTGCTCGAGACGCTCGCCAACCCCGACTTCCAACATCGCGCCTACGGAGTTGTCGACTGTGGGTCGCTGCTGTGGTATCTGCAGAACACCCGCGTGATCGAGGTCCTCGGCACTGGCTACTTCCACCCCGTGCTGCCGCTGATCCGTCCGACCGACAGGGAGGAGCACCTACACCGCTGGCGAGCGATCGCCGGCCATCTCTTCGCCCGCGACCACTTCCCCGGATTCTGGCCGCCGGAGCTGGGCTTCTCGATGGACCTGATTCCCGCCCTGCGCCGCAACCACTACCGCTACGTGATTGTCGATAGCGAGCACGTTGACCCGCTCACGCCGATGCGCTGGGAAGAGCTGCGCTACCGCCCCCATCTCGCCGAGTTCGGCGGCGAGCAGATCGTGGTCGTGGTCCGCGACCGCGACCTGTCCAACGCGCAAGAGTCGGGCGTGGACGCAGACTGGTTCATCTCTGAGGTAAAGGCCCGGACGCAGTACTGCGACTTTTCTCCGCTTGTCACGACCGCCACCGACGGCGAGAACGGCGGTTGGTTTCGTAACACCACACCCGGCAGCAACTTCTGGAGCGGCTTCCATGCCGGGCTGATGGAAAAGGTCCGCGCCGGCTGCGCCGGTGGCATCCGCCCCACATTCATATCCGATTACCTCGAGCGGCACGGACCGCACGGCTGGGTGACGGTGGAGCCGGGGGCGTGGAACACCGGTTGGCACGACGGCACCGGGTTCGTTCAATGGACCGGCTCCGTGGCCCAGCAGCAGGCGCTCACCCGCGTTGGAGAGCTCAGCGAGGCGGTCCACGCCGCCCGTCGCAACGCGATCGCGATCGGTGCCGGCAACCCAGACCTGTACCGCCACCTCGAGGATGCCCTCGCAATGGTCCTCCGGGCCGAGACGAGCTGCAACTTCTTCTGGGGAGAAGCCTGGGTGCAGCGCTGCCACGATGACCTCGACGGGGCCACCGGGCACCTGCAGCAAGCCAGCGGGCTGTTCTCCTGAAGCCCTCCGCTCCCCGCAAAGCAGCGCCAACTCCTAATACCGGCAATCGTGAACCGCTTCGGTAAGCTCGTGCCTGTGGCGCGGCCGGCTCCAGTTATGCAACTCGGGAGCGGATAGGCATGCTTGACGATCGGGAAGCACGGCCGCTGTTGGTGGATGTGGCGTGGCTGGTGGAGCGCCTAGCTGATCCGCAGCTGCGGATATTTGACGCGACGGTCGATCTCGTGCGTCCGCCTGCAGGAGGGCCGTATGAGGTCAGGAGCGGTCGGGGACCATATGAGGCGGCGCATATACCCGGGGCGGCGTTCGCCGATGTCGCCCAGGAGCTGGCCGATCCGGATTCACCGTTTTACTTCACCGTGCCGAGCGCGGAGCGCTTCTCGGCCGCGGCGGGTCGACTGGGCATCGGCCCGGGGGTACACGTCATCGCGTACGCACAGGACAGCCCGATGTGGGCGACGCGTCTATGGTGGCTGCTGCGGCTGTTCGGCTTTGATGACGTAAGCGTGCTTGACGGTGGACTGCCGGCCTGGAAGGCGGCCGGCTACGAGCTCAGCGACCGCCCGGCCAGCTATCCGTCGGCTTCTTTCGTGGCGCGGCCCCGACCGGAGCTGCTGGCCACGCGGGAAGATGTCGAGGCGGTGGTGGACGGAGGCGATCGTAGTTGTCTGGTCAACGCGCTGCTGCCGCCGGTATTCCGCGGAGAGGGGATCAGCTCTTACAGCCGTCCGGGACGCATTCCTCAGAGCGTCAACGTGCCGTGGAGCTCGATGATCGACCCGGAGACCAATCGCTTCCGCTCACGCGGAGAGCTGGAGCACGAGCTCGACGCGGTCGGAGCGCGTGGTCGGAATCGGGTGATCGCTTACTGCGGTGGCGGAATCTCGGCCACGGTTGATCTGTTTGCGCTGTCTTTGGCGGGTCGCGAAGACGCCCGGCTCTACGACGGATCGCTAACCGAGTGGTCGCGGGATCCGACCCTGCCGTTGGAAGTAGGCTGACAGCGTCGGCTGACCTACGACGGCGCGATCGCCGCGCCTCCGCCCATAGCGCGGTGCAGCTCGGTGCGCAGTCGCCGCTCGAGCGCGGCGAATTCTGTGGTCTCTTGGATTATCAGTTGCCGGGGCCGAGGTAGCTCGATGTCGACCACCGCCGCCACGCGTCCGGGGCGGGGAGTCATGACATAGACGCGATCGGCGAGGAACACGGCCTCGGCAACGTCGTGCGTCACGAGCAGCACCGTCGAGCGGTACTCCTCCCAGACGGTCTCCAGCCACCCCTGTAGGTCAGCGCGCGTGATTCCATCGAGCGCGACGAAGGGCTCGTCGAGCAGCATTAGGTCCGGCTCAGAGACGACCGTGCGAAGGAAGGCGGCCCGGTGCCGCATCCCACCGGAGAGTTGCCACGGCCACGCCTTCGCGAACTCGCCAAGGCCGAAGCGCTCGAGCAGTGGCAGCGCACGGCGGCGCGACTCCTTGCGCGAGAGGCCGGCGAGCTCGAGCGCGATCGTCGTGTTGTCGAGCACACGCCGCCATGGGAGAAGCGTGTCGCTCTGGGGCATATAGGCGCTGGCTCCGAGGCGGTCACTGCACGGCTGGCCGCCGATCAAGACCTCTCCCGCAGTTGGCTGCTCGAGGCCGGCGACGATGTTGAAGGCGGTGCTTTTCCCGCAGCCGCTGGGACCGATGAGGGCGAGGAACTCACCCGGACCCGCGGTTAGGTTGAGGTCTGCGAGCGCTACGACTGTGTCGCTGTCTCCTGCAAACGACTTGCTCACCCCGCGCAGTTCGAGCGAGGTGCCTCGGGTACGTTGCGCCGGGGCGCTCACCAACGATGATCCCGGGTGACGGGTCGCTTCCACGGCATGACGACGCGCTCAAGCGCGGCCACGATCCCGAACAGCCCTAAGGTGAGCAGCGCCGTGACGAGCACCGCCCCGAAGACCAGGTCGGTGCGGAACGCCGACTTGCTGGCCGTCATGTAGACGCCTAGGCCCTGCACGGCCCCGACGAATTCGGCGACGATCGCCGAAACGAACGCGAACGTGACCGAGATCTTCAGACCAGTGAAGAACTGGGGGAGGGCGCTCGGTAGGCGAACTCGCAAGAGCAGCTGTAGCCGGCTCGCGCGCATTGTGCGCAGGAGGTTCATGGCGTCCGGGTCGCTCGAGGCCAGGCCCTGGACGAGCCCAACGGCCATCGCAAAGAACGTGAACAACGCCACGAGCGCGATCTTGGGGAGCAGGCCGAAGCCGAACCAGATCACGACCAGTGGCGCAAGTGCCACGATCGGCAGCGTTTGCGACGCGACGAGGAGCGGATAGACGCTGCGCCGCGTAATGCGCGACCAGTCAATCGCGATCGCGGCGACAAAGGCTAACGCCATCGCGACGAGCAGGCCGAGCACGGTTTCCTTAGTCGTCATCACGATCGCGGGCCAAAGGTTCGCCCGGTCATGCCAGGTAGATCTGATGACGAGGCTCGGCGGCGGCAGGACCTCGGGGTCGACGTGCAAGAGGTGGACGAGCCACTGCCAAAGTCCGACGAGGATGGCCAAAACGATCAGTGGCGGCCACACTCCGTGCAGCCGCCGTCGCCATCTTTCGCCGGGAGTGCCCCGACCGGACGGCGACTCAGCGGCCGGCCGCAAGGTGGGCGGCGGGCGGGTATCGGCGCTGGTCTTCATCTCAGCATCGCGAGAGTACTCTCTTCCTGTGCGTGCGTTCAGGAAAAGAGTACTATCTCAGTCAGGTTAGTCGTGAATCGTCGACCAGTTCTGGCCTCAGCCCAACGAAAGGCGTGTGCAATGCGTCGTCTCGTCCGCCGCTCAACCCTCCCCTTGGCCGCGCTTGCACTAGCTCTCGCTCTGGGCGCCTGCGGCTCTAGCAACGGCTCGGCTTTGTCAACTGGCACGGGGTCCAGCGCTGCCCCCGCTGCCAAGCAAGACCTCCGCATTTCGCTCGACTTTAGCGCGAACGTGGACTACCTCGGCATCTATACCGCCATCGCGAAGGGCTACTTCGCGCAGCAGAGCATCAATCCGAAGATCATTCCCTACGCCAACACGCCGGCCGAGGTCCTGATCAAGAACGGGAAGACCGATCTCGGCATCTCATATCCGCCCGACGTGGTCATCAACCGGACCAATGGGCTGAAATATATGGCGGTGGCGGCGCTCGTTCAGCACAACACCACGGCGCTTGCAGTCCTCGCGTCCTCCCCCTACAAGCGCCCCGCGGACCTCAACGGGAAGCTGTACGGCGGCTTTGGCGTGGCGGGGGATCCACCGATCATCACCACTATGCTCAGGAACGACGGCGTCGCCAACCCAGACTTCAAGCAGGTTGTGCTGACCACCGACGCGATTCAAGCGCTTGGCGCGCATCGAGTCCAATACAGCGCCGTTTTCGGAGGCATCGATGACGTTACCGCCGCGCTGCAGGGAATCAAGCTCCGGACCTTCCCGTTCAAGAACTACCTCGGCTCGGGCGGCAACTATCCCAATGCGGTCTACGTCGCCAGCGACAGCGAGGTGGCGAGCAAGGCCAATCTCCTGAGGCGCGGCCTGAAGGCCCTTTCCGAGGGGTACGCGTATGCCGCGCACCACCCAGCGGAGGCCGAGCAGATTCTGGTCAAGTACAACCAGACGGCGCTCAGCAACGCCAAGGCCATCGTGACGGCGACGGGGAATGCGACCGCGCCGACGTTCCTGGACGCCAACGGCAACTGGGGTCAGCTGACGGACAGCGACTTCGAGGGCCTGGCGACCATCTTCACGAAGTTCAAGCTACTGAAGGCGACCCCCCCACCCGCATCCGACTTCTACACCAACTCGCTCCTCCCGCCGGCCAGTAGCGGGGGCTGAGTATGGCCGGCCGCGTTTTCCTTGAAGGTGGGAGATCTGATCCTGTTCGACTCTGACAACCGGCGGGACAAGTTCTCGGTCACGGGGAAATGCGCGTCCAGGTACTGCGGACAGTGTCCTATCGCACCGCGACCACGGAGGTCTGAATGACCCTACTGCCAGAAGCCACCAGCCGCCGGGGTCTGACCGGCGACCTCTGGACTGCCGTCTCGCCCACCTACCAGGCGATTATCGAGCACCCGTTCCTGCAGGGGCTCCTCGACGGGTCACTGTCCACCGATCGCTTCCGCTTCTACGTGATCCAGGACTCGCATTACCTGCGGGGGTTCTCCCGCGGGCTCGCGCTCACCGGGGCACGCGCCCGCAGCGGCGACGAGACCGTTCTCTTCACGAGCAGTGCGGCAAACGCGATCGCGGTTGAACAGACCTTACACGCCGGCTTCATCGCTGAGCTGGGCCTCGACGGGTCGGCAGTCGCGACAACGCCCCGCACGCCGACGACCACGGCCTACGTCGACTTCGTGCTGGCGCACACGAGCACCGGCTCATATGGTGAGGCGATCGCCGCGGTGCTGGCGTGCTATTGGATCTACGCGGAGGTGGGCAAGGAGCTTGTCGCGCAGGGATCGAGCCGCCCGCGCTATCAACGCTGGATTGACACGTACGGCGGCGAGGCCTTCCTGACGACGGTCTCTCGCGTGCTCGATGTCGTCGACGACGTTGGCACGGCGGTCGGAACCGCCGAGCTCGCGCGCATGCACGAGCTATTCGCCACCGGCTGCCGCTACGAGTGGATGTTCTGGGACGCGGCGTGGCGGGGCGAGACGTGGCCGATCTAGCGCCCCGGGTGAAGCGCACGATCGGCCACGACGCCGCTGTGTGGCTGTGTGGGGACGACGCGCCCGAGGAGCGCAACCGCGTGGAGCTCGACCACGATCGACTCGACGCCTGGGGACTGCCCGGCGTACGCACTCACTACCGCCTGTCGGGGTCGCGACGGCGCGGCCTCCGCGAGATCCTCCCCATACCCGCCCAGCCCCGACCCACGGCGGCTAGGCCCTAGACAAGGAGACCCCAATGAAGCCCGACTGGAGGATCACTCCGCTCGTCGTCGCGCTCGGTCCGCAGCGCGAGAAGAGCCGGTTCACGTACATGCACAACTTCGGCGACAAGGTGGACATTCCGTACGTCTCGTGGCTGCTCCAAGACGGCTCCCACAACGTGCTCGTCGACACGGGCTGCAGCGCGGCCGACTACGCCTTAAGAGTGCGCCCCGCCGACGGACCGTTGATGCTCGCCGGCGAGCGCTTCGACGATGTGCAGGATGTGCTCCCGATCGAGCAGCGCTTGAGCGATCAGGGGCTCGAGCTCGCTGACATCGACCTGGTGATCCAGACGCATCTCGACTGGGACCACACGATGAACACTTCGAAGTTCCGCCGCACGCGGATCGTCGTTCAGCGCGAGGAGTGGCAGAAGATCCCTGCGCACCCGCTGTTCGCGTCGACGTATGCTCCTCGGGAGATCTACGCGGCGATTCAGGCGCTCGATCTCGAGCTGGTCGATGGCGACCGCGAGATCCTCCCGGGCGTACAGTTGATGGTGACGCCCGGGCACTCCCCCGCTGGACAATCGGTGATCGTCCAGACAGCCGAAGGACCGCACGTGATCGTCGGGATGTGCACGATCGCCGAGAATTTCTTCCCGCCCGAAGAGGTACTCAAGAAGGGTACGTACACCGTGATCCCGACTGGGATGCACATCGATCCGATCGTCTGTTACGACAGCATGCTGGCGATCAAAGCGATCCCGGAGGCTCGGATCCTGCCCTTCCACGACATCGCTGTCCTCGAGATGGGTGTGCTCGGATGAGCGACGCGATCACATCGGCCGCAGCGAGCCACGCGCCGGTGGAGCCTCACGCGTGAGCCGATCCGCCAACCTGCCCACGGTCGCCGATGTCGTGATCGTGGGCGGCGGGACCTCTGGTGCCGTGCTGGCGCGTCGGCTCGCTGACGATCCCGAACGGTCGGTGATCCTGCTCGAGGCGGGACCGAGCGATGAGGGACACCTCGGCGTTCTGACCCTGAGGGACTGGCTCGAGCTGTTCGATAGCGAGGTCAGCGTTCCTTACCCCGTCGAGCTGCGGCCGCAAGCCAACTCGGATCTGCTGCACAGCCGCGGCAGGATTCCTGGTGGCTGCAGCTCCCACAACGCGTGCATCGCCCTCCGCGCCCCAGACCAGGATCTGGAGCGTTGGCGGAGCTCCGGCGCCGATGGTTGGCGACCCGCCGAGACGGCGGGCGCTTGGGGCCGGGTGCTCGCAGCTGTCGCGGTGAGCGCATCCACCACACCCAACCCGCTGGCCGCCGCCGCGGTCGAGGCCGGACGTCAGCTGGGCTTGCCGCTGATCGACGCCTGGGGCCCCGCCGTCCCACGGGGCATTGGCTGGCTGCCCCTCAACGTCCGGGACGGTGTCCGCCAATCGAGCTCGGTCGCCTATCTCCACCCCCTCGCGGGGGTGCCGGCAAACCTCACGATCCTCACCGGCATGCCGGCCAAGTGCGTCGAGATCGATCCGCACGGGCGCGCCGTAGCGGTATGCACCGAGGTCGGGCCGATCCTCGCCAACCGCGAGGTCGTGCTCTGCGCCGGCGCGTTCGAAACCCCAAAGCTGCTGATGTTGTCCGGAGTCGGACCGGCCCGGCAACTGCGCGATCACGGTATCTCCCCGCTCGTGGACCTACCTGGAGTCGGCGAGCATCTCATCGATCATCCCGAGAGCCTGATCACGTGGGAGGCCGCTCGCCCGGTCCCTGACGAGGCCGACAGCTTGTGGGAGGTCGGGCTGTTCGCCGAAACTTCCGCCGGGCTTACGATGGCGCACGTCGGCATGAAGCCAGTCGTGCTTGCCGACGGGGTGCCGCCCGCACATGGCTTGTCGATCACACCCAACGTGCCGTACGCTCGCAGCCAGGGCAGCGTCCGCTTGCGCTCGGCTGATCCGGCGATAAAGCCCCTCGCAGACCCGTGCCTCGGTCGACCGGCAGCGACAAGTCGGTTCGAAGTCGCTGCTCGCGAGGTCGCCGACGCGCTCGCGCCTAAGGACGACTCGCGCGCCTCCGCGGCGCTCCGCCGACGGCTGGCCATCACTCTCCTCACCCGCGCGCTCGCTCGCGCTACCGACCGTGCCGCGGCCTGAAAGTCACGTCAGCCTCACGCTCGAGGTCAACGGCAAGCGCATGGAGGCGACGGTGGAGGCCCGCACCATGCTTGCCGATCTCCTGCGTGAGGAGCTCGGGCTGCTGGGGACCCGCGTTGGCTGCGGCGAGGGTCAGTGCGGAGCCTGCACGGTGCTGCTGGGCGGCGCGAGCGCTCGGTCGTGCATCGTGCTCGCCGCTCAGGCGGACGGTCTTCGCGTGACCACGGTCGAGGGGCTGGCAAGTACGGATGGTTCTCTCAGCCCCATTCAGCGGGCGTTCGCGGCCGAGCACGCCCTCCAGTGGGGCTTCTGTACATCGGGAATGCTGATCGCGGTCGACGAGCTCCTGCGCGACCGTCCCGACGCTGACGACGACGAGATTCGGCGCGCGCTGGCTGGCAATCTGTGCCGCTGCACGGGCTTCCAGGGAATCATGCGCGCGGTACGGCGCGTCCGTGACCAGCGCAGCCGCGACCGGGCGGCCGATTAGGGTTTGGCGGGTGAAGAGCACGACCGTCTCGGCAGGGCGCAAGCGCAACCCCGCGCGCTCCCGTGAGGCGATTCTCGACGCCGCCGAAAAGATCTTCGCCGACGATGGGTACGACGGCTCGAGCTTGACGGCGATTGGGCACGACGCCGGAGTGTCCGCTGCCCTGACCGCGTATTTCTTCGGCGACAAGGCCGGCCTGTATGAGGCGGTCATCCAGCGGCTGTTCGAGGATCGCGACCGCCACCTGCGACCGATCTGCGACGAGGCGATCGCGGTTGTCGAAACGCCAGGAACCGACCCGCGCCAGCGGCTGCGCAGCGGCCTCGAGATCCTGGTCAGCGGCTACCTCCGCTTCCTTCAACAGCGTCCCTCGTTCGTCCGGTTGATGGCCCGCGAGGCGCTCGATATCCCGCGTCGCGCCACCGCTCCGCGCCACTCGAAGGCCTTCCAGGAAGGGGTCGAGGGCTTCATCGCCGCGCTCGCGCCGCGCGCGGGCGCGGCGGTCGACGAGGGCCAGCTGGTGATCACGATCGTCGCCCTCTGTTTCTTTCCACTCGAGCACGAAGCGACAATGCTCGCCGGCATGGGCTACAAGACCTGGACCGACCAGTTCATCGCCGACCGCACGGAGCACGTGGTGGACGTGCTGATGCGGGTGTTACGCCGCGATTGAGATGCGCGTATGCCTCGCGCCAGGAGAACCACGGACCGGGTGCGATCGTCTTCGGCTCTGCGGTCGTGACCTCTGTCCACCTGGTTCTGGGCGGCGGGGGTCACGGTAGCGGAGATGGTCGCAGCGCACGACCGCGCGACGACTGGCTAACGGTGGGACGGGCCCGGCTATTTCTTGGCGGGCTCGAAGTACGGATTGGTGCCGGAGGCGTGGTCGGTGACGTCGACGACCCGGTCGATCTCAGAGACCGCCTGGGTGATCGCCACTTCGATGCCCTGGCTGAGGGTGACTGTGGCCATGCCGCAGCCCTGGCATCCGCCGCCTAGGCGTAGGTAGGCGGTGGCGCCTTCGACGGCGGCGAGCTCGGCGTGCCCGCCGTGGCTGGCGATGCCCGGGTTGACCTCGCGGTCGAGCACGGCCATCACGCGACGCGCGAGATCGGTGTCCAGCCCGCCTGTGGGCGACGGCCGCGGCGGACCCGGTGGCGGGCTGGGGCGCCCGGCTCCTGGGCTCATGGGCAGGGTGGGAAGGGCGAGCGGTGGGGGCGCTGGCTTGTTCGGGTTGAGGACCACGAACCCGCCGCCCAGGCGGTTCTCGCTCCAGTCGACTGTGGCTCCGCGCAGCTTGTCGACGCTGTCGCTGGCCACCACGATGGCGAGATCCCCCTCGTGCTGCACGGTGTCGCTGGCACGGATCTGAGCCCGCGGCTCCAGCGATAGCGCGCAGACGTACTCGCCGTCGGCCGCGCCGGTGACCCGCACGGACAGCACGCGATCGTTCGGGTCGGGCAAGCCAGCGCAGAAGTCGCGTACGCGGTCGAGGGCCGATGATGTGATCGCGAGGAGGGCGGAGGCTGAATCGGCCACCGATCTACGATAGCGCTATGGACCGTCTTCTTCTGATCCTGCCGTCGTCCACCTACCGGGCGCCGGATTTCTTGGCGGCGGCGCGGGAGCTCGGCGTCGCGGTGACGGTGGCGTCAGAGCGCCGGGCGGCAATGTCGGCGGCGATGGGCGAACGTGCGCTGACCCTCCGCCTGTCGGACCCGAAACTGGCGGCCGGGCAGATCGTCGAGCGTGCCCGGGAGACCCCGTTCGCCGCAGTCGTGGGCGTCGATGACCAGGGCGTGATGGCCGCCGCGCTGGGCGCCGAGCGCCTCGGGCTGCCCCACAACCAGCCGGCCGCCGTTGCCCGCACTCGCGACAAGGCGGCGATGCGCCGGGCGCTAGCGGAGGCCGGCGTCCCGCAGCCGCGCTTCGCTCTGCTGTCCTGCGGGGCCGACGTCGCGGCCGTGGCGCGCGACGTGGGCCTTCCCTGCGTCGTCAAGCCGTTGGGTCTGTCGGGCAGCCGCGGGGTGATCCGGGCGGATGACGCCGAGCAGGTGCGCTCGACCGCCGAGCGGGTCCGGGGCATTTTGGCCGCCGCTCAGGAGCCGCCTGGGGCGCCGCTGCTGCTGGAGAACTACCTGCCCGGCGTGGAGGTGGCGATCGAGGGGCTGCTGCGCGGAGGCCGTCTGGAGATGCTGGCGGTCTTCGACAAGCCCGACCCGCTCGAGGGGCCGTACTTCGAGGAGACGCTGTACGTGACGCCGTCACGGCTGCCAGCCGCCGTCCGGGACGAGGTCGAGGCGGTCACTGCGCGGGCGGCGCGTGCGCTGGGGCTGCGGGAGGGACCGATCCACGCCGAGCTGCGCGTGGACGGCGACCGGGTGAGCGTCCTCGAGCTGGCGGCCCGGTCGATCGGCGGCCTGTGCTCGCGCGCGCTGCGCTTCGGCGCCGGCGTGAGCCTGGAGCAGGTGATCCTGCGCCACGCGCTGGGCCTCGGGCTCGAGGACCTGGCGCGGGAGTCGACGGCGTCTGGGGTGATGATGATCCCGATCCCCGGTTGTGGCGTCCTGCGCGCGGTCGAGGGGCAGGCGGAGGCGCGCGCGGTGGAGGGGATCGGCGGGCTGGAGATCACGATCGCCCGCGGCCGCCCTGTGGTGCCGCTGCCCGACGGCGACCGTTACCTCGGGTTCATGTTCGCGCGCGGGGCGAGTGCCGACGCGGTCGAGCGCTCCCTGCGTGTCGCGCACGGCCGCCTGTGGATCCGGATCGAGCCGCACGCGCCCAAGCCGGTCGGCTCGCGCTAGCGTGGGTCACCCGTGCGTGTCCTGCTGATCTCGACCTATGAGCTTGGCCACCAGCCGTTGCATGTCGCCTCGCCGGCGGCCGCACTGCGCCGCGCCGGGCACGAGGTCCGGTGCCTGGATCTCAGTGTGGAGCCGTGGGACCCCGGCGTCCTGGAGTGGTCAGGGGCGGTGGGCTTCTCGGTGCCGATGCACACCGCCATGCGCCTGGCGCTTAGCGCCGGCCGCCGAGTGCGCCGCGAGCACCCCGGCCTGCCGATCTGCTTCTACGGGCTCTATGCCACGGTCAGCCGCGAGCTGGTGGAGGGTGAGCTCGCCGCGCGCGCGATCGCCGGCGAGTACGAGCCGGCGCTCGCGGCCTGGGTGGACGAGCTGGCGGCCCCGTGCGCGCCCGCCCCGGCCGCCGAACGGCCGATCATCCACTTGCAGCGCGGCACCTTCGACCCGCCGGCGCGCGAGCTGCTGCCCGGACTCGAGCGCTACGCCCGCCTGGCGGTGGCCGGGGAGAAGCGGCTGGTCGGGTACGTGGAGGCCAGCCATGGGTGCGTGCATCGCTGCCGGCATTGCCCTGTCCCCACAGTCTACGACGGGCGCATCCGCGTTGTGCAGGGCGAGACCGTCCTGCGCGACGTCGAGCGCCTGGCGGGCATGGGCGCGCGCCACATCACGTTCGGCGACCCTGACTTCCTTAACGGCTGGCGGCACTCTCTGGCGATCGTGCGCGGGCTGCACGAGCGCCGACCGGAGCTGACCTTCGACTGCACGACGAAGGTCGAGCATGTGCTCGAGCACGCCGGGGTGTGGGAGGAGATGGCCGCGTCGGGCTGTCTGTTCGTGGTCTGCGCGCTGGAAAGCGTCAACGACGAGATCCTCGTCCGCCTCGAGAAGGGCCACACGACCGCCGAGGCGGTGCTCGCCGTCGACCTGCTGCGCGAGCACGGAATCGAGACTCGGCCCTCGTTTATGCCCTTCACCCCGTGGACGACCCCGCGTGACGTGCTGGAGATCGTCGACTTCGTCGCCGCGCACGACCTGGTGGGCAACGTCGACCCGGTGCAATACACGATCCGGCTGCTCGTGCCCGAGGGCTCGCTGCTGCTCAAGCGCGACGACCTGCGCGAGCACCTCGGCCCCTACGAACCCGAGCGCCTCAGTTACCCGTGGCGGTCGGCGCATCCGGCAGCCGACCGGCTGCAGGGCCGCCTCAGCGCGCTGGTCGAGCGGAGCGCCGCCGCGCAGGAGGCGACGGGCGTGACGTTCGCCCGCATCCGCGCGGCGGTGCGCGACGCGACCGGCGAGACGGGCGGCCCGGAGCCGGAGGCCATCCGAATGGGATCGACCGAGGGGAGGCCACGGCTCACCGAGCCGTGGTTCTGTTGAGCTGAGCCCACCGAGGGCCAGTTCGGTCCTCTCACAGCGTGATTACGTGGTCCGGCGGGTCGCCCGCCAGCGCTGCGTAGAGGTCGGGGAAGCAGCCTACCCGCACGCCCGCGACTGTTCCCGTCGGCAGCGCCCGGCCGATCTCCCCCTCGGCCAGGCAGCGCTCCAGCGCGCACTGGTCACAGAGCATGAGCAGCATTCCATGCTGTGCCGCTTGCCGTGATTCGTCGTTCTGTGTTCTTGACGGAGGTGATGGACGCAGCTACTTTCCGGCGCGGAGTGCGATCGTCTCGGTCACGTCCGAGCCCGAAAGCCTGACGTCTCCCCGTCGCACGAGTGACGGCCCGACAACAGCGGCTCGCGAGTCGGCCGCACGACAAAGGATGGTTCGATGACCGATAGCGTGCACCCTGATCCCGGGATATTGCTCTATACCCGGATCAAGAAGTCGCCCTACTACTACGGAGCGCGACGTCACGGCGTAAAGCTCTACAGCGTCTACAACCAGCGGTCTTTCCGCACGTCTGGTGGTCTATTTCTCTCCCCACTGTTCGGCGTCGGCTGCGGCCTTGAGGGAGAGCGCTTGAAGTTCTGAGGTGAGTTGGCGTAGGCGCTTGTTGTTCTCGAACCAGGACCGGTAGCGGGTCGCCTGTTCGGGGGTGAGGTTGCGGTTGACGGTCTTCTGGTTGACCTTGCGCGTCCAGGCGAGGTAGGGGCCGTGGAGCTGGGGCGGGTCGGAGTGGCAGTGGCAGCCGGGGTTGGGGCAGCGGATGTGACGCTCGGCGACCGATCCGGGTAGGCAGAAGCCGAGCGTGGCGAGCTCTCGCGCGATCTCTTGCTGGCGGCGCTGGTGCTGTCCGAGGATCGCCGCCTGCTCGTGGGCTGGCTGGGGTTGGGGGTCGTTGTCGGGCATCGGCTGTGTGTATCCGTCCGGTAGCTACGGTATTAATACCGTAGCTACCGGACGGATCATTGACCACGATGAGCGAAGATCAGCGGTTCGAGCTTTCCTCCCAGGTGCTGGGTGCGCTGCCGATCGTCAGCCACTTCCTTTCGCGGCTGGGGCTTGAGGCAACGCTCGAGCGCTACCTGCCCTCGGGCGATGTGCGCGTGCTGATGGCTGCCGCCCGGACGATCAGCTGGTGCTGCGGGCGATCGGAGAGTTCCGGGTCGACTGCTCCCAGCTGCACAACGACTCGACCTCGATCACCCTGTACGGCGACTACCGCTCAGCTGACGGGCGCAAGCGGGGCGGCCAGGGCACCGCCGCCGCGAAACGCGGTCATAACAAGGAGCATCGCGGCGATCTAAAGCAGCTGGTGTTGATCCTGACGGTCTCGGCCGACGGGGCGGTCCCGCCGACGACGAGATCCACGAGCTGCCGCTCTACCACGAGCAACGCTCCTGCACCGCGCCGACCGCCGCACGCGTCTTCGACGCCTTCGCCGGCGTCCAACGCCACCACCTTACCCGCGACGGCCGGCACATCCAGACCTTCGACCCCGAGCTCACCCCACTACAGCAGCAGCTACTCAAGCTCCTCGGGATCGGGGCCAGCGCCTACACCAGCAACCCCGTCCGCTGAACCACCGTCAGATGGGGGACGGATATTGACCACCAGACGTGCGGAAAGGGCGAACCATCACTATCACCCGCGTCTTTACGGTGATCCGATCGACGAGTACTGGCAGCTGTTGGAAGGGGTCACCGTCTGGGATGTTGGCGGGGCGGAGCGTCAAGTCGAGATAACCGGGCCGGACGCGTTTGCGTTCACGAATCTCCTGACCCCCCCGAAATCTCAATCGCTGCGCGGTGGGTCAGTGCAAATACGCGTTCATCACCGATGAGCGAGGCGGCATCATCAACGATCCAGTGCTGCTTCGCCTAGCGGAAAATCACTTCTGGCTCTCGCTGGCCGACAGCGATGTGCTGCTGTGGTGCAAGGGAGTTGCCTACCGACTTGGCCTGGACGTACAGATCACCGAGCCGGATGTTGATCCGCTGCAAATCCAAGGACCAAAGTCGAAGGAGGTCATGACCGATCTGTTCGGAGCGGACATTCTTGACGTCCCGTATTACTTCATGGAAGAGCGCGAGCTTAATGGCATGCGCCTGGTGATCTCGTGTACCGGCTATACGGGCGAGCTTGGTTACGAGCTTTACTTGCGAGATGCCAGCCGCGGCGGCGTGAAGCTCTGGGACGCCGTCATTCAAGCTGGCGAGCCCCATGGCCTCTCACCGATCGGTCCGTGCCACATCCGGCGGATCGAGGGCGGGATCCTCGCGTACGGCTGCGACATGACGCTCGACGAGAACCCCTACGAAGTCGGATACGGCTACAAGTGGATGGTCGAGCTCGAGCAGGAGCAGGATTTCATTGGCCGTGACGAACTCAGGAAGATCGCTGAGCAAGGGGTATCGCGAAAGCTCGTCGGCTTGGAGATCGGCGGAGAGCCTCTCGGGTCATACAGTGACGGCTCTTTTTTCCCGACTTCTTGGCGGTCGCAAAGGACGGAGAAACAGTCGGCAAGGTCACGTCAGCATGCTGGTCGCCGCGGCTCAAGAAGAACATCGGCTACGCGATGCTGCCGGCGGCACATGCCGCGCTCGGGACTGAGCTCGAAGTGCAGCGTCCCGAGGGTGTCCTAGACGGTTCTAGACGCGCCCTAGACGGCCCTAGACGTGTCCTAGACGCGGTGGTGGCAGACCGTGTGTTCTTTCGTCCGGAGCATGCCGAGCAGGAGCTTGCTGGCCCCACCACTCGAGCCGAGAGCTAGCCGTCCGGGCTCGGCGAGCTCCTCCCGACCGGGTGGCTTCAGCCGCGGCGAAGTTCGTCGAGGTTTCCGAGCAACAGCGTGAGCGCGGTTACCCCGACTAGCACTGAGATCGCGGTGCGCCAGTGTTTTAGGAACAACAGCACGAGACCGACGATCAGCGCCGCCGCGGCGAGGAGCAGGAACACGCTGGCGAGGAACGACAGCAGTCGGCGGCGGGCGATCGCCTCAACCCCCGAGAACAAGGCGGCGAGGCAAGCGATCGTGGTGATCGAGGCGAGGGGTGAGGCGAGCAGGACAACGATCACCGAGCCGAGCAGCAGTGGAGTGCTGACGGCGGCCCACAGCTTGAGGAATCGCCGGCGCCGCTCCTGCTCCTGAACATGGGGTGTGTGGGGTCTGCGGACGTGCGCCTGGGGCGCCTCGGGGGGGATTGGCTGGCTGAGTGTGGCGAGATGCACGCGGCGTTCCTCGGCCAGACTGGTGCGCTCGGCGATGGTCTGGTTGAGCTGCTGCTCGCGCGTGGCAACTTCGCGCTCGCGGCTCTCCGCCAGGGCTCGGGCATAGTCGTGCGTGCTCAGCGACCGGGCCTGGCCACACAGGCCGCGGAGGGCATTGCGCTCGGCCTCGATTGTGCCGTCGAGCTCGCTCAGTTCGTGCTCCAGCTCCGCTACTCGCTTGGCCAGAGCATCCGCGAGGTCGCGTTCGTGGGGCGGGACCTTCAACAGTCCCGCCCAGCCGAGTGGGTTAGACCATGCGAAACGGACGGAGCCGTTGCGTTCGTAGCGCGGCCCCGAGGGCGCCCTTTCTCCGCCGAAGCGATCGCGCGTGTCGAGGCCCCACAGCCCGCGGTAATCGCGAACCCATGGGGTTTCGTCGTCGATCAGGACGGGCGCCCACTGCGCGCTCTGGCCGGGGCCGATCGCCATCCCGTCGCCTCGGGCGTAGTCGACGAACGGGATGCCCAAGCCAGCGGGCTCGCCGGTGTAGTGGCGCCATGGCGCCAAGAGCCGCTGAACCCGGCGCAGGAACCGAATGATTGCGCGCACTTGCGGGGGATCGACCGAGACGACGTAATCGCCAGGGATGAAAGCGCCGGAGTGGGACCCTGCCCCGGCGAATACCACCGGCCGGTCTTCCGCCCGACGCAGCTCGGGGTCGTCCCAGCGCCGGCGCAGATCGTCCCCCTGGTAGTCGTGCGAAGAGAAGGCGACCCACGCTGGCCGCGGGGGTCCATCTCGTCGTTCGGCGAGGTAGATCGTGACCATCTCCCAATCGGCCTCGTGGTCGTTAATGCCGCCAAACGTCGAGCGCCAGTCGTTCATCGCATAGAAGAACCAGTACTGCAGGCAGATGTAGCCGCCCTCGCGGACCACCCGCCCGTAATACGGGAACTGGGCAGCTTCCAGTTGCTCGCGATAGGTGGTCTCCGCCGCTGCGGCGAGTCCCGATGGCACTTTCCCTCGCAGCAGCAGCGATGCCCGCAACGCGGCGTCGATCAGCCGCCCGAATACCCCGGTGGTGGTGAAGCGTCCCGAGGTGCTGAGCCGCGCGCGGGGGATCCGTCGCCAGCGCAGGTACTCCTTCCGGCCGAGGGGCTTCTCGACGAATCGCAGGAACAGCGGCCGATCTTGATGGATGACGCCCTCACGGGACAGGCGCTCCAGCGTCAACTGCCGCGCCGGCACGAGGAGATTCAATTTCCCGCCGCGCTGGCCCGTCCACAGGCTGCAGTGCGCCACGTAGGGGCCGACCGTGGTTGGGAAAAAGAGCTCACCGCTCGTGTACTGGACGACGGGCTCGTACTCCCGCAACAGGGACAGATCGGCCTCTTTCTGGGTCGTATCTGACCCTAGGGCGTTGCTACTCGTCGTCCTATCCGCCCCGCTGGCGTTCACGGCGATCCATCGGTATCGGCGCCCAGCCGCAAGCTGACTACCTTCAGTTGGGTGACCGGCGCTGGATCAGTGGTCATGCGTCCCGGTGGGTTCGGTGGTCGAGAGATCTCACGTTACTTTGCCGAATCTGTTCGCGGGCCTGAGTTGCCACTGGCGACGCCCGTCGATCGCGCAGGGGACAGCTAGGCTCAGAATCCGATGGACCGCACTGCGTGGGATCAGCGCTACTCCGGCCGCGAGCTTGTGTGGACGAGCGAAGCGAACCGCTTCCTCGTCGAGGAGGCCGCCGCCCTTGCACCCGCTCGAGCGCTCGACCTCGCCTGCGGGGAGGGCCGCAACTCGGTCTGGCTCGCCGAGCGCGGCTGGCGAGTGACGGGGGTTGACTTCTCCGCGGTCGGGCTTGCCAAGGCCGCGCAGCTCGCCGAAGGTCGCGGTATCGGCGCAAAGTGGATTGCCGCCGATCTGGTCGACTACCAGCCTGAGCCAAGGGGGTTCGAGCTCATGATCGTCTTCTACCTGCAGGTGCCCGGCCGCAGCGAACGTCGATCGTCCGCGGTGCCGCCGGTGCGCTCGCCCTCGACGGTGTGTTGCTCCTCGTTGGCCACGACCGCAGCAACATCGAACAGGGTTACGGCGGTCCGCAGGATCCCGCCGTCCTGTACACCGCCGAGGACGTCGTCGCCGACCTCAGTGGGACGGGCATGCGGATCGAGCGGGCCGAGCGCGTAGAGCGGCCTGTGAAAGAGCAATTGTCAAGAGTTGTGGATGAGAAGGTGAAGCATCAGGCGGCGACCTCCTCGTCCGTCGTGGTGTCGTCGTCTGTGACCTTGATGCCGTCCTTGAACTTCACGCCGTCGAGCACGTCGGTGACGAGCTCGTGGCCGTTGAACCGCCGCCAGCGCTCCTGGGCGGCGTCCAGGAGCTTGTAGGCCATCGCGAGCGCGGCCTTCTTGGAGCCTGCGCCCTTGGTGACCTTGGTGCGGAGCTTGACGGTTGCGAAGCTGCTCTCGATCGGGTTCGTGGTGCGTAGATGCCGCCAGTGCTCGGCGGGGAAGTCGTAGAACGCGGTCAGCGCGTCCCAGTCCTTGTCGAGCTTCGCAACGGCCTTCGGGTACTTCGCGTCGAACTCGTCCCGGAAGCGCTCCAGCGCCTTGCGAGCATCCGCGCGTGTGGGCGCCTCGGCCATCTCGTGCAGCAGCGTCTTCGCCCTTGGTTGCAGGCGCTTGGGGAGCGCGTCGAGGACGTTCGCTGTCTTGTGAACCCAGCAGCGTTGCTCCCTGGCGCCGGGGAATACGTTGCGCAGCGCGGCCCACGCGCCGAGCGCGCCGTCGCCGGTCACCAGCTTCGGCTCGTTCATGCCACGGTCGCGCAGATCGCGGAACACGGCCGCCCAGGAGTCCTCGGATTCGCGGTAGCCATCCTCCACCGCGAGCAGCTCCTTCTGCCCGTCCTCGCGGACGCCGATCACAACCAGCAGGCACAGCTTGGGATCCTCGCCCAGCCGCACGCTGACGTTCACGCCGTCGACGAACAGATACGCGTAGCGGTGAAACCGCAGCTCCCGCGTGCGGAATGCGGCGTGCTCGGCCTGCCAGGTCTCGGTCAGCCGCTGGATCGAGCTCGACGACAGACCCGAGGCGTCCTCGCCCAGCAGGTCCCGAAGCGCCGGCCCGAAGTCACCGGTCGAGAGGCCGTGCAGATACAGGATCGGCAGCACCTCGGTCACCTTCGGCGACCGCCGCGCGTACGCCGGCAGGATCTTCGAGCTGAACCGCTTGCGCTCACCGGTCTCCTCGTCGACGCGCTTGTCGTTGACCCGCGGCGCCCGGATCGGGACCGTACCCGAGCCCACGGTCAGCCGCCGCTCCCGCGCACGACCATTGCGGACCACCACCCGCTTGCCGTCCTCATCGACCTCGTCCACGAACGTGCAGACGTACTCGTCGACCTCGGCCTCGAGCGCCGCAGCGATCATCCGACGCGCTCCCTCCCGCGCGAGATCATCGAGCGTGACCCGACCCTCGTTGTCCTCCCCGGCGGGGAGCCTGCGAACATCTGACATGGCGTGCCTTCCTGCCGGCCATCGCCGGCTTCGGTCTTCGTCAACCGGGAAGGTACGCCGCCTTCCTCTTCACACGCATCCACAACTTCTGGGTATAGCTCCCTGTGAAAACGTCCGATGGCGTGCGCCGGGCGCTCGATGTGCTTGTCCGCGCCCGCGCTATTCCGCTTGCACATTTGCCAGAGATCAGCTAACATGCAAGCACACCACGAAAACGCCCCCTCATTTCAGGAGCAAGATAATGGCTAGCACTCAA
This sequence comes from uncultured Solirubrobacterales bacterium, assembly GCA_963836065.1. Lineage (GTDB taxonomy): Bacteria > Actinomycetota > Thermoleophilia > Solirubrobacterales > Solirubrobacteraceae > Palsa-465. The sequence goes on from CAWIII010000036.1 coordinate 1,024,778, forward strand.
ACCAAGAATGGCGCCTCCAGCGTGGACGCCGCCTTTGAGCAGGTAAAGGACTTCAACGAGCAGGCCTTCGGCGCCGCTCGGAAGGCCGGCAACCTGTACCTCGACTCCTACGAGAAGACAGTTGACCGCGCGATCGAGCTCGAGCTGAAGTTCGCCGGTCTGACCCAGCAGGAGTGGCTCAGGAATCTGATCGAGGCACAAGTCGATTTTGCCCGCGAGGTCTCCAACTCCTACACGAGCACCGCGCGCAGCCTGCTGAAGTAGAACCAATTCATTCGGAACCGCGAGAGCACCGGTTACAGCCGGTGCTCTTCGCATTTAAGGAGGCGCAAGCGGCCCGCCGAACGCTAGCGCTTTCGAGCGCGAGGCGACGACGCCACGAACGCGGTGTACACCTCTCTGAGGGCGCTGCGCTGGCGGGCGGTCAATCGCGGGTCGGCGGCGATCGCATCGAGCACGTCGCTGCTATCCGGTGCCTCACCCGGCGGGGGTACGCCGGCCCGTTCGTAAAGCGCGTCGGTCGACACCTTGAGTGCGCTCGCAATCCCGTCGAGCACTTGCTCGGATGGTGCCCTCAGTCCCCGCTCAATTTGCGAGAGGTACGGGTTGGAGATCCCCGCGAGGTCGGCGAACTGACGCATCGACATCTCCGTCAACTCGCGCTGCTGACGGATGATCTCGCCGAGAGCTCCCTTCGTGCGATTGGCCATCTCCGCTGAGAATAGACCGCCTTACATCTCTTGGCCGCCGTTGACGTTCCATACCTGGCCGGTGATGAACGACGAGTAATCCGACGCTAGGAAGTGCACTACGCGAGCGATCTCGTCCGGTCGTCCTAGCCGCCCGACGGGGATCTGCGCCTTGATCCGGTCGAGCACTTTCTCGGGAACGTGCTCGAGCATTTCGGTCGCGATGAATCCGGGAGCGACGGTGTTCACTGTGATGCCGATCGAGTCGTCATGCAGTTTCTCCGCGCGCGCTAGCTGGAAAGTAGCTTCGCGTGCGAGCGTCTTAGTCAGCCCGAACAGGCCGGACTTTGAGGCTGCGTAGTTGGCCTGGCCGATGTTGCCGATCTCGCCGATGATCGAGGAGATGTTGATGATCCGGCCCGATCCTCGGTCGATCATGTGCGGCAGCACTGCCTGAGAGATGAAGAACGCTCCCGAGAGGTTGACCGAGATGACCTTGTTCCAATCGTCGTCGTCCATCTTCAGCACGGTCTTATCGATCGTGATCCCGGCGTTGTTGACGAGGACATCCAGCCGGCCGTGGGCCTCGATGACCTCGGCGACGGTGCGCCGGCAATCGTCGGCCGAGCCGATGTTGCCCTGGTGAACGCTCGCCTCCACACCATGCTCCTGGAGCTGGTGCAGCAGCTGCTGGGCGTGCTCGCTGTCATGGCCATAGCCGGCGGCGACGATCGCGCCCTGCTCGGCGAAGCTACGCGAGATTGCCCCACCGATTCCGCGGGTGCCGCCGGTGACGAACACCACCCTACCGTGCATTCGCGGCCGGCGATGATCTGCTGGGAACGATTCGCTTCCCGGGACTCCGGATGGGCTTGCTGACTGTGCTGAGGTCGGGCCGTTCATGTTCTCCTCGCTTCTCCTGTCTTCCGGAAGGTGCTGCCTAGCGGTCAGACCGCTCCGCGCTCAGCTCGTCACAGAGGTCCTCAAGCTCTTGCAGCACACGCTCGAGCTTGTCCTCGGTGCGGCGCAGCTGCCGCGCAAGCCGGTTGATGTCCGATCGCGAGGCGAGGCGAAGATTGCGCAGCACGGCATCGGCGAAGTCCGACGACATTCGCGCGATCGCGACGACGTTCTCGGCGCTGCGGGCCAGCAGCGCGCCGAAACCCGGGTTCGCGACCAGCTCTTCGAACCCCTTCGCGGTACCAGACTCAGCGTGCTCGTACAGCGCCCGCACCTGTTCATCGGGCGAGGGTGTCGTCTGTGGCTGTGCCATTGCTTACCGCTGCTCCGTCCTCAGTTGCGACCGTGCAGGTATCAATTGTGAACCTAATTCGCGACC
>CAWIII010000037.1:0-63292 GCA_963836065.1 uncultured Solirubrobacterales bacterium
ACCCGTTCCCGGATAGGCCAGTTACCCCACCTTGACAAGCGAAGAGACGAGCCAAGCCTTTCAAGCCGAGCACGGGTGTCCGTCCGGTGAGCTTCAATAACGCCCAGGCGAATCGACCATTCGACGCGAAGGAGCTTTGTTGCCACTAACCCAGACACAACTCGCGGCCACCGTCGCTGACCGCGCCGAGATCAGCAGGAACGACGCAAAGCGGACGCTCGCAGCGCTCGAGGAGACCGTGCTCGAGGAACTCGCGAACGCGCAGAAGGTGCGGATCGGCGGGCTCGTGCAGCTGACCGTTCGCGTCAAGCCGGCGCAGAAGAAACGCACGGGCCGAAACCCGGCCACCGGCGAGGAGATCACGATCACAGCCAAACCAGCGAGCGTCGACGTTCGCGCGCGACCGCTAGCGCGGGCCAAGGCCGCGCTGCCATCCGTGCAGAAGGCGCGCCGGCGACTCGCCGCCTGATTACCCCTCAAAGCTGACAGCGGAATCGAGCGCTCGATGAGCTCCTCGCAGTCAACACTTGCGCAAGCGGCCTGTGCGATTCCAACGTCCCCTGGAAGTCGATCTCGTCGCCCGCAGGATCGAACGCCTGGAAAGTGAGGCACTCGGGTCCGCGTCGATCGTATGAGGAGACATAAAGCAGCGACGCGGCAGCGGCCGTGTGATCTCGACCTGCGAATCCAGGGCTCGGACAGGGTACCTGCCCGAGCGCTTCAAGAGGGAGCACGGCGCTCGCCCGCACCCGGGTGCGCGCCAGCGGTCCTGAGCTGAGTCGGTCGTCGAGCCACACCCTTGGTCCATGCGGGCCAAGCGCCACTCCTAACCGGTCACGCACCCCACGCACCCCACGCGCGCCACCGCGGCCACGGTGCGCTTGCGTTCTTGTTCTTGCGGGAAGGCGAATGGCCCGGTCACCCGACACCGTCACCGACCCCGATCTCTCGGAGGCCTCGATTCCCAGGCCGTTCTTGACGGCGGGGGCGGGATTCGGACGCGCCTCTTCGAGTTATGAGTCGCCCTCAGCGAATCCAGATACCCACGCTCTGCAGGGATTTTCCGAATTTACGTCAGGTCTCGCGAGGAAACAATTTGCTTGTTTTGGTACCCGGTTCGGGACCCGCTTTCGGAATCGCGGGGACTCGATCCCTCACATGAGTTCCCGCCGCACAACGACAATGTAGTCCACGGTCCCCGGCAAAGGCCTGCGCCAAGCCAAGGCATAGCTACACGCTGCCGTCAGCAACTCATTCGAACGTACATCGGACGTCAACCGGAAGCTCGATCACTTCCTTATCAGAGAAGCGCTCTAACCGACTGAGCTAATCGCCCGATGCTTGATAGGACGGGCCTGCAACGGAGCAGTTTGGACCCGCCGCGCATGACGACTGGTATCGCCCAGAGGCAGCTGTCCGCGATTGCGCGGGCGGACGAGCGATTTCCCCCTGCCGTCGCTACCGAGCTGACGACCCCCATGGCGAGTCCGGACGAGCGTAGAGCCCGAGCCCGAGCGCGAGGATGAGCGGGGCACCGGCAACACGGACAGCCCCGGCGCTGGCGACGGTCAGCGCCAGGGGTACGGTCGCGCCGCCCGCCATCGCTGCCATAACGGCTCTCGACAGCCGTTGGTACTGCTGGCGGCGCGCGTAGTTCGATCTGCCCCCTGGCTCATCGGAGCAGCTGACGATCGACCATTTGCCGATGTTCCCACCGGCCCAGGACGCTCTGACGACCCCGCCGACGGACGTCTGGTCCGGGTCGGTTTACGCAGTGAGCCCCGCCGCGGCATTAAACCCAGCGGAACCGTCCACAAATTAGCCGGATTTCAATCTCGGTGATTCAGCGAGATTACGGCCAATTTCCAGGGCTTTCGCGGCGATTGACGCCCGATGCAGTATCGCTTGCCAGCAGAAGGTCGAGGGTTGGAGTCCCTTCAGCCGCTCTCAAAAAGCCCCGGAAATCGCCGGGTTTTTTTGTGGGCTCCCGTCGTGACCCGTTCGCACTTGGACGCTGCTCTCCTCGACGCGCTCCCCCTCACGCATCTCCGAGAGCATTCTCAGCTCAAGATGCTCTCGGAGATGGGGGCGCGCTTAGCCTGACGGGCGCGGATCCGAACTTCTATGTCGCTGGTTCTGGAAAATGACCCCGAGTTCCGGGCCCGGTACGAGCGGGTGTGGCTGTGGGCGGACTGGCCCGGCCGTTGGGGCCCTGACCAGGGCGTCGACCTCATCGCGCAGACATTCACCGGCCGCGTCGACGCCGTGCAGGCCAAAGAACCGTCACGACTTTCCTACCGGCTCGCCGGCGTTTGTGCCATGCGGCGCGTCGCGTCGCTCAGCCTCCCCGTGGATCCGAAGCAAGCCTACGGATCGCGAGCGTAGCGAGCCGACGTGTCGTCCCTCGGCCCTCATCAGCGCGGGAGTCGATGGTGCCGATGCGACCAGAATGCGACCTCGAGCCTTGCCGCAGGCGCGCAACCTCGCATCACCTCGCATATGGGGCTCATCCTGGCCTACGGCCGGATTCCCGTGCTTTGCAGGACTTTGCACGGCCTCGCAGATCCTCGCCTAGAGCGGACGACGGGTCTCGAACCCGCGACCTTCGGCTTGGGAAGCCGACGCTCTACCAACTGAGCTACGTCCGCGCTGGCGACATTCTAAGCCGCCCTTCGCCCGCGGTGGTGCCGCCGGCGGGAGCACCCGCGTATTACCCTAAGAGCGCGATGCGGCGCTATGCACTCCCAGGATTGGTCGCCTGCGCTGCGGTTGCGCTGCTAGCGCTGCTGGCGTTTGGCGTTTCAAATCAGGGCACTAATAGCTCGATCGACGCGGCGGTCGCTCGCGGTTCGCGGCCGGCGGCGCCCAACGCGAACCTGGCGCTGCCGGTGCTGGGATCCGCCGGCACCGAGCGGCTCGATCAGCTGCGCGGCAAGGTGGTGGTCCTCAACGTATTCGCATCGTGGTGCGATCCGTGCAGGGCGGAGGCGCCGGTGCTCGAGCTGGCAGAGCATCAGTTCGCGGACAAGAACGCAACGATCCTCGGCGTGACGTATCTCGATAACTCTGACGCCTCGGCGCAGTTCGTCAGACAGGAACACATCACCTATCCAGTCGTGCGTGACACTGACGGCAAGTTCGTTCGCTCGTTTGGCGCGACCGGAGTCCCGGAGACGTTCGTGATCGACCGCCAAGGCCGAATCGCGGCGGTCCGCCGTTATCAGGTCACCACGCGATGGCTCGACCAAACCCTCCCCCGGGTGCTCGCCCAGCGCTCGTGAGAAAGCGATTGCTAGCACTGGCGGCTGTAGTGGTTCTGGCTGGTCTTCCGACCGCCGCGCCGGCGATCGCCGCCGCCGTCAGGCAGCAGGCCTCGCTGACCAATATCGAGAACGACGTCATGTGCGTCGCCTGCCACGAATCACTCGCGGTCGCGCAGTCACCTCAGGCGTATTCTGAGCGGGCGTTCATCCGGATGCTGATCAAGCAGGGTCAGACGAAGGCGCAGATCGAGAAGACGCTGGTAGCCCAATACGGACCGGCCGTACTCGGACAGCCGCCGGCGCACGGGTTCAACCTGACCGTTTACATCCTGCCGCCCGCCGTCCTGCTCGCAGGACTGATGACGCTCGCTTTGACACTGCCGAAATGGCGGCGGCGAGCACGAGCCCGGGCAGCGGCTGCGGTCCCGACCACCGGTCCCGCCCTCGCTCCAGCCGACGCGCGACGGCTGGACGAGGACCTGGCGCGCTACGGAGACTGAGGCGCCCTACATCGACTCCGGTGCGCTCACCCCGAGGAGCCCGAGCGAGGCCGCGATCACGCGTTGTGAGGCGACCGACAGCGCGATCCGGAAAGACTCCACTGACACCGGCGCCGCACCCACGACCCGGCAATCGCGGTAGAAGGCGGTGAACTCTTGCGCGAGCTCAAGGCCGTAGGCGGCGATCCGATGCGGTGCCCGCTGGACAGAGGCTTCGGCGATCTCCTCGGGAAACAAAACGAGCTTCTTAGTGAGCTCGCGCTCGGCCTTATGGAGCTCTGCCTGACCCCAGTCGGCTTCGCTCCGGAGCGCATCCTGCAACCGCTCGCTAGTGAATCGGCCCAGCATCGAGGCAATGCGCGCATGCGCGTACTGAACGTAATAAACGGGGTTCTCGCGCGACTGCTGGCGGGCGAGAACCAGATCCAAGTCGAGCGTGCGGTCGTGGGATCGCTGCAGCATGAAGAACCGGGTGGCGTCGACGCCGATCTCGTCCAGCAGCTCGTCGAGGGTCACGAATTCCCCGCGCCGCTTGGACATCGCCGAGCGCTCGCCGCTCTCGACGAGATGCACGAACTGAAGGATCGGCACCTCGAGCGTGTCCGGATCGCCGCCCAGCGCCGCCGTCGCAGCCTTCAACTCGCGGGCGTAGGCGTGATGGTCGGCGCCGACCGGTAGCAGCTGGCGTTCGAATCCCCGCTCCTGTTTGTTGAGCAAGTAGGCGATGTCTGCCGCGAGATAGGTAGGTTCGCCATTCGAGCGCACCACGACCCGATCCTTATCGTCGCCGAACGTCGTGGTACGCAGCCACAGCGCGCCTTCTGACCGGTATACGTGGCCCGATTCGGACAGCAGCGCCAACGCCCGCTCGAGCGCGCTCGGCGACCCGGCGTGGAGCGCGCGCTCGCTGAAGAACGTGTCATAGCGCACGCCGTAGCGCTCGAGCGTGGCCTTGATCTGCGCCAGCAGCCGCTCGACGGCATCATGGGCGAGCTCGTCGACGTCACGTTCGCCAGCACCGGGGATCTCCGACGCAAGCTCGCCAACGTAGTCACCCCTGTACCCGCCCTCAGGCACCTCCTCCGCTCGTGCCCGCGCCCGCACAGACTCCCCGAGCAGCCGGATTTGGTTGCCGGCGTCGTTGAAGTAGTACTCGCGGGAAACCGCGTGGCCGTAGTGCTCGAGGATTCGGGCCAGAGCATCGCCATATGCGGCGTGGCGTCCGCTGGCCGCGACCAGCGGACCGGTCGGATTGGCCGACACGAACTCGATCAGGATCCGCTCGGAAGGATCCGCGCCTCCTGCGCCGAACCGTTCGCCCGCCGCGAGGACGCCGGCAAGGGCGCGCCGATGCCAGGCGTCGGTCATGAACAGGTTCAGAAACCCCGGGCCCGCGATTTCGAACCGCTCGAGGCCGTCGCCGATCGTCGTCGCCAGCTGTACCCCGATCCGCTCGGCGATCACCCGCGGAGGAGCCTTCAACGTAGGAGCCAGCAGCATCGCCGCGTTCGTCGAGTAGTCACCTTGGCCTTCGCGCTTGGGCCGCTCGACCCGCGGTTGGGCGGTAGGCGCGCCGACGCCGCCACGCACGGCGGCGGCCGCAGCGCGGACCGCGGCGCTGAGCTCCTCGAGTGGACCGGTCACGTTCTTGCGACGCTCGCCGGCTGGAACAGTCCCTCGAGGCGCTCGAGCGCAGCCGGTGTTCCTAACGCCACGAGCATGTCACCCGGGTTGATCACCGTGGGCGGCGCGGGCTGTGGTTCGAGCCGACCATCGGCCCGCCGCAGCGCGACGATCAAGGACAGCCCGCGAACCTCGTCGACCGTTCGGCCTGCGCCCTCGCACTCGGGCGAGACCTCGATCTCCTCCATCCGATAGTCGGCCACGTCGACGGCACCGCCGACCTGAGGATGCAAAGCGACCCGGGCCATCTCGGCGCCGGAGGTCTTATAAGGCGAGATCACGCGATCGGCTCCGGCTCGTAACAGCTTCTTCTCAGACTCTTCCGCCGAGGCCCGGGCAATGATCAAGATGTCGGAGCGCATCCCGCGCACGGTGAGTGTGATGAAGATGTTGTCGGCATCCGAGTCGACGCACGCGATCACTCCACGGGCACGCTCGACGCCGGCGCGCCCGAGCGTCTCGTCGTCCGCGGCGTCGCTCTCGATGAACAGCACGCCTTCGGCGCGCACGGCCTCGCGGTTATCCGGATTCTCGTCGATCACTACGTACCGGGCACCGGCGCCCCGCAAATCGCGCGCGACCTGCCGCCCTACGCGTCCGAAGCCACAGATGATGTAGTGGTCTGAGTGGGAATCGATCATTTTTTGCCTGCGCCGCTCTTCCAGCAGACCGCTGAGCTGACCCGAGACGAAGAACTCCGCGACCGTCGCGAGCCCGTAGAAGAGCGTACCTATGCCAAGCAGCTCGAGCGCGACGACGACCACTTGCCCGGCGGTGTCGTGGGGATCCTGAATCGAGCCCAAAGTGGTGACCGTGTCGAGTGCCCACACGAACGAATACGCGATCGAGGTGCCCTCCGCGATCGCGAACCCGAACGTGCCAGCCATGATCAGCACGCCCAGGGCAGCGAGCAGGATCGATAGCCGCCGGACGACCAGCCGCAGCTCGCGACGGGCACGTATTCGCTGCTGGCGAGCCTGTTTGCGGGCGTCGTTGCGGTCAGGCATCGCTCAGTAGTGGTACGGCTCCCTGGACAGGATTTTGTGGCCGCGGTAGATCTGCTCCAGCAGCACCACCCGGGCGAGCTGATGCGGCAGCGTCATTTCGCCGAGCGAAACGCGATGGTCGACCTCCGCGAGATCGAGCCCAAACGGTCCTCCGATCACGAAGCACAGATCTCTACCGCTCTGCCGACGTTCCTCCAGAAACCGGCTGAAATGCAGCGAATCGAACTGCTGGCCCTCGCGGTGCAGCAGCGACACGAACGCGCGCCCGGAGAGCCGCCGCGCGACCTGCTCATCCTCGCGCACCTCGACAAGCTCCAACCGCACGTGTCGCGCAATCAGCCTCTGGTAGTGCTGCACATCGTCGGCGAACGGCGGGCGTAATCGGCCAACGGCGACGATGATGATCCGCACGATGGGATACTAAGACGACATGGACGAACAAAATCCTCCCGAGCGCCACATCAACATCCACTTCTCGCCGGAGATCATGGCCGGCGTATACGCGAACTTTGCGAATGTCAGCCACTCGGATTACGAGTTCACGATCACCTTTGCGCGTGTCGACCACGAGGTCGAGGAGGAAGAGATTCCAGGGGTCGTCGTATCCCGCATCAATCTCTCCCCCAAGTTCATGCGCGAGCTGATCGACGCGATGCAGGACAACTACTCCAAGTGGCAGACGCGCGAGGGAATCAAGAACCTGCCCGAGTACGGCGATCCTGAGGAGTGACCCCAGGCGCCGGACCCGGCGCCGACCACGCCACGGCCGCCGCGATCCGCTCCGCCGTCGGCGGATGCGTGGACAGCAGCTTGGTGACCCACCGGGGCGGGTCGAGATCGGCGACATTTTGGAGCGCAATCGAGCGCTCGAAGGACACAAATGCCTCAGGCGAAGCCGAGAGCTCTAGCGAATAGGCATCGGCGCGTCGCTCCAGCGCGCGCGATAGGCGATTGCCAAGCAGCCCGATCGGAGCACTGATGACGGTGGTAGCCAAGGCTAGGGCGGGCACCGCACCTGCCGTGCCGCGCTCTTCCGATAGGCGCCAGCTGAGCTGCTGGACCGAAAAGACCACGGCGGGCGCCAGGATCGCCGCATAGACCACGCCGCGGAGGACATCGCGATTGCGGACATGGGCGAGCTCGTGGGCGACGACGACTCTCACCTCATCGCGGCTGTAACGATCGAGCAGCGTGTCGTAGAGGACCACCCGCTTGGTCGGGCCAAGTCCCGTCACATAGGCGTTGGCGGCCGTGGTCCGGCGGCTGGCGTCGACCGAGAAGACCTCGCCTACCCTCACCCCCGACGCGGCCGCCAGCGCCAGCACGTCCGAGCGCGTCTCCCCGTCAGGTAGCGCAGTGAAGTTGTTGAATATCGGATCGAGCAAGACGGGCGCGAGCGCGGCGAACACCCCACCGACGAGGACTGACGCGCCCGCCGCAGGCAGCCACCACATACGGGGATAGCGCCGGGTAGCCGCTACCAACGCCCCGCCTCCCGCAGCTGCGAGGGTCGCCTGGATCGCGTTGGCTTTGACCAAGTCGACCGCCCAGCCCCGCCACGACTGGGTGACCAGGCCAACCGCAATCGCTCGCTGGCGGGCGATCGCGGCCAGCGGCAGGGACGGCAGCGAGAGCACTATCGCCAGCCCAGCGCCCGCCGCCGCGCCACCCACAACCGGACGTGAGTGCGCCAGCGGCCGCGGTGGCCGGAGGACGACAAGCGACAAGGCGCCGAAGTCGACCGCCGCGCGTGCCAGCGCCAGCGCCCGCTGGGGCCGCGCGAAGGCCGTCCCACGGGCAATTTCCTCTGGACTGAAGTATCGCTTCAGTTCTACCGGTGGAGCCTCGGGAACCGGATCGCGGGGCGTCAGCAGACGACGCCCGACCTCGGCTACGGTCAGCGTCAGCATCACCGATCCGAACAAACGACTGCACGACGGCCGCCTCACCCGCGAGACTGTAGTACGTGGCACCTGCAACTCACTGCTCATGACCTCGCTGAGATGCCGCTGATGCGCGTCGCGATCGTGTCGGACATCCACGGCAACCGGCACGCCTTCGAGGCGGTTCTGGACGCGATCGCAGCCTCTGAGTGCGAGGAGATGTGGTGTCTGGGAGACCTGGTGGGATACGGGGCAGAGCCCGACGCGTGCGTCGAGCTGGCCCGTCGGCACGCGGCGATCTGCCTCGCCGGCAACCACGATCTCGGAGTGCGGGGATCACTCCCGCTCGAGGATTTCTCCCGCGGCGCCCAGCTCGCGGCCCGGTGGACTCAGCAGATGATTACCCCTGAGACGCTCGAGTACCTGAACGGCCTCAAACCGGTCAACCTCGAGGAGCAGGTTGGGCTCTACCACGCCAGCCCCCGCGATCCCGTCTGGGAGTACGTCCTTTCGCCGCTGCAGGCCGAGCTCTGCCTCGACGTCCAGCGCCACCGGGTGTGTCTGATCGGCCATTCGCACGTAGCCCTGTCGTTCTGGAGATCCGACGGGGCGGCCGCAACCGGCCAGACGCGCGGACGCGATGAGGAGCTTGACCTCGCCTCAGGCGAGTGGCTGATAAACCCGGGCAGCATCGGCCAACCACGCGATGGAGACCCCCGGGCGGCCTGGCTTGACCTCGACCTCGATGGCGATCGTGCCTGCTACCGGCGTACGGATTACGATATCGCCGGCGCGGCGGGCGCCATCCGCGCGGCCAGGCTTCCGGACTCGCTTGCAGAGCGCCTGGCTTACGGCCAATAGATGGCCTAACGGCATGGCAACGGGCGGAGCCTCTAAAGTCAGAGCGCGGATGGGCTTCGCGCCGTGCGCAATAGTTGCTGGCCTCGTTGGGGCCGCCATGTCGTTGCTGGCCGCCTGCGGTGGCGGTTCCGGCCTGCTCTCTAACGGCCAATCCAGCACGCTCAGCAGTCAGCTCGACGCCGTCTCATCCGCAGTCGAGGCCGGTAACTGCGCCGCCGCAAAAAGCGCAGTGACGAACTTCAACAGTGCTGTCGCCAACCTCCCGCCGTCCGTGAACACCACCCTCCAGGCCAACCTCAATCAAGGCGCGAGCACCCTGGCTTCGCTTGCCAGTCGGGAGTGCCGGACCAACTCGACAACGACCACCACGTCTAGCTCCACGTCCTCTAGCCCCACTTCGTCGAGCACGACGACCGCGAGCCCGACCACCACGAGCTCGCCCACTTCGACCACCACCACAAGCACCACCACAACGCCGCCGACGACCAGCACGACGACCTCTGCAACTACTCCGACGGGCTCGGGTACCTCTTCTACCGGAAGTGGAAACGGCACCGGAAGCGGCGGCGCCGGCCTCGGCAACAGCGGCGGCAACGGCGGTGGCGATGGCGGTGGCAACGGCGGTGGTTCCGGGGGCGCTAGCAGCGGGGGCGCCGGTACTGGGACAGGCAGAGGCAACGGACAATGACTGCGGCAACGACCATTGCAGGGCGCTATCGAATCGAGGGACGCCTGGGCGTCGGCGGGATGTCAACCGTCCACCTTGCGTTCGACCAACGCCTGGAGCGCTATGTCGCCATCAAGCTGCTTGCTGAGCACCTCGCGGACGACGCGACATTCGTGTCACGCTTTCGCCGGGAGGCCCTAGCCGCCGCTCGGCTGATCCATCCCAACATCGTTCAGGTGTTCGACTTCGGTTTCGATGAGGGACACCACCAGCATTTCATCGTGATGGAGCACGTGCCGGGTCAATCCTGCGCTGAGCTGCTCCGCGACCGCGGCCACCTGGACGTCGGGCAAGCTGTCGACATCGTCGCCCAGGCCTGCCGTGGCCTCGACTATGCGCACCGCAACGGGGTCGTGCACCGCGACGTAAAGCCTGGCAATTTGCTCGTCTCAGAATTCGATCTGGTCAAGCTGGCCGACTTCGGAATCGCGCGCGCCACCGATCAGTCGAGCATCACCCAGGTCGGCTCGGTGCTGGGCACCGCTGCCTACCTGGCTCCCGAGCAGGCACGCGGAGAAGAGGCGGGCCCCCGCGCCGATCTGTACTCGCTTGGCGTCGTCACCTACCAGCTGCTCTCTGGACGGCTTCCGTACGAGGCCAATTCGCTGTCCGAGCTGGCGCACAAGCAACAACGGGAAGCTCCGACTCCACTCGACGAGCTAAATCCTCGCGTCCCGCGTGAGCTCGCGCAAGCCGTCTCGCTCGCACTTGCGATGGACAAGGAGCGCCGCCCGGCGGACGCAATCGTGTTCGGCGAGGCGCTGCGGGATGGGATCCAGGGAATCGCCCCGATTCCGGCTGCGTCCAGCACCGCGAGTCTTGAGTCGCCTGCCGCGACCCGGCTAATGCCAGACAGCTCTGCCACTCAGGGGCCGTCGACAGCCGCGACGCGAGTTGCGCCGCGGACGGTGGCGCCCCGGACGCCGGGCCCCGCTCCTCGCGCCCCGAGGAAGCGGGAGGATCGCTACGAGCGCACACCGCCGGGACGGACCGCGGCCCCACCCAGCAGAGGAAACCGGGCGCTGCGCCGCTTCCTGGCGCTGGTCGCGCTCGCGCTCGTGTTCACCGCTGCGGTTGCTGTCGCGGTCACGATTGCCACGAGTACTTCGAATCAAGTAGTCCACTTCCGCCGGGTCGTCGCGCACGACACGCAAAACGCGGTCAACCAAGTCCGCGGGATCATCAGCCAGTACACGAAGTAGCGGCGCCGTCCACCAGCGACTCGCGCAACAGGTCGGTGTCAAGCTGAACCTCCGAGAGCGCCGCGAGCACCTCGCCCGCAGGCTGGCCTCGCAGCAGGTCATGGATCATGGCCCCTAACGCCCGGACGTCCGAGCGCTCGGCTGTGGCTCCCGAGCAACCGAAGCCGCCGAGTTTCGCGACGCCCTGACACGAGAACCAGACGTTGCCTGGCTCGATGTCGCCATGGAAGATCCCGAGCGCGTGAGCATGCACGAGCGCGTGAGCCACGTCGGTCGCGATCTGGGTAATCCGCGGAACCGGGAGCGCTGCCCCCGCGATCAGGCTGGCCAGCTCCCCGTCCGCGAAGTACTCGCTTACCAGGTACATCCGCCCCTGAGCGTCGTCGCCGCAGTCGTAGATCGTGACCGTATTTGGGTGCCCGCTGACTCGCGCCATCGCCTCGGCCTCCCGCCATATCGCCAACAGCTCCGACTCCCCGAGCTCCTGTGACTTGATCAGCCCAAGCGCGACCTCGCGATCCAATCGCTTGTCGAATGCGAGATAGATCCGTTGGCGTCGACCCTCACCCAATAACCGGACGATCTCGTAACGGCCGACAAGCGGTGTGAGCCGCCGCGGGTCCGAGAAGCGTCGCCGGCTGGGCGCCCTCGATGGCGTGTTCCAGACGGCCCCCGGGCCGCCTGGAACTGCCATAGCCCCCAGCTCCGTGGACGCAATCGCTCCGAAGGAATTGGCGTAGCTGACACCCGTTATGCTCGCCCGTAGCGCCCCGTTCTCGTGTGCGGATTGCATCTGAAAGGGAATCTATGCCCTCCCAGGACCGCCGGTTGAGACAATTGTCACAGCGCCCGTCGGTCACAATGATCCGGCGTGAGCACTGGGCAGACACCTTTTCTCGGACAACTGGGACGGCAGGATGCTGAGGCGCTGCTGCAGCGCGCTCGGCGGCGGACGATCCGCAAATCGCATCTGATCCTGCGCGAGGGGTCGGCCGGAGACGAAGTGGCGATCGTGTTGACGGGCCGGGTGAAGCTTGTCGCCTCGGGTGCGGAAGGCCGCGACGTGGTCCTGGCAATCCGCGGGCCGGGCGAGCTGATCGGCGAGATGGCCGCCCTGGGAGGAATCCGGCGGACCGCCACCGCGATCGCCGTCGACGATGTCGAGGTCGGATACCTCGATGCCCGCGGCCTTCGTGACTTCCTGAATGAGCACTCCGCCGCCGCGCTCGTTTTGGTGCGAATGGTGATCAGGCGCTGGGCCGACGCGGATCGCGACAGAATCTCGCTCGCTACCCAGGACAGCGTCGGTCGGCTGGCGAGCCGCCTGCTTGAGCTTGGGGAGCACCACGGTGCCCAGACCGAGCACGGAGTTCGCATTGAGCTCTCATTGAGCCAGGATGAGCTCGCAAGTTGGACCGGTGCGACCCGCGAGACGGTGTCGCGCGCGTTGCGGCTGATGCGAGGCCTCGGCTGGATCGCGACCGATCACCGGGCGATCACGATCCTCGACGTCACTGCATTACGCGAGCGAAGCGGAGGCTAGAGGCGGCTACCGTCCCGCGGCCAGCTCTCTCAGGATCAGGGGAAACACGTCGTGGTGCGCGTTGCGGCCGAACATCACGTCGAGATGCGTGTAGCCCGGGAGCTCATGGAAGGTGTGGTAGTCGCGTCGGAAGTGCTCGAAGTGCTCGAACGACCGCCGCTGGCTCAGTGGCAAGAACAGCCGGTTCCGCGACCCCGCCAGGAACGCGAACCGCGCGTCTGTCATCGGCTCGACGTCGACAAGGCTTTCCGGCAATTGCGCCAGCCCGTCGACCGGCACCAGGTAGCCCTTGCGCTGCGCCCGCCCAATCTGTGCCAGCAGCGAAAACGGGCAGTATCCGAACTCCCGCGAGACCCAGTCATGAGTGTCCCCATCGAGGTTCGCGTGGCGCCACAGGATGTCCCGGCCGACCCCGTACATGTAGTTGGCGACCTGACAAACCTCATTGTCACAGTCGCGCCCCCGAATCAGATGTGCGACCCGGGCGAACCCGGTCGCCAGCGCGGACGGCGCTCGAACCGCCCACTGGGCATCGAGGCCACTCAAGCTCGTTTCGCATACCGGAACGAACGCCTGGAGTTTCAGCTCTGAAGCCTTCGGCACGTTGACATAGAGCGAGACCGCGTTGGAGACAATCGTCGTGATCTCCGGTACCAGGCCGGCGATCGCGGACATGGTGAGGCTGGTCGACCCCTGGCACTGGACGATTGCCTTCATCGTCTCGGCACCCGTCTGGCGCTTGATCTCCGCCACGGCCGCGGGATGGTCGTAGACCGCGCCCTGGTCGAGCGTGTAGGAGCGCGGGGGCAGGTCGATCGACGCCCGCCAATTCTCCAGCCACACGTCGTAGCCGTGCCCGACCAGCACGTCGACGATCGTCGGCCGGCGGGGAGCGTCGTAGAACAGGTTCGCTCGCACACCGCCGCCGTGAATCAGCAGCACCGGCCCCAGCGTGGGGTCAGCTTCGCCACGGATCTGATGCAGCGTGAGCGCGGTCCGGGCTGCGTCCTGAGCGTGGAAGCCGATGATCCGCCGCCGTAGCCCCGAATGGCCCTCCAGGTCGTGCCATCGCTCGGGCGCCTTTCCCTGCCAGCGGGCGTCGAGTTCGGTAGGAGACGGAAAATCCTCCGCACTCGTACTCACCGCTGGGCCGCCGTAGACCTTCCCGAGCTCATGTACAAAAAACTCGTTGAAGCGCGCCGTCGCTCTGGCGGTGGCGATCGCCCCTGAACCGCGGAAGGTGCTCAGCATCCGCAGGAAACCAAAGCGGGAGATGTAGAGGATTCCGGTCGCGACTGTCGATTCGTCGCCGATCGGCTCCCGGTCCACCCGCCCGCTCAGGATCCGGATCAGCAGCCGCGAGGTGTCGCCCCAAACGTCGAGGTTGGGGTCGTCCTCGAGATCCTTGAAGCCACTCAGCGTCAACTCCCGCCCGGCCGTGTCGACCAGGTAAAGGCGGTACAGCATGCGCTTGTGACGGGCGCCGCCGGCGTCGACGAACAGATTGAAGCTCGAACCCGGCTGTACCGCCAGGCCTCCGCCCAGCTGGTCGCAATGGACGATGCCCTCCGCGCGGGCCGCGTGATCCGGCTCGCACAAGAAGCGATCCAGATCGTCGATCTCGATCTCGAGCTCCTGAGAGCAGGCGTTGTGCGACCGACGTCCAGCCGCCACAGCTTGGTTATAGCTGTGCTGCTCGAACGAGATCCATCCGGACATGCGCTCGTGGAACCGAAGCGTGCTCATTGCATTCCCGGTTCCTAAAGCATCGCGTCGGCGAACCGATCGGCCAGGGCCGCGATCGTGAAGCTCGGGTTCACGCCAACGGGCCCCGGCATCACCGAACCATCGGCGATCCAGAGCCCGGGATGGCCAAAGACTCTGCCCCAGGGATCGACGACGCCCTCTCGTGAGCTGGTGCCCATCGGGCAACCGCCGACCATGTGCACCGAGATCGAGCGCCCACGACGGTCGAGTGGGTTGGGCATGAACCGGCCACCAAGCGACCGCGCCAACTCCCGCATCCGCTCCCGCAAACCGTCGTAATAAGGATCTGAAAGCTCCGGGCGCCAGTCGAGTTCGAGACGCTTGCCCTGCAGCCGGTACCGGCCATTCGGAACATCCCTTCCCATCGCGAGCACCGGTAGCATTGCCGCCGAGGCATGGGCGTCCCCCAGCAAGCCCGCGGCGACTGCCGCCGCTTCGGTATCGCGACGACCGCGCAGACGATCTCTCAGCAGACGCCGTAGCGGCCGGGCCATACGGATCAGATCGCCTGGCAGCTCGGTGCTCTGCCACAGCCAATCCGCGAAGTTCGGCGCCCCGGCGTCCTGGATCAGGAAGCCGCGGCCGGAGGGTGAGGAGTGCTCATCAACTTCGATCGAGGCGGTGATCACGGGGCCGCGACTGGGCTCTAGGTAGCGCCAGCCGGTGCCGCTCGGATTGCGGCAGTCCCGGATCCAGCCGATGTAATCGCCGTTGCCCGACACCCGCGATCCGAGTGCGTGACTCAGCCGCGGCAGCCCAGCGCGATTGGACAGCAGCAGGTGCGGAGTTGCCACCGCCCCGGCAGCGAGCACAACCTGGTCCGCGGTGACCGTACGTTGCGGCTCGCGTGTCGGATCGAGCAGCCTCTCAGGATGGCCGCCGCGCGCCCCGAAATGCTGACGGTAGCCGACCCGGTAGCCGCCGCGGCGCTCGGCAGGCGAGATCGTACCTACCTCGCAGCACGTTCGAATCTGGGCGCTCGCCTCCATCGCTCGGCTCAGATAGGTGAAGTCAAGCGTGTTCTTGGCTCCGAAGTTGCACCCGAGATCACACTCCCCGCACAATCGACAAGTGCTTCGCGGTGCGCCGTGGAGGTTCGCGCTCCCGTCGCTTAGAGGCAGCCCCGGCACCGGCCGCTGACCCGCCCCCGGAGCGAACAGGACCGCCAGCGGTGGGGTACTCGCGGGCAGTCGCATCGTGCTTGCCGCTTGCAGTAACGCTCTCGTCTTGCGGGTGGTGCTGTACGGCGGTCCGGCGTCGATTGGAAACCGCTGCGGTTTCTGCATGCGCTCGACGGCGTCATAGTGAGGCTCGAGCTCGGCGCGGGTAACGGGCCAGCTCTCGTAGCCGCCATCAGCGAGCTCCTCGTGGACGAACGTGCGCTCATCTTTGCGCAGCATCACGTTGGCATAGATCAGCGAGCCGCCTCCCAAGCCGCTGGCGACTACCGCGTCGAGCTGATCGAACCACCACAGGTCGAACAGCCCGTAGAGCCCTTTGGATGGATCCCAGAAGCTGGTTCTCAGGTCGTTGGGCGTTCGCGGAAACGATCCTGGTGGATATGGCTGGCCGCGCTCCAGCACCAGCACCGAGCGGCCCGCTTCGGCGAGGCGATACGCGGCCACGGAGCCACCGAACCCCGATCCGATCACTACTGAGTCGAAGTGCTCGTCAGCGGTCATGCACCTCCCATCGCACCGGACGGCGTAGGTCGGCTTCGTGGCGACAGAACAGGCCAGTGTGGATCGTGGCCTCGAGTTCGGCTCCGAGGTCGGGATCGTGCTCGCCCAACCTGCGAATCGCGCCCTTGATGGCGCGCGTCACGTTCACCCGCGCTCTTTCCGCATCCGACGATTGTGGCCGGTCGCGCCCACCGAGACCGACGGCCGCCGCCAGCTCGTTGGCAATGAATCCGATCTCCTCGCGAGCTCGACTGGCGCGCTCAGGATCGCCCCAGCGCTCGGCTTCATCGTGCTCCTCGCGCAGATCCTCCAGGCGCCGCCGGTACGCGGCCTTGGCGGCGTGATCCAGCGCGGATCCGATACCTCCCGACGGTTGCCCGATCCCGAGCTCGGCGGTCGCCACCGAGGCCCGGCTCACATCTGCCAAGGCCACGAGCGTCCCGGTTCGCCCGAGCTCGAGCGCGTGAACCTCGACGCCCGGTTGGGCGAGCAGCTCCGCCAGGTACCGGACGCCTTTGCCATCACGGATCCGGGTGATCCGTCCCGCGAAGGCAAACGTCCACACCTCGCCCTCGCGGTCGAGCGTGGCGAGGACCACTTCCGGCGGCGCGGCGGGGACCGTGCCGGCCACCGGGACGGCGCCGATCTTGCTCTTGATCACAGCGGCGCGCTCGCCGACGCGCGGCAGGCCGATCTCAGCCGCCAGCCGCTCCGCCTCCGCGAGCAGCGCGGAGGCCTCGGCTACATCGGATGGCTCCTCGGAGAGTGCCAGCGTGCCGCCCAGATCGGTGGCGATCGTGGCGACCATCGGTGTCATTCGCTGCTTGCGAGCCGACTCGAGCGCAGCGCGGAGCTGCGCCCAGGCCCGCTGACCGTCCCCCAGCGCACGCGAGAGCAGTCCTAGGTATCGAGACACCGGACCGAGAAACCCGTTCACCGGAGAGATGACCGTGCGCTCGGCGAACGGTAGTAGCGCCCCGTAGAGCAGCCGTGAGCGTTCGCGGTCCCCCAGCTCGGCGCAGACCTGGCTCAGGAGGGCGAGCGTGATCAGCCAATTGTTGTTGCGCGCGATGCCGGCGAAATCGTCGACCGCGAGGCTCTCCAGTACCCGGCGCGCCTCAGCATCGTTGCCCAAGCCGAGATGAAGCACTGCCAGTGCCGCACGCCAGACATGCATGCCAGGGAGCGCATCAGCCACCCTACGCAACTCCTCCACGACCTCCTCGGGCCGTCCCTGATTGATCCGCAACGACAAGCGCCCTCCATGGATCATGATCGGGACGGTCGAGTCTTCGATGTCGGGGGCGATCCTCGCGGCCTCCTGGAGATAGCGCTCGGCATCGGCCCACCGCCCCTCCATCGCTGCTCGACGGGAGCGGTGCAGCCACACGTAGGGACGGGCGCGGACGTCGCGCAGCCGCTCCGCCTGACGCTCGAGGCTGTCGATCGCCGCGTCGGCCGCGAGCAGCGCACCGCGCTCGAGCAGTAAGTCGATTTCGATGCTGCGGGCGAGCACCAGCAGCTCTCCTGGGGTGTGTGGCAACGACAGCAGCTCGTCGATCCAGCCAAGCTCGAGCTCCCCCGTGTCGGGGCTCCGGCTGGCCGTGATGCAGTTGCCGAGTACGAACCCGAGCGCGCGCGGATCATCTAGGCGACGCGCCATCGCCAGAGCCCGATCGATCAGGCTTCTGCGGCGCTCGCTCTCGTGCGACCAGTACAAACCGCGCGCCAGGCGTGCCATCAAGCATGCCCGCAGCGTGCTGTCTCCCGAGGGCACTCGCTCGAGCGCCTCGTCGATCAGCTCGGTCAGCTCCTGATCGACGATTCCCGGAGAGAGCGCAAATGCGCCGAAGGCGAGCGCGACCTCCCCCAGCACTTCGGGGGAACCGGCGGCGCGCGCGGCAGCCGCGGCCTCGAGGAGCGTGGCGCGTCCTTGCGGATCGGCGAGCCGCAGTTGCGCGCGTCCGAGGCCCGTCAGGAGCAGCGAGCGCCTCCGGGATCGCTCCTGGTCTTCGAGGTCGTCGACGATGGTGAGCGCCTCGATCGCCGCCGCGTAGAACTGCCCGGCTCGCTCGGGCGCGAACCTTGCCAGCGCGTGATCGGCAGCCCGCTGAGCGTATTCGAGCGCGGCGCTCGCGTCCCCGGCGGGGAGCGCCTCGAGGAAATGGTGCGCGAGCTCCTCCAAGTGGCTATCGATCACTCCTGCATAGCGCCGCTCGAGTGCATTGCCGACGGCCGCGTGGAGCCGGACCCGCTCGAGTGGTCCAAGACTCGAGTAGGCGGTCTCGCGAATCAGGTCGTGGAGAAACCGAAACTTCCCGACCTCGCCGACGGCGACGTCGATCAACCGCGCGGTGACAGCGTGATCAAGCGCCTCCAACAGCTCGCCCGAATCACGCCCGGATGCCTGGGCGAGGGTACGAAGCCTGAACTCGTTACCGATCACCGCGGCGCTCCGGAGCGCGTCCGCGGTCGCCTCCGGGAGTGCCTGCAGCCGCTGTTCGATCACGCCCCGGACCCCCATTGGGACCGGCAGCGGGGACAGCGCGTCGCCGCCGAGCACCTCCAAACGGCCTTCTTCGCCCAACATCCGGACGACTTCGTCAGTGAACAACGGGTTGCCGCCGGTGGCACGATGAAGCGCCCGTGCCACCTCGGGCCGCGATCCGACCCCCTGCCGATGCTCTACTAGACGCCCGAGGTCCTCAGGCTCCAGTCCAGTCAGCGAAATCCGCCGACCCTCGCGCGCCAGCCTCGCAAACAGCGCGGCGAGTGGCTGGTTGTGCCGTACCTCAGCCTCGCGGTGGGCGCCGATCAGCAGCACGCGCATGTCGGCGAGCTGCCGAGAGACGAACAACAACGCCAGCAACGACAGCTGATCGGCAACGTGGATGTCGTCAAGCACGATCACCAGCGGGCGCTGCGAGGCAGCCCGACGGAGAAACGACGCGAGCGCGTCGAACAGCACGAACCGAGACTGGTCGGAGTCGAGCGCCGGGGCGTCCTCGAGCTCGGCAAGCGACTCACGTAGTGCCGGAACCAGCTGCGCCAGCCATGGCGCGGCTGAACCAAGCTCGTCGCGCAACTCGTCTGGATCGCGCTCCGAACAGAGCTCGCGAAGCACACCGATCCACGGCCACATGTTCGGCGCTCCCCCGCTGTCCCAGCAGCGGCCCCACACGGCTCGTGGCTGAGCGTCCGGAGGACGCCTTCCGTCTCCCCGACCGCCCGCCGCCAGCTGTGTCAATTCGCTCAGCAGCCGCGTCTTGCCGATTCCCGGCTCGCCCCCCACTAGCAGCAACTGACCGTAACCCGCTCGCGCCGCGGTTAGCGCGTGGTGGAGCACCGCCAGCTCGTGATCGCGATCGACGAACGGCATCGCCTCGAGCGACGCGCGCACCTGCTCACCATGCTGTCCCCCGTGCACCGATGACTCGTCCCGGATGGCTTCTGCCGATGTGTGTGGTTTTGGTACCCGCGCTTCCGGACTGTACGCTGACGGCGCAAGGCGGATGTTCAGCTGCTTTCGTGGACGCATCCTACTGTGGGCGTTCGTAGTGGTAGCTTGCGTCGCGCGATGGACACGCAGGGGCGCGCTCAGGCGGTTACGGTGATCTCTCCGGTCCGCCGCTGGTGGGCAGCCTGGCTGCTGCTCAGCTGGCCTGGCGCCGACCGGATACCGCTGATCAAGCGCCCACTCGTCCAGCTCTCGTTCATCCACGTCGCCCACTGGGCGCTCCTCACACGTGTGCCGCGGCGCGGGGGGCGGCGACTCCCCCATCCGTATCTGATCTTCCACAGCAACTTCAACGACGATCTGGCTGCCTACATCGACGCATTCGCGCTGATCGTGCCGTGGCGGATGCGCCTGATGTGGCACGGCATCTACGGCTTTCCCGGCCCCCGGATGGTCGACCGCTTCCTGAGCTTCGTGCAGGCCCACGCGATGCCCGTCCAGCATTACTACTGCGCCTACCCGCACGGCTCGGCGCGGATGATCACGCAGGCGCTCGAGTTAAGCGACCGTCACCGGCAGTTCGCGGACGCCGCCGCGGGACTGACCGAGAACGAGTTCGCCGCCGCTTGGGAGCAGTTCGTGCATGAGAACCAGTTGCTGCTGTGAGCGGGATCTCCAGATTCAGCCTGATCGTGTTCGCGCCCGTCCGCTCGGGTGCGGAGGATCGGCTGCTTGACGCTCTTCAGCAGCTCGGTGACGCCGGCCCCAGCCCATTCGCACGCATACCCGGGACCCATTTCGCTCGCTGGGTATTCATCCCGGCCCTGACGGGACCGCACGACGCCCCCCTCGAAGCAGGCGGCGCCTTTCTGTTGATGTGCTCAGACTTCGATACCAATCCGGCGTCGTGGACCGCCGCCCTGTGTGAGCGCGCGGGCGCAGCGCTCGCACCGGTGATGGACTGCTGGGAGGGATTTCCCGGGTGCGAGGACCCCCGCAGGGTTACCGGTTTCTTCGAGGCCCACAACGTCCCGGCGGGGTTCACTGTCGCGGGCTACCGCCGGGCGACCGTCGAGCAGGTTCGCGAGGCACTGCGCCTGCACGACTCCCTGCGCGGGCTTGCGGTGCGAGCGCGGCGCGAACACCTCGCCCCGAGTGCGTTGCGCAAGGCTTGGAGTGCGGCGACTTTGCGATGACGCTCGCTGATGTCCAGGGCAACGTCATCTGCGGCTACGGGAGCGAGCACGCTCACTACCTGTTTGCCCGGATCACTGACGCCGACGCCGCCAGACGCTGGCTCGCGGCGCGACTCGACGACGTAACCTACAACGACAGCTGGGAGGATGAGCGGCCCGACCACACCCTGAACGTCGCGTTCACCCACGCTGGTCTCCTGGCGCTGGGAGTCCCCGTCCAGCAGCTGGGGGGACTCGAGGCGTTCTCCGCCGGCATGTTCGCGCGCGCGGCCGTTCTGGGCGACCGAGGCGCTTCGGCGCCCGAGCGCTGGGAGCCGGGATTGAGAGACACTCACCTGCTCGTCACGCTCACCGCGTGGACCGCGGACCACCTGGTCGGTCCCCGCGCGGAGCTCGACGAGCATCTGACTGACAGCCGGGCCGGATTTCGGCTCACCTACCCGCAGGTCGCCGAGACGCTCAGCGGAGCTCGCGAGCACTTCGGCTTCAGCGACGGGTTCTCCCAGCCGGCGATCGCCGGCGCCAGCACCGGTCCGCGCGACGGCGAGGGGACGCTCACGCGCTGGCGACGCTGGCGCGATCTGCGGCTCGGCGAGTTCGTCCTCGGATACGAGGACGGAGGCGGCTTGTGCTCGCCTGCGCCCGCCGGCCCGCTCGGCCAGGACGCGACGTTCATGGTGATCCGCAAACTCGAGCAGGACGTGTTCGCCTTTCGGGCCTACGTAGCCGAGCAAGGACGGCGGCTGGGACGCGATCCGGACTGGGTCGCGGCGAAACTCGTGGGGCGCTGGCAGAACGGCTCTCCGCTGGCCAGGTACCCAGACCGGCCCGGACCGGCCGCCGCGGACAAACGCGCCGAGATCAATCGCTTCCGCTACGGCCTTGATCCAAGTGGCCTCGCGTGCCCGGTCGGTGCGCACGTTCGCCGCGCCAATCCCCGCGACGCGCTCGGATGGGAAGGTCGACTCACCCAGCGCCACCGCATCCTTCGCCGTGGTATGAGCTACGGGCCGCCGCTCGCGGCCGGGGCCAGCAAGCCCGATTGCCACGAGCGCGGGCTGATGTTCGTCTCCTTCCAGTCCTCGTTGGAGCGCCAGTTCGAGTTCATCCAGAAGCAATGGCTCGCAGACGGGAACGTATTCGGGCTGGGCGCCGATCGGGATCCGATCGTGGGCAGTGGGAATCGCGAGGGCAGCGGCGATCTGATGGTGATTCAAGGCTCTCCTCCCCTGTATCTCAACTTGCCCGCGTTCGTGAGCACCCGCGGGGGCGACTACTTCCTGCTTCCGGGCCGGACGGGGCTGCGCGCGCTGGCAACCGGGCAGTGGTAGGCGGTGCTGCGAACGAACTCCTGAGGTTTGGAGTGAGGTAGTGAACATTGTTCACCCGATCCTTACGCCTTGGTGGCATGGTCATCTGTGCACACACGTTCATGTTCGCCGACCTCTGCGACTACACCGAGTACACCTGGCGCCACGGCGACGATCGCTCGGCCGAACTGGCGGTCGGCTTTCATCAGCTCGTTCGGAACCTTGCCGCCGACGAGTGCTGCGAGGTCGTAAAGACGATCGGCGATGGGGTTATGGTCCGCGCGCCAGACTGTCCCAACGCCCTGCGCCTTGCGCAGCGTATCCACGCCGAGCTCACCGCTCTGGGGTACCCCAAAGTCCGGATCGGGATCGACACCGGACCGGCTGTACCGTGCGATGGCGACTGGTACGGCACGACGGTCAACCGCGCGGCGCGGGTGGCCGAAGCTGCGGGACCGGGCGAGCTGCTGCTGACCGAGCCGGTCCGCGAGGCCGCCCGTGCGACGTTTGAGATCGAGCTCGTCGAGCGCGGCCCGCGCCCGCTCAAGGGCCTTCCTGATTGCTCGCTGCACGCGGCGAAAGCGGCAGCGTAGACGGCAATTCTCCGGGTGCGGCTCCGCCTCGCAACGCGCTCGCCGCTTGGCCCAGACGGCCCTCATCGATGGCCGTCCGGAGATCGGCCATCAGTCGCCCGACGAAGCTCAGGTTGTGCAGCGTGACCAGCCGCAACGCCGTCAGCTCGCCAGCGCGCAGCAGGTAGTGGAGGTATCCGCGCGAGTAACCGCCGGCGCACGCCGGACAGGGACACCCCTCGAGAATTGGCGCGCGATTGGCGCGCCATCGACTCTTGACCAGGTCAACCCGCCAGCGGGCTTCCGAATCGGGCACCAGCGCCACGCCGTGACGGCCGATGCGCGTGGGCAACGCGCAATCGAAGGTATCGATGCCCAGCTCCACGCCCCTGATCAGGTCATCGACATCACCAATCCCGAGCAGATGGCGCGGACGGTCGGGCGCCAGGCGCTGCAGCTCGGTCGCGGTCCAGGCGACGACTTCGTGCATCTGGGCTTTGTCCTGTCCTAGCGAGCCTCCGATCGCGATCCCGTTGCTGCCGCTGGCCGCGACCGCCGCCGCCGACTGGCGCCGCAGGTCGGGCTCGACCCCTCCTTGGACGATCCCGTAAATGGCCTGGAGCGGCGGGCCATGATCGGCGTGCCAGCGAAGGCACCGCTCGAGCCAGCGATGCGTGCGCTCGGTGGAACGCGCGGTGTACTCGCGGCTCACGTGAAACGGCGTGCACTCGTCGAACACGAGCGCGATGTCGGACCCCAGCGCCGCTTGGACGGCCATCGAGATCTCCGGGCTGATGAAGCGCTCGCCTCCGTCCACGTAGGAGCGGAACCGAACTCCCTCCTCCTCGATCGCGAGGATCGCGCCCTCACGTTGCCCGTCTCCCCCATGCCCTCGGCCCTTGATTTCGTCGGCCACGCCGCCGTGCCCCATCGAGAACACCTGGAAGCCGCCGGAGTCCGTGATGATCGGCTTGTCCCAGCGCATGAACTCGTGCAGGCCTCCCATCTCCTGCACCAACTCGGGCCCCGGCGCGAGCATCAGATGGAAGGTGTTGCCGAGAATCATCTGATAGCCGAGCGCCTCGACGTCGCGCGGCTCTAGCGCCTTGACCACGCCCTTCGTCGCCAGGGGAACAAACGCCGGCGTGACCACGTCGCCGTGGTTCAACTTCAGCGTGCCACTGCGAGCAAGCGAGCCTGGGGAGCGCGTCCGGACGGTGAACATATGACGATTAGGTATCACGGAGGGACGCGCGTTGGCGCTCCGGCGTGGCAAGGCAACTGGCCCGGGAGCGTGAACGCATCCCGGGCCCGGTTGATGCTGCGCGCCGTAAATTCAGTCCCGCCGAGAGACGTCACTGGCAGATGACTGGCGAGGACGCGGGAGGCGACGCGCAGCAGCGCTGCACCAGCCGACGAGGACGAAGCCAGACGCCGCCAGGGACGGCTCGAATGGGACGGATTTTACGGTGGGTAGCACGCTTGACTAGAGAGAGCTGGCTATAGCTACGAAGCGGCGCCCACGGGCTCGCCCCCATTGTGGGCCTCCGAGCCCTCGATCGTCTTATGCTCACTGGCGCCGGCGACGTTGATTGCCACCTTGCGCGGCTTGCGCTGCTCGGGCTTCGGGATCCGGACCTCGAGTACGCCGCGGTCGAAGCTCGCCCGGACCGCGTCCGGATCGACGCCCTCGGGGAGCGTCAGCGAGCGGGAGAACGAGCCGGACGACCGCTCGACGCGGTAGTAGCCCTCCTTCCGCTCCTCGCGCTCGGCCTTGCGCTCGCCGGACATCGTCAGCACGTTGTCATCGAGCTCGATGTTGACGTCGCCCTCGCTCAGGCCGGGCAGATCAGCCCGGAGAACGAATTCGTCCGCGGTCTCGACGAGGTCCATCGCCGGAATCCAGCGCCGCGCGGCATTGCCGGCGCTCCCGTGAGACGGGGCTTCGAAGTAAGTGTTGAAGAGTCGGTTCATCTCGCTCTGGATCGTGTTCAGCTCACGCACCGGCTCCCACCGAATGAGTGCCATTTTTTTTACCTCCCAATGACATGGATATCTACTACGGTCGAGTATACAAATCTCAGTCCTCGCGTGTCAAGTCTTATATAGGTAGGGAACCAAGATTTGTGGGGAGGGTCGTGGGCGGGGCCCGAGGGCCGCCGGGACGGAGGCGGCCGCGCGGGGCGGCCGGCCGCGGAGCGACCCCTCCCGCGCTCCACGCGACCTGCTCTGCAGCGCAAATCGCAACGCGCGGCGGCGATATGCGATATGCGCGTCTGAGCAGGCATATCGTGTTCAGCGGCGCAAATCGCCAGCCGACCGGACGAATTGCGCGCTCGAACACGTTCTCCGGGAAACCAACGACCGCCCTCGCCCCCGGCAAACGTTTCCGCCCCGGCCGGCGACCGCCCCGCAAACGCGACCGCCCCCGCCTCGCAGGGACAACCCGCGCACGGTCACAATCACCGGCATTGCCGAATTGATGATCCCGAATCTCGGCGAGTCTGCTTTCCAAGCGTCGACGAACGCTGCCGCTGGCGCGCTCATCTCCGGCTTGTCGTCATAGGTGGAGACGATGGGGAAGGGATGACACGAGCCCTCGCTCGCCGTTCACCCCGCAGCTAGTGCCTCATCGCCGCCGTTGAACAACGGACGGCACGTGCGGGTACTTCTCGGTCTCCGCGACGTGCTGCTGGCGGACGCCTCGGTCGGCAAGGGAACCGAGAGGGTCGTCGCCGGATGCTCGGACGGAAATGCGACTGCGTGTGACCAGCCCGCCACGCCCCAGCCGTCGAGAACGATCAGTGCTGCGCCTGGCGCCGGCAACCGCGGCGCTCCGCCCCGCAGCGTGCCGTCATCCGGCCGCGGCGACGATCGCTGCGAACGACTCGGCCTGCAGACTGGCGCCTCCGACGAGCGCTCCGTCAATGTCCGGCAGCGCGAGCAGCTCCGCGGCGTTCTCGGGCTTGACACTGCCGCCGTAGAGGATTCGAGTGTTGTCCGCCTGCTGGGGCGAGCGGTCTGCCACCAGCGCTCGGACGAATGCGATCGCCTCCTGGGCTTGTTCGATCGTGGCCACCCGTCCGGTGCCGATCGCCCAGATCGGCTCGTATGCGATCACGATCTCACCTAGGCGGTCGCTGTCAATCTTGGAGAGATCCTCCTGAACTTGGTGGCGCAGCTTGCGCTCCGTATCCCCGCGCTCGCGCTCGTCCTCGGTCTCCCCCACGCAGAGGATCGTCGTAAAGCCGGCCTCGAGGGCCGCCGGCACCTTGAGCGACAGCGCTCGGTCGGTCTCGCCGAAGTATTCGCGCCGTTCGGAGTGGCCCAGGATCACGCCGTGAACGCCTGTCTCGATCAGCATCGGCGCCGAGACCTCGCCGGTGAACGCCCCCTCGGCCGCGTAATGCATGTTCTGCGCATAGACCTGCACGCGCGAGCCGCGGGCCGAATCGACCATCGTCTGGAGGGCGAGATAGGTCGGGCAGATCGCGACGTCGACACCGTCAGCGGTGGAAACCCGCGGGAGCAGCGCCTGGATGAACTCCTCCGCCTCGGCGATCGTCTTGTACATCTTCCAGTTGCCGGCGATCAGTGGCTTTCTCATGTCAGCGCCTCCACGCCCGGGAGGGATTTACCCTCGATCAGCTCCAACGAAGCGCCACCGCCAGTTGACAGATGCGTGACGCGGTCAGCGAGGCCGAAGCGCACCAACGCTGCGCCGGAATCGCCTCCTCCCACGACCGTGGTCCCGGAAGCATCGGCAATCGCTTCAGCCACCGCTCGAGTGCCGGCAGCGAACGGCTCGAGTTCGAACGCCCCCATCGGTCCGTTCCAGAACACGGTCCCCGCAGCGGCGATCGCCTTCGCAAACACCTCGGCGGTGCGCGGGCCGATGTCAAGCCCCATCATTCCGTCTGGGACGTCGACGCCATCGATCGTCTTGGCGTCCGCCTCGGCGGCGAAGCGATCGGCGATCACCAGATCGAGCGGCAGCTCAACCTGCGCCCTCGTGCCCTCAGCGGACTCGAGCACGCCCCGCGCCAGCTCAACGTCCTCAGGCGCGCACAATGAGGAGCCGATCGAATGTCCCTGGGCGGCGAGGAACGGGAAGCACATCGCGCCGCCGATCAGGATCGTGTCGGCGAGCTCTCGGAAACGATCAATCACAGCGATCTTGTCGCTCACCTTAGCGCCCCCGAGTACGGCCACCAGCGGCCGCTCAGGGCTCTCGAGTAGTTGGGAGAGCCTGGTCACCTCGCTCTCGAGCAGCAGCCCCGCGGCGCGTTCCGCGCACAGGTGTGCCACGCCCTCGGTCGAGGCGTGAGCGCGGTGGGCGGCCCCGAAGGCATCGTTGACATATACGTCGGCAAGGTCCGCCAGCTGCCGCGCGAGCTTCGAGTCGTTGCTGGTCTCCCCGGGTTCGTAGCGGACGTTCTCGAGCAGGAGGATCCTTCCGGGGCGCAGCGCTTGGGCCAGCGCCGGCACCCCGTCACCCACGACCACCGGCGCCATCGTCACGTCCGCTCCGGTCAGCTCGGCGAGTCGCTCCGCCACTGGGCGCAACGAGAACTCGGGCTCGCGGTCCTTCGGCCTGCCCAGATGCGAAACGAGGATCAGCCGCGCCCCACGTCTCCGTAGCTCCTCAATCGTCGGCAGCGACGCTCGGATCCGGGTGTCGTCAGCAACCGCGCCGCCTTCCAGCGGCACGTTGAAATCGACCCGCACCAGTACGCGCTTCCCGGTGAGATCGCCCAGGTCCTCGAGCGTTCTCAAAGGATCCTCTGCGCCAAATCCACGACCCGATTCGAGTAGCCCCATTCGTTGTCGTACCAGGCGACGACCTTGACCATCGTCCCATCCATCACCGCGGTCAGCGGCGCGTCGAGGATCGATGAGGCGGGATTCTTGACGATGTCCGAGGACACGATCGGGTCCTCGTTGTAGATCAGGATGCCCTTTAGCGCGCCCTCGGCAGCGGCCTTCATCGCCCCGTTCACCTCCTCGACGGTCGTCGCACGATCGGCCTCGAGCGTCAGATCGACGACGCTGCCCGTGGGCACGGGGGCGCGCACCGCGAACCCGTGAAGCTTGCCGTTGAGCTCGGGAATCACGAGTCCGATCGCCTTCGCCGCTCCTGTCGAGGCGGGGATCAGGTTGATGGCCGCAGCACGCGCACGGCGCAGGTCGCGATGTGGCATGTCCAGCAGACGCTGATCGGCGGTGTAGGCGTGAATCGTCGTCATCAGCGCGTGCTTGATACCGACGGTCTCGTGCAGTACTTTCGCCACCGGCGCCAGACAGTTGGTGGTGCAGGACGCGTTCGAGATCACGTGGTGCTGATCACGGTTGTAGACCTGATCGAAGTTGACGCCGAGCGCGACCGTCACATCCGGCTCGATCGCCGGCGCTGAGATCAGAACCTTCTTGGCGCCCGCATCGAGGTGCTTGGCGGCGTTTTCCCGGTCTGTGAACAGCCCGGTCGACTCGATCACGACTTCCGCCCCGAGCTCTTCCCACGGCAAGGACCCGGGGTCGCGCTCGGCGAGCACGCGGATCTCTTGCCCATCGACGCGCAGGCCTGTTTCCGTCTCCTCGACCTGGCCCGGGAAGGGCCCGTAAGTCGAGTCGTACTTCAGTAGATGGGCGATCGTCTTCGGATCCACCAAATCGTTGACCGCAAGCCACTCAATGTCGGCCCCGCGCTCGTGCGCAGCGCGGAAGACGTTGCGGCCAATCCGCCCAAAGCCGTTGATTCCGACGCGTACCGACATCCTCCGTTATCCCTCCGTTTCTCGTTTGGGGAGCGCAACAGCAAGACACGACCGGTCTGCGACCCCGGTCGGCCGCACCGAAGGCTACCTAATGGAGCCCGCGCTTATCGGCGAGAGACAACTTCGACCCGCAACCCATCGGGGTCGCAGAGGTACGCCGCATAGTGGCGGCGTCCGTACTGCGGGCGTTTGCCGGGCGATCCGTCGTCGATCCCTCCGTGGGCTAGTCCGGCAGCATGGGCGGCGTCAACGGCCGCTCTGCCGTTGGCCTCCAGGGCTATATGTCCGTACCCTGCCGCAGGGGAGCGGCCGCGAACGACAATCCAGAACTTCGGACCATCGACCCCGTACGCGACTGCCTGCGGCGATGCAAACAGGCGGCGCGCGCCGAGCGCGTAAAAGACCGCGTCGTAGAAGTCCGCGGAGCGCTGCAGATCGGATACCTCATAGCCGATGTGATCGATCAGGACGGCCACCCGACATCACGGTGTACGACTTCCCCCAGGTACTCACTGGCTGAGCTATAGCGGGCAGCTAGATGCTCGGCAATCGCGACCGACCGGTGCCTCCCCCCCGTGCAGCCGATCGCAACCACCAGGTGCGCCTTGCCTTCGGCGAGGTACCGCGGCAGCAGGTAGTCGAGCAATGGATGCAGCCGCCCGTAGAACGAGTCCAGCTCGCCATCACGGTTGATGAACGCGACCACGCTCGCGTCGTTGCCGGTCAGCGGTCGCAGATCGGCCTCGTAGTGCGGATTCGGTAGGAAGCGGACATCGAACAGCAGATCGGGATCCCGGGCCGGCCCGTACTTGAAGCCAAAGCTCTGAAAGGTCACCGCCAACCGTCCGGGCGTCCGGGTAGGCAACATCTCATCGGCGAGCTTGCGGCGGAGCATCGCGGCGGTCAGCCCACCGGTATTGATCACTACGTCGGCGCGATCTCGCAGCGGCGCCAGCAGCTTGCGCTCACGGGCGATCCCATCAGTGACGCTGCCGCTGGGCGCGAGTGGGTGCCGGCGCCGCGTCTCCTTATAGCGGGTCAGCAGGCTTTGCTCATCGGCTTCGAGAAACAGAACACGCTGCTTGACTCCGCTCGCGCGGAGCTGATCCAGCATCTCGGCGAGGCGCTCGAAGTAGCTTCCGCCCCGCACGTCGGAGACAACTGCCGCCCGCGCAACCTTCGACCCTGTGTGCATGAACAGGTCGACAAGTGAGCGGATCATCTCCGAGGGCAGGTTGTCGACGCAGAAGTAACCCTCGTCCTCGAACGCCGCCATCGCGGTCGATTTGCCGGCACCGGAAAACCCCGTGATGATCACCAGGTCCGTCATCGCAGAGGCCTCCATGACCGAAAGCTTGACGTTTTCCGCGGACAAGCGGAGCGGCGCCGTTCGGGCCTGGTATGTCACGATGGGTTTGTGCCCTGCCGCCGCACTCGTGTCTGGATCGTGGCGGCACTCGTGGCGTCTCTGCTGGTCATCCTGGCCTCGGTGGGCGACGCCACGGCACAAGCGGATCAGCCCGATGTATACGCGACGGTGGGCAGCGAACCTGCGGGCCAGACGATGGCGCCGGGGTTCGTGGGGCTTTCGCTCGAGTACAAGGCAGTGCGCGCCTACACCGGGAGCAACCCGAACGCGATTAATCCGGTACTCGTCCAGTTGCTGCGCCAGCTGGCGCCGGGGCAGGCACCGGTGCTGCGGATCGGGGGCGACAGCACCGACGCCACGTGGTGGCCGGTGCGGGGAGTCATCCCGCCTGGGGGGGTCTCATATTCGCTCACGCCAGGGTGGATGCGAACCACGCGAGCGCTCACAGACGCCGTCGGTGCACACCTGATCATGGGAATCAACCTCGCCACCGGGCGCCCGGCACTGGCCGCCGCGGAGGGCCGAGCGATCCTGCGGGGCCTGGGGCGGGGCCACATCGACGCATTCGAGATCGGTAACGAGCCGGACCTCTACAGCGTGTTCCCGTGGTATCGCGACCGCAACAAGGCGGTCTGGTTCTCGCGACCGCATTTCTACAGTCTGGGCTCGCTGGTTCGCGAGTTCTCGCGCTGGCGCTCGGTCCTCCCGTCGGTCCCGGCCGCGGGGCCGGCGCTCGCCGAGCTGACCTGGCTGAGTGGCCTGCCGCGGTTCCTGTCAAGCGAACACGGCCTCGGTCTGGTGACCGTTCATCGCTATCCCCTCCGGGGCTGCATCAGGGATGCCAGCGATCCCTCCTACGCCACGATTCCCAACCTGCTCAACGACCAGGCCTCGACCGGGCTCGCCCAGGCCGTCGCACCCTATGTCGCCACCGCCCACGCGCGCGGCGTGCGGTTCCGCTTGGACGAGCTCAACTCGGTCTCGTGCTCAGGGAAGCGCGGGGTCAGCGACACCTTCGCGTCAGCCCTATGGATGCTCGACACACTGTTCAACCTGGCCAGTGTCGGTGTCGACGGCGTCAACGTGCACAGCCTTCCCGGGGCGGCCTACGAGCCGCTCTCATTTACCCAAACGCGTGGTTCCTGGCGGGCGTTCGTCCATCCCGAGTACTACGGGATGCTGATGTTCGGGCAGGCGTTTCCACCCGGGGCGCGGCTAGTGCCGGTGACCTCAACGAGCGGTCCGGTCAAGATCTGGGCGACGCGGTCCCCGGACGGTTCCCTGAGAATCGTGCTGATCAACAAGGACACGGCTGCCGCCCACACCGTCCAGCTGCAGGCGCCCGGCATCGGACGCCAATCGACACTCGAGTGGCTGCAAGCGCCCAGCGCGAGCGCAACCAGTGGGGTGACGTTCGGCGGCCGTACGTTTGGCACCACGACCACGAGCGGACTGCTTACCGGACCGCTACAGCTCGATCAAACCTTCTCGCTGCTGAATAGCTACACGCTCAACCTGCCCCCCGCGAGCGCGGTGCTGCTCAGTCAATAGCAAGCGCTACACGCCGGTCTTGTGTAGTTCGCGATACAGCTCACGGGCAAGCTTGCCGGGAACCCCTGGCACCGCCTCGAGCTCCTCGCGAGTGGCTGTCAGGATCGCGTCTGGCGATCCGAAATGCTGGAGCAGGGCTCGCTTCCGAGTTGGCCCCACGCCCGGCAGCTCATCGAGAATCGAAGCCGTCATCGCCTTATCGCGCCTGCCGCGGTGGTGGGTGATCGCAAATCGGTGCGCCTCGTCGCGAACGCGCTGCAGGAGCTGCAACTCGGGCGTCTCGTGCGCCAGACGTAGCGCCGCCGAACGGCCGGGAACGAACACTTCCTCGATCCGCTTGGCCAACGAGACGACTACCACCCCCCGTTCGCGGAAGCCCTGAAGCGCGCGCAAGCCCGCCGACAGTTGGCCCTTGCCGCCGTCGATCACGATCAGGTTCGGCAGCGCGGCAAAGCTCGGGTCGTACTGCTTGTCGTGGGGGGAGACATCTCGCTGTTGCTCCCAGCGGTTAATCCGACGCGCGAGGATCTCCTCCATCGCCGCAAAGTCATCGGGTCCGCTGCCGTCCCCGTTGCCCTCGCCGAACACCTTGAAGCGCCGGTAATCGGACTTCTTCGGCGCGCCGCCTTCGAACACGACCATCGAGGCGACCGTATTCGTTCCCATCAGGGTTGAGATGTCAAAGCATTCGATCCGCAACGGAATCGTGTCGAGCCCCAGCGCCTGCTGCAGTCCATCGAGCGCTTCGACGCGCTGCTGGCGTCGGCGCTCTGAGCGAAGCTTCTCCTGGTCGAGCGCGAGTCGCGCGTTACGCTCGGCCAGCTCGAGAATGCGTCGCTTGTCCCCCCGCTCCGACGCGCGGATCTCCACCGGTCCCGCGCGTCGGTCCGAAAGGGCCTGGGCCAGCGCCGGCGCCGCGCCCAGCTCACGCTGGACGATCAGCAGCGGCGGGACTATCATCGCACTTGCGTAGTACTGAAGGATGAATGCCTCAGCGACCTCCGCCACATCCCCACCGACCTCGTTGTCGAGGTAGAAGCTCTGGCGGTCCGAGAGGACTCCGTCACGGACCTGAAAGACCTGGGCGTTGGCCTCCCCATCTCCTACCGCGACCGCGATCGCGTCCAACGTGCCGACCGCGTCGTTGGCTACTCGTTGGCGCTCGAGTAGCGAGCGCACCGCTCGCAGACGGTTTCGTTCCCGGGCGGCATCTTCAAACCGTTGCTCGGCGGCGGCGTCGCGCATCCCACGCTCCAGCGAGCGCTCGATCTCGCGGTAGCGGCCTGAGAGGAAGGCGATCACGCCCTCGATCCCTCGGCGGTAGTCCTCGCGGCCTACATAGCCCACGCACGGGGCCTCACAGCGCTTGATGTAGTAATCGAGACAAGGCGAGCCGCTGCGCCTTCCCGGCTCTGAGCCCTCACAAGAACGGAACATGAACACCTTGCCGAGTACCTCGAGCGTCGAGCGGACCCGCTTGGCGTTGCTGAACGGGCCGAAGTACGCCCGTTCGCGCCGGTGGCGTTCGCGCGTGAAGTAGACCCGCGGGAAGTCCTCGTCGAGCGAGATGGCAATGTACGGATAGGACTTGTCGTCTCGCAGACGAATGTTGAAGCGGGGCTTGTACTGCTTGATGAAGTTCTGCTCGGCGAGTAGCGCTTCGGCCTCGGTGTGCACCACGAGCGCCTCGATGTGGTCGATCATCGGGACAAGCTCGCGGCCGGCCCGGGTGCTCGGGTTGGAGAAGTGCGACGCCACCCGCTTGCGGATTGACTTCGCCTTGCCCACGTAGATCACCTTGCCGCCGGCGTTTCGAAACAGGTAGACCCCGGGCGCGTCTGGAAGCTCGCGACGCTTGTCGGCTGGCGTGATGGACATCTCCTTCGAGGATAGGCGGCCGCGCGCGAGCAGCCGCGGGCGAAGTCACTCGGCCGTGAATGACAGGCCGAGGCCGGCAATCGCTACGGCAAGGGCAGCGATCGCGACCGTCTCGCCCGGCCCCGCGACCGCGGGATTGTGGACGTATTCGCGGACGCGAAGCGTGGGGTTATAGACGTTGACGCCGTTCGTCGGCGGATGACTGCGCGCATGCAGGCTGAACGCGAGCGCGACCGCCGCCCCGGCCAGAGCAATCAGGCGGGCGGGGCGATTCCCAATCAGGGCAACCGCCAGTAGGCCTGCGGCCAGCAGTGCCAGCACGACGTCCATCGCCGAGTACACCTGCCAGGCGCTCGGGTCGCGCGGGACGCCTCGCAGCAGCTCCGAAGCGCCGAATTCCGTCACGAAGCCCTTCCCGAACTGATGACTCCAGGTCAAGAACAGCGACCCGAAGAGCGCGACGCTGCCGGCGACGATCAGCCAATCGGCGATGTCCTCGCGGCGACCCTTACTCATCGAGGCTGCCCTTCCCTGTCGGCGCGGATCAGTACTGCCGTGCTGACCAGATGATCGCGAACACGGCGTAGGCCGCGGCGACCAGTAGCACGCACCACGCGATCGTGCCCGCGCTCGTGGACCACAGCCGCGCCGTGGCGGTCAACGTCACAAACGCGACCCCGAGGGCCACGTACAGAATCGCGCGCCGTCTATCTCCGAGCGCGTAGAGCGTCAGCCGGTGCTGGCGGTACAGCAGCGCTGCGAACCACCACATCGTCGCCAGGAACGCGAGGTAGATGGCCTGCTGGGCGACTGCCGCGCCTGTGCCGCCGCCGGGGACCACCACGACCAGCAGCGCGATCACCAGCACGATCGAGATGTTTCTAACGGCTGTGCTCATCAGAACGTAAGGGTACGCCGCGAGACGTGTTCAGAGAACTGTGACGAAGTCCGAGCGGCGAGGCGCCGGTAGCGGCGTTGTCCTAGCACCTTGGACGCGCTCGGCCGCGAACCGGTACCCAACTCCGAAATGGGTATGGACGTAGCACGCGACCATTCGCCACGGCGAGCTGGTGGCGCATGCAGACGCATCGCCGCCAACTGATCTGGTCCAGCCGCGTAATCGATCACCTCCCGGTCCCAGCGCAGCGCGGCGAAATGCCGGTCGAGCACGGTGACGAGCCCGCTGTCGTCATCGATGAGCGCCACCCGGACCGGGGCGGCATCTCCTGGCGATGCCATCGCCAGCCAGTTTAGGGAGACACCTGGATGGCGAGGCTCTTGTCGGCGGACGCTCAGCCGACAACCTGCTCCCAACGCTGGTAGAGCTCTGCGACCGCTTGCTTGGCAGCCTCGTGACGAGCCGTTGAGTGCGCGCAGTCCTTCGCGGTGGACCAGGCGCCGGGGTCAGCGAGTTCCTCCTCCAGGGCGCGTAGCTCGGCCTCGGCGGCCTCGATCTCCTCCTCGAGATGGCGATGATCTCTTTGCTCCGCCGGCTTGGCCGGCTTGGCCGGCTTGGTTCGCTTTGGACGCCGGGCCCTGTCCTGGCGTCCGTCCCCCTTGGCGGCACGCTGTTCCCGGACGCGAAGGTACTCGGGCCAGCCGCCGAGGTAGCTCCGCAGTCTTGACTCCTCGAGTGCGATCGTCCGGGTTCCAACGGCGTCGAGTAGCGCGCGGTCGTGGGAGACCAGCAGCAGCGAGCCCTCGAACGACCGCAGCGCCTCCTCGAGCGCTTCGCGGCTCTCGAGATCCAGATGATTGGTTGGCTCGTCGAGAATCAGGACGTTCGCGCCCGACTGGACGAGGATCGCGAGCGACAGCCGCCGCCGCTCGCCGCCGGACAAACCGTCGAGCGGTTTCTCGGCCTGCTCACCGGAAAACAGGAATCGACCGAGCAGCGCCCGCGTCTTGTTCGGCGTCATCCCAGTCGCATGCTGGGCGGCCTCGAGCACGGTGCGCGCCGTCCCCGCCGAGAGCTCGTCGGCGTGCTGGGAGAGGAACCCAATCTTGACGTTGTGACCCGTACGGAGCTTGCCGGCCACAATCGGCTCACGGCCCGCCGGAGACCCGCCGGCCAGCTCACGACGCCCCGAGAGTGCTTCGATCAGCGTCGTCTTGCCGGCTCCGTTCGGCCCCACCAGCGACACATGCTCTCCCCGCTCGAGCCACAGCTCAGCGTCATCTAGCAGCAACCTGTCGCCCACGGTGATTCGGCCGTCGATCAGCTCAAAGACGACGCGTCCGCTTCGCTCGGGTGGCTTGAAAGCAAACTCGAGCGCCGCGCTGTCCCCGGGACCGCGGGCGATCCGCTCGATCTTGTTGAGCTTCTTGGCGCGCGACTGCGCCTGGCGGGCGCGCGTGCCGGCCCGAAACCGCGTTACAAACCGTTCCAGTCGTTCGATTTCGGCCTGCTGGCGCTCGACCGCCCGTCCGAGCGCGAGCTCTCGCGCAGCCTTCTCCTTGCGCCACTGGTGCCAGGAGCCTGGAAAGGACTTGCCCCGGCCGGCTTCCAACTCGAGCACTGAGGTGCCGACGACCTCCAGGAACCAGCGGTCGTGCGCCACCAGTACGACCGCCGCATCGAGCGCCACCAGATGCTGCTCGAGCCACTCCAGCGACTCGATATCGAGATGATTGGTGGGCTCGTCCAGTAGCAGTAGGTCGGGCTGGCCGGCGAGGGCGCGACCAAGTGAGGCCCGGGTGAGCTCGCCGCCTGAGAGGGTGTGTAAGGGCCGGTCGAGATCGCGGTCATCGCGGAAGCCCAGTCCATGCAGCGTCGCCAGCGCACGCTGACGCCAGCCGTAGCCGCCGGCGTGCTCCAGCCGGGCCTGTGCTTGCGCATAGCGGTTCAGCGTCGCCTCGTCGTGCGCTCCACCAGCCATCGCCTGCTCGAGCGCGGACAGTTGTTGCTCGATCGCCACCAGTTCTTGCGCCCCCGACAGGACATACTCCCGCAGCGATGCCTCCCGCTCCCGCGGCGGGCGCTGGTCGTGCAGGGCGACTCTGGTCCCTTTTGCGAGCACCAGCTCGCCGGAGTCGACCGACGCGTCGCCGGCGAGCATCCGCAACAACGTCGTCTTGCCGGTGCCGTTACGGCCCGATAGCGACATCCGGTCGCGGCGCTCGAGCTTGAACGAGATGCCGCGCAGGAGCGGCTCACCTGCCATGTCCTTGCCGAGATCGGATGCGATCACCACCGCCATCGTCAGCTCATGGTAGGAGGCGAGGATTGGGGCAGATGGCAGCACCACCTCCGTGGCCGCCCGAGCCTCCGATCGAGCTCCCGCCGGCGCGGACGCTGGAGCTCGTTTCTCGTCCCCGTGACTTCAACCCGGCGCTACTGCGGGCGCTGGTGGCGGTTCAGTCCCAGCGAGGCGTGCCGGTCGCGCCATGATTAGGTACGATTTTTGAACGCATGCGCCGCGCCCGCCTGACTATCGCGTTGCTTGTTTTCACGATCGTCCTGCTGGCGACCGCACCCGCCGCGTTCGCGACCGCCACCGGCGGCCAGGGCTGGTACGGCGAAACCAGCGATAAGACGATCACGCAGGCAATGTTCATCGTGATCGCGTTCTTCCCGGCGGTGATCATCGTCTTCTCAGTGATCCAGTGGGCACTGGACAAGCGCAAGCACGCCAGATGGGACGCGCAGAAGCGCCGCGCCGCCAGCGCCGACTGGCGCGGCGGCTGGTAAGAACCATCGAGCCGGGGATCGAATCTAGCCACGACTTCGAGGTTGACGGGCAACTCCTGACCGACGTCGGTGGCACGCTTGAGTTCTCCGTGCTGTCGACTCCGGGGATGATCGCGATGATGGAGCGGACTGCCGCGATGCTCGTGCGTCCGGAACTGCCGGAGGGTAAGGCGACGGTCGGATTCGAGCTCTGCATCAAGCACGTCGCCTCGGCTCCGGCCGGCTCGAGGTGCACCGCGCGGGCGCGACTGGATGAAGTTCTCGACGCTCGCAAGTTGCGCTTTACCGTCGAGGTGCTCGATGAGCACGGCCGCACGATCGGAGTGGGGACGCACGAACGGCGCGTGATCGACGCCCGCCCGGCCTCTAGATCCTGAATACCGTCAGCAGCCGCTGCTCGTGCTCGGCGTCAATCCGGGCAATTACCTCGATGTGCTCCTCCAAGCCTGACCCACGGAGCTTGGTCGCGAGGAGCTCATCCACCTGGAAGATCCCGGCACTGTTCGACATCGCGATCTCGACCCGAACGGCGCGGTCGCTCCCGGGCGAGATCTTCACCTCCTCGATCGCGTACGCCGAAAGCGAGTGGATGTTTTGGTGGCCCGACTCGAACGGGACCCGCGAGCGCCCGCGCGCCATGTCGAGCGCATCGGCGACCCGGACGATTCCCGCCTCGATCGTGAACGGCGCCCCCTTCCGCCGGTGGCCGATGATCGCGTGCAGCGCCTCGGCGGTGATGATCGAGCGCTCGGGCTCCTCGTAAGCGGTCGCGAGCAGCGTTGCCAGCTTGTCTGCGGTGAGGAACAGGCTGTAGCGCTCGTGGTCGTCGCGATGGATTGACATGCCGATGCAGTGGAACAAGCAGCCGGCCGCCACGACCACCTCCGCGTCGTGCTCGGTCATCCCGTAGTCGGCGACGACGCTCGGCGTGACCCCGCGACGAGACAGGATCCGCGCCAGCCGCAAGCCGATGTTGAGCACGATCTGAATGTGAACCCAGCTGTGGTCGCTCATCCCCAGCCGCCGCGTGGCATTGACCGCGGAGACGTGCCACCACGCCTTGACCTGCTCGTCGCCGTTGACCGCATCCAGCAGGCGCTCGAGGCGCCGGTTACCTCGACTCGGGGCGCGAACGCGCACTTCCGCGAGCGCCTCGCGTGGGGGCAACGGCGGTTCGAGGTTCGTCATCCGCCGGCCTCTAACAGCACGGCCTCGCGGATCCCTCCACACCCGATCTGCAGCGGAGCGCCAAACAGCTGAGAGACGGCCTGCAGAATCAACAGTCCGGCCGGCAGCAGCCGCACCCGCTCGACCGCGAGTCCGAAACGGCTCGCAAGCTCACAAGCTCGGGCGCTGGCCAGCAGCCCCAGCGACCGGCCGAAGGCGTCCGCGTCCAGCACCGGGCCCGCCAGCCGCCGCAACGACGCCGCGGATCCCCCCACCGCCACCGCCTCGACGGGGTGGGGCGCGTCGAGGTGCTCGAGCGCCCTATCCACCTTGGCGCGGGCCTCCAACAGCTCCGCCGGCGACGGGGGATCCGAGCGCAGGCAGGCGTCGGCGAGATCGCCGGAGCCGACGGCGAACGACGTACACCAGCGCACCACATCCGGCGCGGTACCGACTGCGAGCTCCGAGGAACCTCCGCCCACGTCAACGACCCCCAGCTGGCCGGCCGGGACGTGTCCGAGCGTACGCGCGGCGCCGACGAATGCCAGCCTAGCCTCCTCCTCCACTGACAAGATCTCGACGGGCAGACCGCATGCGTCGTGGATCGCACCCACCAGCCGGGCGCCGTTTCGCGAGCGTCGGATCGCTGCGGTGGCAACCCCGCGTACGTCTGCGGCGCCAAGCTCGCCGGCGCGCCGGAGTTGCCCGGCGACCACATCGACCACCTCGGCGATCTTGGCCGGCGTGATCGACCCGTCGCCCAGTACCGCGTGCCCGATGCGCGTGAAGGCTCGCTCCTGATGTATCTCGAGCAACCGCTCTCCGTCGCACTCAGCGACCAGCAGTCGCGTGGTGTTGGAGCCGATGTCGATGCAGGCGCGGCGCACCCAGCCAACCTACCGTCTACCGGAAGCCGCAGCGGGAGACGGGGAGCACTCGGCGACAGCACTGTGCGGCGGCTGGTCCGCTCCGCCATCGTGGGGCGGTTGCCCGCGGCCATGACTTGGTGCCCAAGGACGGAGCACGGTCCAGGCGGCGAGGGTGATCGCCAGAGCCCCGACACCGGCCACCGCCAGCGCGACCCGTGGCCCAGCAAGCGCCGCGAGGGTGCCGCCGATCGCGATCCCCACGCCGGGTACGGCCTGGGTAAGGGATTCGTTGAGGCTCATCGTCAGTGCCATCCACCGCGGCTCGGTGTGCTCCTGCAGTTCCGTGTGCACGGCGATCGCCTCGATCCCGTTGCCAGCTCCACCCGCGGCCGCTCCGATGACCGCGACCGCCAGCGACGGCGCGACTGCCATCACGATGAAGCCAATCCCCAGCGCCCCGGCGCCGAGCGAGATCAGCGCCCGTCCGGGCAACCGGCGCCACCGCGCGTAGGTCGCGCTGCCGAGGACTGCGCCAGCCCCCCAGGCCGACAGCAGCGCTCCCAGCCCCCCGGGGCCGGCATGCAGCGAATGCTGCACGAGCACGACTTCGACCGGAATCGAGATCGTGAAGAACACGAGCGCCGCCGCCTGCAGCGAGAGCAGCACACGAATCGCCGAATGTTGCCGAACGTGCGCGAGCCCGGCGCGGAGGCGATCGGCTGTCGGCGTCGCCTCCACGGACGAGCCGGGAAGGCCAACGGCGGTCGCCAGCGTCAGGGCGATCAGTGCGAACAGTCCGCTGTTGGTCAGCAGCGCCGCGCTGGTCCCGCCGGCCGCGACGATCAGGCCGCCGAGCGCCGGGCCCAGCATGTAACAGATCGAGAAGGCGCCGTTGGTCAGCGCATTGCCCTCGCGCAGGAGCCCTGCTGGCGAGATCACCGCCACTGTCGCTGCGCGCGCCAGTGCGCGGGCACTCAGCGCCACCAGCCCGTCGGCTAGCGTCAGCGCCAGCACGGGCACGAGCGAGAACCTGCCGGCCACCCACGCGAGCACCAGGAACAGCAATCCCTCCAGCGCGTACAGCGCCGGCAGGATCCGTCCCGTGGCACGCTGATCGAGTCTCGTTACCAGGGCCGGAGAGAACAGCGCCGGCACGAACTGCGAGCAGAGATAGAACGCCATCGCGCCGAGCGCGCTGTCGGTGCGCCGGTACACCAGCAGCGCAAGCGCCAGTGAACCGATCGACCAGGCAAGCTCATTGAACATGTATGCGCTCAGCAGACGCCGAAAGGCGGGCATCTTCAGGACCTGGATCACCGCCTCCAAAGTATCTACGCTCACCCCCCGGAATGTGTGATCCGCGCGGTCGGATCGTCCGCTGAAGGTACCGTCGCGCGGCGGTTTGATCAGCGCTGGCATCATCCTGGTGGTGGCAGACACGGCGATCAAGGTCCATGGATTGCGCAAGTCCTACGGCGACTTCGAGGCGGTCCGCGGGATCGACTTCGAGGTGCTACGCGGCGAGGTGTTCGGGCTTCTGGGCCCCAACGGCGCCGGCAAGACGACAACCGTCGAGATCCTGGAGGGCTACCGCGCCCGCACTGAGGGCGAGGTCAGCGTGCTCGGCTTTGACCCTGGCGAACGCGCTCGCGCGCTGCGCGCCCGTGTCGGCATCGTCCTCCAGAGCACCGGGCTCTACCGCCACATCCGCGTGCGCGAGGCGATCGCCCACTTCGCGAACATGTACCCGCATCCCCGCGACGTCGACGAGGTGATCGCACTCACCGGTCTGCAGGGCAAAGAGGACGCCCTCTCCCGGACGCTCTCAGGAGGCCAGCTGCGCAGGCTCGATCTTGGGCTGGCGCTGGTCGGAGATCCAGAGCTGGTGTTCCTCGACGAGCCGACGACCGGTTTTGACCCGGCGGCGCGGCGGCAGGCGTGGAACACGATCCGGTCGCTGAAGGCGCTCGACAAGACCGTGCTGCTGACGACCCATTACCTCGACGAGGCCCAGGACCTGGCGGACCGGGTGGCGATCATCAAGGACGGGCGAATCGTGGTCGAGGGGGCACCTCGGGAGCTTGGCACGGGCGCCGGCGCGGCGCCCTACCGGGTCGCGTATCGCAACGGCGACCGGATCGTCGAGCACGAGACCGACGATCCCACGAGCCTGCTGCACGAGCTGACCGCCGCCGCGCTGGCTCGGGGCGAGCGGCTCGAGGGGCTGACGGTCACGCGCCCGACGCTTGAGGACGTGTATCTGGAGCTGACCGCAGCCGAAGCGACGGACGATGAGTGACGTCGCTCTGCTGGCCTGGCGCCAGTACCGGCTCGAGCGAAAGCTCTTCTGGCGCAACCCGAGCGCCGCGTTCTTCAACTTCTTGCTTCCGCTCCTGTTCCTCGCCTTCTTCGGCGCGATTCTGCACGGAAACCAGCACGACCTGAACGTGATCGTCCCCGGCATCGCCGGCATGAGCGTGATGTCGACAACGTTCACAGCGCTGGCCTTCAACATGACGTTCCTGCGCGAGCAGGGGATCCTCAAGCGGATCCACGGAACGCCGCTGCCCGGGATCTCCTACCTGCTCGGGATCGCTGGCAATGCGGTCACAAACACGGCGATCCAGATCGGGATCATCACGGTCGCGGGCCGTGTCTTCTTCGGCACCGGGTGGCCGAAGGACTGGCCCGAGCTGATCGTGTTCGTCGCCGCCGGAGTGGTGTGCTTTGCCTCGCTGGGCGTGGCTTTCTCGCATGCGATCCCGAACTTCGATTCTGCGCCTGCGTACGTCAACGCGGTGTTCCTCCCGGTGATCTTCAT
Source organism: uncultured Solirubrobacterales bacterium (assembly GCA_963836065.1). Classification (GTDB taxonomy): domain Bacteria; phylum Actinomycetota; class Thermoleophilia; order Solirubrobacterales; family Solirubrobacteraceae; genus Palsa-465. The sequence goes on from CAWIII010000037.1 coordinate 41,774, forward strand.
CTCCGGCGTGTTCTACGACGCGGCCCGGGCGCCGGCGTTCATCCGGGGAATCGCGGAGGCGCTACCCCTGATTCACTTGATCAACGGACTCTCGGGGGCGATGGTCACGGGCAAGTCGCTGGCTGCGAACATCAGCTCGCTGGGGGTGATCGCGGTGTGGGCAGTGCTCGGGATCGCCCTCGCGGTTAGGGGCTTCAGCTGGGAACAGCGCCGCGGCTGAGCGTGCCGAGGGCCCCACGGAGCGAGCTCAGCACCACACGATCACGTCATGAACCTGGTCGCCGTGGCGATGCCAGCGACGCAGCACGCCTTCGCGCACGAATCCGATGCGCGCGAGAGCGGCCTGCGATCGCGGGTTGTCGAGATCGGAGTATGCCCCGAGCCGCTCGAGCCCGAGGACCTCGAACGCCAGGTACGCGATCAACGCCTTGAACTGCTGGTTCGCTCCCGTGCCCCAGTGGTCGCGCCCAAGCCACGTGCCGACGACCGCGCGCCGGTCACGGCGGCTGAGCTCTGATAACCCGGTGACGCCTACCGGTGCGCCCCCGAGCGTGACAATCAGGAAATCGAGCCGCTCGCCGCGCCGGCGCTCTTCGGCGAGGCCCGCGATATACGACGCGGGCTCGGACTCGGAGGTGTACGGGCCCCAAGAGAAAAACTTGGTCACCTGCGGATCCGAGCCGAGCTCGAGCAGCGGCCGAGCGTCATCGGAAGTCGCATAGCGCAGGTTGAGCGAGGGGCCCAGCACCTCCAAGGGGTCAGCGATGCTATTACCTAGTGCAGTGCCCCCGACTGCGCTCCTGTACGACATCCACGGCAACCTGCCCGCGCTCGAGGCGGTCCTGGACGATGCCCGCGCCGATCGTTTCCTGCTCGGTGGCGACTACGCGCTGTTTGGACCGTGGCCGGTCGAGACGATCACCGCGCTGCGCGCGCTTCCCGACGCTACGTGGATTCGCGGCAACGGGGAGCGCTGGACAGCGAATCCGGATGAGGCGCCGGACAACGAGGTCGTAAGAGGGGCGATTGCGGCCTGCCGCGAGGTCGTCGGCCTCGAGCTCACCGGGCAGCTTGCGGCGCTTCCGGAGCAGCTCGCTATCGACGCCATCCGCTACTGCCATGCCTCCCCGATCTCGGATGTGCGCTCGTTCATGCCCGAAGCCGCCGAAGACGAGGGCGAGCTACTTGCCGGCGTAGCCGAGCGACGGCTGGTGTTCGGTCACACCCATCTTCCATTTCACCGCACCGGTGCCAACGGCATCGAGCTGATCAACCCCGGAAGCGTCGGAATGCCGTTTGATGGTGATCCGCAGGCTGCTTACGCGCTGCTGCACGAGGACGGTTCGATCGAGCATCGCCGGGTGGCTTACGACTTCCGAGCAACCGCCGCCGCGGTCCGCGAGCGCTTCGATCGTGCGGGATGGACGGAGACGGTGGCCCGCCGGATCTCGACCGCTCGGATGTAGAGCCGTTCCCCGGGTGCCATTCTCCTCCTGATGTCGATCCGCGCGCGCTCCTGGCACCGCAGCAACACTTACGTCCATGATGAGTTCCCGCTGCAACGTCTCGCAGCCGAGCGAACGGGCACCGTGTCGGTTTGCCTGCCGGCGCGCAACGAGGCACGGACGATCGGACAGATCCTCGCGCGGATGGCACCGTTACGCGAGTGCGGGCTGATCGATCAGATCGTGGTCGTGGACAACTCGACCGACGGAACCCAAGAGATCGCCCGCTCGTTCGGCGTCGAGGTCCACGATCAGGAGGACCTGATCCCCGAGCTCGGTCCCGTGCTCGGCAAGGGCGACGCGATGTGGCGCGCCCTTAGGGTGCTGCGGGGAGAGGTTATTTGCTTCCTGGATGCGGACTCGGAGCACTTCGGGCCCCACTTTGTCTCAGGACTGATTGGACCACTACTGCGCGAACGCGGGATCTCATTCGTGAAGGGCTTCTATCGCCGCCCTTTCCGGATCGGCGAGCTGACATTGCCCGATGGAGGGGGCCGCGTGACGGAGCTGACGGCGCGGCCGTTGCTGAACCTGTTCTACCCCGAGCTGGCAGCGGTCGAGCAACCGCTGGCGGGCGAGATCGCTGCCCGTCGGGAACTGCTCGTGCGGCTGCCGTTCGTCACCGGCTACGGCGTCGACATCGCGCTGCTGCTCGACGCCTACCGCCTCGCCGGTCTCGACCAGCTGGCGCAGGTCGATCTCGGCGTGCGTCAAAACGCTCATCAGCCGCTCCGCGAGCTGGGCCCGATGGCGTACGCGGTGCTCCAGGCCGTCGCCTCTCGGCTCCAGCGCGAGGGACGTCTTCAGGGACCGCTACCGACGACGTTCCTGGCAGCGGACGTGAACGGACTGCGGGCGCTTGGAAGCGAACCGGTCGAGCGTCCGCCCCTGGCGGACCTCCGTGCGGTTGCGTGAAAGCTGCTTACCTGCACCCTGTGCGGTTCGCTGCACCCACGACCCCGATCCTGCTGATCACGGCCGTGCTCGTGCTCTTCGGCTGCGCTTCCAGCGGCTCCACCACCACAGCCGCCAGGAAAACCAGCAGCGGCCAAACCACAGCCGCTTCGCTCCCGCTCCAAGCGCATCCCCAACCGATTGAGCCGGTCGCGGGGAGCGCTCCAGTAGCGCCGTCGCCCACGACGCCGGTCGGGGACCCAAGCGCACACGCGATCTCGCTCGCGGAGGTCAAGCGGGAGCTCAAGATCGTCCAGGAGCTGAACTCGCTCAGCCCCGGCCAGGGATTCGTCTTCCCGATCGCCCCGCTTTCGGTCGTCGAGCCTCCAAGCACCTGGTCGCCCGATCAGGGAGTCGATATCTCGACGGCGGGAGCCGCCTGCGGCGCCGCGGCGGTGGAGGTAGCGGTCACCAATGGCGTGATCGTGCAGGAGGGGATCTCTGGATTTGGGCCGGCCGCGCCGGTGATGCGGGTTTCCGGAGGGCCGCTGAACGGCCGCTACATCTATTACGGACATGCTTATCCCGCACTCGTGCCCGTGGGCACGGTGGTTCGTGCCGGGCAGCCAATCTCCGAGGTCGGCTGCGGCATCGTCGGGATCTCAACCGGCCCGCACCTGGAAATCGGGATCAGCGCCGTCAACGGGCCCACCTGCTGCCCCGGCAACCTGCAGACCTCGCCGGCGATGGAGAACCTGCTGCGCCGACTGTACGCCGCTAACGGGTCGGGCGGCTGAACGCTTCGCGCGCCGCCCTTCCGCCAACTGCCGCCCGCTCGAGGTAGCCGTAAGTTCCCTGCTCGCGGAGCTCGCGTGCCGCCTCGATCACGGCGCCCAGGGCGGCAAAGGCAAACGCTCCGCCGACTGACACCCGGCTGACGCCGAGCGCCGCGAGCTCACCGACTGACGGCGCCGCCGCAACGGTAAGGACGTTGACCGGCCGGTCGACGGATTGCACGACGCGCCGGATGTCCTCGCGGTCCGTGAGTCCTGGCGCGTACAAAACATCGGCTCCAGCATCCTGGTAGGCCTGCAGGCGAGCGATCGTGTCGCCGAGATCGGGGCGGCCACGGAGGTAGTTCTCCGCGCGTGCGGTGAGGACAAGCCCCACTTGCCCTCCGTGGGCGGCCTCGGCGGCGGCGGCGATTCGCTCCGCGGCGTGGGCGAACTCGTAGATCGGATCCTCCTGGGCACCCGTGAAGTCCTCCACGGAGCAGCCTGCCAGCCCCGCCTCGAGTGCACCTTGGACTGTCTCCGCGACCCCTGACGGATCGTCCGCAAACGCGTTTTCGAGATCAGCCGAGACCGGCAGGTTTGTCGCCGCGACGATCGTGGCAGCGTGGGCCAGGGCCTCCTCTCGCTTGACGCCGTAGTCGAGTCGGCCGAGCGTCGCCGCAAACCCGCTGCTGGTGCTCGCCAGCGCCTCGAACCCGAGCGACGCCAGTAACCTCGCCGAGCCGGCGTCCCAGGGGTTGGGCATCAGTAGTGGCGACTCCCCCCTGTGCAACGCGAGGAAGCGCTTGCTCTTCTCTGCCTGCTCAGTCATGGCCTGCGATCAGCATCGCCAGGAGTCTGTCACGGCGGGCCTGGCTACGGGATGCTCGCGTCCCCTCCGAGGCCGAAACGGCCACCGCTAAAGCCGCAACCGTGTCCGCGAACCCCCTCGCCCGCGCGTCGGGAGGCGATGCGTTCTCCCCGAGAGGCGGACCGGCGCAGCTGGGCCTTCACCGGCGATCCGTACGTCGATCCGGTGAACGAGTTCGATTTCCTGAGCGACGCTTATCTGGCCACGGATCCGGATTACAGCGATCGCGTCAGTGTTCCGGTGCTCTGGGACAAGCACAGCGGTGTAATCGTCAACAACGAATCCGCGGACGGTTCCTGCTTGGGGCCCACCCCGTCGAGACCGATTGCCGCTGTTCACGACGCTGGTCCGCTTCGATGCCCTCTACCAAATCCACTTCAAGTGCTCGTTGCGAAAACTCGTCGAGTACGAGCACCTTTGGCCGTTCACCCGCGACCTCTATCAATGGCCGGGCGTCGCGGAGACGGTCGACTTCGACGAGATCCGAGCGCGGCTAACTGGACGCTCGTACTAACTAACGCCGCGCACGCCGCACAAGCAGCGCGGCGAGGAGCAGCCCGAGAACGAACGCCACCGGTGCCGGGTTGCGGCGGACCCGGTCCCATAGCACCGAGGACACCAGCGGTACGCCTTGGACTGGCTCGGCGAGCTGCGGTGGCCGGGGAGCATCACCGGGCGGGGCGGGAGGCGGCGGGGGCGGTGGCGCGGCTGCAGTCGGCTCAGAGCTGTTCGTAGGAGCATGCGTGTCGCTCTCGGGCGCCTCAGCCTCCACTGACGCCGGAGCCGGCGCGTCAGCCTCGGCGGGCGCCGGCTCGGCCTCCGGAGGCGCCGCCCCTTCAGGCTCTCCCACCAGCGACTCCTGAAGCCGATCGGCGAACTGGCGCAGCAGCTTCTGGGAGATGTCCTCGATCATTCCGCCGCGCCCGAACCGCGCCAGCCGGCCGGTGATGTGGTAGTCGGTCATCACCTCAACACGGGTGCCCTGGCTGTCAGTCGGCGCCAGGGTGGAGAAGATCGTGGCCGTCGCGCCTCCTTGTCCCCGTTTGTCCGACCCGTGGGCATGCATGGTCGCGGTATGAGCGCTCTCGTCGACTTGCCGCATCTCGAGCTTGCCGGAGTAGGACGCCGTCGTCGGGCCGATCTTGACGGTGAACGAGCCGCTGTAGCTGCCGTCATCGTTGCGGCCGGTGACCGCCGCTCCCGGAAGACACGGCGCGACGTGTTCGACGTCGATCAGCGCCTCCCACACCCGGTCCAAGGGTGCGGCAACCTCAAACGACTGCTCTAGCTTCATGGCGAATGGCCTCCAGATCTTCAGGGGTATCAACATCGCGGCCCAGATCGCCCATCTCGCTGCACTCGATCTTGGGTCCGTCGCCGAGCAGCGCGCATGCTCCGCGATCGCCGCTGAGCGAAGCAATCTGCTCGATCTGCGTGGGGCCGAGCACGACCGGGTGACCCGGCCGGCCGTGCCAGACGGCGCGCGCCCCGGCAGGCTGCGCCGGGAACCGCGCGACCACCGAACTGGTGATCAGCGGCTCATCGCCCAGGGTGACGATCACCTTCGTGGTCTCGGGCAAAGCGCCCACCCCACAACGGAGCGAAACCGCTTGACCGGAGTTCCAGTCTTCGCACACCACCGCCTCAGCTCGACCGAGCTCGACCCGCTTCAGTATCCCAGCGGCTTGCGCACCCAGCACCACCACGACCCTCGAGATCTCCGGGACATCGCACTGCGCGCGCACGGCATGCTCCAGCAGCGGCCGGCCATCGAGCTCGGCCAGCAGCTTGGACCCAGACCCGAACCGGCGGCCGGCGCCGGCCGCCAGCACTAACCCGGCGATCACCCAGGCACCTCATGGATCCGTCCCCGGGCGTCTCGCAACCGTCCGCCGTCGTGTCCGTGGCGGGCCGCGACGACCTCGGCGAGGATCGACAAGGCGGTCTCTTCGCGACCCGAGGCGCCGAGGTCCAGACCCAACGGCGCGGAGAGCCGTTCGAGCTCCTCGTCGTTGAAGCCGGCGGCGAGGAGGCGCTCCCGGCGGGCCGCCTTGGCGCGGCGCGAGCCCATCGCGCCGACGAACCGCGCGGATGAGCGGAGGGCGAGCTGGAGCGCCGCGTCATCCAGCTTCGGGTCGTGGGTCAGCACCGCGATCGAAGTTGCGGGATCGATCCCGCCGAGCCGCGCGAACGCCTCCTCAGGCCAAGCCGCGATCACCTCTTCAGCATCCGGGAACCGCTCGGGGGTGGCGAACCGCGCCCGCGGGTCCACGACGTAGGCGCGCCAGCCGGCGTCGCGAGCCAGCTTGCACAACGACGACGCGATGTCGACCGCCCCGAACAGAATCAGCCGCGGCGGCGGTGCCACCACGTCGATGAAGAACGACCCTCTCCGCTCGCTCGATTCGCTCCACAGCAGCTCGGCAGCGATCCGCGCCGCCTCGTCGTCGAGCTCGGGCTCGCCGAGCGTACCGGAGTGGCCGCCGTTGGCCTCGATCAGCAGCTTTGCTCCCGGCTGGGCTCCCTCGAGCAGGGTCACCTCGGCGGCGCGCCCACCAGCGCGAGCGAGCTCAGTGAACCAGCCGGGGTTGTAGGCCTGTACCCAGACGTCGATCTCGCCACCACACGGCAGCCCGACGTCCCAGGCATCGGAGTCGGCGATCCCGAAGTGCAGGAGCTGCGGTTCCTGACCCCGCAGCACCCCGTCGGCGATCTCTACGACCGCTCCCTCGACGCATCCGCCAGAGACCGAGCCGGCAACCTCACCTTGCGAGTTGACCGCCATCTTCGACCCGGGTGGCCGCGGCGCCGAGCGCTGAAAACCGACTACGGTGGCCAGCGCGATCTTGTCACCCCGCTCGGTCCACGCCGTTACCTCCGTGAGCACGTCTTTCATGCAGCCTCTAGGATGGCAGCCAGTTCTTCAAAGGACGCTAGCGAGTTGCCGGCCAGCAACTCGTCGGTATGAGGCACCGCCGCGCGCATTCCGCGTGTCAGCGGCTCGAACTCGGGGTGAGCGGCCAGCGGGTTGAGCCACACGATACGATGGGCGCTGCGGCGCAGCCTCGCCATCTCAACGTCCAGCTGAGACGGATCGCCACGATCCCACCCGTCCGACAGGATCACCACGACCGCGCCGCGACCAAGCCGGCGCCCGTGAACGCGATTGAGCTCCGCCAGAGCCGCACCGATTCGCGTTCCGCCGGAGAAGTCCATGACCGCTGAAGCGGCGCGCTCCAGGGCGCGATCATGGTCGCGCCCACCCAGCTCGTTGGTGATTCTCGTCAGTCGAGTGCCGAACGCGAACGCCTCGACGCGTCGCCGCGCGGCGACGCAGGCGTGCAGATACTGAAGAAGCATCCGCGCGTACGGGCTCATCGATCCCGACACGTCGCAGACCAGCACCAGCGGCCGCGGCCGCCGGCTCGGCGCGCGCCAGTGGCGCTCCACCGGCTCACCTCCGGTCCGCAAGGAGGAACGCAGCACGCGGCGCAGATCCGGAGCATGGCTCCGGCGTCGAGCGGGCCGCAGGCGCCGCGACACCCGGGTTGGACCCCGGCGAGCGAGCCGCGCGATCAACACCCGCGCGACCGCCATCTCGGCGTCCGTGTACTGCGCGAAGTCCTTGTCGTGCAACAACTCCACATCGCTCCAGGCGGCAGGAACCGCGACTGGTTCCTCGGAGATCTCCCGTCGCGACTCAGAGCCAGGAATGCCGGCGTGCGGCAAAACCGACCGCTCAATCGCACCCAGCCGCTCGAGCGGGTCCTCGCCAAACCGGCTCAGCGACTGCAGCTCTCCGAACACGGACGTGAATGCCCGGTCAAAGCGCTCCAGGTCGCTCCGCGAGGAGCACAGCGCGGTCCGTAACGCCAGCCGTGATTCCTCGCTTGAGCTGCAGTCCACGGCGGCCAGCGCCCGATGGGCGGCCAACAGCTCCCCCATTCCCACCCGCGCACCCTCGGCGCGCATCATCGCCACGAGCGAGCCGAGCCGGACGATGACGGTCTCCGGGACCTCAGACACCCTCGAGCACCTTCCGCTCGCGGGCTCGCACCACGTCCTCGTGGACCTTCAGGGCCGCCCCCAGGGTCTCCTCGAGGTCGCCGTCCTCGCCGAGCGCCAGCAACGCCCGCGCCCACACCAGCGTCTCCCCGACGCCGGGGAGCTTGTAGAGATCGCCATGCTCGCGCAACCGGCCCACCGCGGCGACCACTCGGACCGCGATCTCCTCGGGTACGCCGGGTATCCGCGTGCGCACGATCGCTCGCTCGCGCTCGGGACCCGGGTAGTCGATCCAGTGATAGAGGCACCGACGCTTCAGCGCATCGTGCAGCTCCCGCGTGCGATTAGAGGTCAGCACCACGATCGGACGATGCTCGGCGCTGACCGTCCCCAGTTCGGGGATCGTGACCGCGAAGTCAGACAGGAACTCGAGCAGGAACGCCTCGAACTCGTCGTCGGCGCGATCGATCTCGTCGACGAGCAGCACCACCGGGCCGTCATGCTCGAGGGCATCCAGCAACGGGCGGCGCAGCAGGAAGCGCCGAGAGAACAGCTGGCCCTCATCGACCCCGCCCTCGGCTGCCCGCATCGCCAGCAGCTGGCGTGGATAGTCCCAGTCGTACACCGCATGGTGCAAGTCGATCCCCTCGTGGCATTGCAGCCGGATCAGCCGTGAGCCGGTGCTCGCCGCGAGGGCGCGCGCTACCTCGGTCTTCCCCACGCCCGCTTCGCCTTCCAGCAGCAGCGGCTGCGCGAGCGTCGAGGCGAGATAGACCGCCAGCGCGAGCTGGCGATCGGCAAGGTAGCCCTCGGCGGCGAGCGCGGCGCCCGCCGCCTCGACGGACTCTATGTCAGTGATCTGCACGCACGGATCATGCCAACCCCGCCGCCTCTTGCAGGGCGCGCCTGCAGAGGACTCGCGCGAGATGGCTCTTATAGTCCGAGCTGGCGTTCAGATCGGCCGGCGGATCGGTGCCGTCCGCGGCATGCTCGGCCGCCTTGGCGATTGAGTCCGCGTTCAGTGATTCTCCACGGAGCGCATCCTCTACCGGCTTCGCCCGCAACGGCACCCCTCCCATGTTGGTCAGGCCCACGCGCACATCCTCACAGACGTCGCCCGTCTGCTTGACCAGCGCGCTGACGGCCACCATCGCCCAATCCTCGCTGCGGCGATTGAACTTGTGGTAGCTGAAGCCGTAGCCGTCGAACGCCGGCATCCGCACCTCGGTCAGTACCTCGCCCGGCTCTACTGCGGTCTCCAGATAGTCGCGGAACAACTCCGAGGCGTCCACCGTCCGCTGCCCTCCGCTGCCCTGCAGAGTCACCGATCCTTCGGCGATCAACAGGACCGCCGGCAGATCCGATGCAGGGTCGCCGTGGGCCAGGGAGCCACCGATCGTGCCGCGGGCTCGCACCTGCGGATCGGCAATCGTGCCGGCCACCCGCGAGATCAGCCCCAGCTCTGAGAAGTTCTCGAGGTCCTCGTGGGGGATCATCGCTCCGATCCGCCAATTCCCGTCCTCACGCTCGAGCCCATGCAGTCCAGGGATCTTCCGCAGGTCGACCAGCAACGCCGGCGCAGCCAGACGGAGCTTCATCAGCGGAATCAGCGAGTGACCGCCCGCGAGCAGCTTGGCCTCATCGCCGTTCTCGTCGAGCATGCGGATTGCCTCATCAAGCGTCTCCGGGGCCGCGTAATCGAACTCGGCGGGGATCATGCCGGCACACCTCCCTTGGCTTCTTCGATTGCCTCCCAGACCCGCATCGGGCTGAGCGGCATGTTGATGTAGGTAACTCCGAGCGGACGCACCGCGTCGATCACTGCGTTCGTGACGGCGGCGCTGGCGGCGATTGTGCCGGCTTCGCCGACGCCCTTGGCACCCAGCGAGTTCACCGGCGACGGCGTCTCCGTGCGGTCAAGCTCAAAGCTCGGCAGCTCCGCTGCCGTCGGCAGTGCGTAATCGACAAACGTGCCGGTGACGAGCTGCCCATCTTCGTCGTAGTGAATCCGTTCGTACAGCGCCTGGCCGATCGCGTGAACGATTCCGCCGTGGACCTGGCCTTCGATCAGCAGGGGATTGATTGCCCTGCCACAGTCATCGACCGCGACGTAGCGAACCACCTTGGTCTTTCCGGTCTCGGGATCCACATCGACGATGCAAGCGTGCGCGCCGAAGGGGAAGACGAAGTTCTCTGGCTCCCAGAACGTGGTTGCTTCGAGCCCCGGCTCCATCCCCTCCGGCACCTTGTTGAAATACGCGGCACCCGCCACCTCGGCGAGCGTCATTCCCTTGTCAGGCGATCCGCTAACCGCGAACCGGTCACCACTCACCTCAACGTCCTCGGGAGCAGCCTCGAGCTGATGAGCGACGATCGCCTTCGCCATGTCCGCGACCTTCGTTGCGCATCTCGCCAGAGACTCGCCGCCGACTGCCAACGAGCGCGAGGCGTACGTGTTGCGGCCCTCCGGGCCGGTCCCGGTGTCGCCATGGATCACCTCCACAACCGCCGGGTCCACGCCCAGCTTGTCGGCGACGATCTGCGCGAACGCGGTCTCGTGCCCCTGGCCGTGGGGCGAGCTGCCGGTGTAGACGGTGACGGCTCCCGTGTTATGAACCCGAACCATCGCCGACTCCCAGCCGGCCCCGGCCCCGAACCCCTCCGGACCGTTGATCCGTGTCGGCGCCAGGCCGCAGATCTCCGTATAGGTCGAGAATCCGATGCCACGGTAAATGCCCTTCGAGCGCAGCTCCTCCTGTTCGCGGCGGAAGGCCGGAATGTCGACGTGTTCGAGCATTCGGTCCAGCGACTTCTGATAGTCGCCGGAGTCGTACACGATGCCGATCGCGGTCTCCGCCGGAAAGTCCTCCTTCGGGAAGAAGTTCTTGCGGCGGATCTCGAGCGAATCCATGCCCAGCTCCGCGGCTACCTGGTCGAGCGTGACCTCGATCATATGTGTCGCCTCAGGCCGCCCGGCCCCCCTGATCGCGTCGGTCGGGCACTTGTTTGTAAACACCCCGACGATGTCTGTCTGGATCGCGGGGATCTTGTAACAGCCGCTCATCACGAACGCGCCGAGCGAGGGGATCGCCGGGGTGAGCAGCATGTTGTAGGCGCCGAAGTCGGCGATGATCCGGACGTGGAGCGCCGTGATCGTCCCGTCCCGCTTGGCGCCCATCTTCACGTAGGCGATCTGGTCACGTCCCTGATGCGTGACGGCCATGTTCTCCGAGCGCGTCTCGATCCACTTCACCGGCCGGTCGAGCTTGCGCGAGGCCCATGCACAGAAGATCTCCTCGCCGTACACCTGGAGCTTTGAGCCGAAGCCGCCGCCGACCTCCGGAGCGATCACCCGCACGCGCTCCTCGCTAATCCCGAGCAGACCGGCCAGGTTTACCCGCACGAAGTGAGGGACCTGGGTCGAGGTCCAGACGGTCAGCGAGCCGGCGCGGTAATCCGCCAGCACGCCACGTGGCTCGATCGCGCCACCCGCTGTGCGATGGTTGACGACCCGGCGCTCGACCACCACTTCGGCCTCCGCGAAGCCGGCGTCGAGATCTCCGCCCCCCAGCGACCACTGGTGTGTTTGATTGCTGCCGAACTGCTGGTGGATGAAGGGCTCGCCGGCGAGCGCCGCCTCAGGGTCGGTCACGACCGGGAGGGGGTCGTACTCCACGATCACGTCCTCCGCCGCGTCGACAACCGCGTAGCGGTCCTCGCCGAGTACCACCGCCACGGGATCGCCGACGTGCTTGACGGCGTCGCGGGCGAGCGGCCAGTGGTCGGGGTTGTTGACCTCCACGCCCGGCGGCACCCACGCCATCGGCAACGGGCCTTCGAGCCCGTCCAGGTCCTGCCCGGTAAACACGGCCTGCACACCAGGGCGCTCGCGGGCGGCAGAGGCATCGATCGAGGTGATCTTTGCGTGCGCCTCCGGTGAGCGCACGAATGCTGCCCACAAGGTTCCGGGCAACGAGATGTCGTCAACGTAGCGAGCGCGGCCTGTGATCAGCCGCGGATCCTCCTTCCGTCGCAGCGCTCGCCCGATGTGGGGTTCGGCGACCGCCGTCGCGCCGTCGCTGCCGGCTGCGGTCGTCGCGTCACCGCTCATGCCGTCACCTCCGGTCCGGTGGCGATCGTTGGTGACTTGACCTTCGCGGCGTCGAGCACCGCCTTGACGATGTTGTGGTAGCCGGTGCAGCGGCAGAGATTGCCTTCGAGTCCCTGGCGTACCTGTTGCTCAGTCGGATCAGGGTTATCGGCCAGCAGCGACGCGGCGGCCATGATCATGCCGGGCGTGCAGTAGCCACACTGAAGACCATGGTCGTTCCAGAACGCCTCCTGAATCGGATGCAGCTCGCCCTCGGAACCTAGTCCCTCGATCGTCGTCACCTCGGCACCGTCCGCCTGGACGGCCAGCACCGTGCACGATTTCACTGCGCGCCCGTCCATGTGGACAGTGCAAGCGCCGCAGTTGGACGTGTCACACCCGACGTGCGTGCCCGTCAGATCGAGGCGGTCGCGGAGCGCATGGACGAGCAGCAGGCGCGGTTCAACGTCCAAGTGGTGCTCGACGCCGTTGACTTTCAGCATTACAGCGACGGTTTGGCTCATGCCCTCTCTCTCCTTCGGATGTTCGCGAGCGCCTGCGACGATACTCCAGACGCATGGCGTATGTGACCTACTCGAACCCGGGGACTATTCCGGCCGCTGCGCGAGCACCTGATAGACCGACGCCCAGCCTGTTTCGAAGCCCAGACGAGCTGCGCGCAGGTAAAGGCGCCACACCCGAGCTCGCTCGACACCGCCAAGCCGCACCGCATCCTGGTAGTGCTCCTCGAACCGTTGCGTCCAGTGCCGCAAGGTCTCGCCGTAGTCGGAGGCAAATCCCTCGGCGTGCGTCGTAACCAGACCGGCGCGCTCGAGCGCGAGACCGATGCGCGACAGCGGCAGCGGAACGCCATCGGGAAACACGAAGCGCTCCGAGAACGGCCCCTCGTCGGGCGTGTCGAAATCCTTCAGCTTCGCGATCCCGTGATTGAGGAGACGCCCGCCGGGTCGCAGACGGCTGGCCAGACGCGATGCGTAGAGGTCGATTCGCTCCTCTCCGACATGCTCGACCATGCCGATACTCGCGATCGCATCGAATGGCTCGCGGGCTAGCTCGCGATAATCGGCGACGCGGATTTCGACTCGTTCCTCGAGGCCCGCCTCGCGCACTCGTCGCCGCGCCAGCTCGGCCTGCCGCTCCGCCAGCGTGACGCCGAGCACGCGTACGCCGTGAAGCTCGGCCGCGTGGATCGCAAAGCTGCCCCACCCGCAGCCGACGTCAAGAACCCGCTCGCCCTCCCTCAGCCCGAGCTTGGAGCAAACCAGCTCGAGCTTGGTCTCCTGAGCCTCCTCGAGCGTCTGCGCCCCGCGCGAGAAGATTGCGCAGCTGTAGGTCATCGACGGATCGAGAAACAGCGCGAAGAAGTCGTTGCCGACGTCGTAGTGGTACTGAACGGCGCGTCGGTCGCGACTCAGCGTGTGGCGCTCGCCGCGCAGGCGCAGCTCCGCAGCCGGCGCACGGGGTGGTGCGACAAGTCCGCACGCGCCGACCAGCGCCCAGCCGAGGCGCGCCTTCGCGGTCAACGACATGGGCGGCGGCTCGAACGTATCCACGATCAGCAGCGCCTGATCGAGGTCATCGACCTCGATCAGGCCGGCAACGTAGGCACGGCCCAGGCCCAACTCCCCCGGCGCGCGCAGCGCGTGGGCCAGTGCCTGAGGCGAGCGCAGCGTGAAGGTGGGGCCCCCGGGCTCGGTCGCATCGACGGTGCTCCCGTCCCAGAAGCGCAACGAGAACGGGCGTCGCGGAAGCGCCGCTTCGAGCTCACGCCTGAGTGGAGCGGTCCGTCCAAGAGCCACGGCGTCTGTCTAGACCGCCTGCAATGCCGCCTTGCGCTCCCGGCGGGCCGGATCGACCCGGACGACATCCCATGCCAGGCCCGTCATCTCGAGCAGCCGGATGATGGCCGCCGAGGGGTCGATCTGCCAGCGGCGAAGACCGTGGCGATAGGACGTCGGGAACGCGTGGTGGTTGTTGTGCCAGGCCTCGCCCCAGGTCGGGATTGCCAGCCAGGCAAGGTTGCGCGACTCGTCGTGGGTGTCGTAATCCTGGCGGCCGAAGAAGTGGCACAGCGAGTTGATACTGAAGGTGGCGTGGTGCATCAGGAAGATCCGCGCCGCCCCACCCCACAACAGTGCGGTCAGACCCCCGATCACCGATCCGCTCAGCGCGACTCCCAGGCCAAACGCGGCGGCGAGACCCAGGACCACCCAGAGCACGAACGTTCCGTCGACGAACTTGATCAGCGGATCGGCGAGAAGGTCCTTCGCGTAGCGGCGCTCATCGGCGACCTCCATGTCGCTGAAGACCCAGCCCAGGTGGGCGTGAACCAGGCCACGAAGCGACCCAAGCCATCCGCAGCCGTGGCCATGTGGGCTGTGCGGATCGCCATCCTCATCGGAGTACTGGTGGTGCTTGCGATGAGTCGCCACCCAGTCGATCACCGGGCCCTCCGCGGCCGCGGAGCCAAGCGCAGCGAATCCGGCACGGAGGAAGCGGTTGCACCTGAAGCTGCGATGCGTGAGCAACCGGTGAAAACCGACGGTGATGCCAGTTCCGACGCCGGCGTAAAAGATCCCCAGGATCAGGAGGTCCTGCCAATTGAGAAGGTTGCCTGTCCATCCCAGCCACATTCCGATCAGGAAGATGATCGGAGGCACAGCGGTGACGACCGCGCTGGCGATCCGGTCGACGAGCGGCATCGATACAGGTCGTATCTCGGGCGCGGATGGTCGCGACTCGTCAGGCACGGCGGGTGCGATGGTGTGGGCGTCCATGATTTTCTCCTGGTAGGTGGCGGCCCTTCGGACAGCAGTACGCGCGTCTCGCACCGCATATACCCAGAACGGGCCCCGGCCGCCGCCGTTTCCCAACTACGCATCGTCACGTTGCGGTGTCGCGATCCTACCGGGATAGCGGGCGGAAAGCAGTCTTCTGGCTCCGCGGTTTGCGGATCGTGAATTTGAGCGCGCGGCGCCTAGCCGACCGTGGTACGACGATCATCGTACTTTGATAATGTGCGTAAACCATCGTACAAGGAGGTCGAATGCCCGAGACGCTGAAAATTCGCCAGACCGCGCCACCCCGCCCGCGCGCCCGTCGGACCGCGGCCGGCGTGGTAGCGCAGTACATCCACGAACTCTCCGAACGCCACGCCGACGCCGCCCGCGGGCGCGCCGTCCCGGTCAGGAAGGCCCGTGCCAGCCAGGCGCCCGCTGCGTGCTGAGCTTGAGCTCAGCGTCCGACGGTCCGTATGAGCGCCCGGGCGCGAGCCGGGACCCCGTCAATCAGCCCGCGCACTTCGGACAGCCCCGCCCGCAGCTCCGGATCGCCGACCTCGACCGGCAGCATCGAGTCCTGGAGATCGGCGATCGCCTGTTCGGCCTCGCCGGCTGACTCCCCCGCGCGGTCGATTAGCGCCCGCGCATCTTGGGACTCGGGGCCCGGCGAGGGCGACTCGAAGCTCCGAACCGGCAGTCCGTAGCGGCCTGCGAATTCGGTGTAGGCCCGCTTCGCCCGGCCGTACGCGTGCTGCACCGGACCAAACAAAGACTGCTCGAGCTGATCGGCGGTGTGCTCGTCGAGCTGCTCGTACGCCTCGGCGAGACATGCCAGCGATTGGGCGATTTGGTCCGCGGCACCGGCCAGATCGTCGAGCAGCTGTTCTCGCGCCTCCGCGTTCGTGTAGGTCATGACTGCCAGCTTAGCCCGCCGGCCGTCGATCTTCGCCACTTCTTATGGGCGCTCCGTCACGCCAGCTGCGGCGCCAGCTTTCGCCCTAGGAGCGCGACCGCTTCGAGATCATCGTGGAGCAGGTGCTGGCACATCACCCGGCTGACACCCGCGTCGCGCAACGCGCCGAGCTGCTCGGCGACCTGCTCGGCGGTGCCCACGATCCACCCCGCCGGAGGACTGCGCACCAGCGACTCGCCGTCGGTGCCACCAACGAGCGCGGCGAGGCGGCGCGCGCGCTCCTGAAGCTCGGTGGAATCTGAGCCCACCAGCACGGTAGTCATGACCGAGAACGGAATCGGCTGGCGCCCGGAGCGCTCGCAGGCTTCGTCGACGCGGGTCTTTCGCGCCCGCGTGTCTTCCAGCGACGGGAAGGCCGTGTTGTATTCGTCGGCGTACTGGGCGGCAAGCGCTGCGCTGCGCGGACCGGCAACCCCACCCATGATCAGCGGCGGGTGCGGACGCTGCACCGGCTTGGGCTCGGCACGCAGATCGCGCAACGTGTAGTGCTTACCGTCGAACGAGAATCGCTCGGCGGCCCAGTTGCCAAGCACGATCTGAAGCTGCTCCTCCAGAACATCCATTCGGATTCGGGTCGGCGGGAACGGGAAACCGTAGGCCTCGTGCTCACGCTCGTGCCACCCCGCGCCCAGACCGAGCTCGACACGCCCCCCAGAGACGTGGTCGGCGCTCGTCACCAGCTTGGCCAGCTCCGAAGGGTGACGGAACGTGGCCGGTGAAACCAGCGTTCCGAGCCGCACGCTCGAAGTCACGGCCGCCAGCGCGCTCAGCGTCGCCCAGGCGTCAAGCGAGCCGTGGTCCGGATGAGTCCCGTCGAGGTTCAGGTAGTGGTCGGAGCGAAACAGCGACGGAATCCCGTGGTCCTCACAAGCCATCGTGAGCGCCACCCACTGCGCCCAGCTGACTCCTTCCTGTCCCTCGACCATCAGGCAAAGTTGCATCGTTGCCTGATTGTGACGACCTGGCTCGCGAGATGAGGCCAGCAGGTCCCCGGCTTACATCCAGCCCTTACGGCGGAAGAAGATCAGCAACCCCACGCACGTCATCAGGATGCTGCCGACCCCAACGGCCCAGAACGTCCACGGGTCTTTGATCAGGCCTGTGACCAGGAAGCCGAAGTTCTGGCCGAAGAAGCCTGTGATGAACGCCAGCGGGAGGAAGATCGTCGCGATGATCGTGAGCTGCTTCATGACCTCGTTCTGGCGGTTGCTGACGGTCGACAGATAGAGGTCGGTGGCTCCGGAGAGCAAATCGCGGTAGGAGTCGATCAGGTCGCTGATCCGGATCAGATGGTCGTAGATGTCGCGGAAGTAGTCGCGCTCGTCAAGCTCGAGTCCAGGAAGCTCGGCAAGCTGATCGATCGAGCGGGCAAACAGATCTCGCTGAGGAGTGACGACCTTGCGCATCCCCACCAGCTGCCGCTTGAGTGAGAACAGCCGCTCGAGCTGGCGATCATTCGGATTGGCGAGCACCGCCGCTTCCAGGTCGTCGATCTCGTCATCCATCTCCGCCAGGAGCGGAAAGAAGCTATCGGTAAGGGCGTCCAGCACTCGGTACAAAAGGAACTGTTCGCTATGTAACACGCGCCCATCGAGCTGCTCTCGCTGCCGATCCAGCGGTGGCAGCGATTCACGATGCAGCGTGACGATGAACTTTCCGGAAATGAACATGTGGACCTCGGACAGCGGCGGCGGTCCACCACGCCACTGATCCGATCGACCGCCGTAGAACACGAGGAACGCGTGCTCGCCGTAGTTGTCGAGCTTGGGACGCTGACCGAAGTCCTTGCTGTCCTCGAGGGCAAGCGGATGGAAACCGAAGATCTGATGAAGCTGCGTCAGCTCGCCCTCGCTGGGGGCGGTCAGGTCGAGCCAGAAGAAGTGATCGCGGTCCAATTGATCGCGGATGCTGGCTTCGTCGATCCGGGTAAAGCACGGCACCACGAAGTGGAATCCCTCAGCCGTGCCCTCACGGGTGGATGCTCTCGCCTTTCCGACGGGCATGGTTGTCTCCTTGGTGGCTGCGGGGGAAGCAATCGACGTCGGCTTGCCGGCAGTCAACCGCGACGCCGGGCGCCGGCCTCCCGCAGATTTGCGAAAGGCCGACGCCAAGCCGCGTGTCAGCTGGCGGTTACGGTCCCGTAAACGGTGCAGACGTTCAGGTGATTGAGCGTGGTGGCGTTATCGAACGCGTAATAGACGGTAACGACCTTGCCGCTGGAGGCCCCCGGAGTCGCGGTTTCGAACATGACGGTGCCGGAAGAGTTGAAGTCGCCGGCGACGTTCGGCGCGAGGCTGATGCCTTTCGTCGTCTTCGTAAACGCGCTGTTCTTGATGATGTGAAGCCTGCCCAGCCCGTCGAACATGCGCCCGAACAGCTCGGCGTTGTTCGAGGACGAGAACGCGAAGATCACCGGGTTACCGGTTGAGCTACAACGTGCGTTGATTAGCAGCGAATCGATGTTGAACAAGATCGCCGTCTTCGAGTTTGCCTTGCCGATGAACGAGAAGTTCTTGGTGACCGGACCACCGGCGACGCTCGCGCTCGACGTTCCGGCCGCCAGCGCCAGCAGCGCGATGATCGACACGATCAGCGCGGCCAGGCCGCGCATCCCCCTGAGCCGTTTCACTTCAGCTCCTCTCTCGTGGCTTGGCCACGACTCGTCTTGGGTGCCCCTCGGGCCGGATACTAACCGGGGGCGCTACCTCTGCGTACTAGGCCTGGCGAGCGAAACTTGGAGAGCCCGATAATGGCTGTGGTATATGTTCCAGGTCTTAGATCATTGACGACGCAAGTTCATTGGTCCCAAATTTGGATGGTGAGAAATGAAGCTCGGTCGGTTGCTGCTGCGACTCGTTGTGGGCGGCTTGTTCTTCGGGCACGGAGCCCAGAAACTGTTCGGCTGGTTTGGCGGCTACGGCCTCGACGGCACCGCGGGATTCTTCGAGCAGCTCGGCATGCGTCCGGGTAAGCGCAACGCGATCGCCGCGGGCGTGGCCGAGGCCGGCGGAGGCGCAGGCATCGCGCTTGGACTGGCGACTCCGCTGGCCGCGTCAGCACTGATCGCCACCATGCTCACCGCCATCAAGCGGGTCCATCTGGATAAGGGCCCGTGGGTGGCCAACGGCGGATACGAGTACAACCTGGTCCTGATCGCCGCTGTGCTCGCGCTCGCCGAGGTGGGACCGGGGCAGCCATCGTTCGACGCGGCACTGGGGCGGGAGCGCAAGGGTCCGTTTTGGGTGCTGACGGCGCTCGGCCTTGGCGTGGCGGGAGCGGTCGGCGCCCATCTCGCCGCGGAGGCACACCCCGCTCCGCCGGCTCCCCCGGAGCCAGCGCCGGAGTCAACACCGGAGTCGGCGACCTCGGCTTCCGCTGACGAGGCGCCGTCGCCGAGCGCTTGATCAACCCGGCCGGTGTTGACCACCTAAACGCAATGAAGAACTCGGCGGCTGCTGGCCGTGCGGGGTGGGGATCGAGTGGCGGATGGTGAGCTGCTCGTCGCTGACGAGCAGCCGCACGATCTGCTGGCGCTGCTCGATCGTGAGCTGCTCGGCGCTGGTGCCGAGACGCTCGCGGAAGCTCTCGAGCGTCTCGGTGAGCTTGAGGTAGCTCTCGGCGTCGTGCAGTTCGGCGTCGAGCGCACCGAGCTCGGCTTGCAGGGTTGTCTCGCGCTTGCGCAACGCGGGCGTGCGGGCGCGTAGCTCCTCGAGCGTGATCAGCTGCTCCTGGTAGGCCTCGATCAGGCGCTCCAGGGCGCGGCGCGCGCGGACCTCGCGCTCCAGGCCCTCGCGGCGCTGGCTGGCGGGGTGCGCGACGCGCAGCGTCTGCAGCCGCCTCTGGATCTCGGCCTGGATCAGCGCGGGATCCTCGAGCAGGCGACACACCTCGCTCCAGACCAGCTCGTCCAGCTCCTCCAGTCGGGCGGGGCGGTTGGCGCACATACGCCCGTGCGGGCGGCGCGAGCCGTCGGTACCCGAGCAGCGGTAGTAGTGGTAGGTCCTGCCCTGGCGGGTTGTGGTCTGGCTGCGATAGTAGGCGTAGCCGCAGCCCGCGCAGACGAGGATCCCCTGCAGCAGCGAGGGCCGGCGGGTGTTGCGCGGCGACAGGCGCTTGTTGCGCTCAAGGCGCTGCCGAGCGAGCGCGAAGGTCTCCTCGTCGATCAGCGCCGGCACCGGGATGTAGGTCCACCGCTCGGATTCCACGCGCTCGCACGCGAGCCGTCCGTGCCGCTCGCCGCGCTGGCGCGTGGTGCGCGTCAGACGCGCCGGCTGGTCGCTGACGCGCGTCTTGCCGTACGCCGCCTGGCCGGCGTAGGCCGGGTTGCGCAGCATCCCCCAGATCGTCGACTGGTTCCAGCCAGTCCCGCCGCTCTTGGTCGCAACGCCGCGCTCGCTCAAAGCCCGTGCGATCGCTCCGACCGACTCGCCCTCTCGCGCGTAGCGGCGGAAGATCTCGCGCACGACCCGCGCCCGCGCCTCGTCGATCTCAAAGAACGCGTCCGCGTGCTCTGTCTTCTTGATGTAGCGGTACCCGTAGGGGGCGCGGGTGAGCACCGCGACCGCGCCGGCCCTGGCGCGGTGCAGCGTCCCGCGCCTAGTGCGCTCGGCGATCTGCGCACGCTCGTACTCGCTGATCATTGCCTGGAACTGGCGCAGCAGCTCGTCCTCCGGGGAGCCCGAGCGCTCCGGCTCCTTGGCGAAGATCACCTCCACGCCGACACGCGCAAGCTCCTCCAGCAACAGCACCTGGTAGGCATAGCGGCGCGCGAGACGATCAGCAGAGTGGCACAGCAGCACCTCGAACGCCCCCTCGGCCGCACGATCGCGCAGCCGCTCAAGCGCTGGCCGGTTCAGCGTCGCGCCCCGGAAACCGTCATCGCAGAAGATCAGCTCCTCCGGCACCAGCAGCCCACGCCGAGCGGCCAGCTCACGCAGCGCGGCGAGCTGGCTTTGGATCGTCTCGGCCTGGCGCTGGCGCTCCGAGGACACCCGCGCGTAGATCGCTGCCACCCGCATCGGCTGCTTCTCGCCGTTGCTCACTTGCTTGTCAACACCTGCACGGCGTCGCTGCTCCGGTGCCAGCAGCGCGTACGCCTGCGCCACCCTGGCCGCCGCCAGCCGATCACCGCTGAACTCGAGCTCAACGCGGCGCGCCACCTCGCGCGCTCCTCTCGCGCGGCCCCTCCACGCGCTCTAACCCGGCGCGGAGCGCCTGCGCGGTCGTCGCGCTCAGACTGCCGCCACTGCGCGCCGCGGCACCGCGCACCCCGGCGATCAGCGATGCGGGCAGCCGGACCGTGAACACCACAGGCCGCTCCGGCACCACCACACCACCCGGACAGCGTTGCGCCGCCTGCACACATATCGGCGCGCCTGACGCTCCGACAGCCCATGCTCGACCGTGAACGCTCGCACCGCAACCGCCGGCGAGCGCTCGCCGAGCAGCGCAACCGCTCGGTTGACACGCACCGCATACTCGTCCGCGTAGGCTCGACGCCTGGCCATCGGTCACAAGAGTTCGCTCCTTCACGGCCGATTCCTACTCGCCGGCCGCGCGAACGAGCGCTCAAACTCGAAGTTCGCAACTGCGTTCGTGTCGCCTTCA
>CAWIII010000038.1:0-92314 GCA_963836065.1 uncultured Solirubrobacterales bacterium
AGGCAGACGCGGTTGGCGGCTCGCCGCGCACCACTCCTGCTTCGCGCCGCGAAAGCACTGGCATCGCGAGCGTCACACGACGCGCGCCTCGACGGCTTGATCCCACTTCGTCGCCGCGACTAGCGACTAGGAGGCTTGACCCGGCAAAGCCGGGAGAGATGAGTCAAGTTTCAGGCGGCGAGGTTGAGTTGGTCGATGTGGGCGGTGATCGCTTGATCGAGTCGGTCGAAGTGGCGGCGTAGCGGGGTGTTGATTGCTATCGGGTCGCAGATCTCTGACAGCCCGGTCCGTAGCAGTCGGCTATAGGTGCGGCTGAAGAACGTCGCGACCTGCAGTCCGAAGGGCGTGACCTGGTAGCGGTTAGTGTGCGGGATGCGTTGGATGATCTGGTGCAGGCGTAGTCGTCGGAGGTCGTAGGTCATTCTGCCCGCGGTCATGGTGCTGGGGTCGAGGCCCAGTAATGGTGCGAGGTGGGTTCGCAGGTCTCGGTTGGAGAACCCGGTGGGCAGGAGGCGAAAGACGACCAGGACGCTGAGCAGCGCCTGGACCCGAGGGTCGCCGAAGCGCAGCGCGGCTGCACGCTGGTGATCGACGACGACGGGCTGGCAGACTTGGTCGAACGCTTGTTGGCCGATGTGGCAGTCCGCGCTGACTCGTTGGACGTCAAGGAGACGTCGGTTGGCTTGAAAGCCGATGTGTCGCAGCGCGGGGAGGTTATGGAGGCGTTTGCCGATACCGAAGTCGCGAGTGTCGTTAATCGTGGTCTCGGTTCGTAGAGCCTGGTTCTGCTTGTGGTACTGCTTGATCCGGGAATGTTTGTAGTCGACGTGCAGCGATGGCGTCACTCCTTCGGTGATCACCCGGGTGCGGAACCGGCTTTGGGTACGCCGGTTGATCCGCCGGTTGAAGATCAACGAGACCTTGTCAGGGCGGCCGAGGTCCAGGTTCTCACGAATGACGTCTTCAAAGAACACGCGTCCGGTCAGCGGCCGGTCGAGCACCTGGGTGAGGGAGAACTCGGCCTGCAGGATCGAGATGTCATAGCGATACCCTGCTCGGCGGTCGCGACCAGTGAACGGGTGCGGCAGAATCCCGAACCACTTGCGGGCCAGCGCGTCGATCTTGCGGGCGCTCAGCCGATCACAGATCATTTGCAGACCCCGCGGGTCCTCGCACGCAGCGAAGCCGTTATCCAGCGCTTCGAACGCGATCCCCGCGTGGGCGGCCTGGCGTTTAGCCCACTCGTTGCCGTTGATGCACAGCTTGGCGTTGTAGGGAAAGTAGGAGCTGAACTTGATGAAGAACGGCCCGAAGTCGCGATCAACGCAGTACATGTAGTACTGGTTGACCATCGCGGTCGCCCGCACGATCCAGGGATAGCTCGCGCCCGTCACGGCGTTGCGGCGCTTCTCGGTCCGGAACGTCGTCGTCTTCTCCTGCGCCTTGCCGACAAACAGCACCCCTTCCTCAGCCGCGAACCCGGCCAAGTAGTCCAGCGCGACGTCGTCCTTGCGCTGCCCCTTCTCAAACGTGACGAGGTCCACGCCCTCCCGCTCAGCGAACCGCTCGATCTCGCTCACGAACCGCCTGGTCATCGGAGCCATCAGCGCCGAAGACGCAAACGTAGCGCCCTGGTGGTCGCGCAAGAAGCCCACCACCCCGAACGCGTACTGCAGCTTGGGGACGTACAGATTCAGATACATCCGGTCCACGCACTCGACCTCCAACGTCACGTGCCCGGATAAGACATCAGCGGCGCTGCGAGCTATCGTCATGGCAGGCTCCGGTCGACAGGCCCTACGCGGCCACTAACCGCTTCGGGCGGTTCAACGCAGGACCCTCGGGTCCTGGATCTAGGCTCGACCGGAGCCTACCTCGGCCAGCACCAACGACCAAGACCGCACACCGGGCCGCCTGGACCCATCCCAGCCGCGAAACCGGGCGACCCCGCTCGACCACCCACGACACTGACTTGTCCGGGCTGGGGCGGAGCCCCGTTAGTGCTTGCCGTTGAACCCGGTCGTCCGCCCCGAGCGGACGCATGCTCTTAGGCGATAGGACAAGCGGGGCCGGTCGCCCCTCATGGACGCCGGCGGCGCAACGGGCGCGCCCTGAGGCAGTCAGTCCAATCGTGAAAGCGGTCGTCCGCAGACGGCAGGCGCGACGCGCTTCTCGCCGGAAGCAGGGCGCGCGCGGGCGGCCGGTCGCGGCGTTGTTTGCCTACGCAAACCCGCGAACTTGCACGGCGGCCCCGCCATCTCCGCCACCGCTCGTGCGGTCCCGAGAGCGGAGTGACGTCCGGTTGATAGGACGCGTCCGCCGGGGTGACCTGAGTCGTGAAGCGATCGTCAGAGGTGGGCTCCCGCGGTTCCGGGCGCCGCGGCTGCCCCGCGCCGCGTTCAGCGGCGCGCAGCCCCTGCACGAAGCGACCGCTTCGGTCCGAGGAAGTCGCACAAACCAAACCCCTTGTACGATTTTGACAACGGCTGTTTTCGCTGACCTCGTGAGAGCGGCTCAGTCGGCTAGAGCGGGTCCTCCGCGGTTGAAAAGGCTCGCCCCCGAATCCTCACCTTGTCGCAAACGCACAAAAAGTCGAGACCGCGATGGTTTGTGCGACGGCCTCGTCCGGAAGCAGCAGTTCCATCCCAGCCCAAAGCGCTGGCGAGACGTCCCCTGTTTCGTGATTGCAGAAGTCAGCGGCGCGGGCCGCCCGCGCCGCCGGGACGACTCAGGCGTGCAACCGGCAGATTGGCCGCGGTCGCCCGCTGGTGGGGTCGCTCGACGATGGTGCGCCAGGTGGTCCCAGGCCTGGCGTGGCCGTTGGCCGGCGTCCAGGAGAACTTGAGGCGCCAGCGGCCGGCTGCGAGCCGCCCCGAGGTGAGTAGCTCCGGAGATGATCGACGGCGGACCCTGAGCCGCTTCGCGCCATTGCGGCCGGCGAGCCCGAACCCTTCATCTGCCTGGGGTGGGAGCAGGTTCGTTTCTCAGGGCCGCTGGCAGTTCGCGCCGCGTCGTGATATCGAGCTTGGCGTACACGCTGGTGAGGTGCTTTTCGATGGTTCCGGGGGTGAGGAAGAGCGCCTGGGCGACCTGGGCATTGGTCTTGCCGGTTGCGGCCATCTCGGCGATCCGTGTCTCGCTGGCGGTGAGTGCGTCCCGGCCTGTGACAGCGTCCCGGCGCGGCTTGGCGCCGGCGGCGCGCAGCTCGCCGCGGACGTGATCGGCGAGCCCGTCCGCGCGGCAGCGCAGGGTGAGGTCGAGCGCCCGGCGCAGTGGTTCGCGCGCCGCGACGCGGTGATTCTGGCGCCGGAGCGTTGAGCCGAGGTCGCCGAGCGCTCGGGCGAGTTCGAGCCGGGCGGGCGTGGTCTCGAGCGCGGTGACCGCTGCCTGGAGGGCTTGGATCCGGTCGATGTCGTGGCTGGCGTGCGCTTTGGCGCGTAGCGCCATGCCGATGAAGCGTGGCGCGCCCCAGGTCTTCGCCCAGGCGAACTCGTCCTCGGCCGCTTGGCGTGCCTGGTCGGTGCGCCCGATCATGGTCAGCGCGATGGCGTAGGACGTCATGCCGGTAGCGAAGCGTGCTCTCCACGCTGGGGCGGCGCGGAAGGAGGCTTGCAGGCGCTCGAACTCGCTGACGGCCTGCTCGGGGTGGCCGGCGAGTAGTGCCGCGTGTGCGCGCGCGTAGCGAACCGTCCGTGCCAACCGCTCGTCGGGCGCGAGAATCGAGATGTCGAGCTGATCGAGGACCTCGCGCGCCTGGGGAAGTTCGCCGCGGTCCGCGAGGATCTGGGCGAGGAGGGCGCCCGACATAATCCGCATCCAGAGCGATCCGCCCTCGGCCGCGGTCGCGTAGGCGCTCTGGGCGTGCGCTTCGGCGCTGAGCAGATCCCCCGTGCGGTGGTCGATCTCAGCCTGGAGCCATGACGCTCGCCCGAAGCCGGCTTGCGACCCGGTCGCGCGGCTGTGGTCGAGCGCTTGCGCGACGACATCGGCGGCGTCGTCGAGGCGATCGGCCCGAGCGAGCATCCACGGCGCGAGGAACCACGCGGACGCGGCGTCGAGCGCGCGCACGAGCACACCGCCCGCGAGCGCGCGATGCGCCAGCGCGACTGCCTCCTGTGCCGTATCTGCCACCGAGGACGCCGCAGCTAGAGCGGCCAGTTCCGCGACGTCGCGACCCTCCAGCGCCCCGAACCGCCGGCTGGCTTCGATGGCGTCTGGGTCGGGAGCCGCATACAACACGTACTCGACTTCGAGCCACAGACGCAGCTCCGGCTCCACGCCCCCGCCGTTCGCGAGTGCCTCTCTCAACAGGCCGATAGCCTCCCGGCGCCCGCGTGAAGCAGCACGCGCGCGAGCTCCAGTGCGGCTCGCCCGTGAACGATCGAGCCCGCGCTGTCGCGGGCTCGCGTCAGCGCCGCGATCGCCCTCGGGATGTCGAGCGCGGCAAGCGCAGCACGCCCGAGCTCCAGCAGGAGCTCGGGGTCCTCGACGCCACGCCGCTCGGCGAGCCCGCGTTCGAGCAATGTCATCGCCGTGCTCGGCGCTCCACGCGCAGCGGCGTCGGCCGCTGCTGCTCTCAGCACCGAGACGGTCCACGGGTCCCCGAGCGGCTCGGCCTCGATCAGCTGGCTGGCGATCTCGGCGAACGGAGCGCCGATCTCGGCGAGCAGTCGCGCCGCATGGCGGTGGCGCATGGCACGAGCGGGCGCGGGTACGTCGTCGTAGATCGAGGCGTGCACGACCGGATGGCGAAACTGCAGTTCGGTTCCCCTGGCGAGGACCTCTGCGGCAGTAAGCGCCTCGAGCGCCTCGGCGGCGGTTGCGTCGTCGAGCTGCG
Source organism: uncultured Solirubrobacterales bacterium (assembly GCA_963836065.1). GTDB lineage: Bacteria > Actinomycetota > Thermoleophilia > Solirubrobacterales > Solirubrobacteraceae > Palsa-465. Next base: position 4,838 of record CAWIII010000038.1, read on the forward strand.
CCAGCCGCGCGGCGACGCTCAGAGAGTCGCTGCGACCGAGGATCGAAATCGCTCGCGCGAGCTCCACCGACCCCGATGAAAGGCGGTGCAGCCGCAGCAGGACCGCCCGCGCGATGCGATCGTTGGCAAGTGTCCGGATGGCGAGCGCCCCATCCCCGTCGGGCGCGATGCCCTCGTCGCGGATCGTGCGCAATAGCTCGTGCACGAGGAACGGGTTGCCGCCCGTCGATTCCTGGAAGGCGACCGCAAACGCCGGCTGGGTCGGCTGCGCGAGCGCGCACTCAAAAAGCGAACGCACGGCGTCTTCGGAGAGCGGCTGGAGCTCGACGATCTGCCCCCCGATCTCGATCGCGGTCCGCGCCAGGTGCTGGCCGGCCGCCTCCTCCGGCCGCGCCGCCACGATGATGAGCACGGCGAGCCCCTCTAGCCTGCGCCAAGGTACTCGATCCACCCGAGCGATTGCCCGTCCAGCCAGTGGGCGTCATCGATGAGCATCACCAACGGCGAACGCGCGGCGAGGTTCGCGCACAGCCAGTACAGACCGTGGAACGCGGCGAAGCTGCTGTCCGCGGTCACCTCGCGCGGCTCGCGGGTCCCGAATCCGAGTAGCTCGCCTCCCAGCTGTGCCGCGCCCGCGAGCAGCCGTGAGCGCTCGTTCGCGCTCGCTGCGCGAAGCGGAGCCTGGAACAGCTGGGCTGCGCCGGCAAACGCCAACCCCCGTTCGAACTCCGCCCCGCAAGCCCGCAGAACGTGAGCGCCCGCGGTCGTGGCGCGCTGCCGGACCGTCGACAAGAGCCTTGTCTTGCCGATCCCCGCTGGCCCGGTGACCGCCACGAAGTTCCCATGTCCGTCTCGAACGTCCGCGATCAGGGAATCGATCGCGGCCAACTCGCGATCCCGCTCTAGCAGTTGAGGCTCGGTCGCCGTCGACACGCAGCGATTATCGACCGCAAAAACCTTCGGGGCTACCCCCGGTGGCAGACGCGACACAGTCGCTGGACAATCGCCCCATGCGCAAGGATCCAGAAGCAGTCGAGGTCACCGTGAAGATCGCCCTCAAACGCGAGCCGATCACCGGCTGTGTCATCGGTCCCGACGGCCACGACCAAGCGTTCGCGGGCTGGTTGGAGCTCATGGACCTCCTGGACCAAGCACACGCCCGGCGCACACCGCCAGCCGACAACGGTACCGGAGGAAAAATGAGCACTCGGGAAACCCTCGCTCCGGCATTCGCGGGCGAGCTCATCAACCCCGACCATTCCGGCTACGACGCCGCGCGCAAGCTCTACAACGGGATGTTCGACCCGCGGCCCGCAATCATCGCGCGCTGCCGGCGCCCCGAGGACGTGCAGGCCACACTCGCCCACGCGCGCAAGCACCGTCTCACCGTTGCCGTGCGCGGAGGCGGACATTCCACGCACGGATACTCGAGCTGCGACGGCGGCGTGGTAATCGACGTCAGTCCGATGAAAGAAGTCGCGATCGACGTCGAGCAGCGCACGGGCCGCTTCGGCGCCGGACTGACTTGGGGCGAACTGGACGCCGCCACCCAGGCGCACGGGCTTGCGGTCACCGGTGGGCGCATTTCGCACACCGGCGTCGCGGGGTTGACGCTCGGCAGCGGCTCGGGCTGGCTGGAGCGTAAGTACGGAACGACCTGCGAGAACCTGATCGCAGCCGAGGTCGTGACCGCGGACGGCCGGACCGTCCGCGCGGCGGCAGACGAGAACGCGGAGCTCTTCTGGGGCCTCCGCGGCGCTGGCGGGAACTTCGGCGTGGTGACCCAGTTCGAGTTCCGCCTGCATCCCGTCGGCCCGATCGTATACGCGGGGATGATCCTGCACCCGCGCTCGGCGGCCAAAGAGCTCACCCGCGTCTATCGCGACTTCATGGAGCACGCACCCGACGAGGTCGGCGGTGGCCTCGCCCTGCTCACCGCGCCGCCCGAGGACTTCGTGCCCGAGCACGCCAGGGGAAAAACCGCCTGCGCGCTGATCGTCATGTACATCGGAGACCCCGATCAGGGCGAGCATGCCCTGCAGCCCTTACTCGAATGGGGCGAGCCATGGCTGAGCATGGTCGCCCCGATGCCCTACACGGCGATGCAGAAACTCACCGACGGCGGGCACCCATGGGGAATCAGCGAGTACTCCAAGATCGACTACCTCGTCGACCTGCCCGACGCGGCAATCGACGCGATGGTCGACATGGCCGACGAGGCGACATCCCCGTTCACCAAGATCTACCTGTGCCCGCTCGGCGGCGCGACGTCACGCACCGACCGCGAAGCGATGGCACTCGCCCTCCCCGACGCCGGGTGGATGTACTTCTGCCTGGCCGAGTGGTGGGACGCAACCGGGCAGGAGGAGCACATCGCGTGGGCCCGCACCTTCATGGAAACCATACGGCCATGGTCGACCCATCAAGCACCCGCCAACTTCATCGAGCCCGACGAGGGACCAACACGGCTGCGGCGCTCCTACGGCGAAGACAAGTTCACCAGGCTCATATCGCTGAAGGACGCCTACGACCCGGACAACGTCTTCGCGCTCAACCAGAACATCCCACCGAGTCGCGACGTCGACGAGGGCAAATGAGCAGCATGACAATCATCACGCGGGCGGTCCGCAACCAGGCATCGAGACGGCGCCATGACATTCGGTTGGCACCACTCCATCCTGATCGACCTCAACCGATCGACAGGAGACAGGAGACAGGAGACAGGAGCACACCATGAACAAGGCACCCAGCCGTCCCCACAGGCTCATCGCGGCAGCGGCGGCCGCTGCGGCCGCGGTCCCCGCGCTAACGCTAGCCAATGTCGCGCCGGCCAACACATCGGGGCTCAAGCGGACGATCACCTTCCAGGAAACACAGCCCCGTGTCGCGCTCGACGACATCCCTCCCCGCGCAAAGTCACCCGGCGCCACCGTCAGCCTCGGAGACCGACTCATCATCACCGGGCCGATCTTCACCACCACCCACAAGCGGCTAGGCACGATATCAGGCGACTGCAGCGCCACCGGCAACGGCCCACTGCCCAAGGTTGCGCTGCTCTGCACCGTCGCCTACCAGACGCACAGCGGGCAAATCGTGGCCAACGGAATGCTCAAGCTCGGCACCAGTAGCGTGCTCCCCATCGTCGGCGGAACCGGCGCCTACGCCCCCGGGCGCGGCACCCTCACCACAGACGTCAAGCCCGCCAAGGGTTTCAGCGAGGCCGACCGGATCACAGTCTCGAGCGGTCCGCAACCCGTGTCCGCTGGCGCTTGAGATGAACGCTGCGCGCGGACCCGGGCCGGAGCCGAGAGGGCCGTCGCGGCCGACTCGCCTACGCGAGCTGCGCGCGCGACGCTCGGTCGCCCCGCGCCTCACCGTGCCGCTGCGTGCTCCCGCGGCCGCGTGGGCGTCACCGTCCAGGCTCGCGCGGACAGCGCCCACGTCGCCAGCGCCCGAAGCTGCGGCCGGATCGCAGCGGCCGTCGGCGGCCCGGGCGCCAGTCTCGGCTAGCTGCTTGGCCAAGACTGCTGGTTTGTCGCCCGAGCAGCCACGAGGTCGGCACTGCTGCTTTGGCCGGCGGCCGACCGGGAGCAGAAGCTAGACCCGAGACCATTGCCGCCTGCGACGTGGCCGGTCGTTCGTGGATGCAGCAGCGAAGGCCGGGGCACGTTTCTTGCGGAAGTACAAGCCTCGCTCGGCCGATGCTCGGACTCGGAGGTGAGCACCTGTTGCCTATGCAGGCACGGACGGGCCCGCCGTCGGCCACGGTCGCGCTTCTGGCGATACACAGGGAAGCTCCGGGCGGTGTGCGGCGTCGATGTCTTCCCTCAGATGAGCGCGAAGCAGGGCGCGCGACGAGGCCAATCGGAGGCTTACTCGCCCCTGCTCCCGCGAAATTGCAGGGCTTCGGCGACGTCGGCCGCGAGGACGAACAGGTCGACCCCGGTGGGCGAGACGCGCTGGTGGCGAAGATGGGGGCCCGAGCGAGCTCTCGCGCGACCCCTGCATCCCGCGAAATCGTGCTACTCAGAGTTGGCGCGTTGGCGCGTTCGAGTTTGTCCGGTAGGGGCAGCGCCGCCGAGCGTCGCACGCTCTCCCGCGATCCACGAAAGAACAGTCTCGGCGGCAGCTCGTTTGGTGGCTTCCGCGGGATTCTGGCGACACGCACGACGTCGTTTCCACGCGTTGGTTCAGGCAGGCGCGGGCGGTGCCGCGTGGTCCGCGGATTCGATGAGGTGCCGCATATGGAGGCGCTCTGCGGTCTCGGCGGTTTCGCGGGTCAAAACGCGCGGCGAGCTCGCGGTCCTCCCGGCCGCCTGTGCCGGTCAACGCGCCTGCGTAAGCCTGAAGGGTGCGGCAGACGTGGGGCCACGCGCGGAGCCGAAGTACCTGCTGCTCGCCGTCGACTTCATGCGCCGGCTGCTCGACCTGCACCTCGAGCTGGTCGACGAGGTCGAGCGGGAGCTGAGCGCGGAGTCGGCTGAGCTGACGCGCTGAGATCCCGTCAGTGCGGTGCTGGCTCCGCACGCCGTTGCGTGCTGTCAGGCTGGCTGTCTGGTCGTCGTCTTCGATTGCTCGATCCTTGTCAGGACTCGTTCCAAGCCTGTGGCCGCTGCGATCTCTGCGGCGCGGTCAAGGAGGGCGGCTGCGCCTGGCGCGTCCCCGAGCGTGAGGCGGAGCTTGCCGTGGTGCCAGAGGTCATGGGCGGTCCACACGGGTGCGCCGAGCCGCTCGTCGAGCTGCTCGGCTTGGGTGTAGTGGGCGTCGGCGGCATCGTTGTCGGACAGCATCGCGGCGAGATCCCCGAGCAGGCGGCTCAGCGAGCCCCTGAAGGCCGCCCCGCGAGCGCTCACGGTGACCCGGTCAGCGAACGGCTCCATCAGCTCCAGAAGCTCCTGTGCGCGTGGCCGGTCGTCGAGCAGCAGGCAGGCGTCGGCAGCGGAGGAGATGACCGCCAGCCAGTTGACGTCTTTGCGTACCGCGCTGAAGCCGTCTGCGGCCACGAGTTCAAAGTGGTCCCGCGCCGCTTCAGCCTGCCCGCTGGCGGCGTGCAGCCAGGCTAGGGTCATGCGATAGGCGGACCCAGCGGGGGAAGCTAGTTTCTGAGTGGCGTAGGCGAGATCGCCGGTGTAGAACTCGCCGAGTGCCTCGGCGTGTCGCTCGTCGAGCATCAGGCGGGTGAACCGGTGGTGGATGAAGCACATCTCCGCGTTGCTGTCCCCGGCGCGGTGTCCCATCTCGCGTTCGCGTCGGGCGAGCTCCATCGCGTCCTCGATCCGGCCTTCCATCAGCGCGAGCGTCGCTCGCCACATCGGCACGTACCAGCTGTAGCTGAGCAGCCGGGCCCTGCTGGCCAGCGCCGCGAACTGCTCCACCTCCGCTCTCAGCTCATGACCTCGGCCAAGTTCGAGCAGGTCGAGGGCGCGCCAGTTTCGCGCTTGCAGCTCGAGCTCGTGCGCGCCGGCCTGCCGGGCTGCCGCCAGCATCTCGCCGGCGCAGTCCAGCCGCGCGGCGGAGTGCTCGGGACCCCACAGGGCGACGTGGCGGGCGCCGAGCGCGGCCGCGAGGGCGCCGGGATCGCCGGCCGCTCGCGCTCGTCTCACCGCCTCGCGGCTGGCCGCTTCGGGGCGATCGCCGGTGTCGTAGCCCAGCTCGATCGCAAGCCGCGCCAGCAACCGCGCACTCGCTGTGTCATCTGTGTCGCCGAGCGCATCGAGAGCCTCCTCGAGGCGGGCAACGAGGGTTCGATCGGGCTCGAAGATCGTGACCGCGATCCCGCCGGCGCCGAGCGCCGCGCGCGCCAGCAGCCGAGCGTCAGCCAGGGAGCGCGCCAGCTCGGCCGTCTGCTCGAACGCCTCGCGCGCAGTGGTCGAATCGCCCGAGCGCTCGAGCGCTTCGCCGAGCGCGCAAAGCAGTTCTGCCCGCCGACGGGCTGTCCCGCCGACAGCCTCGAGCACCGACAGCGCGCGTTGCAGCAGCGCGGTGGCGTCCTCGTACGCGTAGACCCGTGTGGCCCGCGTCGCAGCCCGCTCGGCGATATCGACCGCGGCTTCCGGATCGCCCACCGGCGCCGCCTCGAGCGCGTGGTGGGCGAGCAGCTGCAGGTAGCGATCGGGATCGGCTTCGGCGCGGGCTCCGAGCGCCTGCGCGATCAGGGCGTGCAGGCGCGCGCGCCGCGCGGCACCGAGTGAGTCGGTGAGCGCCTCGCGCGCGAGCGCGTGGACGAAGGAGTAGCGCCCCGGGGCGTCTTCGACCCCGTTGACGATCCTCGCTCGGGCCGCCGCGTCGATGGCATCAAGGCCTGACTCGGCAGGCAGCCCCACCACCTCCGCCGCCAGCCGTAGTTCGAACTCGGGTCCGATCAGAGCGCCTGCGGTGAGCAGCGTTTGCGCGCTGGCTCCGAGCCTGCTCACGCGCTGCGCGACGGCCTGCACTGCGCCCTCAGGGATCCGCACGGTCCCGGCTGGGAGCTCCTCGAGCTCCGCCTGCCCGAGCGAGCGAACGAGCTCCTCGAGGAAGAACGGGTTCCCGCCGGTCTGCTCGTGCAGCGCGCGAACGACGGTCGGCTGCGGTCTGTGACCGAAGGATCGCTCGAGCGCGTCGCCGACTGCCGCGACGTTCAATCCGGCGAGCTGAAGCTGCTCGATTGCGACGTGACGCCGTAGGTCGGTGAGCGCCGCATATAGGGGGTGGGCTCCGCCGAGCTCGCTGTCGCGAAAGGTGCCCAGGACCATCGCCGGCGGGCCACTTCCCTGCGCCACCAGATGCCCGAGCAGACGAAGCGTCGGCCGATCGGCCCAGTGGAGATCGTCGAGCACCAGCAGCAACGGCCCGGAGCCCGCGGCCAGCGCCAGCTCGTCGGCGACCGCGTCGAACATGCGCAGCCGCCGGGTGCCCGAGTCGGCCACGCCGGCGCTCGACGTCGAGGCGCGATCCTCGAGCTCTGACAGTCGGAGCACGCCCTCTCCTCGCGTCCGGGATCCTTCAGTCGACAGCTCGCGCAAGACCTCGACGAACGGCTGGTAGGGGCAGAGCGGATCCTCTTCAGCCCGTCCGTACAGGACGGCCGCGCCGGCGCGATGCACGCGCGCGGCATGCTCTGCGGCGAGCCTCGTCTTGCCGATGCCCGGCTCTCCGGCGAGCAGCACCAGGCGGCTCTCGCCGCCTCGGGTGACGAGCTCCCACTGGGCCTGCAGGCGGGAGAGCTCTGACTCACGACCGAGCAGCTCGCAGCGGCGATGTGCGTTAGCGAGCCTGCCGGGCATTCGCAGCTGGGCCCGCGGGGCCGTCCTCGTGCCGTCGGGCGGGGCGACCCGGGCGTCGGGTCGGTGCGCTTCGGTTCGTAGCTCGGCTGCGAGCGCGCGGGTCTGCGCGGACGCGGACACGCCGAGCTCGCGCCGCAGCCGCTCGCCGAGCGCCTCGTACGCTATGAGCGCGCCGGCGCGGTCGCCGCGCGCCGCTAGGCGGCGCATCAGCTCGCGGTGTGCCGACTCATCGAGCGGGTCGAGTGTCGCTCGCTGCCGCGCGTAGGCGATTGCGCCTTCCGGATCGCCTGCGGCGTCGGCGGAGGCAGCCAACTCGGCCAGCAGCTGGCTCTGCCGAGCCCGGTGTTCGTCGCGGGCGGTGAGCACCCAGTCGTCGTCAAGGCCGAGGAGCAACTCGCCGCGACACAGCTCAAGCGCCGCCTCGCGCCGCCCGGCGGCGACCAGCTGATCGAACGAGCGAACGTCGATCCAGGCGTGAGGGTCGCCCGCGAGCCCGACCGTCTCTCGCGTGGTCTGGAGCGCGTCTGAGCCGTCGGGTCCGAGGCTTTGGCGGATCACCGACAGGGCGTTGCGCAGGCTTCGGCGTGCGCTCTCCTCGAGCACGTTTGGCCACAGCGTTCCGGCCGCGGTCGAGCGGGCGTGGATCCCGGGGTGCAGCGCCAGCCAGCCGAGCAGCGCCCGCGCGGGTCGCCCGGCCGGCGCCTGGACGGGGCGTCCATCCGCCTCGATCCCCAGCTCACCCAGCAATCGGATGCGCAGCATCTCGCGGCCAGCGTACAGCCGTTTGCGTACGGCTCGCGAAGCATTGGCGCAGCGATGGCGATGGGGTGGCGGACGAGCGGGAGACTCGCCGCGTCAACCCATCCGATTGGAGGCTCGATGTCAATCACCGACACGCAAGTCGCAAACCACGCGCGGATCGATGATCTCCCGGACGCGCTCGAGGGCATGGTGCATTTCGTGCGGGCCGGGCTGGGGATCACCGCTTTTGGCGTGCAGGTGCTCGATGTCCCGGCGGGCGCCTGCACGCCCGAGCACGACGAGACGTCCACTGGGCAGGAGGAGCTCTACGTCACGATCTCGGGAAGTGGCTCGCTGCTCGTCGAGGGACAGCGGTTCCCACTCGATCCCGAGCACGTCACCCGCGTCCCGCCCGCCGCGAAACGGCATCTCGAAGGCGGACCGGACGGCACTCGCATCCTGTGCGTCGGCGGTACCCCCGGCGAGGCGTACGAGCCACCGGATTGGAGCCAGCCGGCATGACCCGCGATCACGGCTGAGAGGAGCAAGACGATGACGACGGATACACAGACGCTCGACCAGGCACGAGTCGAGGCGTTCATGGGCAAGACGCTGGGCGATGCCGCCGGGCTGTTCGCGAGCGTGCTCGCGATCGTCGGCGATCGGCTGGGACTGTTCAGGGCGCTCGCAGACCACGGACCCGCATCGGCCGACGAGCTCGCCGAACGAGCCGCCGTCGATGAGCGCTACGCGCTCGAGTGGCTGCGCGGCATGCATGCCGCCGGAACTCTCGAGCTCGACGGCGACGGCCGCTTCGGACTGCCGGCGGAGCATGCGCAGGTGCTCGCGTCCGAGGGCGGGCCGTTCTTCATGGCCGGTGCGTTCGAGCTGACCTACGGCTACCTGCAGCCGATCGACCGGCTGATCGAGGCGTTCCGCTCCGGCGGCGGCGTGCCCCAATCCGCCTATCCGCGGGAGACCTGGGACGGGATGTGCCGCTTCTCGCGACCCTTCTACAACCACCTGCTGGTCCAGCAATGGATCCCGGCGATCGACGGCCTGGCCGAGCGGCTCGAGCACGGCGCGCGCTGGGCGGACGTCGGATGCGGCGCCGGCCACGCGCTGATCCGCCTCGCGGAGGCATACCCCAACTCGACATTCGTCGGCTACGACCAGCTCGACCGACAGCTCGAACTGGCGCGGAGCGCGGCGACCGACGCGGGAGTGCACGACCGCGTCCGATTCGAGCTGCTCGACGCGGCATCCGGCATCCCGGAACGGTTCGACGTGATCTCGACGTTCGACGTCGTTCACGACGCCATCGACCCGGACGCTCTGGCGCGGGCGATCAAGCAGGCGCTCGTCGACGACGGGATCTACTTCCTGCTCGAGGTCAACTCGGCCGACGACCCCGCTGAGAACATCGGGCCGCTCGCCACGCTGATGTACGGGTGCAGCCTGCTGTACTGCATGACAACGTCGCTGGCCCACGGTGGCCACGGGCTCGGCACCTGCGGCCTGCCGCCGGCCCGGGTGCACGAGCTCTGCCGGCAAGCCGGGTTCAGCACCGCCCAGCGGCTCCCGATCGAGGACCCGTTCAACGCGCTGTACGAGGTCAGGCCATGACGACCGCCGACCTCCTCGCGCAGAGCGCCGCCACCCAAGCGGCGCTCGTGCGCTCCGGTCAGATCTCCGCCCGCGAGCTGGTGCAAGCGGCACTCGATGAGATCGAGCGCCGCGATCCCAAGATCAACGCGTTCGCGACCGTGTGCGCCGAGCGGGCCTTAGCCGCGGCCGACCTCGTCCGCCCGGACGACCCGCGGCCGCTGTGCGGGGTCCCGGTCGCGATCAAGGACCTCCTGTCCGCGACGCAGGGACTCCCCACCACGCACGGCAGCTACGCCCTCGGCGACTGGACCGCCAACCACGACAGCGCCCACGTACGCCGGCTGCGCGAGGCCGGGGCGATCGTCGTCGGCAAGACGAACACGCCCGAGCTCGGCGTACGGCCCGTGACTGAATCAGCACGCTTCGGCGCCACCCGCAACCCGTGGAATCCCGAGCTGGCAGCAGGCGGTTCCTCGGGCGGGAGCGCGGCCGCTGTCGCCGCCGGCATGGTCGCACTCGCCGACGGCTCTGACCTCGGCGGGTCGATCCGCATCCCGGCGTCGTGCTGCGGCGTCGTCGGCTTGAAGCCAAGCCGCGGCCGCGTGTCGATCGGGCCCGACTTCGGCGACATCGCCGCGGGCGCCGCGGTCGACGGCCCGATCGCACGCAGCGTGCTCGACGTCGCGGTCGCGCTCGACGCGATCGCAGGCTACGAACCCGGCGACCACCACTGGCTGCCCGACCCGCCGCGGTCGTTCGCCGACGCGGCCCAGCGACCGCCCGGCCGCGTACACGTACACGTGGCGCTCCAGGCGCCGATGGGCGTCCCGGTCGACGCCGAGCCGCGGGCGGCGGCACAGCGAGCGGCAGCAGCCCTCGCCGACCTCGGCCACGACGTCCGCGAGCAGACACCCGCCTGGGAAGACGACACGTTCGCGGCCGCCTGGAGCACGTTCGCGACCGCCAGCATGCAACACGTCATCCGGGTGCTCGAACGACTGCACGGCCAGCGCCTCGATCCGGAGAGGCTTGAGCCCGCGACCCGCGACTGGCTGGCAAACCAGCCTCCGGTCGACGCGATCGAATACCTCGAGGCACACGAACGCCTGCGCCGCTTCGCGCGCCGTCTGCTCCGCGGCTGGTCAGCCGACCGGGTCCTTCTGACGCCGACGCTCACGCGCCTCCCACAGCCGGTCGGTGCCCAGGCGCACGCCGGTGTCACCGATGACGCAGTCCGCTTCAGCGCGCTGGTGCGGACCTGGAACGTCACCGGCCAGCCCGCGATCTCGCTGCCGATGCACCAGACGCTCGACGGCGTGCCGGTCGGCGTTCAACTCGTAGCGCCGCCCGGACGCGAAGACCTGCTCCTCGCCCTCGCCACAGAGCTCGAGGAAGCCGTCCGCTGGACGCCAACCGCACCCATCAGCGCGCACGAGGTCACCAGCGCTTCCGAATCCATTCAGATCGGGCTCCCGGACGCCCACGTCATCCCAATCCAAGCGAGCTGACCATGAGCACCTCCTTCGAGATCACGATGAACACCCGTCCGGTCGATGCCCGCGTCGCCGCAGCAATCGAGGCGGCGGAGGCGCGAGCCTGGGCGGACCTCTACGCGGCCGCCCCGGCCGACTTTGCCGAGTCCGTAGGGCTCGGGTTCCGAGCGGTGGCCGGCGCCGTGGTGCTGCGCTGGGCCGCCACCGGCCGGCGCCACTTCTCACGGGCCATCGGCCTCGGGGTCATCGCCCCGGCGACGGAAGCGGCGATCGACGACATCGTCGCCGGCTATCACGACGCGCGGATCGAGATGTTCCTGCTGCAGTCGCTGCCCCACTGCCAGCCCGCCGAATACGAGGGCTGGCTGCGTGCCCGCGGGCTCCAACCGTTCGACGCCCAGGACCGCGTCCTGCGCGGAGGCGAGCCGACCGCGGACCCGCCACCCCTTCCCTCGGCCCGGCGGTTCGTAGTCGAACCGGTACCGCGCGCCACCGCGGACGGGTGGGCCGGCTTCCTCCAGCGCGTCTACCACCTCGACACCGGCCCCTGGCTGCAGCACCTGATCGACCGGCCAGGCTGGCATCCGTACCTCGCTCGCGAGGACGGCGAGATCGTCGCCGCCCGCACGATGTACATCGGCGAGGACGGCCTCGCCTGGCTCGGGATGGACGGGCCGGTGCCGGGAGTCAGCAGCGACGACTACGAGCCCGACGCCGCGATCTGCGCGCGGATCGTCGAGGACGGCCTCAAGTTGGGGGCGCGCGGGTTCCTCGCGGACATCGAGGCACCCTCCCAGGCCATGGACACCCCAGCGTACGAGTACTTCCCCGCGCTCGGCTTCCGCCGCCCCTACACCCGCACCCACTGGACGGTGCTCTGATGCACGCATCGATCTGGAAATTCGCCGGCGATCCCGACGACCTGACGCGACGCTACGACGCGATGATCGCCGAGATCCCAGCAGCAAACATGCGCCTGCACCTCTGCCTCAGAACCGAAGACGGCATCATGCTCGTCGACACCTGCCCCAGCCGCGAGGCATTCGAACAGTTCGCCACGAGCCCGGCCTTCACGGCTCTCCGCGCCAAGCACGGCCTTCCCGATCCCGAAACGCTCGAGCACTTCCCCGTCCACGCGGCCTTCGTGGACACCAAGAAGAGGACCTAGACGACGAGCGCCAACAGCACACGCGGGGACCCGCGACCACCAATCCGACATCCCCAACAGCAGCCGAGCGCCGCGCGACCGACAACGGACGCGCCGAGCGACTCCGTGCGATCACTGCGCCGGCAGCGGACGTGTCTCGCTCGGAGCGACGCCGCCTCCAGCGCCAACTCGAAGCGCTCGGCTACGCCGTCACCCTCGACAAGGCCGAACCAGCCGAACAACCCGCCTGACCCGACCGACAACCTAAGCCGTCTACCGCCGGCGCCACGCCGACACGAACGACCCTGCCTCAAACGCCGTCGCAAACCGGGGATTCACAGGACAGCCACCGCCAAACTCGCAACTCTCGTCGTCGACGACCGGCGGCGGCTTCAGCGGCATCAGCGCGCAACCTGCTTTGGCGCGACAGCAGGGCGGCCGAGCGTCTTCCCTGGTTTGTGTGCTCAGCAGGGCAGAGGGTCCTGCGCCCTGCAAAGCGCGGTAGGCGAGTCTTCGGCATCAGTCCGCTGGCCTTCGACCCCGTTGACGGCGCTGGCATGCTCGAGATCCGCGCGTTGCGGGTCGCTCGTTCAGTCGGGCGAGGTTCGCGTCGCGGCGCGAAAGGAGGTGTCCGCATCGACGACCCCAAGCAGCTCTTCTGCCTCCGCTCGGCGATGGAGGCGTTCGGCCGACGAGCAGCCGTTGCTCGTGCCGCTCTTCCGGAGCGGGAAAGAGGTCGCGACTCAGGCCGAGGTTGCGCAAGCTCCTGGCTAAGCGGGAGCGGGAATCATCAAGACCGATGGGGCTCCTGAGGTTGTCGCGAGGCAGGCGCGCGGTCGACGGGAGCGTTGTGTACGTGACGCATACGAGCAAGTGCCGCGGGGGGATCTGGACCGCTCCTCCTATGGTGCGGCCTCCGGTCCTCGGAGTGCTCGCCGTAACTGTGGCTGTGGTTGTGATCGCGCTTTATCGCGCAAGGTCGGTCTGCGGAGGTTAAAGCCCGAGTGAGCCAGCGAGCTCGGCCGCTGCGCTCAGCGCCTTCGTAGCCCGGCCGCGCTGTCTGACGGAGAGCAGCAGCTCGCCCTGGCGGTGTAGGTCGCGGACGACAAGGGCCGGCGCACCGAGGTGTTGATCGGCGCGGATGGCTTGGGCGAATAGGTGGTCGGCGTTCTCGGGGTCGTCGGACAGGGATGCGGCCCGCGCTGCAAAGTAGGCCGCCGACCCTGCGTGGCTGGCGCCACGCGCGGTGACGACCATCCGGGTGGTGTACGGCTCGAGCAACCTGTACAGCTCGGCCGAGCGTTCGCGGTCGCCGAGCAGGACGGCCGCCTCGACAGCGGATGACAGCGCCGCCAGCCAGTTGACGTCGCGGGGCAGCGTCGAGAGGCCATCGCCGACGGCCGTCTCGTAGTCCTCGCGGGCCTGGTCCAGCTCGCCCCGTTCGGCGTGCCACCAGGCGAACGTGAATCGGTAGGCGCGCCACGCCGGGCCGCTCATGGCGCGGTCTGCGACGTCCGCGACGATCCCGCCGACGGATCGAGGTCGCGGATCCTGCCCTGGACGAGCATCCGTTCTAGGTACTGCTCGGCGTAGAACACCTCTGCGTTGGCGTCGCCGGCTTGCCGTCCGAGCTGGAGCGCGCGGCGGGAGAGCTCGATGCCGTCTGCCAGCCGTCCCTCGAGCAGCGCCAGCGTGGCGCGCCACAGCGGCACGTACCAGGCAAGGGCGGGCAGGCGCACCTGCGCCGCGAGCTCCGCGTACTGGTCAAGCTCCGCGCGCACGGCGGGGCCGTCGCCGAGCTCGAGCAGGTCGACGATCCGCCAGTTGCGCGCTTGGAGCGCGAGCTCTCGGTCGCCGCCCTGCTGGGCGAGCGCGAGCATCTCGCTGGCCATCCGTAGTCGTTGCTGGCAGCCGTCGGGTCCCCAGGCGGTGACGTGTCGGGCGCTCAGCGCGGCGGCGACGGCCGCTGGGTCGTCGATCCGGCGGGCGAGTTCGAGCGCCTCGCGGCTGGTCGCGTCGCGTCGCGCCGGGTCGGGGTCGTAGGCGAGCTCGATCGCCAGGCGTGCGAGCAGGCGGACCCGCAGCGCGGGGTGGTCGTCGCCGATCACGGCCAGCCCCTGCTGCAGGCGTGCATATACCTCGGGATCGGTGCCGAGGATCGTCACCCCGGCGCCTCCCATCCCCAGAGCTGATCGCGCGATCAGGTCCGCCCGGCCGGCGGCGGCGGCTAGCGTACCGGCGTGGGCCAGGGCCTGCCCGGCCTCGGCACCGAGCCCGGCGCGCTGCAGCATCTCGCCCCCGGGCGCAGTGCAGCTCCGCGCGCCGCTCGACTGAGCCGCCGCGATGCTCGAGCATGGCCGCCGCGCGCCCGAGGAGTGCCGCCGCGTCCTCGAAGGCGAGTACGGCGCCGGCCCGGTCTGCCGCCTGCTGGGCGAGCTCGGTGGCGCGGATCGGATCGCCCGCACCGGCCGCGGCCTCGAGCCCGTGGTTGGCCAGCGCCACGAGGTAGCGTTCCGGCTCACGCTCGGCCCGGTCCTCGAGAGCCGCGGCGAACAGCTCGTGCAGGCGGACGCGCCGCGCCGCGGTCAGCGTGCCCGCCAGCGTGTCGCGGACGATCGCGTGGACGAAGGCGTAGCGGCCGGGCTCGCCGGGGACCTCGGCGATCAGCCGAGCACGGACCGCCGCGTCGAGCACGTCGAGGGTGTCGTCGACCGGCAGACCGATCACCTCGGCGACGACGGCGAGCTCGAACTCGGCGCCGTTGACCGCGGCGGTGTCGAGCACCGCGTGAGCCTCGGCCCCTAGCGCGCTCACCCGCCGGCGCACCGCCTCGGTGACGCCGGCTGGATCGCCGGGGAGCAGCTGCTCGATGAAGAACGGATTGCCGCCGGTCTGCTCGCGGAACCGCTCGACCGCCTCCGGGGTGCGGTCGCCGCCGAGCAGCGCGGCGACTGCCTCCCGGCCGAGCCCGGTGAGCGCGATACGTTCCACCGCGAGTTCGCGGTACAGGTTCGCGAGCTCCTCCGCCAGCGGGTGCGCTTCCGTGTCGCGGTAGGTGGCGACGATCATCCGCGGTGCGCCCTGTGGGCGTGCCGCCAGGTGGAGTAGTAGCCGGGTCGTCGGCCGCTCGGCCCAGTGCAGATCGTCGAGCACGAGCAGCAGCGGGCGTCCGGCCGCGACCGCGTCGAGCAGGGCGCTGACCGCTTCAAACAGCCGCAGCCGAGCGCCGGGCGCGGAGTCCGCAGTGCCCACCGGACGGCTGTCGCCGAGCGCCAGCTCCGGAACCAGGGTCGAGAGCTCGCCCGCCTCGAGCGGCAGCTCGACACCGTCGCGCAGGGGATCGCGCAGCGACTCCATGACCGGCGAACTCGGCCACGAGCCGGGTCTTGCCGATCCCGGGCTCGCCGCTGACCAGCGTCAGCCGTCGGCCGGATCGAGCGGAACCTGCCCACGCGGCACGGAGCCGTGCGAGCTCCGCCTCGCGACCGATCACCGGGCCGCGGGCCCGTGCCGCGACAATCCGCGGCGGGAGGTGCAGCGGCGCCGGTGCGACGCTCGCGCCGCCGCGGCGGCACTCGCTGGCCAGCAACCGGGTCGCGGGAGCGGGCGCGACGCCGAGCTCGCGCCGGAGCCGCTCGGCGAAGCGTTCGTAGGTCGTGAGCGCACCAGCGCGGTCGCCGGCCCCTGCGAGCAGCCGCATCAGGTCCCGGTGTGCCGGCTCATCCAGGAGATCGAGCGCCACCCGCCGGCGGGCGAGCGAGATCGACTCCTCGTGCGACCCGCGACCCGCCGCGTCGGCGGCCATCACGGCCAGCGTCTCGCTGACCCGCTCGCGATGCCAGTCCCGGGTCACAAGCACCCAGTCCTCGTCAAAGCCGGCCAGCAACTCTCCGCGGCAGAGGGCCAGCGCGTCGTCGAGCCTCCCGGCGTCACGCAGGCGGTCGAACTCGCGCGCTTCGATCCAGACGCCGTCCGCCAGGCCGATCTGCTCCCGGCTCGCCAGCAGGGCCCCGATTCCGATCACCGCGCGCAGTGCCGACAGGGCCGTGCGCAAGCTCGTGCGCGCGCTCTCATCCAGCACGTTCGGCCACAGTCGCGCCGCCACGGTCGAGCGCGCGTACATCCCCGGATGAAGCGCGAGCCAGCCGAGCAGCGCACGGGCCGGTCGCCGCGCCGGCGGATCGATCTGTATCCCATCGCGCTCCAGCTGGAGCTCCCCTAGCACCGATACGCGAAGCATCGCCGGGCGAGCGTACCCCCGGTCGCGCACGCGTGACGGTTCAGTCACGGTCTGGTCACGGTGCTCGTGGAAGCTGCCGTCATCAACCCACGCGAGAGGAGAACATGGTGGCGACGCAGACGATCGATGAAGCGAAGCTCGGCGCGTTCATGGAGCGCGTCCTGGGCGATGCCGCGGGCTTGATGGCCTCGACCCTGGCCACGCTGGGCGACCGCCTCGAGTTGTTCAAGGCGCTGGCCGATCGTCCCGCCACGAGCGCTGAGCTGGCCGCCGCGACCGACGTGAACGAGCGCTACGCCCGTGAATGGCTGCACGGCATGCACGCCGCCGGCTATGTGGAGCTCGAGCGCGACACCCGCCGCTACGCCTTGCCGGCCGAGCATGCCCAGGTACTCGCCGCCGAGGGCGGACCGGCGTTCCTCGGCGGCGCCTTCCAGCTGACCTTCGGCTACCTGCGCACGATCGAGCGGCTGACCGAGGCGTTCCGCTCCGGCGGCGGTGTGCCCCAGTCCGCCTACCCGGCGGACACCTGGGAGGGGATGGGGCGGTTCTCGCGGTCGTTCTACGACAACCTGCTCGTCCAGCAGTGGCTGCGGATGGTCGAGAGCCTGCCGGCCCGCCTCCAGGAGGGCGTCCGCTGGGCCGATGGCGGCTGCGGCTCCGGGATCGCCGTGATCCGGCTGGCCGAGGCCTTCCCGGCCTCGACGTTCGTCGGCTACGACAACTTCGAGGGCCAGCTTCAGCTCGCCCGCCGCGCGGCCGCCGTGGCGGGCCTCGGGGATCGGGTCCGCTTCGAGCTGCTCGACGGCGGCACAGGGCTGCCCGAGACCTTTGACGTGATCTCCACCTTCGACGTGGTCCACGACGCCGGCGACCCGGGAGCGCTCCTGGCGGCCATCCGTCGCGCCTTGGCGCCCGGCGGCACCTACCTGATGCTGGAGATGAGCAGCGCCGACGATCCCGATGACAACGTCGGGCCATTGGCGACGCTCATGTACGGGATCAGCGTCGTCTACTGCATGACGACCTCGCTCGCCCACGGCGGCGCGGGACTCGGCACGTGCGGCCTGCCGCCGGCGCGGGTACACGAGCTGTGCCGCGAGGCGGACTTCGGCTCGGTCCGGCAGCTCGACTTGCAGGATCCGTTCAACCGCCTGTACGAGATCCGGCCATGACCGACCCGCTTGACCTCAGCACCGTCGAGCAGGCCGGTCTGGTCCGCAGCGGCGAGCTGTCCGCGCGCGAGCTCGTGGAGGCATCGCTGCGGCGGATCGAGCAGCTCAACCCGGCGCTCAACGCGTTGGTCGCCACCTGCGGCGAACGGGCGCTGGCCGAGGCCGACCGGATCGCGGCCGATGACCCCCGCACCTTGTGCGGCGTCCCGGTCGGAATCAAGGACCTGCTCTCCGCGACCGAGGGGCTGCCCACCACCGAGGGAAGCGCCGCCTTCGAGGACTGGATCGCCGACCACGACAGCGCTCACGTCCGGCGGCTGCGGGCCGCCGGCGCGATCGTAGTCGGGAAGACGAACACGCCGGAGCTCGGGCTCCGTCCCGTCACGGACAACGAACGCTTCGGCGCCACCCGCAACCCATGGGACCTCAGCCTGGCGGCCGGCGGGTCCTCGGGCGGGAGCGCCGCCGCCACCGCGGCAGGGATGGTCGGGTTCGCCGACGGCAGCGACCTCGGCGGCTCGATCCGGATCCCCGCATCCTGCTGCGGCCTGGTCGGGCTCAAGCCCAGCCGCGGCCGTGTCTCGATCGGCCCCGACCACGGGCTCGTCGCGCTCGGCGCCCCGAGCGACGGCGTCCTCACCCGCACCGTCCTCGACACGGCGACGGCGCTCGACGCGATCTCCGGATACGAGCCAGGGGACCACCACTTCCTGCCCGCGCCCGAGGTGCCGTTTGCGATCGCGGCGCAGCGGCCCCCGAGCCCGACCCGGGTGATGGTCGCCCTCTCGGCGCCTCTCGGCGTTCCTGTCGACGCAGAGCCGGTGGCGGCCGCGCGCGCTGCGGCCGAGGCGCTGGCCGCGCTGGGGCATGACGTGTGGGAGCGAGCGCCCGACTGGGACGACCCCGCGTTCCCCGGCAGCTGGGCCACCGTCGGGACCGGAACCGTGCAGCACTTGATCCGCGTGATCGAGCGGCTTCACGGCACCGGCGTCGACCCCGCGCAGCTGGAGCCGGCGACCCGTCAGTGGGGACTCGAGTCCGAACCTGTCAGCCTTGTCGACTACCTCGAGGCGGCCGAGCGGATGTGGGCGTTCGCCCGGCGGGTGATCGGTTCCTGGCCGGAGGGCGCGGTGCTACTGACACCGACGCTGACGCGCCTGCCGGCCGAGCTCGACGGCCTCCGCTCGGCGGCCGGCGTCACCGACGACGCCGTCCGCTTCAGCGCCCTGGTGCGCATTTGGAACGTCACCGGGCAGCCGGCGATTACCGTTCCGCTGCACGAGACGGCGGGCGGGATTCCCGTCGGCATCCAGCTCGTAGGCCCGCCCGGCCGCGACAACATCATCATCTCTCTCGCCACCCAACTCGAGACGGCAATCGGCCGGCGCCCGCGAGGCATCGCCACTGCCGCAGCCAACTACCTCCAACCCACCACCTAAGGACGGCGACATGCACGCATCGATCTGGAAGTTCACTGGCGATCCCGACGACCTGGCACGGCGTTACGACGCGCTGATCGAGGAGTTCCCGACTACTAACGAGTTCATCGCGCACCTATGCCTCCGCGCGCGGGACGGGCTGGTGATTGTCGACGTGTGCCCGACAGAGGAGGCGTTCCGGGCGTTCTCGACCGGCCCTGGCTTCCGTGAGGCACGCCGCCGTCACGGGATACCCGATCCGACCGAGCTGCACGACTACCCGGTCCACGCCGCGTTCGTCGACGGCGCCCGGCCGGCGCTCCGCGCCTGATCGGGCGGACGTTGCACGAGCCAACTCGTCGCTTCTCACGACGCGCTGCGCGATGACCGACGCCGCCGCCATGAGGGGCAGCGCGCCGTCGGAGCGCGTGGCGCCGACGATGGCCGCGATCCACGACGGCCTGATCGCGGAGCTGGCGCCGCGATCAGGTGAGCGTTGGCTCGACATCGGCGCCGGGACCGGCGCCGTTGCGCTGCGCGCCGCCCGCGCGGGAGCCACGGTGACCGGGGTGGACATTGCGCCGCCGCTGAGAGACGCATTCGAGCTCGACTTCACCCCGGAGGTATGGACCCAGGCCGGCGAGTCAGGCGAGGAGATCTAGCAACTGCTCACGACCGCGAGACCGCCGTTCAAAGCGCTCGCCGACGCGCTCGAGCCCGCGCGTCGCGCCGAGCTGCACGCCGCGTGGGTCGAGTTCTACAAGCGACACCGACAGCCAGACGGAATCCGTGTCCCGCACGGATATGTCGTGATTTTCGGGCCGCGGCGCGGTCGGTAACTGAACACGGTCGCGAGACGCTCGGCGAACCACTCCCACAGCAAGGTAGTCCAGGGACTGGCCAGTCGACTCGGTGCTGCTCACCTGGCGAGCACAAGTGTCGACGTGCACGCCGCACTGCCAAAGCAGGTCAGAGTCGACCCCCCGGGGCTGGTCTCGCAAATCGCCAAACTCGCAACTCTCGTCGTCGACGACCGTCGACGGCTTCAGCGGCATCAGCGCGAAACCTGCTTTAGCGCGACAGCAGGGCGGACGAGCGTCTTCCCTGGTTTGTGTGCCCAGCAGGGCAGAGGGTCCCGCGCCCTGCAATGCGCGGAAAGCTCGACCGTGGACGCGAGCCTCCTTCGCACGTACGTGCCTAGGTAAAGCCCGACCTAGGCTCGCCCAATGGCCTTCTTCGATCCCGTCGACCCGAGTACCGAGAGCTTGCTGTGGCCGGGTCGCGTCGGCTTCTGCATCGTCGCCGCCGCGGGTCCGGGCGCGGCGCTGCCGCTCTCGCTGTCCGCCAGGCCGAAGGGCAAGTCAAATCGCCGGCGCCATGAAGCTCGACGGGGACCTGGTGGTTCGTGACAGCAGTGAGCTCTTGATCGGCCGCTCGCTCGCTTCTCGCCGCAGTGCGCATGCAGCTCATGGGGCCTGCGTACCTAGGCACAACCCTCGCCCGCATCGATTGCCCGGCGGCCCTGGTCCTGGGGATGAGCAGGGTCGGCGCCCCTGGCCCGGTTGTTCTTGCTTCGTTTTGGCGCGGGTGCGTGGGCAGCCGCCCTCAGCACGGCTCTTAGGACGATCGTCGGCGTTTACGTCTCGCTGATCCTGCTCGCCCAAGGCGGCAGTTGGAGCGAGCCGGCGGCCGTCGCTGTGGTGCATCAGGCGTCGAGCCCTTCGCTCGCCCACGCTTCCGCCTGCTCGCGCTCCTGGTTGGTGAACAGCCTCAGCTGGCCGGGGGTCGACCAGCGCGCGAGCTTCACGAGTCGATGGATGCTCTCGAAGTCGGTGACGACGGCTATGCGCTCGAAGGATCGCGGATGCGCGAGTCCAAGCAGGGCGTCCTGCCATGCGCCGCCGGCCGTGTAGCCGGTGAAGCGGTCGTCGAGCACGTGGATGAGGCGAATCTTCGAGTGACGCTCCAGCGCACGCTCCACCTCCGGCGCCGCGATCGTCTTGTAGTCGGCGGATTCGACCTCCCCGACCGCTTCGAGCCCGACGACACCGTCGGGAAGCCCGTCGAGCAGCTCGATCATCCGTGCTCGCTCAGCCCGCGAGTCCCGCCGATGCCTCCTCCAGACCGGCCTTCAGCTCGTCGCGAGACGCCTTGTCGATCTGGGCGGTCGAGGTGCGGATCGCATTCCCGAGCGCGACCGCGACCGCGTCGGCGCCGTCGTGTTCGTAGATCGCGATGATGCCGGCCGATCCGGGGGGAAGCGCGTCGTCCATCTTCTCGCCGATGCCAGCTTGCACGCGGTGGCGCGCGAACTTCCCGGCCAGTGCGCCGGCGGCGGCGCCGACGGCGGTGGCTGCCAGGAGCGGCGGGGCGAACAGCCCGATGACGAGACCGACGCCGCCGCCGGCCTTGACGCCCTTGCGGCCCAGATGGTCGCCGGTCTCCTGGACCTGCACCTCGCCCTCGGCGTCCTTGACGACCAGCGCCACGCCGTCGGTGACGACCTTGCCGTCGCCTGCGAGCTTGACGTACTCGTCGAAGTCCTTTTGCGCCAGGTCGGGGATCAGATAGACCGCGATCAGGACGTCTAGCGGTTGGTCGTCACTCATGGTGTTCCTCTTCGCTGTCTGGATCTCAGGCGCTCGCCGCGTGGGCCGCCAGAGCCTGGGCCGCGTGCTCTTGCAGCGCCTTCTCGTCCTCCTCGCTCATGTGCGGGGCGATGTCGAAGACGACCTGCTTGATCTCGCCCGTGAAGGCGAACGGCGCCTTGTCGGCGTAGCTGCGGTCAACAACGAGACCGTTGTCGCGACCGATATCCATGCCCGAGTAGCCCGAGAAGCGGCCGGGCACGGTGTGTTCCATTCGCCCGCTAGCGACCGGCTCGCCGTTGACGAGAAGCGTCACCTCCCCGCCCGTCGCCGGCTTCGGCGCGTCGGCCGCGAACACGAGCTCGACGTTGACCTCGCCGGTCGGCAGCGGCTGCTCGGACGCCTGGGTGTATTCGAGCACGCCGAGCATGGAGTAGGTGTGCTTGAGCTTGCCGTCCTGCACGAACAGCGCGAACCCGCCGAGATGGTCGGCCTCCGCGACGATCACCCCTTCTGCGCCGCCCTCGGCGACGACCAGGTCGGCGCAGACCGTGTACGAGTGGTTATAGATCCGCGGGATCATCCCGCTCGGGACATTCTCGATGTCGCCGCGGAAGACGAACTTCGACTCCTCCGAGATAGGCGGCACGATGCCGAAAAACGACGTCAGCCCGCCGAGTAGCGGCAGGACGTTGTTGCGCTCCGCCTCGGCCCAGAAGAGCTCGCTGAGCTCGCGCACCTTCTCGGGATGGTCGGCCGCGATGTTCTTGGACTGCGTGAAGTCATCGGGCAGGTAGTAGAGCTCGATCGGCTCATCATCCGGATTCCAGCCCGGGCCGAACGCGCGCAGCTTCTCGGGATCGAGGTCCCAAGGGATCCGCTGCAGTCGCTGTGCGAGCAGCCAGCCGTCCTTGTACATCCCACGGTTGCCGAGGATCTCGTAGTACTGCTGCGTGTGCCGCTCCGGCGCGGCCGCATCCGAGAACGAGTCAGCGAACGTCGCACCGTCGAACCGCTGTTGCTCGACACCGTCGATCGAGTCGGGCATCGGAATGCCCGCGAGGTCGAGGATCGTTGCCCCGACGTCGGTCACGTGCGTGTAGTGGCTGCGAACCGCGCCCGCGTCGCCGATCCCGCTCGGCCAATGCACGACCAGCGGGTTGCGCGTCCCGCCGAGATGCGAGGCGACCTGCTTTCCCCAATCAAACGGGGCATTCCCGGCCCACGCCCATCCGGCCGCGTAATGCGGGGCGAGCTGTTCGTCGCCCCAGACCTCCAGGCCGCCATGCTTGAACAGGAGCCCCATCTGCTGCTCGGGTGTGAGCGGGATCCCGTTCAGCGTCGTCAGCTCGTTGAACGTGCCCGTGAGCGTGCCCTCCATGCTCGCGCCGTTATCGCCCCAGATCCAGATCACGACCGTGTTCTCGAGCTCGCCCATCTCGTCGACCGCGTTAATGATCCGCCCGACGTTCCAGTCGGCGTTCTCCGAATAGCCCGCATAGACCTCCATCTGACGGGCGTACAGGCGTTTGTGCGTCTCATCCAGCGAGTCCCAGGTCGGGAACGCGTCGTTGCGAGGCGACAGCTCCGCGTCGGCCGGGACGACCCCGAGCGCCTTCTGGCGCGCGAACGTCTCCTCGCGCATCACGTCCCACCCCCGGTCGAACGCACCGCGGTACTTGTCCGACCACTTGCGCGGCACGTGGTGCGGCGCGTGGCTGCAGCCGGTCGCGACGTAGGCGAACCACGGCGTCTTCGGCTTCTCGGACCGGACCCGGTGAAGCCAATCGATCGTCTTGTCGGCGAGATCGTCCTGGAAGTAGTACTGCTCGCCGTCCTCGGTCTCAGGGACGCCGATCATCTTCTGGTTCTCGGCGATCAGCGGGTCGTATTGCCCGGCCTCACCGCCGAGGAAACCCCAGAAATAGTCGAACCCGAGCCGGGTCGGCCAGCGATCAAACGGCCCGGAGAACCCCTGCTGGTTATCCGGAGTCAAATGCCACTTCCCGAACCCTCCCGTCAGATAGCCGTTCTCCTGCAGGATGCGCGGAAACGGCGCGCAATCGCGCGGGATCGTCGCGTTGTACCCCGGGAATGGGCCCGAGAACTCGCCCACCATGCCAAAACCGACCCGGTGGTGGTTGCGCCCCGTGAGCGGCGCGGCTCGCGTCGGCGAGCACAACGCCGTTACGTGAAAGCGGTTATAGCGCAGCCCGCTCTCGGCCAGCCGGGTGTAATTCGGAGTCTGGATCGGCCCTCCGAACGTGCTCGGGTTGCCGAAGCCGGCGTCGTCGATCAGCACGAGAAGCACATTCGGGGCCCCGTCGGGCGGCTCAACGTGGCTCGCCTGCTTCCAATCGGGCACCGAGCCTTCGAGCGTGCGCTTCGTATCGCCCCCGAACGGCGGCCGCCGGATCGGGAGGCTCTTGCGGTCGATCCCTTCATCCGGCATGGAGTCCACTCCTATCGTCCATCGGCGCACGGACCTGCCGCACACCTTCGCATCGCGTAGACGCTAGGCGCGAGCCGCGGAAGGATCATCACCCGATCGGGATGAACGGCGCCGGCGCGCCGCACCTCGGCCGACACCGGAGTCCATACGACAATCGCGGGTCGCCGCACTCCGTTCCTCGAATCGTGACAGCTTCTCCATTCGCCACGGGACGGGCATCCGTGGAGCGGCGCGGCTGGCCCCGTTGCGCGGAGGGCACAGAACACAGGCCAAGCAGGGTCCATGGCCTGATGCCTAGGCAGACAGCCGAACGAGACCCGACGACGGCTGTCCTGCTCCGGGCAAAATCCAACGCCACCGGGGTCTCAGGCCGCTTGCGCTCTCCACTTCTGCAATGTCGCCGTTGGGGCACTCTCGATCTGACTGCCGCTCGCCGCCGACACCAGGAGCGGACCTAGGAGCGAGCCAGCGGCTCCAGCTACGCGGGACCGATACGGGGATCTCTGCTCTCCAAGTTGAGGCCCGGCCACGTAGCGTGCATATGTGTAACTCCCGAGAAGGTTGGCTCGCTCCAGTTGACTGCATCCATTGTCAGGGTTCTCGGCGGTGCCGGTGCATGTAGCGGACCGCTGCCGCCACGTACATCGTGACGGTGACCACAAAGACGGTAACGGCGGCGGCGACCGACCACCAGGTCCGCGCTGCGATGACCGGGAGCCCGACGAACAGCCAGGCACCGACCGCGCGCGTGAGCATCCCCCTGGCGCTCCGTTCGGCGAACCGATCGGCGAGTTGCATCACGTGGAACATCGTCCCGCACCCGTCGAGCGATGCGACACCCGCGCCGATCCGCGATCACGGCCGGCGCACTCGACACGCCACTCTCGCCTTCGCGATCACGGCCGGCGCACTCGACACGCCACTCTCGCCTTCGCGATACGCGACACGTGCTGCGGCTTAGTTGTCCAGCGCGCCACGAGCCATGGCGTACGCTCAGGCCATGAGTGAGAACCTCCGCATCGAGCGCGGTTGGATCTTCGTCAACGGCACCCGGCAGGACGATGGCACGATCGAGCTCGGGACCGGCGGCGAGATGCGCTTCAGCCCGTTCGACGCGGTCTCACAGCGCCAGGACACGCCGATCACCTGGGGTCACATCCTCATGGCGTCGGTGCAGCGGCTGGCTTTCTGGCGCCGCTAGACGACACGAACGTGGAAGTCTGTTCCCACCATGCCGAGCGGCAGCGAGTTCGGGCTCGGCACGCGCGACGTGGCTCAGACTTCGATTTCGATCGTCGCGCCGCGCGCCAGCCAATGGATCCGGTCTCGGAACGGCGACTCGGCGAACTTCCGGATTGCGGTGTCGCGTGGCTCTCGGAAGTGCTTCCACCCCTCGAAGTGCAGCGGAACGATCGACCGGGGATTGATCTCCCGGCACAGCTCGATCGCCTCGTCGGCGTTCAGCGTGTAGCGCAACGGGCCCGACAGCCATGGGAAGGTGACGCCGCCGAGGTTCAGCACCGCAGCCGACACCTGGATCCG
This sequence comes from uncultured Solirubrobacterales bacterium, assembly GCA_963836065.1. GTDB lineage: Bacteria > Actinomycetota > Thermoleophilia > Solirubrobacterales > Solirubrobacteraceae > Palsa-465. The sequence continues at coordinate 30,507 of CAWIII010000038.1, forward strand.
ACGCGCCATGTCACGCACCCCAGCGAAGAGGACCGTGTCCCCTGAAAGCCACAGCGACCCGTGCAACTGGCCCTCCCACCTGAGGCTGAAGCCGATTACCTGTCCGACAATCGGACTCGAACCGGGAGGTCCGTGACGGCACGGCGTTGCAGTGATCTCGAGCGGCGGGCGTCCGTCGGCGTCGAGCGCCGTGGTACCCCACGGCGCGAGCCCCCGCGCACCGGCGCCGAGCCGACGAGCACCAGCCTCAGTCGTCACGACCGCGCCCATTTGGGGCAGCAGCTCCCGACCGGCCCGATCAAGGTTGTCTGCATGATGGTCGTGACTCAGCAGCACCGCGTCGATCGGGACGAGCTTCGCAAACTCGATCGCTGGCCCGTGCAGCTTGCGTGACGCGGTGCCCCAGCCGAAGAAGTACCGCTGACCCGGAGGATCAAAGTTCGGATCGGTGATCAGACGCCACGGACCGATCTCGATGACCGCAGTTGGGCCACCGACGTACCGGATGCGCACCAGGCTCACGGCCGCGTCATCGCGCTCGCGCGCAACGCCACCCTGTCCGGTCGCATAGAAGAAGCATAGAGACGACCTCTGAGGACCAGCAGCGAGATCCGTCCGGCCGCCCGACCAGCAAGCTCGGCACCCAGGTCACGAACCAGTCGGAGACGGCTTGGTTGACCCACCGGCGCCGCGACAGACGGCGCATGCGTTGCGTATGTATCGGTGCGATTCTGCACGTCGCCCGGCGAGCCCCGCTCTCGGCGACAAGCGCGTCTCGGACCAACGAATGGACACCTGCTTCCACGACCGGATGCTCCACCGGCCGCACGCCCGCTTCGCGACGCCGGTCCCCGCCAATGGCGGCGCGGCCGCGCTCGTGCGGTCGCCCAAATCCGAACGCGACGCACGCCTCTCAAGAGCGGCGGCACGGCTGCTGCTTTGTCGCCCCCGCAGCACTGCGGCCACGGACTGCCGCTCCAGCCTTCGATGGGGTCAGAGCAGAAGTCCTGACGCTGGCCGATCCGGTGGCCAGCGTGGCCGCTGTTTCGTGGATGGGGAAGTGTCCGCGAGCTTGTCCCGGGCAGCGATCGCGCGTCCTGCGTTTGGCGAGTTGCGAGACCTCCTCCGCCGCGCTAACTCTTCCCTGCTTTGGCGCCGCGACGCGCATGTCGGCGCTTCCGCTCGTGCCCCGAGCAGCACTGAGTCGACTGTTGGCTCGGACGCTCCCTTCTCGTCCGACTCGGAAGAGATCGTCGCGGCGCGCCACTTACGCGCTGCCATCGAGAGGCTCACGGATAGTGCGCTGAGACCTCACAGATCCGTCCGTCTTCGTTCAGACGCACGTGCTCAACGTACCGCTGTGATGGACCATCTTTCGGGTGCTTCAGGTGCCACGTGAGCCAGTAGTAGTCTCCATCGGCGAATGCGGCGTCGAGGGTCACCTCGCAGCCGGTGACCCGCGGCATGATGCTCTCCAGCCTGACCTCAAGCTGGGCACGCGACAAGCTCTTTCGTTGTTGCGGATATTCAGCGACGACGTCCGAGGCGAACACGTCGAAGAACTTCGCCATGGAACCGGTCTCGAACAGTTCCTTATACCGCTGCACTGTGGCCATGATCTGCGAAGGCTCGACGGGATCAATCTTGCGGGCATTGAGCTCCGCGGAGCACGCCGGGCACCACAGAGATCCATCGACTGGCCTTCGACATCGCACACAGCTGTCATTCGGCGCGGACCGCGCCATACCAGCTGTCGGACGACGTTCCTCCGCGGCGAAGACGCTGAGCCCCGACCAGACCAGAACCGCGATCACCCACCCGACCCCGAGGCCGATCGCAACACCGTGTGCACCACGGGCCCACGCGACGATCGCGGCACCGACGAGGAACCACATCACCACGTTCAGCACTCGCCGGGCGGCTGGTTTATGTCGTATCACCCGGCCGTCGGGAAGCACGCAGAGCCGCCGTCCGTCCGCGGCCTGCACGATCGGCGCGTTCACGTCCGAATCCCATCCGACGATGCGGCACGACTTCATGCCTTCGATGGCCTGCGCTTGCGCCGGTGTGAGCTCCGTCATCGCCGCGGCTCCGCGATGACCACGACGGACCGTCCCGAGGGCGCGACCACGCGCCTCTCCCTCAATACGCGAACCCTCAGGATCAACGCTTGCCTCGAAGCGCTACTACCACACGATGATGTGGGGCTGACCGCCGGTGAGGTCGCTGTCACCCATTAGCCGTTCGGCGACCATCCGCCGAGCCGCGTCCCGAACCTCCCCCGCGGACGTGCGCGGGAGATCGATTCGCCAGTCCGTCTTGGGAAGGGAATCACGAAAGGTGACATGCCATGCTCCGGTCATCTGATCTCGGCCCGGTGCTGGATTCTCATCCCAGCCCAGGTCCGCGAGCACGACGCTGACCCCGATCGATTCGTCGTCGCGCTCTGAGAACGTCACCGACTCGGCGATCGCGGTTCCTGTCTTCATCGCTCAAAGTCATCGCCGCTCACGCCGTATCGTATCGCCGCGAGGGAGCACAAGCGGCGCCCCTATAAGCATCCTGACGGTGCGTCCCTGTCGCTCACGACCCCCGTCGTGGCTCTCTCAGCAGAGCGCTGCGGGTAACTATGAAAAGGTACTCGCACGTTTGCGCAGCGAGCGGCAATGTGAGCCTGCTGCACTGTGTCGATTCTGTACGGATTAACGAGAAGTAGGGAGCTCTTGCGGCGACATCCGAGCAAGTACCTGAATAGACGCCCAACCGTTAAAGCGCAATCCGTAAAAACCACCTAACCGCAGCGGTGACTGTTATGCTCTCGTCCGACGACTGGTGCACAGGAGCCTAAGCTAACTGTTGCCGTTGCTGATGCTGTCGTCGGACGGGTCTGCTTCACGGCCGAAGTATGGACTGACCCGCAACGAGAAATTGGGTTCACGTGTCGTTGGATGATGCGACACTGAGTACCAAGCGAAATGAAGGGGGCTCTATGAGTCATTCCCGATGTTGCCTGCGCCGAGTGCGTAAGCTCGCCGTGCTGTCCGGCACGATCGCAGGGGTGTTCGCGCTCTTGGCGGTGGCGCTGGCGAGTTCGGCCGCGGCGTTGCCGGCGAACTGTTCGCAGTCGGGCTCGACAGTGACGTGCACGTTCTCCTCCACCGGTAGCGAGCAGACGTTCACGGTGCCTGCCAGCGTGAGTTCGGTTAACGCCACCGCGGTCGGTGGCGTTGGCGCTGCCGGGACCGCCAACGGCGGGGCGGGCGGCCTTGGCGCCACGGTCACCGGCGACCTGCCAGTTGCCCCGGCTGAGGTCCTCGACGTCGAGGTCGCCGGCAATGGCGCGGGTACGGGGGGCGGGTTTAACGGCGGCGGCGGCAGCGGTGGTAGTTTTGGATGCTCGCCCCTCTCGGGGGGCGGCGGTGGCGGCGCGTCGGACATTCGCACCTCCCCCATGTCGACCAGCGGCTCGCTGGGCTCGCGGCTACTCGTCGCCGCCGGCGGCGGTGGTGGCGGCGGCGGGACGAGCGTATGCGGATCTGGCGCTGCTGGTGGGGACGGCGGTGCTGCGGGCCAACCGGGCCAGGACGGCCAGTTGCTATTCCTGCCGGGCACCCGTGGCGGGGCTGGTGGTGGTGCTGGAACCCAGACCGCCGGAGGCGCCGGCGGAGCCGCCGATACGGTGTCGTGCGGTATTTGCGCCACGGGCGGGCCGGGCACCTTCGGCGCTGGCGGGGCTGGCGGCAGTGGCCAAGCGATCGGCGGTGGTGGCGGCGGCAGCGGCTACTATGGCGGCGGCGGCGGCGGGGAAGGTGGCGGCGACGGCGCCGGGGGTGGCGGCGGCGGAGGGTCGAACCTCGTGCCAACGGGCGGCTCCGCGTCGACCGACAGCACCGGCACGGCTACGGTCTCGATCAGCTACACGGTCCCCGCCAGCGCCCTGGCGGCGACCCTCGTCAGCGACAGCACGGGGAAAGGTCCCGGCAAGGCCCTAGGAAACAAGGCGGCCGCGATCCAGGCGGCGGTGAATGCCGGCCAGACCACCACCGCGTGCGCGGACATCACCGACTACCTCGGCCTCGTCAAAGCGCAGACCGGCAAGAAGCTCACCCCTGCAGAGGCGAGTCAACTAACGATCGACGCAACAAACTTGGCAGCCGCGCTCGGCTGCTGAGAAAGCCTCGGCACCGGCGGGAGGGCCAAGGGCCTACCAGTCCAGGCCCTCCCGCTCCGGCCACGCCGTCCGCTTCTGCTTTGGGCTAAACGCGGCAGCGAGGGCAACGATGCCGCTGCTGAGGGGCGAGAGCACGACGGCCCAGTCGGCGACAGCCGACCGTGCATAGGCAGCCGGTCGTGTCCTGGGCGTCAAAGGTCGGCGCGAGGTGGCTGCCGCTTCCGGACAAAACCGGCCACGCCAACCGGGCCATACTGGGCGGGTCTCGACCTGGCGCGGATATTGTCGCCAATCGCCGAATACAAGGCTCGCAGAGTGGCGCTCCGAATTGGGCAACTGCCTACGAATAGCCGTGGGGCAGTGCTTCTCCGCTCCCGCGTGAAACGCGGATCGTGCTAGCCCGACTCGCCGTCCGCCGGGGGTGACGCCGTCTCGGCGGCGTCGATCGGCGCCGAGAGTTCTCGCCAAGCCACGGCAAGATCATCGGTGATCCGGTAGTACGACTGCTGCTCCCCGCCAGCGCCAAACTCGGCAGCGAAGGGCCAATTCGAGCGGTCGAACCGGCGCTTGACGGTCATCGTGAGCCCGGCCAGGTCCCCGCGCGCTTGGGGTGGCGTTCTGGCGGCGCGCTCCTCGATCGTGCGCAGCGGCACCCATTCACCGGGGCTCTCGGAGCAGAGGTCGAGGACAGCCAGCACAGTCGGGTTTGCAAGCTCACGCAGGCGCGTCAGGTCTGCGGACGACCAGTGGATCTCGGGCAGCAGATCCGCTTCCTCCGACGCCGACTTGGCTGACCTCGCAGGCGCAACCGTGAACTCTTCGACGTCCGCGACTGGATAAAGCTGCGAGACCGTGACGATGATTTTGTCGTCTGCGCGGTAGGCCTGGAACGTGACCAAGCTTATGTCGAGCGACATCTCTGTGAGCCAAACGGTGGTCGCGGTCACGACCGGCGGGAAGGACGAAGCGAGCAGAACGATCCGGGGCTTCGCGAGGTTCTCCGGCAGGAGCCCGTATTTGCCGTGGGCCTCGAGCGCCTCGAGCGCTTCGGCATCGCTCGTTGGCTTGCCCCGATTCGACCGGTACTTCGCGTGCTGAGCGGCAAGGCTGTCGGGGGTGAACCTACTCGCCATCGCCGCATACTTGAGGGCCGGCATCTCAACAGTGTCCGGTGCGGCATCGCGCTTCAGCTCAGCAACGACCAGCCGGCCGGCCCGGTCGAGTCCAAGCACGTCGAGCCGATCGCGCTCGGCCGCACCGCTCGCCGCCCGCCATCCATCAAATTCAAGCGTGACGATCATGACGCCGTCCCCGAGCATCTCGGGGTGCGCGATCACCCATTCCTGCAAATGAGTTCGTTCCGAGAAGCCCGCCTCGGCGAGCGTAATCGGCAGCAGCGGCGTAGCTACCGCGCAAACCACCGTGAATACGCGTTCATCCGCCACGCAGACGACCCTAACTCATGCCACGCTGCAAGCGGTGCGGGTCTCGCGCAGTTGAAAGGCAGACCCGAGGTGTCTCGCAGCCGATCAAGTGGGCATTCCAGGGCCTCCGTGCATACGGCCGGTCTCGCCGACGATCACGGAAATGCTCCTGTCACTCGGATCGGGGCCAGGCCGTTGGCCACCGCGCAGGGGCGGGCTCACGGCTCGCCGAACGCACGGCTAGCACCTCGGTGTGCAGAAGCCCCAAGCTGCGTATGCAGAGTCGCTTCGGCCGCTCCGGCACCGAGGCCCGGACTGCGCGGCTCGGAAGCTCGTCCCCGGCGATCGGAACGTCGCCAAGGCAATCGCCACGCGCGGGACGCACGAAGAACGAAAGCGATCGCGGGAAAGTTTGGCCTCAGGCTTGAGCACCGTCGCTGGTTTTGTCCGGAAGCAGCAGCGCGATAGCGATCCGCGACACGACTGCTCCACCACGGATGCGGCAGCCCATCGACCTCGACGTCGAGCTTCTGCGTCTCCTCCCAAGCGAGCACGTCGTCGGCCGCGTGCCCGGCTAACGGAACCCCTTGGCGGAGCGGCACTCTCGAGGTTGTCGGCGAGCTCAGTGCTCCGATTGCTCAGGAGCGACATGCCGGCCCTAGGTGCCGGATTTCCCGGGCGATGCGGCAACGAACGGTTGGGGCGTCTGTCATCCATCGGGCGGCCGATCACGACACGTTGGTGCTGACCGGCCCGCCAGCGTCCGGATTACTGCGCGTGGCGTCGCCGTCCGCTGTAGGCCTCGGGGGGCTACGCGTGACCTGGTTTGACAGCCCTAGGACCCGAGCGCCGGCTCGATCCCGAGGATCTTCCTGACGTTGCCTTGGAAGATCGCGCTCTGCTCAGCCTTATTGTCGATCGCGCCTTCGACGTCGCCGATCGTTCTCGAGATGAAGTACGAGCCACCTTGAGCATCGAACGGGGCGTCGGTGCCGAACAGCACTCGCTCGGGACCGAAGAAGTCGACGACGCACCTGACGCCGTGCTGTGCCCCGAACATCGCCGTATCGACGTAGAGCATCCCGAAGTACTCGATCGGCTGTTTCTTCAGCCGTCCCAACGCCTGTCCGAGACTGCCGCTGGGGTCGAGGTCGGCAAGAGCCGGCATGATCTCCACCCGTCCAGAGAAGTGCGGGATCAGGCCACCGCCGTGGTGGGCGATCAGCTTCAGGTCCGGATGGCGGTCATAGACGCCCGCGAAGATCAGCCGCGAGATGGTGATAGTGGTGTCGAATGTCCAGCCGAACACTTGCCACAGCAGAAACGGAGCGGCATCCGGCGGCGATCCGTGCGTCGCCGGCGTTCGGAAGGGGTGCAGCCACACGCCCGCGCCCAGCTCCTCCATCGCGGCGAACAGCGGGTCGTAGCGATCCTCGTGAAGAGGGACGTTGATGGCGTCCTCCTCGAGCTGTACCCCGAGTGCACCAAGCCCGCGGACGCTGCGGATCGCCTCCTCGGTTGCCGCGTCGGGGTCAGTGACCGGAGTGGCGGCCACGAAACCCGCGAACCGATCGACATGCTCCGCGACTATCTCGGCCATCTGTTCATTGTTGCGACGCACGACCTCGCCCAGTGTCGGACCAGACGGGGACTGAGGGCCGAACACTTGCATCCCGGGAACCGGCGTTAGGACCTGACGGTAATCGTCGTACTCGTCAATCACGCGAAGTCGAAACTCGATGTCGTGCAGCGCCCGCTGAGCAAGCAGAAACGCGCCCAGCCCGCGTTGACCCTGCACCTCAAGGTGCTCAACGTAGGCCCGGGAAAGCACGTGAGTCCAGACATCGATCCTCATTCTCGCCCTCCTATCACATCGAAACGAATCCGCCGCCGCCGAGGCTCGGGATGTCGCGGCGATCGACCGTGCCCCCGCCCCTCTCCCACGTCGGCTTCAACCCGCGATTCTCTCAGTCTCACGCCGCCGGGTCCGAGTCCAGGATTCCGACCCGATCCCGCCTCACGAACGACGGCCGAGCGACTCTTCCTCAGCGACGAAGTAGAAGCTCCGATGGTCTCGTCACGGTCCCGCCAGATGATTCTTTTGGAACGATCTCGATCACGTGAAGCCAGCCGCCGCTGGCCGCCAGCGAGACTGCCCAGATCGTTCCGCAGCGCTTATGCCGACATCGGCATAACCGCTTTCATGCCGCGCGGCTGGTTATGCCGCGTAGAGGTGGGACGAGGCGCGTTTTGGCTGCTCAGCGCGATATAGCGCGGTGAGCTACGCCGCATAAACGTCGTTGGTTCGCCGAGGCTTCCTGTGTTCGGTTTCTTCGATTCACGGGAGGCATTTATGGGCGGTCGGTTGTGGGTGCCGGTGACGTCTGGGCCGCTGGCGCCGTTCGCGGCGGGGTACGGGTCGTGGTTGGCAGCTCGCGGCTATTCGCGGTGGACGATCAGCCACCGGCTCTGGCAGCTGGATCTGCTGAGCCGCTGGCTCGAGCGTGAAGGGCTGCTGCCGGATGAGTTGATGTCAGAGCGGGTGGAGGGCTTCTTGCAAGCCCGACGCGCGGCGAGCTGTTCGACGTGGCTGTCGGTACGGAGCATGGCGTTGCCGCTCTCCTATCTGCGCGAGCTGGGAGTCGTGCCGGCCGCGACGCGGGCCGTCGACGACGATCCGCTTGAGCGGCTGCTGGAGAGCTATCGCCGGTATCTGTTCGACGAGCGCGGGCTGACCGGCCACACCGTGTTCGGTCGCTACGAGCCGACCGCCCGGTTGTTCCTGGCAGGGAGGCTGGCGCCGGACGGGCCGGGGCTTGAGCGGTTGAGCGCCGCGGACGTGAGCCTGTTCCTGGCGGCGGAGTGCCCGAAGCGGAGCATTTCCGCGGCGAGGGATGTGGTCAGCGGGCTGCGGTCGCTTCTGCGGTATCTGCACATCACTGGCCAGATCCCAGTCGCGCTGCAGTGGGCGGTGCCCGGAGTCGCTGACCTGCGCGACCGGTCGCTGCCGCGTGGCCTTGAGCCCGCGGTCGTCAAGAAGCTGTTGGCGAGCTGCGATCGGCGCGGGCTGGTGGGTCGGCGCGATTACGCGATCTTGGTGGTGTTGGCGCGGCTGGGGTTGCGCGCGGGCGAGGTTGCCGCGATCGAGCTCGATGACATCGACTGGCGCAGCGGCGAGCTGCTCGTGCGCGGGAAGGGAGGAATGTTTGACCAGCTGCCGCTGGCGACCGATGTCGGCGAGGCGATCGTCTCGTATCTGCGCCGTCGCCCGCGGGTGCAGAGCCGGGTGATGTTCTTGCGGGTGCTCGCACCGATCGGACCGCTGACCGGTGACGCGATCGGCGGGCTGGTGAAGGCCGCTTGTCGCCGGGCGGGGCTGCCGTTGGTGCGCTCGCACGCCCTGCGGCACACCGTTGCCACTGAAATGCTGAAGCAGGGCGCGTCGTTGCCGGAGATCGGGCAGGTACTCAGGCACCGCGAGCAGAAGACGACGGCGCGCTATGCGAAGGTCGACCGCAAGGCGCTGCGCGCGCTTGCACGGCCGTGGCCGGACGGCGGTGCGGCATGACTCCGCTGCGCGTTGCCCTGGGTGACTACTTGCGAATCCGCCGACGGCTCGGCTTCAAGCTCAAAGCGGACGAGCGACTGCTGGAGAACTTCGTCGCCTTCTTGGAGCGGGCTGGCGCGGTGCGGGTCACGACCGAGCTGGCGGTGATGTGGGCAAGGCTGCCGGTTGACGCCCGCCCGCCCCGCTGGCGTCAGCGGCTGGGGATCGTGCGCGGCTTTGCGCGCTACCTGTCGACGATCGACCCCTCAAGCGAGGTGCCGTCCAAGGACCTGCTGCCCGGCCGATATCAGCGCGTGGTGCCATACATCTACTCGCCCGCCGAGATCGCGGCACTGATGACCGCGGCCGGAGCGTTGACGCCGCCTTTGCGCGCTGCGAGCTACCAAGCGGTGATCGGGCTGATGGCCACAACCGGCGTGCGGATCGGGGAAGCGCTTGGCCTCGACCGCCAAGACGTCGATCTCGCCGACGGGGCGCTGCACGTGCGGGCAAGGCAGACCAAGCAGCGCGAGGTGCCGCTGCACCACACCACCACCAGAGCGCTGCGCGACTACGCCCGCCGGCGCGACCGTCGCTGCCCCGAGCCCCAGACATCAGCGTTCTTCCTCAACACGCGCGGAGGGCGGTTCACCAAGTCCGAGTTCAACCACACCTTCGCCAAGCTCATCCGGCAGATCGGTCTGGAGGGATGCGGTGAACGCGTCCGCCCCAGACCACATGACGTGCGCCACACCTTTGCTGTGCGAACACTGTTGGACTGGTATCAGGCCGGCGAGGACATCAACCGGCGGATGCCACTGCTCTCCACGTTCCTCGGACATGCCGATCCCGCTTCGACATTTTGGTATCTGGAGGCGGTCCCGGAACTGATGGCGCTGATCAGCAGGCGCCTCGAGCGGCTGCCGGAGGTGCTCTCATGAGCCTGCTCGCGCCGACGCTGCAGGCGTGGTTCACCGAACGGCTGATCACCCAGCGGAACTCCAGCCCGCACACCGTGGCGTCCTATCGCGACACGTTCAGGCTGCTGCTCGCGTTCGCCGCCGAGCGGACCGGCAAGCCCCCCTGCCAGCTGGACATCGACGACCTCGACGCGCCGCTGATCGGCGCGTTCCTCAACTACCTCGAAGCAGGGCGAGGCAACAGCGCCCGGACGCGCAACAACAGGCTCGCCGCGATCCACGCGCTCTACCGGTTCGCCGCGCTCAGACACCCCGAGCACCTTCAGACGATCGGACGCGTGATCGCGATCCCGTTCAAACGCCACCAGCGCCACGACGTCTCATACCTCAACCTCGACGAGATCAAGGCGCTGCTCGCCGCGCCAGACAGCAGCACCTGGCTCGGCCGGCGCGACCACGCCATCCTGCTCACCGCCGTGCTGACCGGCGTGCGGGTCACAGAGCTCATCACACTCCGCATCGACGACGTGAGCCTGAGCACCGGCGCTCACGCGAGCGTGACCGGAAAAGGACGCAAGAAGCGCACCGTGACCCTAACCCGCGAGACCGTCGCGATCCTGCGCCAATGGCTCAAAGAACGCCAAGGCCAGCCCGACGATCCGCTGTTCCCCACCCGCCGAGGAGCCCAGCTAAGCCGCGACGCGGTCGAGCGGCTCGTGACCAAACACGCCACCGCCGCGGCGCGCGACTGCCGGTCCCTGAAGAACAAGCGAGTCACCCCGCACACGCTGCGGCACACCAACGCGATGCTCCTCCGAGCCCGCGACACCGACACCGCGACGATCGCACTGTGGCTCGGACACGAGAGCACCAAGACCACCAGCATCTACGAACACGCCGACTCAGCACTCAAGGAACAAGCCATCGCCCGAATCGCGCCGCTCGGGACCAAGCCCGGTAGATACCGACCATCCGACGCGCTACTCGCGTTCCTCGAAGGGCTCTGATTATGCCGCGCAGCTAACCAGCCAGAATCGCGCTGAGCAGCAGAAACGCGCGTTGCTGAACCTCTACGCGGCATAACCAGCGCGCGGCATGACAGGAGAAGCCTCGCGGCGCGCAAACGGCTCGTCTGTGATTCTGCTCGTCGGCGGAGCGGCAGTGGGTCGACTACTCAGCGGGACACTTGCACGTCCTCCTTTCGATCATGTCGTCGAGCGTCGTTCAGGTTCCCGCTCACCCGGGCGATCCGAGCGCCTCAGTGGCGCAAATGGCGTATCGCGGCACAGGTGGATCGGGCCAGCCTCGTCCGCCGGGTGTGCGGGCTGACTTTAGACTTAGCCGACGGCTTTTGGGGTGACACCAGAGCAGACGGCTGGACGAACGCTCGTTGAGCGAGATGCCGAGCTAGCGCGCCTCGACGCGGTGTTGGCAGGGGCGCGATCGGGGGAGGGCGCGACGCTGGTGATTGAGGGGCCGGCTGGGATCGGCAAGACGAGCCTCCTTGCAAGCGCTCGTGAGCGCGCCGGCGAGAACGGGATGGTGGTTCTGCACGCCCGGGGAGCTCAGCTGGAGCGCGATTACGCGATGGGGTTGGTGCGCCAGGCGCTGGAGCCCGTGGTCCGCGACGAGCGAGATCGTGAGCGGCTTTTCGCCGGGGCAGCGCGACTTGCGCGCGGGGTGTTGCTTGATTTCTCCGAGCGCGCGGAGGCCGCGCCTGTTGGCGTTCTGCACGGGCTTTACTGGCTGACGGCGAACCTGGCCGAACGCGCGCCGCTGCTGTTGGCGATCGACGACGCGCATTGGGCGGATGAGCCCTCGTTGCGGTTTCTGGCGTACCTGGCTCGCCGCGTCGAGTCGGTGGCGGTCGCGTTGGTGATCGCAACCCGGGTGAGTGAGGACGCTGCCCCGCTCGCCGAGATTTGGGGGGAAATTCGCTCCGATCCGGCGACGGAGCTGGTGCATCCGATGCCGCTTGCGGTCGCCGGGGTCGAGACGGTGTTGCGCGAGTTCGCCTCCCGCTCGGTGGAGGAGGAGTTTGCGCGGGCGTGCCGTGAGGCAACCGGCGGGAACCCGTTCCTGCTCGGGGAGCTAGTCAGGACGCTGCGCGCTGAGGATGTTCCGTTCACTGCAGAGAACGCGAAGCGGATCGCCCGGATTGCTCCACCCACGGTGGCGCGCAGGGTGCGGGGGACGCTCGCTCGGCTTGGTCCCGCGGCGCGCGGGCTCGCGCGCGCCGTCGCGGTGTTAGGCGAGAACGTGGAGTTGGATTTGGCCGCTGAACTGGCAGATGCCCCGATCGCCGGCGCAGCGTCGGTGGCGGGGCAGCTGGTGCGGGCGGGGGTGCTAGAGGACGCGACGCCACTGCGTTTCCTTCACCCGCTCCTCGCGAGCGCAGTGTGGTCTGATCTGTCGATGCCTGAGCGCGCAGCCGCGCATGCGCGCGCCGCCGAGCTGTTGCAGGCGCGCGGTGCCGCGCCGGAGCGGGTCGCGCTGCAGCTGATGCATGCTCTGCCGGCCGGCCGCGCGCAGGTCGTCTCCGAGCTGTGTGCGGCTGCGGAACGCGCCCGCGCACGGGGGGCGCCGGTGACTGCAGTGCCCCTGCTGCGCCGTGCGCTGGCGGAGCCGCCACGGTCGGCGGCGCGGGCCGAGTTGCTGCTCGAGCTCGGGCTGACGGAGTACGCTGTCGGGCAAGGTAGCGACGCGGTAGTCCACCTCGAGGAGGCGCATCGGTGCGCCGATGATCCGTGCATCCGTGGTCGCGCGTTGCTCGGGCTGATGCAGGCAAGTCCGGGGGATCTGGACACGCAACGGGCGCTGAGCGGGCTGATCTCGCAGACCTTGCCCGATGTAGAGAATCAAGACCGGGAGCTTGCACTACGACTGCGCGCGGCGAAACTGGTTTTCACGGCGAGGTCCCCTGGGGCGATGGCCGCCGCGGCGTCTGAGGGTGCCGGGCTGACCGGTGCCACGCCGGGTGAAGCTGTGTTTCTGGGGTACCTCACGTTCGTTCAGACCAATGCGGGTGCGACCGCGGAGCAGGTTGCCAGGATCGCCGAACGGGCGGCCCGCCAGGCCGACGCGCTGCTCGAGGAGGGCGCGACCTCTCTCGTGATCACCGGCATCGTGGTTGGATTGCGCTGGACGGATCGGCTGCTGGAGGCGGAGCGCTTGCTTGACCGCGCTCTCACGATCGCGCGCCGTCGGGGATCGACCACCGACTTCTCGCTTGCGCTTACTCACCGCGCCGCTGTGTACCGGCGTGCTGGGCGGCTGCGGGAAGCGGAGGCCGACGCCCGCGCCGCCCGCGAGGCGGCGCCGGGGTCTTCGTGGGTGGGTCCTCACGGCGTGAGCCCGCTGCTGGGCTCGCTTATCGATCAGGGCCGTATCGAGGACGCGGCGCAGGAGCTACTAGCCGCCCACCCCGAGGAGGAAGTCCTGGACGCCCCCTCGATGACCCCGTTTCTGCTTGAGCGGATGAAGCTGCGTGCTGCCCAGGGCGAGCAGCGTTTGGCGCTCGCCGATTGGGAGGAGGCGGTCCGCCGCGCGGACCGCCTGCGCGGGATCAGTCCCGCGTGGATCGAGGACCTGGTCGTCGTCGCTGAGATCCACCATGCGCTCGGCGAGGAACAGTCCGCGCGGGCGGTCCTCGAGCAAGCACTCGCGCTAGCGAAACGCTGGGGAACTCCCGGCTCGATCGGGCAAGCTTTGCACGCGACGGCTCGGTTCGGCGCTAACGAGGACGCGGTTGCGGTCCTGCGGGAGGCGGTCGATCACCTGCGGCGCTCACCGGCGCGGCTGGAGCTGGCTCGCGCGCTCGTCTCGCTTGGAGAGGCCTTGCGCCGCCGCGGCCAGCGGGTCGACAGCCGCTTACCGCTGCGCGAGGGGTACGAACTGGCCCGCCAGTGCGGCGCGAACGCGTTGGCGGAAACCGCCCGGGCGGAGTTACGTGCGAGCGGCATCCGTTTGCGCCGAGCGGCGCTCACCGGCGCGGAGTCGCTCACGGCGAGTGAACGGCGGATTGCCGAGCTTGCCGCTGGCGGCGCCTCGAACGCCGACATCGCGCAAGGACTGTTCCTGACCGTGAAGACCGTCGAGATGCATCTCACGCATGCGTATCGGAAGCTCGACATAGCTGGTCGCTCCGAGCTCGCCGAGGCGCTCGCCGCCGAATCATAGGGTCGCGGTCCAGGGTCGCCCCCGTCGCGACCGCAGCGGCACGACGCGCATGATCCGCAGCGACCTCGTAAACGAAAACGGGAGTTCGATATGCCCATCACGCTCGACTCAACGGCGACCCCCCCAACAGACGCAGAGCCGGCTACCGCACGGCAGCAGCCGCCCGAGTCGATCTGGACCCTGACCAACGCCGTCGTGCCTTCCACCTGTCTTCACCTCGTCGCCGAGCTCGGCGTGGCCGACGAAATCGGGGAGGACCCCGTCAGCATCGACGAGCTGGCATCGCACTACCGCGCGAACCCGGATTCGCTTGATCGCGTGCTCAGTCTGCTGGCCGCTCACGGCATCTTCCGTCGCGATGGCCGCGCCTACGGGCACACCGAGGCTTCGCGGCTGCTGCGCAGCGACGATCCCGTGTCGATGCGCGCCTTCGCGCGCATGATGGGCCTGTCTGTGTTCTCAACCGTGTTGTCCAACCTCGAGCACTCCGTCAGAACGGGCGCACCCGCGATCGAACTGGTCGAGCCAAGCGGCTATTGGGCGTACCTTCGAGACCATCCCGACGAAGCGCAGATCTTCGCCCACGCCATGACCGCTAAGGGCGTCGCCGACAGCTCCGCGGTACTCGGCGCTTACGACTTCAGCCGGTTCAACACGATCGCGGACATCGGCGGCGGCCGCGGTCACCTTCTGAGGGCCGTGCTCGACGCCGCACCAGGTGCCCACGGCGTGCTGTTCGACCTGCCTGAGGTCATCCAGGCGCTCGACATCAAGCACGAGCGGCTGACACCGCACGCCGGCGACTTCTTCAACGATCCGCTGCCAACCGCCAACGCGTATCTGCTGATGGACGTGCTCCACGACTGGGCCGACCCCGAATGCGTCGCAATCCTCACCGCGATCCGCCGGGCCGGAAACGCGGGCGCACGGGTGCTGATCATCGAGACCGTCCTTTCCGAACGCGGTCAGGACCCGCGCGGCCACACGCTTGACGTGATCATGCTCGCCGTCACCGGCGGACAAGAGCGGACCGCAGAGGAACTGACCGAGCTATTCCGGCGTGCCGGGCTCAGCGGCGGCGCAGCAATAGCGACCACAGGACCGCTCTGCATCTTCGAAGGCAGGGTAGGGGAGGGATGAGGAGCAGCAACGGCATCGATAAGGAGGAGCGCAGGGCGTTTGCAGACTTGCTGGTCGCCAGCGCAACGGCTCACTCCGAGGCTCCCGCTCCACTGGCGTTTCGGAAGCGCCGTCAGGTCCATTCATCACACCGCAACGGAACGACAGCACCAGCGCTTGGGTTCGCGCCGCTGAGACGCTTGGATCGTCTGAGTGGAGCGGGAGCCTGAACGACGCTCGGAGCAACTGTCAAATGTTGTGGATCTGACAGTGAAGAATGATCAGGCGGCGACCCTCTCGTCCGTCGTGGTTTCGTCGTCAGTGACCTTGATCCCGTCCGTGA
The DNA here is from genome assembly GCA_963836065.1 of uncultured Solirubrobacterales bacterium. Classification (GTDB taxonomy): domain Bacteria; phylum Actinomycetota; class Thermoleophilia; order Solirubrobacterales; family Solirubrobacteraceae; genus Palsa-465. Next base: position 46,210 of record CAWIII010000038.1, read on the forward strand.
ACTTCACGCCGGCGAGCACGTCGGTGACGAGCTCGGGGCCGTTGAACCGGCGCCAGCGTTCCTGGGCGGCGTCGAGCAGCTTGTAGGCCATCGCGAGCGCGGCCTTCTTGGAGCCGACGCCCTTGGTGACCTTGGTGCGGAGCTTGACGGTCGCGAAGCTGCTCTCGATCGGGTTCGTCGTCCTGAGGTGCCGCCAGTGCTCGGCGGGGAAGTCATAGAACGCGGTGAGCGCGTCCCAGTCCTTGTCGAGCTTGGCGACCGCCTTGGGGTACTTGGCGTCGAACTCGTCCCGGAAGCGCTCCAGCGCCTTGCGAGCGTCCGCCCGAGTGGGCGCCTCGGCCATCTCGTGCAGCAGGCTCTTCGCGCGCGGCTGCAGCCGCTTGGGGAACGCGTCGAGCACGTTCGCTGTCTTGTGCACCCAGCAGCGCTGCTCCCTGGCGCCGGGGAACACGTTGCGCAGCGCGGCCCACGCGCCGAGCGCGCCGTCGCCGGTCACCAGCTTGGGCTCGTTCATGCCATGGTCGCGCAGGTCGCGGAACACGGCCGCCCAGGAGTCCTCGGATTCGCGGTAGCCGTCCTCGACCGCGAGCAGCTCCTTCTCGCCGTCCTCTCGGACGCCGATCACGACCAGCAGGCAGAGCTTGGGATCCTCGCCCAGCCGGACGCTGACGTTTACCCCGTCGACGAACAGATACGCGTAGCGATGGAACCGCAGCTCCCGGGTGCGGAAGGCGGCGTGCTCGGCCTGCCACTGCTCGGTCAGCCGCTGGATCGAGCTGGGCGAGAGCCCCGACGTGTCTTCGCCCAACAAATCTCTCAGGGCGGGCCCGAAGTCGCCGGTCGAGAGCCCGTGCAGGTACAGGATCGGCAGCACCTCAGTCACCTTCGGCGACCGCCGCGCGTACGCCGGCAGGATCCGCGAGCTGAACCGCTTGCGCTCCCCGGTCTCCTCATCGACACGCCTGTCGTTGATCCGCGGCGCCCGGATCGGCAGCGTCCCCGAGCCGACCGTCAGCTTGCGCTCCTTCGCTTTCCCGTTGCGGACCACCAGCCGCTTGCCGTCCTCGTCGCGCTCATCGACGAACGACGCGACGTACTGGTCGACCTCGGTCTCCAGCGCCGCGGCGATCATCCGAAGCGCGCCCTCCCGGGCGAGATCATCGAGCGTGACCCGCATCTCGTCCTCCTCCCCGACGGGGAGCCTGCGAACATCCACCATTGGCGTGCCTTCCTGCCGGCCATCGCCGGCTTCGGTCTTCGATCAACCGGGAAGGTACGCCGCCTTCCTCTTCACGCGTATCCACAACTTCTGGGTATAGCTCCGACGCTCGACGAGATGATCGCAACGACGTCATGTCCGGTTCCCCGGCTGAGCGGTCAACTCACTGCTCATCCGCACTGGCAATGCGGTAGCGACACACCATTGTGTCGCAATGAGCAATGGGAACACTGAGCTCGCCGACGACCTCGAGAGTGCCGCTCCGCCAGGGGTTCCGATAGCCGGGCACGCTGCCGACGACGTGCTCGCTTGGGCCGAGGAGCACCAGCTCGTTCCGGACGCCGGCGGACTGCCCCTTCGATCACGAGAGCGGCCATCTCGCCCGCTGGCACCCATTCTGCTGCTATAGGCGTCAAGCAGCAGCGCGTCTGCGGCCCCGCGCGTCCCTGCCATCGGCCCGGACAGTCGACGACGCTGACGATTGCCTCGACCGTGGTGACGTCGCCGAGCGCACGAGCGCAATGGCGACGAGACCCGTGTCCGCCGCGTGCAAGTCAACGAGATTGCATCGGTATCGCGTCAGCCCGGACCGCGCTGAGCGGCAGCCTCGCGATGGGCGGAGACCATTGCGTTGAGTCCCCCGCCCGGGTTGTTGCTCGCGTTGCGGACGATCGGCGTCTATTCGGGCGCCGGTTGTGAGGAATCCGCCCCGGTTGAACCCGGCCTGTAGTGCAGGTCTGTAGGAGGTGGTGTCGACGTGCGGTCAGGCCGGGCCGAAGGACTCGATGCGCACGACCGGCTCGCCCGCCGCGTCGGAGGCGTCGAGGTCGATGCTGCCGACGATCGCGAAGTCGTGATTGCCGTCGGGGTCCTCGATGATCTGGCGCAGGCGCCAGACCGCGGGGTCGGCGCGATCGATCATCAGCAGCGACGGCGAGCGTCCCTGCGGGCTGGTGTCGATCGAGTCGTACTCGTCCCAGTAGGCGCCGAGCGCGTCGTGCCAGTCGCGGGCGCTCATCGCCGGGCGCCCGGGCGGGTCGGTCAGCGCGGCATTGGCGGTGTCGAGGTCGCCCAGCGCATCGGATCGATCTTGCGCGGCGAGCCGGACCCGCTGGAACAGGGCGTTGCGGACCATTCGGGTGAAGGCCCGCTCGTTGCCGGTGATCGGCCGCGCGGGCGGCACGGGCTCCCCGTCGGCGACGCGCTGGGCGGCGTCGGGATCGGTCAGCGCCTCCCACTCGTCCAGCAGGCTGGAGTCGGTCTGGCGGACGGTCTCGCCGAGCCAGTCGATGATCTCGTCGAGCTCGTCGGTCTTGATCGACTCGGGCACGGTGCGGCGCAGCGCGCGGTAGGCGTCTGAGAGGTAGCGCAGGACGAGGCCCTCGGAGCGCGAGAGGCCGTAGTGGCCGATGAACTCGGTGAAGGTGCGCCCCTGCTCGTACATGTCACGCACGACCGACTTCGGTGAGAGGTCGGACTCGCGCACCCACGGATGCGTCTCGCGATAGGAGTGGAACGCCTGGCGCAACCCCTCGTCCAGCGGCTTCGGGTAGGTGACCTCCTCGAGCAGTTCCATCCGCTCCTCGTACTCGATGCCTTCGGCCTTCATTATGGCGACGGCCTCGCCCTTGGCCTTGTTGGCCTGCGCCATCAGAACCGGGAAGGGATCGTCGAGGATCGCCTCGATCACGCTGAGGACGTCGAGCGGATCGCGCTCGGATTCCTGCCCCAGCAGCTCCAGCGCCTGCAGCGCGAAGGACGCCAGCGGCTGATTCAGCGCGAAGTTGTCCTGCAGGTCGACCGCCAGCGTGAGCGTGCGGCCCTCCGCGTCGGGCTCGGGCAGCCAGGCCAGCACGCCGGCGGCCACGAGCTCGTCGCCCAGCGCCTGGGCCTGTTCGGAGAGGCGCGTACGACCACGCTCATCCTCGTGGTTGTCCTCAAGCAGCGCCTGCATCGTCTCCACCGCGTCGCCGGGCTGGTTGACGACGTTGAGGATCATCGCGTGGTCGACGCGCATGCGGCTGACGAGCGGCTCGGGCTGCGCGTAACGCAGGCGGTCGAAGGTCTCCTCGGTCCAGCTGACCTCGCCCTCGGGCGCCTTCTTGGGCTGCAGCTTCCTGCCCTTCTCGGCCGCCTTGGACGCCGCCCGGGCACGCTCGATCACGTGCTCGGGCGCCTGCACGATCACGGTGCCGGCAGAGTCGAAGCCGGCGCGGCCCGCGCGGCCGGCGATCTGGTGAAACTCGCGCGCCTTGAGCAGCCGGTGGCGGGTGCCGTCGAACTTCGCCAGGCCGGTGAACACGACCGTGCGGATCGGGACGTTGATCCCGACACCGAGCGTGTCGGTCCCACAGATCACCTTCAGCCTGCCGGTCTGCGCGAGCTGCTCGACCAAGCGCCGGTAGCGCGGCAGCATCCCCGCATGGTGGACGCCGATCCCGCTGCGCACCAGCCGCGACAACGTCCGGCCGAACCCGGCGGTGAAGCGGAAGCCGCCGATCGCCTCGGCGATCGCATCGCGCTCCTCGCGCGTGCAGAGCTTGGCCGAGAGCAGCGCGTTGGCGCGCTCGGTCGCCGATGCCTGGGTGAAGTGCACGACATACACGGGCGCGTGGTCCTCGGCCACGAGCCGTTCCAGCAGCTCGTGCAGCGGCTCCAGCGACCAGCCGAAGCTGAGCGGGACCGGACGCTCGGCATCGTCGACCAACGCGGTCTCGCGGCCGGTGCGGCGGGTGAGGTCCTCCGTGATCTTGGAGACGTCGCCGAGCGTGGCCGACATCAGCAGGAACTGCGCGCTGGGAAGGCACAGCAGCGGGACCTGCCAGGCCCAGCCGCGCTGGCCGTCGGCGTAGAAGTGAAACTCGTCCATCACGACCTGCCCGACATCGGACGCCGCGCCGCCACGCAGCGAGATGTTCGCCAGCACCTCGGCGGTGCAGCAGATGATCGGCGCGTCGGCGTTGACCGCGCCGTCGCCGGTGACCATGCCGACGTTGGCCGCGCCGAAGGTGCGACAGAGCTCAAAAAACTTCTCTGACACGAGCGCCTTGATCGGCGCCGTGTAGTACGTGCGCCTCCCAGCCGCGAGGGCAGCGAAATGCGCCGCGATCGCGACCATCGACTTACCCGACCCGGTCGGCGTCGCGAGCACGACGTTGCGCTCGTCGAACAGCTCGATCGCCGCCTCCTCCTGATGCGGATAGAGCGCCAGGCCGCGCTCAGCGGCCCATTCGACGAACGCCTCGTAGAGCGTGTCCGCGCTGACCTGCTGCGGGAGGGCGTCGGCGAGACTCATCGGTTCCACCCGTCACGGTAGCCCGGCACCGGCGACGCCGCGATAACCGCCCCGCCAACCCACACCTCCGGAGATGAAGAGCAGCCGCGCCGCGCCGCCGTTTCGCCTGCACAGGCGCGCGCGTAGAAATCTGCCGAACGACCTCAACCCTGATTCCGGCGACCAGCGCGACCGATCTGACAATCGCATCCGTCAGCTGATGACCGCCGGAGCGCGCCATCGCAATGGCGACCAGGCGATCGCGGCGATCTACGCGGCGCGCGCGATCGGATCCGCCAAGAGCATTCGTCGGCGTCAGTGGCGCCGGACGCTCCAGATCAATGGAAAGAAGGCGCGGCCCGACGCCTACTGTCGGATCGCGGGATGAGCACGCAGCTGCGACGTCCGCGCCGGCGCGGACGGTCCCTGCCGGCCAGTGGAAGCTCTCGGCGACGGTGGCGGCGGCGAGGAAGCGGGGTGCTGCTTCGCGTCGCTTTGGAAGCGCAGAGCTTCCAGTCGGAGTGCCTCGCGCTCCCACCGCTCGCGCGGGACACGGTCCTTGGGCGGCGTGCCAAGTGCGCGAAGCAGATGGTCGGGCGGATCGTCGAGAAGCTGCCTGAAGTGCTCGTCCAATGGTGGGACTGAGCGGAGCAAGGGAGCGATGCTCTTGCCGTTCACGCGCTCGCCTCAGTGCCCGTCGCGCCCAGGTCCGCGACGATCCGCGTGGCCGCTGGCGCGAGGCGGCATCGCAATCCATGATCACCGCCAGCTGTCGGCCGGCCAACAGCCGCGCCCCACGCCGGCTCCCATTCTTGATCGCCTGGAACCGCCACCGCCGCCATCCCAGCGACCGGCGTTGATGATGTCCGGCGGACCATCCGACCAGAACCCACTGGGGACGGCTCGCCAGGATGGGATCAGCCCGAGCGTCGTGCCGGCGACCACGAGCATCTTCGGCGCGCGATCGTGCCGGGGCGTGTAGCGCAACACAACGCGCAGCCCACTCGCCGCCCGATCGCGGATCGGGATCACCACCCGCCCGCGCTCCCCGCCGCAAACCCAGCTCCAGCAACGCGTGACGCGACCACGGCTGGTGCTGCGCAGGGCGCGAGAGGCGACGGCGGCGACGGCATCCGCAAGCTAGGCACAGCGCCGCGTCACTCCGCCTCCCCGACCGCGAGCAGCTCTGCTTCGGGCTGCCTTCGGTGCGGGTATGTAATGGAGGTTGCCAGTGCGACGGCTTGCATTGGCGTCGAAAGCCGGACCAGGGTCTGAGCTACTTCGGTCTTGACCCTGGCAAGGTGTCCTTGAAACGAAGTGTCGACCTCCGGTCCGTGCTTTTGGGAATCGGTCTGATCTGACAGCAGCGTTCGCCGACGTGATCTTCTGTCTGCGCGTCGATCTCGGCCTGGACGTTGTCGAGCGGTTCCTTCACCGTGGCTAGACGAGGCCGGAGAGGCGGGTCGTGATCCCTCCCGAGCATCCGCCGCCGCCCACCCATCGACCCGACGCGATCGTCGGGGTGAAAGCATGCAATCCAAAGCAAACCCGACACACTCCATCCGCCCTCGCGCAAGCCGACCGTCAGTCGCCTCGGTCGATCCCCGCCGCTCGTGTGGCGCCTTGGGACGCGCTCGGGTGAGGCTGGTGCCGGCGAACGGGCTTTCGAGCCAGATCGACCGGGCGAGCACCGAAGCCTGCGTCTCTAGACACCAGTGGCCCGGCCCGACCCGCACGTTTCTCAACGAAGGCAGCGGCGGTGGCGGCGCCGGGGATCGACCCGCTGGTGTTCGGCTCCAACAGGTAAGGTCTCAGCGATGGCCGAGGCGACCGAGGTGCGCGCCGGACGGAGGTCGGTGTCGCTGGACGTCGGCCGTGTGGAGCTGACTGGTAACGGCTCACTGGTAATCGAGGGGCGGTGGTACGGCGTGCGCGGGCTGCGCTTCGTGCGTCCCGCCGTGATGCTGTTCGCTGGCGGGGAGCGCTCCCGGCTGCTAGCGGACCTCGAGCACAAGCCGTGGGCCGCGGAGGACGGTGAGCTATGGCTGGCTGTGTTCCCGTGGAGATTTGATCAGGCGACGGACATGACGGACCTGGAGCTGACCGTCGCGCCGGACATCGTCGTCCCGCTTCCGCCGCCGGACACCGGCGCGTCGAGGCGCCGCCGCCCGGACGGTCCGGGCCCGAAGCGATCCTCCGTCGAGGCTTCCCTGCGCCGGCAGCTCGACGGCACCCGGACCGAGCTGGCCGGAGAGCGCGAGCGGGTTGATCGCCTGCAAGCGGAGCTGGAGCGGGCGCAGGCCGCGAAGGCTCGGGAATCCGCGGTTCTGGCGCGCCGCGAGACCTCCGCGGTCGAGAAGATTGACGAGCTAGCCGGTGCGCTGGACGCGGCCCTGGCGGGCCGTCACGCGGCGATCGCCGAGCGCGACATCGCGGACGCCGAGCGGGAGGCGGCGATCGCCCAGCACAACACCGCGGTGACCGAGCGCCAAACCGCGATCGCCGAGCGCGACATGGCAGTGAGTGAGCGCCGAACCGTAATCGCCGAGCGGGAGGCGGCGATCGCCCAGCACAACACCGCGGTGACCGAATGCCAAACCGCGATCGCCGAGCGCGACATGGCAGTGAGTGAGCGCCGAACCGTGATCGCCGAGCGGGAGGCGGCGATCGCCCAGCACAACACCGCGGTGACCGACCGCCAAACCGCGATCGCCGAGCGCGACCAGGCAATGCGCGCAGCGCGCCAGCTCACCAGCGAGCGCGACCAGGCAATGCGCGCAGCGCGCCAGCTCACCAGCGAGCGCGACCAGGCAATGCGCGCAGCGCGCCAGCTCACCAGCGAGCGCGACCAGGCAATGCACACAGCGCACCAACGCACCAGCGAGCTGCACGAGCTCCGGCGCATGACCACCGCCCCCGCGCCGCCGCCGGCGCCTGAACTCCCAGCCGATCCGCGCCCGGTGCCGACTCCGGCGCCGCCGCCGCTGGCCCTGACGTCGACCCGGCCATCGACCTTCGCGCGGCCACTGCCTGCCCAGCTCTCGCGCAGCCCTGGCTGGCCGGCACGGATCGTGGCCGTTGCGGTGCTACTCGCCGTTCTGCTTGCCCTGGCGATCATCCTCGGCCTATTCCGGCCCTAGATCCTGAAAGGAAGATTTGATCAGGCTGCGCGAGCCAGCTTCTCGACGGTGACCGTGTATCCGAGGAGGCCTTGAGCTGCCGCGGCTTGAGCTCGCCGATCAACTTGATGAGGTGACGCCGTGAGCCGCCGAGACGGTCACGGCGGCATACCAGGAGCGTGTCCTCGGGTCGCGTAGCTCCGGTCGGCGTCGCGGCTGAGCACGATCAGCGGCGTGTCGGGTCGGCGCGACCTGCGATCCCGTCGCCGGAGCGGATCGCGTCGAGCGTCTGCCCGTTAACGTCGACGACGATCAGGTCCGGGATGCGCAGTGGGTGAGCAGCGCGAGCGCCTTCGCCCGGTCCGGCGCGCTTAGCACCCGATAGCCGTCGGCGGTCAGGCTGTGGCGATTATCTCGGGCATCGCGTCCCAACCCCCCCGGTGGCTCGGGCGCCGCCGTTCAACGAACAGCGAACGGAACAACCTGCCCGCCAACGAACGGCTGACGCCAGTCTCATGTAAGCGTCGCTCCCTGCCGATACAACAAACGGCGCTCTTGTTGGGCGCGTCGGGCCGGCGCTTGGAGATCCGGCCGGAGCGGGCCGGTGCTTCGCCGGATTGGCGGACCTTGGGATCCAGCCCGAGGTAGGCGACCAGCTTGCGGCTCGTGAGGAACCGGGATGGCTCGCCGATCGCGGCCAAGAATGACGCGGCGCAGATCAGGTTCACGCCCGGGACTGTCATCAACCGCCGGATCTCTGGCCAGGCCAGTGCCTGCTGGGCGATCAGCCGGTCGACCGCGGCGATCTCGGTGTCGATGAACGCGATCTGCCGCAGACCCGCGTCGACGGACTCGCGCGCCTCGATGGGCAGCTCTAGGCCGGCGAGCCAGTGGCGGCCTTTGACCCCGAACAGGTCAGCGAACGGCGGCTTGCTCTGCAGCCGCCGCGCCAGCACCGCCTGGATCTCGTTCTTTGCCCGCGTGCGCGTTCGCATCAGCTGCTCGCGGCGCGCGAGCCGACGACACACACGCGGCAGCGCTGATCGGGCATCCAGACCGCGTCAAGCTCGCCCTTCCACAGCAGGCTCGCCAGGGTGCGAGAGTCGAGCTGGTCGGTTTTGGCGCGAGCGCTGCTGATCCCGGTGTCATCCGGACTGACCACGATCACCCGGTTCACGTGCGGCTCGAGGATCCGTGCGACCTCCCAACAGCTGCCGGTCACCTCCAACGCCACCCGGTCCGTGGGCAGCAGGCTCTCCGTCAGCGCTCGTAGCCCATCGGGGGTGCTCGGCACCCGCCCCGCGGAGCGGACCTTCCCGTCCTCGCAGATCGCGACCACACAGAAATCGCGGGGGTGCGGGTCTCCTGGAGGGACTTCATGTTGACTGGGGGATGACGCCGTGGGTGTAGCGGGATTCGTGGACTCGGCGGCGTTCTTGTTTGCGGTGGTAGTGCCAGTACTCGTCGAGGTGACCGTTGCTTCGGATAGCGCGAAGCTTGAGTACTGCCTCGGCGCTGTCGAGGCCCCAGCGCGCGCCGGTGATGTCCATCCGATCTTTCACCAAGTGGCGACAGGCGCCCTCGATCACGCCGGTCGCGATCGGCCATCCGTTGCTCAGCGCGGTTGGGTAGTCGAGGTAGCGGCGTTTGGCGAGCAGGTAGTCGGCGCAGGTGTCGGCGTTGGTGCGCTTGGCGTTCTCGAGGCCGAGGCGGGTGGCCTTGCGACGGATCGCTGCGGCGACAGTGCCAGCGTTGCCCTCGAGCACTGCGCGCGCTTTCTCGTGCACCCAGCGCTCGGCGGCGGGGTCGCCCTCGGCGAAGAAACACCACGCCGCGTCCCAGAGATACTCCAGTACATGAATCACGTCGACGAGGATCGTGACCTTGACCTTGCGTTTGCGGGCCTCGGCCTTGATCCGGTCGATCTGGTGGTTGTTGCCATCGACCAGCGCGACCCACGGGCGCTTGTGCTTGGGGTCGCGCCGCTGTGCCTCCTCGAACATTTGCGTGATCACGGTGGCCGCGTCGTCGGTGATGCTCGCAGACAGCCACTTGCTCTTGGCCTCGGGCGCTGAGCAGGCCGCCTCGCGCTCGGTTTCGGTGGCGGGCAGGATGTCGGCTGGCGTTCTGGCCTGCGGGGCGATCTCGTAGACCGCGGCGACCTCCGCCATCCGCTTGCGGCCTTGCTTCTCGCCCTTGGACAGTCGCGTCTTGAGCTTTCGCTCAGCGCTCTGGGCCTGCTTTCTGGTCTGCGGCCTGAGCGCCTCGGGACGCATCACCACGCCTTTGGCGTCGCAGGAGAGGATCAGCACGTCGTCCTGCTCGGGAGCGGTGCGCTGGCGCTGCTCATAGAAGGACTCGAAGTCCACCGCGGCCCGGACCACCAGCTCGCGCAGCTGGCGCTTGCCCAACCGCTGGCCGGTGTGGCGGAAGATCGCCTCCTGCCCCTCCTCGAAGCTGTCGCGTGTGGCCTCGATCGCCGCGAGGCGCCGCATCCCGTGCGAGTGCTTCTCCTCGGGCAGATTCAACATCCCGTCGGCCACATATAGGTTCTCCTGCCCGCGCGCCCGGTAGGCCAGCCGGTCGACCCGAACCTCCCCGACCACCGTTGACAGCGCCCGCTCGTGCGCGCGCTCGACGTTCGCCCGGCGCACCCCGTCCGAGCCCACGACCTGATCGACCCGCTGCTCCCGCAAGGCGCGCAGATCGAGCGAGTCCTGAAACAGCGCCTGCAATAGCTCGCGACCGTCGCACACAACCCGCTCCTCAAGCTCAGAATGCTCAAGGCCCTGAGCCTCCTCGCCCGACAGCCAGCCAGCCAGCCCGCAGAACCGCTCCAGGGAGCGGGCAAACCCCTCGGGCAAAGGCAGATCGCCCGAGCGAGCGCCGGCATCGCCGGCAACATCCTTTGCCTCACCATCGGCCGGGCGCTCCACCTGAAGGAGTTTGCCCGCTGATGCGTAAGCTTGGCTTGCAAGGGTGTCGAAGTCGGCACACACGTGGCCACCTCCGGTGATCGACGTTGAACGTTTCCACCGCCGACTTTCGACACCCTCTTTTCGTGTTCCTCCTTACACCTGGCGACCCTTGCCTATAGCCGCCCACAAAATCCCTGCTCAGGCACACTTTTCAGTCCCTCTCGGAGACCCGCACCCAAATCGCGGTGCACATCCAGGCCGATCGCGCGACCCACCCATCTGACCAACGCCACTGCTTCACCTCCACAGCATCGTGGTTGACACAAGGCGGGGAAAACCAGCGGAAAAACGACACAGACCGATACGAGCTCGAACGCTCAATCCAGGCAAGTCGCAGAGGCGGCCGAACGAAAAGCACGGGCTCGAAGCCCATCGCCGAAAACGGCCTACCCGTCTGCGTACTCCCAATCAAGGCCCCTGTCCCGGATGAACCAAACATTCGGTCCCAACCGGACGGACCCTTCAAACGGCATTTTCATGCCGCGAGACGCGAGGTTCCAGCGGCGTCGCGCGCAGCCACCGCAGCCGCTTGCCTCCACGCGAAGGAGCAAGCGACATCGACTGCTAGTCGAATGGCTCGTGCCTGGGCAAGGCGCCCGACCTGGCCGTGATCTCGTGGCTGCCGGTAGCGGCGAAGCGGAAGCGCTTTGAACCAAAGCGCTGCGAGGGAGGGTCGCTGCGTTGCACCAGGGGCGACGTCAAGTTTGGTCCTGGCGCAGCCCATGTCACGCGGGATTAGCAGTATCGGCGTACCAGCCGTGATCAGCGACAACACTCCTACCCCATAATTCACCGATCGCCGACGGTCCAACGAGCGAATGGAGGAACGCAGAGCATGCGCTGGGCTACCTCGCCCGTGCGGACAAGTTGCCGCACCGCGCCGAGGGTGAGGGCGTTCTGCTCGATCACGTGCCGCGCGACGCCCGCCGAATCCTCGACCTCGGCACAGGAGACGGACGCCTCCTCGCCCTGCTGCGAGCGGACCGACCCGACAGCGTCGGCGTGGGTCTCGACGTCTCGGAGCCGATGCTCGAGGCCGCACAGGAGCGCTTCGCGGACCAGTCTGGCATCGAACTGGTGCGACATGATCTCGCCGAGCCGCTGCCCGACCTCGGCAGCTTCGACGCGGTGGTGTCCTGCTTCGCGATCCACCACGTCCCCGACACCCGCAAACGCTCCGTCTACGCAGAGGCATTCGAGCGGCTCGTGCCCGGAGGTGTGTTCTGCAACCTCGAACATGTCGCCTCGCCGACTCGGCGCTTGCACAGCGCCTTCTATCAGGCGCTGGGCTACGCGCCGGACTTCGAAGATCCGTCCAACCACCTCCTTGACGTCGAGACACAGCTCGGCTGGTTGCGCGACATCGGCTTCACCGAGGTCGATTGCTACTGGAAGTGGCTAGAGATGGCTCTCCTGATCGGCGTCAAGTAGGAGCGGATCAAGCGGTTCAGAGAATGTCGCATCGCGCGACGCGCAGCCATGCCGGCTGGGTTTGCGCCGCTTCCGCTATTGGTCTATTGGTGCGCCGCGACGGTCTTCGGGACCAATCCCTGCTTGCTCGGTCGGGCCCGGGAGGCGGCTCCTCAGCAAGCGTCTTGGCTGCCGCTCCCCCGCCGGAGGAGGCATCGATGCTCGGACGAGCGCTGCTGTCGGGTTGGAACGACTCCAGTGGTCGTGCGACGGCGACGTCGGACAGCTGCTTCGCCGCTGAAGGAGAACCACCCGGCGATCGCCCGGCCCCTCGCCGTGCCTATGCAAGCGCGTTGTTCTGCACCCCAGCGGGTCAGCCCTGCATTCGGCGAGAAGCGCGTCCCCTAGGCGTCTGCGGACGACCGCTTTCGCCGTACACCGGATGAGCTATTTCTTTCTTAGCGCAGAGCGGGGATTCCTGCACTGTCAAGATCGATGTGGGGAGCAGTCCAGTTGACGAGATGCTCGTTTCCGGGCGGACGAGGGCAGCCGCTGGCGCGCTGGTCTCTAGCTCCGCTAGGTGGTTGAAAAGTTCACGGATTGGTCATCTTTTCAGGCCGCGATAGCGGCCTGTTTGATCTTGTCCTCGAGTGCTCGCTCGAATGCGCGCCATGCGCGCGCGAGGGGGTGGTGGTTGGCGATCTCCGGTGGTAGCTGTGGGTCAAGTTCGGCGAGGGAGGGGTTGACGATCCGCGTGTAGGTCTTGCTGAAGAAGACGGCCAGTCGGCGTCCCTCGCGGGTCAGCTCGTAGCGCTGGGTGCGAGGGATCCGCTGGATGAACCCGTTGCGGCGTAGCCGCCTCAGGTCGTAGGTCATTTGCCGCGGGCCGTAGCCGGGGATCAACCCGGCGATCAGCGCGCGTAGCGAGCGGTTCGTCACCCCGGTGAACAGGTGCTGGAAGCTGCACAGGCAGGCGAGCAGCGCCATCGTTCTGGGGTCCCCGAACCGGAGTCCGGGGGCGGGTAGGCCATCATCGGTGGTGGATGGCAGCACCACGCGCTCAAGGAGCGTGGCGTCTGGTGCGCAAGCGCACGCGTCAAGCTGATGGTTCAACAGGCGTTGATTGATGTCGTGTCCGATTTGGATCAGCGCCTGCCAGTTGGCGTCGGTGAGGAGTCGTCCGACCCCGAAGTCGCGGGTGTCGTTGACGGTCGTCTCGGTTCTGAGCGCGCGGCCTTCTTTGAAGTACTGCTTGACCTTCGACGCGCGGAAGTGGATCTGGATCGCGGCCTCGACACCGCGGTTGAAGACCTTGGTGTGAAACCGTCCCGGGGTCTGCCGGGTCACGCGGCGGCCGAAGATGACCGCGGCCTGATCCGGGCGTCCCAATGTGAGCTGATCGGGGATCGTTGCCTCGAACCAGGCGCGGCCCGCGGCCGGCCGGTCAAACACGCGGGTGTCGGAGATCTCCAGTTGCCGGAACGCGAGGTCATAGCTGTAGCCACGGCGGCGGTCCTCGTCGGTGAATGGGGACGGGAGCGCGGCCTGCCAGCGATCAAAGAACGCGCGAACATCGGCGGCGGACAGACTCCCGCAGATCTCGGCGAGCGCCTCAGCGTTCTCGCACGATGCGAACCCGTTATCCAACGGGCGGAAGCCGATCCCGTGCTGGGCGGCCTGCTGCTTGGCCCACTCGTTCCCGTTCAGGTAGACCCATACCGGGAACGGCGCATACCCGACAGTCTTCAGAAAACTGGGTCCCCAGTCCGGATCGCGGATGTAGAAGTAATAGTTGTTCGGGAAGATCGACTGACGGCGATAGACGAAATGCGGATGCCCGTCCGGGCCGCCGTCCCGCCACCCGCGCCACGCGCTTGTTCTCTCCTGCGCGATCCCGACCATCACCACCCCGAACCGGCCCTCGCGTTCAGCGGCCTCGAAGTGCTTGCGGGCGATCTCCTCCTTCACATCGCCCTTGACAAATTTCACCGCCGGGATCCCGTTGCTGATCACGAAATCGTTGATCTGATCGACGTAGCGACGGCCGATCCTCCCCAGCACCGCTGGTGACGGGATCGGGAACCCACGATCCAGCAGAAACCGGATCACCTGCCCCTCCGTCATCAGCCGCGGCACGTACCCCTGCAAGAACAGGCGGTCGACCGAACGCACCTGGAGCGTTACGTGATCGGCGAGTAGGCTTGAGATCGTGGCCACGGTGGTACCTCCAGCAACCGTAAGGTGCAAAGCCCCGCAGGGGCTTCCAAGCGGGCGCCGCTCGCCCGCGCTCTAGATCGGAAGGTACCCCGCGGCCACACCCCGCGGCCCGCAGGGACGCCCCGCGAGCGGGGCTCATACCGAACCCTGACCGCCCTCAAGATCACCGCAACGCTTGAACAACCACTCGGCGGTATGAGGCTCGCTCGCTAAGACTAGCCATGCGCTCTTCCTTCTGATTTGGTTGTCTGTCGAGACCTGGTGGCCACGGCCTGCCCGGTAACGCTCGCGGCGCGATGTTCTTCTCCTTGGGGTCCGAGTCACAGCGACGCGTAGAGCGCCGCCTCGAAGTCCTGACACATACGCATCGCCGGCTGGGGTCCGAACGGCAGGAACTGGCTGTAGATCGCGCCGGTGATCCCGGTCGTGCGATCGACCCAGAAGTGCGTGTTCAGCAGGCCGAACAACGCCCCGCTGCCGGCGCGCCGGCATCCGGGGATGTCCCGAGTGTTGAGCAGCAGGTGATATCCCCACTTGTAGCCCGGCCCGACGGCAAGCGTATGGCTGATCGTGGGGTCGGCCGTGACGATCTGCGGCGGGAAGTCGAGAGCGCCGATCTGGTTGCTGAAAGCGGCGTCGACCGTCTCCGGCTCGAGGATCTTGACTCCTTCGGGAGAGGTGCCGTTGCCGAGCAGGGCGCGCTGCAACTTCAGGTAATCGCGCGGCGTTGAGTACATGCAGTGGGCGCCCCAGTACTCGGGCTGTTGGCTGAGCTCGATCTCGCTCGCCGCCCACGCGCCGTCCTCGGTCTGCAGGTGCACCGGAACCGAGTTCGCGCGCTGCGCATCGCTGATCAGGAATGCGGTCTGGTCCATCCCGAGCGGCTCGGTGACGCCGCGCCGGACCGCCTCGTTGAGCCTGAGTCCGCTTGTCGCCTCGACCACCTTGCCAAGCCAGTCGATGTTGATCCCGTACTCGAATTTCGTGCCGGGGTCGGCTATCAGCGGCGCCCTGAAGATCTCGTTCAAGCCCGAGAGCACGTTGGGAACCCCTGTCGCGGCCTCCCACTTGACGATGTCAGCGTTCCAGAACCAGTAGCTCAGCCCTGTGGTGTGGGTGATGAGCTGTCTGACGGTCGCCTGGCTGGCGGGCGGGCGCAGTCGCGGCGTGTCGCCGTCGAAGCCATCGAGCACCCCCAGCTCGGCGAACTCAGGGCAGTGGCGCTCGACGGGTGCGTCGAGGTCCAGCGTGCCCCGCTCTACCAGCTGCAGGGCCGCCGTCGTGACCACGATCTTGGTCATCGACATCACCCGATAGTGGCTGTCAACGGACACCGGATCGTCCTGCCCTGTGACCCGCGGCCCCACCGCGCCCTCGTAGATGATTCCGTTTCGGTCTGCGGCGATCGCGACGACGCTGGGGACCGCGCCGCCGGCTACCGCTTGCTCGAGGACCTCGTCGATTCTGCTGCGCGTGATTGTGCTCGGGCTGGCCATTGCGTTTCTCCTTGTTCCTTGTGAAGAGTGCTGGTGGTTCGTCTGCCTCATCTGCCGCGGCAGCCGTCGTTCATCACGCCCGGCGGCGCGATGTTCTGTCGACGCCGACGCGCGCGAAGCTCACGCCGACGTCGCACCTTGTTTGATGTGGTCGATCACGCGGTGAAAGTCCTCGGTCGGCGAGAAGTCGACGTACTCGGAGTCCTCCAGCGCCTCGGGCGCGTGGCCGGGACCCCAGTAGAACGCCTCGCCGGCCGGGTACTCGCGCGGCCCCTCGGCGGTGTGCATGCGCACGCGCCCCTTGAGCATGTAGCCCCAGTGCGGGCATGGGCACAGATCGCCGGGCAAGCCCTTGAGCGCGGGAGCGAGGTTGGCGCCCGCCGGCAGGCGCACGAATGAGACGGTCAGCCCGCCTTCGTCGCGCATGCGCAGCTCGACCCCGTCGCCCTCGATCGCGACCGGCACCTCGTCGCGGGGAAGACGTTGCATGGTGTACCTCCTAGTCTCTGATTGACTTCGTTGCTTGGCAGCGACGGTAGGCGAAGCCCAGCCGCGTTCGCTTCAGGGGGGCACCTAATCTTTTGCGGTCCGCGATCACCTCTTATCGGGCACCTGCCCACGTAGAATCGCCGCATGCTGCTCGGTCGGGTCCAGGAGCGGCGGCACATCGAGCTTGCCGTGGAGAGGGCGCGCTCGGGCGCCAGCGCCGCGCTGGCGTTCGCCGGCGAGCCCGGGATCGGCAAGACGGCGCTGCTGGACTACGCCGCCGAGCGCGCCGCCGGGATGCGGCTGCTGCGCGCGCGGGGAATCGAGTCTGAGGCGCAGGTCGCGTTCGGGTCTCTGCTCGAGCTCCTTCGCCCCGCCTTGGGCGCGGTCGAGAGGATTCCCCAGCCGCAAGCGGTGGCGCTCGAGGCCGCGCTCGCATTGCGCCGCGGTGGCGAGCAGGACCGATTCGCGGGCGGCGCCGCGACGCTCAGCCTGCTGGCGGCCTTTGCCGAGGAGGGCCCGGTGGCGGTGCTCCTCGACGATGCCAACTGGGTCGACGATTCCAGCGCACAGGCGCTGCTGTTCGCCTTCCGCCGGCTGCTAGCCGATCCGATCGCGGTCGTGATCGCGGTTCGCGAGGGGGAGCCGTCGCTGCTCGACGGCGCCGACCTGCCGATCGTGAGACTCCGCGGCTTGACCAGCGACGAATCGGCGATGCTGTTGCCCGGGCTGCCGCCCGAGGCGGCCAAGCGCCTGCATCGTGCCACGGCCGGGAACCCGCTTGCGCTGCTCGAGCTCGCCGCTGACGCGGACGAGATGGCGCTTGCGCCCGAGGACGCGCCGGTGCTCGTGCCGGCCAACTTGTCGCGTGCGTTCCTGCGACGGGTGGGCACACTCGACGAGGTAACGCGGCGGGCGCTGGTCCTCGCCGCCAGCAGCGAAAGCGGCGAGCTGTCGATGCTCGAGCGCGCCGCGGCCACGATCGGCGTCGAGCTCTCAGCACTGGCCGCAGCCGAGACCGCGGGGCTGCTCACGCTGCGCGGGGGGTCGGTCGAGTTTCGCCATCCACTCGTGCGCTCGGCCGTGTATGCGGACGCCCCGGCCGAGCAGCGGCGCGAGGCTCATCGCGCGCTCGCCACGGCGCTTCCCGACCGCGATGTCGACCGGTGCGCCTGGCATCTCGCTGCCGCGGCGATCGGCCCCGACGAGTCCGCCTCGGCAGCGCTCGAGCGCGCGGGCGTCCGCGGCCGGAGTCGCAGCGCGTACGCGGCCGCCGCCGCGGACTTCGACCGAGCCGCGCGGCTGACGGGCGACACCGAACGGCGTGCCCGGCTTCTGCGGGAGGCGGCGGAGACGGCTTGGCTCGCCGGTCAGGCCGAGCGGGCCGTCGCGCTGCTCGCCGACAGCCGCGCGTCCACGCGCGACCCCGCCGAGCTAGTGGAGGTCGACAGCTTGGAGGGCCACATCGCCTCGCGCCGGGGGCCTGTGATGCGCGGCCACGCGATCCTCACGGCCGCTGCAGAACGGGCCGATCCTGAACGAGCTGTTGCGATGCTGGCCGAGGCCGCCAACGCCTGCTTCTACGCCGCAGAGCCGGCCGAGATGCTCGCGGTTGCCGAACGGGCGCGGGCCCGGCTCCCCCAGCGCCCATCGCTGCGCGCCCGGTTCCTGGCCGCGGCCGCCGTCGGGATGGCACGCGTGCTCGGCGGCGACGCCGCGGCCGGAGCGGAGGCGATCCACGAAGCGATCGTCCTCGCCGAGAGCTCGGATGCGTTGCGCGAGGATCTGCGGCTGCTGCCATGGCTGGCGGTCGCGCCGATCTTCCTGCGCGAGACCGACGCCGGGCGCTCGCTGCTCGCGCACGCGCTGGGGATCGCGCGCGCCCGCGCCGCGGTCGGAGTGCTCCCGGCCGTCCTCAATCTGGTCGCTCGAGACCAGGCCACCACCGACCGCTGGGCGGTCGCCGAGGCGACTTATAACGAAGCCATCGGCCTCGCGCGCGAGAGCGGCCAGCAGACCGACCTGGCATTCGGGCTCGCAGGCCTGGCGTGGCTCCACGCACGTCGGGGGCGCGAGCAGGCATGCCGCGCCTCAGTCGCGGAGACGCTGCAGCTCTGCGGGCGGCTCGGGACGCGGCTCCACGAGATCTGGGCGACAGCTGCGCTCGGCGAGCTCGAGCTCGGCCTCGGCGACGCCGCGGCCGCCGTCGAGCAGTTCGAACGGCAACGGCAGCTGCTGGGCGAGCTTGGCATCACCGACCCCGATCTCTCGCCTGTGGCCGAGCTCGTCGATGGCTACCTGCGGCTCGGACGCAACGAGGACGCCGAGCGCGTCGCGGATGAGCTCATGACAGCGGCGAGCGCGAAAGGCCAGCCGTGGTCGCTTGCCCGAGCGCTTCGCTGCCAGGGGCTTGTCCGCGCCGAGGAATCGTTCGCCGCTTCCTTCGAGGACGCGCTCAGTAACCACGAGCAGACCCCCGACGCGTTCGAGGCAGCGAGCACGCGCCTGGCGTACGGAGAGCGCCTGCGACGAACGCGGCGTCGAGTCCTCGCGCGGCAGCAGCTGCGCGCGGCGGTGGACGTGTTCAACCGGCTCGACGCGCGTCCCTGGGCCGACCGTGCCCGCGCGGAGCTCACCGCTACCGGCGAGACGGTCCGGCGGCGCGACCCGACC
Source organism: uncultured Solirubrobacterales bacterium (assembly GCA_963836065.1). Taxonomy (GTDB): domain Bacteria; phylum Actinomycetota; class Thermoleophilia; order Solirubrobacterales; family Solirubrobacteraceae; genus Palsa-465. The sequence goes on from CAWIII010000038.1 coordinate 65,082, forward strand.
ACGATCGACGAGCTGACGCCCCAAGAGCTGCAGATCGCGTTGTTGCTGGCCGGCGGCAAGACCACCCGAGAGACGGCGGCCGCGCTGTTCCTCAGCCCCAAGACGGTCGAATACCACCTCCGCCACGTTTACCTAAAGCTCGACATCCACTCCCGCGGAGAGCTCACAGGGGCCCTCGCCGCCCAAACGCCTGCCGTGCGCGAAGCCACCAGAGCCGCGATCGGCTGATGCATCAACGAGCCGATGCTCGCCGCGCCTCCGTCGATAAGCGGACACCGTTGCCGGACTCCGTCGATTCTCCGCTGGTGATCCTGTCGCCCCACCTTGACGATGCTGTCCTGTCGTGCTGGCATCTACTCGACGGTCCGGATGATGTGCGCGTGGTCAACGTGTTCGCCGGAAGGCCGCCGCCAGACGCCGCAGCGGGCTGGTGGGACGAGCTCAGCGGGCGCCGTGACCCCGGTCAGGCCGTCAACGAGCGTGTGGCGGAAGATCGCGCAGCCTTGGCGCTCGCCGGACGCGCGCCCGTGAACCTCGACTTCCTGGACCGCCAGTACAGACGGTGCGATCAGCCGCTCGCGCCGGTCCTGCGCGCTTTGCGAGCGGCGCTTGCACCAGGCGCTCTGGTGCTCGGGCCAGGCGCGCTCGGCCCCGCCCTCCACGCCCCCATTGCGCGAGAAGCTGGGGCTGAGCCCCACCCCGATCACGTGGCAGTCCGGACTGCCGCGCTGGCCCTACGCTCGGAGGGCTTCGCCGTTGCCCTGTACGCCGACTTCCCTCACGCTGGCGCGTATGGCCTCCCCGCGTGGGTAACGGGAGAAGGGGACGACGCCGGCGCGGACCCGTGGGCAGCGACGCTGGCCACCATTGGGGTGCCGCACGATCAATTTGTAGCCGAGGTTTGCCGGCTGACGCCATCGGCGTTTGCCCGAAAGCTCGAAGCTGCGCGGCGATACGCGACTCAGATCGCTGCCCTCGAGCGCGCGTTTGCCAAGCGCTTGGATGATCCCGCCCTGCTGGGCTACGAGGTCGTGTGGCGGCTGCCGGAGGCCATCTACCCCGCGTAGGGTGAGGCTGGTGCTCTCCCCCCAGACAGCTGTCTCGGTACCGGTCCGGATCCGCGTGCTCGTGCCGAAGATCCGATGGGTCAACGTCCGACTGGTCTGACAACCGGTGGCTGGCCCTCCGTGGCATCGGGACATTCAAGCCGCGCGAACAGCACCCGGCTGAAGGGTAATTGCGGAACCGCTCGCTCAGCCTGCGATCGACAATCGCCGACCGACAAGCGGGGCGGGGTGCTTGCTGAGAAACTCATCCCGTCTGCCGGAGCTAACGATCACGCCGATATCTGCGGCTCCTGGATTTGCCCAGAAGCAGAACCTGTGAGCGCCGCTGTGCGCGGCCATGAGACTCATACAATGGAACGAACTCAGCACTCTCGCTGGACGCCGCCCAAAGCGGTGCTTTGATCGAATAGCAGCAGGGGCGTGCGGTTGTGGGATTCCACCCCTATCGGTGCTGTCCGATTCTGGGGTTACCGTTGCTGGTGTGCCGGTACGTGGATCGGTGCGCTTGGTGGACGGATCCACGCGCGAGATGCCGCTGGCTGAACTGACGCCGGCCACGGTGCTGTCGGCGGTTCCGTGGCGGGCGATCCGCTCGCATCACGGGCAGCATCACCTGCCTGGTCTGTATTGGTCGGCGACCGCCGCCGGCCATGTGGTTTACGAGAGTCGCCTTGAGCTCGCCCGGCTGCTGCTGGCCGACTTTGATCCCGACATCGTCGGGATCGCCGCGCAGCCGTTCCTGGTGCGCGAGGCGGATCGTCGGCACGTGCCGGACTTTCTCCTCAGGCGAGCGGACGGGTCGGTGATGATCGTCAACGTCAAGCCGGCCGATCGGCTGGAAGACACGCGCGTCGCGGAATCGTTGGGGTGGGCTGCGCGCGTGTTCGCCGGGCGCGGCTGGGAGCACGAGGTGTGGAGCGGCGCGGATCCGCAGCTGCTGGCCAACGTCCGGTTCTTGGCGGGCTACCGTCGCGCGGCGCTGCTAGGGCCATTGGCCGGTGTCGAGGACACCCTGCGGATGGACGCGGTGCTGACGATCGCCGCGGCGGAGGTGGCGCTGAGAGACATGGGGGTGGCCGAGCCGCGACCGGTGGTGCTGCACCTGTTGTGGTGCGGCCGGTTGCGGGCGGACTTGGAGCGTCCGTTGACTGGCGAGACCGAACTGGAGGTGCTGTTGTGAGCGTCGGGTGCCTGGCAGTCGGGTCGAGGGTTAGGTATGACGCCGGCGTGTGGACCGTCGTCGCGCTCGAGGGCGATCGCGCGACGGTCGAGGAGCAGGGGTCTGGACGGTCGCGCGCGGTGCGGATCGCGGATCTGCTGTCAGCACCGAGGGGCCGTCTGCTCGATCCGCCAGATGCCCGGCCGATGAGCGCAGTCGGGCCGCTGCTGGCCAGCCTCAGTGAGCTTGAGCTGGCCTTGGTGTGCGAGCGCGCCGGCCATGTGCGGGAGCTGCTGACGGGCTATCGGTCGGGGAGTGCGGAGGACGCGTTGGCTGGCGAGCCGCGGGCCGCTTATCAGCCCGGGACGAGGCTGATGGATCGCTACCGCGCCAAGGCCCAGGAGCTGAGTGTCGGGGTGACGACTGTGCGCCGATGGGTGCGGTCGTTTGAGCTGGACGGGGAGGCGGGGTTGATTGACGGCCGCCATCAGCGTGCCAGCGACCCGCTGCGCGGGATCGATCCTCGCTGGCTGGATGGGCTGCGCGCCGTGCTGGATGAGCATGTCGGCGCGAGCCGACCCACGCGGGAGCTGCTGCTCGATCGCGTCGATGCGCGGGTCGCCGAGCGGCACGGCCCGGACGTGATCCCGAAGCGATGGAAGGCGAAGCGGGCGGTGGGCGAGGTGGTGCGCGGCACGAACGCGCTGGCGGGGAGCACGAAGGCCAAACGCAGCATCGCGAGCCGTCCTGGTGCGCCCTATCGGCGGCTGGTGGCCACCCGTCCGGGCGAGTATCTGCTGGTGGACACGACCACGCTTGACGTGTTCGCGATGGACCCCGTGACGCTGCGGTGGGTGGGGTTGGAGTTGACGATCGCGGTCGATCTGTTCAGCCGCTCGGTGGTGGCGTTGCGGCTCTCGCCCGTCTCGACCAAGGCGGTGGACGCGTCGCTGGTGCTGTTCGAGGCGATCTGCCCGGACTCGAGGGCGCGGACGGGGAGCGGGCTGTTGCCGTATGCCGGGGTTCCGAGCGGCGTGCTGATCGCCTCTGGCGATCAGCCGGCTGGCGGTCTGCCGGCTGTGGCGCCGGAGACGCTGGTGCTCGATCACGGCAAGATTTATGTGTCGGCGCATCTGCGCTCGGTCTGCCAGCGGTTGGGGATCAGCATCCAGCCGGCCAGGCCGCTTCAGCCGACCGACAAGGCGGTGGTCGAGCGGATCTTTCGCACGATCGGCGAGGATCTGCTGGCGGCGCTGCCTGGCTACAAGGGACCGGACGTCTACGGCCGTGGCGAGCACCCGGAGCTCGAGGCCTATTACTTCGTTGATGAGCTTGAGCTGATCATCCGCGAGTGGGTCGCCGAGCGCTACCACCGGCGGCCGCATCAGGGGCTGGTGCTCCCGGAAGTGCCGGGATTGGAGTTGTGCCCGAATGACGCGTTCGAGATCGGTGTCGCTCGGGCTGGGCAGATGCTCGTTCCGGCGCGGGCGGATCTGGTCTACGACTTTCTCCCGGTCGCGTGGCGCACGATCCAGCACTACGGCGTCGAGCTGTACGGTCAGCGCTACGACGGCCTTGGGTTGAACGGGTGTCGCAACCGTCAGAGCGAGTTCACCGGTCGCCACGCGGGGAAGTGGCCGATCCGGTTCGATCCCGACGACATCAGGCGCGTGTTCTTTCAGGACCCGCTGAGCAGCGAGTGGCACGTGCTGCCCTGGGAGCATTACAGCGAGATCACCGTGCCGTTCAGCGCCGAGGCGCTCGCCTACGCCCGCAGGCTCGCGCGCCAGACCGAGCGTTTCCCGGATGACCGTCGGGCGCCCGCCGAGCTGCTTGAGCGGTGGGACGCGGGGCTGACGCATAACCCGACCGAGCGGCGGATGGCGCTGCGGCTGGCTCAGCAGCGACAAGACCGGTTGGCGGCCGCCGGCGAGTCGGCGGCGACGGTGACCGATCTCGCAAGCGTGCGTGCGGTCGGCAAGCGAACCGGCGCCGCCTCCGGCGATGAGCCGCAGGAGCCGAGCGGTGAGCTGTTCAGGGATGACGACGACACGGCCGAGCTTGACGCGGTCGCGGCTGACGAGCTGGACGGCGACTACTACCGCGAGGCGTTCGGGAGCTTCTCGTGACCGATGGCGGGCAGCTTGAGCGCGACTACACCTTGTCGCGCAAGGTCGGCTGTTCGCCCGCGCCGAGTCGGCGCCGCGGGTCGCGCCGGAGCGCTACACGCGGGCGCAGCTGGGCGCGCTGGGTGGCGTCGAGTGTCGGCGCTACGACGATCAGCGGGCGGTTTGGCACGCGAACCTCGGGCCGATCGTCACCCCGCAGATGCAGACGCTGTTCGATGAGCTTGAGGAGATTGTCCAGACAAATCGCCAGGACGGCGACCGGGTCCGCGGCTCGGCGGTGCTGTCCGCGTTGCCGGGTCTGGGGAAGACAACGGCCGCGGTCTGCTACGGCGTGCGCTACCACCGCGAGCAGCGCGAGCTCCACGGGGCATCGACGCCCGACGGTCATGACCGGGTGCCGGTCGTCTACCTTGCGTTGACCTCGAGCACGACGATGCGCAGCTTGAACTCGGCGCTGTGCCGGTTCTTCGAGCATCCCGGCTGGGCGCGAGGCAACGCGGCGCTGCTGGCTGACCGGGCGACCGATTGCGTGCTGTGTTGCCAGACGCGGCTGATCATCGTCGACGACGTCCACTTCCTTGACATGAACCGGCGCGACGGTCGCGAGATCGCGAACCATTTCAAATGGCTGCAGAGCCAGTTCCCGGTCACGTTCCTGTTCGTCGGCGTGGGGATCCTGGAGCGGCAGATGCTGAGCGAGGGACTGGGCCCCGCCGACGAGGCGCTGGCGCAGACCGCTAGGCGCTGGACTGCGCTGTCGCTGAGCCCGTTTGAGATCGCCAGCGACGAGGGGCGTCGCACCTGGCGACGGCTGCTGCTGGCGATCGAGCGCGACCTGGTCCTCATCGATGCGCATCAGGGGATGCTCGCCGACGACCTCGCCGACTACCTCTACGCCCGCTCGACCGGGCACTTCGCCTCGCTGATGACCTTGATCAGCCGCGGCTGCTGGCGCGCGATCCGCACCCGCACCGAGCGATTGACCGCCGAGTTGCTTGATCAGATCCGCAACGACGAGGCGGCCGACCGGGCCCGCCAGGAACTCGCAGCGGCCTTCGAGCGAGGGCTGCTCACCACGCGCGTGGACGCCGCCCGCGCGGCCGTGGCGAACGCGGCGTGAGCGCAATCCTTGCCGGGGGGCGGATCCCGATCCGCCTGGACCCGGTTCCCGGCGAGTCATTCGACAGCTGGCTTGACGCCTACGGGCAGCGGCTGCTGATGTCCGGGCGAGAGGTCGGCCGGGCGCTCGGCGTCTCGCCGAAACTGCTGCGCTTGCACGGCGCCAACGTCGCCCTCGGCCATCCCGCCCTGGATGCCGAGCGGATCGCCGCGCGTGCCTACGGCAGCGACCCTGAACGGGTGAGAGCGCTGTGGTTCGGCCTGGCGCGATACGACCGTCTGATCGAAGGGCGTGTCCCCGACGGTGGCGATGGTCGCCGCCGCGCTGTCCAGTGGTTCGCACGGGTGCTGCGGCCGATGGTCTCAAGCCGCTATTGCCCTGGCTGCCTGCGCGAGAGCGGCGGGCGCTGGCTGGCGGCGTGGCGACTGCCGTGGTATCTGGCGTGCCCCACCCATGCGGCGATGCTCGCGAGCGGATGCGCGGCCTGCGGCGGCACCCAACGCTACGCCGGGCTCCGGGCGCAGCGTGTGCCCGACCTGCTGACCGCCTGCTCGCGCCCGACCGCCGGTCGGGCCGGCCGGCGCGATCACCGCTGCCGGCATGACCTGAGGATGGCGTGGCCGGCCGCGCCAGCGCCGGACGGGTTGATCGCTCTCCAGGCCGAGATGGTGGCGATCCTCAACCCAGCTGTCAGCGACTGCGACGCCGTCGGACTCGTCGGCCGGCTCGTGGACGTGCTGACCATCGCCACGCGGATCGGGCTTGACCTTCGCGCGATCGACCGCGACCGACGCAACATGCAAAACATCCTCGCCGGCCCGCTCGCCGAGGCGCAGCGCGCGCTCAGCGATCCAAACGGCACGCAACTGCGCGCGATCGCGAAGCACGACCCGGCGCGCACACCGGCCGCGCTGCCGGCAGTCTGGGGGTTCCGACCACAAGTCTGCGAAATCCAACGCTAAGCGTTAGTCGCCGTTGGGCCTAGCCGCGGGTCGCCCCATTCGTAGGCACGAGAGTCAACATCTTGCTCGCATTCCGCCTCGGGGATGCGTGGCCCCCCGGGTTGTTAGCGTCGGTTGCGTTTGCGTGCGGTGCGCTGCGCTTTGCGGCGCTTGGCGCGTTGCTTGGGCGCGTGCGACATGGCGGGGCCGGGTTTCGCGGCGTAGATCATGCCATCGGCGGCGGGGCCGACGATGGCGTCGCATTGCTCTGGTGGTCGGGCGTTGAAGTCGAGGGTGTCAGTTCTTCCGTGTAAGCTGACTATTTGATAGTAACAGTTACTCCTGGTGTGTCAAGTAGTGACAGTCAGGTTTCAGTTGTCGGGGATGCGGTCACCGAACTCGATTTTGAATGCGGCCAAGGCGGCTGGCCAGTTGAACACGCGCTTCCATTTGGTCTCGGCTTTGGTGATCGCGAGGTAGATCAGCTTGCGGGCGGCGTCCTCGGTCGGGAAGTGCCCGCGGGTCTTGATGATCTTCCGTAGCTGGCGGTGTAGGGCTTCGATCGAGTTGGTGGTGTAGATCACACGGCGGACGTCGGCGGGGTAGGCCAGGAACGGGGTGATCTGCTCCCAGTGCTCGAGCCAGCTGGCTGAGATCATCGGGTAGCGGTGATCCCATTTCTCGGCGAACGTTGTGAGCTCGTCTGCGGCGTGCTCGGCGTCGACGGCGGTGTAGATCTTGCGCAGGTCGCCGGCGAGCGGTTTGCGGTCCTTGTAGGACACGAAGCGCAGGCTGGAGCGGACCTGATGCACCAGGCAGGTCTGGACGGTCGCGTGCGGGAAGGTCGCCTCGATCGCCTCCGGGAAGCCGGTCAGCCCGTCGACGCAGACGAACAGGATGTCGGCGACGCCGCGGGTCTTCAGATCGGTGAGAACGTGCAGCCAGAACTTCGCGCCTTCGGTCTGCTGGAACCACAGGCCGAGCACGTCACGCTCGCCGTCGAGGTTGACGCCCAGCGCCACGTAGCACGCCTGGTTTCGGACCGTATGCCCGTCGCGGATCTTCACGATCAGCGCGTCGAGGTAGACGATCGGGTAGACGCGCTCCAGCGGCCGGTTCTGCCACGCCTTCGCGTCGCTGAGCACCGTGTCGGTGATCTTCGAGATCAGATCCGGCGAGACCTCGGTGCCGTAGATCTCCGCGAGGTGTCCCTGGATCTCACGGACCGTCAGACCGCGGGCGTAGAGGCTGATCGCGCGATCGTCGAACCCAACCCACCGGGTCTGACGTTTCTTGACGATCTGCGGCTCAAACGTGCCCTTGCGATCCCGCGGGGAGCGGATCCGCAGCGGTCCGTGATCGGTCAGGATCGTCTTTGACGGCTTGCCGTTGCGCGCGTTCCCCACGCCACCGGGCGGCGCCTGATCGGGCTCATAGCCGAGATGCTCGCTCAGCTCCGCCTCCAACGCCCGGTTCAACAGCCGGCGCGTCAACTGCCCCAGCAGCCCGTCTGGGCCCGCGATCTCCTCAGCGGTCCTCGCCCCTGAGAGCAACGCATCAAGGACCTCGTCAGAGATCTCAAGCGGCTGCTCATCGACCCCCGGCCCACCCGGCAGTCCGGGCAACACCTCTCGCCGCTCGACGGTTTCGGATCGGTCGGGTAGCCGGGACAGTTACCCGTCCCGGCTCCCACAGAACCGTGCTTGCGCTGTTCGCACACGGCTCCTCGGGACGGTGGGTTATGACCCCCGCCGCCGGCCGGTTTGCGACCTCGATCTATCCCCATCGAGCCAGCGATGGCTGAACGGGGGCAACGACATTCCTTCCATCGTCACAGACGGGGCGGTCTCCGCATTGACGATCGCCTTCGGCATATCTGCTGTTGCGATCGGCAGGTGGAGCTGCACCGTCATTTGATCGACCGGGACCGCCTTCCCTTGCCCGCCCACGCTTGCGCGGCCGGACTCAGCGGGCATTACACCCGCCTTCCAGTACTACGCGGTCCTCCGACTTCTGCTGGGCCATCGACCTTCGTCCTTTCGTTCTCCGGCCTACCGGCAACCTCGCCGGAACCCAGCAGATCTCCCGGGGTGAAACGCTGAGATTTCGCTGAGATCGCGTCGCCACTACGCCCTCCGGTATCGGCAGGTATCGGGCATCGCTGCTGCAGGCCAGCTCACCCAACCGAGGGGCGCCTTACGGCGCTTCACTTTCGTTCGCGACCGCAACGCATCTATGGCCTCCTCCAGACACGCCCTCACGGAAGCTCCGCAGCGCATAACCAAGCCGCACTGGAGCCGCCCGGTCAATTCCGGGCCGCGCCCTTGCCTCTTCGATGTTGGATTCCCCCTGTCAGGGCTCCAGGACAGGACTTCCACCTCCGATCTCAGCATCCGTGCCCGGCACACCTGTGCTCGCCCTGCGGGCTCGCTCCGCTCCTCGCTCGAACAAGAAATCAGATCTGGATGAATGAATGTGGATGGCATGACCAGTCCTTTCGATCACGCTTACACGGTTCCTCCGACACTCCCTTGAAGTCGGCCATCCAGGCGTCCATCGCGCCCGGTGCGCTTGGGTCGATCCCTTCGGCGAGCATCTGCATGACCAGCGACTTCGCCGGTCCCCATCGTGACCGGTCGCGGGCACGCTCGAGGAACTCGCCGCGCAACGCGTGGCAGGCCTGTTCGAGCTGTTCGAGCGGTTGGCCGGAGAGGCTCGCCCGTGCGTCAAGGAATTCCAGGAACGCGCAAGCGCAGTGGGGAACCGCGGGGAGCGTTTGGTCCTCGACGCTGATCTTGCGCGTGAAGTGATCGAGTAGGTACTCGGCCAGATCTGCCCGCGTCCAATGGCACAGGCGCCCGTCGGCGTAGTCGCGCTTGTATTGCAGCATCGAGGACGCCACGAAGTCACCGTGCTGCCACACCACCCCACCAGCCGAGTGTGTCGCGCGCGCATGCTGCTCGAACTCGTCAAGCAGCTTGTCCATCTCGCGCTGGGAGTCCTCGTCCTCGTCGGCTTGGTCGTCGTCTTGGTCCTCGTCGTCGATCAGCTGCGGGTCGTCTTTCCATGGCGCCAGCACAGCTGGGCGCGGCAGCCCGGTCGGGTCACCGGTGAGCGCGCGTAACACGATCACCAGCGCCGGCCCGGTCTCGTGCCCGAGGGAGATCTGCGCATCGACCGCGCGTTGCGCCGCGGCGAGAACACGCGCGGTGAGCTCGTCGGCCGTGATCGACGTAGGCGCGCCCACACCGTGCACGCCGTCTGACAGCAGCTCGCGTACGGGGGCGATCGGCCCCGGCGGCGTGATCGAGCACGCCACGAGCACGTCGCCTACGTCGTGATGCTCGATCCCCAGCAGCGCCGCCTGGACCTCTCGCGCGCCCGGTCGGCGCAGCAGCGCGACCAACAGCTCGGCGTCCGGGCCGTCAATCCGTGCGGCGTCCTGCACGGCGAGCGTCCCGAGCTCGCCAGCGATCGGCGAGACGATCCCCTTGTCGGCGAGGCGCTGCGCGGCCGCCTGCGAGCGCGCGGCCAGCGGCTCGGCGCCGAGCACGCCGAGCGCCGCGAGCAACCCCGCGGCGTCAATGTCGCCAAGCGCCTCGACTGCGTCAAGGACTGCGAAAGCCACGTGCTGGGGCATCTCGAACTGCTCCAGCGGTACCAGCAGAGTCGCGGCGAACTGCTCCAGATAGGCCGGCTCGTCAAGCGCTGTCGCGTCGTCGAGCATCGCCAGAAACGCCGGGATCATCTGCTCGTGCAGGAGCTCTGTCTGAACTTCGCTAACAGACGACATTGCGCAAGCGTAATCACGCGGGCGGCTGGATCGCCCACGCTTCCGCGGTCGCTGGCCACAGAGCGTCGGCCACAACCAAGGCTCATGACCCACCCGAGGCGACAACCCACAATGGAGCGGCTAATACTGCTTAGACGCGGTGATCAGTGGCATCCACCGCGTCTAACGCGGAGCGCGGCCTCAGAGAAGAGGCCGAATCAACCGCGTCTAACAGGGACGGACGGCGACTGGCCCCGCCTGGTGTCGGGCCGTTCCAAGCCCGAACCGCGTCTAACGTAAACCGGACAGAATCGCGTTGCTACCGAAGGGTCGGGGTGAACCGGGCATCGATGACCGCTCTAGCAGCCATGAGACTCCAAACGATCACCTACCGCGGGCGGCCCGTCGCGTGCGCGACCGCCACCCGGTTCTTCCTCGCCGACGACCTCGAACGGCTCCCCGCTGGCGACCCGCTGCTGACGTTCGTCCTCTACATGTGCGCGTACGCGCGCGAAGTGCTCACCGGCGAACTGCCCGGCCCCTACACCGACCACGACGCCCGCCGCTTCGCCCGAGCTGCCCTCGTCCCCGACGAACTCGCCGACCCGGACCGCATCGCTCACACCCACCGAAACCTCCAACGGACGGCTCGTGTGCTCAAGCTCCCCGCCGCCGAGCTCGTCACGGCGCTCGGTGACACCGTCGAGGATCCGCCAGCGCAGCCCCAGCAAGCGTCCACGCGCCCCCCGCGACGCGGTCGATGAAGATCCTCAACTGGGTCACCGAACACGAGCTGGACCTCCACAGCGACGACATCGGCGGCGTCTTCGGCAACCCTCCCTGCCAAGCTCCAAGGTCAGCGCGCCGCAGCCGGTGCCGCTCGCGCGGCGCTGGAACTCGCCTGGGCTCCGAGCCCTCTGCAGCCTGCCGTTCCCGACGTCACGCTCGCGCTCAGCCACAACGGCAAGCCCAGGCAGCACCGACTGGCTTATCGGAACCGCCCGATAGGTGATGGCGACACGTCGCGCGACGTGTCGAAGTCATGCTCTGCTGGCCAGGCGGGCGCGCGATGCGGCCTGGCGGCAGCGCTTTGAGCAATAGAGCGCCTCGGGTCGCAACCCCGCAGGCATCGGCCCGGAGCAGTGAGCGCACTGCTCCGGGGCGCGGAGTCCTGCGCGTCCGGAGCGTTCCCGCAGACGGGCGCGCGATGCGGCCTGCCGGCAGAGCTTCGAGCAGTACCTGGCCTCTTTGCGCGCCTCCGAGGCGATGGCCGTGCCGCAGCGCTCGCACACGCGGATAGGCGGCGGCGGCGGTACCTCAGCGGCGAGTGTCGCGCGACGTATCGCGGTGCCAGGGGAGCGGCGCGCGCGCGGGGGGCCTCGGGATGAGCACCTCGTTGAACTGCTGCTCGCCGCGTGTGCCGGAGCTCAGCACCTCGCGGTTCGCGACGTCCCAGAGGACCATTCCGACGATCCGCGGGTGACCGCGGAACAGTGCGTAGCGGCCCCAGATCGGGGCGGCGAGCTCGTCGGGCAGCGGCCCCTCCCCGGAGCTCCACCGCGTGAGCTCGTGTTGGTCGGCGTCCTCGATCGTGACTGCGGCGATGCTCCCCGGCTTGCCGGAACCGCCGGAGAACCGCACGATCGCGATCGTGGCGCCCCATTGTTCGAGCTCCTGCCAGACCGAGTCAGTCGTTGGCTCGCCGCGGCCGTAGCGCAGCCGCGCCGTGTGCGGACGGGCGGCGAGCCGGCCGGCCGGCGTGGAGCACACCTCACCGGCCGCCGCCTTGCACGTCGGGCAGGCGCGCTGTCGCCAGCCGCGCGAGCCATGAAGCCACAAAAGCGGTTTGCCTTTGTAGGAGTGGGTCTGGCACCGCAGTCCCGGCGCCGCCCGACAGTCCGGGCAGGCCTCGTCAAGCCAAAGGCGACGATCGCTCACGATCGAACCCCCCGACCCAGAGAGCCGCGATCACGGCCGTTCGGAGATCCGGCCATACCGGACTGCGACACGTCGCGCGACATGTCTCCACGATGGCAGAACAGTCGGACGACAACAAAGAGCATCGTGGCGGCGCGCTGCTTGACGGTCGAGATCCACTCGTGCCCGCACTGCGAGCAGCGCCACCAGGCGCGCGACCGTGACCCTGGCCCGAGCGTGCCCGGGTCGAGGTCGCGAAGCTCTGCGGCCAGCTCGGGCCGCAGAGCGGCGAGCGATCGCCCCGGCGCGAACGTCCCTCGGCGCGCCGCCGCTCGCCGCGCGACCGCGCAGCGGGGGCAGCCGTAGCCGCTGCCGACGCGGCTCTGCGAGCCGCGCCCGCGACGCGCAGGCGCGGGCCGAGGAAGCCGAGCGCACCGCCCAGGACGCGCTTTCAAGGGCGGACGCCGCCGTCGCGGCGCAAACGGCGGCGGAGGCGTCGGCGAGCAAATCCGGCGTACAGGCGCAAGAGGCGCTGGCGCGGGCCGAGCAGGCCGAGCAAGAGCGGGCCGACGCGCTCGTCGCGCGTGGAAGAGGCCGAGCAGGAGCGCGCGCGGGCGCTCGAACAGGTCCGCGAGGCTGAGCTGGAGCGCCAGGCCGCCGTCAAGGACGCGGAGCGTCGCCCGCAAGGAGGCCGAGCGCTCAGAGAAGCTCGCCGGCGCGGCGGAGCGACGGGCCGAGCAAGCCGACGAGCGCGCGCAGGCCGCCGTCGAGCGCTTTGACCGTCTGACGCACGAGGCGCACGCCGAGCGCGCGGCGCTCGAGGGAGAGCTCAGCACGCAGCGGGACGCGCGCCAGGCCGCCGAGCTCGAGCACGGCCGCGCACAGGCCGCGCTCGACGCCGAACAGCGCTTGCGCGCCCAGCTGGAGAAGGATCTCGCCGCCACGCAGAAGCGCCTCGAGGCCGCGGCCCGTGGGGAACAACGGAACGAGAAGTGCCGCTAAGCGATGGCCGCTGAGTATGTCGGCCGGCCGCATCGCTCTGTCGAGCGACGGTTGCGGGCTCCTATCCGCTGTGTTGGCGGGTAGGAACCGGGGGTGATCGTAGCTCTATGACTGGGAGAGCGAGCACGAGTATCGGTTCGTCGAGCCGTCGCTCGCACCTGGTTGCACGTTCGTGGACGTCGGGGACACGTTGCATGGAGTCATCCTCGGGCACCGGTTCGCCGATTGGACCCTGGAGAGCGTCCTCCGTCGGAGGGCCAGTGCTTCGGTCCGTGTCATGAGGGGCAACGTAGCGTCCACTAATCGTTGTCCCCCTAACGCATCTTCGGGTGCATTCTCAAGTTGAGATTGCACCCCTCGATGCGGCAGCCCGTTCCGGTAAGTCAGGCATTCTCGTCGCGGACCAACGCATCCACGGGAGCATTCTCGCGTGCAGAGTGCGCCCGGAGATGCGTTAGGGGGATCGTTGTTAGCAGGCGCGCGCGCGACGTCATGCTGCTTGGGCGTCGGAGTTGCCGGGGTCGAGGTCGATGCGGACGGAGCTGCTGCCGAGTGTGGTGAGCTGCAGGGTGGTGGTCATGGGTTCTCCTGTCGATGGGTGCGCCGGCCGCGCAGGCGCGGTGGTACGTGGGATCTCGTGGCGCCGCGCCGGCTCGCCGCGCGGTGAGCCGGCCCGTCCTTTGCGCGCTCTTACTGCGAGATCACGTTCGACGCGACACCTTCGACGATCACCTGGACGGTGTCCGGATGGTCGAGCGTGTAGCACGTGTGGGCGTTATCCCACGTTTGCGGTGATGAGGTTTCGGTCAGCGTGAAGCTGGCGTTGCCGATCCCACCCAAGAACGCGCACGTGTAGACGTGCTGACCGGCGGGGAACCCGTTGAGCGTCATCCAGATCCAGTGGGGATGCGCGCCGCTCCATCCGATCTGAATCGACCGGGCCGGTGGCTGCACAGGCGGTGGCTGCACAGGCGGTGGCTGCACAGGCGGTGGCTGCACAGGCGGTGGCGGAGTCGGTGGCGCGGGGTTGGGCTGCGGATTGACCGCTACTGGCTGTGGATTCACGAGCGGCGGCTGGATCGGCTGGGATCCCCCGCACGTTCCTGGACCGTTGACGCAGTTATCTCCACCGCCAACGTGTTGCACGCATGCTCCTGTCTCCGCGGAAACGATCGCGCTGAGGATCGCGGCGGGCCCCACCTTGGCCGAGAGGGACGCTGAGATCACCTGGGCCTGGCATCGGCTCATCGCATGTCCGAGCACCCATGCACCCATCCCGCTCGTCACCTTGCTCACGCCCTTACTGACCCAGCATCGCAGCACCACGAACGGGTCCCACGACAAGCACGCCGCGGCCTTGATCTTGTCGTTCAGCCACGAAAGCGCCGACAGGCTACGCACCCAGACCGTCCGCTGTCCGCGCGCGCCCTCGCGCACCCAGATCCCGCCTAACTGATGCATCACGAACGTGCGATGCGCCGACCGCGGCAACGTCACCCGCACGCGCCCGGTCCACGCCGTGCTGATGTTGAAGTCGTAGCGGCCGCCGCGTAGGCGGGTGATCGACGTGAGCGCGTCGGATTGCAACACGCCGCGCGGTACGAGCAGCGCCGCGCCGTCCGGGGCCCGCACGAGCCCGCCCTGGGGGGCGTGCAGAATGCGGTAGGCGAGCAGTCCTTCGCGGGGGGCGCGTCGGTGAGCGGCCATGCTGGACGCTGGGATGACCAGCGCGAACGCGAGCGCGAGCGCGAGGCTTGCTTGAAGGATGGTTTTCGGGTGCGGGCGCGGCATTCGGGCTGCTCCTTCGAGGTGAGGTCGCGGCATGATCGTGGTGCCGGGTTTCCGCGCGCTAAGTCTTTGAGGGGGAAACCTCTCCGAGCGGAGGCCCTCCCTTGGCGGCGGGGCGAGGCGGGGTGCATTATAGCGCGCGGTATCCCGTGCGATATATTGCGCGGTCTATGGTGATCTCTACCGCAAACCAGAAGGGCGGGGTCGGCAAAACCGCGACCGCGATCAGCGTGGCCGTTCTACTCGCCGCTCGCGGCAACCGAGTGCTTGCCGTCGACCTCGACCCGCAATGCACGCTCACCCGCCAGCTTGGCGTTGACACCGGCAGCTTGCCGCTGAGCCTGGTCGACGTACTCGCCGGCCGCGCAACGGCCGAGCAAGCCATCGTCCCCGACGTCCACGGCCTCAGTGTGCTGCCTGCCGCCCGCGAGCTCGCCGGCGTCGAAATGTCGCTTGTTGGCGAAGTCGAACGCGAACGCTATCTCGCAGATGCGCTCGCGTCGGTCAGCGGCCAGTTCGACCACATCGTGGTCGACTGCCCACCAAACCTCGGCCTGCTCGTCGTAAACGCGCTCGTGGCCGCCGACCTCATAATCGCGCCGGTAAGCGCAGAGGACAGCGCGTCGGTGCAGGGCATCGTCGAGCTGCGCGCCACGGTCGGCAAGCTCGAGCGTTTACGCGGCTCGCGTCCGCCGTTGGTGCCGATCCTCACTCGCTGGCAGCCGGGCCGGATCATGGGCGATCTGGTTGCCGACGCGCTCCATGGGCTTGAACTTGCGCCGGCGGCGTGCATCCCTGCCCGTGCGGCTGTTGCCCACGCAGGCGCCTCACAGGCGCCACTTGCGCTTACCGCGCCGGACAGTCCGGTGACGCTCGCATACGGTCGTCTGCTTGACGGGCGCCTGTCCAGGGAGGCGGTTCGGTGAGCGCGCTGCGACAGAAAGGCTTGAAAGTCGATGATCCGCTCGGCGCCGACCGCCCGTCGCCGCCTGTGGCGTCCTCCGCACCACCACAGCCTCCCGTGTCGCAGGAATGGCGGGAGTGGAGTGTCGCCGACCGCGCAACGTCGTTCCGGTTCCCGCCCGAGCTGATCGCCGAGCTCGCGGCAGCCTCCGAGCAGACGGGCGTGTCCCAGGGACGGATCGTCACGGTGGCACTTACGTTGCTTCTGGATGAGGGTGTGGACGCGATCGTCGCTGGCGCAGATCGCGCTGAACGCGCGCTGGCGGCAGGGCGTCGCCGGGCCCGCAAGGGCATGCGTTGAATGCCTGGGTGGCTGCTCGCGATCGTCATAGGAGTGCCCGTGTTCGTGGCGGTCGTCGCCTACCTGTTCTACATCCTCGACCTGATCGGCACAGACGATCATGGCGGCTACGACCGGACCACGTTCCACGGGGAGCGGGAGGAGCGGGCCCGTCGGGTCGGTGGTCGGAAGTAAAAGGCTGGGCGGGGCGCCCGAGAGCGCCCCGCCTTCAGCGGGCTACGACAGCAGCCGCGCTAGCTCGGTCACGAGACGGACAACCGCCCCGACCAGCAACGCGAGGGCGCTCACGGCCCTCGTCGCGGCAGCCATCCGATGACGCCGCCTACTAGGCCCTCTCCTTGGGTAGCTGTCCCCAGGGGCAAAGTAAGTCCCGCCCGGCCGCGCGAGCGAATCGGCTCTCGTGACTG
The DNA here is from genome assembly GCA_963836065.1 of uncultured Solirubrobacterales bacterium. Classification (GTDB taxonomy): domain Bacteria; phylum Actinomycetota; class Thermoleophilia; order Solirubrobacterales; family Solirubrobacteraceae; genus Palsa-465. The sequence continues at coordinate 81,648 of CAWIII010000038.1, forward strand.
CTGCTGTCCGATTGGGGAAGCGCTCGGCGCCCGGAACGGCGCCGCTATCGTGACTCCTCCGCGCCAAACGCGACAGGGAGGCCCTTGCTCCCGCTCGCGCTCTCAGTGACGTTTCAAGGTGGCGGGGTCGAGGGTCCTCGCGGGCTGCATGCGAAGCTTGGTGTTGGTCCCGGGGTGAGGCGCCGTTCGTGCGCGCTTGGGGATTGGTTGCCATGGTTCAGGTGTGGCCGATGGACATCTGATCCTTGCTGCGGGTGCGCTGCTGGCGGCCGGTCTGCTGGCGTCGTTGCTGGCGGGGCGATTGCGCGTGCCGAGCCTGGTGCTGTTTCTCGGCCTTGGGATGCTTCTCGGATCTGACGGGTTGGGCTGGATCAGCTTCGATGACTACCGGCTGGCGCGAACGATCGGCGTGATCGCGCTGGCTCTGATCCTGTTCGAGGGCGGGTTGACGAGCGGTCTGTTGCATGTTCGACCGGTGCTCGGCGCCTCCACAGCGCTGGCCACGGTGGGGACGATGATCACTGCGGGAGTCTTGGGACTCGCAGCGGCGGCGTTGTTCGGGTTCTCGACGAGAGAGGGCCTGCTGCTGGGGGCGATCCTGTCGTCCACGGACGGCGCTGCGATCTTCTCGTTGCTGCGCGGCTCGACTCTGACCCGCAAGCTCGCGCGCACGCTCGAGGGCGAGTCGGGTTTCAATGATCCGGTCGCGGTGCTGCTGGTGCTGGGCTTTATCGACCTGCTGACGAAGCCGGCCTACGGAGCTCTCGATCTCGTCTCGCTGTTCGTGCGCGAGTTGGGCATTGGCCTGGCGGCCGGGGCGCTGATCGGATGGTTCGGGGTGCAAGCCCTGCAGCGGGCGCGGTTGGCCACCGCGGGTCTGTATCCGGTTGCATCGCTGGCGATCACGGCGCTCGCGTACGGTGCTGCGGACTCCCTGCACGGCTCAGGATTTCTGGCGGTGTACCTGGCGGGGTTGATGCTGGGATCCGCGATCTTGCCGGCCGAGCGCACGATCGTGAGCTTCCACCAGGGTCTCGGCTGGGTTGCGCAGGTGGCGATGTTCCTGACTCTGGGGCTGCTGGTGTTCCCGTCGCGGCTTGGCGACGTGGCGGTGAAGGGGACCGTTCTCGCGCTCGTGATGATGTTCCTCGCGCGGCCCGCAGCGGTCGTAGTTGCGACGCTGCCGTTTGCCTACGGCTGGGGCGAGCGTGTGATCCTCGGGTGGGCGGGTCTGCGAGGCGCCGTTCCTGTTGTCCTTGCAACGTTTCCGGTCATCGCGGGAGTGACGCAGAGCATCGAGTTCTTCAACATCGCCTTCTTCGCAGTCCTGCTCTCGACGCTCGTACAAGGCTCGACATTCGAGGCGCTCGCGCACAGTCTGCGACTGACGACGAGCGAACCAGCCCTGCCGCGGCCGCTCGTCGAGTCCGGAACGATCCGGCGGCTGGGCGCCGAAATTGTCGAGTATCAAATCGCCCCTGACGACGCGATCGTCGGCGCGCGGGTGCGCGACCTCGGCCTCCCGCGCGACGCGCTCGTCAACGTCATTGTTCGCGCAGACAGGGCAATACCACCGCGCGGCTCGACCCAACTGCTAGCCGGAGACGACCTGCACCTCCTGATCAACGAGGAATCAGTGCCGCGTGCGCGCGCCGCGATCGACCGCTGGCACTCCGGGCCGATCGGGCCATCGCCACGTCCGCCGCGGCCAATCACGGGCCGCCGTCCGATCTTCACCGTGTGGTCATGGGACGAGGAGCGCGACGGAAACGTCGCGCGCCCCAACGCAATCGCTGGTCGGTCCGTGGTCGAGCAGCTGCGCATCCGCCGCGACCAGCAGGGTGGTCTGTGGGTGCTCGTCGACGGCCGCTACGCGATCACCGGGCCACTCGCCGCGATCGGATCGCGCCGCGATCTCGCAGACTGGGCGCGGCGCAGGATCCGGAGCGCCTCCGCCGATGAACAGGCGTGGTTACAGACCGTGATCGGGGCGCTCGCCGCAGACCTGCCGACTGACCCTCCGCCGACTCCCGACGCATAGCGAGAGCCGAACGACTGCGTGCCTCGCGCGACGTCCGACCAGAGACGAGAGCGCGACCTACATGAAGCACGGCTCGACCCGAAGCGACGATCCGCTGCGCCGGGCCGACGGCGCGCGCATCGGAGGTCGGCGTCGACGTGATGCCGAGAATCGGCCTTTGCGGAACCTCAGGGCCCGCGGACGGCGGATAACGGGCTCGTCGAGACCTCGAGTCGGCCGTCCGGTGGTTCCGACAAGATCCGCGCGTGCAAGCGGACGGCGGTGCTCGACGACTACGACGACTGGCTCGAGCGCCAGGCGCTGGCGGCGCGGACGCGTTCGGCCTATCGGCGCTGGGTGCGCGAGCTGGTCGAGCACCTCGTCGCTGGCGGCGAGCTCGACGCGTTCCTCGCGCCGGACGGCGAGGACGACCGGCGCGCTGTTCTCGGCGACTGGCGCCGGCGGCTGGTCGATCGGCGGCTGGCGCCCTCGACGGTGAATCTCGCGCTGGCGGCGAGCGACGTCGCTGCTGGACTCGCGCGCGCTGCCGCGCGCCGGCGGTCCGGCGGGTCGAGGTCGACCCCCAGGAGGCGCGGGCGCTGTCGCGCGAGCAGCTGCGCGCGGTGCAGCGCGAGACCGATCGGCTGCGCTCCAGCCGCGACCGAGCGATCGTGCAGTTGTTGATGCTCACCGGCGTGCGGATCGGCGAGCTCGCCGAGCTTCGAGGTCGACGACGTGCGGCTGACGCAGCGCACCGGCGAGCTGGTGATCCGCCACGGCAAGGGCGATCGGCGGCGGGTCGTGCCGCTGAGCCCGCCGGCGCGCGCGGCGCTGCGCGAATGGCTGGCCGACCGCGCCGGCCATCCGCAGCCGGCCGAGCATCAAGAGCGGCCCGTTGTGGATCTCGCGGACCGGCGAGCAGCTGTCGGTCCGGTCGATCTGAGCAAGATCGTCACCGCGGTGATGGCGGCCGCCGGGATCGAGGAGTCCGCGCACGCGCTGCGCCACACGGTCGCGACGCGCCTGGTCCGCGATCACGCGCCGCGATCTCGTCCTGGTCGCCGACATCCTCGGCCACGCCGACGTCAAGACCACGCGCCGCTACGCGCGCTCGGAGCTTGAAGATCGCCGCGCGGCGCTTGAGGATCTCGACCGCGGTTGAGCGCAGGATTACTTCGCAGCGAGCGGCATCGGCGGTTGCCGGGTGGCCGCGTTCTCGGGAGGGTTCGGCGGATGCGACGCGAGTGGCAGCCCGAGGAGCTGATCGCCTCTTGGACGCTGATCGACCGCGACTGGGAGCTATTGGCCAACAAGTCCGGCGCGACCCGGTTGGGGTTCGCGCTTCTGCTCAGGTTCTTCGATCTCGAGGCCAGGTTTCCCGCGCATCCCGGCGAGCTCCCGCAGGCCGCGGTGGAGTATGTCGCCGGGCAGGTGAAGGTCCCGCCGGACGCCGTGGCGGACTACTAGTGGTCCGGGCGGACGATCAAGTACCACCGGGCGCAGATCCGCCGTGCGTTCGGCTTCCGCGAGCCGACGCGGGCGGACGAGCAGCGGCTGACCGAATGGCTGGCGGGGGAGGTGTGCTCGGTAGAAGCTCCGAGAGGAGCGCCAGCGCGACGCGCTGCTGTCCCGCTGCCGTGAGGAGCGCCTGGAGCCGCCCGGCCGGATCGGCCGGATGATCGGCAGCGCCAGGCGGGTCGCGGACGAGCGGTTCTGCAAGCGGACCGTGGCACGGCTCCCAGAGGTTGCGATCGAGCGGCTCGAGGAGCTGGTCGACGAGCACTCCGAGCGCAGCAATCTCGAGGCGGCGGTCGGTGGCGGGCTGGGCCTGTTCGCCGAGCTCCGCGGTGATCCCGGCCCCGCCGGGCTCGACTCGCTGCTGGGCGAGATCGACACGGCTTGAGCGGACCCGCGCGATCGGGCTGCCCGCCGACCTGTTCTCCGAGCCGGAGGAGAAACGGGTCGCGCTGTGGCGGGCCAGGGCGGCCGCCGAGCACCCCTCCTGGCTGCGAGCCCACCCGCGGGAGGTGCGGTTGACGCTGCTGGCGTGCTTCTGCTTCTCGCGCACGAGCGAGATCACCGACAGCCTCGTTGATCTGCTGATCGCGACGGTGCACAAGATGGACGCGCGCGCGGACTACCGCGTTGAGCAGGAACTGGTCGCCGACCTCAAGCACGTCCGCGGCAAACGGGGATTGCTGTTACGCGCTCGCGCAGGCGGCGCTCGAGCATCCCGACGAAACGGTCCGACGAGCGATCTGGCCGGTGGTCGGCGAGGAGAAGCTCACAGATCTGGTGCGCGAGGCGCAGGCCAACGACCACGCCTTCCGAGGGCGGGTGCGGACGGTGCTTCGCTCCTCCTACGGCAGCCACTACCGCAAGATGCTCCCGCCCGTGCTCGGAACGCTCCGGTTCCGCTGCAACAACACCGCCCACCGCCCGCTGATGGACGCGCGCGAGCTGCTCAGACGCTACGCGCACCGGGAACGAATCCAGTTCTACGACCCGGCCGAGCGGGTGCCGATCGACGGCGGTCGTCAAACCGCAGTGGCGCCAGGCGGTCATCGACGAGCGCGGACGGGTGGAGCGGATCCCGTACGAGCTGAGCGTGCTGATCAGCCTCCGGGAGGCGATCCGCCGCCGGGAGATCTGGATCGAGGGCTCGCGCCGCTGGGGCGACCCGGAGACCGACCTTCCCCAGGACTTCGAAGAACACCGCGAGCAGCACTACGCGGCGCTCTCCAGCCGCTTGACCCGACCGTCTTCATCGACAAGCTCCACGCCGATCTGGACTCCGCGCTTGAGCGTCTCTCCGGCGCGCTGCGGCGCAGGAAGGCCGGCGGGGTGAGGATCACGACCCGCAAGGGGGGACGTGTGGATCCGGGTCCCGAAGCTCGGCAAGCTGCCAGAGCCGCCAGGACTCCAGGCGCTCAAGCGGGAGATCGTCAGCCGCTGGGGGGTGATCGACCTGCTCGACGTGCTCAAGGAGATCGATTACCTGACCGGCTTCACGAGTGAGTTCACGACCGTCGCCACGCGCGAGAACGTCGGCCGCGAGCAGCTGCGCAAGCGGCTTTTGCTCGCGCTGTTCGCGCTCGGCACCAACATGGGGATCTCGAAAGCTCGTCGCCGCCGGCGAGCATGGCGAGACCGAGGCCACGCTGAGGCGCACCCGCCAGACGCACATCAACCGCGACAACCTCCGCGCGGCGATCATTCGCATCGTCAACGCCACGCTCACGCACCGCGATCCGCGGTGGTGGGGAAACGCGACCACGACCGCCTCAGACTCCAAGCGGTTCGGCTCCTGGGACTCCAACCTGATGACCGAGTTCCACGCCCGCTACGGCGGCCACGGCGTGATGATCTACTGGCACGTCGAGAAGAAGCAGCTGTGCATCCACAGCCAGCTCACGACCTGCTCCGCGTCCGAGGTCGCCGCGATGCTCGAAGGGCTCCTGCGCCACTGCACCGACGCGGAGATAGAGGCCAACTACACCGACACGCACGGCGCCTCGGTCATCGGGTTCGCGTTCTGCCACCTGCTCGGCTTCCGCCTGCTGCCCAGGCTGAAGAACATCGGCAGCGCCACGCTCTACCGTCCCGATGACGGAGCGACCTACAAGGGCTCGAGCAGATCCTGACCCGGCCGATCCGCTGGGAGCTGATCGCCCAGCAATACGACCAGCTGATCAAGTACGCCACCGCGCTCAGGCTCGGCACCGCCGAATCAGAGCAAGTGCTGCGCCGCTTCACCCGTGGCGGCCCCAAGCACCCCACCTACCAGGCGCTCGAAGAGCTCGGCCGAGCGGTCCGCACGATCTTCATCTGCGACTACCTCGCCGACGAACAGCTCCGACGCGAGATCCACGAGGGCCTGCAAGTCATCGAGCACTGGAACAGCGCGAACGCCACCATCTTCTACGGCAACAGCTCAGAGCTCAAAGGCGCCGACCGCGAAACCCAGGAGGTCTCGATGCTCGCGATGCACCTCCTCCAATCCGCGCTCGTGCTCATGAACACACTGCTCGTGCAGAACGTGCTGGCCGAGCCGGAATGGGCCGACCGGCTCACCGACGCCGACCGGCGCGGCCTCACGCCCCTGTTCTGGTCCAACATCAACCCCTACGGCACGTTCTTCCTCGACATGGCCCACCGGCTCGAGCTCGGACTGCCGCTCGCACCCAACGAGCCAGCCGCGAGGTTGTCCGGAACCTCGTAGAACTTTGAGTGGCGGTCCTCCCGCCTCGTCCGCTCCGGTTGGGAGCGTTCGGGGCTACTAAACCTATGTCCGAGAGGACAGGAGGACCGCCATGAAGAAGGTATCCGGACCGCAGGTCGTCACGAGCGCGGAGGCGTCGGAGTTGCCGCTGCCTGCGGAGATTCAGGAAGCCCTCGGCGAGCTCGTCGGGGCGGCGAGGGACGGGCTGCTCGCGCTGTCGGTCGGGCTCGGCCTCACGGTCGTGCATCAGTTGATGGAACGCGAAGTCGATGCGGTCGTCGGGCCGAAGGGCAAGCACGATCCGGACCGGACCGCGAAGCGTCACGGCCACGAGGACGGGTCGATGACGCTCGGCGGCCGGCGCGTGCCGGTGAGCCGGCCGCGGATGCGCACGGCCGATGATGAGCATGAGCTGCCGGTGCGGAGCTATGAGTACTTCGCCGATCGGGATCCGCTCACGCGGGCGGTGATGGACCGGATGCTCGCCGGTCGTCTCGACCCGCAAGTACCAGGTGGTGGGTGAGCCAGTCGGCGAGGAGGTCGAGCAGGAAGCGAGCTCGACGGGAAAGAGCACGGTGTCGGAGCTGTTCATCGAGCGGACCCGTACTGCGCTGAGCGAGTTGATGGGCGCGTCGGCTGGATGACGTGCGCTTGGCGGTGATGATGCTCGACGGCCTCGAGATCGCCGATCGCACGCACGTTGTCGCCTTGGGGATCAGCACCGAGGGCGTGAAGATCCCGCTCGGGCTGTGGGAGGGCAGCACGGAGAACGCGACGCTGGTCTCGATGCTGCTCGCTGACGTGGTCGACCGCGGCCTCGATCCCGACCAGGCGATCCTGTTCGTGATCGACGGCGGCAAGGCGCTGCGCAAGGCGATCACCGGCGTGTTCGGCGAGCACGTCCTGGTGCATCGCTGTCACCGCCACAAGGAGCGGAACGTCACCGATCTGCTGCCCGAACGCGACCGCTCGCAGGTCCTGGTCGGGATCGCCCGTTACCGTATGAGTGTCAACCCGTGAGGATCGTCACCGAAGTTCCACGACGATCCGGGCAACCTCCCAGCCGCCGTCGCATAGCCCGCTACTTTGCCCCTGGGGACAGCTACCCAAGGAGAGGGCCACCTACGGCGTCTGCGCCGCAAAGGGTTCATCCAGCGGATCCCCCGCACCCAGCGCTACCAGCTGACCAGTGAGGGACGCCGACTGGCCGTCTTCTTCACCAAGACCTACACGCGCATCGTCAACCCGTGCCTCGCCGAACTCGACCCCGCGCTACCCGCCGAGCTCACCGCCCGCAGCCCAATCGCCAACTCGTGGCGAGCCTTCGAGCAAGCGCTCGACGACAAGATAAAGCAGGCCGCTATCGCGGCCTGAAAGACGACAGGCCCCGTGAAGATTTCAACGACCTAGCGGAGCTAGCAGGTAGCCGCGGCTGACCGTCCGCAGCCGCGGGCCGTCCGGCTCGGCGAGCGGCTCCAACGCCCGCCGCAATCGTGAGACGCCCATCTGCAGACGTTTGACTGCGCCCGTCCGCTTCGCTCCCCACACAGCATCGATCGCGGCATCGGCGGACACCGCCCGATTCGCGATGAGCAACAGAAACGCCAGCAGCTTTACCTGCTGCCGGCCGCCCAGCACGAGCCGACGCTCGTCCGCCCAAACCTCGACCGCCCCAACACCCGAAAGCTCGTCACACGCCCAAACCCTCCACGCCAACCGCCAACGCTACTACGTGCTGCCTGGAGCTGATCAGCGCCCCAGAGACCGCGCGGCCCAGCGACCCAGGGGGCTGCCTGAACGTGCCTGGTTACCGGCTTGTGACCGCAGGTGACCGGGCGGTTACCGGCATGCCGGAGCCTCTCCGCCGTACTCCACTAGGCCCAAAGAAGGGCGATGTATCACTCTCTCCAGAACTTCGATCTTGCGCGGGACTCGGCTCGCCAAAGCCAGCGCCCACCCGCTCGGCGTCGGCGTCGGCGTCGAGCAGGACCCAGCATCGATTGGCGGCCGGACCGCAGCGGACGGGGCGACCGCGCACCGCGTCCACCACACGCGTCAGCCGGACCGCCGGAGGCAAGGAATCGCCTGATGAACGGGCAGCTCGTGAACACCCGCCGGACGGAACCCTGCTCAGAAGCTCGAGACACTCTTCACTCAGAGGCCGAGCAACCTCCTGAGGCGCCGTCGCAGACCTCTCAAGGTTCGCCGAGTGTGCGAGGAGGCAACTCATGAACAAGCGCAACACAAAAGACCGGCATGCTTCGCGGACGTCGACGGCCGGTCGAGGGAGTTGGCGATGGGTGGGCTCCGGTCTGCAGCGGATCCGGCGTTTGGCGCGGCCAGGGGCGGGTGTTCTCGCGGCGATCTTGCTCGGCGGCTTACTGCCGCTGGCCGCGGCCGCGGCCGCGTCACCGGCGTCAAGCTCGGCGAAGCGGCTGCAGCGGCTGTCCTCCCAGCTGGCGGCCCTCGCGCAGCAGGAGAAGCATCACCGTATCCCGTCGCTCAAGAGCCTGAAGACGGTTTCCGGGCTAGCTGTCAACCTGGAGCACGCGCTACAGGGTGTGACGCCGGCGTGCCGGACCGCGCTCGCCGCCGCCGCGCGTCTCGGGCAGGACCGCCGTCATCCCGCCCGGCCGCACACCGACCGCCACGGCGCGACAGCGCTTGTCGGCCTGCTCCACGACCGGGAGTGGATCCTCCACCACGACGACGGGGACGACCTCAACCACCACCACCACCACCACGACGCCACCGCCCGCCCCGGATATCCAGGGGATGGTCGTCAACGACGACAACCAGCCGATCCCGAATCTCCCCATCGACGTGATCGCGAACACCTCACCGATCGCGTTTCACGGCGGGCAAGAATGGCAGGTGAGCACCGACGCAACGGGGCACTTCACCATCCCAGAGCTCGCGAGCACCGTGCAGCCCTACTGGACATGGGGCGTCACCGCGTCGTTCCCGTGGTTCGGCGGAACCGCCGCGCAGACGCTCGCGATCCTGTCCGCCAGCGATCCCACGCGCCTGCTGTTCCGCTCGGAGCCGGGCATCCCGCTCAACCAATGGCAGTGCATCACGAACTGCGTCAACCTCGACCCGACCGCGCCCGATGCGAACTCGGTGAGCGTGACATTCACCGCGGTGAAACTGGTCGACGGGTCCGCTGCGAATTCAGCGACCCTCACGAAGTCGACGGACGACGCCTGCCAAGTCGGAGTCTATGACATGCCCGCGGGGGAGTGGGAGCTCTCGGGCGCCACCGACGACCTCGGGCGACCGGTGTGGCTCTCAACCGACGGCACGACGTTCACCCCGAGCATCGACATCGGCACCAACACCAGCGAGGGCGGCCACATCACCCTCGGGTTCGCGCCTCCGGGGAGCGGATGAACATGGTGAATGCGCTGGGCGAGCCCTGTCGGACACGATGGATCAATCCCGTGATGGCCCCCGCGTTGGGTCGTGGCTCACCATCAGCGTCGCTGTTTTGCGAGGTTCGCTGCTTCGAGACCGTCAAAGCAGGCGGGTTCACGGACTGCTGGCCCCGCCTGCTCTCGCGTGGAGCTTTCTAGAGCGTCCGTATGCCGGCTGTCAGCATGGCGAGGGCTCAGTTGGCTCGGGGGCGAGGCGAAGACGACCTATGCGGGGGGGACGGGGACTCGCGATCGGCTGGCGCTAGCACAATCATTTGTCTACATTTGTCCTGCGCTCGGAAGCCCACCCAGCGGGTCAGTCTGCTCGAAGGTCAGTCCCAAATTCCGCCGCACCTACAGCGGCGTCCGCCGCGGAGCGCCCGTATGACCAGCCGCATTGTCCTGAGAAACATCTCCTCCAGACGGACGGACCGAGGACAGACCTGATGGCTCAACCCGACAACGAGAAAGCCATGTCACCCATCCCACTCATCTGGGCTCGCGTCCGCGCGATGCTCGCCACCGCTGCGCCGATGGAGTCCCGCCGCCCGAAGAGGGCTCGATACCGGACAGCGCATGTGCGGTGGTTCGCGGTCCTGGTCACGCTCGCGTTCGTCACGACCGGTTCGCCCGGGTCCGCATTCGCGGCCGGGGCCTCGACGACTCTCGAACAGTTGGAGAGGTCTCTGGCCAGTGTCGCGGTCGCCGCGGCAGCCGGGCACGACGGTCCATCGAAGGCGAGCCTACGCCGTATCGCCGGCCTGGCGCACAAGCTCGCTGGCAAGGTCGCGCATCCGTCGGCGAGCTGCAAGAAGGGACTCGCGGCAGCCGAGCGGCTCGCCGGTCAGCGTCACGAGACCGAGCGCCTGCGCCGTGACATCCACGCCGCCCGCGCCGGTATCCGGGCCTGCAAGGTGCCGGTGACCAAGCCGGCGCCGGGCTCGGGCAGCGGTAGGCCCCCCCCACCGGCACGACTCCGACCAACCCCACCCCGCCGACGAAGCCGACC